>JBBROI010000005.1:0-213934 GCA_038229555.1 Sphingomonadales bacterium
GGACCAAGCATTGCCGTAGCCCAGCCGGCTTGCTATCGCCGCGCCTTCGCGGATCGGTGGCCGAGTGGTCGAAGGCGCACGCCTGGAAAGTGTGTATGGGTCAAAAGCCCATCGTGGGTTCGAATCCCACCCGATCCGCCAGCGACCCAGTACCGGCCAGGTTCCAATCGCCCGGTGCATCCGTTTCGGGGTTGGCGGGTTATAGCGAAATGGCAGCCTATCTTTACGACGCGACGGGTCACGACCGCGAGATACCGCTCGATATTACGTCGCTTCCCGACCTCGCTGCAGACCAGCTGCTCTGGGTCGATCTTGAACGCAGCGATACGGACAGTCTGGCCACCATCTGCATCCTGCTCGCGCTCGATGGCGATACGCTGGATGCGACCACGACCGATAGCCCCCGGACGCAGGTCCTTCGCTTCCCGAGCCATTTCCATTTCGCGTTGACGATAGCGCCCGATCATGGCGAGCGCGGCGACCGTCGGATCGATTTTCTCGTCAGCAAATCGTGGTTGCTGACCATCCGCGACGGCGATGTCGGCTACTTCACCGATTTTCGCGACAAGGATCGGGCGGAAACCGATATCGGCGCGCTGTCGCCGGCGGTGCTGACGGCGTCGCTGCTCGACTGGCATCTCGATAGCTATTTCAACGCGATCGGCCATATCGAATCGGCGATCGACGGCCTTGACGAGGCAACGCTGGCCGAACGCACCGGACGCAGCGGACTGGCGCGACTGGCGGTGATGCGGCGGCGGGTTTCGGGGCTGCGCCGTCGTTTGGCCGATCAGCGCGGGGTGTTCTATGGTCTGGCGCGTCCCGATTTCGATCCGGTGGTCAGCGCCAATGCCGTCGATCATTTCCATCACGTCGAACGCCGCTTCGACCGCACGGTCGATCAGCTCGATGCGGCCCGGCAGGGCGTCGCCGGCGCGTTCGACCTGTTCGAAACCAAAACGGCGCAGGAAACCAACGAATTGGTTAAGCGGCTGACGTTCGTCACCGTCGTCATTGGCTTTGCCTCGGCGATCGCCGGGATCTTCGGGATGAATTTCGAAACCAGCTTCGGCAAGACCGGCGAGCATGGGTTCCACATTGTCATCGGCATGATGGTCGTCACGGCGATCAGGTTCACCGTGGTTGCCCGCGCCCGCAAGTGGATCTGACGCGCGCTCAACCGAGCTGCAGGGTCACCGGCTTGCCGGCTGCACCGGCGGTCTCGACGGTATATTGCCACGCGACACGGCCTGATCGCGCACCCTTGGCGACCGCCCAGCCAAGCGCGGCCTGACGATTGAAATCCAGACCGAGCGCCTTGGCATAATTGGCGCAGATGGCGAGGTAAATGTCCTGATCGCAGGCGTGGAACCCCAGCCGCAGCCCGAACCGGTCGGCGAGTGCCAGATTGTCGTCGGCGACGTCGCGCGGGTTGATCGCGGCCGTCGCATCATCGGGCCGGTTTTCGGCAAGCGTGCGCGGCACCAGATGGCGGCGGTTCGACGTCACTGCCAGCCGAACGGTGTCGGGCCGCGCCATCACGCCGCCGTCGAGCAGCGAGCGCAGTGCATGGACCTCACCATCGTCCCCGGTCAGGCTGAGATCGTCCAAAAACACCGTGAACGGCCGTGAAACCGTCGCCAGCCGCTCGAACAGCTTGGGCAGCGTCATGAGATCGGGTTGCGCCACCTGCACCAGCGCGGCATCGCGGCCATCGGCGACCAGCGCGCCATGCACCGCGCGGACCAGCGATGACTTGCCCATGCCGCGTGCACCCCACAGCAACACATCATGTGCCGGCAATCCGGCGGCATGACGCCTAAAGTTTTCGAACAATGCCGCCTTTTGCGCATCGACGCCGGCATACAGCGCCAGCGGCACCGCGCGTGGCACCGGTACCGCAGCCAGCCCGTTCGCCGACCAGACAAACCAGTGCCCGGTCGATACATCGGTTGCTGCGGGCGGCGGCGACAGGCGCTCGAGGGCGGCAGCGATGCGGAGCAGCGGATCGGTCATAGCCAGTCTTGTATCGCTTCATCGGAAAATAGGGCAGGGCGAATTGCCTCGCCGACAAGATGGTGTAGGGGAAAGCAGCGAAGGTCTGCGCAGGCCAGCCTCCGATGGCGGAACGGGTCTGGCGGGACGATAAAGTGTTGTGAGCAGGCGCGCGTTGGCGCGACGGGGAGCGTCTTTGATGCGTGTCAAAGTGTTGCGGTCGGGTTTTATCGGGGCTTCGGCGCTGGCAATTGCAGTCGCGGGGCCTGCCGTGCGGGCGGCCGATCTGTCCGTCGCAACCGCGACCACGACCCCGGTGACGACCGCTGCCGCATCGGCCAATACACCCGGCAATATCACGGTTACTTCGGCGGGTTCGATCATAGTCACGACCGGTACGGCGGTGACGGTGAATTCGAGCAACACCCTGACCAACAGTGGCACGATTTCGTCGAGCGCGGCATCGGGTGCCGTCGCGGTCGCCATCGATGGCACGACACCGATCACGACGACGATCACCAATAATAACATCATCAGTGTCACGGGCACGGGTGGCAGCGGCAACATCGGCCTGCTGCTGTCGAAGGGGCCGGTCATCGGGACGATCGTCAGTGGTCCGGCATCGTCGATCACCGTGTCGGGCGACAATGCTCTCGGTGTGTCGCTGGCGTCGGGTTTCACCGGCAATATCGGCCTGCGTAGCGTCGCCGTGGCGGGGACGAATTCGACCGCCGTATCGGTGACGGGACCGCTGACGGGGAACCTCACCTTGACCGGGGCGAGTGCATCGAATGGTGCAGGCGGCTATGGTCTGCTGGTCAGCGGGCCGGTGTCCGGCACCATCAGCAACCTCGGGTCGATTTCGGTTGGCACGCAGCGCGGCACGGATTCGACCAACAACATCGTCAACGGCAAGGTCGGCCTTGCCGGGGTGCGGATTGCATCGAACGTCGGGACGGGTTTCCTCAACGACCGCTATTATGTCGACGCGAACGGCGCCATCGTGCCGCCCGCGCAGGTGAATACCGCGACGAATACACTGGTCACCGGCGGAATTTTTTCAACCGGCTCGGCACCAGCGCTCTGGATTGCTCCTGACGCGACGACGCCGCAGGCGATCACGCTCGGCACCGTGGGCACCGGCAACGACGCCTATGCCATCGTCAATCGCGGGCAGATTCAAACCGGGGTTGCCGCAGCGGGGCAGGCGACGCTCGGCGTGCGGATCGGCGGTGGCGGGGCGACCACAACGCTTGTCGGCGGGTTCAACTCGCAGGCGAATTCCAGCATTATCGTCGGTGCGGTGGACGCCAGTGCGACGGGAATCGATGTGCTGTCGGGCGCGGTAGTTCCGCAAATCCGCAATCAGGGCACGCTGACCACGGTAGCCGCCCAGACGTCAGCGACCAGCAGCACGCCGGCGGGGGCCGGGGGCGCAGCCTTTGGCATCATTGTCGAGGCGGGCGCCTCGGTGCCGTCGATCGTCAATTCCGGCACGATCAACACCACGTCGAACGGCCCGAACAATAATGCCACCGCGATCACCGACCGTTCGGGCACGCTGACATCGATAGCCAATACCGGCACGATCGCGGTGACGGCCGGCGCTACAACGGGCAGGGCACGCGCCATCGATCTGACGACCAGCGCCGCCGCCGTCACGGTTGCCAACAGTGGCACGATTACTGGTGACATTCTGTTCGGCAACGGCGCATCGACTCTGCAGGCGAGTGCGGGAACGATCACCGGCACAATCGCCTTTGGCACCGGCAGCAATCGGCTCGACCTCAGCGGGACGGCGGCCTTGTCGAATATCATCACCTCCGGCAGCGCGCTGAACGTGACGCTTGCCGGGACGTCGCGGCTCGATCTGACCAACGGGCCGTCGACCTTGCAGTCGCTGTCGGCAAGCAGTGCTTCGATTTTGGTGGTGCCGGTACGGCCGGGGACATCGCTGCTCGTCAATGGCGCCGCCGATTTTTCGGGCACCAGCAAGGTGCGCCTGTCGGTCCAGTCGCTGGCACTGAACCAGAACCTGACGATCATTCAGGCAAATGGCGGCTTTACGACCGACCATCTGGCGACGCTGATCGATTCGAGCGTTTCGCCGTTTCTGTTCACCGCGAGCGCCGCGACCGTCGACGGCACCCGGTTGCAGGTGACGCTGAACCGCAAGACCGCTGCCGAGCTTGGCCTCGTTGGCGGGCAGGCGGCGCTTTATAATTCTTCGATCGGTGCACTTGCCAATGCCCCGGCGGAATCGGCGGCGATCGCCAATTTGCCCGATCAGGCGTCGGTCGTGGCGGCGTATCGCGCCATCACTCCGCCGAGCTTTGGCCGCGCCCCGTTGCGCACGGCGCAGGCCTTTGCCGACACTGGCTTTGGTGCGGCCGCGCAGCGGCTGGCGACCGTCGCCGACATCCGTCAGAGCGGTGCCAAATCGATCGGCATCTGGGCGCAGGAAATCGGCGATTTCGCCAAGCAGGCTCCCGGCATCAACGATCTCGGCTTCACGTCGAACACTTTCGGCCTTGCGGGCGGTGTCGATGCGCCGTTGCTCGGTGCCGATGCAATCGGCCTCGCGCTGCTGTCGAGCTGGGCGTCGGTCGGGTTGAATCAGGGCGTGGGCAAGGGCGCGACCCCGCTCGACATTTCCATGCAGGGCGTATCGCCCTACGCCTCATGGTCGTGGAAGCGGCTGTTCGTGCAGGTCAGCGCGCTCGCCGGTCGGGTAACCTACGACAGCAAGCGGACGCTGACCATCGGCACCTTCAGCGACACCGTGACCGCTCACTGGACCGGGACCCAGTTCGGCGCAGGCTTTACCGTCGGTGCCAATTTCAAGCGTGGTCGCTGGTCGATCCTGCCGACCAACTCGCTCTATTGGACCCAGCTCAGGCAGGGTGGCTATACCGAACAGGGTGGCGGAGCGTTTGCGCTGAAGGTCAATTCGCAAACCGAAAGCGTCGTCGCCAACACGACGAAATTGTCCCTCGCCTATACGATGCCGGTGTTCGAAGGGTCGGCACGGGCCGAAATCCATGGCGGTTATGTCCATCAGTTCCGCGACAACCCAACCCAGACGGTGGCACAATTTATCAGTGCGACGGATGCGATTGTGCTGCCTGCCGATGCTGAAAAGGCCGACAAGCTGACCTATGGCGGCAGCCTTGGCTATCTGCAGGACGCGCTGCGGGTCACATTGGGCTATGACCGGCGGCAGAGCAGCGGCTTTCACGACCAGTCGTTCGCGCTGGTCGCAGGGTTCGCATTTTAGCCACCGTTGCACCGCCGCCGCCAACCGGCTAGAGCGCGCAGCTTGTCCAACCCGGACGTGAGAAAGCTTTTTTGATGTTCGAAACACCGGCCTTTGCCCAGGCCGCCTCGCCCGCAGCCGGTGCCATGGGCGGCGCCACCGCCGGCCTCCTCGCCTTCGCACCCTATATCGCCATCTTCGCGATCTTCTATTTCCTGATGATCCGCCCGCAGCAGCAACGCGCCAAGGCGCACCGCGCGCTGATCGATGCGGTCAAGAAGGGCGATGACGTCGTCACCGGCGGCGGCATTATCGGCAAGGTGACGCGCGTTCTGGATAATGGCGAAGTCGAGGTCGAGGTCGCACCGACGGTCAAGCTCAAGGTGCTGAAGGCCACCCTCGCCGAAGTCCGCACTCGCGGGCTGCCGGCGGCCGCCAACGACGCCAAGGCCTGACCGTCCCGTGCTCGACTTCCCCTCTTGGAAGGTCTGGACGATCCTTGCGACGCTGTTGCTGGGGTTTGCCTTCGCCGCGCCGAACTTCGTCAGCGAGGAACAGGCCAAGCAAATCCCGTCGTTCCTGCCGCATAGCCAGCTGAGCCTCGGGCTCGATCTGCGCGGTGGCTCGCACCTGATGCTCGAAGCCTCGACCGAAGGCGTCCGCAAGACCAAGCTCGAAACGCTCGAAGAAACCGTGCGGACCGAGTTGCAACAGGCCGATGGCGGCCCGGTTGCCTATACCGACCTGTCGACCGCCAACAACGCGCTCAGCCTGATCGTCACCGACCCGGCGACGCTCGACCGGGCCGTCGAAACGCTGCGCAAGGTGACGCGGCCGCTCGGCGGGCTGACCGGCGCCCGCGATGTGGAAGTCAATGTCGTCGACGGCAACAAGATCGTGCTTACCGAAACCGACGCAGGGGTCGCGGCGTCGATCGACAGCGCCATGGCGCAGGCAGTCGAAGTCATCCGCCGCCGTATCGATGAACTCGGCACCCGCGAGCCGACCATCGTGCGTCAGGGCAGCAACCGCATCGTCGTTCAGGTTCCGGGGTTGCAGGACCCGAGCGCGCTCAAGGCGCTGATCGGCAAGACTGCCAAGCTCGAATTCAAGATGGTCGATACCGCCGCCGACCCCGCCGAAGTCGCGCAGAGTCGCGCCCCTCCCGGCAGTCAGATCCTGCCGCGTGTCGAAGGCGGTGTCGTCGTCGTCAAGCGCCGGGTCCTCGTCAGCGGCGACCAGCTCGTCGATTCACAGGTCTCGAGCGACCAGAACGGCTCGCCTGCAGTCAGCTTCCGTTTCGATTCGACCGGCGGACGGCGTTTCGCCAAGGCGACGCAGGAAAATGTCGGCAAACCGTTTGCCATCATCCTCGACGGCAAGGTCATTTCCGATCCGCGGATCAATGAGCCGATCCTTGGCGGCTCGGGCATCATCTCGGGCAGCTACACCACCGAAAGCGCCAACCAGCTGGCGATCCTGCTGCGGTCGGGCAAGCTGCCGGTCGAATTGAAGGTCGTCGAGGAGCGCACAGTCGGTCCCGATCTTGGTGCCGATTCGATCCGCGCCGGCAGCATCGCCGCCGGGGCGGCAACGCTCGCCGTCGCAATTCTGATGATCGCCGCCTATGGCCGTTTCGGTGTGTATTCGGTGCTGGCGCTGATGATGAACATCTTCCTCATCCTCGGCGTCATGTCGGCGGCGGGCTTTACACTGACCTTGCCGGGGATCGCGGGGCTCGTGCTGACGATCGGCGCGGCGGTCGACGCCAACGTGCTGATCAACGAGCGCATTCGCGAGGAGCAGCGCAAGGGCAGGGGTGTCGTCCAGTCGGTCGAGGTCGGTTTCCGCGACGCGACACGGACGATCTGGGACGCCAACTCGCTCAACATCATCGTTGCGGTCATCATGTTCATCGCCGGTTCGGGGCCGATCAAGGGCTTCGCCGTGGTGCTGTCGATCGGCATCGCGACATCGGTGTTCACCGCCGTCACCGTCGTGCGCCTGATGGTATCGCGCTGGCTCGCCAAGGCGCGCCCCGCCGCGCTGGTGATATAGTGGGCAACGTAGCGCTTAATGGCATTCCGACTTATGATGTCATCCCAACTTTTGATGTCATCCCGGCGCAGGCCGGGATCCAGCTTTTTGCTGACTGCGCCAAAGTAAACGGGATCCCGGCCTACGCCGGGATGACAAGGTAGACGTCCGCCATGCCGCTGAAACTTGTCCCCGACAATACCAACATCGGCTTCGTCCGCGTGCGCTTCATTGCGTTTGCGCTGACGTTGCTGCTGACCATCGGCTCGATCGGATTGCTGGCGACGCGGGGGCTCAATCTCGGCGTCGACTTTGTCGGCGGTCTGACGATGGAGGTCGAATTCTCGGCCCCGCCGCCGCTGGACCAGCTACGTGTCGAAGTCGACAGCCTCGGTGTCGGCAAATCGGCGCTGCAGCAGTTCGGTCCGCCAACCAACATCCTTATCCGCCTGCCGCTGCCCGAAGGCGACCAGGCCGCCGTTCAGCGCGTCGTCGCCAAGGTGCAAACCGATCTCAAGGCACATTACGGTAAGGTCAGCTTCCGCCGCGTTGAATCGGTATCGGGCAAGGTGTCGGGCGAACTGGTGCGCAAGGGCGCGCTCGCGGTGCTGATGTCGATGGCGGCGGTGGCGCTGTTCACTTGGTTTCGCTTCGAATGGCATTTCGGCGTTTCGACCGTCGTGGCGCTTGTCCACGACATTACCGTGACGCTTGGTTTCTTCGCGCTGACGCAGTTGGAGTTCGACCTCAACGTCATTGCGGCGATCCTAACGATCATCGGCTATTCACTGAACGACAAGGTCGTCATCGATGACCGAATCCGCGAAAATCTGCGAAAATATCGCAGCATGGATATCGGCCCGATCATCGATCTGTCGGTCAATGAAACGCTGCCGCGCACCGTCATGACGTCGCTGGCGATGATCGTTGCGCTGACGGCGATGCTGTTACTTGGTCCCGACGTCATCTTCGGCTTTACCGCTGCGATGCTGCTCGGCATCGTCGTCGGCACCTATTCGTCGATCTTCGTCTCGTCGAGCCTGCTGATTTCGCTGGGCATCAAGAGCCGCGCCGACGCGCCCGTGGGCAAGGCCGAGCGAGTGGGCCGGCCTTAGGTCGCGGCCTTAAACGACCGTCCCCAACCCGTCGCAGCTCAGCCCGAACGCCGACAGGCCGAGCTCGATATCGGTGCTCAGCGTCGGCTGTTCGAGCATCCAACCTGCTGCGTCGCCATCGGATTCGTCGCTCGCGGCTTCAAGCGCATCGGTCCATTCCTCGGCATCGAAATCGCCGCGACCGGTCAGTGCCAGCGCGATCACTTCGGCTTGCTCGTCTTCGGGAAGGTCGCCGATGATCGCGCGCAGCTCCTCTTCGGTCGGATTGTCGCCGTCGTCCTCGAGTTCATTGACCGAACCGTCGTCGCTGGCGTTCGAACCGTCATCGGGATCGGTATCGGGGACGAGTGCTTCGAATTCGCGCGCCCGCAGGATGATGCGGCAAACGATGTCGAGCGGGACGCTGAGTTCCATGGCGTGGGCCTTTCCTGGGCGTAACGAGAATACGCCACGCCAACGACGCGGGAAAGCGGGAGTTCCCTTGCGACCGCTTCCCTCGCGCTTGCGGGAGGGGCTACAAACCCGGCGCCGCGCACACCCCGAATACCAAGCACCATTGGCTGGCGAACCCCAGTGCCAGTGCCCCGGCGAGCCATAGCAGCCGGGTCCGCCGGTCAAGCGTCACTTCGGTACGCATGAACTTACTCCGCTGCCATCGCCACGGCACCATGGCCGAAAACCCGCGCCTTGGCAGCCATATATTCACGCCGCAGCCGCGCGACCAGTTCGCCCGCCGGCAAAACCGCGTCGACCGCGCCGATGCCTTGGCCGCAGCCCCAGATTTCCTTCCACGCCTTGGGTGCCGCGCCCGAACCGAAGTTCATCGTCGACACGTCGCCGTCGGGCAAATTGTCGGGGTCCATGCCGGCTGCGATGACCGATGGCTTGAGGTAGTTGCCGTGGACGCCGGTGAACAGGCTCGAATAGACGATATCCGACGCCGACGAATCGACGATCATCTGCTTATAGCCGTCGACCGCACGCGCTTCGGTGGTGGCGATGAACGCCGAACCGATATAGCCGAAGTCGGCCCCCATTGCTTCGGCGGCCAGCACCGCGTCACCGGTGGCGATGCTCCCCGACAGCGCCAGCGGGCCATCGAACCAGCGGCGGATTTCCTGCACCAGCGCGAACGGCGAGATAGTGCCCGCATGGCCACCGGCACCGGCTGCCACCGCGATCAGGCCATCGGCGCCCTTTTCGATCGCCTTCTTCGCAAAGCGGTTGTTGATGATGTCGTGGAGGACGATCCCGCCATAGCTGTGGATCGCCGCATTGACGTCCTCGCGGGCGCCCAGCGAGGTAATGATCATCGGCACCTTGTACTTCACGCACAGCGCCAGATCTTCCATCAGGCGGTCGTTGGATTTGTGGACGATCAGATTGACCGCATACGGCGCATCGGCGGGCGTCAGTTCGGCATTCAGCTGCTGCAGCCACTCCTCGAACTGCGCCAGCGGGCGGGCGTTGAGGCTGGGGAAGCTGCCGATGATCCCGGCGCGGCACTGTGCGATGACGAGGTCGGGGCCCGAAATGATGAACAGCGGCGACCCGATGACCGGGATGCTGAGGCGATTGGCTAGGTTGGCGGGCATGGTCATGGCGGCGGGTTCCCGAATTGGTCTGGCGGACGTTTCGCTGAGGGTGACGTACACGTCAACCCGGTGTGACGGCTAACCGCTGTTGCGCAACCCCGCCGCGATGCCGTTGATCGTCAGGTGGATGCCTTCGGCGATGCGCGGGTCGTCCTCGCCGGCGCGACGGCGGCGGATGAGATCGATCTGCAGTTCGTTGAGCGGGTCGATATACGGCAGGCGGAGCTTGACCGACTGCGCCAGCGCCGGCTGCCGGTCGAGCAGCCCGGTCTGCCCGGTCAAGGTCAGCAGCATGTCGTGCGTCCGTTGCCACGCGTCGCTGATCGTCGCGAAGATCGCCTTGCGCAGCGCCACATCGGGCACCAGCCCGGCGTAACGGCTGGCGATGTCCATGTTCGATTTGGCGAGCACCATTTCGAGGTTCGACAGCGCCGCCCCGAGGAACGGCCAGGCGTCGGCCATTTCGGTCAGCAGCCCCTTGTCGGCAAAGCCCGCCAGCGCGTCGCCTGCGCCGTACCAACCCGGCAGCATGATCCGCGCCTGTGCCCAGCTGAACACCCAGGGAATGGCGCGCAAATCCTCGATGCGGTCGGACTTTGTGCGCGATGCCGGACGCGAGCCGATCTTGAGTTCGGCAATCTCAGTGATCGGCGTCGCCGCGCGGAAGAAGCTGTTGAACCCCGGGGTTTCGTACACCAGCCCGCGATAATTGGCATAGGCCGCACCGCTGATCGTCGCCATAGCGGTGCGGAACCGGGCGAAATCGGTGGCGGACAGCCGGGGCGGCTCGAGGCTGGCGAGCAAGGTCGCCGCCGCCATGGTTTCGAGGCTGGTTTCGGCTGCGGCCGGCGTGCCGTATTTCGACGCGATGACTTCACCCTGTTCGGTGATGCGGATGCGGCCCATGACGGTGCCTTGTGGCTGAGCGCGGATGGCGTCGAACGCCGGGCCGCCACCGCGTCCGACCGCACCGCCGCGCCCATGAAACAGCTGCATCCGCAGCCCGCGCGCCGAAAACACCGCTGCCAGCGCCAGCGCACCCTCGTGCAGCGACCAGTTCGAGGTCAGATACCCGCCATCCTTGTTCGAATCGGAATAGCCGATCATCACCTCCTGATAGCCGCGCGCCGTTGCCAGCGCCGCCGCCTTGGGGCGATCGAGATAGCGTGCCATGACATCGGGCGCGGCCTCCAAATCCTCGATGGTTTCGAATAGCGGCACGGCCATGACCGGGCAGGTCGGGACATCGCCGGGGACGTAGAGCCCGACTTCCTTGAGCAGCACATAGACTTCGAGCAAATTGGCGACGCCGCTGGTTTTCGACACGATATAGGCGCGGATGACGTCGGGGCCGAAGCGCGCATGGGCGGCGGCGGCGGCGCGCAGGATCGCCATTTCGCCTTGGGTTTCATCGCTGTAGCGAGCGTAGGCGTTGAACAGCAGTCGCGGGCTCGCGAGTTCGTCGCCGAGCAGGACGACCCGCGCGGCGTCGTCCATCGCCGCATAGTCGCCCGCGACTCCTGCGGTCGCCAGCAGTTCGCCAACGGCGCGGGCATGGACATCGGCGTTCTGGCGCAGGTCGAGCGTCGCCAGATGAAAGCCGAAGATTTCGACGGCGCGGATCAGCCGGTCGAGGCGTGTGCCGACCATCGCCTTGCCGCCATGGTCCGTCAGCGACGCCGCGACCGTGCGCAGGTCGGCGAGCAGATCGGCGGCGCGCGGGTAGGCGCTGCCGACCACCATCGCCGCCAGCGGTGCAGGACTGCCGGTCAGCGCCCGATAGCTCGCAGCGGTGCGCGCATAGATGCCGCTGAGGGCGCGGCGATAGGGTTCGTCGGCGCGGCTGGCGGCCATGTCGCCGCTGGCTTCGGCGAGTGCGGCGAGGTCGGGTGTCACTGCCACATGCGTTTGCGACATCGACAGTTCGGCACCCAGCGCGTTGAGTTCGGTGAGGTAATGGCCGACGGCGATTGCCGCCTGCGCCGATAATGCGGCCTCGAGCGTCGCGGCGTTGACGTTGGGGTTGCCGTCGCGGTCGCCGCCGATCCAGCTGCCCGGGCGCAGGAACGGCGGCAGCGTTGCCTTGGTCAGCGCCTCCCACCGCGCATGCAGGCGCGGCAGTACCGGCAGGAAGCTCGCCGCCAGATACGACAGCGCCGACTGGATTTCATCGGTGACGACGGGCTTCACCGCGCGCAGCGGGCGGGTCTGCCACAATATTGTGATCTGGCGGATCAGTTCGGCTTCGGTTTCGAGATCGCAGAAGCCCGCCGAACAGTTCGCCATCAGTGCAGCGATCGACGATTCGCGGTCGATCATGCTCTTGCGGCGGACTTCGGTCGGATGCGCCGTTAGCACCGGGGCGATCAGCGCGCCGTCGAGCAGCGTCACGATAGCGGCGCGGGTAACGCCGTCGCGTTCGAGCCGGTCGATGGCCCCGGCAAGCGTCGCGGCGCGCTCGCTCGTCGGGTTGCCGCGATCTTCGGCAAGATTGGCGAGCAGCGAGAACAACAGAAACCCGCGGACAAAGCGCAACGTGTCGGCGAGATCGAGCCGACCAAGCCGGTCATCGAGCTGCGCCGTCGCCGCTGCATCGGGGTTGCGGTGCGACGCGACCGAGGCCTTGCGGACTCCTTCGATGGCATCGAACGCCGCTTCTCCCTCCTGTGTCCGGATGACATCGCCGAGCAGGCGCCCGAGATAGCGGACATCTTCGCGGCTGGCGGGGTCCTGGGGCGCGGCAGGCTGCATCGGCGTATCCTGACAATCGATTGTGCGATGCGGTATAGCGGCACCCGGACATCTGCAACCATGGTTGACAAGCGGCGCGGCCCCGACATGC
Organism: Sphingomonadales bacterium; assembly: GCA_038229555.1. Lineage (GTDB taxonomy): Bacteria > Pseudomonadota > Alphaproteobacteria > Sphingomonadales > Sphingomonadaceae > Sandarakinorhabdus. The sequence goes on from JBBROI010000005.1 coordinate 12,841, forward strand.
TGTCAGCGCAAGCAGGGGAATGGCAATGTCGGATATCTATGCGTTCGAAGCAAAGGCCATCGACGGCACGACGGTGCCGCTCGCCGATTGGCGCGGTAAGGTCATGCTGATCGTCAACACCGCCAGCAAATGCGGTTTCACGCCGCAATATGAAGGGCTCGAAGCGCTACAGAAGCGCTATGCGGATCGTGGCTTCACGGTGTTGGGCTTCCCGTGCAACCAGTTCGGCGCGCAGGAACCCGGCGACGAAACCGAAATCGCCAATTTCTGCAAGCTGACCTACGACGTCGACTTCCCGATGTTCGCCAAGGTCGATGTCAACGGCGACGCCGTCCATCCGCTGTACAAGGCGCTGAAGAAGGCCGCCCCCGGATTGCTCGGGTCGCAGGCGATCAAATGGAACTTCACCAAATTCCTCATCGATCGCGATGGCCATGTCGTCGAACGCTTTGCGCCTGCAACAAAGCCTGCGGCATTGGCGGACAAGATCGAGGCGCTGCTCTGACGTCGCTCTCAGCGGCTTAAGGCTGGCGGTAGCGGATCAACCCTTCCTGCACGACGCTCGCCACCGGCTTGCCTGCCCGGGTGGTGACGATCGCCCGGTTCATGCCGCGTGCGCCGCCCGATACCGGCGAATCCTGATCGAACAATAGCCAGTCGTTCAAATCGGGTGTCGCGTTGAACCACAGCGCATGGTCGAGGCTGGCGACCTGCAAGCCGGGATCGGTCCAGGCGATGCCGTGCGGCAACAGGCAGGTATCGAGCAAGGTCATGTCGCTGGCATAGGCGAGCAATGCCCGCGCCACGACCGGCGTTACCTCGGCAGTAGCGGCCATCCGGCACCAGCTCTGGGTGCGCGGCGGTTGCTTCTTGGGCTTGAAGGGATTGAGGGGCTGGAGCGGGCGGAATTCGATCGGGCGGTCGCGACTGAGCCACAGCGTCCGATACGGTTCAGGAGCCTTGCTGGCATAGCCCAACGTCAGTTCGGCCTCGCTTTTGAGCCCGTCTGGACCCGCCGCCTTTAGCGCTGGAAAATGATGGTCGAGGCCTGCCTCCTCAACCTGGAACGACGCGGCCATATTGAAGATCGGGCGGCCATGCTGGATCGCGACCACTCGCCGCGTCGTGAAGCTCTGCCCGTCGCGGTCGCGTTCGACGCGATAGACGATCGGATGCTTGGGGTCCCCCGGCCGCAGGAAATAGGCGTGAAGCGAGTGGCACAGCCGTTCGGGGCGCACCGTCTTCGATGCCGCCATCAGCGCCTGCGCGACGACCTGCCCACCATAAACCCGCTGCCACCCGGCATCGGTCGATTGGCCACGAAACAGGTCGGCCTCCAGCGGCTCGACATCGAGCAACGCCAGCAAGCGCGCCACGCTGGCGGCGGGATCGAACAGCGGAACGGTGTCGGGAGCAGTGTCGGGAGAATCGGCCATAAACAATTTGAGTAGCGGCGGGGCTTCGGCCTGTCACGCGCAACGACGGCCTTCGGAACCTTGGTGCGCGTGAAACGCTTTTGCTTCACCCAAAGGGTTCAACAGAAGGGAATCTTCACCATGCTTCGTTATGCACTCATCTTTCTCGTCGTCGCGCTCGTCGCCGGTCTGCTCGGCTTCGGCGGCATCGCCGGTGCTGCCGCCGGTATCGCCAAGCTGCTGTTTTACATCTTCATCATCCTGTTCGTCGTTGGCCTGATCATGCATCTCGTCCGCGGCGGTTCATCAGCGATCTAACCGGCAATCTAACCGGCGATTTAAGCCAACCGGAGCGACCGGCGCTTGACACTGCGAGGGGCCGTCCATAGAGACGCGCTCCTCGCACTGGATACGCGGGTGTAGCTCAGTTGGTTAGAGCGCCGGCCTGTCACGCCGGAGGTCGCGGGTTCGAGCCCCGTCACTCGCGCCACGCGCTCACCTCGGTGGCGACGTGGCGCAACCGGTCCCAAAGACCGAGTTCATAGGCGATCGAAGCCTCGACAAGTTGCTCCCATAATGCCGCCGCGACGCCATCGGGCACTCCCGACCGACGCGCTGCAGTTTCTGCATTTTCAATCACTTGCGCCTTGCGCATTTCATCACGGACCTGATCGCGCTGCGGCTTGATTCGGGCGGCCGCTGCCATGAAGGCGAAGCGCGTCCCCAGCAGCGCCGCCAATTCGCGGTCGAGCGCATCGACGCCGGCGCGAACGTCGGCCATCGACTGGCAATCGGCGGGATCGATCATCGCCATGCCCCGGTGTTCATCCATTGCAGCAGTGGCCGCAACGGGATTAGCCACGCGATGCCGAGGATGAGGTATAGCGGTACTTTCAGCACGGTCGGCAGATCGCCCATCAAGCTGACGATCCACACTGCCGACGCGGCGTAGAGGGCGATATAGGCGAGCATTGCGAGCACGCCGACGGGCTTGCGCCAACTGGGTTCCATGCGCTGCCTCCTAGCGCCGGGTGCGGCAATCGACCAGACGATAAGGTGTCGCGACGTAGTCGAGCGGGATATCCCACGGGTCGACGGGTATTTTTTCGACGATTTGCACCTCCCAAGCAAGGCCGATGGTCACGATGGGACGGGTGGGGCGCAGCGCGGCGAGGGTCCGGTCATAGTGACCCGCGCCCTGACCGATGCGGTTTCCGGCGCAATCGACCGCGACCAGCGGGACTAGGATGACGTCGGGCGTCGCTTCGGGTGCACCGTCGGGTGGTTCGGGAATCTTGGCATATCCGGGGCTGAGTTCGGACATCGTCGTTTCGAAAAACCGCAATCGCTCTCCCCTCCCGCTTGCGGGAGGGGCTGGGGGTGGAGGTATCGTTGCTGCAAAACCGTTCTCGACAACGGACTCCCCACCCCCACCCCCAGCCCCTCCCGCAAGCGGGAGGGGAGTCGTGACGCGCGGAAACAGCAGCGTGCCCGGCACAGTGATGAACCGGGGATCTATCTCGCTCGCCATTGCGGAATAGCTCGCGACAGCGCCGTGCAGCAGCGGTGCCACGAGTTGCGCCAATGCCCGCTCGAATGCTGCACGTTCGCGCGCGCCAAGCGTCGCGACAAACGCCCGCCGCGCCGCTCGCACTTGGGCCCGCAATGCCACTTTGTCGATCATCGGAGAAACCGTCGGCGGGACCACCATGGGCCGTTTGCGGGAGGATCCTCTGACGCCGGTGACGCCAGGTGGGGACCAGATGTAACAGACCAGGATCTGTCCAGGGCCAGCCCCCTCAGGATGTGAATCGCCTCAGGGATGCTCTGGTGCTCGCACCGGGCAGTCCCGCCTGACGCCAGATATAGGCGCGCGTCGGGTCCGGCTCAAGGCGCAGCGCTACGTGCCGATGCACTCGGCCAACGCCTCGACCCGCGCCACCAGTGCGGCCAGCCGCGCATCGGCGGCGGGCGGCGTCCCGGAGCCATTTTTGAGATCGTGCAATTCGTCGGCCACCATCAGCGCCGACATCAACAGCAACCGGGTTTCGCTCATCGCACCGAGACTGGCGGTCAGCGTCGCTGCCTTGGCAGCGATTCCGGCGGCGAGGCCTTGTAAATGCCCCTCATCGCCGTCGCGGCATGACAGCGGATAATTGCGTCCGCCGATATCGACGATCACCTGCGCCATGTCAGGCCCCCGTTCCGGCGAGGAGCGCGTCGAGTTCGGCCTTGGCAGCCTGCGCCGCGTCGCGCACGGCGCGCAGCCGCAGGCGTTCGGCGTCGCGCGCCGCCAATGCCATCTCGGCTCGCGTCAAGGCTGCGTCGAGCCGATCTTCGAGCGACACGGTGCGTTCGGGTGGTTCAATCATTTCAGGCGGATTGATAGAGCAGTTCGGCGCGTTTGTTAAATGCACCGCGCGCCGAACCGCACCGGCCGTCGCAATGCGCCATCGGTTGACCTTGAAGGCAGCGTCTGGCCAATGTCCGCCGCGATTCGACCCCCGCATATCCCGCAGGTAAATTTCTCCATGTCCAACCTCAAACCCATGGCCAATGCCATCCGCGCGCTGGCGATGGATGCCGTGCAGGCCGCCAATTCGGGCCACCCCGGTATGCCGATGGGCATGGCCGATGCAGCCACAGTGTTGTTCGCCCGGCACCTGAAATTCGATGCGTCGGACCCGCACTGGCCCGACCGCGACCGCTTTGTGCTGTCGGCGGGGCATGGCTCGATGCTGCTGTATGCGCTGCTCAATCTGACCGGCTATGCGCGTCCTACGATGGATGACATCCGCAATTTCCGGCAGTTGCACAGCCCGTGCGCCGGCCATCCGGAGAATTTTGAACTGGCCGGCGTCGAAGTGACGACCGGGCCGCTGGGGCAAGGGCTGGCGATGGCCGTCGGCCTTGCCATGGCGGAGCGTCATCTGAACGCGACGTTCGGCGACGAACTTGTCAACCACCGTACCTGGGTCATTGCCGGCGACGGCTGCCTGATGGAAGGCATCAGCCAGGAAGCCATTGGTTTAGCAGGACATTTACAGCTTGGGCGGTTGAAAGTGCTGTGGGATGACAACCGTATCTCAATCGACGGGTCGACAAGTCTGTCAACTTCAGAAGTTATGGCCAAGCGTTTCGACGCCGCCGGCTGGCACGTTATCGCCTGCGACGGGCACGACATCGACGCCGTCGATCGGGCGCTGACCGAAGCCGCCGCCGACCCGCGCCCGTCGCTGATCGCCTGTCGGACCACGATTGGTTTCGGTGCCCCGACCAAGGCAGGAACCAGTGGATCGCACGGCTCGCCGCTCGGTGCCAAGGAGATCGAAGGCGCCCGCGAAGCACTCGGCTGGACCTCACCGCCATTCGAAATCCCCGCCGACATCGCCGCCGACTGGCTGACGGTCGGCGCGCGCGGCAAAGCCGATCACGCCGCATGGTCGGCGCGCCACGCCGCTGCCGACCCGCTGATCACCGCCGACTTCGATGCGCGTATGGCGGGCAGCATTCCCGCCGCCGCGACCGCCGCGCTCGATGCACACATTACTGCACTCATCGCCGCGCCGCAGGACATCGCCACGCGCAAGGCGTCCGAACTGGCGCTCGACGTGCTCAACCCGGCTGCACCGATCCTGATCGGCGGATCGGCGGATCTGACCGGATCGAACAACACCAAGACCAAGGATCAACAGGCGTTCACCGCCGCCAATTATGCCGGACGCTATGTCTATTACGGCATTCGCGAATTCGGCATGGCGGCGGCGATGAACGGCCTCGCGCTGCACGGCGGGTGCGTGCCCTATGGCGGCACCTTCCTCGTTTTCTCGGATTATATGCGCAACGCCATCCGCATGTCGGCAATCCAGCGCGCGCGGGTGATTTACGTACTCACCCATGACAGCATCGGCCTCGGCGAGGACGGCCCGACCCATCAGCCGGTCGAGCATCTGTTGTCGCTGCGTGCCATCCCCAACCTTGCGGTCTATCGCCCGTGCGACACCGTCGAAACCGCCGAAGCCTGGGCGCTGGCGATTGCCGATACGCAGCGTCCGTCGGTGCTGGCGCTCAGCCGCCAGAACCTTCCGCAACTTCGGCTGGCAGCGGGCGAAAACCTGACCGCAAAGGGTGGCTATCGCTTGCACAGCGCGACGTCGCCACGCCGGGTGGTGTTCGTCGCGACCGGCTCCGAAGTACATATCGCTGCTGCTGCCGCACAGCTGCTCGAAGCCGATGGTATTGGCTGCGACCTCGTCTCGATGCCGAGCTGGGCGCATTTCGATGCCCAACCCGAAGGCTACCGCGCCGACGTTCTGCCCGCCGATGCGGTGATCGTCTCGGTCGAAGCCGGGGTGACAATGGGGTGGGAGCGCTATACCCGCCACGACGGTCTGCGCTTTGGCGTCGATAGCTTCGGCGCTTCGGCCCCGATCGAAGCACTGTACGACCATTTCGGCCTGACGCCCGCAAAGATTGCCGCGCGGGTGAAACAGCGGCTAGAGGGCGGCAGCTAATTTCCGTCATTCCGGGTCGAGCCCGGGATGACAATTGTTTTTGAGGATCGAACCCTATGACCAAGATCGCCATCAACGGCTTCGGTCGCATCGGCCGCAATGTTCTGCGCGCGCTTGTCGCCAGCGGTCGCACTGACCTCGAAGTCGTGGCGATCAACGATCTCGCCGATGCCAAGACCAACGCGCTGTTGCTGAAGCGCGATTCGGTCCATGGCACCTTCGATGCCGATGTCTCGGTCGATGGCGGCGATATCGTCGTCAACGGCAAGCGCATCAAAGTCACCGCCGAGCGCGACCCCGCCAAACTGCCGCACGGCGACATGGGCGTCGATCTTGTGCTCGAATGCACTGGCCTCTTCACCGACGCTGATAAAGCGCGCGGCCATATCACCGCTGGTGCCAAGCGGGTGCTGATCTCGGCCCCCGGCAAGGGTGTCGACCTGACCGTCGTCATCGGCGTCAACGATCATTTGCTCAACGCCGAGCACCACATCGTCTCGAACGCCAGCTGCACGACCAATTGCCTCGCGCCGGTCGTCCGCGCCCTGCACGATGCTGTCGGCATCGAGCGTGGCCTGATGATGACCATCCACAGCTACACCAACGATCAGTCGCTGCTCGATGTCTATCACAAGGACCCGCGCCGCGCCCGCGCTGCCGCCGTCTCGATGATCCCGACCTCGACCGGGGCCGCCAAGACCGTCGGTGAAGTCATCCCCGAATTGAAGGGCAAGCTCGACGGCATTTCGGTGCGCGTACCGACACCGAACGTCAGCCTCGTCGATTTCACCTTTACGCCGTCGCGCGCCACGACGATCGACGAGATCAATGGTGCGCTGAAAACGGCGAGCGAAAGCGGTACGATGGCGGCGGTGATGGACTATACCGACGAGCCGCTGGTCAGCCACGACTACAACCACAACCCGGCATCGGCGACGATCGACAGCCTCGAGACAACGGTGCTCGACGGGCTGCTGGTCCGCGTCGTCGCCTGGTACGACAATGAATGGGGCTTTTCGAACCGCATGCTCGATACGGCTGTGATGATGGGCAAGCTGATCTGACCGATGCCGTTCAAGACCCTCGACGATATGCCCGACCTGACGGGTACGCGCGTGCTGGTCCGCGAGGACCTCAACGTGCCGATGGAGGATGGCCGCGTCGGTGATGTGACGAGGCTATCGGCGACGGTCGAAACGCTGGCGGCGCTCGCCGATCGCGGCGCAAAGGTGCTGGTACTGGCACATTTCGGGCGCCCCAATGGTGAATATGTCGCCCAAGACAGTCTGGCACCCGTCGTGCCAGCGCTGGCCGATGTGCTCGGTCGCCCGGTCGCCTTCATTGCCGACTGTGTCGGGGCCGAAGCCGAAGCGGCTGTCGCGGCGCTCGCGTCCGGCAGCATCGCGGTGCTCGAAAACACCCGCTTCCATTCCGGCGAGGAAGCCAATGACCCGGCGTTCATCGCTGCTCTGGCCAGGCTTGGCGACTTCTATGTCAACGATGCGTTTTCGGCAGCGCACCGCGCCCACGCCTCGACCGAAGGGCTGGCGCATGTCCTGCCGTCGTTCGCCGGGCGCGCGATGCAGGCCGAACTGCGCGCGCTCGAACAGGCGCTGGGCAATCCCGAACATCCCGTGGCGGCGGTCGTCGGCGGCGCGAAGGTGTCGTCGAAGCTCGACGTGTTGACGCATCTGGTAAGCAAGGTCGATCATTTGATGATCGGCGGCGGCATGGCCAACACCTTCCTCGCCGCACGCGGCGTGAATGTCGGCAAGTCGCTGTGCGAGCATGATCTCGCGCCGACAGTGCTCGACATTCTGGCCCGCGCCGCCGCCGCCAATTGCACCGTGCACCTGCCTTACGACGTGGTGGTGGCGAAGGAATTCCGTGCCAACGCGCCGAGCCGGACTTGCAACGTGCATGAGGTCGCCGCCGATGAAATGATCCTCGATATCGGCGAGAGCGCCGTCGAAATGCTCGCCGATGCGCTGAAAACGTGCAAGACTCTGGTGTGGAACGGGCCGATGGGAGCGTTCGAAATGCCGCCGTTCGACCGGGCGACGGTGTCACTGGCGCGCACGGCAGCGGCGCTCACCACCAGCGGCGCATTGCTATCGGTGGCCGGCGGCGGCGACACGGTCGCAGCGCTCAACCATGCTGGCGTCGCCGATCAGTTCAGCTATGTATCGACCGCCGGCGGGGCGTTCCTTGAATGGATGGAAGGCAAGCCGCTGCCGGGGGTTGAGGCATTGAAGGGGGAGTAGGACAATGGTCGATCACGATCGCCTTTGGGAGAAACTCTATCCTGCCGCGTGGAAGCTGGCACGCTCGGCCGACTCGATCCACGAGCGTATCGGCGAGGCATTCCGCGGATTTCGCGATCTGCGCGGCGAGGAATTCGGCCCCGAAGAACGCCTGATCTATAACGAAATCACCGCCCGTATGACCAAGGCCGGGGCGGTTCCCGACGGCAAAGGCGGCTTAGCCGTTGGCGCGGTGGCGAACACGCTAAAGACGATGACCGAGGCCGAAGCGTGCGAGATTGCCGAGAGCATTTTCGAACTGTTCGTGCAGGTGGCGGAAATTCATTTCGCAGCCTGAGGGGCTATGCGCGATCTAGCGCCGTCAGTTCGGCGAGGCAGGCGTCCTTCATCAAGGGCAGCGACATCACCTGACGAGAAGGCCTTGCACGCCCATCTTGACCCACGCCGCCACCTCCGCTAACCGCCCACCTCCGCAATCGTGCGGAAAACTCACGCAGGGGCAACCCATCCGGTGTCGGGCGCAAGTCTGAACATCCCCTGCGGCGGTCAAACCGGATAGAGGAGAACGAACTATGGCGACTCCCGTCGTCTCGATGGCGCAGCTTTTGGAAGCCGGCGCCCACTTCGGCCACCAGACCCACCGCTGGAACCCGAAGATGAAGCCCTACATCTTCGGTGATCGTAACGGCGTCCACATCATCGATCTGTCGCAGAGCGTGCCGCTGTTCGCGCGCGCGCTCGATTTCGTCCGTGGCACGGTTCAGGCCGGGGGCAAGGTGCTGTTCGTCGGCACCAAGCGTCAGGCGCAGGAGCCGATTGCCGAGGCCGCGCGCCGTTCGGGCCAGCATTATGTCAACCATCGCTGGCTGGGCGGTATGCTGACCAACTGGAAGACGATCAGCGGCTCGATCAAGAAGTTCAAGACGCTCGAGGAGCAACTGTCCGGCGACACGCTCGGCCTGACCAAGAAGGAAATCCTCAAGCTCACTCGCGAACGCGACAAGTTCGAGCTTTCGCTCGGCGGCATCCGCGACATGGGCGGGCTGCCCGACGTGATTTTCATCATCGACGTCAACAAAGAGGAACTCGCGGTCAAGGAAGCCAATGTCCTCGGCATTCCGGTCGTCGCGATCCTCGACACCAATACCGATCCTTCGGGCATTGCCTTCCCAGTTCCGGGTAACGACGATGCCAGCCGCGCCATCATGCTGTACGTCAACGCGATTGCCGACACGATCCTCGATGCGCGTCAGGGCCGCGATGCTCGTCAGGGCCTCGACATGGGTGCGATGGAGCAGCCGCCGGTCGAGCCGATCTATGCCGAAGCACCTGTTGAAGCGTCGCCAGTGACGACAATGGAAGAGGCCGCTGCCGAAATCGCCGAAATTCCGGCGGACGTTTCGGGCGAGACGGCCGAGGCCTGATCTTAGATGTCATCCCGGAGAAGGCCGGGATCCAGCTTGTGACTTGATCCAGACAAGCAAAGCTGGATCCCGGCCTTCGCCGGGATGACAAAAAGCGGCGGGGCAACGGCCTTCCGTCATTTGATCTTAACATTGGCCGTCCACCGGCCCGACAGACCCAACAGAGGAGCCACGACCATGGCCGATATCACCGCAAGCATGGTGAAGGATCTCCGCGACCGGACCGGCGCGGGCATGATGGATTGCAAGAAGGCGCTCAATGAAACCGCCGGCGACATGGAAGCCGCGATCGACTGGCTGCGCACCAAGGGCCTTGCCGCTGCAGCCAAAAAAGCCGGACGCACCGCTGCCGAAGGGCTGATCGGCGTGACCGTCGCCGGCAAGCGCGGCGCGATGGTCGAAGTCAATTCGGAAACCGATTTCGTTGCCAAGAACGATACATTCCAGGGCTTTGTCCGCACCGTCACCGAGATCGCCGCCGAACTCGGCAGCGATGTCGATGCATTGCTCGCCGCGTCATATCCGGAGAGCGATGGCAGCGTCCACGACCGCCTGACGCACAACATCGCCACCATCGGCGAAAACCAGGCCGTCCGTCGCGCCGCACTCGTCGAAGTTCACGAAGGCGTCGTGACATCATATGTTCACAACGCCACCGTCAGCGGCATGGGCAAGATCGGCGTTCTCGTCGGCCTCGAATCGTCGGCCGGTGCCGATGTGCTCGAGCCGCTTGGCAAGCAGATCGCCATGCACATCGCCGCCGCCAATCCGCTGGCGCTCGATGAGACCGGTCTCGATCCAGCGCTGATCGAACGCGAACGCGGTATTGCCCGCGAAAAGGCCGCCGCCTCGGGCAAGCCCGCCGACATCGTCGAGCGCATGATCGAAGGCGGCGTCAAGAAGTTCGCGCAGGAGAATTCGCTGCTGACGCAGGTGTTCGTGATCGACGGCAAGTCGAAGGTCGGCGATGTCATCGCCGCCGCCGCCAAGGCTGCAGGTACGGCGATCACCGTGGCATCGTTCGTTCGACTCCAGCTTGGTGAAGGCATCGAGCGCGAAGAGAAGGACTTTGCCGCCGAAGTCGCTGCGGCGGCCGGTCAGTAGGTCGGTTTTGCTGTCCCGGTTCGCTGCCAACGGGCGGCGCGCCGGGATGACAAGTATTTGCAGCGCCTCTAAGGTGCGCGCGCATCGACCATCAGGCCGGAGATACTCGACAGCCATGCCACGGCCCGCATTCAAGCGCATCCTCCTGAAACTTTCCGGCGAAGTCCTGATGGGGCAGGGCCAGTTCGGTATCGATCCCGTCGAAGCGGCGCGCATTGCCGGTGAGGTCAAGGGGGCCGTCGAGGCCGGGTATCAGCTGTGCCTTGTCGTCGGCGGCGGCAATATCTTTCGTGGGCTGGCCGCGGCGGCCAAGGGCTTCGACCGGGTCAGCGCCGATTATATGGGCATGCTGGCGACGGTCATGAACGCGCTCGCAGTGCAGAACGCTCTCGAACAGGCGGGCGTCGAAACCCGTGTCCAATCGGCGATTCCGATGCCGAGCGTCTGCGAGCCCTACATCCGCCGTCGCGCCGAGCGCCACATGGCCAAGGGGCGTGTCGTGATCTTCGCCGCCGGAACCGGCAATCCGTTCTTCACCACCGACACCGCCGCCGCGTTGCGCGCCGCCGAAATGCAGTGCGATGCCTTGTTCAAGGGCACATCGGTCGACGGTGTCTATGATGCCGATCCAAAGCGTGTGCCGACTGCAACGCGCTACGAAACCCTGAGCTATTCCAAGGTTCTCGCCGATGATCTGAAGGTGATGGATGCGAGTGCAGTCGCGCTGTGCCGCGACAATAATATTCCGATCGTCGTGTTCAACATCCGCGAAGCGGGAACGCTTGCGGCCGTTCTGGCGGGGCAGGGGACGTCGACGATCGTGACTGCGCAGGAGATGGTGAATGGCTGAATTCGATCATGGCGCGTGGAAGGCCGATCTCGAGCGTCGTTCCGCCGGGGCGACCGATGCGCTGAAGAGCGATCTGACCGGGCTGCGCACCGGACGTGCGTCGGCTGCGCTGCTCGATCCTATCGTCGTCGAAGTCTATGGCTCGGCAATGCCGCTGTCGCAGGTGGCGACCGTTACGGTGCCCGATTCACGCATGCTCGCTGTGCAAGTGTGGGACAAGTCGAACGTCACGCCGGTGGAAAAGGCCATTCGCTCGGCGGGCCTTGGGCTCAATCCGATCACCGACGGCCAGACGTTGCGGCTGCCGATCCCCGATCTGACCGAGGAGCGCCGCAAGGAACTGGCGAAACTCGCCTCGACCTATGCCGAAAAAGCCAAGATCGCGGCGCGCAACGTCCGGCGTGACGGGATGGAATCGCTGAAGGCTGCCGAAAAGAAAGGCCAGATCAGCCAGGACGACCAGAAGCGCTTCGAAGCCGAAGTCCAGAAGATCACCGACAAGGTGGTGACCGACATCGACGCCGCCTCGGCTGCGAAGGAAAAGGAAATCCTCGGCAAGTGAGCGGCGGGGCCGTGCCCCAACCGTCGCAGCATGCCACGGCGGAAACGCCCGGCGGTATCGCAGGCGCGCGCCACGTGGCGATCATCATGGACGGCAATGGTCGTTGGGCCAAGGCGCGCCGCCTGCCGCGCGTCGCCGGGCACCGTGCCGGAGTCGAGGCGGTGCGTCGCATCGTCGAAGCTGCTCCGTTGCTCGGGATCGACGTGCTGACGCTTTACGCATTCTCCAGCGAGAATTGGAAGCGGCCGCAGCAGGAAGTCAGTGACCTGATGGGGTTGCTGCGGCATTATCTGCGGACCGAGATTGCGGAACTGCACCGGAATGGGGTGCGATTGCATTATATCGGCGATATGAGCGGGTTGAAGCCCGATCTTGTTACATTGCTCGAAGATTCAGTCCGGCTGACAACGGCGAACCGCCGGATGACTCTCGTACTGGCGTTGAACTATGGCGGGCAGGACGAACTTGTGCGCGCCGTGCAGGGGCTGGCGGCCGATGTCGCGGCAGGTCGCATGGCGCCCGACGCCATCGATGCTGCAGCGATCAATGCTCGGCTCGATACCGGCGCGCTGCCGCCGCCCGATCTGGTCTTGCGGACCTCGGGCGAGCAGCGGCTGTCGAACTTCCTGCTGTGGCAGTCGGCCTATGCCGAATTCGTCGTCAGCGACTGCCTGTGGCCCGATTTCGACAAGGCCGCGCTCGAGGCAGCGCTCGCCGAATTCGCCACCCGTGATCGTCGCTATGGCGGGCGCTGACATGGCTGCGGTCGGTTCGCCCCTGCTGCTTCGGGTAATGACCGGCGTCGTCCTCGCAGCGACCGCAATTGCCGCCGTCTGGTTCGGAGGAGTCCTGTTCACGGCATTCGTTGCCCTCGCAGTCTTGCTGATGTTCGCCGAATGGGCGGTGATGTTCCGGCTCGGGCGCACGCTGCGGCTTGTCGGGCTGGCGGTGCTGGCGCTGACGATCTTTGCGATGAACGTCGCGGCGGTGCCCGAGGTGATGATCGCACTCGGCGGTGGCGCGGGGCTCGCGTTCATTTTCGCCCGCCGGCTGCAACGGCGATCGGCGTTTTGGCTGGCGAGCGGCATTCTCTATTGCGGCCTGCCCGCCGTCGCACTGCTGTGGCTGCGCGGGCAGGCGCATGGGCTGACGTGGACGCTCGGGCTGCTGGTTCTCGTCTGGGCGACCGATATCGGTGCGTATTTTTCGGGACGCGCCATCGGCGGCCCGAAATTTGCGTCGGCCATCAGCCCGAACAAGACTTGGGCGGGGGTCGCCGGCGGCATTGCGACGGCGGTGGCAGTGGCGTTTGGCTATGTCTGGTATCTCTCCAGCCGGTCGCAGTTCAGTATCGGCACTTCGCTGACACTCGTCTTTGTCGGCCTCGCGTTTGGCGTGGCGGTCGTGGCGGTCCTCGGCGACCTGTTCGAAAGCTGGTTGAAGCGATTGGCGGGGGTCAAGGATTCGGGCAATTTGTTGCCGGGCCATGGCGGCGTGCTCGACCGGCTCGACGGGTTGGTCCCGGCGGCTGTGCTCGTAGCGCCTTTGCTCTTTCTTTTGGGAATGACGGGCCGATGACGCGGTCGTTGACCATCCTTGGCGCGACGGGTTCGGTTGGCAGCCAGACGCTCGACCTAGTGGCGCGCAATCCCGGCCGCTGGCAGGTCGAGGCGCTGACCGCCAACGCCGATGCTGTCGGGCTGGCACGGGCGGCGCGGGCCTGCGGGGCAAAGCTCGCGGTCGTCGCCGATGACAGCGCGCTGGCAGCACTCCAGAGCGAACTCGCCGGATCGGGTATCGAGGCGGCCGCTGGAGCCGAAGCGATCTGCGATGCGGCCCGACGTCCGACCGATCTCGTGCTGACGGCGATTGTCGGTGCAGCCGGGCTGGGAGCGACGCTGGCGGCTGTCGAACGCGGTGCCACCGTGGCCATCGCCAACAAGGAAACGCTCGTCTGCGCCGGTGATCTGGTTAAGGCGGCGGCGGCGCAATCAGGCGCAACGCTATTGCCGGTCGATTCCGAACATAACGCCGTGTTTCAGGTGTTCGACCGGGAACAGCCCGAGGCGGTGGCAAAGATCATCCTCACCTGCAGCGGCGGTCCGTTCCGCACGCTGACCACGGCGCAAATGGCACATGTGTCGGTCGCCGATGCGTGCAAGCACCCGGTCTGGTCGATGGGCGCCAAGATCTCGGTCGATTCGGCGACCTTGATGAACAAGGGGCTCGAGCTGATCGAGGCGCATCAGCTGTTTCCGGTCGGTGTCGAGCGTCTGGATGTGATCATCCATCCGCAGTCGGTCATCCATTCGATGGTCGAATATGTCGATGGATCGGTGCTGGCGCAGCTTGGTACCCCCGATATGCGCATTCCCATTGCCTATGCACTGGCTTGGCCCGAGCGGATCGCGACGCCGGCGGCACGGCTCGACCTCGCAGCGATCGCGCGCCTTGAATTCGAAAATCCCGATCTCGAGCGCTTTCCGGCGCTCCGGCTGGCATGGAATGCCATGCGCGCCGGCGGCGCGGCGCCATGTATTCTCAACGCCGCAAATGAGATTGCCGTTGCGGCGTTCATCGCCGGGCAAGTTGCATTCCTCGATATCGCCGCAATTGTCGCCGATACGCTTGGCCAGGTCGCCAGTGCGCCGGTGACGACAATTGCCGATGTGCTGGCAGTCGATGCCGAAGCACGTCGCGTGGCGGGAGCGAATGCGATGCGAAGGGCGCGTTGATGGAAGTGCTGCCACAGCCCGGCTTGCTGTTCACGTTGGCCAGCTATCTGCTGCTCATCGGCATTCTGGTCGTCGTTCACGAAGGCGGGCATTACCTCGCCGGTCGGCTGTTCGGGGTGCGCATCGACAGTTACGCGCTCGGCTTCGGCAAGGAGCTGCTGGGCTATACCGATCGCCGCGGCACCCGTTGGCGCCTGAACGCCATACCGCTCGGCGGTTACGTCAAATTCACCGGTGACATCAACGCTGCAAGCGAGCCGTCGCCCGAGATTTTGGCGCTGCCGCTGTCCGAGCGCGCCGACCTGTTCGTGTCGAAGCCGCTGTGGCAGCGGGCGATAATCGTCGCCGCCGGTCCGGTCATCAATTTCGTCTTCGCCATCCTGGTTTTTGCCGGATTGTACTTGGCGGTCGGCCATCCGATGACGCCACCGATTATCGACGGCACGGCCCCCGGCGGGCCGGCGGCGGCGGCGGGATTGCGGGCGGGCGACCGGATTACCGCCATCGGCAGTCGGTCAATCGACCGCTTTGAAGACGTGATGGACACGATGGCGCTGAATACCGGCACGCCGGTTACCGTGCGTTTCGCACGCGGCAGCGAGGCACTTGCCGTGACCTTCACGCCGCGCATCGTCGACCAAAAGGACTTCTTTGGGAACGTCAACCGCCATGGCCAACTTGGCGTGGCGTTGCGCCCCGGCCGACAGGTCACCGAACGCGTCGGCCCGATCGATGCAGTTGTTTGGGCAGTGCGCGACACCGGAACCGTGGTGCGGTCGATCTTCACCTCGCTTGGTCAGATCGTTTCCGGACAACGCAGCATCGCCGATCTTGGCGGCCCGATCAAATCGGGGCAGATCACCGGGCAACAGGCCTCGCTTGGCGTGCTGCCGTATATCTTCTTCATGGCGTTCTTTTCGATCAATCTGGGCGTCATTAATCTGTTGCCAATCCCGATGCTGGACGGCGGGCATCTCTTCCTCTACGCCGTCGAAGCTTTCAGGCGGCAGCCGCTTGGCGCGAAGGTTCAGGAGTGGGCCTTCATGTCCGGGTTTGCGGCGCTCATGTCGCTGATGGCGATTCTCACATGGAACGATCTTGGATCGGTCGGTGTGTTCAAACGGCTGGCTGGGTGGCTCGGCTAAGTTGCGTAGTGCGGGTGGCAGTAAGGGCGGGTCGAGCGTGAATGAAGCTTCGGGACGGAATGCGCGTCGTGCGCAACGTCTGACATGTTTACTGCTGGTATCGACCATGCTGGCTGGAGCGCCGGCGGTGGCGCAACAGCGTCCGCGCCCCGCGCCTGCAGCACCGCCGGCCCCGCCAATTGCGACCGACATCCCTGAAACCGTTATCACCAATCCTATCGGCAACGTTCGCGCCGTGCTCATCCGTGGTACCGAGCGCCTCGAGCCTGAAACCGTCCGTTCGTATCTCAACCTCAATATCGGCGATCCGTACGACCGCGACCGGCTCGATCAGGCGCTCAAGGCGCTGTTCGCGTCGGAACTGTTCGCCGATGCGACGATCCGCGACGACAATGGCGCGCTGACGGTTGAGGTGAAGGAAAATCCGGTAATCAACCGGATCATCATCGAAGGTGCCAAGCGCATCAAGGACGAGAAGGTGCGTGAGGAAATCCGCCTCGCACCACGCCAGATCTTTACGCGCTCCAAGGCGCGCAGCGACGTCGGACGCATTCTGGAGCTTTATCGTCGCGGCGGGCGCTTTGCGGCGTCGATCGAACCGAAGATCGTCCAGCTGGAACAGAACCGTGTCGATGTCGTCTACGAGATCAGCGAAGGACCGAAATCCAAGGTTCGCCAGATCAATATTCTCGGCAATAGCCAATTTAGCGACGCCCAGATACGCAATGCCATGGCGACACGGCAGGCACGTCCGTGGCGCTTGTTCACGTCAAACGATACCTATGATCCCGACCGGTTGGCGTATGACCAACAGAAGTTGCGACAGTTCTACCTGACCAACGGCTATGCCGATTTCCGCGTTGCTTCCGCCGTTGCCGAATTGACCCCCGATCGCAAGGACTTCATCGTCACTTATGTCGTCGATGAAGGCGAACGCTATAAGTTCGGCAAGGTCGAACTGGAAAGCCAGATTCGCGACATCAAGGCCAGCGATTTCAGGAACCTGATTCCGATCAAAACCGGCGAATGGTACGACGCACAGAAGATCGAAAGCACGATCGATACGCTGACGCAAACGTCCGGCCTGCTCGGCTATGCGTTCGCCGACATCCGCCCGCAGTATGACCGCGACAAAGAAAAGCGGCAGATGAATATCACCTTCAGCATCGGTGAAGCGCCGCGGGTGTATGTCGAACGCGTCAATATCAACGGCAACACCATTACCCGCGATAATGTCGTCCGCCGCGAGTTCCGCCTGGCCGAGGGCGATGCCTTCAACAGCTTCAAGGTAAAGCGCTCGCGCGACCGGTTGCAGGGTCTTGGTTATTTTCAAGAGAAGCTCGAGATTGAGCAGAAACCCGGCTCGGCACCCGACAAGGTAGTGCTCGAGGCGAATTTGCAGGACAAGCCGACTGGGCAGTTGCAGGTGTCGGCGGGCTATTCGAGCCTTGAGCAGTTCATTCTGTCGCTGTCGATCCGGCAGACGAACTTTCGCGGGCGTGGTCAGGAACTTCGCGCGTCGGCCAGCATTTCGAGCTTTTCGAAGTCGGTCGAGGCGGGCTTTACCGAGCCCTATCTGTTCGGTCGCAACCTTGCGCTCGGGTTCGATATTTTCCGCAAGGATTTTCGGTCGTTCCGCTACACGACGGGGAACAGCCGCGACACGACCTACAAGCAGGTCCAGACCGGTTTCCAGATCCGCACCGGCTTCCCAATCACCGAATTCTGGGCGGCGTCGCTGCGCTATGGCTTGTCACGCGAAGAGGTCAATCTCGATCAGGCGCTCTACTTCACCAACGGCCTGTGCGACCCGCTCAAGGCCGGACGCTATCTTTGCGACGCCATCGGCAATCGCACCACCTCGTCGGTCGGTTACAGCTTGAGCTTTGATAACCTCAACAACCGCATCCGCCCAACGGCGGGCAACCGCTTCGTCATCAGCCAGGACCTGGCGGGGGTCGGCGTGGGGATCAAATACCTGAAGACGCGTGCAAATTACGATTGGTATCACGCCCTGTTCGGCTCGGGCTTTGTGCTCAATCTTGGCGGCGAGGCCGGCTATATTACCGGTTACGGCGGCGACGATGTCCGGCTGACCGACCGCTTTTTCCTTGGCGAACCGCAACTGCGTGGGTTCAAAATCCGCGGCGTCGGGCCGCGAGTCCTGCGCGTGCCGTTCGACAGTAATGGCGTACTGGTGACCGACCGTAACCAGTTCACCGATGATTCGATCGGTGGTCGGGCCTATTATCTCGGCCGGATCGAAATGCAGATTCCGCTCGGTGCCAGTGGTGCCGAACTGGGGCTGCGACCGTCGATTTTCGCCGATGTCGGGGCGGTATGGAATGTCAACACGCCGCGTCTGACCTGCCTCAATGGTCCGACGACCAACGACCCGGCATGCGCAGCCAATGTGTCGGGATCATCGGGTTTCCGCGAATTCTACTACGGCAACAGCCCCAGTCCGCGTTTGTCGGTCGGTGCCGGCGTGTCGTGGAACTCTCCTTTCGGGCCGTTCCGTTTCGATCTTTCGAAGGCGCTCCTGAAGCAACAGGGTGATCAAACGCAAGTGTTTCAATTCAACGTAGGGACTCAATTCTAATGAAGAAAATGCTCATTTCATTGGCACTTATCGGTGCCGCTCCGTTGGCTCTCGCTGCCTCTCCGGTGGCTGCGCAGACGCTACCGCCGGCCGTCATCATCATCGTCGACATGGACCAGGTGTTCCAGAACTCGGCCGCCGGCAAGCAGGCGCAGGGCGAGCTGAAGACCCGCCTCGACAGCATTCAGTCGCGTCTCGCGGCGTTGCGCACGCAATTCGGCACCGAAGGGCAGACGCTTGCCAAGGCGAAGCCGACCGCCGCCGGTCCTGCTGCCACGGCATGGGAAGCCAAGGTCGTTGACCTGCAAAAGCGTCAGGCACAGGCTGAGCAGGAACTGCAGGCCCGCGATCGTGATTTTCAGGCCAGCCGCCAGTCGGTGCTGAAGCAGATCAACGACGGTGCCCAGCCGGTTATCACGGCGATCATGAAGGAACGTGGTGCCACCATCGTTCTCGCCGAAGGCGCGACGCTCCAGCATACCGCTTCGGTCGATGTGACCGCCGATGTCGTCGCCCGCCTCGATAAGTCGCTGCCGCGCGTTTCGACGGCGACTCCGACGGCGGCCCCCGCCAAATGAACGACGCCGTTGGCACGTCGGCGGACCCGGTAATGGGCAGCGCCGATGTGCTGGCGGTGATGGCGTTGTTGCCGCACCGTTTCCCGATGCTGCTCGTCGACCGGGTCGAGGACATTGTCCTCGGCAAATCGGCGCGTGGCATCAAGGCGGTGACGATCAACGAGCCGTTCTTTGCCGGGCATTTTCCCGGGCGTCCGATCATGCCGGGAGTTTTGATCGTCGAGGCGCTGGCGCAAACCGCCGGTGTCCTCGCGATCCGCACCATCGGCGACGGCGGGGCGGGCAAGCTGGTCTATTTCATGGCGATCGAGAGTGCCAAGTTCCGCACGCCGGTCGAACCCGGCTGCCTGCTCGAGCTTCACGTCGAATATGTCCAAAACCGTGGGCGGGTGTGTAAATTCGCCGGACGCGCTACGGTCAATGGCAAGCTCGCCGCCGAAGCCAATTTTACCGCGATGATCGCCGACCCGCCGAGCGCGTGATCACGCGGGTGCCTTGGGTTCCCACAATTCTATCTTGATGCCGTCGGGATCGACGATCCACGCAAACTTGCCATAGTCTTCGTCAATCGGCTCGCCGACGCAAACGACGCCCTTTGCGGCCAAGTCGGCAACCAATGCGTCAAGATCGTCGACGCGGAAATTGATCATGAATGTCGATGCGCTTGGCGCGAAATAGTCGGTATCCGCGGCAAACGGGTTCCAAATAGTCAGCGCCTTTGGGTCGGGGTCCGGCGCGAACATCGCGCCGTAGGTATCGGCATTGATACCCAGATGCTCGGCATACCACGCCCGCGTCGCTGCCGGATCGGCAGCCTTGTAGAAAATGCCGCCTATGCCGGTGACTTTTGCCATGACTGCCTCGCCTATTCAGCCGCTTGACTATCGCCGATCGCCGGGCTGCCCGCAACTGCCTCACCGCGTGCCGACCACAGGCAGGCGATGGCAATGATCGCTCCGCCGATCCACACCTGTATGCGCACCGGTTCGGAAAACACCAGCCAGCCGAGCAGTGCTGCCCATGGCAGGGCGGTAAATTCCATCACCGCGAGCACCTGCGCTTCGGCGGCGGCATAGGCACGCGCGATAAATTGGATCCCGATATTACCGAGCAGGCCCATGACCACGCACCAGATGAGGCTGTGCGTATCGGGCAACGGCTGACCGATTGCGAGTGGCGATAACAGGATCGCCGGGACGATTGCGCCGAACAACGTCGTAATTGTCGATCCGTCGGTGCCCGCCCGGGCGCGCAGCAAGACGAGCGATGCCGCATAAGCGACCGCTGCCGCCAGTACGGCGCCAAGCGCCAGCAACCGATCGCCGCCGAAAACCGGCGCGCCTTGGACGGTAACGATCACGCCGGCAAAACCCAATAGCCCCGCCAGAAGGTAGCGGCCCTGCAGACGCTCACCGAGAAAGGCACTGGCCATCGGCGGCACCAGCAGCGGCGCGATGAACGAGATGGTGATCGCCTCGGCGAGGGTCAATTTGGTCAGTGACCAATAGAAGAGCAGCGCCATGATCGCGATGAGCACACCGCGCCCGACCTGCACCGGCAGCATTGCCCGGGTGATCGCCGGTCGTCCCGCCGCCCACCAGACACCCAGTGCCAGCGCCGTGCCGCTGGCGTAGCGGGCAAAGGTGATCAGGGTCACATCATTGTGCTGCGACAAATATTTGACCAGCGCGTCCATGCCGCACAGTGCGCCGATACCGGCAGCACTTTGTGCAAAGGCGAGGGGGCGTGACATTGAGCCGGGATAGCGGCAGCGACACGCCGCCGCCACCCCGCATCAGCAGAGCGGCAGGTCGGCGGGTCGGTTAACGTTGCCGAGTACGCCGCAATCGACCTCGCGGGCATTGCAAGCGGTCGCCCAGCCCCGGATCGAGCGGTCACCCCCTGCCGCTAGTCGGGCCAGCAACGACTGGCCATAGGCGGCAGGCCAGAGACCGACGCTGCGCTGCCCGGCGGCGATAGCAGGACCGGGGGAAAGCCGTGCCAGAAGGTCCACAGGCAACCCGATCGCGTCGCATGGCGCGCAGAGCACGGCGTCGAGACCACGGCGCTGCGCCTCCAATAGCGCTGCGCACAGTCCGCCAAGCGGCCCCATACCGGCAGCGGGCCGGTCTTCGAGGCCGAGACCGTCGGGCCATTCCCGCCCGCAGATCACCACGGCAGCGACTTGCGGCTGCAGCGCCGCGATGACGCCGTCGATCAAGCGGCGATTGGAAACGAGCGCGAGCGCCTTGTCCGACCCGAAACGGGACGAAAGCCCACCCGCAAGGACCGCCCCGAGCACGCGCGACGGTTCAAGCATCGACCAAGGCGATCAGCCGATCGTCGCAGGGATGGGCAATGCAATCAGACACTTTCGTCGAAAAGCTCGCGTCCGATAAGATACCGCCGGATCTCACTCGTCCCGGCGCCGATCTCATACAGCTTGGCATCGCGCAACAGCCGCCCAGTCGGATAGTCATTGATATAGCCGTTGCCGCCAAGGCATTGAATGGCCTCCAAAGCCATCCACGTCGCCTTCTCCGCCGAATATAAAATGCAGCCGGCCGAATCCTTGCGTGTCGTCTCGCCGCGGTCACAAGCCTGCGCCACTGCATAAGTGTACGCCCGCGCCGTCGACTGGGCGACGTACATGTCGGCGAGCTTGCCCTGCATCAGCTGAAAGGTGCCGATCGATTGACCGAACTGCTTGCGATCATGAACGTAGGGCACCACCACATCCATGCACGCCGCCATGATGCCAAGCGGCCCCCCCGACAACACGACACGCTCATAATCGAGGCCCGACATCAACACCTTGGCCCCCATACCGACGCCGCCAAGGACGTTTTCGGCCGGAACTTCGCAATCTTCGAACACCAATTCGCAGGTATTCGACCCGCGCATACCCAATTTGTCGAGCTTCTGCGCGGTCGAGAAGCCCTTCATCCCACGTTCGATGAGGAACGCCGTGATACCACGCGGGCCTGCCTCGGGATCGGTCTTACCGTAAACGACGAGCGTGTCGGCATTGGGTCCGTTGGTGATCCAGAACTTGTTGCCATTGAGGATATAAGCGTCGTTGCCACGAGCCTCGGCGCGCAATTTCATCGAGATAACGTCCGAACCTGATCCGGATTCTGACATCGCGAGCGACCCGACATGATCGCCGGAAATGAGCTTGGGGAGGTAGCGCGCCTTTTGATCTGCCGTGCCCCAGCGATTGATCTGGTTGATGCACAGGTTGGAGTGTGCGCCATACGACAATCCAACGGCAGCCGATGCCCGGCTGATTTCCTCGATCGCGATGACATGCGCCAGATAGCCAAGGCCCGCGCCGCCGTCCGCTTCGCCGACGGTAATGCCGTGCAACCCAAGGTCGCCGAGCTTTTTCCACAGGTCGGCGGGAAATTCATTGTCGATGTCGATCTGCGCCGCGCGCGGCGCGATTTCGGCGGCGGCAAAAGCGCGGACGCTGTCGCGGATCATGTCGATGGTGTCGCCATGGGCGAAGTTGAGGGAGGTGTGGGTCATCGTCGAGCAATAGCGCTTTCAGCGACAAGGAATAAGCGTTATTAATGGCGCATGGATCACATTCCAGCCCAGTGTCTTAATCCGAACTGCCGGTTGGTTTTTCCATCGCCGATCGCTGTCGGCGCAGGATTTGTACAGTCATGCGGGACCAATTGCCCAAGGTGTGGTGAAAACGCTGCGATTGCAAACGGTCAATCTATCTGGGACCCGGTAGCCAACAAACCAGTTTTCTACCCGTTTGATCAATTCTCGACCGAAACTGTTTCTGTGATGCAGCACATTATATCGCAGTATCGATCAGGCGCTTTGAGTCGGGAGCAGGCCCTCCAAACGGCTGATTCCTATTCTCCCAAACACGCTGCAGCACTTAGATGGGCAATAGATTACGATAAACTTGGAATACTGATTGCTTTACTGATGGCTATATATACGATTTTGCATGATCGATCAGATGGCGAAGCCCAAGAGCGCGTTATCGAAATTATGCAGCAGCAGCATTACGAACAGGCTGAAACTCTAGAGGTCTTGAAAAAGATGAAGTTAGATCTTGCGGAATTGAAGACTGAGCCAAATGCCCACCGTTCGGCGGATTTAGACTCGAGCAACCGAAAAGAGAGACGAGCTAAGGCAGCCCAAGATCGCCAACGTCACAGCCGACATTAACTGTCAGCCAATCTCCACCAGCAACTGCCCATCGGCCACCTGATCACCTTCACTGACATGGACCGTTCCGACCACACCGGCCGCGCGGGCGATGATCCGGTGCTCCATCTTCATCGCTTCAAGCACCAGCAGGCGGTCACCCACTGCCACCGTCTGACCCGGAACCACATCGACCGCGAGCACCCGGCCCGGCATCGGCGCGGCGATGCGACCGTCCGACGCGCCGGCCACGGCGTCTTTCAGCGGCGCGCGCGTCGCCAGCCGGAAGGTCTGCCCGGCGATCCGAACGTCGACGCCGTTGCCGCTGGTGACGACGTATCCGTGGAGCGCCATGCCTCCGCGATCGGCACTGATGCTGCCATCGGACAGCCGTCGCGCGTTGACCTCGCCGATACCGTCCAGTCCGGCAAATCGGAAGCGACCTTCGCTGCCGCGAACCGTCATGCTATGCACGGTTCCGCCGCTCCAGAACCGCAGCGTCCGTTCGCTCGGCAGGTTGAGGCGGAACGGGCGCGCGAAGGCGGAGCTGCCGGCAGCCGTGGGAGCCACTGAGCCACCATCCAGCAAGCGGTCGAGTGCCGCCAACAATAGCGCTGCCTCCGGCGCCTCGTCGTCGTGATGCAAGTCGTTGGCGTGACGCGCGATAAAGCCGGTATCGACCTCGCCCGCGCGGAACGCCGGGTGATTTGCCAGTCGCGCCAGAAACGCGCGGTTCGACTTCAACCCGTCGACGATCGTGCCGTCGAGCGCGCCGACCAGCCGGTCGATCGCGGTGGCGCGGTCGGGTCCCCAGGCGATGACCTTGGCGATCATTGGGTCATAATCGAGCCCGATCGTGCTGCCGGTTTCGACGCCGGTGTCGATCCGGACACCGTCACCGGCACCGAACTGCAACCGCGATAGCGTTCCCGTCGATGGCAGGAAGCCACCATCGGCATCCTCGGCATAGAGCCGCGCCTCCATCGCCCAGCCGTGCGCCTCGATGGCGGGTTGAGCGAGCGGCAGCATTTCGCCGCGCGCGACGCGCAGTTGCCATTCGACAAGATCGAGCCCGGTGATGCATTCGGTCACCGGATGTTCAACCTGCAGCCGCGTGTTCATCTCCATAAAGTAAAAAGTCGGATCGCCGCTCTCATCGATCTGGTCGAGATCGAGGATGAATTCGACCGTCCCCGCCCCCGCGTAGCCAATGGCGGCGGCAGCAGTCACCGCAGCATCCCCCATCGCCTTGCGCAGCCGATCGCTGAGACCGGGGGCAGGGGCTTCCTCGATGACCTTCTGGTGGCGGCGCTGCAGCGAGCAATCGCGCTCGAACAGATGGACCGCGTTGCCGTGCGCGTCGCCGAACACCTGAACCTCGACGTGGCGCGCGCGTTGAATCAGTTTTTCCAACAGGACGGCGGCGTTACCGAAGCTCGCCTCGCCTTCGCGCTGCGCCGCCATCAGCGCATCCTGAAATTCTGCGGCATTGGCGACCGACCGCATGCCCTTGCCGCCGCCACCCGCCACCGCCTTGATCAGCAGCGGGAAGCCGACGCCATCGGCAGCGCGCTGCAGACGGACGAGGCTTTGGTCGGTGCCCTGATAACCCGGGGTGATCGGTACCCCGGCCTTTTTCATCGCCGCCTTGGCGCTGTCCTTCAGCGCCATGACGCGCATCGCGGCCTCGGGTGGGCCGACGAAAATCAGCCCAGCCTTGCGCACATCGCGGGCGAAGTCGGCGTTTTCGCTCAGGAAACCATAGCCGGGGTGGATGGCATCGGCTCCGGTGCGCTTGGCAGCGGCGATGATCTTGTCACCGACCAGATAGGAATCGCGTGCCGCCGCCGGACCGATGGCGACCGACTGATCGGCCTCGCGGACGAACGGCGCACTCGCATCAGCTTCGGAATATACCGCGACCGTCGCGATACCCATCCGGCGCGCCGTGCGGATGATCCGCCGCGCAATCTCGCCGCGATTGGCGATGAGGAGCTTGGCGATCTTCATGGCTTGGCCACCTGACATATCGGCGCGAGCATTCCGGCGGTATCGATCAATGCCTCGCCGCTGCGCATGCCGACAACCGGCGTGCGCGCACTGCCCCAATTGCCCGGCATTGGCTGGAACCAGCCGATGAACGATGCCTCGCCTCCAGGGGTGAAATCGCCGATCCGACGTCCGGGAAACGCCAGCGCCGCGCCATTGACCGTCGCCATGGCGATCAACGCAGGGGCTTCGAAAACCGCGAAGCTGCGCAGTGTCGTCAGTTCCTCTTGCATCGTTACGCCATAGGTATCGGCGCCCATCGCCAGTTTCACCCCGCCGTCGCGTAACACCACCAGATTGTCGTGCTGATACGCGCGAATTTTGGCAAGCTGCGCGCCGTCGCTGCTGACAAAGGCCGCCATGGCAGTGGGGACGACGATTATCCCGGCAGCAGCGGCGGCGCGCGCATGGGCAGCGGTCAGCCGATAGTTCTCCACCGGCAACGTCGGCGACGGGGTCGCATAGGGCGCGTGCACGATGGCGAAAACATGCGCGGCGACCGCGCGGCGGAAATCGGCAGCGCTTTCGATGTGGACGATCGGGCGCAGGCCGAGCGCACGCGCCTCGGTAGCGGCGAGATCGAAGAGCGCGCCGCTCAGCCCACTGCTTTCGGGGCGATCGTGATTGAGCAGATACAGTTTAATGACGCTCGCGCCATTGGCCTTGACCGCGGCAACCGCGTTGCGCGTTTCAGCGGGTGTAGAGACCGGGTAGAAGGCGCGCCCGGGAAGGTCGGCGACCTTGACCGGTCCGAGCAGGCCACGAGTGGCAAGAAATGTGTAGAGCGGTTCGGGATGTCCGCCGGGCCGGGTCAGGCCGCCGCCCGCAGCCTGGAGCTCGACTTCGCCGCGCGTAGCCGCCGCCGTCGGCCCCTTGGGCCGGATCGAGTTCGGGTTGAGTGCATAGAACACCCCTTGCGCCAACGCCACAGCGTGTTCCGGGTCCGCTGGCCGGCGTGGCGTGTCGATGGTATGGGTGTGCGCGTCGGCAAACGGCGGGATCAGCCATAGCGCACTCGCGTCCATCGTTGGCAGGCCGCCCGCATCGGCGGCGAAACGTCCGTTGCGGATCGCAAGGTCACGGACGGCATAGTCGCCGCCCGTCCAGACGTGCGCACCCTTCATCAACAAGTCGCAGGGCTGGCTTGCCACTGGCACGGCAGCGAGTAACGCTGCGATTGCGGCTAGTCTGATATCCATGATGTCCTGCGCCTGTCGAAGAATGCCGCCAGTCCCTCGCGACCTTCGGCCGACGCCCGCCGCGCCGCGATGCGGCTCGCCGTCAGCGCGCGCAAATCGTCGGTGACCGGTTTGCCCGCGACGTCGCGGATCAGCACCTTGGCGTCGGCGACTGCGCCGGGGGCGGCGCTACCCAAATGCGCCAGCCAATCGCTGATGACGGCGTCGGCGGCGCTGCTGTCGATGGCGGTTTCATGGATGAGCCCCATTGCTCGCGCCGCGTCGACCCCGAAGCCCTCGGCGGTGAAGAACCAGCGACGCGCTGCACTGACGCCGATCTTGGCGATGACGAACGGTGAGATCGTCGCCGGGGTCAGGCCCAGCCGCACTTCGGATAGGCGGAAGGTCGCGCCGTCGATCGCCACCACCATGTCGGCGCACGCCACCAGCCCAACGCCGCCCCCCGCGATGGTGCCATGAACCTTGGCGATCACCGGCTTGGGGCAGGTGTCGATGGCGAGCAGCATGTCCGACAGCTTCATCGCGTCGGCGCGGTTTTCAGCCTCGGTCCAGCTCCCGGCCCGCCGCATCCAGTCGATATCGGCCCCGGCGCAGAAGGATTTCCCCTCGCCCGACAGGACGATGGCGCGAACGGCCGGATCGACACCCAGCGTGCGGAATGCGCTGGTGAGGGCGGCGATCAGCGCTTCGTCAAAGGCGTTGTGCCGCTGCGGCCGGGCGAGCATCGCATGTGCCACGGCGCTGCCGTCGATAGTGACGTGAAGGCCGTCGGGGCTGCCCCTACCGGCGCTCATGGCGCACAGCCTTCCGGCTCGACAGTCCAGCGGGCGTTGGCGATCTTCCAGGCATCACCGTCCCTGACCAGATCAAAGATATCGATACCGCAATGCAAGCGCTTGCCGGCGATACTGAAATCATAGCGGCCCCAAACCGTGGCCGTCGGACCGTGGACGAGGACCGTTGGCACCCCGGTGAAACGTTCGACAATGACTGCGTTGTCGTTGAGCAAGCGATCGACAAGGCCGGCGCGGTCGCGACGTACGCGCGTCCACCCGTCGGCAGTGCGGCGCAGCGTGATGAAAGTTGCATCGGGCAGCATAAGTGCCTCGAAGCCTTCGCGATTCTTGGCCCGAAGCGCGCCGAACCACGCCTCTATGGCGGCCAGAACGGGAGCGCGATCGTCGATCGCGGACATTGCAGTCGACGCGGCGGCGAGTGGGCTGCCTACAAGCGTCACCGACAGCGCCAGAATGACCGGGAACTTCATCACATCCGAAACGTCCCGAACCGCGTTTCGGGCACCGGCCGCTGCAGGCTCGCCGCGAGCGACAGTGCCACCACCGCCCGTGTGTCGGCCGGGTCGATGACGCCGTCGTCCCATAGGCGGGCGCTGGCGTGGTAGGGGTGGCCTTCGCGTTCGTACTGGGCGCGGATCGGGGCCTTGAAGGCCTCTTCCTCGGCGGCCGACGCGAAGCCGCCGGACTTGACCGTCGCCAGCACACTCGCTGCCTGTTCGCCGCCCATGACGCTGATGCGGGCGTTGGGCCACATCCACAGGAAGCGCGGGGAATATGCCCGCCCGCACATCCCGTAATTGCCTGCGCCGAAGCTGCCGCCGGTGACGACGGTGATCTTCGGCACGGCAGCGGTGGCGACAGCGGTGACGAGCTTGGCACCGTGTTTGGCGATGCCTTCGTTCTCGAACCGCTTGCCGACCATGAAGCCCGAGATGTTCTGCAGAAACAGCAGCGGAATCCGCCGCTGGCACGCGAGTTCGATGAAATGCGCGCCTTTGAGCGCCGACTCCGAGAACAGGATGCCATTGTTGGCGATAATACCGACCGGCATGCCTTCGATTTCAGCAAACCCCGTTACCAGCGTCTCGCCATAGCGCGCCTTGAACTCGTGCAGGTCCGAGCCGTCGACGATGCGCGCGATGACCTCATGGACATCGACCGGGTGGCGGGTGTCAAGCGGGGCCAGCGCGTGCAGATCGCTCGCCGGATACAGCGGCGGGCGCGCGGGACTTGCCGCGACTGCGGCGGGTTTGGGCAGCGTCGCGACGACCGACCGCGCAATGCGCAGCGCATCGTCATCATCTTCCGCCAAATGATCGACGACGCCCGACACGCGGGTGTGGACATCGCCACCGCCGAGTTCCTCAGCGGTGACCTCCTCGCCGGTCGCGGCCTTTACCAGCGGTGGCCCGCCGAGGAAGATGGTGCCCTGATCGCGGACGATAATCGATTCGTCGGCCATCGCGGGCACATACGCTCCGCCCGCCGTGCACGACCCCATGACGACGGCAATCTGGCTGATACCTTGCGCCGACATATTGGCCTGATTGAAGAAGATGCGCCCGAAGTGATCGCGGTCGGGGAACACCTCGTCCTGTCGCGGCAGGTTCGCCCCGCCGCTATCGACAAGATAGACGCACGGCAGACCATTCTGGGCCGCAATCTCCTGCGCGCGCAGATGCTTTTTGACGGTGAGCGGATAATAGCTGCCGCCCTTCACCGTCGGGTCATTGGCGACGACGACGCACAGCCGTCCCTCGACCTGCCCGACGCCCGCGATCATGCCAGCCGCGGGCACGTCTTCGCCGTACACAGCGTGCGCGGCAAGCTGCCCGATTTCGAGAAACGCCGTGCCCGGATCGAGCAGCGTCTCGACGCGCTGGCGCGGCAGTAGTTTGCCGCGCGCGACGTGGCGGTCACGCGACGCCTGCGGGCCACCTTCGGCGATTTTCGCCACCAGTCCCTTGAGGTCGGCAACCAGCGTTGCCATCGCAGCGGCGTTGGCGCGGGTGTCGGCGGTGGGTTGAAGCGGCGAACCGGTCATGGGCATAGGCTGGGTATACTAAGGCTTCAGACTTGCCGCCAGCCGCCATCGGACCATGCAATGCCAAACACCGCGGCCAGTCGGGCAGGGGAGAGCACCGCACCGGGTGCATCGTCGGCGACAATCCGGCCATGGTCGATCAGCCACAGCCGGTCGCATGACTGGCGCGCCAGATCGAGATCGTGGAGCGCCACGACGACGGCGGCCCCGGCATCGGCGACCCGGCGCAGGCACGCCATGATGGCGAGGCGGTAAAAGGGATCGAGATTGGCGACGGGCTCGTCGAGCAGCAGCACCTGCGGTTTGGCGACAAGCGCCCGGGCGAGGAGCACGCGGGCCGCCTCGCCGGTCGATAACGTGTCGAAGCGCCGCGCGGCAAAGGCGCTGGCTTCAACGGCAGCGAGTGCAGCGTCGACGGCGGGCGGGTCATTGCGACTGAGGCCGAGTGCCACAAGGTCATCGACCCGCATCGGCCAGCCCACCTCGCGCCCCGCCGGCAGCCAAGCGAGGCGCTGCGCGCGAACGGCAGCAGGCAGGGCGGTGAGCGGGGTGCCGTCGAGCGTCACGATACCTGGGCCGGCCGTCAGCCCGGCGAGCGCGCGGAGCAGTGTCGTTTTGCCAGCACCATTGGGGCCGATCAGGCCGATCAGCGCGCCGGGGTGGGCAACAACACTGGCGTCGGCCAGCCCCGGCGGGCGCGACAGATTGATCCCGGTGAGGATCATGGCTGCCGGTCCGTAACGATCAGGTGAAGAAAGAACGGGGCGCCGATTAGCGCCGTGACAACGCCGAGTTTGAGCTCCTGTCCTGCCACCGGAACCCGCACAAGCAGGTCGGCGGCGGCGAGCAGCACCGCCCCGCCGAGCGCACTGGGGATCAGGCTGGCCCCCGGCGACGCGACGCGCGGGCGGATGAGGTGCGGCACGACGAGCCCGACAAAGCCGATCGCCCCGGCGACTGCGACACTCGCACCCACCCCAAGCGCTGTTCCGGCGACGATCCGCAGGCGCAGACTGGCGACGTCGTGACCGAGGCTGGCGGCAACCTCCTCGCCGAGCGTCAGGGCGTCGAGGCCGCGCCGCGCCGACACGATGAGGACGCTGCCGACTACGATGCACGGCAGCGCGATGGCGACATGGACAAGGCTGCGATCGGCAGCCGATCCCATCATCCAGAACAGGATATCGTAAATGGCATAAGGCGATGGTGCGAGGCTGAGCGCGAGGCTGGTCAGCGCACCCGCCAGCGCGGCAATGGCGACCCCTGCCAGCACCAGCCGTGCCGTCGTCGCGCCGCGTCCGGCAAGTGCCAGCAGTACGGCGAGCGCAATCGCGGCCCCGACGATGGCCCCGGCAGCAAGTGCCAGCGTGCTCGTCTGGCTGAGCGTGTACGCCACGAGAACCGCACCCAGTGCCGCCCCTGCCGACGCACCGGTGACATCGGGCGAGGCGAGCGGATTGCGCAGCAGCCCCTGCATCGCCGCACCGCTCAGTCCAAGGAAGCCGCCGATTGCAAGCGCTAGAACGGCGCGCGGCAAACGCAGCTGCAGGAGGATGGTCAGCGCAAGATCGGGGTCGCGGGCATAGGCGCCGAGCAGCGGGCCAAGCGGCAACGCGAGTGCCGCGATACCGATGAGGACTGCGAGGAGGGTGAGGCGGAGGGTCACTATGCACCACCTCCGCTCAAAGAAGACCGCAACCGCGCCACGGCATCCGCCACCGGTGGACCCATGCAGGTCCACGCCCGACCGTCGGTTGTGACCCGGCGCATCGTCGACGGAAGCGCCGCCAGCGCCAGATGCCGCAACCACGCCGCATTCATCGACCCCTCGCCGTCATGGTAGCGCGACAGCACCAGAACCTGCGGCGGCGCGGCCAATAGCGCTTCAAGGCGGACAGTCTCGCCGCCCGTCATTTGCCGCAATCCAGCATGCTGCAGCAGGTCGGCGGCGAGGCCGTCGGTTCCCGGCGTCACCCCGCCACCGCCAACGAACAGCGCCGGCGTCAGAACCGACGGCACCGGGCCGAGCGCGGCATCGAAGCGGGCGATGGCGGCTTCGCCGGCTGCTCGCCGCCCGAGCGCGGCGGCGGCGCGGCGCATGTTGGCGCGGGCATCGGCGATCGACCGGGGGTAGGGCAGGGTCACGACCGTCACGCCCAGCCTCCGCGCCAGTTCGCTGCCGTAGGAGCCGGCGATGCCGCCGCTAACCAGCACCAGATCGGGGGCAAGTCCGGTGATACTGTCGATCCGCCCGCTGTTGTGGTGGATGCCCTGTGCTTTGGCAGCGAGCCGGGTTTCGCGCAGGTCGGCACCAAGGCGGCTGACCGAGACGAGTTGACCCGGGGCAGCGAGGGTCAGCGCGAGCTCGTCGCTGCACAAGTCGAGGCTGGCGACGCGACGGGGGGCAGCGTGGGCCCCTCCCACCTGCGGGAGGGGCACCAACGTGATGCTCGCGGCGGCCGCAATTAAAGTTGAGACGGCGAGTATCCTCACAGCCGCAGCCGCACTCCGCCGTGCACCGTCAGTCCCGGCGTCCGATAGGCAAACACGTCTTGGTACCGGCTGTCGAAGGCATTTTCGATCCGCCCCGTCAGGTCGATATGGCGATTGAGGTGCCACACCCCGCTGATCGTTGTCAGCACATAGGCTTTGAGTGTCACCGGGACGAAACGGGCAAAGTCGGTATCCTGCCGGTCGCCGGTGATCGCCGCGCTGGCAGAAAGGTCGAAGGCTACGGACGTGTAGCTTGCCGTCAGCGATCCCGAATGCTTCGGCCGCCGAACTTCGCGCACCGCCAACCCGCCGGCGACCTGTTGCTCGGTTGCGTCGAGATAGGCGTAGGTCGCGGCCAGCCGTAGACCATCCATTGGCCGCGCTTCGGCGCTGACTTCGACGCCGCGGCGGCGGCTGCGCCCGGTCGCGTTGGCGACGCCCGACAGGAAGGTCGTCGAATCGAACGTGCCGACAATCTCGTCGGTCAGTCGCGTGTCGTACAGCGTCACATCGAACTTGGTGTCCCCGCGTTGCCAGTCCACACCGCCGTCGAAACTGCGCGATCGTTCGGGCTTCAAATTCGGGTTGCCGACGAAGAAACCGGGGAAGAAGCCGTATTGATCGTAAAAGGTCGGGTTGGCGACGCCGGTGGCGAAACTGGCGTGCACACCGAAACCGCCAATCAGCCCCGCCGCGCCGTTGACGCGGACGCTGGTGTTATCCTTGAACCGGTTGTTCCAGTCATGGCGCACTGCCACGCCGCCGCCGAAGCGCGGGTCTGCGTCATCAAGGCGATATTCGCCGACGAGACTTGTTTGGGTTCGGTTCTGGCGCTGATTGGAGAACGCCGTCGGGTCGGCATCGATGCTGGTGAAGCGTTCGCGCTGCCATTCGGCGGCGACGGTCAGACGGTGACGCAATGGACCGTCATCGCCGAAACGCAGGCTCGATTGCCCAGTAAAGCGGATGCGCCCGCCGTCGCTTTCATTCTCGAACGCCCCGGCGCTGCGATTGCGATTGACGGTGTCGGTAAGCGTTGCGGCAAGGCTGGTCGTCGATCGCCCGTCGAGCAGGTCGATGCTGCCTGCCGAGCGCACCGCGATCAGCCGGGCGCGGGTCGACAGCGGCGCGTCGAGCGGCACGCCCGCGCCGTAATCGAAATCATCGAATTCAGTGATCGCGTCGGCGTAGCGCGCCGCGACGGTCAGTTGGGTGTTCGAAGTCGGTTTGACCTGCGCTTTGCCGTGCAGGGTAAAGTTCTCATAGCCGTCGCGGTCGCCGCCCGAATTGGCGATGTCGTAACCGCGCGAGCGCAGGTAACTGGCCTGGCCGCTGATGCCGGTGTCGTCGTTACCAATGCCGCCGCCAACGCCGCCCCGGAAGGTCCCGAGCGAGCCGCCCTCGGTTTCACCAAATAACGCCGGTTCGCCGCTCGCCGGGGTGCCGCGTGTGACGATGTTGACGACCCCGCCGATGGCTTCCGACCCCCACAGCGCCGATTGCGGCCCGCGCAGGATTTCGATACGCTCGACGCCGTCGGCAAGCAGCGTTTCGTAGCGAAATTCACCCGACGATGCGGGGTCGGTGACGTCGATGCCATCGATGAAGGTCAGCGTATGGTTCGCCTCGGCACCCCGTATCCGCACCTGCGTCTGGCTGCCGAGCGGGCCGGACTGGCTGACCGATACCGACGGCGACAAGGTGAGATAGTCTTTGACCAATGGTAGGCTGAGCGCTTCAATGGCGGGGCGGTCGATGACGGTGAGCGCGGTGCCCGACAGCGTTTGCTGGATCGCGTCGCGCGACGCGACTACGGTGATCAGCTCGGGTCGACTATAGAATATATGGGTCGTACCGTCGGTCAAGAAATCTGCCGGACTGGCGGTAACAGCAGCGGCACCAACGGTGGCGGCAGCGAGCATAATCAACATCATACGTCCCTTCGTTCGCCCGGCGCGCGCGCCGGTGCGGCTTTTGAAAGCCGCCGCAAACGAGGGGCGCAGGAGCGCGCCCAATCGTTACACGCTCCGCTGGACCCGGCGGGCATGGGACGACCGGGGACGGCAGGTCTCCTGGCTCACGGCTCGAACGCCCTTGCTCCGCCTTCCCGGTTACCCAGTGGCGTATGGAGCAACAGCTCGCCGTTTACAGTTGCGGGCACAGCACCGGATTTTCACCGGCTTCCCTTTTCACCCCGCGTCGCCGCGCGGCACCGTCCAGCGCCATCGCTACGCCGCGCTGCCAAGGCACGCAAGCCTTGTCATCGGCGGCGCCATACGGTATGCGCCGCGCCTCTTGAGGCTGGTCGGAACCAGCCGCAATCACGAAAGACCCCGATCATGAAGTCCGGCATCCACCCCGAGTATCACAACATCACGGTCCAGATGACCGACGGGACGACCTATAAGACCCGTTCGACATGGGGCAAGGAAGGCGACACGCTGGCGCTCGATATCGATCCCAAGTCGCACCCGGCATGGATCGGCGGCGCGGGCAAGATGATGGATTCGGCCGGCCAAGTGGCGCGCTTCAACAAGCGCTTCTCGGGCTTCGGGCTCGGCAGCAAGTAAGCGCTCGCCGCTTCCTGTACGGGAGCGGCTAACCCAGCATCGCCTTTGCCGCTGCGTAATCGGCCTTGCCGTTCGGTGCGCGCGGCACTTTGGCGACTACCAGCACGCGCTTTGGCGTCTTGTATCCGGCGAGCGAGGCGCGGACGTGCGCGCGCAACTCGTCGCCGTCGACGGCGTCGGCTGACTCGACGACCGCCGTCACCGCCTGCCCCCACGTCTCGTCGGGAATGCCGAACACCAGCGCGTCGGTGACGGCGGGATGGGTTTTGAGCATCTCCTCGACTTCCTCGGGGAAGACCTTTTCGCCGGCGGTGTTGATGCACTGGCTGCCGCGCCCCAGCAGCGTGAACGAGCCATCGGCCTCGACGATCGCCCAGTCACCGGGGATCGAATAGCGGACGCCATCGACCATGACGAAGGTCGCCGCCGACTTCGCCTCGTCGCGCCAATAGCCGCGTGGCACATGGCCACCGCGCGCCAGCTTGCCCATCCGCCCCGACCCCGGCTCGACGGGCTTCATGTCCTCGTCGAGCACCAGCGTCAGCGGATCGCGCATGAATTTGGTTGCTGCCCCGGCATTCTCCTTGGTCTGTGCCGACACGCCCATGCCAAGCCCCTCCGACGAGGACAGCGCATCAAGGAGCACACAGTCGGGTGCATGGCGGAGCAGCCCGGCCTTGACCTCGGGCGACCACATCGTGCCGCTCGAGATGATCGTCCGCGCCGTTGCAATCGACCCATGGCCGTCGTCCAGCGCGCGGAGCAGCGGCCGCGCAAAGGCGTCGCCGACCAGCACCATGTAATCACAACCGTGCCGCGCGCAGGCTTCGACCGCAGCGACTGGATCGAAGCCCGAACCCGGCAGGGTGATGACGGTGCCGCCAAGCGCCAGAGTGTTAAGCGCGATCAGGAACCCCGTGCCGTGCATCAGCGGCGGCAAGACCAGCGAGCGACGGGGAACCGCAACCGCAGCGACCGCGGCGAGGTGCTGCGCCACGGTTGTCGCCTTATCCGCGCCCATCGCGACCCCGGCGTTGACCAGTTCCCACATCGCGCCCTGATCCCACATGACGCCCTTGGGCATTCCGGTGGTGCCGCCGGTGTAGATGAACAGCATGTCGTCGTATTGGTGATCCTGGGCGGGCAGGGTGGCTCCCGAATTGGCCATCGCTTCGAAACTCTGCGCGAACGCATCGGGTTCGCCACCGACTTGGAGGTAAAGCTTGACGTCGAGCCGGTGGCGGATCGACGCGATCAGCGGGGCAAATTCCGCATCATAGACGACAACCGTCGCACCCGAATTATCGAGAATATAGAACAGCTCCTCGCCGGTGTAGCGGTAGTTGACGTTGACGTGGACAAGCCGCGCGCGGAACCCGCCGATGCAGGTTGCCATATACGCCGGGGAATTGCGCATCAGATGCGCGATGCGATCGCCTGGAACGGCACCCGCGGCGTGGAAGGCGGCTGCCAATGCCGTCGTGCTCCGGTCGAGATCGCCCCACGACACCGTATCGTCGCCGTGGAGCAGTGCCGGTTGGGTGGAATCGACAGCAGTGCCGATTGCATCGAACACCGCACCGAAAGTCATTACGTCGGCCATCATCCACTCCCCGCAGCTTTCGACTATCTTAGGGCGATGGCGGCGGGGCGGAAGCCCTGATTATTCGGGAAGGTCGGGCTCGAGCAGTCGGTGGAGATGGACGACGACATATTTCATCGCGGCATCGTCGACGGTACGCTGGGCGTTCGATCGCCACGCAGCCTCCGCCGAGGCATAGTCGGGGAAAATGCCGACGACATCGAGCGCGGCGGGATCGGTGAATTCAATGCCGCGCGGATCGGCAACGCGGCCGCCGAAGACGAGATGCAATTTGCTCATAAGCGCCTCTTAAACCCCGGAGCGACGCGGCGAAAGGCTGTCAGCCGAACTCTTTGGCAACGGTCGCCATGGTTTCCGCAAACCACGCATCGAAGTCGGAGCCATCCCACGCACGATGGTCGCCGCGGGCATAGGCCAGCGCATTGCGATGGTAGAATAGGGCATTGATACGGTTGGGCAACCGGCTGTCGCGGGTTGCCACGACCTTGGCAGGGGATCCGACGACGATCGAGTTCGGCGGGATGATCGTCCCGTCCTTCACATAGGCGTGCTGGCCGATGATCGACCCCGACCCGATGACGGCTCCATCGTACACCGTGGCGTTAATCCCGACGAGAACATGATCGCCAAGCGTACAGCTATGCAACGTCGTGTGATGGGTGATCGAGCAGGAGTCGCCGATCACCACCGGACGACCCGGACCGGTGTGGATCATCACGAAGTCCTGGATGTTGGTATAGGCGCCGATCGCGACATGCGCCGCTTCGGACCGGACGACGACGTTGCACCAGATCGACGACCCCTCGCCCGCCGTCACCTTGCCGTAGAGCAAGGCGCTGGGATGGACGAAGGCCGCCGCGCTGGTGTCGATCAAATCGTTCAAGCGGCGGACTTGGCGTTGCTGGTCTTGAGAAAATCGATCAGCTTGTCGAAACCGTTCTTGGCGATATAGGCGCTGAAATCGGCTTCCTGGGTCAGCGACAGGTTGATGCCGGCGACCGTCAGGTTGCTGATCATATACTTGCCCGAAGCAGCCTGACGAACCTGCCAAATCGCATCGAATGCGGCTTCGCCGGGCTGGACCACCTTCGAATAGACATCGATGACCGCAGCGCTGCGGGGCAGGGTCCGCACGACCTTCACATCGGCATTGGCATAGTCATACAATCGCGAGGCATAGGCATTGAGCACGAACTCCGGCAACGCTGCCTGATAGGCGGTGTACTGCGCTGGCGTCAGCGTGGCGCGTTGGCGACGGATAAGGCGGTTGCCGATCTCCTCGAGCGCGACATTCTCCCGCAACATGCCGCGAAATTTCGTCCGCGCTGCCGCCTTCGACAACGACTTGTCGCGCAACACGGCAAAGGCGCGATCGCTCAGTTCATCGACGAATTTGCTCGCCGCTGTGGCATCGACCTGACCGGCCACCGCAGTTTGCGCAGCAGCGGGGGCGGCGGACACGGTGGCTGTCGCAAGGGCAAGCGCCGATACTGCCAAGAAAATACGCATCGAAAAACAGCTCCTGATATCGAATGGAGTGGGACTGTTAGTGGAACGGCGGTGAATATGTTCTGAACCCGTCAGGCGACCGGGCCCTTGAACTCACCGGTCGCCGCATCGACCACCGACCGCACCGACGCCTTGGCACGCTGGGCCACATCGGTGGCTTTCGTTCGTGCCGCATCGAGCGACAGGCCATGCGAATCGAGTTCGGCCCGCGCCGTTCGCGCTGCCGCGCGCGCCGCGCGGCTCAACCGGTCACCCGTGTCGCCAAGCAGCGACCGCTCCTGTTCGCTCGCCGGAAACAGCGCGCCGAGTAGGGCACCAGCGGCGAGCCCGACGACGATCGACACCAGCGGGTTGCTTTCGACAGCGTCATTGGCGCGCGCCGACAGTCCGTCCGGACTCCGCTGCGTTGGCCGGCCATCGCTATCGTCTTCATCGGGATAGCGCACTGCAGGGATTTCAACCGCCCCATAGCCGTCATCATAATCGGTATAGCCGCGGTAATCGTCGCCGAGATTGACCTTGGCATTGGCAAGCTTCGACCGCGTGAACAGCGCCAGGCCGATGGCGATTCCGACCGCGCCGATGGCCAATGGGTGGCTGCGGACAATATCGCGCGCCTGTCCGGCGAGATCGGCACCCTGTGCCTGAATACTGTCGACGGCTTCGCCAATAACCCGGCGGGGATTAAGCCGGTCTTGCAACGCATCGATCGTCGCAGCAACGTTGTGGCGGGCCTTATCGGCTTCGGCTTCATGATCGATCATGAACACATCATCGGCCATCAATCGTCTCCCTTCAAGGCTTCGGCGTCACGTTTCAGACGCGTTATCGTGCGTTCGGGCGAAATTCTTATGGCCTTGAGCTTACCGACCCCCACCATGATCGAGATGCCGCCCAGCACTGCTGCAGCAACGCCGACGATGAACGCGGCCCAGCCCGGTCCGCCGACATAGGGTGCGAGCCAGCCGACCATCGCACCCAAAAAGGCAAGGAGCGACGCCGTCAGGAACGTCGCACCGACGGCAATCGCCACGGCGGCACCGCGTGCCGATGTAATGCCCGAGGTGACCTCGCTGCGCGCCAACCGCAGCTCGGCGCGGAACAGGTCACCGATCTGTTCGATCAAGCGTCGCAACAACTCGCCGATCGACGGCGGCGTCACGACATCTGAAGGCTCGACCGGCGCGGTCACTGGCCGCCACCGGCGGCTTTGAGCACCCGCGCCAAGGCAAACCCGGCGGCAATCGAGATCCCAATGGCCAAGACAGGCTGGGACCGGATGAGGTCGCGACCATCGTCGAGGATTTCTTCGACCGATTTGGCGTCGATCGCGTCGCGCCAATCGCCGAGCGTATCGACCGCGCTGCGTGCAAT
This sequence comes from Sphingomonadales bacterium, assembly GCA_038229555.1. Taxonomy (GTDB): domain Bacteria; phylum Pseudomonadota; class Alphaproteobacteria; order Sphingomonadales; family Sphingomonadaceae; genus Sandarakinorhabdus. The sequence goes on from JBBROI010000005.1 coordinate 51,845, forward strand.
ATCGGCGACCGGGCCACCGGCGCCGTCATGCAGCTTTACGGCGAACTCTTCGGCCGCCTGCACGAGACCGTCGATAATGTCGATCAACTGCGATTTGCCGTTGTCGGCCAAGCTCGAAAGCTGGCCTGCCGCACCATCGCGCAACCCGGCATAGCCGCCGCGCGCATCCATCGTCTTTGTTGCGGTGTCGTTGATCGCCATGTCTCACTCGCCTTGTCTGTATGGAAGTTACCCCACCAACGTGACATCCACCACGCCGGTTCCGCATGACGTGCGTTGCCGGATGACGTTGTGCCCGATAGATGGCGTCGCGCGCGCCCGAGCGCAACATTCCGTATCCGAAAGGACTGCCCATGACCGCGATTGTCGACATTCACGCGCGCGAGATTCTCGATAGTCGCGGAAATCCCACAGTCGAAGTCGACGTTGTGCTCGAAGACGGCTCGCTCGGTCGCGCCGCCGTCCCGTCGGGTGCCTCGACCGGGGCGCATGAAGCTGTCGAAAAGCGCGATGGCGATACGACGCGCTACATGGGCAAGGGCGTCCGCAAGGCGTGCGACGCGGTCAACGGTGAAATTTTCGATGCGCTGTCGGGGATCGATGCCGAGGAGCAGACCGAGATCGATCACGCGATGATCGACCTCGACGGAACGCCGAACAAGGGCCGCCTTGGCGCAAATGCCATCCTTGGCGTCAGCCTCGCGGTCGCCAAGGCCGCCGCCGACGCGCGCGGTTTGCCGCTGCATCATTATGTCGGCGGCGTGTCGGCGAACCTGTTGCCGGTGCCGATGATGAATATCGTCAACGGCGGCGCCCATGCCGATAACCCGATCGACTTTCAGGAATTCATGGTGATGCCGGTCGGTGCCGGTTCGATCGCCGAGGCGGTACGCTGGGGGGCGGAAATCTTTCACACACTGAAGGGCGAACTCAAGGCCGCCGGACAGTCGACAGGTGTCGGCGATGAAGGCGGCTTTGCCCCCGACCTCAAGGGCACCCGCGCCGCACTCGACTTCGTCATGACGTCGATCGGCAAGGCCGGCTTCAAGGCGGGCGAAGATGTGTTCATCGCCCTCGACCCGGCGGCGACCGAATTCTTCCACGACGGCAAATATGTGCTGGCGAGCGAGGGGCTGTCGCTGACGCCTGCCGAGATGACCGATTATTACGTCGCACTGTGCCGCGATTATCCGATTCTCTCGATCGAAGACGGCATGGCCGAAGACGATTTCGACGGCTGGAAACGCATTACCGATGCCCTCGGCAAAACCCATCAGCTGGTCGGCGACGATCTGTTCGTCACCAATCCGGCGCGATTGGCCGACGGTATCAAGGCGGGACTCGCCAACGCGCTACTGGTCAAAGTCAACCAGATCGGCACATTGACCGAAACGCTCGAAGCCGTCGATCTCGCCCACCGGTCGGGGTATCGGTCGGTCATGTCGCATCGTTCGGGCGAGACCGAAGATTCGACGATTGCCGATCTCGCCGTCGCCTGCCGCACCGGCCAGATCAAGACCGGCAGTCTGGCGCGGTCGGACCGGCTGGCGAAGTATAACCAGCTGATCCGCATCGAGGAGGAATTGGGCACCAGCGCTCGGTATGCCGGACGGTCGGTCCTGCGCTAAATTTGCGACGAGCGCTCGCGGACTCTTGCCTCGCGACTCGCCCTAATATATTGATTCGCCATGGTTGATCGTGCCGCCCTGGTCCAATCCGTTTGGCGTGCTGCCCTGCCGGCGGCGTGTATCGCCGCGTCGAGTTATTTCGGCTTTCACGCGCTTGTCGGGCCGACCGGTTTTTTCGCTTGGCAGGATTACAAGGCCGAACGCTCCGAACTCTTCCAAAAGGCGGCGAGCGTCGAGCAGCAAAAGGCCGCGCTTCGCCGTCAGGTGGCACTGCTCGATCCGCGCCGTGTCGATGCCGATCTTGCCGATGAGCTGATCCGCAAGAACCTCAACGTCCTGCGTGACGACGAGGTCATGGTGGCACTCGACCCGCCCAAGTAATCGTATGCATGACCGAATAGGCGGTTGAACCTGCCTATCGCAGGCTTCTATACCAAGCGCCGTTGGTCCGCGACCGGAGGCGTAACACGTGGCACGTTCGGCAACTGCAAAGACGGCTCCGACGGCGCTTCACGGCGATTGGCCCCGGCCACCCGAACCCAAACGGCACAAGGCCTCCGCTGAAGAGCTGCTCGATTTTTACCGCGAGATGCTGCTGATCCGCCGCTTCGAGGAGCGCGCCGGGCAGTTGTACGGCATGGGGATGATTGGCGGATTCTGCCATCTGTATATCGGCCAGGAGGCGGTGGTCGTCGGCATGCAGGCGGCGCTGAAGAAAACCGATTCGGTGATCACCGGCTATCGTGACCATGGCCATATGATCGCTGCCGGAATCGACCCGAAGGCGGTGATGGCCGAACTTACCGGTCGTCAGGCGGGCATCTCCAAAGGCAAGGGCGGATCGATGCACATGTTCAGCGTCGAACATGGCTTTTACGGCGGCCATGGCATCGTCGCCGCGCAGGTACCGCTCGGGACCGGGCTGGCCTTTGCCCATAAATACAAGGGCGACGGCGGCGTCGCTGTTACCTATTTCGGCGACGGCGCGTCGAACCAGGGGCAGGTCTATGAAAGCTTCAACATGGCCGAGCTCTGGAAGCTGCCGGTGATCTTCGTCATCGAAAACAACCAGTACGCCATGGGTACCAGCGTCAACCGTTCATCGTCCGAAGACCAGTTGTTCCGTCGCGGCGAGAGCTTTCGGGTTCCGGGGTTGCAGGTCGACGGCATGGACGTGCTGGCAGTCCGCGGTGCCGCGCAAACGGCAGTCGATTGGGTGCGCGCGGGCAAGGGGCCGCTGCTGCTCGAAATGAAGACGTATCGCTATCGCGGGCACAGCATGTCCGATCCGGCGAAATATCGCAGCCGCGAGGAGGTGCAGGCGGTTCGCGAAAAATCCGATCCGATCGAAGCGGCGAAGGCCGAGATCATCGCCGCCGGGTACGCCGATGAGGCAGCGCTGAAGGACATCGACAAGGAGGTGCGCGCCATCGTCACCGAAGCCGCCGACTTCGCCGAGACGACGCCCGAACCGAACCCGAGCGAATTGTTCACCGACGTGCTGGTGGGAACCTACTGATGGCCGACATCAAACTTCCCGCCATGTCGCCCACCATGGAGGAGGGGACGCTGGCCAAATGGCTGGTTGCCGAGGGCGATACCGTCAAACCCGGCGACGTGCTCGCCGAGATTGAAACCGACAAGGCGACGATGGAGCTTGAGGCCGATGACGGTGGTGTGGTGGCGAAAATCCATGTCGCGGCGGGATCGGAAGGCGTGAAGGTCGGCACGCTGATCGCGACGATTGCGGTGGAGGGGGAAGAAGCACCATCTGCTCCCCTCCCGTCTGCAAGGGAGGGGCCGGGGGAGGGTGTCGAGGCAAAGCCGAGACCTCAGACCGCCGAACAAGCGCCGCCGAAGCCGGCGGCACCCTCCCCCACCCCCTCCCTGAAGGAGGGAGGGGAGGCGAAGACTCACCGCCAGACCCTGCGCGAAGCGCTGCGCGTCGCCATGGCCGAAGAAATGCGCGCCGACCCGAGCGTCTTCGTCATGGGCGAAGAAGTCGCCGAATATCAAGGCGCGTACAAGGTCACGCAGGGACTGCTCGAGGAGTTCGGCCCCACCCGCGTCGTCGATACGCCAATCACCGAATATGGTTTCGCGGGCCTCGGCACCGGCGCGGCGATGGGCGGGCTGAAGCCGATCGTCGAATTCATGACCTTCAACTTCGCGATGCAGGCGATCGACCACATCATCAATTCGGCCGCCAAGACCAATTACATGTCTGGCGGCCAGATGCGCTGCCCGATCGTGTTTCGCGGTCCCAATGGTGCTGCGTCGCGGGTCGGCGCGCAGCACAGCCAGAACTACGGGCCATGGTACGCCAGCGTGCCGGGGCTGATCGTCATCGCGCCGTACAGCGCCGCCGACGCCAAAGGGCTGCTGAAATCGGCGATCCGCTCGCCTGACCCGGTGGTGTTTTTGGAGAATGAACTGCTCTACGGCCAAAGCTTCGACGTGCCCGACGGCGATGTCGCGGTGCCCATCGGCAAGGCGGCGTTGGTGCGGGCGGGCAAGGACGTGACGCTGGTCAGCTATTCGATCGGCGTCGGCGTGGCATTGGATGCGGCGGGCAAATTGGCGGCCGACGGCATCGACGCCGAGGTCGTCGACCTGCGGACGCTGCGGCCCTTGGACCGCGCGACGGTGTTGGCGTCGCTCAAGAAAACCAACCGCATGGTCGTCGTCGAGGAAGGCTGGCCGACCTGCTCGATTGCGAGCGAGATCATCGCGATTGCCATGGAAGACGGCTTCGACGACCTCGACGCCCCGGTGTTGCGGGTGACTAACGAGGACGTGCCGCTGCCGTATGCCGCGAACCTTGAGAAACTGGCGCTACTCAAGGTCGAGGATGTGATCGAGGCGGTGAAGAAGGTTTGCGGGCGGTGAGTGAGTCTTCGAAGCCGTTTGCGACTTCCGCAATGGGTCCTGGACTGTTGAGCTCAATTATTCCTAGGCCACCCTTACCGTCAAAATCTATGCGAGATCGTCTTATAAAGTGCATCTGCGATTTCGAAGCCACGTTGACAACAGACCAGGAAATCGGCGGTCGGCTAGTCAATTGTCCGGGCCCTGAAGGTGCTTTTCATATTTTAGATGTCGGCTACCTAGGCCCTGACATGGTTATTTTTCATGGTAATACACTCGATGGGAAACCAATGGAGCTTTTACAGCACTATTCGCAGGTCAGCGTGCTCCTTGTAGCTTGGGACGTCGAAGACCGGCCGGCAAGACGGATTGGTTTTGAGTTAACGTCTAAAATTTCAGACAATAGTTAGGTCGGACGCACCTCTATGCCCATTGACATCACCATGCCCGCGCTGTCGCCAACCATGGAGACCGGCACCCTGTCGAAGTGGCTGGTCAAGCCCGGCGACACGGTCAAGTCGGGCGACGTGCTCGCCGAAATCGAGACCGACAAGGCGACGATGGAGGTCGAGAGCATCGACGAAGGCGTTGTCGCCGAACTGCTCGTCGCCGAGGGCACCGAGGGCGTGCCGGTCGGGCAGGTGATCATGCGGTTGAGTGGGGACGGAGAGGCGGCTGCAACTGCTCCCCTCCCTTCTTCAAGGGAGGGGCCGGGGGAGGGTGCTACTCCTGCTGCTCCGGTCAAGGAAGCTCCGCCGAAGATGGCGGCACCCGCCCCCAGCCCCTCCCTGAAGGAGGGAGGGGGGCCGAGTGACTCCCCACCCCCGACCGCTCCTGCAAGCGGGAGTGGAACAGAGGAGCGCGTTAACGCGTCGCCGCTCGCGCGCCGCTTGGCCGAGGCGGCGGGGATCGACATCGCGACGCTGACTGGCACTGGTCCCGGCGGACGGATCGTCAAGGCGGATATCGAGGCCGCGGCGAGTGCGGCTCCCCTCCCGCCTGCGGGAGTGGCTCAACGCGAAGCGAGCGGGGGTGGGGAATCCGCCGCCGCACCCGCACCCGCGAAAACTCCACCCCCAGCACCTCCCGCAAGCGGGAGGGGAGTCGAAAGCGACATCCCGCATGAAGTCACCAAACTCAACAACATCCGCAAGGTCATCGCGCGCCGCCTGACCGAGGCGAAGGCGACCATTCCGCACATCTACCTCACCGTCGATGTCCGTCTCGATGCGCTGCTCAAGCTCCGCGGCGAACTCAACGCCGCGCTCGAACCGCGCAAGATCAAGCTCAGCGTCAACGATATGGTGATCAAGGCGCTGGCGCTGGCGCTGCGGCAGGTGCCAAAGACCAATGTCAGCTTCGCCGGCGATACGCTCATCAGCTACAGCCGCGCCGATATTTCGGTAGCGGTGGCGGCACCGTCGGGGCTGATCACGCCGATCATCGTCGGGGCCGACGCCAAGCCGCTATCGGTGATCTCCACCGAGATGAAGGCGCTCGCCGAAAAGGCCCGCGACGGCAAGCTGCAACCGCATGAATATCAGGGCGGCACGGCGAGCGTATCGAACCTGGGCATGTTCGGCATCAAGGCGTTCGACGCGGTCATCAACCCGCCGCAAGCGATGATCCTCGCCGTGGGTGCCGGGGAGGCGCGCCCCTATGTGATCGACGGCGCGCTGGCGATCGCGACGATCATGACCGTCACCGGCAGCTTCGACCACCGGGCGATCGACGGCGCGGACGGGGCCGAACTGATGGCGGCATTCAAGGGGTTGATCGAGGCCCCGCTGGGGTTGGTGGCGTGACACTTCCCTCTCCCCTTGCGGGAGAGGGCGACTCGCCGCCTTCCGGCGAGCGGGGTGAGGGGTCCTTGCCGCTCAAGAGCCGCGCTCGCGCCATGCGGAAAGACATGACCGACGCGGAGCGCGCCCTCTGGACTGCACTGCGCGACCGGCGGTTCTCCGATTTCAAGTTCCGCCGACAGGTACCGGTCGGGCTATTTATTGCCGATTTCATGTGTTTCGCAGCACGACTGATCGTCGAAGCCGATGGCGGTCAACATGGCGAAAGTGCGTATGATGCGCGTCGTACGGCGTGGCTCGAGGGTAAGGGTTTCCGTGTCATCCGCTTTTGGAACCACGAGATACTGACGCAACGGCGCGACATCATGGACCGGCTATATACGGCGTTGACCGACCCCTCACCCCGGGCCGCCTTCGGCGTCTCTCGCCCTCTCCCGCAAGGGGAGAGGGGAAGCAAGGACGACTATGCCCGTTGAATCCTTCGATCTCGTCATCCTCGGTTCCGGTCCCGGCGGCTATGTCGCCGCCATCCGTGCCGCGCAACTCGGCCTGAAGACCGCTATTGTCGAGCGCGAGCGGCTCGGCGGTATCTGCCTCAATTGGGGGTGTATTCCGACGAAGGCGCTGCTGCGGACCTCCGAAATCTATCATTATATGCAGAACGCCGGAGCCTATGGGCTCAGCGTCGACAATGTCGCGTTCGATCTCGCCAAGGTGACCGAGCGCAGCCGTAAGGTGGCGGGGCAGTTGAACGCCGGGGTCACCGGACTGATGAAGAAGCACAAGGTGACAGTCGTCGCGGGGGTTGGCGCACTGACCGGGGCGACGCAGGTGACGGTGAAGACCGGCGATCAGGAACGCGTCCTCGACGGCAAAAACGTCATCGTTGCCACCGGTGCCCGCGCCCGCGACCTGCCGGGAGTGCCCGCCGACGGCAAGCGGATCTGGACCTACCGCCACGCGATGGTGCCGCCCGAAATGCCGACGAAGCTGCTGGTCATCGGTTCGGGGGCCATCGGCATCGAATTCGCCAGCTTCTATCGCGACATGGGCGCCGAGGTGACCGTCGTCGAAATGCTCGACCGCATCTTGCCAGTCGAGGATGCCGATGTGTCGGCACACATGGGCAAGACGCTGGCAAAGCAGGGGATGACGATCGTCACCGGCGCGAAGGTGTCCGACGTCAAGACGGGGGCCGACGGCGTCTCGGCGACCATCACCGGGGCCGACGGCAAGGCGGTGGCGCACAGTTTCAGCCATGTCATCGTCGCCATCGGCATCGTGCCGAACACCGAAAACATTGGGCTGGAAGCGTTAGGCGTCGCAACCGACCGCGGCCATATCAAGGTCGATGGCTTCGCGCGCACCAATGTCGCCAATCTCTACGCCATCGGTGACGTGACCGGCCCGCCGTGGCTGGCGCACAAGGCGAGCCATGAAGGGATCGTTTGCGTCGAGGCCATCGCCGGGCTCGACCCGCATCCGTTCGAAACGTGGAACATCCCCGGCTGCACCTACAGCCGCCCGCAGGTCGCCAGCGTCGGCTTGACCGAGGCGGCGGCGAAGGCGGCGGGCCACGAGCTCAAGGTCGGTAAATTTCCCTTCATCGGCAATGGCAAGGCGATCGCGCTCGGCGAGGCCGACGGCTTCGTGAAGACGCTATTCGATGCCAAGACCGGCGAACTGCTCGGTGCCCATATGGTGGGGGCCGAAGTCACCGAATTGATTCAGGGCTATGTCATCGCCCGCCAGCTGGAGACGACCGAGGCGCAGCTGATGGAAACGGTCTTTGCGCATCCGACGCTTTCGGAAATGATGCACGAAAGCGTGCTTGGTGCATACGGTCGCGCGATCCATATTTAGCGCGCTGGTGCTGGCGACGACGGCAGCGGCCATCCACCCGTCGCTGTCGGCGCTGTGCCCGAAACCCAAGCCCGGCGAGATCACCATTTGCGCCGATGGCGAGCCGCCGCGCTCGCCGTATCGATTGCCCGAAGATCCGAACCGCGAACCCGAAGTCGGCTCGCCCGAATCGATCAGCGTCTCGCGCGAACGCAACGGGCTGTTCGACTATGACGCCGGCGGCATCGGGTCATGCTCGACCTCGGGGTCGGCGGGGCAATCGGGTTGTGGCTTCCTGCGCCACAAGCGCTGGGTCGAACAGCGCGGCATGGCGCGTGACCCGCGCGGCCCGGCGTTCGATAAACGCAAGCGCTAGAACCGCGTTTCCCAATCGATGAGCAGTCTGAATTGCCCGCGCGCATCGTCGCGTGCAGCGCCAAGCGCGAACAGGTAGCCGGTTTCGATTTCAAGGTCGCTATTGCCCGGCAGATGCTCGATTTCGAACTTGGCGATGGGTCCGGCGAAGGTCTGCTGCCGCCCGCCGAAGCGATCGGTGTCGCCCAGATCGCCGAAAATCGCGCCGCCGAGCCGGATATCGTCGCCGATGATCGCGACATCGGCCGAAGCCGCATAGCCAAACGCGACCGGTCCGCGCACAAAGCTGCGTGCAGCAATGAGATTGAGCCGCAGATCGACCGGCCCGGTGGTTTTCTGAAACAGTGCCTTGAGTTCGGCGACCACCGGATCGCCGCGCACCGGCACGCCAAGCTCGCCATAGACAGCGACATCGACACCGATGCCGGGGATGCGCCCGAGGGTGTAGACGCCTTCGACGGCGACTTCTTCGAGTTTCAGGCTATTGCCGGGTTCGCGTTCGAATTCGGCGAAAACCGATGCCGAGAAGCGCTTGGAAAATCCATGTTCGGCTTCGAGTATCAGCCCGGTTTCGCCGTCATCGGCTTTACCGCTCAGGCGTCCGTAACGCGCTTCGAATTCGGTAACACCCGCTTCGACCCGCGCGCCATAGACTTTCTCGGCAAGTCCCGGTGAGCCAGCGCGGGCCGTTGCGGCAGTCAACACAACCACCGCAAATACCGCCGCGCGGAAAGATCGAACCATGAAGACGTCCCAGTTATCGCTAATGAGAACCATTCCTATAAACGTGCGATGATGGGCGTCAATGCCGATCGGCGGAAAACCTCAAGTGGGTAGCGGCGCGGGCGCGCAGGAGCTGCCAACTTGGCAGGCGCCAGTCATGCAGTGCGACGGCTTAACCCTCGTCGGGAAGCACCGGCTCGAAGCGTCCGGTGGCGCGGTCGAGGACCCGCAGGATGCCATCGGCAATGTCGAAATAGGCTCCCTGCAGCGAAACCGCGCCGCTCGCCTCGGCGTCGGCGACGAACGGAAAACTGCGCAAATTGGCGAGACTGAGCCGGATCGCCTCGAGTTCGAGCGCACCCGCAGCGTCGATATCGGGCGAGATCGCCGCAGCAGCGCGGATCCGGTCGCGTGCCGGGGAAATCATCGACATCCAGCGACCGATGAACCCCCCCGCACCGTTTTCGGCATCGTCGAAGCGCCCGTCGAGCGAGGCCTGAACGCCACCGCAGCGGGCATGGCCGAAGACGACGATGTGATGCACCTGCAGCTGGGTGACGGCATATTCGACCGCAGCCGAGGCGCTATGCTGACCGCCTTCGGGCTCATACGGTGGGACGAGGTTGGCGACATTGCGCAGCACGAACATCTGCCCCGGTTCGGTATCGAAGACGCGGCTGGGATCGACGCGGCTGTCGGAACACGCAATGACCATGACCTTGGGGTTCTGGCCGCGATTGGCGAGTGAATCATAGCGTTGGCGTTGGCTGATGTAATCGCCCGACCGGAAGCGGCGATAACCATCGATGAGAGCGCGGAATTCAGGCATGACCGGTTCCTAGCAGCGCGCGGCGGGTGCGTCATCCTCGCGCTGCGGCAGCCCTGCCGTTGGCATGGCGGCGATCAGTCGCTATCTGCAACGAGTGACCAGTATCGCCCCCGCCGAGACGACTCCCGCCCACGAGCTTCGGGCGCGCAAACCCGACTGGCTGCGGGTGCGGGCGCCGACGTCGGTCGCCTATGCCGAAACCCGCGCGCTGATGCGGCGGCTGAACCTCAACACCGTTTGCGAAGAGGCGGCGTGCCCCAATATCGGCGAATGCTGGAGCAAGAAGCACGCGACGGTAATGATCCTCGGCGATACCTGCACACGGGCCTGCGCCTTCTGCAACGTCAAGACCGGGATGCCGGGGCCGGTCGATCTACTCGAACCGGCGCATGTCGCTGAAGCTGCCGGAGCGCTCGGGCTCGAACATATCGTCATTACCAGCGTCGACCGCGATGATCTCGCCGATGGCGGGGCGAAGCAGTTCGTGCGGGTTATCGAGGAACTGCGCAAGCACGCCCCGAACACGACGATCGAAATCCTCACCCCCGATTTCCGCAACAAGGCGGCGAGCGCGGTCGAGGCGATCGTCGCGGCGCGTCCCGACGTGTATAATCACAACCTCGAAACCGTGCCGCGCCTGTATCCGACGATCCGCCCCGGCGCGCGTTACTATGCCAGCATCCGCTTGCTCGAGACGGTCAAGCGGCTCGATCCGACGATCTTCACCAAATCGGGGGTGATGGTCGGGCTGGGCGAAACGCCGCTCGAGCTGCATCAGGTCTGGGACGATATGCGTTCGGCCGACATCGATTTTCTGACCGTCGGTCAGTATCTGCAACCAACGCCGCGCCATGCCAAGGTGCAGGAATTCGTGACCCCCGCTGCGTTCGCTGCCTATGCAGCGGTGGCGCGCTCGAAGGGGTTTCTGCAGGTCGCCGCGTCGCCGCTGACCCGCTCGTCGTATCATGCAGGCAAGGACTTTGCCGAGATGCAGGCCAAGCGCCGCGCGGCGCTCGCGGGCTAGACGATGCCGCGCCACGCCGAAACCCGGCAATTGCCTTATTCCGCCGAACAGATGTTCGATCTCGTTGCCGATATCGGGCGCTATGACGAGTTCTTGCCGTGGGTGCAGGCGATGCGCATCGTCAGCCACGAGGGAAATATCGTCACTGCCGACATGATTGTCGGGTTCAAGATGGTGCGCGAACGCTTCACCAGCCGGGTGACGCTCGACCGCCCAGGCCATATCCATGTCGAATACCTCAACGGGCCGTTGAAGTATTTGCGGAACGAATGGACCTTCCGCGATACGCCGACCGGCTGCGAGATCGATTTCCTTGTCGATTTCGAATTTCGCAACCGGATGTTCGAAACGCTCGCGGGCATGTTTTTCGGTGAGGCGTTCAAGCGGATGGTGGGCGCATTCGAAACGCGGGCGGCGGTGGTCTATGGGCCTGCGTCGCGGTTGCGAGATGGGCAGCCGGTCGCCAGTCCGACGTCAACGCCGAAGCTTGCGAAGTGAGTATGACCGACATTCAACGCACCATTGCCAAGGTTCCTGCGGTAACGCTCGGCTTCTGGATCATCAAAATCCTTGCGACGACGCTGGGTGAAACCGGCGGCGATACGCTCAGCATGACGGTGCTCGGCGAAGCGAGCGGCAACGGCATCGGTTCGGGTTACCTCGTCGCCAGCGGCGTGTTCCTCGCCATCCTTGCGGTGCTGGTCTGGCTGCAGGTGCGGGCGAAGGCGTTCCACCCGCTGCTGTATTGGGCGACGATCATTGCCTCGACAACGGCCGGGACGACGATGGCGGACTTTGCCACTCGCGCGCTGGGGATCGGCTATACCGGCGGCTCGTTGCTGCTCCTCGCTTGCGTAGTGGCGTCGCTGGTGATCTGGTACCGGGCATTGGGGACGATTTCGGTCGCTAGCGTCCATGAACCGCGCGCCGAGCTGTTCTACTGGATCACGATCACCTTTTCGCAAACGCTCGGCACGGCGCTCGGCGATTGGGCAGCCGATACCGGCGGGCTCGGCTATCTCGGCGCGGCGGCAATCTTTGGTGCGGCGCTCGCGGTGCTGGTGGTGCTGTATTATGCGACGACTATCAGCCGGGTGGCGCTGTTCTGGGGCGCGTTCATCCTGACCCGCCCATTGGGTGCGGCAGTCGGCGATTTCCTCGACAAGCCGCTGGCCAAGGGTGGCCTCGATTTCAGCCGTCCATTGGCGTCGGCGGTACTCGCGGGCGCGATATTGGTGCTGATCCTCGTCCTGCCGCAGCGCGCGAGCAATTCAGACGCGAGCGCCTAGAATGTTAGCCCAAATGCCGGATCCGTTACCCGCGCGAAAGCGGGGGTCCATCTCGTCAACGATGGGGTGATGGACCCCCGCTTGCGCGGGGGTGACGAAGGTCTGGCTTAGCTGGCTCCCCGCGCCTAGCGCACCAGCATCGCCGCCAGTTCCTTGACGAACTTCGCTGCAACAACCGCCGTCGTATCATTGATATCACGGTCAGGGTTATACTCGACGATATCGGCACCGACGACCTTGGCGTCGACCCTAGCGAGAACATTCAATATCTCGCGCACGCTCAACCCACCGGGTTCATGGTGCGAGACGCCGGGTGCAAAGGCCGGATCGAGCCCGTCGAGATCGAGCGAAATATACACCGGCCCGTCGAGGCGCGGCACGCTCTCCGGGGTAAAATCGCGCATCGAAATAACCTCGACGCCATAGCGTTCGACCTGCGCGCGCGGGTGGGCATTGAGCGTGCGGATGCCGACCTGCACCAGCCGTTTCGCCAATCCCGCTTCGAGAATGCGCGCGAACGGTGAGGCGTGACTGCGCGGATTGCCCTCGAAATCCTCATAGATGTCCGAATGTGCATCGAAGTGCAGGATGGTCAGCGGGCCGTGGTGCGCCGCGACCGCCTGCACGATCGGAAATGTCACCGCATGATCGCCGCCGAGGAGCAGCGGCGCGTCGCCCGCCGCAAGCGCTTCGGCGACCGCCGTCGTAATCAGCGCATCGTCGGCTGCCGTCTCGGTCAACGGCAGGTCGCCCATATCGAGCAGGTCGATCGCGCCCCCGATCTCGGCCCCGCTTTCGCTTGCCGCATTGCTGTGCGGCGAAAACAGCTGCGCGCGGATGAGGGCAGGCGCCTTGGCCGGTCCGCGCAGGAAGCTCGAATTGCAATCGGTCGGCAGCCCGATCAGTCGGACGCGAGTCATTTCTCGACCGGCATCAGCAGTTCGAGCGCGACAAGTGCTGCCTGTCGCCGAATTTCGCTGCGCCCGAGATCGCCGAAATGCCGCATATCGGCAACGACGACACTGGGGTCGCCGCCGCGTTCGGCACGCGCGAAGACGACAGTGCCGACGGGCTTCTTTTCGGACCCGCCGCCGGGTCCGGCAATACCGGTTACGGCCACCGAGACATCGGCGTGGCTGTGTTTGAGTGCGCCCTGCGCCATCGCCCACGCGACCGCCACCGAGACAGCGCCAAAGGTTTCGAGGATATCGATATTGACGCCGATCGATTCCATCTTGGCTTCGTTCGAATAGGTGACGAAGCCGCGTTCGAAAACGTCCGATGCGCCGGCGATTTCGGTCAGTGCGGCGGCGACCATCCCGCCCGTGCACGATTCGGCGGTGGCGATCGTGCGTCCGGCAGCACGATTGGCGTCGAGCACACGGATGGCGGCGGCGATCAGATCGGGGTCCATCGCCTACCCCTGCGCCGGGACCCGGACGCTGGCAAGCGCCTGCGCGGCTATGCCCTCCTGCCGCCCGGTGAACCCCAGTTCCTCGGTTGTCGTCGCCTTGAGACTGACGTTTTCGACGTCGATGCCAAGAATTTCGGCAATCCGCGCGCGCATCGCGGCGCGGTGCGGGCCAACCTTGGGGCGTTCGGCGATGATCGTCAGGTCGACATGGTCGATGATGCCGCCACGTGCGCGGACCAATGCCGCCGCATGCGCGAGAAACTGGTCCGACGGGGCGCCGCGCCAGCGTTCATCCGTTGGCGGGAAGTGATCGCCGATATCGCCCGCGGCAATTGTTCCGAGCAGCGCATCGGTGAGGGCATGGAGCCCGACATCGGCGTCGCTGTGGCCGAGCAGGCTGTGGGTATGGGGAATGTTCAGGCCGCAGAGCCAGACATGGTCGCCGGGGCCGAAGCGGTGAACGTCGAAGCCACCCGCCGACCGGCTGATCAGCACCGGGGCGAACAGCGCTTCGGCGCGGGCGAAATCGGCAGCATCGGTCACTTTGAAGGCCATTTCATGCCCCGGCGTTACCGCGACCCGAAGCCCCGCGTCGAGGGCAATCGACAATTCGTCGGTCGCTCCCGGCGCGGCGGCGCGGTGCGCAGCGAGCAGTGCTGCAAAACGGAAAGCCTGTGGTGTCTGAACCCGCTGGAGCCCGGCGCGATCGATGCTGCCGGTATAGTGCGCGCCGCCGCGACGCAGACTGTCGATCACTGGCAGGGCAGGGACCGCACCATCGTTCGCCGGATCGTCGAACGCAGCCAGCAGCGCAGCAATGACCGACGGGGGGACAAAGGCGCGGGCAGCATCGTGGACAAGGACGATCTCGGGCGGATCGGCTGCCAGCGCTTCGAGGCCGGCGAGCACCGATTGCTGCCGCGTTGCCCCGCCGGCAATCGGATCCGGCAAGTTCAGCCCCGCAACCGCTGCGTCGTAAAGCGCGCGGTCATCGGGATTAATAACAATTTTGACGGCATTGATCTGCCGTTGCGCCAGTAGCGCCAGCGCCGCGTGACGCAGGAGCGGTTGGCCAGCGACTGGCCGATATTGCTTCGGAATACCGCCACCGGCGCGAACACCGGCACCGGCAGCGACGATCAGGCCATGGACATGCATTTCCGGACCAGTAACCGCCCCGTGCGTCGAAGCAACCCCGGTTCAGTGTGTGCACGCTGACGCAATGGCTGCAATATGTCTGACGTCGGTGCCGCAACACCCGCCCAACACCATGAGCCACGGCAGGCGCTGGCGTATTCCGGCATAGTCAGCGGCGAGTGCCACCGCATCGCCGTCATCGAGGCTGGTCATCGCATCGAGTTCGGCGTGGCTCAGTGTCGAGGCGTTGGCGCGCAGGCCTTGCACCCGGTTTTGCCAGGCTGCCGGCGCATCGAAAAGCGCTGCAAAATGCGTCGGATGGGCACAATTGATCATGTAATAGCTGGGATACGCATCAGTTGCAGCATCGACCGCAGCGATGGCATCGGCGAGTGTTTCTCGGGTCGGAAGGCAGCCGTCGGTTTCCAGGGTGAATGAAATAGCGACCGGCAGGTCGACGGCGCGGGCTGCGTGCGCAATGCCAATGGCTTCGGGAACATTCGTCATCGTGATCGCGCTCAGCATGTCGGGTCCGGCACTGGCGAGACTGGCGATCTGGACATTATGATAGTCTTGGGCGCTACGGGCTTCCATGCCTTGCGGCGCCACATAGCCATCGCCACGCGGACCAACGCACCCGCTGATCACCATCGGGATCCGCGGCGTTGCCAACTCGTCGCGCAGCGATTTCAGCATCATGATCGCATCGCGATTGAGTGAATCGAGTTCCCCGGCACCGATGCCGAGTTGGTCTGCCCAATCCGAACTGGCGCGCCACGTAACGCTTTCCAGCAGAAATCCGGTTCCCGCGGCCGCCGCGACAGCAATGTGTCGACGGAAATAAGCGTCGAACAACTGTCGTCCTGACGCCGTGCGGAGTAGTGGGAAAGCAGCAAAGCAAGGCAGGTCGACGCCATGGTTGAAGACCAGATCGGTTTCGAGACCGCTGTCGGTCAGAAACAAACGGTCTCGCTGCGGTAGTGCGCGCATGCTGCCTCCCCTTGCCAGTCTCTCCCCTGTAGCACAGGCAAGTACGAGGCACCGACAAACTTGCCGGAAGCGGCGAGAACCGGTAGAGAGTGCCTGTTTTTCAGGCAGAATTCGTGACCATCCTCAATCGCATCAAGATCGGCCCGGTGACGCTCGACGTGCCGGTGATCCTCGCGCCGATGACCGGCGTGACTGATAAGCCATTCAGAATGTTAGTGAAACGTTTCGGTGCAGGCCTGACGGTTACCGAGATGATCGCCAGCGAAGCGATGATCCGTGAAACCCGGCAGTCGGTCCAAAAGGCGGCATGGCACCCGATCGAGGAACCGGTGAGCATGCAGCTCGCCGGATGCGATCCGCTGCGCATGGCCGAAGCCGCCAAGCTCAACGAAGCCATGGGCGCAGCGATCATCGACATCAACATGGGCTGCCCGGTGAAGAAGGTCGTCAACGGTCATGCCGGTTCGGCCTTGATGCGCGAACCCGAACTGGCGCGGCGGCTGATCGAAGCGACGGTCAAGGCGGTCAAGGTGCCGGTGACCCTCAAGATGCGTATGGGCTGGGATCCCCAGAGCCTCAATGCCCCCGAACTGGCGCGCGTCGCCGAGGATCTCGGCATCCAGCTCATCACCGTCCATGGCCGGACGCGGTGTCAACTTTACACCGGCACCGCCGACTGGCGGTTCGTCAAGCGTGTCAAGTTGGCGGTGAAAATACCGGTGATCGTCAACGGCGACATCTGTTCGATCAACGATGCACAGGCTGCACTTGCACAGTCGGGTGCCGATGGTGTGATGATCGGGCGCGGCGCCTACGGCAAGCCATGGCTCATCGCGCAGGTTATGGCGGCGTTGAGTGGTCGGGCACTGCTCGCCGATCCGTCGCTTGCCGAACAGCATGCAGTCGTGCGCGAACATTATGCACTGATGCTCGACCTCTACGGTCGCGAAGTCGGGGTCAACATGGCGCGCAAGCACCTCGGCTGGTACACCAAGGGGCTGCACGGGTCGGGGGCATTCCGCAATGCGGTCAATCAACTGGTCGATCCAGCGGCGGTGGTAGCGATGATCGACGATTTTTATGGATCGGTAAGCGCAAGCGATTCAACGCAGGACAGCGAAACGCGGTTGGCGGCGTGATCCGGCAGCCCGGCGGCGCGGCCGAGTTGCTCGCAGGTCTGGCCGTTCCGGCGGTTCTGGTTAGCGACGATGGCACGCTCGTACTCGCCAATATCGCCGCCGAAACCTTCCTCAACGCCAGTCAGGCGCAGCTTGGCGAACGTGGCTGGGCAGCGGCGTTCGGCCCGGACAGCGCCGTCGAAGGACTGGTGTGGCGTGCTAGGTCAGACGGCGGGGGCTGCGCTGCCTATGATATCCCGTTGAATTTCAACAATGCCCGTGTGGTACGCGCCGATGTACTGGTGGCCCCGGTAACCGAACTCCCGGGTTGGCTGACAGTCGCATTCCAGACGCGATCGGTGGCGACGCTGGTCGATCGGCAGGTTCAACATCAGGGGGCGGCACGCTCGGCGGTCGGCGTCGCAGCGATGCTGGCGCATGAAATCAAGAACCCGCTTTCGGGAATTCGCGGTGCGGCGCAATTGCTCGCCAGCGGTGCCGACGACGACGCGCGCGAACTGACCGACCTCATCGTCACCGAAGTCGATCGCATCGCCAAGCTCGTCGACCGGATGGAAGGGTTTACCGACACACGGCCGCTGAAGCTCAGTGCAGAAAATATTCACGAGGTGCTTGGCCATGTCCGCAAAGTCGGCGAGCAGGGCTTTGCCGCCGGGATCACGATCCGCGAACGCTACGATCCATCGCTGCCGTTGCTTGCCGCCAATCGTGACGCACTCATCCAAGTCTTCCTCAACCTGTTCAAGAATGCCGCCGAAGCCGTTGGTCCGCATGGGACGATTGCTCTGACAACGGCGTACAAACCGGGGCTGCGCGTGCGTCCTGAACGCGGCGGCAAGCCAGTCTCGCTGCCGCTTGAGGTGCGAGTGATCGACGATGGCCCTGGAGTTCTCGAAGGCATCGCCGATCACATTTTCGATCCGTTCGTCAGTTCGAAGCGCGGTGGTTCGGGGCTGGGCCTCGCGCTGGTTGCCAAGATCGTCGCCGACCATGGCGGAATCGTCGAATACGAACGCAGCGGCGACCCCGCACAGACGATTTTTCGTGTCCTCTTACCCGTGGCGAGCAGCGCATGACCGCAACAATCATCGTCGCCGACGACGACGCCGCCATCCGCACCGTCGTTCGCCAGGCGCTGACGCGGGCCGGGTATCACGTGCGGTTGACCGAGACGGTGGCGGGCCTGATCAAACTGGTCGAGGACGGCAAGGGCGATGTCGTCATCACCGACGTCATCTTGCCCGATGGCAATGGTCTCGACACGATTCCCAATCTGCTGGCGCTACGGCCAGCGCTGCGGATAATCGTGATGAGCGCGCAGAACACGCTGTCCACCGCCGTGCGGGCGACCGAGCAGGGGGCTTTCGACTATCTCCCTAAACCGTTCGACCTCAACGAATTGACGCGCTCGGTTGCATCGGCACTCGAAGGTCGCGCGGCGACTGCCGACGATGGACCCTATGACGAGCCACCGCTGATCGGGCGCTCGCCCGCGATGCAGGAAGTGTATCGGATCATCGCCCGCGTCGTTGCCAACGATCTGACGGTGATGATCCTCGGCGACAGCGGGACGGGCAAGGAACTCGTGGCGCGCGCTATCCACGATATGGGGCCACGCGCCAATCGCCCGTTCATCGCACTTAATATGGCGGCAATCCCACGTGAGCTGATTGAGAGCGAGCTGTTCGGACACGAGCGCGGGGCATTCACCGGGGCGGCTTCGCGCGCGGCGGGAAAATTCGAACAGGCGCAGGGAGGCACGTTGTTCCTCGACGAAATCGGCGACATGCCGGTCGAGGCACAGACCCGGCTGCTGCGGGTGCTACAGACCGGCGAATTCACCACCGTCGGCGGCGCGCGGACGCAGCGTGCCGATGTTCGTATCGTCTCGGCGACGCATCAGGATGTGCGCGCGCTGACGCAATCGGGGCGGTTCCGCGAAGATCTGTTCTACCGCCTCAACGTCGTGCCGATCGTGCTGCCCAGCCTGCGCAATCGCGCCGAGGATATTCCAGCACTTGCGCGCCATTTCCTTGAAACCGCTGCCGCCGAAGGCTTGCCACGCAAGACGCTCGACGACAGCGCGCTCGATGCGCTTCGGGCGCATGACTGGCCGGGCAATGTGCGCGAGTTGGAAAATCTGCTCCGCCGTCTTGCCGCGCTCGAACGTGGCGACATCATCACCGGGACAGCGGTCGCCCAGAGTCTTGGGACGGGGGCGCTCCGGCCGAGTGAAGCGCCCGCCGATCAATCGTTCGCCGACGCGGCCAGCCATCACATCGCTCGCTATTTTACCGCCGCTGGAGCCGACCTGCCCCCCGACGGCATCTATGACCGGGTGTTGGCGGAAGTGGAGCGCCCATTGCTCGCCGCCTGCCTTGCAGCCACCGGGGGCAATCAGCTGCGCGCGGCCAAGCTGCTCGGTATGAACCGCAATACCTTGCGCAAGAAACTGACCGATCTCGGGCTCGATCCGATTGCCGCGCGGCGCTGACGCAGCCTGTCGCATCGCGGCCACGACTGTGTTCACTTTACCACGCAAGTGACATAAAGAGGCAGTGACAATGGCCTCAACCCTCTCAGCAGCCGGCCCGGCCCTTAGGTGGCGCGCCATCAGCCGCCGGATCAACCGGTTCGTGTCCCGCGCCGATTTCTATCCCCGTCTCGAACGCGCCGCCGCAACGCTCGTCGTCATCCTCGGGCTGTCTTCGTATGCTCTGCTGGCGGGGAAGGGGGCACCTGCCGGCGGCGTGTCGCCGACGCTGGTAACGGCGGTGCTTGTGGCTAACCTGATCCCGTTGATGCTGCTGCTAGTGCTCATTGCTCGGCGCATTGCGATCCTGCTTGCCGACCGGAGGCGCGGGCTGGTCGGCGCGAAGATGCACATCCGCATGGTCGCGGTGTTCGCCGGGATTGCGGCGGTACCGACCATCTTGGTTGTGGTCTTTGCGTCGCTGCTGTTCCAATTCGGGGTGCAATTCTGGTTTTCGGACCGGGTCAAGACTGTGCTCGATGGCTCGAACCAAGTGGCGCAGGCGTATGTCGCCGAAAACCGCAACCGCGTGGTCGACGACATTGTTGCCATGGCGAGCGACATCAATCTTTACGGCCATGATTTCGGCTTGGGTTCGCCGTTGTTCAAGGAAGGGTTTCGCCGACAGGTCGAAGGCCGCAGCCTGACCGAAGCGGCAGTGTTCAATCGCACCAGCGTACCGATCCGGACCTATGCGTTGTCGGGAATCACCGGCAGCGTCCTTATGCAACGGCTGGTGCGCATCGATTTCGGAAAGGCGCGTCGGGGGGGCGCGACGCTCGTCGCCAAGGGCGGCGACCGGGTCGAGGCGATTGTCCGGCTCGATCCGGCGGGCGAGCGCTATCTTTACGTCACCCGCGCCGTCGACCCGGCGGTTCTCGACCGCGCGGCGAAGGCGGCCGGTGCACTGGGTGAATATAACGCCCTGATCGAACGCTCGCGCGCCATGCAGCTGCGATTCAACCTTATTCTTATCGCCGTCTCGCTGTTGACGCTGGCGATTGCGATCTGGTTCGCACTGTGGCTGGCCAACCGGCTGGTGGCGCCGATCACCCGACTGGCGGCAGCCACCGAGAAGGTCGGGGCGGGGGATCTTAATGCCCGCGTACCGGTGCGCGGTTCACCCGATGAGCTGGGGACGTTGGCGCGCGCCTTCAACCGGATGACGAGCCAACTCCGTGCGCAGCAAACGGCGCTAATCGATGCCAATGAGCAACTCGATACGCGGCGGTTGTTCACCGAGGCGGTATTGACCGGGGTGTCGGCCGGGGTGTTGTCGATCGACGCGCGCGGCGTCGTGCGGCACGCCAATCGTTCGGCTGCGACGCTGCTTGAAACAAGCGAATCGGCGCTGGCGGGACGGCCGCTTGTGCAAGCGGTTCCCGAACTCGCGGCGCTACTCGACGAAGCCCGCGAAGTCGGGACTGTCGCGGATCAGGTGCGGATTGCGCGGGCCAGCGAGACCCAGACGCTGTCGGTGCGGATATCATCGGAAGCCGGCGCGGACGGCGGCTATGTGCTGACCTTCGACGACATTTCGGCGCAACTGGCCGATCAGCGCCGCGCCGCCTGGGCCGATGTGGCGCGGCGGATTGCGCATGAGATCAAGAACCCGCTGACGCCGATCCAGCTCGCTGCGGAGCGTCTGCAGCGCAAATTCGGGCGTCAGATCGCTGAAGATTCCGACACATTCAGCGATCTGACCTCCACAATCGTGCGTCAGGTTGGCGATTTGCGGCGCATGGTCGATGAATTTTCGGCATTCGCGCGTATGCCGCGTCCGGTGTTCGGACCCGAAAAGGTCGAGGCCATTGTCCATCAGGCGCTGGTGTTGCAGGAGGTTGCTACCCCGGCAATCGCCTTCCAGCTTGACGCTCCGCCGATACCGCAGTTGATCTGCGATCGGCAGCAGGTCACGCGTGCGCTGACCAACCTCGTCAAGAATGCCGCTGAATCGGTGCTTGCGCGGATCGATCGCGATCTGGCGGGCGACATAACGCCCGCCTCTGGCGCGATTGCGATTGATCTTGCTGATAGCGGCGATTGTGTCGTGATCACCATCACCGATAATGGCATCGGCCTGCCCGCCGAGGGCCGCGACCGGTTGACCGAACCCTATGTGACGACCCGGACACGTGGCACGGGCCTCGGCCTCGCCATCGTCAAAAAGATCGTCGAAGATCATGGTGGCACTTTGCTACTCGACGATGCACCCGGTGGCGGCGCGATTGTCCGCGCAACCTTCAGTCGGGGGCTGGCGGTGGATATGGGCGACGCCCCGGCGCAACTGCGACTCGTTGGATGAGGGGGCACACACTCATGCAAGGCAGACCCGGTTAAATGGCCCTCGATATCCTCATCGTCGATGACGAATCCGATATTCGCGAGTTGATCGCGGGGATCCTCGGCGACGAAGGCTATGCCACGCGCGTCGCCGGCGACAGCGACGGCGCGCTTGCCGCTATCGCCGAGCGGCGGCCATCGCTGATCGTTCTCGACGTCTGGTTGCAGGGGTCGCGGCTCGACGGCATCGAATTGCTCGATGAGATCAAGCGCCGTGATCCGACCTTGCCGGTCGTTGTCATTTCCGGGCACGGCAATATCGAAACCGCAGTCGCTGCCATCAAGCGCGGTGCGTATGATTTCATCGAAAAGCCATTCCAGTCCGAGCAGCTGCTGCTTGTTATCCGCCGCGCCACCGAGACCGAACGGCTGAAGCGCGAGAATGAGGAATTGCGCGAGCGCGTCGGCTTCGATTCCGAACTGACCGGCAGCAGCCCGCAGATCAATGCCGTTCGCGCGACGATCAAGCGCGTTGCCGCGACGGGCAGCCGCGTCTTGATCACTGGTGCGGCCGGGTCGGGCAAGGAGATCGCCGCGCGCCTGCTCCACCAATGGAGTCCGCGCGAAAGCTCACCGTTCGTCGTCGTCAGCGCGGCGCGGATGACGCCCGAAACCGTCGAGGATGCGCTGTTCGGCGTCGAGGAGGGCGGGCACCTCGTCCGCTCGGGGCTGTTCGAGCAGGCACATGGCGGCACATTGTTCCTCGACGATGTCGCCGACATGCCACTGAATACCCAAGCAAAGATCTTGCGCGTGCTGACCGAACAGATTTTTCAGCGCGTCGGCGGGTCACGCTGGGTGCGCGTCGATGTCCGGGTGATCAGCGCTACCTCGCGCGATCTGGTCGCCGAAATCGCCGCCGGACGTTTCCGCGAAGACCTCTACTATCGCCTCAACGTCGTGCCCGTGCGGTTGCCATCGCTGACCGAACGCCGCGAGGACATTGCCGAGTTGGTCAACTACTTCCTCGCGCGCTACGCCGCCGAACGCCGGGTGACGACCCCGGTGTTGAGTGACGATGCCGTTGCCGCGCTGCAAACCTATGACTGGCCGGGTAATGTGCGCCAGTTGCGCAACGTCGTCGAACGGACGCTGATCCTTGCACCAGCCGAACGCATCGGGCGGATCGACATCGATATGCTGCCCGCCGAAGTCACCGCCGAACCGGCGAAACTGGTGCCAAGCCAAGCGGTGCGGTCCATCATGGGAACCCCGCTCCGTGAGGCCCGCGAGGCGTTCGAACGCGAATATCTGCGAGCACAAATCCGGCGCTTCTCGGGAAATATCTCAAAAACAGCAGCGTTTATCGGCATGGAGCGGTCGGCTCTCCACCGCAAACTAAAGGCGTTGGGCTTGACCGACGAACCGGGCGTCGAGACCGAAGCCGCCGAGGAAGGCTAGACCCGTCCCAACGGGTCTAACGGTAGGCGTAGACCGCAAGCGAACTTTCGCCGCCGGTTTGCCCGAACACCTGGCCAAGGCTGTCGGCATTCTGGCTGGCCAGACGTGGCTGACCATTGGTGTCGAGGCGGTACTGGAACGTCTGTTCGAAGTGCGTGACCTTGATCAACATGCCCAGCTTGAAGGGCTCACGTGCTGTCACCCGGAGCGACTGGACCCACGGCTGCCCATCGTTGAGCATGATCGTCGCCTCGCCAGTGAGGTGTGCGGAGATATCGTCGCTACCGGTTGAAACGGTGCCTGAAGGTAGCCGCGGGATCGTCAGGAGCACGCGGCCATCGGACTCGGTGCGCCGGTCGCCGGCGGCTGACAGAAGTTCGGCAAGACGGTAATAGCCCGGTACCGGGATTTTTTCAGCGGCTTTACCAGTATCGCGAACCTGATCCCGCGTCGGCGCGCGGCCATTGACGCTGACGAGGCTCCAAACCCGGCCGTCCCAACGCTCGACGAGTGTCGTGGTGCGTTTGCCGAGTGGGCTGGCGCGCGTGATTGCCGTGGTGCGATCGAAAGCCAAGTGCGCCGGGGAATACGACCGCGCCTGACTGATCAACTGATCGCGCAGTGGATCGCCGACGGGAGCAGCGCCTCCGAGCAGTACGGCCGCGAGGCCGACAAACGCTGGAGCGATAAGGCGAAAACATACTGGTGGCATGTGCAAAGGGGTACTCGGCATACAGGAGTGCGGCAAGGCGTCACGGCAAAATGACGCAAGTCCGTACAGCGGAGTCGCTCATGTGCCACAGTTCATTGGGGCCAAAATCTTCAAACCTCTCCCCTATCGATGAAAACCCGGCACGATATGATTAGTCATGCGGAGCTGCTGCGACAGGGGCTTAACAGGTCCAAGTGGAGCGCTTGCGGGTTGACGCCCGTTTGGAGTGTGAGGCATTCTTCACAAGCTTTTCTGGGGATTTCGATGCGAATCATATGGGCTGTGGGGTTGATGCTGGCCGCGACGGCAGCCGATGCCGCACCGAGCGAATTGCTCAAATGCGATGGTTATGGCGGACGGCGCGGTACCGGTGAATCGGTCGTTCGCGGTCTGGCGATCATTGCGACACTCGGCATTCTGGGGTCGCCCGAGGGTGATGATCCATCGGTGCGGCTGCAGGGTCGGGCCGGGGCCGCAGCATGCACTGCGGCGCTGACCGACGAGCGCGTCAAAGGCAATGCGGTGCGGCGCAGCGAAGTCTATCTGGCGCTCGCGATTCATTATCTCGGATCCGATTCGCCGCAGGACGCGATCGACAATGCCGAGCTGGCGCGGCAGATGGCGGTCACTCCCGAGCAGCGCCCGGTATTCGACAGGACGATCGTTCCTTCGGCGCTGCTGGTGCAGGCCTATGCCAAACTGGCGCAGGGCAAGCAGGATGAGGCCGAGGCATTGGCGGCGCTGGCGATTGCGGCTCGGCCTTATGGCCAGCTGATCAACGACTATGCGCTTGAGATCATGGCACTGACGCCTGCGATTTCCCCGCCCGAAGCGGCATCGCTTGAACGGCGGTTGCGGGTGCTGGCGACCGGACCGTGGCAACGTAGCCAGAAACGCATTGCCGCGGGCGATTTCGCCGGAGCCGTCGCGGATTTGAAGATGTCGGTTGCCCTCGACGTCGCCAAGCGGCCCGATCTGGTCGCCGAAGCGACCTTGGCGACGGCCTATGCGGTGGCGGGCAAGACCAGCGACGCGATGACAATGCTCGATGTTGTCAAGGAACACAGCGATCTAGCGGCGGCGGGCGCGAACAGTGCCGAAGACGAAGCGTTGCGCGTGCAGCGTGCCGACGAAATCGTGCGGCTGGCGCGGATCCAGCTCGCCCTCAATCGCGGTGATGTCGCCGAAGCCAAAATCATTATCACGTCGCAGACACGCTGGCTGGCACCGCCGCCGCTGGTCGCGGCCGTGCTGGCCAATACCCGGGCCAAGGGGGTCATGACGCCCGACGATCCAGCAAAACTCGTTGATAATGCCATTGTCGCGAGCCGTAAAAAGCTCATCGGTAGCGATTTTGCGCAAATTTTGATCGCCCGTTTGCCGCGCTGGGAAGACGAGGGCGACTGGCGGCGACTGGCCAAGGAATTCGACAGCGGCAAGTCGGCGGTCAAATCCGAACGCCGCGCCGACCGGCCGGGGACTTCGGTGAGCTTTGTGACGCTGGAAGGCGCGTTTGCCGATTCTGTCTCGGAAGCCGCACTGGTGGCCATTTCGCGGATCGCGGGTGCAGCAGGGGTCGATAAATTCGCCATTTCGCGCACCAACCGCTTCTACAGCGGCTATAACCGTACGGCGTCGTACGGCGTGTCGCGTGTCGGTGCGATGGTCAATCTTCAGCTCATCGACTGGCTGAAATCCGGCGATGCAACCTGGGAGTCGCAAGCCGGGCGCACGCTGTCGGTTGCCGATATCGAGCGTGATCTTGGCAGCCTGTATCCCAAGCCGGTGCCACCAGCCGCCCGCTAGGGTCAGGAAATCTGCCCAGAAAACAATCGATAGGCAGGCCTGCAATGACGCTTGGCATCGACTTCAGCGATGCCGCTCATCGCTATTTCAATGGCGTGAAACTGCTTTCGACGCGGACTGTCCCCACCTTGCCGAACTTGGCGCCCGTGTAATTCTGGGCGGCGCGCAGCAATGTCGGTCGTCCGTCTTTGCCGAGTCCGTATTCGTTGACCGCGTCAAAAGAGTCGATGCGGGCGACAAGCATCACCGAAAACGGCTTGGGTGCATAAAAATGTGTTCGGCTGACATAGGGTTGCGCGCCCGACGTATCGACAATGATATCGCCCTGAAACTTGTCCGAACGATCGCCGCCGATGTTGATCGTGCCTTTGGGCAGTGCATCGAGATGATAGGTGACGCGTCCAGCGGCTTCGCCGGTCCGTCGTGCACCGGCGGCGAGGTAGGTTGCAACGCGGTAATAGCCTGGCACCGGCGAACCAGCGCGGGCCTTGATGAGGTCGCCTGCGTCCTTGGCGCTCGGGACTTTACCGTCGCGCGACACCACCGACCAAGCCTTACCGTCGAAGCGCTCGACGGTGACATGACTTTCGGGCTTGTCGCCGCTCTCCGACCCGGTTTCACGACGGGTGACTTCGAACGCAGTGGTCGTCGCACTCTGGCTTGCGACTCCCGCAAGGACACGGCTGAGCACCGGATCGGGGGCAGGGGCAGCAGCAGTGGCGAGGACAATGGCGGCGGGGGCGAGGATTGATTTCATGACCCCATGTCTACCGGCTGGCTGAGCGTATTGCAAGAATAGTACAGTAAATTTGTTTCGCCTCGAGCTCTCCCCTTTGGAGGGGGAGGGGGCTCGGCTAAACGTCCAGAAAGCTGCGCATCTTTCGGCTGCGCGATGGATGCTTCAGCTTGCGCAACGCCTTCGCTTCGATCTGGCGGATGCGTTCACGGGTGACCGAGAACTGCTGACCGACCTCTTCCAGCGTATGATCGGTGTTCATGCCGATGCCGAAACGCATCCGCAGCACGCGCTCCTCGCGCGGCGTCAGCGATGCCAGAACGCGCGTAACGGTTTCCTTGAGATTGGAGTGGATGGCGGCATCGACCGGGATCACGGCGTTATGATCCTGAATGAAATCGCCGAGATGCGAATCCTCCTCGTCGCCGATCGGTGTTTCGAGGCTGATTGGTTCTTTGGCGATCTTCATCACCTTGCGAACCTTTTCGAGCGGCATCGACAGCC
The DNA here is from genome assembly GCA_038229555.1 of Sphingomonadales bacterium. Taxonomy (GTDB): domain Bacteria; phylum Pseudomonadota; class Alphaproteobacteria; order Sphingomonadales; family Sphingomonadaceae; genus Sandarakinorhabdus. Next base: position 78,940 of record JBBROI010000005.1, read on the forward strand.
GCTCGGCGAGTTCCTCGGGCGTCGGCTCGCGACCGATTTCGTGGAGGATCTGGCGACTGGTCCGCACCAGCTTGTTGATCGTTTCGATCATGTGCACCGGAATGCGGATGGTGCGCGCCTGGTCGGCGATGCTGCGGGTGATCGCCTGCCGAATCCACCACGTCGCATAGGTGCTGAACTTGTACCCACGGCGGTATTCGAACTTGTCGACCGCCTTCATCAGGCCGATGTTGCCTTCCTGAATAAGATCAAGGAATTGCAGGCCGCGGTTGGTATATTTCTTGGCAATCGAAATCACCAGCCGCAGGTTCGCTTCGACCATTTCCTTCTTGGCGATCCGCGCTTCGCGCTCGCCCTTCTGGACCATGTTGGTGATCCGGCGAAACTCGCCCAGTTCGACGCCGGTCGCTTCGGCGATCTCGGCGATTTCGCGGCGGATATCCTCGACGGCAACGGCTTCGGCTGCGGCAAAAGCGGTGAACTTCTTGTCGATGCCGGTGACGCGCGCCAGCCAGCTTTCATCGAGTTCATGGCCGCTATATTCGTCGAGGAAGAGCTTGCGGTTGATCTTGTGCTTGTCGGCCAGCCGCATCATCGCGCCGCCGAGCGCCAGCAAACGACGGTTCTGCGTATAGAGCTGATCGACGAGGACTTCGATCTTGGCGTTGTTGAAGTGGATCGATTGAACGCCGCGCGTCAGTTCCTCACGCAGCTTCTGATACTTGCGCTCATCCGACGCCGGATAGGCGGCGTTACCGCGCAGCGCCACCAGACGCGCCTCCTGCAACTTCAGGAACTTCTTGTAAGTCGCCGTAATCTCGGCAAACTTCTCCAGCGCCTGCGGCTTGAGCTGCTCCTCCATCTGGGCGAGGCTGAGGGTATTGTCCTCCTCCTCATCGTCAGGAATCGCCGGGCGGCCGTCGGGCTGCATCCGGCGCTGGGTCATCTCGTCTTCTTCGTCGGGAGCCGGCGGCGCGTCGACCGCCTCTTCGTCGTCCTTATAGGCCACCGTCGGCAGGCCACTGTCGGGCGCGTTCGGATCGGCTTCGGCCGCAACCGCAGCTTCGGCAGGGTCTTTGGCCAGCATCGCATCGAGATCGAGGATCTCGCGCAGCTGCATCCGGCCTTCGTTGAGTGCGTTCGACCAGTCGATCATCGACTGGAAGGTCATCGGGCTTTCGCACAGGCCCGCGATCATGGTGTTGCGTCCGGCCTCGATCCGCTTGGCGATGGCGATTTCGCCTTCGCGGCTGAGCAGTTCAACCGCGCCCATCTCGCGCAGATACATCCGCACTGGATCGTCGGTACGATCGAGCGGCGCTTTCGGCGCGACAACAACCGGCGCGGTGCCGAGATCGTCGGCGGGCGTCTCGGGCTCGTCATCGTCGTCGGCGGCGCGCGCCGGTTCGGCACCGTCTTCCGCCGGTTCGTCGTTTTCGATGAGGTTGATGCCCATTTCGCTCAGCGAAGACATGACATCTTCGATCTGCTCCGACGACATCTGGTCCTGCGGCAACGCTTCGTTCAGTTCGTCATAGGTGATGTAGCCGCGCTTCTTGGCGCGGGTGAGCAGCTTCTTGACCGAGGCTTCGTTGAGATCGAGAAGGGGGGCGTCGCTGCCGTCGGTCTTTGCCTCGGGTTCGATGACCGCTCCGTTCGTTTTTGCCATTATCGATCTTTCCTTCTGGGCAGGCGATGCTCGGCACGCCAGCCGAATCGCAGCCGTCTAGTCGTCGCAGAGCGATTCGGCCAGTCGCATCATCGCTTCGTCGATTGCCCGACGCTCGGCGAGCAGGCTCTGCTGCACCGCAAAGTCGGTATCGTCGAGGCTGGTGCGAAAGCGCATCGTTGCCGCCGCGAGTTCCGCATCGATCCGCCGCCGTGCGACGATACTATCGACCAGCATGCCGAAATCGCGCCGCGCAGTGTCGAAATCCTGCTCGGCCCTGGTAAACGAAAAGGCGAGGCGGTTCGTCTTCCGCACCACGCCAGCCGCATCGCCAAGACCTTGATGTTGCAGATTGTGTTGCAGGCCTTTGCTGTCAAGGCCGGGGCTCGCCGCCAGCGCCGACAAAATCGCCGAACGGAGCCGTGATAGCCGCAGGTCGGCGATCGGCAGATCGGCGATGGTTTCGGCGAAGCGGTCGGCAAGCGCCGGGTGAGTGAGCAAACCGGTTAGAATTGCCAGTTCTTCGGGGCCACCGCCATCGGCCGCCTTGCGTTGGCGCAGTGCAGCGGACGCGCCGGTCAATGGCGGCGGCAAGTTGCGCCCGCCTTTGACGAACGGCGCGCGTCCTCGCGGGGCAGGGCGGGCAAGATACGCTGCCTCGAACCGCGCATTAAGATCGGCCGAATACAAGTCGCGGACGCCAGCGTCGGCAATTGTCGCGGCATGGTCGCGCAACCGCTGACGAACGGCGGCGCGGCGTTCGGGGGTGGCGGTGTCGATGCCCTCGGTCTCGGCGCGCCACAGCCGGTCGATCAGCGGCTCGGCCGACGCGAGCACCAGTTCGAACGCCGCCGCGCCGCCGCGCTTGACCAAATCGTCGGGGTCCTCGCCGGGCGGCAGTGTGGCGATCTTGAGCGACCGCCCTGGCTGGAGGAGTGGCAGCGCCCGTAGGCACGCTCGCAGCGCCGCCCGCTGCCCCGCCGCATCGCCATCGAAACACAGCACCGGCTCGGCAGTCTGCCGCCACGCCAGTTCCAATTGCGCCTCGGTCATCGCGGTGCCGAGCGGTGCCACCGCCTCGATAATTCCAGCCCCGGCGAGGCCGATGACATCCATATAGCCTTCGACGACGATCAGGCGGTTGGCCTTGCGCGCGGCAGCCGCCGCACGGTCGAGATTGTAAAGCAAGCGGCCTTTGTCGAAGAGCGGCCCATCGGCGGAATTGAGATACTTCGGCTGGACGTCACCCAAGGCCCGCCCGCCAAAACCGACCACCCGTCCGCGCGCATCGCGGATCGGGAACATCAGGCGACCCCGGAAACGGTCGTAAGTGTCGCCCTCCTCCGACCGGCCGAGCAGTCCCGCTTCAACGAGTTTCTCGACCCCCGCGTCGGCCAGCGCCGCCTTGAGTGCCGTCCGGCTTTCGGGTGCAAAGCCAAGTGCGAAATCGCGCACCAGCGCCGCGCCGACACCGCGCCGGTCGAGATAGGCCCGCGCATCGGCTCCGACGCTGGCGTTCAACTGGCTCGCAAACCAGTCGCTGGCGCGGCCCGCAAGGCCCTGCAAGCCTTCGTTGACGGTCGCCCGCTCGCGCGCCTCGGGGCTTTCGGCGGGCATCTCCATCCCCGCCGCCTGCGCCAACTGCTTGACCGCATCGATGAAGCCCAACCCCTCCTGCTCGGTCAGAAAGCGGATGACATCGCCATGCGCTCCGCAGCCGAAGCAATGGTAGAAACCCTTGTCGTCATTGACGTAAAAACTCGGGGTCTTTTCGTTGTGAAAAGGACAGCAACCTTTCCATTCCCGCCCGGCACGTGTCAGCTTGACTCGCCGCCCGACGATGGGAGCAAGCGGGGTGCGGGCGCGGAGTTCGTCGAGAAAGGCAGGGGTGAGGCTCATGGACGCAACGACCGCTCACGTGGCGGCATCGCGGCGCGTCTGAGCGCGGACCAGTCACCAGCGATTAGCGCTTCCTTCTTTGCTCGCGACCAGCCCTTGACCCGACGCTCGAAGGCAAAGGCCTCATCGCGGGTTTGAAAAAATTCGCTCCAGGCTAAAACCACTGGCCTGCGGGTAGATGTAAAACCATCAAAACTGCCCGCTTGATGCTGCCCTAACCGAGTCTCGAGATTGTCGGTATGGCCGGTGTAATACGACCCGTCCGCGCAGCGCAGAATGTAGGTTAAGAAATCGGTCAAGGTTCGGCCCGTTGCGCGTCCCTCGACTTCGCTCGGGATGAGCGGGCTTGGGGTCGTGATCCTAGCGCATGCCGTTACTGATGCAAAAACCGCAACGGCGCCTTCACTGAGAGCCGCATTACAAGCCTTCTACCCAAAAAGAACCGCTCATCCCGAGCGAAGTCGAGGGACCCGCCCACAGCGCCCTCAACCCGCCAGCGCCGCCTTCACCATTGCCCCTGCCCCCGCCATATCGAGCTTGCCTGCAAACCGTTCCTTCACCAAAGCCATTACCTTGCCCATGTCCTTCACCGACGTTGCCCCAACCTCGGCGACAATCGTTGCAATCGCCGCCTTGGCCTCATCCGGCGCCATTTGTGCCGGCATGAAGCTTTCGATCACCGCCAGTTCGGCGCGTTCGATATCGGCAAGTTCCTCGCGGTTGCCAGTCACGTACATCTCGATCGATTCGCGGCGCTGTTTAGCCATTTTACCGAGCACTTCGGCGATCATTACATCGTCATCGGCCGGTGCCGCGCCGGTGCGCAATTCGATATCACGGTTCTTGATCGCCGCCGAAATCAACCGCAGCGCCCCTGTGCGCGCGCTGTCGTGCGCCTTCATCGATGTGATCGTTGCAGCCTTGATGTCGTCGCGAAGCATGGTCGTTCCTCGGGGTTCTTCAATCGTTCATACTAGCGTTCGGCGGCGGCAAAGACTAGGTTGACCGGCGAGGCGGTTGCGCCTAATCCGCCCGCCGTTTGCCCGCCCATATCCCAAAGGAACCCGAATGGCCGATGCGCCTGCGCCCGCCCAGCCTCAAGGCGCGACCGGCGTATTGGTTCTGGCCGACGGCACCGTCATCTGGGGACGCGGTTTCGGCGCGCAGGGTTCGGCCGTTGGCGAGGTGTGTTTCAACACCGCGATGACGGGATATCAGGAGGTTATTACCGATCCCTCATACGCAGGCCAGATCGTCACCTTCACCTTTCCGCACATCGGCAATACCGGTGCCAACCCTGAGGATGTCGAGGCCAATAATCCGTATGCACTCGGCTGCGTGGTGCGCGAGGACATCACCCGCGCCGCGAGCTTTCGCGCCACCCGCGACTTTGCCGACTGGATGCGCGCCTGGGGTCGCATCGGACTTTCGGGGGTCGATACCCGCGCGCTGACCAAACGCATTCGTGCCGGCGGCGCACCCAACGCCGTCATCGCCCATGCCGCCGACGGCAAGTTCGATATCAAGGCGCTGCGCGCCCAGGCGTCGGGATGGCCGGGGCTGGAGGGCATGGATTTGGCCAGCGTTATCAGCGCGACGCAAAGTTACGAATGGGGTGATGGGCTGTGGACGCTGGGGCAGGGCTATGCGACCCACAGCGCCAACCCTGATGGCCCCCATGTCGTTGCGGTCGATTACGGGATGAAGCGCAATATCCTGCGCAATCTCGTCGCGGCAGGCGCGCGGGTGACCGTAGTCCCGGCGATGGCGACCTTCGACGAGATCATGGCGCACAAGCCCGACGGCATATTCCTTTCGAATGGCCCCGGCGATCCGGCAGCGACCGGGGCATACGCCGTACCGGTGATCCAGAAGGTGCTCAATTCCGGCATCCCGCTGTTCGGGATTTGCCTCGGGCACCAGCTGCTCGGACTGGCGGTCGGGGCGAAGACCGTCAAGATGCACCAGGGCCATCGCGGCGCTAACCACCCGGTCAAGCGGCTGAGCGACGGGCGGGTCGAGATCACCTCGATGAACCACGGTTTCGCGGTCGAGACCGAGACGCTGCCGGCCAATGCGCGGGCAACCCACATCTCGCTGTTCGACGGCTCGCTGGCCGGGTTGGAACTGACCGACGCGGCGGCGTTCTCGGTGCAGTATCACCCCGAGGCGAGCCCGGGGCCGCAGGACTCGCGGTATTTGTTCGAGCGGTTTGTGGGCGGGTTGCGGTGATATTAGCGGATGCGCCTCCCGCTGCAGTGTCAGCGACGGCTGAGCAGTCCGCCGTCGTTGTTTGGGGTGAAGCCAGCGGGCTAACGGAGCTCAAAAAGAATGTCGAAACTGAGGGTGCGATTACGCAGTGGCGGACTGCGGGCGCGGGCGCGACAAAGACCTTCATGCTTTGGATTCTAGCAAGCGGGCCAAGTCCGACATCCGACATGCAACGGCTGATGGATGAGATCAATCGCAAGAAGCATGGCGACTTGAACGCAGGCTGGGGCAAGCTGGGTGGGGCCAAGTGACTGGCGGCCGCAACAGCCACCTCCCCCCGCTGGGGGGAGGTCGAGAGACGACGCGTAGCGGCGGCCCGGGAGAGGGGTCTTCTTCTCGTTCGAGTCCGTCATCGGAATGCCCCTCTCCCCGGGCCGGCTTCGCCGTCTCTCGACCCTCCCCCCGACGGGGGGAGGGAGCAGTTGCCCGCGAACGCGCCAAAGCGATGCGCTCGGCCATGTCGGTGCCGGAAGCGACCGTCTGGAAAGTCCTGCGCGGTAATCGGCTCAACGGCTGGAAATTCGCGCGGCAGGTGCCGATCGGTCCATATATCGCAGACTTTGCGGCGCGGCGCGAGAAGTTGATCGTCGAGATCGACGGTCGCTCGCACGATTCCACGGTCGCCCACGACGCACGCCGCGAAGGCTATTTGATCAGCCTCGGCTATCGGATTCTGCACTTCAGCAACGCTGATGTGGCGACCGACCTGGATGCTATCGCCCGCCAGATTGATCACGCATTGCGCCTGCGCGCGTTCGACCCCAAGAGCAGCTGATGCCCATCGATCCAGCCCGCCTCGCCGAAGAACTGGCGGCCAATGAGGAGGTGCTCATGGCTCTCGCCGCCAATGGCGACATCGCCGAGCTGTCGCGCGTCATCGACGTGCATTTCAAGGGCGCGCAGGACGATATCGAGGCGCTCGCCGAGGACGCCGAAAGCCTCGGCTTCCGCTTCATCGACTTCGGCGAGTTCGAGGACGGCGACTGGGCGGCCGATTTCCAGGTCGACGGCCCGGTGACGCGTCCCGCATTGTCGGCTCTTATCACCCGCGCCCTCGAAATCGAACGGTCGCACGGCGTCGAATTCGACGGCTGGGGCTGCGAAGCAGAAACCGGAACCCGCCAATAATGCCCAAACGCACCGACATATCCTCGATTCTCATCATCGGCGCTGGTCCCATCGTCATCGGGCAGGCGTGTGAATTCGATTATTCGGGGACGCAGGCGGTCAAGGCGCTGCGGGCGGAGGGCTATCGCATCATCCTCGTCAATTCGAACCCGGCGACGATCATGACCGATCCCGACCTCGCCGATGCGACCTATATCGAGCCGATCACCCCCGAAATTGTCGCCAAGATCATCGCCAAGGAGCGCCCCGACGCTGTGCTGCCGACGATGGGCGGGCAGACGGCGTTGAACACGGCGCTGGCGCTCCATCGCGACGGGACGCTGGCGAAATATAATGTCGAGCTGATCGGCGCCGATGCGGAAGCGATCGACAAGGCCGAGGATCGGCTGAAGTTCCGCGATGCAATGGACAAGATCGGGCTCGAAAGTCCGCGGTCACGGATCGCGCACAGTGTCAGCGAAGCGCTGGAAGCGCTTGAATTCGTCGGTCTGCCGACGATTATCCGGCCGAGCTTCACCATGGGCGGCACTGGCGGCGGCATCGCGTACAACAAGGAGGAATTCGTGCGGATCGTCACGGGCGGGCTCGACGCGTCGCCGACGACCGAGGTGCTGGTCGAGGAATCGGTGCTGGGTTGGAAAGAGTATGAGATGGAGGTGGTGCGCGACCGCGCCGACAACGCCATCATCATCTGCTCGATCGAGAATATCGACCCGATGGGCGTCCATACCGGCGACAGCATTACCGTCGCTCCGGCGCTGACGCTGACCGACAAAGAATTCCAGATCATGCGCAACGCGAGCATCGCCTGCCTGCGCGAAATCGGCGTCGAAACCGGCGGCTCGAACGTCCAGTTCGCAGTCAATCCCGAAGATGGCCGACTGGTAGTCATCGAAATGAACCCCCGCGTGTCGCGTTCCTCGGCGCTGGCGTCGAAGGCGACCGGCTTCCCCATTGCCAAGGTCGCGGCATTGCTGGCGGTCGGATACACGCTCGATGAGGTAATGAACGACATTACCGGCGCGACGCCGGCGTCGTTCGAACCGACGATCGACTATGTCGTGACCAAGATTCCGCGCTTTGCCTTCGAGAAATTCAAGGGGGCCGAGCCATTGCTGTCGACGGCAATGAAGTCGGTCGGCGAAGTCATGGCAATCGGGCGTAATTTTCAGGAGAGCGTGCAGAAGGCGCTGCGCGGGCTGGAGACCGGATTGTCGGGCTTCGACGAGATCGAAACGCTGGTCGGCGCGAGCCATGAGGAAATCGAGGCCGAGCTGTCGCGGGCGACTCCCGACCGACTGCGGGTTGCGGCACAGGCGTTGCGTGCCGGGATGAGCGTCGAGCGCATTCACGCCATTGCCAAGTTCGAACCGTGGTTTCTGAGGCAAATCGAAGAGATTATTCAGGTTGAGGCGCAGGTTCGCGCCAATGGGCTACCCGGCGATCGGCAGGGGCTGCGGCAGTTGAAGGCAATGGGATTTTCGGACTCCCGGCTGGCTGCGCTGACGGGCCACGGCGAAGCCGCCGTCACTGCGCAACGCCACGCGCTCAACGTCCGTCCAGTTTTCAAGCGGATCGACACCTGCGCCGGCGAGTTCGACGCCAAAACGCCGTACATGTATTCAACCTATGAAGCCCCAACCTTCGGCGAGCTCGATTGCGAAAGCCTACCGACCGACCGCGAGAAAATCGTCATCCTCGGGGGTGGACCCAACCGCATCGGGCAGGGAATCGAGTTCGACTATTGCTGCTGCCACGCCTGTTTTGCTTTGGATGCAGCGGATTATGAGACGATCATGGTCAACTGCAACCCCGAAACGGTATCCACCGACTATGACACGTCGGACCGGCTGTATTTCGAACCGTTGACCGCCGAAGACGTGCTTGAAGTCCTCGCCAAAGAGCAATCGAATGGCACATTGAAGGGTGTCATCGTCCAGTTCGGTGGCCAAACGCCGCTCAAACTGGCGCATGCCATCCAAAACGCCGGTATCCCGATTCTCGGCACGTCGCCCGCCAGCATCGATTTGGCCGAAGACCGGGAACAGTTCGCCGACCTGATCGACCGCTTACAACTGAAGCAACCTGCCAACGGCCTTGCCCGCTCACGCGATGAAGCCGTCGCGGTCGCAAATCGCATCGGCTACCCGGTGCTGATGCGTCCGAGTTTCGTGCTTGGCGGGCGCGCGATGGAAATCGTCGAGACGCAGGCGCAATTGGACACCTACATCCGCGAAGCGGTCGTCGTGTCGGGCGACGCTCCGGTGCTGATCGACCGATATCTGCGTGACGCGATCGAGGTCGATGTCGATGCGATCGCCGATGGCACCGACGTATTCGTCGCCGGGGTGCTGCAGCACATCGAGGAGGCAGGGGTGCATTCGGGCGACAGCGCGTGTTCGTTGCCGCCGTACAGCCTCCCCGCCGATATCGTCGCCGAAATCGAGCGCCAGACCGCGGTACTTGCACGCGCGCTTGACGTCGTCGGGCTGATGAATGTCCAGTTCGCAGTCAAGGACCACGAAGTCTATCTGATCGAGGTCAATCCGCGCGCCAGCCGCACCGTGCCGTTTACCGCCAAGGCGACCGGCATTCCGGTAGCCAAGATCGCCGCGCGGGTCATGGCTGGCGAAAAGCTCGCCGATTTCGATCTCGCCTCGCGTGCCACCGGCACCCACATTGCCGTCAAGGAAGCGGTGTTTCCGTTCGCGCGCTTCCCGGGTGTCGATCCGGTTTTAGGACCGGAAATGAAATCGACCGGCGAAGTCATGGGAATCGATAGCGATTTTGCGACGGCTTTTGCCAAGGCGACGCTTGGAGCGGGGATTGTGTTGCCGGTCAGTGGCGCGGTGTTCGTATCGGTCAAGGACAGCGACAAGCCGGTCATCGTTGCGGCGATGCGTGACCTTGCCGGGCTCGGCTTCACGCTGATCGCCACCGACGGCACGGCGCGCTATCTCGCCGAACAGGGCCTGCCGGTGACTCGCGTCAACAAGGTCGCCGAAGGCCGTCCGCACATCGTCGACAAGATCAAGGACGGCGATATCTCGTTCGTCATCAACACCACCGAGGGTGTGCAGTCGATGAAGGATTCGGCGTCGATCCGCGGCTCGGCGCTTTATGGTCGGGTTCCGTACTTCACGACGGCGGCGGCATCGGTGGCGGCGGTCGCCTCAATTGCTGCGTTGCGGCTGCATCCGCTTGAAGTGCGGCCGCTGCAGTCCTATCATCTTCAGCCTTAGGCGCGCAGCCCATCCAGCCAGACAGACCGGTTACGGTGGGTCAGCCACTGGCTGGGGTGGCGTTACCTTCGATTTAAACGGGAATTAACGACGATGGCGAGTATCGACAAACTGCCCATGCTCGCAGAAGGCCATGCGACGCTGATCACCACCATGCGCCGCCTGAAGGAAGAAGAGCGCCCGCAGATCGTCGAAGCCATCGAAGTGGCGCGCGCGCATGGCGATCTCAGCGAAAACGCCGAATATCATGCGGCGAAGGAACGTCAGGGCCAGATCGAGGCGCAGCTGATCGATCTCGAAGATCGCCTCGCGCGTGCCGTCATCATCGATCCGACGACGCTGTCGGGCGACAAGGTGGTATTCGGCGGCACCGTTCACCTGATCGACGAGGACGACAAGCCGATTACCTATCAGATCGTCGGCCAGACGGAGGCCGATGCGCGCCGCGGTCGCATCAGCTACTCATCGCCGCTCGGACGCGCCCTCATCGGCCGCCGCGTTGGCGAGGAGGTCGAGGTTTCGACGCCTTCGGGCGATAAATACTACACCATCGACAGTCTCGAGTTCATCTAGGCCGAACCGACCCGTAACTGCGGGGAGGCATGCAATGAAGCCCTTCAAACCACCGATCCCCATTGTCACCAATGTCCTTGTCGGGCTGTGCGTTGCCGTGCAGGCGGCGGTGATAGTGCTGGGTCCGCGTTTCGGCGAGGCGCTGGTTTTTGCGTGGGGGCTGATCCCGCTCCGGATTACTGCCGTGCTCCATGGCATCGTCCCGCCGCTCCCGGCGCTGTTGACGCTGGCGACGTCGCTGTTCCTCCACGGTGGCATCGTCCACCTGCTGCTCAACATGGTGTTCCTGGCGTGGGTCGGGCGCTATGTCGAATGGGTTGTCGGGCGCTGGGGAATGCTGCTGTTGTTCGTTGGCGGCGGCATCGCGGGTGGGCTGCTGCAGATCGCCAGCGACCTTGCCTCGCCCGCGCCGGTGGTCGGTGCTAGTGGCGCGATCGCGGCAATTTTCGGGGCCTATGCCGTGCTTTTCGGGCGCAGCCGTGCCTCCGAACGGCGGATCCTCGGGATCGCCATTTCCTCCGAAGCCATGACGGCGCTCTGGTTCGCGGCTGTCTGGATCGGGTTGCAACTGCTCACCGGTCTGGCGCTCGGGGCGGGTAGCGGACTTGGACACATTGCCATCTGGACGCATATCGGTGGGTTCATCACCGGGTTGATCCTTGTGCGGCCATGGATGCGCGGCCCGCGCGTCGAGCTTTAAAGCGGTGCGCGCGCTGGTCTGCCACGCGCTGAATGCCGATCGATCGGGGCTGCGCTTCGAAGCCGATTGGCCCGAGCCTGCCGCACCCGGCGACGACGAAGTGACGGTCGCGCTGAGCCACTCCGCGCTCAATTTCCCCGATCTATTGATGCTTTCAGGCGGCTATCAGGCCAAGCCGCCGCTGCCGTTTATTCCGGGCACCGAAGGTGTCGGTACGATTATTGCCGCGGGACCCGGCGCGACGCGCGTGGCGGGCGAGCGGGTTATGGTCGGACGCCTCGGCTGTCTTGCCGAACGGCTGACGGTGCCTGCGAGCGCGGTCCGTGCCGTACCGCCGGGGTTAAGCGAACCCGAAGCGGCGGGGTTCACCGTCGGCGCGCTTACCGCATGGGTCGGGTTGATCGAACGCGGGCGGCTTAAGCCCGGCGAACGGGTGCTGGTTACCGGCGCGGGTGGCGGTATGGGGCTGGCGGCAGTGGCGCTGGCCGCGCACGCCGGGGCGATTGTCGTGGCGGCAGCATCGTCCCCGGCGCGGCTGGTGGCAGCACGCGCGGCAGGGGCGCATGAGACGGTGCTGATCGACCGGAGCGCGCCGCTGTTCGCCCAGCGCGATATCGATCTGGTTTTCGACCCGGTGGGCGGGGCACTGTGTCACCCGGCGATCCGCACCTTGCGGCGTGGCGGACGCTACCTGATCATTGGTTTTGCCGGTGGCATGCCGCCGCCGTTGCCGCTCAATCGCGCGCTGTTGAAGGAAATCGAAATCGTTGGCGTTCGTGCCGGCGAGGCGGGGCGGCAAGACCCTGTGGCGGGGCGGCGGTTTATCGCCCAAATCGACGCGCGCGCGGCGGCGTTGCGACCCTTGGTCGGAATGACGGTGGCGTTGGAGCACGGCGACACGGCGTTTGCTGCGATGGCGGCGGGGACGTTGGTGGGCAAGGCGGTTGTGACGATTTGAGAGATGTCGCCATGTACATTACGGGGGCTTCGTCACTTCCGACCGCCAAAAATCGGTTGGCCAACGATAAATGTGCAGAGTTGGCGCGTGGCGGGTGTTGTGACTTCATGACCTTGTGACCTAGACTTTCGGTGCAACGAATAAGGATCGCGCATGACCAACCTGACCCGCCCGGACGGCACTCGCCCCGAAGACCTGCACATCTCGCGGCGTAGCTTTGCCGCGCTAGTTGCCGCTGGATATGCCGCTGCGGCAGTGGGTGTTGATGCCGCCCCGGTCGCCACCGACGCGGCGGGACTGACCATCGACAGCGTTACCATGCCGGGCGGCCTGCCGGGCTTTGTCGCGCGACCGGCGGGGAAGGGGCGGCACCCGGTGGTGATCGTCGTCAACGAAGTCTTCGGTCTGCACGAATATATCCGCGATATCTGCCGCCGCTTTGCCAAGATCGGCTATGTCGCGATCGCGCCAGAATTCTTCTATCGTAATGACCCCAACCGGACGCTGGCGACCTCGACCGATTTTCCGACAATCATCAAGATCGTTTCGGAAGCCAAGCCCGAACAGGTGCTGGGTGACGTCAAGACGACCCTCGACTGGTTACAGAAGCAGGCGTTCGTTGCGCCCGACAAGCTGGCGATCACCGGCTTCTGCTGGGGCGGAACGGTCGTCTGGCAGGCGGCGGCGCGCTTCCCGCAGCTGAAGGCGGGTGCGGCGTGGTACGGTCGGATCGCCTCGCCCAAGGCGGGCGAACCCCGCGCCGCCCCGGGACAATATCCGCTCGATCTGGCGGCCCAACTCAAAGCTCCGGTGCTCGGGCTGTACGGAGCGCTCGACAAGGGCATTCCGGTCGCCGATGTCGAGGCGATGCGCGCAGCGCTGCAAGCTGCGGGCAAAACCGGCAGCAGCATCATGATCTATCCGGACGCCGACCATGGTTTCCACGCCGATTATCGCCCGAGCTATAACGAAAAGGACGCGAAAGACGGCTGGGCACGGCTGCTGGCGCACTTCAAGGCGAACGGGGTGGCGTGATCGGCGGGGATGGGATACCAGAAATAGCACTTCCACTAGTATCATTGGACATCATGTATGTTTAAGTATGCAGTATTTACCTTTTTGGTATTGTGCTGTGTTAATGTAGTTAGTGTTTCAGCGGATCCTGTTGCGGCCCGATCCGTCTCTGATAACAACCAAATCATCGAACAAGTTAATATTGAATAAGTTTGGTTAGAGACTTCCGGCAGATCGAAAAATATTCTTGATTGTGTAATAGACGCGCCCATAGTCGGCTATGGAACTATTCGAGACGAATATCTCATAAGAGACAAGTTATCAAAATTTTCTCGGTCAGATAAAATAGACCTCTTTATGATATTTTTTCGCGAAGGTAGGTTGTACGTAATATTTAAGGATCAGTGTGAGAGGATTGCGTCCAGTTTAAATACAATAAATGTTTCAATCGCTTCATTGACAAAATTCAGATTTTCTAAAACTAGCGAGATCGAAGTACGGCGCTTAATAACAGATATGAATGGGCGACGCCTTCCCCGCTGATTTTATTAAATTCTTGCATCTGCAGTTATCGACCATGTATTATGTAGTGGCTAAATATATATGTGGGACGGGCGGGTTGACCTCCATCCAAGCAATCGACATCAGACCGGGTGATATGGCAGCAGGCCCTGTGTGCGCGTTGCTGGCGCTGCACCTTGCCGGAATGCACGCCGTATCGCCACCCGGCACGGTCTATGCGCTCGACCTCGGCGGGTTGAGTACGTCTGATATCCGGGTCTGGACAGCGTGGATCGGCGACCGGCTGGCGGGAATCGGAGCGCTGAAGGCGCTCGGTAATGGTGCCGGCGAGATAAAATCGATGCGCACCGACCCCGATTTTCTGCGTCGCGGTGTCGCCAAGGCGCTGCTCGATCACCTTATCGGCGCGGCGAAGGCAAGGCAGATGACGCGGCTAAGCCTCGAAACCGGCAGCGGACCGGAATTCGAGGCGGCGCTGGCACTGTACCGCCGCAATGGCTTTGCCAATGGCGCGGCGTTCGGCGATTATCTCCCGAGCGCCTTCAACCAGTTTCTGCATCGTAACTTATAACTGGCGGGCAAGGTGGGATTCGAACCCACGGTAGAGTCTCCCCTACGGCGGTTTTCAAGACCGCTGCCTTAAACCACTCGGCCACCTGCCCGGGAACCCGGTCGCGGCACCCTTTGCCGCCGTCGCGGCGCGACTGCAAGTCCCCGTAGTGCTGGCAGGCGGCGGGGCGTTATGGCATCAGGCAATCATGTTGCATCGTGTTGCCTGGCTTTTGCTGATCTCGTCCACTGCCGTTGCGCAGGAGATACCGCCCCCGCCCGCCACCGAAATGGCCGCGCCGGAAGTTGAAAGTTTCAACGTCTGGGTGGCAGGCTACCGGGCGGCGGCGCTGGCCAAAGGTGTGTCACCGGTCGCGCTCGATGCGGTGCTCAACGGCCTGACGCCATCGGCCCGCGTTGTCGCACTCGACCGATCGCAGCCCGGCGACAGCGCCCTCGGCGCAGCCCCGGCGCGTTTCGATGCCTATCTCGCGCGGCGAATGGATGTGGTCCGTATTCGTGATGGCGAGGCAACGCAGGCGCGGCTCGCCGATACGCTGGGGCGGATCGAAGCCGAAACCGGGGTTCCGGGGTCGATCGTGCTGGGAATCTGGGGGATGGAGTCGAGCTATGGCCATGTCACCGGCGATTTCGATGTGCCGCGCAGTTTGGCGACGCTGGCATGGGACGGGCGGCGGCGCGCACTATTCACCAAGGAGTTGGACGCTGCGGTTGCCATTGTCGAACGCGGCCTCGCGCCTCGGTCGGCACTGCGCGGCAGTTGGGCCGGGGCAATGGGCGAGCCGCAGTTCCTGCCCTCGTCATTCGTCGGATACGGCAAGGACGGCGACGGCGACGGACGCGCCGATATCTGGAATAATGATGCGGATGTCATCGCCTCGATTGCCAATTATCTGGCGAAGCATGGCTGGCAGCGTGGCCTACCTTGGGGGCAGCCTGTGATCCTGCCGCCCAATTTCGACCGCGAGCGAGTCCGCGATTTGGTCCGACCTGTGACCTGCGTTCGCCCGCTCGAAAAGCACAGCCGCTGGATCCCGGTGAGCGAATGGAAGGAACTCGGGGTTATGGGGGCTGCGCCGCTACCCGCCGACGCGACGCTGGCGACGCTCGTCGAACCCGACGGGCCGGGGCAGGGAGCGTATCTGGCGACGGGCAATTACCGCACGATTCTCGACTATAATTGCTCTAATTTCTATGCTTTGTCGGTCGCTCTGCTGGGGGACGCCATCATGGCAAAGCATGCCGAGCGCTAAGGGCTGGGGCGGCGTCGGCGCGATGACGTTGACCCTGACGCTTGCGGCCTGCGGCGGCCATGCACCACGCCCCGCACCGATTGCCCCGGTCACAGCCGTTCCCTCGGGGGGCACGGTCAAGATCGGCAAGCCCTATACCGTGCTCGGCGCGACCTATTACCCGGCTGACGATACGCGCTACGATGAGCGCGGGATTGCCAGTTGGTACGGTCCGGGGTTTCATGCGCTGGCGACGGCCAATGGCGAGCGCTACGATCAGGACGGCGTCACCGCGGCGCACAAGACGCTGCCGATGCCGAGCTATGTTGAGGTCGAAAACCTCGATAATGGCCGGCGGCTGACGGTGCGCGTAAACGATCGCGGGCCGTTCGTGGCGGGACGGATCATCGATCTCTCCCGGCGCTCGGCGCAGCTGCTCGGTGTCGACCGGCCGGGGACGGCGCGCGTTCGGGTCCGCCGGGTGTTTCCCGACACCACGACGCTCGCCGCGCTGGCACCGCCACCTGTTTCACCTGACATTGTTCAGGCACCAGCGCCGGCGGCGGTCGTCGATGTCTTGCCGACAGTCACGGCTGCTCCGATCCCCGAAATGCCCACCGGCATCAACTTCGTCCAAGTTGCCGCGCTGTCCGATCCCGGACGCACGGCGTGGCTCAAGGGCTATCTCACCGCATTCGGCCCGGTGGTCACCGAACCCGCTGCGAACGGCCTGACCCGCATCCGCCTTGGCCCGTACAAGACTGTGGACAATGCCAACGCCGTGCTGGCGCAGGTGCGCGCTGCCGGTTACAGCGACGCAAGGCTGGTGACAGCCAAACCCTGAGGTTCGGAGTGTTCCCCCGCGATGCGTGTCCTTCCGCTGATTGCCCTTGCTCTCGCCGTTCCCGCAGCCGCGCAAGCGCCGAGCTATACGACTGCCGCGCGGTCGGCGTTCATGAAGGATCTATCGAGCAATACGATCCTCTATTCGAAAGATGCCGACACCCCGATGCCACCGGCGTCGATGGGCAAGATGATGACGGTCTATGTCGCGTTCGACATGATCAAGCGCGGCGAAGCGCATCTCGATCAGAAGATACTAGTCCGCCCCGAAACCTGGACGAAGTGGCACAGTCAGGGATCGACGATGTTCCTTGCCGTTGGCGAGCAGCCGACGGTCGAAGAGCTGCTTCATGGCATCATCACTCTGTCCGGCAACGATGCCTGTGTGACGCTCGGCGAGGGGCTGGGCGGGACCGAGGAAAATTACGTCGCGCTGATGAACCGCGCAGCGGCAAAAATGGGGCTCAGGGGGTCGAAGTTTGCTAACACCAACGGCTGGCCCGACCCCAATGAAATCGTGACGCCGCGCGACCTCGCCACCATCGCCGAACGGACGATCAAGGACTTCCCCGACCTCTACAAACGCTTTTACCCGACCGAGAAATTCACTTGGGGTAAGACACTCGGCAAGGGCGACGCGATTACCCAACCCAACCGTAACCCGCTGCTCGGTCGCGTCACCGGCGCCGATGGCCTCAAGACCGGGCATACCGATGAGGCCGGCTATGGTTTCACCGGGTCGGCGGTGCAGGACGGGCGCCGCATCGTCATGGTCGTGGCGGGGCTTGGGTCGTTCAACGAGCGCATTGCCGCGTCGGTCGATTTCATGAACTGGGGCTTCCGTGCCTGGCAGGGGGTCCCGGTGCTGAAGGCTGGACAGGTCGCCGGTCGCGCCAAGGTTTCTGGCGGCAAGGTCGACGATGTCGCGCTGACCGCGTCGAGCGATCTGATGGTGACAATCCCACGCGGCTTCGCCAGCGCGCGAAAAACACGCATTGTCGCACTGCCGCTGACCGCACCGATCGCCAAAGGTCAGCATGCTGCGGACCTGATCGTCACGATCAAGGGCTTGCCCGACACCCGCCTGCCGCTGGTCGCCGCCGAAGCCGTTCCCGAGGCGGGATTTCTGGGCCGGACCTGGGCCAAGTTCATGGCGCTCTTCGGCTAAGGCATGGCGGGCCGCTTCATCAGCTTCGAAGGCGGCGAAGGCAGCGGTAAGTCGACCCAGGCGCGGTTACTGGCCGATGCTCTGCGCGCGGCGGACAGAACGGTCGTCCTAACACGTGAACCCGGCGGCACACCGGGAGCCGAAGCGGTCCGGGCGCTGCTGGTCACCGGCACGACCGATCGCTGGACGGCGTGGAGCGAAGCGTGCCTCGTCAACGCCGCGCGTGCCGACCATGTCGCGCGGATCATCTCTCCGGCATTGGCGCGTGGCGACTGGGTGATCTGCGACCGCTTCATCGATTCGACGCGCGCCTATCAGGGGGCGGGGAAGGGCATTGCTGATGCCGAGTTGCGCGCTTTACACGCGATGGCGACCGGTGACCTCTGGCCCGACCGCACCTACGTGCTCACCCTGCCGCCGCCGGCGGGGCTGGCGCGAGCAGCCGCGCGTTCGGGCGATGAGACGCGTTTCGAAGGCCATGACGCAGCGTTCCATGGGCGGATCGCCGACTTCTTCGCCGGTCTCGCCGCCGCCGAACCGCAACGCTGCCGCAGCTTCGACGCCAACCGCACTATCGACGACCTTGCCACGGCCATCGCCGCCGATGCGCTGACATGCTGATCGGCCATCGCGAACAGGTAGCAACGCTGCGCGCAGCGTTCGAAAGCGGGCGAATGCACCACGCGTGGCTGCTCGCCGGACGAAAGGGGCTGGGGAAGGCAAGCTTCGCGCGTGCCGCAGCCACTTGGGTGCTGGCGCGCGCCGCCGGACCGCAGGCCGGGATCGGCGAAGGCTTCGACGTCGATGACGACCATCCAACCGCGCATTTGATTGCGGCCGGTAGCCATCTCGACCTGCGCACCCTTGAACGCGTGCCGAACCCGAAGACCGGGACGATGCGCGCCGAAATCGCCATCGACCAGCTGGTGCGCCGTGACACGTCGCCCGGGGAACCGCTACGCAGCCTGTTCCAGTCGACTCCGGCACTGAGCGATTGGCGCGTGGTCATCATCGATTCACTCGACGAGATGAACCGCAGCGCCGCTAACGCGCTGCTCAAGCATCTTGAAGAGCCGCCACCGGGAACGCTTTTCCTGTGCATCAGCCATTCGCCCGGGCGCCTGTTGCCGACGCTGCGCTCGCGCTGTCGCCGCTTGGCTTTCGGCCCGCTCGATGACAGCGATGTCGATGCGGTCCTCGCTGCCGAGGTTCCCGATCTATCGCTCCACGACCGCGACGCGCTGGTGGCGCTGGCGCAGGGGGTTCCGGGTCATGCGCTGCGGTTCGCCGAAGCGGGCATCGCGCAATTGCGGCAAGATCTCGCGGCGCTGGCAGCGGCGCCACCGATAACAAGTGGGGCAAGGACCCTGGCACTGGCGAAGTCGCTATCGGGCAAGGCTTCAGCGTCGCGCTATGAGGCGTTCCTCGAACTGGCACCGGCAACGCTTGCGGCAGCGGCGCGGAACCGGCGCGGGCCGGCGCTCGATAGGACGGTGACGGCGTGGGAACGCGCCAACCGCCTCGCCGCCGGGGCAGTCGGGCTGCAACTCGATCCCCAATCGGTCGTCTTCGAAATCGCCGGTCTTATCGCCGAAGTCGGCCATGGCGACATGCCGCAATAGCGATCGGCCTGTTGCGCCGCAGCGGAAACTCCCGCATTCGGGGCCAATGGCCAAACGTTTCTATATTACCACCGCAATCGCCTACCCCAATGGCAAGCCGCACATGGGGCACGCCTATGAAGCGATCGCGACCGATGCAATTGCCCGCCACCGGCGTCTTGCCGGGGACGATGTGCGCTTCCTGACCGGTACCGACGAACATGGCCTAAAGATCGCCCAAGCGGCGCGTGCCGCCGACATTGCGCCGCGGACCTATGTCGACACGATGAGCAAGGCGTTCAAAGACTTGGATGACCAACTTGGCATCAGTTATGACCGTTTCATCCGGACCACCGACGACGACCATAAGGCGCTGTGTCAGGAGCTATGGCGGCGGATGGCCGCCAAGGGCGACCTGTACCTCGGTCGCTACGAAGGATGGTACGCCGTCCGCGACGAGGCCTATTACGACGAAGCCGAACTCGTCGATGCGGTCGATGCCGACGGCACGGCGGTCCGCCTGTCGCCGCAGGGCACGCCGGTTGAGTGGACTATTGAGGAAAGCTGGTTCTTCAAATTGTCGGCTTATGCGCAACCGCTGCTCGATCTGTACGCAGCGCAACCCGATTTCATTCAGCCAACCAGCCGCCTTAACGAGATGCGGTCGTTCGTCGAAGGTGGACTGTCGGATCTTTCGGTGTCGCGGACCAGTTTCGACTGGGGCGTGCCGGTGCCCGACAGCCCGGGGCATGTCATGTATGTCTGGATGGACGCGCTCGCCAATTATGTCACCGGGGCCGGCGGCGTCGATGGCGTATGGTGGCCGGCGGACCTGCATGTCATCGGCAAGGATGTCGTTCGCTTCCATACCATCTATTGGCCGGCGTTCCTGATGTCGGCCGGTCTGGCGCTGCCCAAGCACGTTTTCGGCCATGGCTTTTTGCTCAACCGCGGCGAGAAGATGTCGAAATCGCTCGGCAACGTTGTCGATCCAGCAGCGCTCGCCGAGCGCTTCGGCGTTGATCGGCTCCGCTGGTTCCTGCTGCGCGACGTCGCCTTTGGTGACGACGGCAGTTATTCGGAAGCCGCGATCGTCGAACGCTGCAACGCCGATCTCGCCAACGGTATCGGCAATTTGGCGCAGCGTGCACTGGCGATGGTCGCAAAGGACGGTGGGGCAATGCCGGCATTCGGCGATTGCGCCGCCGATACCTTGCATGCAGCGTTTGTGTCGCAAAGTGTGGCCTTCTTCGAGCAGATGGAACGCCTCGCATTGCACCGTGCGCTCGAAGCCCTGATGGTGATGGTCTCGGTGGCGAATGGCTTTTTCGCCGATGCAGCGCCCTGGGCATTGAAGGATGATCCGGCGCGGCGCGGTGCGGTGCTGGCGGCGACGCTCGATGCGACGCGGCGAATTGCGCTGCTGGCGCAGCCGTTCATTCCGGATTCGGCCGATCGGCTGCTCGACCAGCTCGGCGTTGCGACGACGGCGCGGTCATATGCCGATTTCAACATCGCAGTCGCAGCCGGAACTGCGCTGCCGCCGCCTGCTGGCGTCTTCCCGCGCTGGACCGAAGTGGTCGCCTGATGCTGATCGATAGTCATTGCCACTTGAACTACCCCGGCCTTCGCGAAGATGTGCAGGGCGTGCTGGCGCGTGCACGCGGGGCAGGGGTCGGCGGTTTTCTGGGCATTTCGACCAAGCGATCCGAATGGGACGAGGTAGTCGCGCTCGCCGATGCCGAAACCGATGTGTGGGCGACGGTCGGTATTCATCCGCACGAGGCGGATCTGCATCCCGACACCGATGCCAAGGCTCTTGCCGATGCGGCGCACGATGCGCGGGTTATCGGGATCGGTGAAACCGGGCTCGACTATTACTACGACAAAAGTGACCGCGAACGGCAGCGCGGGAGTTTTCGGGCGCATATTACAGCGGCGCGCGCCTCCGGATTGCCGCTGATTGTCCATACCCGCGACGCGGAAGCCGATACGCTGGCGCTGCTGCGTGAGCCCGGGGAAGGGGTGCTCACCGGCGTCATCCACTGCTTCACTGCGAGCCAAGACTTTGCCGATCAGGCACTTGCACTGGGTTTCTACATCTCCCTGTCAGGGATAGTGACGTTCAAGAACGCTCGCGCGTTGCAGACAAGTGCGGCGACCATTCCGACCGACCGGCTGCTTGTTGAAACCGATGCACCGTTCCTCACGCCGGTGCCGATGCGCGGCAAGACGTGCGAACCGAGCTTTGTTGCACATACGGCGCAGTTTGTGGCTGAACTGCGCGGGGTCACCACCGAAGCGCTTGCCGCAGAAACCACCGCCAACTTCTTTAACTTGTTCACCAAAGCGCGGCCTGCGTGAAAGTGACGATGCTCGGTTCGGGGACGTCGAGCGGCGTACCACGGATCGGTGGCGACTGGGGTGATTGCGATCCCGCCAATCCGAAAAACCGGCGGCGCCGCGTCTCGGTTCTGGTCCAGGCCGACGGCAAGACG
The DNA here is from genome assembly GCA_038229555.1 of Sphingomonadales bacterium. Classification (GTDB taxonomy): domain Bacteria; phylum Pseudomonadota; class Alphaproteobacteria; order Sphingomonadales; family Sphingomonadaceae; genus Sandarakinorhabdus. The sequence continues at coordinate 100,828 of JBBROI010000005.1, forward strand.
GTATTGGTCGATACCGGACCGGACATGCGCGAGCAGTTGCTCGATGCCGAGGTCCGTCACCTCGACGCAGTTTTTCTGACGCACGACCATGCCGATCACGCGCACGGCATCGATGATCTACGCCAGATTTTTCATCTGATGCGCCGTCCGGTCGATTGCTACGCCAGCGCCGCGACATGGCAGGTCCTCAAGCGGCGTTTTGACTACGTCTTCCAAGGCACTGAATTCTATCCACCAACGTGCGTCGCGCACACGCTGATAGGACCGGTTGCCGTCGGGCCGTTACGAGTCACCGGCTTCGAACAGAACCATGGGAATATCGATTCCACGGGGTTCCGTTTCGACTCCAAGGGTGCGGCGTTCGCTTATTCAACCGACGTCAAGGCGCTCGACAGTCGCGCCGATAGCGCGCTGACGGGTCTCGATCTCTGGATTGTCGATGCTCTGCGCCGCAATCCGCACCCGACGCACAGCCATCTGCCGCAAACGCTTGCGTGGATCGATCAGTATCGGCCGGGCAGGGCGGTGCTGACGCATATGGACCAGTCGATGGATTATACGACGTTGTGCAGCGAACTGCCGCCCGGGATCGAACCGGGGTATGACGGGATGCAAATTGAGCTGGGCTGCGGTTGAGCCGCGCGGACGACAAAGCCGACGTCAGCCGATGCGCAACCCGGCATACAGCAGCGCCATCGCAAACGCCGTGATCGACGCGCCAACGACGGTGAGAAGTGGTCGCGGACCGGTTTTCAGAATTTCGCCGAGCGGCGAGCGGATACCGGTCGCAGCAACCGAAACGGCCAGGAGGAATGCCGAACTTTGTGCGGTAAATGCCGTGACTTGCGATGGGATGTAACCCGTCGAATTGATGCCGGCAACAATGAAAAACCCGGCGACGAACCACGGCACGATCGCGGCCTTCGACTTGCCACCGGTGACCGTCAGCTGCGCTGGAAAGAACAGCGCCACGATCGCCAACACCGGCGCGAGCATGGCGACCCGCGCCAGCTTGACGATGGTCGCGACCTCACCAGCTTCGTTCGAATAGGCGTATCCGGCACCCAACGCCTGAGCGACGTCGTGCACCGACCCGCCAAGGAAATAGCCGGCCTGAGCATTGCTGAACCCCAGCGAATGCGCGGCGAACGGGTATAAGACGACGGACAGCGAACTCATCGCCGAGATCGCAACGAGGACGAGGGTCAGTTGCGCCTGACCGATGCGGCGTTCGCCGAGCGTTGCCGATAGCGCCAATGCTGCTGAACCACCGCAAATGGCGACCGCGCCACCCGATAGCACACCATAGGCCGACGAAAATCCGAGCAAACGAGCGACCGCGACGCCGGTCATCACGGTGGCAGCGACGGTGACAATGACTGCCAGCAGCGCTTCAGGTCCAAGCGCCATGATCTGGCCAAGCGTGACGCGGACGCCGACAAGGACGATTGCCAGCCGCAGGAGTTCGCGCGCTGCCAAAGTAAGGCCAGGCGTCAGCCGACGGTCAGCCGATAAGAAGTTGAGCGCCAAACCAATGAGTAACGCCATAAGCGTTAGCGGCGCGTGGTAGCGATCCGACAGGCTGAGCGCTGCGAGTGTCGCCAGCAACGCCACGGCAAGCCCTGGCAGATAGTCATGCCATTTGGCCTTGGGTGTCGATTCGATGTCGCCGTAAAGATCGGCGGCCTGGGGTAGTGGCAGGGCTGACATGGCGATTGTGTTAACCGTTGTTTGGCGCGAGGCAATGGCGGAACGATATCGTTGCTACCATCGGTCATATTTAACATAATATATATTATCGGAATTACGCCTCGTGGTGAGCCGGTGTCGCTCCCCGTGACGCTGCTCACACGTTACGCTATCGCCATGATATGGCACACTCCCCCGTTTTCACGGCACCCACGCTCGACCGGCTCGCTGTCATCATGGCGCAGTTGCGGCATCCCGAAACCGGCTGCCCTTGGGATCTGGCGCAAGACTTCTCAACCATTGCGCCATACACCATCGAGGAAGCTTATGAGGTCGCCGATGCAGTCGCCAACGGTGACATGGCAGAACTCAAAAACGAACTTGGCGATTTGCTTTTGCAAGTGGTGTTTCACGCCCGCATGGCCGAGGAAGCCGGTCACTTCGACCTCGCCGATGTGGTCGCCGCGATTTGCAACAAGATGGAACGCCGGCACCCGCACATCTTTGCCGACGCGGTGCGTGCTCCCGATGCCCAAGCCCAGAAAGCGGATTGGGAAACGATCAAGGCCGCCGAGCGCGCCGCCGCCGGGACGCCCGAGCGCCCGGCATCGGCGCTCGATGGGGTGGCGACCGCCCTGCCCGCGCTGATGCGCGCTGACAAACTGGGTTCACGCGCTGCACGGACCGGGCTCGACTGGCCCGATGCGAGCGGTCCGGCGGCAAAAGTCGTCGAGGAACTTGCCGAATTCGACGTTGCAGCAACGGCGAGCGACCGATTTGAAGAAGCCGGGGACCTGCTGTTCGCGGTTACCAACCTGCTGCGCCACCATCACATCGATGCCGAAGCCGCACTGCGCGCCGGTAACGCCAAGTTCGAACGACGTTTTCGCGGCATGGAAAGCCTCGCAGGCCCCAATTTTGCGGCGCTGTCACTTGAAGAGAAAGAACAGCTTTGGCTCGAGGTGAAACGCCGCGAATAACTGCGACGTCACCGGCGCGTTACATGACCTCGAAGCGCGCGCGATCGGTATCGCTGAGCCGTACCCGCACCAATAGCCCGGCCTCGCTCGCATCGCGCGCCACCACCTCACCATGTTCGTGCAACCACGCGAGCCGCCGACCATCCGCCGGATCGAGCACGAGATCATGCATATGCGATCCTGAACGCAGCAAGGTGGCGATATGGGCGCGCAGCGCGTCGAGTCCCTCGCCCGTCAGCGCCGACACCGCAATCGCCGCATCGCCTTCTTGTGCCAAAACTCCGTCACGGACCTCGGGATCGAGCGCGTCGATCTTGTTGAGCACGGTCAGCATCGGGGTTCCGCTGGTATCGGCGGCCAAGCCGAGATCGGCCAGCACCTTCATGACATCGGCCGCCTGCGCTTCGCTGTCGGGGTGCGAAATGTCGCGAACATGGACGATCAGATCGGCCTCGGTAACTTCCTCGAGTGTTGCACGGAAGGCGGCGACAAGCTGCGTTGGAAGGTCCGACACGAACCCAACCGTGTCCGACAGCACAACCTTGTCATAGCCCGGCAACTGGATCGACCGCATCGTCGGGTCGAGCGTCGCAAACAGCAAATCTTCGGCGCGGACTTCGGCACCAGTCAGCCGGTTGAACAGCGTCGATTTGCCGGCATTGGTATAGCCGACGAGCGCTACGACCGGCCACGGTGCCTTCTTGCGTTGGGTGCGATGCAACCCACGGGTGCGCTTGACGTCGTCGAGTTGGGTCTTGAGCCGAACGATACGGTCGCGGATCAACCGGCGATCGGTTTCGATCTGGCTTTCACCGGGGCCACCGAGAAATCCGAAGCCGCCGCGCTGGCGTTCGAGGTGGGTCCATGACCGCACCAGTCGCGACGCCTGATACTGCAAATGCGCCAATTCGACCTGCAAAGTACCCTCGGATGTCGAGGCGCGCTCCCCGAAAATTTCGAGAATCAGCCCGGTGCGGTCGATGACCTTCGCCTTGGTGATCTTTTCGAGATTGCGCTGTTGAATGGGCGAGACGATGCCATCGATGACGACAAGTTCGGCATCATGTGCTGCGACCATTGCCGCAACGCGCTCGGCCTGCCCCTTGCCGAACAGTTGCGCCGAACTGACGGCACGCAGGTGGATGACTTCGGCATGGACGACATCGAGCGCAATCGCGCGCGCCAGCCCGCACGCCTCGGCCAGCCGCGCCTCGGGCGACCGCAACGAGGGTTCGGTGCTTTTGCGCTGGTCGCGGACCGGCAGGACGACGACGGCGGGTGCTCCGAAACGAATGCCCTGTCCGGCGTCGAACCCCTGCCCTGATGCCCCCGTCTTGGGACCGCTCAAACCGCTTCGTCCTCGTCGAGCTTTTCCGCATCGAACAGTTGGACAGGTGCGGCCGGCATCACTGTCGAGATCGCATGTTTATAAACCAGCTGCGACTGGCCATCGCGGCGCAACAGCACCGAGAAGTTATCGAACCAGGTGATGACGCCCTGCAACTTCACACCGTTGACGAGGAACATCGTTACCGGAGTCTTGGTTTTGCGAACCGTGTTCAGGAAGACGTCCTGGAGATTATTGGACTTGTCGGCCATCGTTGACGCCCTTTCCGTCTCTTATTGGCAGGGCTGCACTGGCCCCGCGAACCGCACCGTTGCCCGGTGTCAGCGCCCCCGGCGTGTGACCGGGGATTTGGAAAGGATAGTGCGGCGGCGATCTGTTCTCAATGGGGTAACGAGATCAGCAGATCATGACGCGAGTATTGCTTGGCCGAACCGGTATTTTACTGCCGACCCGAAAACTACCGACGTTCAACGCCGCCTAGCCAACAGCCTAACCCTTTGGCGATGTCATTTCATGCACCAGATCGCTCGAATCATTGGCTTGCAGTGCCCATTCGCGCGCGGTGAGGCAGACGGCGTTTTCGATCATCAGCGAACCGGTCTTGATCGCACGTCGGCACAGGACCGCTTCACTCGCGTCCGGCACTTTGGCGGCTGTTCGGCGTACCATGGCCATATTTGGGTCCTGCCCGGGCAAGACCCAAAGGATCGTGCCAGTCCGCAGGCCGGCCGTCGGCGAACCGTCGGCGCGTCGCAGCGGCGTGAAACGCGCCGAGAATGCAAGCAACTGGCATGACGCTGCATCAAGGCGGGCAAAGCCGCTACTGCCAACGACTTGACACGCATTGAGCCGACCTCTTTTATCGACGGCGACATTGAAATTAACGAGGCCGCTTTCGAGCGCCTTGAGCGACTCTTTCGGGAAAAAGCCAAACGCGATCGCGCTGTCCTGACTTACGGTAATCGTCGGCTCGAACGCCAATACGGGTGAAGCGGTCAGCGCCGCCACAATCGCAAGTACCAGTCGCATTGCTACGCCTCCCTATTAGATCCTAAATATGCCTGAGAAATTGTCCGGTGAAAAGGGCGTTCATGGTTTGCGGTTGCTCCCGGCATTCACTGCCGGTAGCGTTGACGGGTACGTCAACCAACAGGGCATCCGCATGACCGTTTCGCGTTTCGAAGGCACTTCGGGCTATGTCGCCACCGCCGATCTGAAGGTCGCGGTCAACGCCGCCGTTACGCTGCGCCGCCCGTTGCTCGTCAAGGGCGAACCCGGCACCGGCAAGACCGTCCTTGCCCAGCAGATCGCCCAGGCCTTCGACGCGCCGCTCATTGAATGGAACATAAAATCAACGACCAAGGCACAGCAGGGTCTGTACGAATATGACGCCGTCAGCCGGTTGCGCGACAGTCAGCTCGGCGACGCTCGCGTCAGTGATATCGCCAACTACATCAAGCGCGGCAAGATGTGGGAGGCCTTCACGTCCCCTCGCCTGCCCGTCCTGCTGATCGATGAAATCGACAAGGCCGACATTGAATTTCCTAACGATCTCCTGACCGAATTGGATCGGATGGAATTCGACGTTTACGAAACCGGCGAGCGGGTGAAGGCGGCAGCGCGTCCGATCGTCATCATTACGTCGAACAACGAAAAGGAACTGCCCGACGCCTTCCTGCGCCGCTGTTTCTTCCACTATATCAAGTTCCCCGACCGCGACACGATGGAGGCGATCGTCCGCGTCCACTTCCCCGACATTCAGAAAAACCTTGTCGCCGAGGCGATGAACATCTTTTTCGATATCCGCGACGTTCCGGGTATGAAGAAGAAGCCTTCCACGTCGGAACTGCTCGACTGGCTCAAGCTGCTGATGCACGAAGACCTGCCGCTCGATGTCCTGCGCAATCGCGACACCAAGAGCCTGATCCCACCACTCCACGGCGCGCTGCTGAAGAACGAAGCCGATGTGATGTTGTTCGAGCGGCTGGCCTTTATGAGCCGCCGGACGGGCAACGCCTAGACCTCAGCGCAGCACTAGACCGCCATCGATCACTAGGCTCGCGCCGGTCATATACCCCGCCGCCGGTGACGCGAGGAAGACAATCGGCCCGGCCACTTCGGCTGGTTCGCCCCAGCGGCGCATCGGGACCGCCTTGAGCAGCCGCGTTTCGTGCCCCGCTTCGCCGCGATGCGCGTCGGTCATGCGGGTGCGGATGAAGCCGGGGGCGACCATGTTGACGCGGATGCCGTCGCGCGCCCAGCCATCGGCAAGCGCCCGTGTCAGCCCCCATAGTCCCGATTTCGATGCGGTGTAGCCCGGCACCTCCTTGATCGCCAGAAACGACGCGAGGCTGCCGACATTCACCACGCACCCTGCCCGCGCCTTCAAGCCCGGATGCGCCCGCAGGCACAGGTCCATCTGCGCCGTCAGGTTGAGCGCGATGGTCGCGGCAAAACCTTCGGTGGTATATTCATTGGCGCCTCCGCCGCCGGCATTGTTGACGAGCACGTCGAGGTCACCGACCGCATCGATCAATGCGGCCCGGTCGCCGTCTTGCCGCATGTCGCACTGCCGATAGGTCAGGCCGTCGAGCGGTTCATTATAGTCGGTGGCGTTGGCGCGCGTACCGGCGATTGTCACTTCGGCCCCGAGATCGCGGAACGCCAGTGCCGTCGCGCGCCCGATCCCCTGGCTGCCGCCGGTTACCAATACCCGCTTGCCCTTTGCCCAATCGGTCATGCGCTCATTCCTCCATCGATGATCAATGATGTGCCGGTAATGTACGACGCCAGCGGCGAGGCGAGGAACAGCACCGCACCGGCGATGTCGTCGGGCTCGCCAATGCGGCCGAGCGGCACACTGCGTTCGGTTGCGGCGAGGCGGTCGGGGTTTTCCCATGTAACTGCCGTCATTTTGCTGCGCACAAGGCCCGGCGCGACGAGGTTGACCCGCACGCCGTCGCGCGCGAACGCCTGTGCCAGTGACCGGGTCAGCGTCAGTAAGCCACCTTTTGACGCCGAATAGGCCGGTTGCCCGATGACGCCGCGAAAGCTCGCGATCGAGCCGATGAAGACGATGCTCCCGTTCGCCGCCGCCAACGCGGTGCGGAATTTCGTCGCCAGCTGCATTGGCCCGGCGAGGTTGGTCGCCAGCACATCGGCGAACGTCTCGATGTCGAATTCGGCGCGGCGATAGGCAACCTTGGCCCCGGCGACAACGAGCGTATCGAGCCGGTCGATGCCGGGATCGAACGCCGCCACCGCGTCGCGGTTGCCCTGATCGAGCCTGTAATAATCGAGGCCGCTCAGGTCACCGTCGCTTCCGGCATAGTCGATGACACTGGCCCGCGTACCGGTAACGATAACCCGCGCACCTCCCCCAAGAAACTGCCGCGCACAGGCATTGCCGATGCCGGTCGAGCCACCGGTAATGAGCACCGTCTTGCCCGTGTAGTCGAATGCGGCCATTTTCGCCCCCTGCCCCGCCCGGAACCGGCAGGTTGTTATTCGTTGACGAGGATAGTGCGGATGTCGTTACTCGAAGGCAAGGTTGCACTGGTCACCGGCGGCGGACGCGGGCTGGGGCGCTGCCATGCGCTGGCGCTGGCAGCCGCCGGCGCGCGCGTGGTGGTCAACGATCTCGGCGGCGGCGTAACCGGCGAAGGCAGTGGTGACGCCGCTAACGCCATCGCCGAGGAGATCCGCGACTTGGGCGGCCAAGCTGTGGCGAACGTTGCCAGCGTCGCCGATTGGGCGGGTGCGGCGAGCATCGTCGAGCAAGCGGTGCAGACCTTCGGCGGCCTCGACATTGTCATCAACAACGCCGGGATCAACCGACCGGCAAGCGTTATCGCCATGACCGAGGCCGATTTCGACCTCGAAATCGCCGTCCATTTAAAGGGCACCGCTGCGGTCTGTCACCACGCCGCGCGCTTCTGGGCCGATCGTGGGCCGGAAGTGGGGCGCGCCATCGTCAACACCACCTCGCCGGTCGGCGTCCACCCGATGCCGCATGGCGGCGCATACGGCGCGGCCAAAGCCGGAATCGCTGCGTTCACGCAGGTTTGCGCGCAGGAACTCGCGGCGCTGGGGGTGCGGGTCAACGCGATTGCGCCGGCAGCGCGGACGCGAATGGTCATGGCGTCGCCCGATGTCGATGCGCTGATGCCGCGTGCCGATGGCTTTGACCGCCACGCCCCCGAACATGTCTCGCCGCTCGTCGTCTATCTCGCCTCGCCGCTGTGCCGCTTCACCGGCCGGGTGTTCGGTGTCGAGGGACCCGATGTGGCGTTGTATCAACCATGGAGCGCCGATGCGCTGTTCACCCACAACGGCGGCTGGACGGCGGAGGGGCTTGCCGCGAGATTGTCCGATGTAGCGCAGTGCGCCGAGATCCGCGCCTTCTACCCCGGCGGCCGGATCGACACCGTCTCACCGCCTCGGCGGACGGTGAAGGCACTTGGTTTCGTCGCTTGACCGGGCATAGCCGCTTTTATGCCGTTCGCGACAGGCTCGAACGACTGCAATTCCGCTCGCCGGTTCATGCCGCGTTGTTCGAGTTTCTGCTGTTCGGCTTCAAACAGGGGTGGGCGTGCCTGTTCGGTGGGCTGATGCTCGCAGCTCTGCTGGCAACCCACCTCTGGTACCCGCCAACCGCACCAATCGCGCGTTACGATGTGCTGGTAGCGCTCGCCCTCGTCATTCAGGTCGCGATGTTGGCTTTTCGCTTGGAAACACGGGGAGAAGCCCGGGTAATTCTCGCTTTCCACATCGTCGGGACAGCGATGGAGATATTCAAGACCCATATGGGTTCATGGGTCTATCCCGAACCGAGCCTGCTCCGCATCGGCGGCGTGCCGCTGTTTTCAGGTTTCATGTACGCCGCAATTGGCAGCTATATTGCGCGTATCTGGCGTATTTTCGAAATTCGTCCCATCGACTATCCGCCGCCGTGGCAGCCGGTGGCGCTGGCTATCGCGATATACATCAACTTCTTCAGCCATCATTTCATGCCGGATGCGCGCATTCTGCTATTTGCGTCCACAGGATGGATCTTCCGTCGGACATGGTTCGAATTCACGCCATTCCGCACCCCACGCCGAATGCCGATCCTGCTCGGCTTTTTCCTCGTCGCACTGTTTATCTGGTTTGCTGAGAATATCGGTGTTTACAGCCACAGCTGGATGTATCCTGGCCGTACGACTGGCTGGGCGCTCGTGCCGACCTCAAAACTCGGGGCGTGGTTGCTGTTGATGATCATTTCATTTGTACTGGTGGCGACATTGCACGAAATGGACGGGTTCGCGTCGATGGGGCGGCGACCTCGACAGCGCAATGCATAAGGCTTTAACGTCATGGCTCACAGAGAGACCGACCGATGTTCCTGAACTTCCTCGACGAACTCCGTGCCGCCAAGATTCCGGCGTCGCTCAAGGAGCATCTGACGCTGCTTGAAGCGCTCGACAGCGACGTCATCGAGCGCAACATCGATGAATTTTACTATCTGGCGCGCGCGACGTACGTGAAGGACGAGGCGCTGCTCGACAAATTCGATCTGGTCTTCGCCAAGGTCTTCAAGGGATTGGAGCCGGTGTTTGAGACCGGGACGGCGGAAATTCCCGAAGATTGGCTGCGCAAGGTGGCCGAGTTGAACCTTTCGGCGGAAGAGCTCGCGGAACTGGAAAAGCTGGGCTGGGACGAGCTGATGGAGACGCTGGCCAAGCGGCTCGAGGAGCAGAAGGAACGTCACGAGGGCGGTAACAAATGGATCGGCACCGGCGGCAAATCGCCGTTTGGCGCCTATGGCTCGCACCCTGAGGGCATCCGCATCGGCCAGAAAGAGGGTCGTCAGGGCAAGGCGGTCAAGGTCTGGGACAAGCGCGAATTCAAGAATCTCGATGCCTCGGTTGAACTCGGGACGCGCAACATCAAGGTCGCGCTGAGGCGGCTGCGCAAGTTCGCCCGCGACGGGGCGATGGACGAACTCGATCTCGACGCGACGATTTCGGGGACGGCAAAGCAGGGCTGGCTCGATATTGTGATGCGGCCCGAGCGGCACAATGCCGTCAAGCTGCTGCTGATGCTCGACGTCGGCGGCTCGATGGACCCGCACATCAAGGTTTGCGAAGAACTGTTTTCGGCGGCGCGCAGCGAGTTCAAGCACCTTGAATTCTTCTACTTTCACAATTGCCCGTACGAAGCACTGTGGAAGGACAACAAACGGCGCTGGTCCGAGCGGACGCCCGTCATGGAGCTCCTCCACAAATTCCCGCATGACTACAAACTGGTGTTTGTCGGCGATGCGTCGATGAGCCCGTATGAGATCAACTACCCGGGTGGCTCGGTCGAACATTGGAACGAGGAGGCCGGGGACGTCTGGATGAACCGGATGCTCGACATCTATCACGCGGCGGCATGGCTGAACCCGATCCCCGAAAAAAGCTGGGGCCACAGCCAATCGATCCAGATGATCAAGACGGTGATGGAAGACCGGATGTATCCGCTGTCATTGGAGGGGCTTGACCGGGCGATGCGGGAACTGACGCGCTCACGATGAAATGGTTGACGTGTGCCAAGCCTTGGCACACGTCAGCGCGTTCGCGAGAATGGCAAACTTTGGCCACCTGTGTAACATCTAGGAGTTGCACCAGATGCCTACATTTTGCACACAAGGACCATTCAAATTTGGCTGCTACAGCCGCGAACCGAACGAACCGCCACACGTTCACGTCCGCGCGGGGAGATCGACGGCGAAGGTTTGGCTGTTATCGATTACCGTTGCCAAATCGAAAGGCTTTAGCCCGCGCGAAATCGCTGCTATCGTTCGTATTGTTCGCGAACGGCGCGACGAGTTTCTGGACGCTTGGCATGGCTTCTTTGGCACAACAGCTGATTGACGTTTTGGCAGTCAATGTCCGCTTCGCCGATGATCGCATGTATGTCGAGTTCGATGATGGTCGCGTCGTCGGACTGCCACTTGCATGGTATCCGCGCCTGCTCGATTGCACTGATGAAGAACGAAACAACTGGGAATTGATCGGCGACGGCGAAGGCGTCCACTGGCCTGACTCTGACGAGGATTTGACCGCCGAACAATTGGCGTTGGGCATCAAGGCATGGACAGGCGGCACATGGCCGGGGCTACCGCATAAACGTGACCGTCTTGCAGCCGATTAAGACAGGTAAAAGCTAACGCCCTCCCGGTTTCGTCGCACCCTTGGCCGCATCCGCTTCCTCACTCGCCAGATACTTCGCCTGCACCCCGACATAGGCCCGCACCGCTTCGATCTGCGCTGCGGTCATATATGGCGCAAAGCTGATCATGCCGCGATCGCGCAGTGCGCCGCCATGGACAATCTGGCCCCATGTAGCCTTATCGGACAGCGCCACCGAGCGGCGCAGATCGGGTAAGACACCTGCCGAACGCGCGCCGCCGCCGTGGCAGACACCGCAATTGCCTTCGAACAGTGAACCCCCCTCGGCGATCTGCGCCGGGGTGAAGCTGTCCTTGGGCGGATTGGCGGGCTGCAACGCCACGATGTCGGGCGCTGGCAATTTCGCCGCGCCTCCGAGTTTGAAGACCAGCACCCGGCCATTGGGCGCGCGACCCGTCGCGTTGTCGCCGTACCCCGTCGACAGCACATAGGCCCCGCCGGTTCCGGCCATTACCGCGACATATTGGGTGCCGCCAACACTATAGCTGACCGGACCGGCCATCACCCCGGTCTGGGCGTCGAAATCCCATAGGCGCTTGCCATTGGCGGCATCGAATGCCTGGAACTTGCCGTGGGCATCGCCTTGAAACACCAGATTACCGGCCGTCGCCAACGTACCACCGTTCCACGGACCATCGTACTGAACCCGCCAGACTTCCTTTTGCGCGACCGGATCCCACGCCAGCAGTTCGCCCTTCAAAATAGCGCGGATCGCTTTGGTCGCGGCGCGGTCGTTCGGCGGCGCATTGAGCGCCGCGTTGACTGCAATATTCCACGCCCCCTGCCGGTGCTTGTACCCCGCCTCATTGGCATAGGCGAAGGGCACTTCCTGCGCCGGCAGATAGACCAGCCCGGTTTTCGGCGAGAACGCCATCGGATGCCAGTTATGCGCGCCGAGCGCCGACGGAAACACCATCGCAGTCGCTGCCTTGAAACGTGCTTCGGGAACCTCGATCGGCCGACCGGTCTTGGTATCGACCCCCGTCGCCCAATTCTGCGGGACGAAATTCTTCGCCGAGATCAGCTTCCCGGTCTCGCGGTCGATGACGTAGAAAAAGCCGTTCTTCGGGGCCTGCATCAGCACCTTGCGGTCGGCGCCTTCGATCTTCAGCGTCGCGAGGATGATCGGCTGGGTTTGGGTGAAATCCCAGCTTTCGCCCGGAGTGCCCTGATAATGCCAGATGTATTTCCCAGTATCGGGATTTAACGCGACGACCGACGACAGGAACAGATTATCGCCCTTGCCCTGCGACCGGACCTGATGGTTCCAAGGGGACCCGTTGCCGACCCCGATGTACAGGCGGTCGAGCTCCTGATCGTAAACGATCGCATCCCACACCGTGCCGCCGCCGCCGGCCTCCCAGAACTTGCCGTTCCAGCTGCCATTGGCCTTGGCTTTTAGCACATCGTCCGATGCTGCATGGTCGGGGCCTTTAGCCGGGTTACCGGGGATGGTGTAGAACCGCCACGCTTGTTTCCCCGTCAGCGCGTCATAGGCGGTGACATAGCCGCGCACGCCGAGTTCGGCCCCACCGTTACCGATCAGCACCTTGCCCTTCACGACGCGCGGCGCGCCGGTGATCGTGTACGGCTGCTTCTGATCGACAGTGACCACCGACCAGCGGACCTTGCCTGTTGCAGCATCGAGCGCGATCAGGCGACCGTCGAGTGCGCCGACAAACACCATGCCGCCCCATGCCGCAACGCCGCGATTGACCACATCGCAGCACGCCGCATGGCCACGATCGCCCGCCACTTGGGGATCATAGGTCCATTTGACCTTGCCGGTCGCGGCATCGAGCGCGATTACTTTCGACCACGCAGTTGTCGTGTACATCGTCCCGTCGATGACGAGCGGCGTCGCCTCCTGCCCGCGATTGGTGTCGAGATCGTACGACCACGCCAGCCCCAATTTGCCGACATTCCCGCTATTGATCTGTTCGAGGCGGGCAAAGCGCTGTTCGGCGTAGGTGCCGCCATGCGTCAGCCAGTTGCCGGGTTCTGAAGCGGCGTTGAGCAGCCGCTTGGCATCAACCGGGCCGGGGCGGTTCGCAGCATCGACCATGCCGCCGCTGCTCAGCCAGAGCGCCAACGCCAACATCGATGTTCCAACCAACCGCGTTCGCATCGCGCGTACTCCCCATGCTCCGGCAGGACTACGCCTGCTTTGGCGCTATCCAAGCATCCGCTTGCCGGTAACGTCAACCTTGGAGTTCGAGGCGGTTTTCAATGCGCTCGATACGATCGTGTCCAGCCTGAAAACGCTTCATATAATCGAGTAACAGATTTTCGATTATCTCAGCCATCGCGCTCCCTGTCTTAACCGCAAATCGGCTACGCAATCGTGGCCAAATGCCCGCGAATAAAGCCCCCTGCCGTAGCGATGGCATCACGCGCTGGCGCCAGCATCGGGTGGAAGAAGTGCCAGACATGGATCATCTCGGGCGCGATCTCGAGCCGCACCGGAACCTGCGCATGACCGGCGACAGCCGCCAGTTTGAGCGCATCGTCGAGGAGGGTTTCTTCGCTACCCACTTGAATGAGCAACGGCGCGATGCCGGTCAGATCGGCGTGAATGGGGGCCGCGAGCGGCGCCCTCGGGTCCGCGCCGTTCAGATATAGCCCGCCCCATGCGGCAAGCGATTCGCGTTGCACCATCGGGTCGACCGCAGCTTTACTCGCCATGGTGCCGCCGGTCATTTCCATATCGACCCATGGCGAAATCGGCACGGCACACGCTGGCTGCGGCAGTCCAGCGTGTTTGATCGCGACGAGCAGCGCGACCGCCAAACCGCCGCCTGCGCTGTCGCCTGCCACCGCGATCCGCTTCGCCGCAAAGCCCTGCGCGAGCAGGAACCGATAGGCGGTGAGTGCATCGTCGACGGCGGCGGGAAACGGTGCCTCCGGAGCCATGCGATAATCGACGGCAAGCGTCGTAACCCCGGCAGCGCGGCCAAGTTCGATCGCCAGATGACGATGGCTGGCGATCGAGCCGATGACATAACCGCCGCCGTGGAGGTACAGCAACACCGCGTCCTCCGCCGCCCCCGGCGTATGCGTCCATTCAGCCGGGACACCATCGGCATCGGCAGCGCGCAGTACGGCATCGGCGGCAGGCGGAAACTGCCCGCCCATATTGTCATACATGGCGCGCAGCTCCGGAACCGACAAATTCTCGGGTGTCGCCGCCAGAAAGGCGCGAATCATCTCGATTTCGGCGTTCGCCATGTGCTGTTCTCCCCAATCAGCCGGACTGACACGGCCTTTGAGCGGACGCTGAAACACCTGGAGGTGGTTTGCAAGTACCCTAAAGCCAGGCGTCGAGCCCCAGCAGCCGTCGGCCAAGCTCGGTCAACTGCGCCGATGGCCATGGTTCAATCCGGTCGTAACCTAGGCGGTCGCGCCACCATGGCACGCACCGCCCGCTCTCCCAGCATTCAACGTTTGCCGCACGCAGCGCCGCATCGCCTGCCGGGAACATCATCACGTAAAAGGCGAGCCTTGGCTGATTGCTCAGGTTCTGTGAATTGGCATGCGGAAGACGCGAATCCCAAAGGATCAAATCGCCGGTCAGGGCGGGGACGTGAACGATATCGTGGCCGTTCGAATGGGTGCGCCAATGTTCGTCACCATCGGCATCGGTATCCGGAACCGTCGGCCATGTCTCCGATGCCCGGAAAAGCGATGGAGCGCACCGAAAACCGCCCTGCGCCGCGGTCGTATCGGTGAGTGCAATGACACCTTGGATCATCCGCTTTGTCGCATCGCGCGGCGCATGATCCCAGTGCAGCGGCAAGGGTTCGGCATGCCCCGGTCGCCACGGCGGGGTGAAGCGGCACGAATCGAGCGAGACGATCAGTCGGTCGGTCCCCCACGCCGCGGCCCAAATGCGGTGCAGAGCAGGCAGCTGGCGGACGTCCCATTGCGCTTGATGGCCCCATATCGGGATAAGGTCATCGCCTTCGCCGCCGTATGCATCCCAACGCAATGGATCGCGGACCGGTAAGTCCATCTCCGTCTGCATGGCATCGACAAGTTGTTCGCAGAGTGGCCTAGGGACTGCACTTTCGATCCGCGCCCAACCGACTTCGGCCAGCGACGACTGCAAGGCGGTGTCCGGCAACATCGACCCTCCAACCCCGGCCGATGCTTAATCGCACAGCGCCTGTCGCACCGCTCTTGCCCATCGTTCCCGACGGCCGGTCCGATCGACCTGCGCAGCTTCGGGCGTAAAGACCGCGTCCGCATGCGCCATTGCCGCAGCATCTTCTAGCGACGCAAAAACCCCTGCCCCGACGCCCGCCAGCATTGCGGCCCCTAGCGCGGTTGTCTCGATGATGCGCGGACGCTCGACTGCGACGCCGAGGCTGTCGGCCAGATCCTGGCAAAGCCAATTGTTGGCGACCATGCCGCCATCGACCCGCAGCCGCGCCGTCGTCACTCCGTCGGCGGCGAGCGCATCGACCAGATCGGCGGTCTGCTGGCCCATCGCTTCCAATGTTGCACGGACGATGTGCGCTCGGGTGGTGCCGCCGCTGAGCCCGGTCAATGTGCCGCGGGCGTCAGGCCGCCAGTGCGGCGCGCCCATGCCAGCGAGCGCGGGCACGAATACAACCCCGCCGTTATCGGGAACCGATTGTGCCAGCGCCTCGGTTTCGGCGCTGTCGGCGATAATTCCGAGCCCGTCGCGGAGCCATTGCACCGCAGCGCCAGCAGTGAAGATCGATCCTTCGAGCGCATAGGTCGCCTTGCCAGTCAGCCGCCATGCGACCGTCGAGAGGAGGCGATGCCCCGATATCGGCGGCGTGGCACCCGCATGCGCCAGCACGAAGCAACCGGTGCCATAGGTCGCCTTGACCATGCCGGGATTGAGACACGCCTGCCCGATCGCAGCGGCCTGTTGGTCGCCGGCGCTGCCGGTGATCGCCGTTTCGCCGCCGAGCAGCGCCGTCGTCGCCAGCGGTCCGGCGCAATCGACGATTGCGGGCAGGATGGTGCGCGGCACCCCGAACAACGCGCACAGTTCGTCGTCCCATTGGCAGGTTGCAAGATCCATCAACAGCGTTCGCGAGGCGTTGGTCGCGTCGGTGATGTGGGCGCGACCCGCCGACAGCTTCCAGATCAGCCAGCTTTCGACGGTGCCAGTGAGCAATCGGCCATCGGTTGCGGCTGCAGCAACGTCGGGCCAATTCGCCAGCGCCCAAGCAATCTTGGTCCCCGAGAAATAGGGATCAAGCAACAGCCCGGTCTTGGCCTGCACTGCCGGTTCATGGCCCGCCGCCTTCAGCGCCGCGCATGCGTCGGCTGTCCGTCGATCCTGCCAGACGATCGCCGGTGCCAGCGGCTCGCCGGTCGTCTTGTCCCAAAACACCACCGTCTCGCGCTGGTTGGTGATGCCAATGGCGGCGATATTGGCGGCACCCACCTGATCGGCGACATCGATCAAACAATCGCGACTGGCGCGCCAGATTTCGGCGGCATCATGTTCGACCCAGCCCGGTTGCGGATAATGCTGGGTGATTGGGCGGCCGCAGCTTGCGGTGATTGCGCCGTCGCGGCTGAAGGCGATGGCGCGGGTCGAGGTGGTTCCCGCGTCGAGGGCGAGGAGGAGCGCAGCGCTCACTGCAGGCGAAGGGGTTGGTGCATCATGCCGCCTTTCCTAACCCGCGCCTTGCGACTAGTTAACCCCCCGATATGAACCTCCCCCACGACCTGTTGATCATCGGTGCCGGCATCAACGGTGCCGGGATCGCCCGCGATGCGGCGGGGCGCGGCATGTCGGTGGCTATTGTCGATCAAGGCGATCTTGGTGGTGCCACATCGAGCGCCAGCACCAAGCTGATCCACGGTGGACTGCGTTACCTCGAATTCTACGCCTTTGGACTTGTCCGCAAGGCGCTCGCCGAACGCGAAGTGGTGCTCGACATCGCCCCGCATATCAGCTGGCCGCAATCGTTCATTCTCCCGGTATCGGAAGGCCAACGCCCAGAATGGATGCTGCGCGCCGGACTGTTTCTATACGATCATCTCGCCCGCCGCCGCGAAGTGCCGGGGTCGTCGCGAGTCGATTTGCGACAAGACCGCGCCGGGCGTGCGCTCGATGCGCGATTTACCCGGGCATATCGGTACTGGGACGGCTGGATCGACGACGCGCGGCTGGTGATCGCCAATTTGCAGGACGCCGCCGCCAACGGCGCACTTGTGCTGCCGCGCACCGGGGTCGTGTCGGCACATTTCGACGGCACGCTCTGGCAGGCGACGCTGACGACCGGCGTGGTGCTCAGCGCCAAACGCATCATCAATGCGGCCGGTCCGTGGGCCGAGCGGGTGGCGCGACAGGTGCTGGGGCGCAACGATGCTCCGGCGCTGCGGCTGGTCCAGGGATCGCACATCGTTACCAAACGCGTGCATCTGGGGCGCGACGCCTTCATGCTGCAGCAGCCCGATGGTCGCATCATCTTCATCATTCCTTATGAGCGCGACTTCTCGCTGATCGGCACGACCGAACGCGACATCGATGCACCCGAGGCGGCGCACATTACTGAGACTGAAACCGATTATCTCATTGCGGCCGCCAACCGCTATCTCGCGCGCCCGCTGACGCGCGCCGATGTCATGCACAGTTTCGCCGGCGTCCGCCCGCTGATCCTCGAAGCCGGCAAGGGCGACCGCGAGACGACCCGCGACTATCGCCTTGTCGAACATGACGGCGTGCCCGCGCTGTCGGTCGTCGGCGGCAAGATCACCACCTACCGCGTGCTCGCAGAGGATGTGATGAAGCGCATCGCGCCGAAGACCAAGGCGTGGACTGCGACCAAGCCGCTACCCGGCGGCGACATCGCGCGGCTGAGTGGCGAAACCGGCCAGGCGGCATTCAAGCGCTGGCTCGGCGAACTGACGGTGCGGTATAATGATTATGATCCAAAGCTCGTCCGGAGGCTGGCAATGACGCTCGGCAGCAAAGCCGAAGCTCTGCTGGCGGGTGGCTTGGGCAAGAATCTCGGTGGCGTATTTGAAGCCGAACTGGCGCATTTCCGCGATCACGAATGGGCGCAGACTTCGGACGATGTACTGTGGCGGCGGACGAAACTGGGGCTGCACCTAACCAACGTTGCCAAATCGCAAGTGGCCGCGTGGTTCGGCGAGGAGACGCCATTGGTCGCGACCGAAACTAAGCTGACGCATCGGTTTGCAACGCCGGAACTCTAAAAGTATCCGGTCTATCCAGCGCTATAGTTGAAGTTCAGGTAGCGATATTGTCGTTCCGTCCGCCAGCTTTAGCGTTTCAATCCGCCCGGGTCGCGTCAGACCGACCGTTTTATACTGTCCTCTGATCACGATCGACCGGGCGCCAAAAGCGATTATCAGATCATCGACCGACCGAGTGAATACCAGCTGCCCGGCGCTGACATTATCGGTCAGACGAAGCGTGTCGGGTCCATCGTTCGGCACGCCTAAATCGACGATCTGCGTGCCACTGCCAGCAACCAACGCCACTACAAATGTGTCACCGCCGGTCCCGCCAGACAGTTTGTCCGCGCCGCCGCCGCCAGTCAGGGTGTCATTTCCGTCACCTCCGTAAATCGCATCGGCATAGGCCGTGCCGACCAAATTATCGTCGGCGGCGGTGCCGAGCATCACCCGACCGTTTTGGAAGGTCGAACCTGGTCGCAGATCGGATGGATCGCTGAAAACCGTATCATTGTCGGCGACCGGAATGGTGCCGCGCGGGGTTGTCTGCGGCTGAAATACGTCCTGCCAAGTCCCCCAGTTCCCATATGCTGAATCGAACCCAAACGATGCGAAATGCACGTTCAATTTGCCGCCCTCCGCTCGCCAAGCGCTGTACATGTCGCGGTACAAATCGACGATGCGCGGGTCGCGGTTGATCTTGCTCACAAAGTCGGTTTGCGCTGCAGGCTCACCTGGCAAGAAGTTTACAAGTGCCGTACCGCCTTCATAAGCAAACAATTGCAGTCGGTACCGATCGGTAAACTGTTTGAATGCGCGTACGCCGGCGCGGAATACGGGAACTCCGACGGGATAGGAAAATCCGGTTCCGCTGCGCAACGCTGTAATGACACGCCCGGCACCATCGGGGGCATCTTGCAGGGCAGCGACTTCGTTTTGCGGCAATTCGAAGCCGACATAAGTATCGATTGCCAGCACCTTTACCAAGCCATCAATCGGACGTTTGCCGCCAACGCGAACGACGTCGGGACCTGTCAGCATATCATCGGCGGTTCCCGGTTGTCCGCCCGGACCACCGCCCAATGTACTGCCACGGTTGATCGCCAGAACAGGGAAAAGCCGCGCTGCATTGCTCGCGCCAAAGGTCGTATTGAAGATGTCGAAGATTTGGGTGGCCCGGGACGCATAAAACTGAGCATTGCCATTGCGCACACCGGTGCCGAATTTCAGATCGGCTTGCGCTTGGAAATAGCTGTACTGATCGAAACTGCTGGTAAAGAATTCGTTCGAATATTCGAGATAAACCCGCAGGCTGGGGTTAAGTCGAGCGCGGATAAACCCAGCCATCTTGCGGACATAATCGTCGGTTGCAAGATGCGGGACACTAATCCACAAATCGGCTTTTGCGATATTCGATAGACGGATCAACACATCGATCGGGACGCCCTCGCTCCATGACGCCCGGGTCGAAAGCTCGCGCTCCGGTATCCAATCCTTCACCTTGGTAAAGTTCATATTTTGCGCTGCCGTCATGCGCAACATCCGAAACTGACTGACCTTGTCGATAAATCCGGGCTGGAACAGTTCCCCCCCACGAATTAGAGGTTCGTCTTCGACTTTGTAAATCCGGATATCGCGAATGTACTTTCCGGTCTTCGCCGGGTCGGTACTACGAATCGTCAGCCAGTGAAATTGGCGTTGGGGAATATCGATCAGCAAACGCCGCGTTTGTCGTTGCACAACCGTTCCGTCGAACTCGACGATGCCGTCGCCGCTCCATGTCACGACATAGCGGCCAAGACGCAGATTATCCCGGGTGGAAAACGGTGCGATGACTTCGCGTTCGACTCCATCGACAATCGGCAACGAACGCAACCAGCCTTGTGCATCGGTGTCGAGTGGAACATCCGGGCGCAGGGCGTAAAAGCCATTGGCGGGATTGGGGGTCCACCAGAGCTCAGCCTGTTTGAAGACATCGACCGAAATCTGGTCGGTCCCATAAAACGTCGGACCGCCGACGTTAATTGCGCCAGACGGATTGGCCGGTTGGCTCCAGGCCGACTGCGCTGACACCGGCATTGCCGCTAGCGCTAAAGCCGTAAGGACTGCAAGCTTGGACATACTGGCTACTCCCGAACACAATGTGCGACCCTATTCGAGCCATGTTACAACGCAGCTAACCTGCGCTGTGCGAAGGCAGGTGTAATTATCGTCAAGAGGGCGGGCTGATCGCGGCCGATTCGGATAGGCACGCAGCAAACACCTCTGGTCCCACATTCCCCCCCGACAAAATGACCAACGCCGTCTTTCCGCGCAAATCCACAAGTCCCGCCAATGCTGCCGCCAGTGCCACCGCGCCGCCGGGTTCGACCACCAGTTTTAGTTCACGGAAGGCGAAGGCGACAGCGGACATCGCCTGGGCTTCGGTCACAGCGACGCCGTTCGTGCCGCGGGCGTGGAGGATACCGAAGGTCAGGTCGCTGGTGACGAGCGTTTGCAGCGCGTCGCACAGCGTTGGCTGGGGGTCCTCGACGCGGACGATGTGGCCCAATGCGAGCGAGCGGACGACATCGTCGTAGCCGAGCGGTTCGACGATGGTCACCGGCAGCCCCGAGCCGATGGCGATACCACTCGCCAGCCCGCCGCCGCCGCAGCAGACGATGGCGAGATCGGCGGTGACGCCCATCGCTGCCAGGTCGTTCGCCGCCTCGAGTCCCGCCGTCCCCTGCCCCGCGACGATGAACGGATCGTCGAAGGGCGGTACGATGATCGCACCGCGTTCGGCCGACAGCCGCGCGGCAATGACGGCGCGGTCCTCGGTGTAGCGATCGTAGAGCACCACTTCGGCCCCATGCGCGCGCGTGCGTTCGATTTTCACCAGCGGCGCGTCGGCGGGCATGATGATGACGGCGGGCATCCCCAACAGCTTCGCCGCGAGCGCCACACCTTGCGCATGGTTGCCCGATGAAAACGCCACCACCCCGCCGCCACGCTCCGCGTCCGGGATCGCCGACAGCCTATTGTAGGCGCCGCGAAACTTGAATGATCCGGTGCGTTGCAGGCATTCGGGTTTCAGCCAGACCTTGCCGCCCACCGCTGCATCGAGTGCATCCGAGCGCAGCAACGGCGTCCGCACCGCGTGGTCCGCAATACGTTCGGCAGCAGCCGAGACATCGGCAAACGTAACGCTGTTCGCGCTCCCGGAAACCGTTGAAATAGCGGCATCATTGGTCACCGGTTAAACTCCTGATCGGCCACGGCAAAACAGCAAAAAATGCTGTAACAAAAAACCGCTTTACATGGGGGGTCGCCGACCCTAGATACGCCGTCCGCTGCCCCATGGGACTTCCAACCGCAAGGCAGCTTTGGTGTCAACGTCGTTATGCGGCGTCGACACACTTTGCTCACCCCGGAGGTCCCTTGAATTGCACAAGCACCATAACGCGCTGGGGGTAGTCCAGTCGCTGCGTCCCTCGCAGCCGCTGACCCTCGTCCGCCCCCATGCCGCGCATCGCGCCGCCCGTGCGTTTATCGAACGCTTTCCGGGAACGACGATGTATGCCGTCAAGGCCAATCCCTCGCCGGAGTTGATCCGCGACCTGTGGGACGCCGGGATCACGCACTACGATGTGGCATCGATCGCCGAGGTGCGCCTTGTGCGCGGGCTGCTGCCGCACGCCGTGCTGTGCTTCATGCACCCGATCAAGGGTGAGGAGGCGATTACCGAGGCGTATCACACCCACGGCGTCCGCACTTTCAGCCTCGACAGCCAGACCGAGCTCGACAAGATCGTCGATGCGACATCCCAGGATGGCGTTGCCGCCACCGACCTGACCTTGTGCGTCAGGCTGCGGGTGTCGTCGGCGCATGCCAAGCTCAGCCTCGGATCGAAGTTCGGCGTCGGCGTTGCCGATGCCCCTGCCCTGTTGATGGCAGCGCGGCAGGCCGCCGACGCGCTCGGCATCTGCTTCCACGTCGGCAGCCAAGCGATGAGCCCGCAGGCGTACAGCGATGCGCTGGCGATGGTTCGTGCAGCGATCGTTGGCGCGGGAGTCACGGTCGATGTCATCGATGTCGGCGGTGGTTTCCCGTCGGTTTATCCCGGCATGGAGGCCGCTGGGCTCGATGCCTATTTCGCCGTCATCCACCGGGCCTTCGAGGCGCTACCGGTCAGTTATTCAGCCGAGCTTTGGGCCGAACCCGGTCGTGCGCTGTCGGCGGAATATGCCAGCGTTCTGGTGCGGGTCGAAGCGCGCAAGGGCGATACGCTGTACATCAATGATGGTGCCTATGGTTCGCTGTTCGACGCCGCACACATCGACTGGAAGTTTCCGGTGGCACTCGTCCGCGAAGGCGGCAGCCGCGCCAAGGACATGGGCTTCAGCTTCTATGGGCCGACCTGCGACGACATGGATTATATGGCGGGACCGTTCATGCTCCCCGCCGATACACAAGCAGGCGACTATATCGAAATCGGCATGCTCGGGGCCTATGGCTCGGCGATGCGCACCGGGTTCAACGGCTTCACCGCCGGGGCGAACGCCGTCGTGGCGGACGATCCGATGATGACGGCATATGGTGTCACGGAAGCGACACCGGCGAAGGTTATCGCGATCAGGTAGAGGTTTTGACCTTTCCCTTCAGAGGAGAGGTCGGACTCGCGGCCCTTGCCGCGAGCCGGGAGAGGGTTTTTCTTTCGACGGGAGAAATCCTCTCCCCGGGCCGCGCCAAGCGGCGCGTCTCTCGCCTCCTCCCTTGAGGGAGAGGGTAGAATCCCGCTCGGCGCTGGGTGTTCCAGCCGCGGGCGGCGTCTTCGGGCGCCGAGCCAGTTGTAACAACTGGAGACCCACGAATGACGACTTCAATCAACGACACCCGCAAGGCCGAACTGCTCAGCACTCCGGTCAAGCACATCGACATCACCAGCTTCGATGCGCGTCCGATCGTCGACCAGATGGCGGGGATGAGCTTCACCTCACGCGATCTGGCGCGGGCGACGAATATCTACAATCAGATGCTTGCCGACAAGGATTGCAGCATCTTCCTCGTCATCGCCGGATCGACGTCGGCTGGCGGTTGCATGGACCTGTACGCCGAGCTGCTGCGTAACAATATGGTCGATGGCATCGTCGCCACCGGCGCGTCGATCGTCGATATGGATTTCTTCGAAGGGCTGGGCCACAAACATTATCAGGCATTGGAAGTGCCTGACGACGATACGCTGCGCTCGCTGCTGATCGACCGGATCTACGACACCTATATTGACGAGGAGCAGCTGCAGCACGTCGATCACACTATCTTCGAGATCGCCGAGACGCTGGAGCCCAAGGCCTATTCGAGCCGCGCCTTCATCCGCGAGATGGGCAAGTACCTCGTCGAGCATGGCAAGAAGGACAACAGCCTCGTCAAGCTTGCGTACGAGCATGACGTGCCGATCTTCTGCCCGGCGTTCGTCGACAGCAGCGCCGGGTTCGGCCTCGTCAAGCACCAGGTCGACCGCGCCAAGGCCGGCAAGCCCTATATGGTCCTCGACGCGATCGCCGACTTCCGCGAATTGACCGAGATCAAGATCGCCGCCGGGACAACCGGGCTGTTGATGATCGGCGGCGGCGTGCCGAAAAACTTCATCCAGGACACCGTCGTCTGCGCCGAAATCCTCGGTCACGACGACGTTCAGGTCCATAAATATGCCGTGCAGATCACCGTTGCCGACGTCCGCGACGGGGCATGTTCGTCGTCGACGCTGCAAGAAGCCGCCAGCTGGGGCAAGGTCAACACCGGGATCGAGCAGATGGTGTTTGCCGAAGCCGGATCGGTCATGCCACTGCTGGCATCCGACGCCTATCATCGCGGCCTGTGGAAAGACCGTCCCGTGCGTAAGTGGGCAAAACACTTCGCGGATTGAGCGAAAGCGCTGACATTGCGGTGTCGGCGTCGCCAGATAACGGCGCGTTTCGGCATTGGTTTGAAACGCGCCGTTCGGCGTCCGTGCTTGATCACAGTCATACGCGGAACCGTTTCTGAACCGATTGTTATAATTTTGTGGCGCTGCTTTTCGGAACTGTGTGCGTCGGCAGGCATTCTGACTTCATCGACAATCGCATGAAGGATTTCAGGATGCGTACTTATCTGATTACGGCCGGCCTTGTGGCAGCGCTCGGCTCCGCTTCGATCGCCTCGGCGCAGCAGACCTGCGAGGAGCGCTCGACCAACCGCGCAATCGGCACCGTGGCCGGCGCAGGCATTGGTGCATTGCTCGGCAACGTCATTGCAGGTCGCGGTGACAAGACCCTCGGGACCGTCATCGGCGGCGTTGGCGGTGGTGTTGCCGGTAACCAGCTCACCAAGGGCAGCGGGGATTGCGCCCGCGCTTATGGATATTACGACAAGCGCAACACCTGGCACGCGAACGATGTGCGAGTCGACAACGCGCAAGGCTATTACGATCGCGACGGCCAATGGGTGAACGGTGCGCCGAACGGCTACTACGACAACAATGGTCGCTGGGTTGCCGGCACCGTCAGCAATGACCGCGCCGGTTATCGCGACGAGCACGGCCATTGGGTGCCCGCTTCCGCCAATGGCTATTATGACCCTGAAAACCGTTACGTTGGTGGTTCGGTCAGTGGCCATTATGAAAATGGCCGCTGGGTCGCCAGCCCCGCTGTGGGTCGTTACGACGATTATGGTCGCTGGATCGCTGGAACCGCCAATGGTCGCCGCGATGCCGATGGACGTTGGGTCGCCGCTCCCGAGCCGGGTTACTACGATACCTCGGGCCGCTGGAACCGCGGTGCCGTCACGGGCTACTACGATACCCGCGGCACGTGGATCCTGACCGGAACGAACCAGCAGAATGGTAACACCGGCTATGGTAACAATGACCGCCGCGATCTTGCCAGCCGCGAGGCCCGGATCGATGCGCGTATTCGTCGGGCGTATGACGAACGCACGCTGACCTATCGTGAACGCAACCGCGCCTTGACGGAACTCGGCGCGATCAAGCGGCTCCAACGCCGCGTTACCGATCAGTACGGCCGCATCGATGCGCGTAACGAGCAGATGCTCCAGGCACGGCTTGATCGGTTGAACGCCGGTATCCGTGACGCGCGTCAGGACGGCCGTAACGGTTAAGGATATGGGCGGCGGGGCGATGTGCCCCGCCGCCTACCCTTGTCGACAATCCAACGATAAAACGAGCGGGTTGAAACTGCTCGATCTTACATCCGAATGCCACATCCGATAGGCTCCTGCGCGCTGTCATACTGCGGGGCCGTAATGAAGAAGATCGCTTTGGAGGCCCAGCCTTGGGGTTGGTCGCAAGCCATCGAACCGCGCTATCAACCGCTGATCGAACGGCTGGAGACCGAAGCCGCCGCCAATCCCCAGCAATACCGCCGCGCGGTACTGGGTGGCGCGCTGCTCGGCTATGTCGTGCTGTTCGGGTTGATCGCCGCATTGCTCGGCGTGATTGGCGGCATCATCGCCTTTGCTGTTGCCAGCAATCACGTCAACGCTGCCGAAATCAAGATCGTTTTCTTTCTGGCCATTCCTGCCTTTCTTGTGCTGCGCGCCCTTTGGGTTCGCCTCGACCCGCCGCAAGGTCGATCGGTAACCCGCGACGAGGCCCCCGAACTTTTCATCAGTATCGAAGCGATCCGTGTCGCCACACTTGGTCCGCACCTCCACGCCGTGCTGATGACCGACAATTTCAACGCGGCAATCGTCCAGCACCCGCGGTTCGGCCTGTTTGGTGGCCACAACAACTATCTGCTGCTCGGCCTGCCGTTGATGCAGGCGCTCGACACGCGCGCGTTCGAAGCCGTGTTGGCGCATGAGTTCGGCCATCTCGCCAATGCCGACGGCAAGCTTGGCAGCTGGATTTACCGCGTCCGGATGACTTGGGCGCGCCTGTCCGAATCGCTCGGTTCGGGCGGTACGGGCGCGATCCTGCGACGGTTCTTCGCGTGGTACGGTCCATGGTTCAACGCCTATAGCTTCGTCCTCGCCCGCCAGAACGAATATGCGGCCGATGCCATGTCGGCGCGCGCCACCAGCCCGGCCGACGCCGCACGCGCGTTGGCGACCGTTGCTGTCGAGGCCGACCGTTTCCAGAACGAACATTGGCGCGCTGTCTTCGACGCCATCGACCATCATGCGGCGCCCCCGGCTATGCCGTTCGGGAATGCGCGGGCGTTCTTTGCGGAGCCGTCGGCAGGGCGAAGTGGACCGCTGGCACGGGCGCTGGCTGTTCCGACCGGACTTGACGACACGCATCCAGCGCTGGCGCAGCGGCTGGCGGCATTGGGTCAACCCGCGCCCGACCCCACCCCTTGCATCGCGTCCGCCGCCGATCAATTGCTGCGCGATGGCGGCAAGGCGATTGCCGACGAATTCGACAGTGCGTGGTGGCAGACTAATGCCGATGCCTGGGCAAACAGCCATAACGAAGCGCGCGGTGCCCGCGAACGCCTGACTGCACTCGACGCTGCGGCCGCCGGCGGCAGCATTGCGCCCGCCGACCGCTTTTCCCACGCCTTCCTGACCGAAAGGCTCGGCGATGTCGGTGACGCCGAGGCCATGTACGCCGCGTTGATCACTGATCCCGGCGAACCCATTGACGTCGACCTGTCGCGCTTTGCCGTCGCTCGACTGCGGTTGGCGCGCGGCGATGGTAGCGCGCTGACGGATTTGTCGGCCTTTGCCGCGGTACCCCGGGAACCGGACGATATCGCCAACTGCGTTGCGATCGCGCTCGACTATTTCGACCGATATGCCCTGTCCGACCCGGCACGCAGCCAATGGCTCGCACTAGCGCAAAGCAATGCCGCCCGGGCGGAACTACTGCACGCCGAACTCAACAATTTGACCGAACGCAGCGAATTGGGGGAAGCCGATCTGACGCCA
Organism: Sphingomonadales bacterium; assembly: GCA_038229555.1. Taxonomy (GTDB): domain Bacteria; phylum Pseudomonadota; class Alphaproteobacteria; order Sphingomonadales; family Sphingomonadaceae; genus Sandarakinorhabdus. The sequence continues at coordinate 128,157 of JBBROI010000005.1, forward strand.
CCCCAAACCGAAACGCTGGTGGCGATCGGCATCGATTTCCCCGAGGTTAGCCGCATTTATGTCGCGCGCCGCCCGCTGGGTAACGGCCCGCCTGATCGGCAGCATATTCTGCTGTTCGAATCGCAGGCCGGCATGGGGCCGGCGCGCGTTGGCCTGTTTATCGATACGGTCCTCGGCATCCTTTCGGCGACCGGCCCGGCGTTGGCGATCCAGTTCGACAAGGACCGCAAGTGGCTGAGGAAGCGGGTGAACAAGATCGACGGCACGCTAATCTACGACAAGCGTGCCCAAAGTCGCTGACGGGTTACTCCGCTCAGCAGTTCTCGTATTTCCAGTTGCGCCGCTTGCCCTCGCTACACTGCTCGACAGTGGTGGCGATCCGTTTCGCACGCGTGGCGGGAGCCTTGGCCTCGACGACCCATTCGAGATACTCGCGCCGGGCACTAGGCGGGAAAGCTTCGAAGTGCGCCGCCGCAGCCGGAGCTGCCTCCAACGCCGAACGCAAGTCATCGGGCATTTCAATGTCGGGCTTAAGTAGTCGCGCTGGCCGCCGCGTCTTGGCGTCGACGTCGATCAGTTCCATCGCGGTATGGACCATCGCCGTCAGCACGGCGTCATCGGGCAGGTCGGCGAGGCTGGACAGCTTCCCGAATTGACCCATTGCATCGGCTTGTTCGGTCTCCGGCCCCGCCCCTTCGCGGCGCCAGAAGCCGAACGCCGCATGCGCCTTGAATGCCGCCATATTGGCCAGCGGCTTGCCGCGATAATCGAAGAACGGCATCGACCATTTGATCGTCTCGGAAATGTCCGGCGAAGCGCTGCCAACGACGGTTCGCAAATGTGTCAATATCGGCTGCGCAAATACTGCCGCCTTGGCGATATAGGCATCGACGCGCGGATCATGTGCCATGGGAATTCCTCCGACACGCGCGATAAAGCCTCCACACCGCGTCGCAGGCAAGCCCTGCAGGCAATTTGGCGCTCTGCAGCCCGCGTGTTAGCGTCGCTACGCAAAGCAGGGGGTCATCAATGCACAGTCCAATTCTCGCGCCGGTCGCAGTGCTCGTTCTCTGGACGATCGTCATGCTGTTCTGGGCGATCGCCACGCGACTGCCGGCATTCAAGTCCGCCGGCATTGACGTGTCGAAGGCCGTCGGTAGCCGCCCCAATCAGCTCGATGGCATTCTGCCCGACAGCGCGCAGTGGAAAATGCACAACTACATCCACCTCATGGAGCAGCCGACGCTCTTCTATGCGATCTGTGGCGTCCTCGCACTCACCGAATCGGGAGGCGGCCTGAACGCCAGTTTGGCATGGGGCTATGTTGGGGTCCGTATTGCCCACAGCATCCTGCAAGCGACGATCAATATCATCCGCTTCCGCTTTGCGCTGTTCGCGATAAGCTCGCTGCTGCTGACGATGCTGGCCGTGCATGGGGCGCTGGCAGCGTTCGGAGCGCATCACCTGTAGTCAGCGAGCGTTGCGCGAACTGTCCTAGCGCACGAACCGCGCGACCAGCTCGACATGTGTCGACCAGCGGAACTGCGCGACCGGCCAGAGCCGATCCAGGCGATAGCCGCCTTCTGCCAGCACTGCCGCGTCGCGGGCAAAGGTGCTGGGATTGCACGACACGGCGACGATGACCGGCACCGCCGAGGCGGCGAGTGCAGCGGCTTGGGCCGCCGCTCCGGCACGCGGTGGATCGAAGACGACAGCATCGAACGGTTTCAACTCATCGGCGGTAAGCGGTCGCCGGAAAAGGTCGCGATGTGCGGTCGCCAACGGCCGCCCGGCCGCGCGCGCCGCCGCCGCAAGTATGGCGACGGCGGGGCCAGCGGCGTCGACTGCGAACACCCGGGCCGATTGCGATAGCGGCAGGGCAAATGTTCCCAGTCCGCAAAACAGGTCGGCGACCCGGGGGGCCTTGCCGATTGCCTCGGCCACTGCTGCGACCAACGCAGCCTCGCCCTCGCGGGTCGCCTGCAGGAACGGCGCGGGAGGCAGTGGCACGATGACACCGCCCATCATGAGCACCGGCGCGCGCGCTTCAACGACGGTTTCGACGCCATGCGCCCCTTCGACCGACAGCCGCGCAATATCATGCATTGCGGCGAAACTCGTCAGCCGCTCAATCTCATCGAGTTTTGTTGCCGCAACGTTGGCGAGCAGCAGATCGACGCCGGTATCGCTATCCGTCAGCGTGACTCCCGCCCCATGCCCATCGGCCAGCACGGTCTTCAGCAGCGCCCGCAGCGGCGCGAGCAAGGCGAATAGCGGCGGCGCAAGTACAGCGCACTCGACGATATCGATGACGCGATGGGTCGATTCGGCGTTGAAGCCGAGTGTCAGCTTCCCTTGTCGCTTGGTGGCGCGCAGCGCTGCGCGGCGGCGGCTGGCGGGTGGCGAGAGCGCCACCGGGGCGATGTTACCCGGCACGATACCGACTCCGGCCAACGCGCGGACGATGCGATCGACGACGAAGTCCGTATAGGCCGTGTCGGTGACATGCTGCAGCTGGCAACCGCCGCATTCGGGAAAGTGGCGACAAACCGGCATGACGTGCTGCGGTCCCGGCGTGATGACGACGCGGTCGCCGTCAAATGCCACCATATCGCCAACAGTTGTACCGGGCACGAAACGACCATCGGCGGTGACACCGTCGCCGCGCGCCGCGAGGCGAACGATTGTGTCACTCAGGATCATAGCGCCGCCAGCACCGTGCGCAGCAGCCCCGGCAAATCGTCAGCGATCAGCCCTTCGCCGCCGCGCACGCCTGCATCGCCGTGCAGCCAGACCCCGGTGCACGCCGCGTCGAACGGCGGCATCCCCTGCGCCAACAGCGCAACGACGATCCCGGTGAGGACATCGCCCGACCCCGCCGTCGCCAGACCGGGCGCGGCATGGGCATTGATCACGGCGCGGCCATCGGGGGCAGCAATGACCGATTGCGGTCCCTTGAGCACGACAACGGCATTGGCAATCTTTGCGGCAGCGAGCGCAGCAGCGATGCGATCTTCGCCAACGGCACCGAACAACTTGGCAAACTCGCCGTCATGCGGGGTCACGATCAGCGGCGCGGTGGCATTGGCGAGAGCAGCGGGCCGTCCGTCGAACATGGTCAGTGCTCCGGCATCGAGCGCCAGCGGGATCGTCCCGGCCAGCAGCTTATCGACCCACGCGCGTGCACGCGCGTCATCGCCCAACCCCGGCCCGATAGCGACCGCGCGCGTCCGTGGGTCACCAATCAGCGCGCGCCCCTCGGCATCGGTTCGGTACATGATGGCATCGACCGCCGACGTCGCTGCATCGCCGATCAGCGTCACAAGGCCCGCACCCGCCCGCAGCGCTGCGCGCGCCGTCAACCGCGCTGCCCCGCCGCGCCCCGGCGACCCCTCGATGACGAGCGCATGGCCGCGCGCGAATTTGTGCATCGGCGGTGCCCGCGTGTCGCGAACCGGCGGCAGCAACAGCCGCACGCACGCGTCGGTGGGCACGCCAATGTCGGCGACGACAATGCGCCCCGACAAGGCATGCCCCGCGCCCATCGCGTGTCCGCGCTTCATCGCGCCAAACGCCACGGTCAAATCCGCCGCCAGTGGTTCGCCAAGCGCAGCACCGGTCAGCATATCGACCCCGCTCGGGCAATCGAGCGCGACCACCCGCCCCTGCCCGCGCAAATGATCGAGCACGGCGTGGAGGTCGCTGCCGAGCGCCCGGGTCATTCCAGTGCCGAACAGCGCATCGATGATCAGGGGCCCGGCTTGGGCATCGGCAAGCGCGACGGTCGGTCCAGTCCAACATGCCGCCATTGCAATCGCCAACGGGCTCTGCGGTGGCATCGCCGCAATTGTTACCGGCCACCCCGCTGCCGCCAACAACCGCGCCACGACATAGCCATCGCCGCCATTATTACCGGGACCGCACAAAACCAGCACACGCTGACGCGAGAACACCCGGCGGATCGCCAGCGCGGCGGCAGCGCCGGCACGTTCCATGAGAACCGCCTCGCTGATCCCGTTGGCGACGCAGCGCGCCTCGGCCGTGCGCATTTCCGCTGGCGTCAGCAAGGGGCAGCCGTTGGCAACCGTCAGCATGGATAAATGGCACAAGACTGCATGATTACGCCCGCTCTATGAGCAATCGGCCTTGCGTCAAAGCAGCGTTCGTCGTCCCAAAAAACCCAGCGAAGGATGCATCGCCGATCAGGCAGCAGCCTTCATCGCCGCGCGGCCGTAGAACGTCTCGCCAGTCGTCGCCATGTCGCGCAGCATCTGCGGCGGGTTGAACCGCTCGCCGTGGCGTTGCGCCAGCCCATCGAGGATTGCGACGACATTGGCGAGGCCGATGGTGTCCATGTGGCTGAACGGCCCGCCGGTGTGCGGTGCGAATCCCCAGCCGAAGATTGCACCTAGGTCGCCGTCCTGCGGCGTCTCGAGTACGCCCTCGGCAAAGCAGCGCGCGCATTCGACAAGTTGACGATACAGCAAGCGTTCGCGCACGGCTTCGGCGGTCGGCTGAGTTTCGGCAAGGCCGCCTTCACTGACGGTAGCGACCAGTTCGGGCCACAGATACTTCTTCCCGCCGTCCTCAGGATAGACATAGAAGCCCTTGTTATTCTTGCGTCCAAAACGCCCGAGTTCATGCATTTCGTTGATCACGCCTTCGCTCGGTCCGGCCTTATAAGCGTCGCCGAGATCGGCCTTGGTCTGCTGCGCCACCTTCCACGACAGATCGAGCCCAACCTCGTCGTTGACCGCGAGCGGGCCGACCGGCATCCCCATGTGCCGCCCGACATTTTCAATGAGCGCCGGGTTGGTGCCCTCGCCGAGCAGCGCCAGCCCCTCCTGCACATAGGTGCCGAAGCAGCGCGAGGTGTAAAAGCCGCGACTGTCGTTGACGACGATCGGCGTCTTGCGGATCGCCGCGACATAATCGAGCGCCTTGGCAATGGCGTGCGGGCCGGTGTTCTTGCCAACAATGATCTCGACCAGCGGCATTTTCTCGACCGGCGAGAAGAAGTGGATGCCGATGAAATTTTCCTGCTTCGACCAGGCTTCGGCCAGCCCGGTGATCGGCAGGGTCGAGGTATTCGAACCGAAGATCGTGTCGGCACCGACGACGGCTTCGGTCTTTTTGGTCACATCGGCCTTGATCTCGCGGGTTTCGAACACCGCTTCGATGATCAGGTCGCAACCCTTCAGATCGTCGTAGTTCGTCGTCGCATGGATGCGCCCGAGGATCTGCTCCATCTTCGCGGGATCGGTGCGCTTCTTGGCCAGCCGGTCGGCGGTGTATTGCTTGCCCTTGTCGGCATCTTCCTGACTACGGTCGAGCAACACGACGTCGATCCCGGCCTGTGCCGACACCATGGCGATCCCCGCTCCCATCAGCCCGGCTCCGAGCATGCCGATCTTCGTCGCCTTCATCGGCGGCACGTTCGCTGGGCGCCGCGCGCCCTTTTCGGCGGCCTGTTTTGATACGAACAGCGAGCGGATCATGTTGCCCGCCTGCGGATCGGCGACGACCTTGGCGAAATACTTCGATTCTACCCGGATCGCGGTGTCCATCGGCAGCTGCGAGCCTTCGTAGACCGCCGAAAGGATGGCGATCGGGGCGTTCATATTGTGGTTGGTCTGCTTCGCCGTCATCGCGGTGCCGGCCATGAATGTCTGTGCAAAAGCCGGGTTGAACGCGCCGACGCCGCCGGGGAATTTGAAACTCTTCTCATCCCATGGCTGGACCGACTTGGTCGGGTTCGCCTTGACCCATGCCTTGGCGGTTTCGACAACCTGATCGGCAGGCACGACCGCCTGGACGACACCGAAACCGAGTGCTTCCTGCGGCGACATGTTCTTGCCCTGGAGCAGATACATCAGCGCGGCCTGAACGCCCATCAGGCGCGGCAGGCGCTGAGTGCCGCCGGCACCGGGGAACAGCCCGACCATGACTTCGGGCAATCCAAGGGTGATCTTCGGATTATCGGCGACAACCCGGTAGTGGCAGGCGAGGACGAATTCGAGCCCGCCACCGAGCGCTAGACCGTTGACCGCCGCCGCAACCGGCTTTCCACAGGTCTCAAGATCGCGCAGTAATTTGTTGAGCTGGAACACCCCTTCGAACAGCGCGGCGAGCTTCGACTTGCCCTCGGGTGCGGTCGCGTCGCCACCGAACAGCGCGCCCATGCCCTTGAGATCGGCTCCCGCCATGAAGCCGCTCGCCTTGCCGCTAGTCAGTACCGCGCCCTTGATGGTGGGATCGGTCTTCAGCCGCTCGATCGCGGCAGCGAGGTCGCGCGTCACCTCGGGGGTGATGACGTTCATCGATTGGCCGGGAACGTCGATGGTAAGCAGCAAGATGCCGTCGGCATCGAGATCGGAACGGATGGCGAGGTCGGTCATTGGAAACTCCTTGTTCCCGCTCCCCTCCCTTCTTCAGGGAGGGGTTGGGGGAGGGTTTTATCGCGGCAGGCTGAAAGTTCGAAAGAGAGCAGAAACCCTCCCCCGGCCCCTCCCTGAAGGAGGGAGGGGAGATTCAAATCCGCTCGATGATTGTGCCGGTGCCCATGCCCGCGCCGACGCACAGGTTGATCAGCGCGGTGCCCTTGCCGGTGCGCTCCAACTCGTCGAGCACCGTGCCGAGGATCATCCCGCCCGTGGCACCCAGCGGATGCCCCATGGCGATCGCGCCACCGTTAACGTTGACCTTGTCGTGATCGAGACCCATTGCCTGCATGTAGCGCAGCACGACCGACGCGAACGCTTCGTTCAGTTCGAACAGGTCGATGTCGTCCTTGGTCATCCCGGCGCGCTGCAGAACCTTCGCCGCGACGAACTCCGGCCCAGTCAGCATGATCATCGGCTCCGAGCCGATCGACGCCATGGCGCGGATGCGGGCGCGGGCCTTGAGGCCGTATTTCTCGCCCATTTCCTTGTTGCCGATCAGCACGGCCGACGCGCCATCGACGATGCCGCTCGAATTGCCGCCGGTGTGGACATGGTTGATCCGCTCGATCTCGGGATATTTCATCAGCGCGATGGCATCGAAGCCTGGCATCCCCTCGCCGATAGCCTCAAACGCGGCGGCGAGCGACCCCAGCGACTGCATATCGGTTTGTGGGCGCATATGCTCGTCATGCGCCAGCACAACCTCGCCGATGACATCCTTGACGCCGACGACCGAGTTCTTGAAACGCCCTTCAGACCATGCCTTTGCGGCGCGTTTCTGTGACTCCATCGCATACGCATCGACATCGGCGCGGCTGAAGCCATACTTCGTCGCAATAAGGTCGGCGCCGATGCCCTGCGGGGCGAAATAGGTCTTGTAGGCGACCGCCGGATCCATCGGCCACGCGCCGCCGTCGGCCCCCATCGGCACCCGCGACATGCTCTCAACCCCGCCGCCGATGGCGAAATACGCCTCGCCGCTCATCACCTTGGCAGCCGCCATGTTGACGGCTTCAAGCCCCGAGGCGCAGAAGCGATTGACCTGCACGCCTGCCGTCGTCTCGGCATAATCGGCGTTGAGCACCGCCGTCCGTGCGATATCTGCGCCCTGCTCACCGACCGGGGCGACGCAACCGAGCACGACATCGTCGACGTCGCCGGTATCGATGTTCGTCCGGTCGCGCAGCGCCTGCAGCATCTGCGTCGCCAGCTGGATCGGCGTGATCTCGTGGAGCTTGCCGTCCTTCTTGCCCTTGCCACGCGGGGTGCGGACGGCGTCATAGATATAGGCTTCGGTCATGTCAGGCCCTTTGCTTTCTACCGTCATCCCGGGCTTGAACCGGGACTCAGTTGCTTCCTTCACCGCCCCCCAAGAAAACTGGGGCCCGGCTCACGCCCGGGATGACAGCAGTGTCGTTAAAACGCCGCCGCCGGCAACGCCATCAGACTTTCCGCCCCCGCCTCGAGCTTGCGCCGTAAGGCACCCGCGTCGGGGATGAAGCGTTCGGCAAAATAGCGCGCAGTGATCAGTTTAGCATCCATGAAGTCGGCATCGCCAGCGCCCGCGTCAAGCGCCTCACGCGCGATCTTCGCCATTTGCAGCCACATGTGACCGAGCGCGGTGATGCCCATCAGGTGCATGTATGCCGCCGCCCCGGCCCCGGCATTGTCGGGATTCGACAGACCGTTCTGGATCAGCCACATCGTCGCCGCCTGCAATTCGCCGAGTGCTTTCTTCATCGGATCGCGAATGAACGCAACGCTGTCGGGTGCATCGCCGATCGCCTGTTCGACGGTCGCCAGATACGCCCGCAGCGCCCGGCCGCCGTTCTGCCCGAGCTTGCGCCCGACGAGATCCATCGCCTGAATGCCATTGGTGCCTTCATAAATCTGCGCGATGCGGGCGTCGCGAACGAACTGCTCCATCCCCCATTCGCGGATATAGCCGTGGCCACCATAAACCTGCTGCGAGGCGGTGGCGATGTCGTAGCCCTTGTCGGTGCCATAGCCCTTGATGACCGGGGTCAGCAGCCCGATCAGATCGTCGGCCAGTTCACGCTCCTCGGGCGTCGCCGCCTTATGGGCGAGATCGACCTGCAACGCCCCCCACAGCGCCAGCGCGCGCATACCTTCGTTAAAGGCGCGCCCGTCCATCAGGTTACGACGGACATCGGGGTGGACGATGATCGGATCGGCTTTGGCTTGCGGATCCGCCGGGCCGGTCAAGGCGCGGCCCTGCACCCGGTCCTTGGCGTAGATTACGGCGTTCTGATACGCGACCTCGCCTTGTGCCAGCCCCTGCACACCGACACCCAACCGCGCCGCATTCATCATGATGAACATCGCGCGCAGACCCTTCATCTCCTCACCGAGGAGATAGCCGGTCGCGCCGTCATAGTTCATCACGCAGGTCGAATTGGCGTGGATGCCCATCTTATGCTCGATCGAACCGCATTTGACGGCGTTGCGCGCGCCCAACGATCCGTCGTCGTTCACCAGGAACTTCGGCACGATGAACAGGCTTATCCCCTTGACGGTATCGGGCGCACCCGTCGTCTTGGCCAGCACGAGGTGGATGATATTATCGTTGAGATCATGCTCGCCGGCCGAGATAAAAATCTTGGTGCCGGTGATCTTGTGCGAACCGTCGGACTGCGGCTCGGCGCGAGTCTTGATGAGGCCAAGATCGGTCCCGCACTGCGGCTCGGTGAGGTTCATCGTGCCGGTCCAGCGACCGTGGATCATGTTGGGCAGCCATTTGCGCTTCTGTTCGTCCGACCCGACGGCGGCGATGGCGGCCTGCGCCCCTTCGTTGAGGCCGGGATACATCGAAAACGCCATATTGGCGCTCGACAGATATTCCGACATCGCGGTGCCGACGACGTGCGGCAGCCCCTGTCCGCCATAGTCAGCTGGCGCCATCAGTGTGCCCCACCCAGCCTCCATGAACTGCGCATAGGCATCTTTGAAGCCCTTGGGCGTCGTGACCGATGCGTCGTCGTGGCGGGTGCAGCCTTCGATGTCGCCGGACAGGTTCAATGGCGCGAGGACATTCTCGCAGAACTTGCCGCCCTCCTCAAGGATCGCCTGCACCACATCGGGCGTCGCGTCGGCGAAACCCGGGAGGTTCGAATAGCGGTCGAGGCCGATGACATGGTTGAGGACGAACAATGTGTCTTTCACCGGGGCGCGGTAACTGGGCACTTGAAATTCCTATTCGTTGGCGGCGCGCGGCACGTAGCTTTCCACCAACGCACAGAATGATTGCAGTTCCTCGATCGTCGCGTCGATATCTGCCCGTTGTTCGGTGAGCGCGGCGATGCGGTTACGACACTTGTCGAGCGTCACCCGGCGCTGACGCACGCGACCGTCGCCGACATCGTACAGATCGATCATTTCGCGGATTTCGGCGAGGCTGAACCCAACGTTCTTCGCGCGCAAAATCCACGCCAGTCGAGCCCGGTCGCGCCGCGAATACACCCGGTTCTGCCCCTGTCGCTCGGGCGCGATCAGTCCCTGATCTTCATAGAAACGAATGGCGCGCGGGGTGACGTTGAAGCCGGTGGCGAGTTCGGTGATGGTGAAGCTGTCGGCTCCACACGGCGGCGGCGGCAGCGGGGCGACGGCGAAACCATGGGCGATGTCGGGCATGGCGCGAGTTAGTTGCCGCTCACGTCAACTGTCAAGAAGTTGCTCAGCTCGCTAACATGCAACGATGCGCATTCGTGGACGCCGCCAACATATCGCTCGGTTGCCAGCAACCTTGACATTCATAGCTGCTGGAATCGCGGTGCTGGCTTACCTTGCTAAATTCCTGACAGGAGATTCAGCGACGTCTGCGGCCAAAATTACGATTGCGGTGGGAATTTTTGGCAGTGTAATTACATCATTTTGGGCGTGGTTTACGGCTCGACAAAATCGCATTAAATTAACGTTAGATTTATACTTTAATCGTTTCGCCAACTCTACGTACAATTTACACGCAAACAACTTCTTCGACCATCGCGTCATTATAGAATCTGCCTTGTCACTGAAGACTCTTAGACAAGTAGATATAAACGGAGGTGAAGTCGGCAATCTTGTCAGGTCTGTAGTATATATCCTGAACTATTGGGAAACTCTGGCAACTGTCTATGTTGAAAGTCATATTGATCGACAAATCTTCGACAATTTGTCGTCCGAGCTTGTTTGCTCGACGGTCGAACGTACTGCGCGTATAATTGGATCGCTGCGCGCAGATGACGATGAAGTATTTGTCAATTTGCTTTCGGTCTTTTGGTTAACTGCAAGCCAGTCGCATCGACAAGCGTTAATACCGCTCCTTGGCAAGTCGCCCAACCGCCTCTCAGTTTATGATCGCTATCAATGGGACCGAATCGCAGCCGTCGCAGTGACCGTAATCCCTGACTCCGATCAAGGGCGAAGAACCAATGTCTCAGACCTGCCAATCACCCGATAGAAACAGCTTCGCTCCCCCGTATGGCACGCCGGTCCCGCCGGTTCGACCTTCAGCCACACCGCGTCCTGATCACAGTCGATCCGCATCTCCACCACGCGCTGCACATTCCCCGATGTCGCGCCCTTGTGCCAGACTTCACCGCGCGAGCGGCTCCAGTAGTGCGCTTCGCCGGTCGCCAGTGTCGCCTGCAGCGCGGCACTATTCATATGGGCGACCATCAGCACCTCGCCCGACGCCGCGTCGGTCGCCACCGCCTGCACCAGCCCGCGCTCGTCCCACTTCGGATCGAGCGTCAACCCTGTTTCGCGTGCATGGCTGGTATCCGCACTCATATGACAGTCCTGTGTCGGTTTCAGGGGCGACAAAGCCCCGCATCTCTCCTATATACCCGCGAAGCGCGGCGCTGACGAGGCTCGTTTCCCATGGATATGCTCACCACCGATCCGTGGGAAGACGATCATCTGCATGAGGAATGCGGGGTCATCGGCGTCTATGGTGCCGATGGGGCCGCCGCCATCACCGCATTGGGCCTGCACGCCCTCCAGCATCGCGGCCAGGAAGCTGCCGGGATCACCACTTGGGACGGCAAAGACTTCCACACCCATCGCGCGATGGGCCATGTCGCCGGGAACTTCGATTCGGATGAGGTCATCCGCAAGCTGCGCGGCGACGTCGCCATCGGCCATAATCGCTATTCGACGACCGGCGAAACTGCGCTACGCAATGTTCAGCCGCTATTTGCCGAACTGTCGTCGGGTGGTTTTGCCATCTGTCACAACGGCAATATCTCTAACGCCACGACGCTCCGTCGCGATCTTGTCCGGCGCGGGTCGATTTTCCAGTCGACCAGCGATACCGAAGTCATCATCCATCTGGTTGCGACATCGGCGTATCGCACCTTGCTCGATCGCTTCATCGACGCGCTGAAGCGGGTCGAAGGCGCGTACAGCCTGTTGTGCCTGACGCCCGAGGGCATGCTCGCCTGCCGCGACCCGCTGGGTGTGCGGCCGCTCGTTCTTGGACGGCTGGGTGACAGCTATATTCTTGCCAGTGAGACTGTGGCGCTCGATGTCGTCGGCGCGACCTTCCTACGCGCCGTCGAACCCGGGGAATTGATTATCATTTCCCCGCGCGGCCTGCGTTCGATTCGGCCGTTTGCTGTCCAGCGCCCCCGCCCCTGCATCTTCGAGCATGTCTATTTTTCGCGCCCCGATTCGGTCGTCGATGGGTCGAGCGTCTATCAAGTGCGCAAAAAGATCGGTGCCGAACTGGCGCGCGAATCGCCCGTAATCGCCGACATGGTGGTTCCGGTTCCCGACAGTGGAACGCCCGCCGCCATCGGCTATGCGCAGGAATCGGGCATTCCGTTCGAACTCGGCATCATCCGTTCGCACTATGTCGGGCGGACGTTCATTCAGCCCGGCGACCAGATCCGAAACCTTGGCGTAAAGTTGAAGCACAACGCCAACCGCGCAATGATCGACGGCAAGAAGATCGTGCTCATCGACGATTCGATCGTGCGTGGCACCACCTCGCTGAAGATCGTCCAGATGCTCCGCGATGCCGGCGCGGAAGAGGTGCATATGCGCATCGCCTCGCCGCCGACGCGCCACAGCTGCTACTACGGCGTCGATACCCCCGAACGCTCGAAGCTGCTGGCGGCGCAGATGGATGTCGAGCGGATGCGCGATTACATCAAGGTCGACAGCCTCGCCTTCATCTCGATCGATGGTCTCTACCGCGCGCTCGACGAGGACATGCGGATGGACGATGCCCCGCAATATTGCGACGCCTGCTTCACCGGCGACTATCCGACCCGGCTGACCGATCAGGAAGACATCGAGGTTCCCGATCAGCTGAGCCTGTTGGCCGAACGGGTGATCTGAGCTTGAGCGATACCGACAAGAAACTGGCGCTTGTCACCGGTGCCAGCCGGGGAATTGGTGCCGCAACCGCCGAAGCGCTGGCGGCCTCCGGTTATCACGTCGTGCTGACCGCGCGGACGGCAAAGGATCTCGAGGCGGTCGAGGCGCGCATTCATGCCGCCGGCGGCACGGCCACCATCGCGCCGTTCGACCTGACGGATTACGACGCCATCGACCGGTTAGCAGCGGCTCTCGGCGCGCGCTGGGGGCGGCTCGATGTGCTGGTCCTCAATGCCGGGTCGCTCGGCAATCTGACGCCAGTTGCGCATATCACGCCCAAGGACTGGGATCAGGTGCTGGCGCTCAATCTGACCGCCAACTGGCGGTTGCTCCGGGCGTTCGATCCGTGGCTGCGGCAGAGCGAAGCTGCCGATATCGTGGCACTTACCTCGACCGTCGCCACCAGCCCGCGCGCCTATTGGGGCGCCTATGCGGCATCGAAGGCGGCCCTTGAAAATCTGATGGCTACCTATGGCGCGGAAGTCAGCGGGGTGACGCCGATCCGAACGCATGTTCTCAACCCAGGTGCCACCCGCACAGCGATGCGTGCACGGGCCTTTCCCGGTGAGAACCCGGCGGAGGTTAAGGGACCTGAGGTTGTGGCGACAATGGTGTTAGAGACTTTGGTACGGGCGTAGCTAGTCACACCAAGGGTGGCGGAATCCGTATCGCGCCAGACCTTCAGTAACCAAAATTTCGCCGACGTCGCGCCCGCCGACTGACACTGTGCGGAGTTGCCGACCATAAATGTCGAGATCGTGATCGACTCGCCCCAGAACTATCGGCGTCCCATTTAGCAGTTCTGACAAGCGTCGTTTAGCACGAAGCCCCAGTATAGCTTCGGTTTCACAGCGCGGCGGATGTAATTCAGGTGCATCAATGTTAGCGATCCGGATCTTGGTTCCATCAAGAGTAAACGTGTCGCCGTCGATCACGCAATTTCCATGTCCGCCTCGGTCGCAGATCGGAAAACTGCCATGCAACACCGTCACCGACTCCAAGCCTTTCCGCGGCCCGATGGGCAGTGGCAAAGGCGTCCCCGTCACATATAGCCCAACGACGATACCGATCGTGCTGCCAAAAAACAGCAACGGCATGTCCTGCCGCCGAAATCGCTTCGTATTGGCAAGTCGTAGACGCTTCCGCCGAACATATCCGCGAATTCGCCAAAAAGACTGCCGCAAACCCATAGCCAGCTGACGTTACATCCGCGCCTTTCGAGCCTTATCGAGCTTCTTCAGCAGCATGTCGCGTTTCAGCTTGCTGAGGTGATCGATGAACAGCACCCCGTTGAGGTGATCCATCTCGTGCTGGAGGCACGTTGCCAGCAAACCGTCGATCTCGGCATCGTGCGCCGCACCGGTTTCGTCGAGCCATGTTGCGCGGATACGCGCCGGACGGTCGACATCGGCATACATCTCCGGAACCGACAGGCAGCCTTCATTGTAAACCGCCAGTTCGTCCGATTCCCACGTCACGACCGGATTGATGAAGACCTTGGGGTCACGCACCATCTTGCGCTCCTTGGCCTCTTCCTCGCTTTCAGGCTCCGAGCCGCCATCGGCGGGGCGCTGCAAGTCGATGACGAGGATACGTTCGGGCACACCTACTTGAATGGCTGCAAGGCCGATGCCGGGGGCGTCGTACATGGTTTCAAACATGTCGGCGACGAGTTGCCGGTGTGCATCGGTCACGGCGGCAACCGGCTGTGAAATCGCACGGAGTCGCGCGTCGGGGGTTTCGATGATGTCGAGAATGGCCATATCCGGGAGCTAGGTGCGCCAAGCGCTTACGTCAAGAAACCGGACGTCGTGCGCGTAGTGCCAGCGCCAACGTCCCCTCGTCGAGATAGTCGAGTTCGCCCCCCGCCGGGAGGCCGTGGGCAAGCTGCATGACGCGAACGCCAAGGCTCGCCAGCCGGTCGGCGACATAGTGCATCGTCGTCTGGCCTTCGAGGGTGGCGTTCATCGCCAGCACAACCTCCTCGATGCCGCCGCCCGCGACGCGGATGACCAGCGCCTCGATCGACAGATCCTCCGGCCGCACGCCGTCGAGCGCCGACAGCTTGCCGCCGAGCACATGGAACCGCCCGGCGAACAACCGCGCCCGGTCGAGCGCCCAAAGATCGGCGACCTCTTCGACGACGCACAGGCTTGCCGGGTCACGGCGCGGGTCGGTGCAGACCCCGCATGGGTTGCGCGTATCGACATTACCGCAGGTGCCACAGGTTTCCAGATTGGCGGCGACCGCTTCGAGCGCACCGAGCAGCGGCACCAGCGCCGTATCGCGACGTTTGATTAGGTGGAGGACCGCGCGCCGTGCCGATCGTGGCCCCAGACCTGGCAGCCGCGACAGCGCCTGCGCCAGCGCATCGATTTCAGGGGATGACATGGATCATGATATGGCCGCAGCGGCGCGCGGCGGCAAGGATCATAGGATCAGCGCTGCATCAGCGCGTTCGTTCCGCCATAGGTCACACCCTCGGTCTGAAACAGCGCGGCACTGTCACCGTCAGCCGTAAAAGCGCGCGCCAGTCGCTGGGTCTGCGCCAGCGCCGCTGACGCCAGCGCGCCACCTGCACTCAACCGCCGCACGCCGAGCGCGCGCAGCGTCGCTCCGTCGGGCAGATGTGCCAGCGCCATCAGATTGACCGGCAGTCCGCCCGCCGCCGCGACCGCCGCTGCAATTCCTGCTGGATCGGCAAGTCCCGGAACAAACAGTCCATCCGCCCCGGCGGCACGGTATATCGCCATGCGGCGGGCGACTTCGCCGTCACGCGCATCGGCGGCGACCAGCGGCTTCAGAAAGACGTCGATCCGGGCGTTGACGAAGATGCCATCGCCATGGGCTGCCTTGATGGCGGCGATTTTGGCGGCAAGCACCTCGGGCGAGCCGCTGCCATCCTCGATGTTGATGCCGACCCCACCAGCAGCGACGATTCGCGCGACATTAGCTGCTGCAGTTGCGGGATCGTCGGAATAGCCACCTTCGACATCGACGGTCAGCGGCACGCCAATGGCGCGGACGATCTCGCGCACAGTTGCGACGAGCACATCGACCGGAAGGGCGTCGCCGTCGGGATAGCCATGGGCCCAGGCAACACCCGAGCTCGTCGTGGCGATTGCAGCGGAACCCGCAGCCTCGATCAGCCGAGCGCTGCCGGCATCCCAAGCGTTGGCGAGAACGAGCAACTGCCCCGGTACGTGGAGGCCATGGAAGGCGGCGGCGTGGCTCATGCAAAAGCTCCTTGGTCGATCCGAAACTACCCGCTTCCTTCGCGCTTGTCGAAGGCTCAGCAAGGAACGGCACTTCATTTGCCGCCATCCGGCACCCCGGTCTGGCGGAATGCGGACGTCGACGTTGCGCGATGGCAATCGAGGCGTTAGCCCCCCGCCATGCGTCTTGCTTTTATGGGAACTCCGGATTTTGCCGTGCCGGTGCTCGATGCGCTGGTCGCAGCGGGTCACGACGTTGCCGTCGTTTACAGTCAGCCGCCGCGCGCCGCCAATCGCGGCAAAGCGGTCACGCCGACGCCGGTGCATCGCCGCGCCGAGGCTTTGGGCATCCCGGTGCGAACACCCATCAACTTCCGCGATGCGGGTGACAGGGCGGCGTTTGCAGCGCTGGGGCTCGATGCGGCGATTGTTGCCGCCTATGGCTTGATCCTGCCGCAGGCGATCCTCGATGCACCGGCGCGCGGCTGCCTCAACGTCCACGCCTCGCTGTTGCCGCGCTGGCGCGGCGCGGCACCGATTCAGCGCGCCATTCTTGCCGGCGACACGATGACGGGGGTGACTATCATGCAGATGGAGCGCGGGCTCGACACCGGCCCGATGTATCTGCGCGACACGACAGTGGTAGACGGCAAGACCGCCGGGATGCTGACCGACGCGCTTTCGGCCATGGGCGCGCGGTTGATGGTCGAGACGTTGGCGAAACTCGACAATCTGGTCGCGATTTCGCAACCCGACGACGGCATTACCTACGCCCACAAAATCGACAAAGCCGAGGCACGCCTTGATCTGTTGCAGCCCGCCGAGGCGGTCGCGCGCGCCGTGCGCGCCTTTAACCCGACCCCCGGAGCCTATGTCGAAATCGCCGGTGAACGGCTGCGCATCCTCGAAGCCGAGATCGTCACCGCCACTGGACCAGCGGGAACCGTCATCGACGATCGGTTGACGATCGCTTGCAGCACCGATGCGCTGCGCCCCACGATCGTCCAGCGTGCGGGGAAGCCCGTAATGGCGACCGGAGCATTGCTGAACGGCTGGCGGATCGCGGCAGGAACGCAGCTCGGGTGACCCGCTATCGTTTGACCATCGAATATGACGGGCGGCCGTTCGTTGGCTGGCAGCGGCAGGGTATCGGGACATCGGTGCAAGGCGCAATCGAAGCCGCTATCCTCGCCATCACGGGCGAGACGGTGACAGTGCACGGCTGTGGTCGCACCGACGCCGGTGTCCATGCCGCCGGTCAGATGGCGCATGTCGATATCGCCAAATCGTTCAGCACCTTCCGCTTGACCGCAGCGATCAATGCCGGCCTGCGCCCGCATCCTGTTGCGATCATTGCCTGTAGCGTGGCCGAGTCACACTTTCATGCCCGCTTCGATTGCCGGGGTAGACGCTACCGCTACCGCCTTATAAACCGCCGCGCGCCGCTGACCTTTGACCGCGGGCTGGCGTGGCGAGTTTCCGAAGCACTCGATGCTGCCGCCATGAACGACGCGGCACAGCGCCTGATTGGTACCCACGATTTCACGACCTTTCGTTCGGCACATTGCCAATCGGCCTCTCCGGTCAAATCGCTGGACCGGCTCGATGTGCGACGCGACGGCGACGAGATCATCGTCGAAGCGGCAGCACGGTCGTTTCTGCATCACCAGGTGCGGTCAATGGTCGGCTGCCTGATGCTGGTCGGCAAAGGCCGCTGGTCGGGCGACGACCTTTCATCGGCGCTCGTGGCGCGCGATCGCACTGCGCTGGGCCTTAACGCGCCGCCCGATGGACTGACGTTTGTGTCAGCGTGTTACGATAATGTGTCGATGGATTTTACAACTCCGATGTGACCGATTGCTATCGCCTTCACGTTCTCAACGACTTCGGCGGTTCCGTGTGCTGGCACGCAAATTGCATAGCTGATTGCGAAGCGAGTGGCGGTAGCGCCGGTGCGAAAACGAAAGATCATTGATGGAGAATGTGCCAGGCCGTCGGAGACTTCGCTCCGGCTCCATAGTGTGGATTTTAGGGCTGGTCGTTGGCATCGCGATTGGCGTCGCTGCAGCTGTCGGCCTGCTCGACTTCGGACATCATGGGCTATCGATCGCATCCTAGGTGCAGGCGATTTGCAACGTCAAAGTAACCCGATTTCGCGCAGCCGTTCGCGCAAATAGGTATCGGCGGTGATCGGGGGCCAGTCGCGCGGTCCCCCCGCCAGTGTTTCGATCCGATAATCCGGCCGGAAGTGCAGGAAGAACGGCGTTGAATAGCGCGCAACGCCACGCCGTTCCGGAGCGGGATTGACCACCCGATGAGTTGTCGATGGCAACCGCCCACCACTGAGACGCTGCAGCATATCGCCGATGTTGCACACCAGTGCGCCCGGCGGTGCAGCAATGTCGAGCCACTGCCCATCGCGGTCGAGCAACTGCAACCCAGCTTCCTCGGCGCCCAATAGCAAGGTGATGACGTTGATGTCCTCATGCGCCCCGGCCCGCACGGCAGCGGCATCGGGGCTGACCGGCGGATAGTGCAGCAGCCGCAAGACCGAATTGCCGTCGGCAACGGGATCGTCGAAGAACGTCGACGCGAGGCCAAGGTGAACCGCGATCGCCCGCAGCAGCCTGACCCCGGCAGCATCCAGCGCCCTATAAAGTGCGCGCACAGCTGGTTCGAAATCGGGAACTTCAAGCGGCCAGATGTTGGCGGGCATCGTCGCGGCCAGACGATGCCCCGGTGGCAGGTCGCGCCCCATGTGCCAGAACTCCTTGAGATCGGGCCGGTCATGATCCTTGGCGGTTTCGATCCCGAACGGCGTCAACCCGCGCTGCCCGCCGCCACCCGCGACGACATACGCCGCCTTGATCGCCTCGGGCAGCGCGAAGAACGCCTTCGTCGCCGTCAGTGCGCGGTCGATCAGCGCGTCGTCGATGCCGTGATCGGCGACAACGGCGAAGCCGGTCCGGGCGAAGGCATCACCGAACGCGTCGGCAGCGGCGGGCAAGTCGCTATCGACGAGGCTGAGCGGGATCGGGTGGATATCGGCGTGGTGCATATCGGCCTTCTGCCGGAAGGTGCGCCGCGACGCAAAGCGCCAACGACAGCGCGTGCATGAACCGGTGGTAGCGGGAGAGGGATTTGAACCCCCGACCCCAGGATTATGATTCCCGTGCTCTAACCAACTGAGCTACCCCGCCATACCGGCGATCATGCGGAGGCGCGCTATAGGGCGGCGGTGCGTTGGGGTCAACGCCTGCCGCCGCTCATGATGACAGACGGGCGACGACGCCGTAGACGCTGCCGATGGACACCCCTCCTCTTCCGGCCTCCGACGCCCATTGGTCGCTGGTTATCCATGGCGGCGCGGGCATCATGACCCGCGAACACATGACCGCCGAACAAGAGTCTGGATACCGCGCCGCGCTGACCTATGCGCTCGAGACCGGCGGGACGGTGCTGGCGAACGACGGCAGCGCCGTCGATGCCGTCGAAGCGGCCATGCGCACGCTCGAGGACGATCCGCGCTTCAACGCCGGTCGTGGTGCGGTATTCACCGCCGAAGGCCGCAACGAACTCGACGCGGCAATCATGGACGGTGCGACGCGTAAGGCCGGGGGCGTGGCGGGCGCAACGCGCACCCGGAACCCCGTCAGTCTCGCGCGCGCCGTCATGGAGAACAGTCCGCACGTCATGCTGGCGCGCGACGGGGCCGACATCTTCGCAATCGAACAGGGGCTCGAGCAGGTCGACCCGGCCTATTTCCGCACCGAAGAACGCTGGCGGCAGCTGCAGGAAATGAAGGCAGCAGCAAAATCCGGCGCCGCACTATTCGACAACAACCTCAAATACGGCACAGTCGGCGCGGTGGCGCGTGACCGCGCGGGCCATGTCGCCGCCGCCACCTCGACCGGCGGGCTGACCGGCAAGCGCTGGGGCCGCATCGGCGATTCGCCGCTCATCGGTGCCGGCACCTACGCCGATGACCGTGCCGGTGCCGTTTCGGCCACGGGTTCGGGCGAATATTTCATCCGGGTCGCTGCCGCCCATGAAATCTGCGCGCGGGTGCGGATGACCAGAGAGACCATTCAGCAGGCGGCCGATGCAGTCGTCCGGGGTGAGTTGAAAGCCATGGGCGGCGACGGCGGCGTGATCGTTGTCGGAGCCGACGGCACGATGGGATGGAGCTTCAACACACCGGGGATGTTTCGCGGGCGGGTGGGTTCGGATGTGCCGGCAATGGTGGCAATATTTGGCGATGAACAGTAAATCAAGCTAACCGAATAGCTTAGGTCTTTAACCGCCAAGGCTCTCCCGCAGCGGAGAGATGCAGTTTTCCTTCCTTCCTCAACGCTGTTGCCGCCCACCTCATTCGGTACTGCCAAGTTAAAAATAGCGTTTCAGAAGCACGAAGCTCCTTCTCGTGATTTTGCCAAATGTGCCGGGCGATGTCCAAAAGCGGGGCGCGTCCACCGTTGTCCTTGAGAGCTTCCAACACCCAAGATTTCATCGCCGATGTTTCATTGGTCGCCATTACACCATTCCTGTTCCGCCGCCCTAAGACTGCGGTTTATTCCGCCGCCACGCCCAACAGCCCGCCCTGTGCCCCGTCATCGCCCTCGTTCGCCGCAACCCCGCCTTCACTCGCGGCTTTGGCACCCTTGCGGCGGTCGAACGAATCCCAGACTTCGTTCCAATTGCCCTTGGTCGCCGCCTTGGAATATTCCGTCGCGCGGGCTTCGAAGAAATTGGCGTGTTCGACGCCGTTCAACAGCGGCGTCAGCCATGGCAGCGGATGATCGTCGATCATGTAGATCGGTTTGAGCCCGAGCTGCCGCATCCGCCAGTCGGCGGTGAAGCGGACATACTGCTTGATCTCCTTGGGCGTCATCCCCGGAACCGGACCCATCTCGAAGGCCAGGTCGATGAAGGCGTCCTCGAGCCGCACCGTGCGCTGGCAAACGTCGGCGATATCGTCGCGGATCTTCGCCGTCAGCACCCCGGTTTCGGCGCAAAAGGCGTGGAACAGCTTGATGATGCCCTCGCAGTGCAGGCTTTCGTCGCGCACGCTCCAGGTGACGATCTGGCCCATGCCCTTCATCTTGTTGAAGCGCGGGAAATTCATCAGCATGGCGAAGCTGGCAAACAGTTGCAGCCCTTCGGTGAAGCCGCCGAACATCGCGAGCGTGCGGGCGATATCGGCGTCGTTATCGACACCGAAGCTGTTCATATAATCATGTTTGTCGCGCATCTCCTTGTAATTCAAGAAGGCGCTATATTCGCTTTCGGGCATCCCGATGGTGTCGAGCAGGTGCGAGTATGCTGCGATATGGATCGTCTCCATGTTGCTGAAACTGGTCAGCATCATCTTGACTTCGGTCGGCTTGAACACCCGGCCGTATTTGTCGTGGTAGCAATCCTGCACCTCGACATCGGCCTGGGTGAAGAAACGGAAGATCTGGGTGAGCAGGTTGCGCTCGTGCTCGGTGAGCTTCTGCGCCCAGTCGCGGCAATCCTCGCCCAGCGGCACCTCTTCGGGCATCCAGTGGATCTGCTGCTGACGCTTCCAGAAATCGAACGCCCAGGGGTATTCGAACGGCTTGTATGACTTCGAGGCTTTGAGGAGGGACATCGTCGGGGTCCTTGGAAATTCAGCGGAATTGTTTAGCGAGCGTCACCCCCGCGAAAGCGGGGTGACGAACAGGTTCAGCCCGTCAGCAGTTGGGAGGGGGCCGTGGGGCCAAGTCGTGGAAGTCGGCCCCACGGCCCCCTCACCGTCCGGTGCGGCCAGCATAGCCGCCCCGGTGCCGGGGATTGCGCCCCGGTTATGCCCTACTGACAGGCAAGGCATTCGTCGTAATCCTTCATCTCGAACGTAAGCACCGGCGCATCGGCGGTGTTGTCGGCCTCGACGCCGCCCGCAAAGCCTGCCCGCTGAATGCTCATCGAACGCAGATAATACAGCGATTTGATACCCAATTCCCATGCGCGATAATGCAGCATCAGCAGGTCCCATTTCTCGACATCGGCCGGAATGAACAGGTTCAGTGACTGCGCCTGATCGATGAACGGCGTGCGGTCGCCGGCGAGTTCGAGCAGCCAGCGCTGGTCGATCTCGAACGCCGTGCGGAACACCGCCTTTTCCTCGACCGTCAGGAAATCGAGGTGTTGGACCGACCCCCCCATCTCGAGGATCGAATTCCACACCGCGTCCGAGTTCTTCGACTTGGCGGTCAGGGTCTTTTCAAGGAACGGGTTGCGGATCGAAAAGCTGCCCGACAGCGTCTTGTGGGTATAGACGTTCGCCGGGATCGGCTCGACGCACGCGCTGGTGCCGCCGCAGATGATGCTGATCGATGCCGTCGGCGCGATGGCCATCTTGCAGCTGAACCGCTCCATCACGCCCATGTCGGCGGCATCGGGGCACGGGCCGCGTTCGATCGCCAACTGCATCGACGCTTCGTCAACCTGCGCGCGGATGTGCTTGAAGATTTTCATGTTCCACGATTTCGCCATCGCCCCTTCGAAGGCGATGCCGCGTTCCTGATAGAAGCTGTGGAGCCCCATGACGCCAAGCCCGACCGAGCGTTCGCGCATCGCGGCATAGCTGGCGCGCGCCATTTCGGGTTCGGCGCGGTCGATGTAATCCTGCAGGACATTGTCGAGGAAGCGCATGACGTCCTCGATGAACACCTTGTCGCCGTGCCATTGGTCCCAGGTTTCGAGGTTGAGCGACGACAGGCAGCACACCGCCGTGCGATCCTTGCCGTATTGATCGGTGCCGGTTGGCAGCGTGATTTCGCTGCACAGGTTTGAGGTCGACACCTTGAGGCCGACATCGCGCTGAAACTTCGGCATGGCGTCGTTCACATGGTCGATGAAGACGATGTACGGCTCGCCGGTCGCCAGCCGGGTTTCGACGAGCTTGGTGAACAGCCCGCGCGCGTCGACCGTGGCGCGGCGCTCGCCGGTCTTGGGGCTGGTCAGATGCCATTCGGTCCCGTCGCGCACTGCCTCCATGAATTTGTCGGTAACCAATACCCCGTGGTGGAGATTAAGCGCCTTGCGGTTGAAATCGCCCGAGGGCTTGCGGATTTCGAGAAATTCCTCGATTTCGGGGTGGTTGATGTCGAGGTAAACCGCCGCCGAACCGCGCCGTAGCGAGCCTTGGCTGATCGCCAGCGTCAGCGAATCCATGACGCGGACGAACGGGATGATGCCGCTGGTCTTGCCGTTGAGGCCGACGGGCTCGCCAATTCCGCGGACATGGCCCCAATAGGTGCCGATCCCGCCGCCACGCGACGCCAGCCAGACATTCTCGTTCCACGTCCCGACAATCGCTTCGAGGCTGTCGCCGACGCTGTTGAGATAGCACGAGATCGGCAGCCCGCGCCCGGTGCCGCCGTTCGACAGCACGGGCGTCGACGGCATGAACCACAGCTGCGAAATGTAATCATAGATGCGCTGGGCATGCGGCGCGCTGTCCGCGTACGCAGCAGCGACGCGCGCGAACAGATCCTGATACGATTCGCCGGGCAGCAGGTAACGATCCTTGAGCGTTTCCTTGCCGAAATTGGTCAGCAGATCGTCGCGCGAGCGATCGACGGTGACCGGGAATTTCCACGCCATCACTTCGTTCGACGCGCGCGCCGGGGCTTTCTTGGCAGACGTCGGCACGGCATCGGGGATTGCATCCGCAACCGCCGCTTCGGGACGCTCCAGCGTCACTGCATCGCCCTGAAAGTCGCTCACCCTGTCCACTCCCGAATCATTCATTGTTCTGGCCCGCTGCTGGACCACCGACTGTAGAAGAAGAACAAAACGGGGTCACGCGCCGATTGCCCGACCCTGACGTTATCCCCGATATTCACAAGCGAACTGTCCACAGCCGCCCTGCCCTCCCTCGTCCGCAGCCACCACCACTAGTGGTTGGCACCGCGCCCTCGGACTAGAGATTGTGCCTAAAGCCGCTTTCAATACAAGCGGGAAATCTTCATCGGATATGGTGTTTCGCGCTGGACAAACAAGCTCAAGCACTTCGGAGCACCGGTTGCGAAGGCGAGTCGCGTCGCTGGTGGACCCGATGCCGCAGGCGGATTATGCGCAGGCCATCGACTCGAGGGGAAATTCGACGCCCATGACCATTATCCGTGAAGCCGACGTGATCGAGTCGGTCGCCGACGCCCTCCAATATATCAGTTACTTCCACCCGATGGACTATATCCGGGCGCTCGGCGTCGCCTATGCCGCCGAGGAATCGCCCGCCGCCAAGGATGCCATCGCGCAAATTCTGACCAACAGCCGGATGTGCGCGGAGGGGCATCGCCCGATCTGCCAAGACACCGGGATCGTCGTGGCATTCGTGAAGGTTGGTATGAATGTCCGCTGGCAAGCCACGATGACGCTTGCAGAAATGATCAATGAAGGCGTGCGGCGGGCATACCTCAATCCGGAAAATCGCCTGCGTGCATCGATCGTGGCGGACCCGGCGTTCGGACGACTGAATACCAAAGACAATACGCCAGCGGTCACCCATGTTGAGCTGGTGCCGGGCGACACAGTCGAAATCACCGTCGCGGCGAAGGGCGGCGGCAGCGAGAACAAGTCGAAGTTCGCCATGCTCAACCCGAGCGATTCGATCCGCGACTGGGTGGTCAACACCGTGCCGCTGATGGGGGCCGGCTGGTGCCCGCCGGGGATGCTCGGCATCGGCATCGGCGGCACGGCTGAAAAGGCGATGCTGCTGGCCAAGGAATCGCTGATGCTGCCGATCGACATGGCTGAGCTGAAGCGGCGTGGACCGAACAGCCGGATCGAGGAATTGCGCATCGAACTGTATGACGCGGTTAACGATCTTGGCATCGGCGCACAGGGGTTGGGCGGACTGTCGACGATTCTCGACGTCAAGATCCTCGATACGCCGACGCATGCCGCGTCGAAGCCGATCGCGATGATCCCCAATTGCGCCGCGACGCGCCACGCGCATTTCACCCTCGACGGTTCGGGTCCGGCCTATCTGGAGGCACCCGATCTCGCGCAATGGCCCGATGTGCAATGGACGCCGAGCAAGGCCTCCATCCCGGTCGATCTCGACACGCTGACGCCCACCGGTGTCGCCAGCTGGAAGCCCGGCGACCGGCTGCTGCTCAATGGCCGTATGCTCACTGGGCGCGACGCAGCGCACAAGCGGATGACCGACATGCTGGCGCGCGGCGAGCCGCTGCCGGTCGATTTCACCAACCGCGTCATCTATTATGTCGGCCCGGTCGACCCAGTGCGCGACGAGGTTGTCGGTCCTGCCGGCCCCACCACCGCCACCCGCATGGACAAGTTCACCGAGGCGATGCTGGCGCAGACCGGCCTCATCGCAATGGTCGGCAAGGCCGAGCGCGGCCCTGCCGGGATCGCGGCAATCAAGAAACACAAGGCGGCGTATCTGATGGCGGTCGGCGGTGCGGCGTATCTGGTGTCGAAGGCGATCAAGGCGTCGAAGGTGCTGGCGTTCGACGACCTTGGCATGGAGGCGATCTA
The DNA here is from genome assembly GCA_038229555.1 of Sphingomonadales bacterium. Taxonomy (GTDB): domain Bacteria; phylum Pseudomonadota; class Alphaproteobacteria; order Sphingomonadales; family Sphingomonadaceae; genus Sandarakinorhabdus. The sequence continues at coordinate 153,730 of JBBROI010000005.1, forward strand.
CGAATTCACCGTCCGCGACATGCCGGTGACGGTGGCAGTCAATGCAACGGGTGAGAGCGTCCATGCCACGGGGCCGCTGGTGTGGCGCGAGAAGATTGCCAAGGCGAAGGCGCTGGAGACGGCGTGAAGACGCGCCGCAAAAACACCGGCAACCTTGTCGCGGAACGTGCTGGTCGACAAAAGGGGCGCAGCGGAGGCCGCCGTGGCAAGTGCCACCGCCAGCACGAAGATCCCGCCGCGCCACAGCGTCATCGCGTCAGCTTCTTATACGTCAGCGCATGGGGCCGGTCCGCCGCATCGCCCAGTCTTCGCCGCTTGTCTTCCTCATACGCCTCGAAATTGCCTTCGAACCATTCGACATGGCTGTCGCCTTCGAAGGCGAGGATGTGGGTCGCAAGGCGATCGAGGAAGAAGCGATCGTGGCTGATGACCACCGCGCAACCGGCGAAGCTTTCCAGCGCCTCTTCGAGCGCACGCAGGGTTTCGACATCGAGGTCGTTGGTCGGCTCATCGAGCAGCAGGACGTTGCCGCCCTTGACAAGCATTTTGGCCATATGGACGCGGTTGCGCTCACCGCCCGATAGCTGCCCGACCTTTTTCTGCTGGTCGGCACCCTTGAAGTTGAACGCGCCGACATAGGCGCGGGTCAGCACCTCGTTCTTGCCGAAGTAGAATTTGTCGTTGCCCTGCGAAATCTCCTCCCAGACGTTCTTGTTCGCTGCCAGCGCGTCGCGCGACTGGTCGACATAGGCGAGCTTGACCGTGTCGCCGATGCGGACGCTGCCACTGTCGGGGACTTCCTGCCCGGTGATCATGCGGAACAGTGTCGTCTTGCCGGCACCGTTGGGGCCGATGATACCAACGATGCCACCCGGTGGCAGGCTGAACGACAGATTCTCGAATAGCAGCTTGTCGCCATAGGATTTGGTCAAGTTGTTGGCTTCGATAACGGTATTGCCCAGCCGCTCGGGGATCTGGATGAGGATTTGCGCCGACCCGAGACGCCGGTTAGCCTGTTTCTCGACAAGTTCGTCGAACGCCTTGATGCGTGCCTTTGACTTGGTCTGGCGCGCCTTCGCCGATGAGCGGATCCACACCAGCTCGTCCTTGATCGCCTTCTGGCGGCTTTCGTCCTCGCGATCTTCCTGGAGCATGCGCTTCGACTTGGCCTCGAGCCAATCGGAATAATTGCCTTCGAACGGAATGGCGCGGCCGCGATCGAGTTCGAGCACCCATTTCACGACATTGTCGAGGAAGTAGCGATCGTGGGTGACGAGAATCGCCATCCCCTTGTATTCCTTGAGGTGATTTTCCAGCCACGCCACCGATTCGGCATCGAGGTGGTTGGTCGGCTCATCGAGGAGCAAGATATCGGGCTTTTCGAGCAGCAGCTTGCACAGCGCGACGCGGCGCTTCTCACCGCCCGATAGGTTATCGACCGCCGCGTCGGCGGGGGGGCAACGCAGCGCGTCCATGGCGATCTCGAGCTGGTTGTCGAGCGTCCAGCCGTCGACGGCGTCGATCTTCTCTTGGAGAGTGCCCATTTCCTCCATCAACGCGTCGAAATCGGTCGAATCCTGCGGATCGGCCATTTCGGCCGAAATGGCGTTGAAGCGCTCCATCATCGTCGCGACCGGGCGCACGCCGTCCATGACGTTGCCGCGCACGTCCTTGGTCGGATCGAGCTGGGGCTCCTGCGGCAGATAGCCGACGGTGATGCCTTCCGCCGCCCATGCTTCGCCAACATATTCCTTGTCGATGCCGGCGATGACCTTCATCAGCGTCGACTTGCCGGCGCCGTTCGGCCCGATGATGGCAATCTTGGCGCCCGGCAGGAAGCTGAGTGTGATGTCCTTGAACGCCGGCTTGGGCGCGCCGGGATAGGTCTTCGAAAGACCCTTCATGACATAGGCGTATTGATAGGCCACGGGGCTTCGCTTTCGAAAATCGGTGGATGGATGCTGCGCGGCGGTGTCTAGCGGATGCAATGCGCGAGTTCAAACGCGGCGCATTTCACCCGCCGAGCGAGCGGCGCAACAATTGCCGGATGCGCTCGACAACGCTGGACGTCATCGGGCCCAGCACGCCGCGCGCGTCGGGCGGCAGATGCGCCACCGGGTCGCCGCCGGTCTGGAAAACATAATGATCGAAATGGGCCCGCCACGCGGTGCGTTCGGCCGGCGGCAGGTCGCGGATGGTCAGCAGGGCGTGGAGCAACGTCTGCTGCGGCGTTACCATATGGTCGGCCGCATCGCGCCACCAGAAATTGACCTGCGCGCCAAAGGGCGGCGGCGTTTCGACATGATGCCACCACAGACTTGGCAGATAGAGCGCGTCGCCGGGTTCAAGATCGGCAACCTGCGCCGTTGCCATCGCGTCGCGGAAACGCGGATAGCGCGCGAAATCGGGATTGGCGAAATCGACGAGGCTGGCGGGTTGCCCGGCCAGCGTTACGTCGATGGGGCCGACGTACAGATTGGGCAACTGATCGGGGGGTAGCACGATAAAGCGGCGACGCCCGGCGATGACGCAGGCGAGATTGCGTGGCAGATCCCAATGCGCCAGCGTCCGCGAGCCATTGCCGATCCATAGCGAGGTCAGCCGCTCCAGCGCCGGATCGAGCAGCGGCATCGGAATCTCGTCGAGTAGCGCCGGCAGCACCTGTGGAATGCGCACCGCCCCGGCATAGACCGGCCCGGCGGCCGCATCGCGCAGCAACGCCAGCAGATCGATAAAGCCAATCTGGCGGCGTTCGAAGTTGAACCCCGCGAAATCGCTGCCATAGCGGAATTGCCCGGCGTCGGCGGCGGTCCCGACCCAGGTTTCAACAGGAGCATCGGTGGCGAGCGGCGCAAGATAGGCCGACAGCGCCACCTGCGACCGCCGCCCTGCGCCTGTCGCCAGCCAATTACTGACAAGGCCGCGCAGCACGACCGGGTGTTCAGCCGGAACGATGCCGCGTTCGAAGTCGGTACGCGTGACGCCTGTCCGGTCCGCGACACGCGGAACCGTATCCCAGATCGACGGTGCAAACGCCGTCACCGCCGCGCCGCCGCCAATGTCGCGGTTACCAGCGCTGCCGTCGCATCGACGAACGGCACGGGGACGTCGCGGACGCCGAGGACAAGCGGCACCTCCGTGCAGGCGCCAAGCAGAGCGTCGGCACCGACCGCGATCATAGATTCTGCGATTGCGCGCATTGCGGCGCGCGCGTCGGGGCCGGAGTCGCCGCCCTTTATGCGCGCGATGACTGCCGCAAACGCTCCGTCATCGGGTTCGAGTACCGTAAAGCCTGCGCCTTCGAGCGGAATATGATAGAGCCGCGCAGCGCGCGTCGCCTTGATTGCCAGCAATCCGATGCAACGCGGTTTCGGAGCCAGCGCTGCTACTTCGGCAGTCGCGGCCGCAATCAAGTCGACGAAAATGGCTTGCGGCACGGCGGCACGGATATCGCCAGCCCAGCCGTGCGCGGCGTTGCACGGCATTGCCAACACCTCGGCACCGCCAGCAACGAGCGCCTGTGCCATGCGCGCCAGCTCCGGTCCGGGGGATGGCCCCTGCTCCGCCAATGCAGCATTGCGATCGGGAACGCCGGGATTCGAATCGACGAGGACGTGCGGGTGGTCACTGTCGCGCGTGGCACCGGCGGCATTGACGAGGCGCGTCAGGAAATCGGCGGTTGCTGCCGGTCCCATGCCGCCGATTATGCCGATCGTGCGGTAACGGCGGCTCAGCGCAAATCCCTCGCATAAGCATGCAGCGACGGGCTGCCACCGGTGTGGACGAACAGCACGCGTTCATTCGTGCCGATCTCGCCCGAGCGGCAGAGCCCGATCAGCCCGGCCATCGCCTTCCCCGTATAGACCGGATCGAGCAGCACACCGTCACCCGCCGCGAGCATCCGCACGGCCTCGACCATTTCGGGCGTCGGCAGCGAATAGCCGGGGCCAACCCAGCGATCGAGCGCGACGACCGCCTCGCGCGGTGCCGCAGACACGCCGAGCAGTGCCGCCGTCGACACCGCCAGCGCATGGACATTGCCCTCTTGCTCGGCTTGCGGACGCCGCACGTTGATGCCGGTCAGCGGGATGCCGGCGTTGAGCGCGCGCAAACCGGCGAGCAGCCCGGCATGCGTTCCAGCACTGCCGCTCGCGACAACGATGCGATCGAACGCCAGCGCCATGTCGAAGCTTTGCACCACGATCTCCTGTGCGCACGCGACATAGCCGAGGGCGCCGAGCGGGTTCGAGCCACCACCGGGGATGACATAGGCACGGCCTCCAGCGGCGTGCACTTCAGCCGCATCGACGGCCATTTCGGCAGCAAGGTCGGTGCCGAGCGGCACGACACGGACGTTTTCGGCCCCCATCAGATCGAACAACAAATTATTGCCGAGCGCGTCGGCGGCATAGCTGCCCGCCACCCGCTCCTCGATGATCAACCGGCACTTCAGTCCCTCGCGGGCAGCCGCGGCAAGTGTCAGGCGGCAATGGTTCGACTGCGGCGCACCGACCGTCACCAGCGTGTCGGCCCCCTCGGCCATGGCGGCGGCAACGAGAAATTCGAGCTTGCGGGTCTTGTTACCGCCACCCGCCAGCCCGAGCAGATCGTCGCGCTTGATCCAGATGTCACGACCGAGTGTGGCGGACAGGCGCGGTACCGGTTCGATGGCGGTGAAGCCAGGAGTGTAGCGGCGGCGGGGGAAGCGAGCGAGGTTCATGATCGCTGTTTGACGCGTTGGAGCGCGCGGCGCAACGGCGCGCTGATTGCGTTCACCCGCCAACTTCGCGACAACGGACCGCTTACCGTTTCGAAGGATACCGTCTTGCGCCTGCTGCCAACAACCATCGCCCTCCTTGCGACTGTAGCCGCCCCGGCATTTGCTGCCGACCGCCTGACCGAAGCTGTCAAGCTGCGCGACACGGTCGCCGCCGGCAATAACACTGCTTGGCCGCTACTCGAGGACCTGACCACGACAGTAGGACAACGCCTCGCCGGAACCGCTGCCGAGGCGCGCGGCCGCGACTGGGCGCTCAAGGCGATGAAGGCTGCAGGTCTCGCCAACGTCCATGTCGAGATGTTCCCGCTGATCGTCTGGGAACGCGGCATCGAGACCGCCGAAGTCGCCGGAGCTTTTCCGCAGAAACTCGTTGTCACCGCGCTCGGCCGTTCGGGCGCGACCCCGCCCGAGGGGGTCACCGCCGAAGTCGTCTATTTCGCCGACTTACAGGCGCTCAAGGATGCTCCACCCGCCGCGCTCAAGGGCAAAATCGCCTTTATCGACCATCATATGATGCGTGCGCAGGATGGATCGAGCTATGGCACCAACGGCGGCGTCCGTCGCGAAGGCCCCGCCATCGCCGCAGCAAAGGGCGCGGTCGCGACGCTGATCCGCAGCCTCGGCACCAACGAAGGGCGCGGGCCACATACCGGCACGACAGCGACTCCCGACGGCCAGACGCCCTCGCCATCGGCAGCGCTGTCGCTGACCGACGCCGGTCAGTTGGCGCGACTGATCAAGCGCGGCCCGGTGACATTGAAACTCGTCCTGACGCCGCGCTTCGTCGGTGACGGCCAGTCAGGTAATGTCGTCGGCGATCTACCGGGGACCGTTGCGCCACAAGAAATCGTCGTCATCGGCGCGCACCTCGATAGCTGGGATCTCGGCACCGGCGTTATCGACGATGGTGCAGGCGTCGCCATTACGCTCGCCGCTGCCAAAGCAATCAAGGACGCCGGGCTCAAACCGCGCCGCACTATCCGGGTCGTCTTCTGGGGATCGGAAGAAGTCGGCGTCTATGGCGGTCGCGCCTATGGCGAGGCGCATAAGGGCGATACCACCGTACTGGCCGCCGAAAGCGATTTCGGGGCCGACCGGATCTATCGCATCTCGTCGAAGGTCGCTGATGCGGGACTGCCGCTGATCGCTGAAATCGCCCGCACCCTCGCGCCGCTGGGTGTCGCGCCGACCCGCGACAATGCCGCAGGCGGCGGGGCCGATGTCCAGCCGCTCGGCGCGACCGGCTCAGGCATCCTCGAACTGGAGCAGGACGGCACGCGTTATTTCGATCTGCACCACACGCCCGACGATACCCTCGACAAGATCGATCGGGTGCAACTCGACCAGAATGTCGCCGCCTATGCCGTTGCGACGTGGCTGGCTGCATCGGATGACCGGCCTTTGCGTCCAAAATAGGAGGTTTGGTTCGCAACCAGATTGAAAAGTTTGAAAATTCAGCGCATGGCGGTCGTTAAGGGCATTCATGTCACATAAAGACAGTAATTCCGGTAAATCGGCATCGGTACGGAACGGCACGGGCTATCCGGTGTTAAGGGTACTCAGAACAGGCGGCGGCCACCCCCGCGACCTCGCGACAAGGAAAATTGAAGGGCCGATGGAAATGCCTGCGACCAAGCACATGACCGCCGCCGCCGCCGAGCGCGGTGAGTTTGCTGCGTTGTTCGCCACGCTGGATCAGCCGGTCGACGGCAATACGACCGATGCGGGGTATAGTCAGTTACTGTGCCGAATGACCTCGCCCTCCTTCCAACGGGATACGCTCAAGGGTCGAAGCTAGTTCCGGGTCACTGCCCCCGACACGATCAACGCCTCGATAGCATTCGCATCCAAGCCCAAGGCGGACAGCACAGCATCGGTGTCCGCCCCGGCAGCAGCGATTGCACCGCCGCACGTCCGCGCGCCATCAAGAGCGATGGGAAGGACCGGCAAATATGTTTCCGTGCCATCGCTCAGTCGAACCGGTGCCAGCCCGCCACCCGCGCGCAAATGTGGATCATCGAACAGATCCTCCGGTCGGCCAATCGGCGCGAACGGCAGGCCCGAGCCCTCGAGGTGGGCAATCAGGTCTGTCTTGGTGAAGCGTTTTAGCTCGGTCCTGACACGCGGCATCAGCGTTTCGCGGGCACGAACCCGGGCGTTGTTGGTGCGCAGGCTCGCATCCGCCCAAAGGTCGTCAAGTCCGAACAGCGCACAGAACTTCGCCCACAACGCATCGGTCACCACGCCGACAAATACCTGATCGTCGTCGGCGGTTTCAAACACGTCGTAAATTGCCCATGCAGATACCCGCGCCGGCATCGGTGCCGCCGCCGTCCCCGTCACCGCCATCTGCGCCATATGCTGACCGACGAGATAGGCGGTGGTTTCAAACAGCGCGCTCTGCACATGACAGCCTTCGCCGGTGCGGTGCCGTGCCTCGACCGCCGCAAGCACGCCGATAACGCCGAACATGCCGCCTGCAACGTCGATCACCGACGCCCCGGCGCGCAGCGGACGCCCCGGCGGGCCGGTCATATAGGCAAGGCCACCCATCATCTGCGCCACTTCGTCGAGCGCGGTGCGATCCTCATACGGCCCCGACAAGAAACCTTTTTCCGAACAATAGATCAGCCGCGGATTGCGCGCGTGCAGGTCGACATAGCCCAGCCCCAGCCGATCCATCGCGCCAGGACGAAAGTTTTCGATGACGATATCGGCCGAAGCCGCCAGGGACTGCGCTGTAGCAAGGCCGTCGGGGTGTTTGAGATCGATGCAGATGCTCGCCTTGCCGCGATTGTACATCGGGAAATACCCCGCCCCCGAGCCGAGCAGCCGCCGCGTCGCATCGCCGCCGACGGGCTCGACCCGGATCACTTCGGCCCCGAGTTCGGCAAGGATCGCACCCGCTGCCGGCCCCATCACCATGTGGGTGAATTCGACGACCTTCAACCCCGCAAGCGGCAATCCGTCCATATGTGCGTCCCTCTCTTGCCGCGCGGCTGCGACCGGAATATGTCCGGACAACTTTGGGAGCAAGGCGTGACGCCCGCAATCGACATTCTGGTCAGCGAAGTCGGCCCGCGCGACGGGCTGCAATCGATCGCGCCGATCATGTCGCTCGCCGCCAAATGTGCGTGGATAGACGCCGAATTTGGTGCCGGAGTGCGAGAAATCGAAGTCGGCAGCTTCGTTCCCGCAGCGCTCCTGCCGCAACTCGCCGACACCGCAGCAGTCGTCGCCCATGCGCGGACGCACCCCGGCCTGACTGTCGCGGTGCTCGTCCCCAATGCGCGCGGGGCGGCGGCGGCGATTGCAGCGGGCGCACATAAGCTGACGCTGCCGCTGTCGGCGAGTGAAACGCACAGCCTCGCCAACCTTCGGCGCACCCAGCCCCAAGTCCTCGACGAGGTCCGCGCCGTCGCTACGATGCTCCACGCCCTGCCCGCTGCCGAACGCCCGCATTTCGAAGGCAGCGTCTCGACGGCATTCGGCTGCACGCTTGAAGGCGTCGTCCCCGAAGCCGCAGTCGTTGCGCTCGCCGAGGCGCTGATGGCAGCGGGTTGCGACGAGGTCGGGCTATCCGACACCAGCGGTTACGCCAACCCGGCGCAAGTGCGGGCGCTGGTTAAGGCAGTGCGCAGTGCCATCGGCAACGACAAGCTGACCGGCCTCCACCTCCACAACACCCGCGGGCTGGGCCTTGCCAATGTCGTCGCCGGTCTGGAGGTTGGGATCACCACTTTCGACAGCTCATTGGGTGGCCTTGGCGGATGCCCCTTCGCGCCTGGCGCCAGCGGCAATATCGTCACCGAAGATCTGGTGTTCATGCTCGAGGCCATGGGCCTGCGCACCGGGATCGATCTCGACGCGCTGCTCGAAGTCCGCACCATCCTGCGAACCGCCCTACCCGGCGAGCCGCTATATGGCTTCACCCCCGACGCCGGGTTGCCGCTGGGGTTTCGCAGATAGACGATTCGACGGTCTTCGCTCTCGCAGTCATCCCGGCGAAGGCCGGGATCCAGTTTTTTCTGCATCTCATCAGGAAAGCTGGTTCCCGACCTTCGCCGGGATGACAGTGTCGAAAATGTCCCCCGGTTTTTGTAGTCGTGCGGAAATCGATACTAACTCGTCAGATACACCCATGGTCGCACAACCCGATCCACCGCCTGCCACGCGGCAATCGCTTCGGCATCCCGCAACGTCAGGTCGATGGCATCGAGCCCATCGAGCAGCATCGCCTTGGCCTCGGGATCGATGGCGAAGCCGAAATGCGATCCGCCGCCGCGCACATACTGTCCCGGCAAATCGATCGTTAGCGGGCCTTCGAGAGCGGCAAGCACTGCCACAGCGGCGGGCGGCAGAACTAACGGCAGCACGCCGCCGCGCACCGCATTGCCAGCGAAGATCGGGCTGAAGCTCGGCGCGATGACGGCACGGATACCATATTCGGCAAGCGCCCAGACGGCATGTTCGCGGCTCGACCCGCAACCGAAATTTGCGCCGGCCAGCAGAATTTCTGCCCCACGATAGCGCGTTCGGTTGAGCACGAAATCGGGATTTTCGTCGCGCCCGCCGACGCTACGGTAGCGGCGTCCGGCGAACAGTCCGGCGGCAAGCCCGGTCTTGCCGGTAGTTTTCATCTCGCGTGACGGGATGATGATATCGGTATCGATATTGTCTTCGAGCATCGGCGCCGCGACCGATGTTACCCGGACAAACGGCAGGCTCATGCGCCTGCCGCCGCGATGCACCCGGCAATCGCGCTTGCCGCGACGGTTTCCGGGCTGGCGATATGGGTGCGCGTTCCTGGCCCTTGGCGGCTTTCGAAATTGCGATTGGTCGATGAGATTACCCGCTCGCCCGCCCCAAAGCTCTCGCCACCGGCATAAAAGCACATCGAGCAGCCCGATTCGCGCCATTCGAACCCGGCGTCGATGAATATCCGGTCGAGGCCCGCCGCTTCCGCCGCGCGCTTCACCGCCGTGGATCCGGGCACGACGATAGCGCGCACACTGTCGGCAACATGGTGCCCGCGGACGATATCGGCGGCGCGCTGCAGATCCGACAGGCGGCTGTTTGTGCAGCTGCCGATGAACGCCGCGCCAATGGCCAGTCCGGCGAGCCGCTGCCCGGCGGCGAGGCCCATATAGGCCAGCGCCTTGTCGTATGCGGCGCGCGTTGTCGTGCCGGTAAATTCGGGAACTGCTGCATCGATGGCCACCGATTGGGCGGGCGACGTGCCCCAACTCACCATCGGCCGCAGCGTCGCAGCATCGATGACAATTTCGTGGTCGAAGCGTGCATCGCCGTCGCTGGTCAATGACCGCCAGTCGGCGACCGCTGCGTCCCACAGCGTTCCGGCAGGCGCATAGCGCCGACCCCTTAGCCACGCGTCGGTTGCTGCATCGGGTGCAATGAAGCCCGCGAACGCCGCGAACTCGGTCGCCATGTTGCACAGCGTCATCCGCCCTTCCATCGGCAGCGCGGTGACGGCGCTTCCGGCGAACTCGATGGCATAGCCCTGCCCACCCGCCGACCCGTGCGCCGCAATCAACGCCAGCGCCATGTCTTTCGCCGTCACACCGGGCGGCAACACCCCGTCGAAGGTCACCCGCATGCTGCGCGGTTTGACGATGCGCAGCGTCCCTGTCGCCAACGCATGTTCGGCCTCGGTCGAGCCAATCCCCCACGCCAGCGCCCCGAAGGCGCCCTGCGTACAAGTATGGCTATCGGGCGCGACGAGCGTCAGGCCGGGGAGCACGATGCCCAGTTCAGGCGAGATGACGTGGACGATCCCCTGATCGGGTGAGCCAACATCGAACAGCGTGATCCCCGCTTCGGCACAGGCGCTGCGGGTTTCGGTGATGAATGCTGTCCCGCCCGGCACCGCCGTCGCATCGCCGCGCCCCGGCCAGGTGTCGACGATATGGTCGATAGTGGCGAACACCCGCGCCGGATCGGCCACCCGCCGCCCCGCCGCTTTCAAACTGTTGAGCGCCGCAGCGCCGGTGCGTTCGTGCAGAAACATCCGGTCGATCGCGACAATCGTCGCCCCGCCCGGCGTCTCGGCGATCGCATGGCGGGCCCAGAGGTTGTCGAACAGGCTCGCCATCAGGGGATGGGGTACGCAAACATGATGGCACCATAGCCGAATGCTGCGCTACGTTGAAGACGGGCAAAGAATTACGACCGCTTGGCTGGGGCGGCAGGATTCGAACCTGCGGATGCCGGTACCAAAAACCGGTGCCTTACCACTTGGCGACGCCCCAACAGCGCGGGCGGGCAGCTATAGCCGAGCGCGCGTTTGGGGCAAGCCCGGTGCGGCACCCTGACTTAAGCGCCCGCCCGTTGCGGCGTAGATGGCAAGGGCCTAACCGGACGATGTTCGTTCGGATGAGCTGGGGAGAGCAGCGTGCCGGTGCTGGTAACGGGGGTGGCAGGGTTTATCGGCGCGCATGTCGCGGGCGCGCTATTGCGTCGTGGTGATGCCGTCATCGGCATCGATGACTTCAATGTCTATTACGCGCCGGCCCTGAAGCGTGACCGGCTGGCAGCGATGACTGGATCGCACCAAGCCTTTCGGCTGATCGAGGGTGATTTTGCTGAGCCGGGGTTGGTCGGCGCGGCCATCGCCGCAGCGGGTGTCGATCGCATCGTGCACCTGGGGGCGCAGGCTGGGGTGCGGCATTCGATTGATGCGCCTCGCGATTATCTGCGATCGAACCTTGCAGGCCAGCTCGAGTTGCTCGAGGTCGCGCGGGCGCTCAAAGTGCGCCACGTCGTTTATGCGTCGTCATCGTCGGTCTACGGCGAGGCGACGGTGCTGCCGCTGTCGGCCGATGCGCGCACCGATGCGCCGGTGTCTTTCTATGCCGCGACCAAGAAAGCCGGCGAGGCGATGGCCGAAAGCTATGCGCACCTTTACGCTATTCCGATGACGGGTCTGCGGTTTTTCACGGTTTATGGGCCGTGGGGTCGCCCCGACATGGCGCCGTGGAAGTTCACCGACGCGGTTCTGCGGGGGCAGCGCCTGCCGTTGTACAACCAAGGCCGGATGCGCCGCGATTTCACTTATATCGACGATATCGTCGCGGGCGTGCTGGCGGCGCTCGATCGCCCGCCGGTGGGCGATGGCAAGGTTCAGCCGGGCGGATCGCGCAGCCCGCACGCCGTCTACAATCTCGGCAACGATCAACCAGTGGAACTACAGCACTTCGTCGATGTCATTGCAGCGGCGTGTGGGCGCGAGGCGCTGATCGACCTTATGCCGATGCAGCCCGGCGACGTCACCGCCACCTGGGCCGATATCGGTCCGGCGCGCCGCGATCTCGGATTTGCCCCGGCGACGCCGTTGGAGGCAGGGATGCCGCAGTTCGTGGACTGGTTTCGGCGGTATGCGGGGTTGTAGTGATCGGCACCAAGCACGTACCCCGCAACTAGTGTATTCGACGCAGATTATCGCCTCTAATTGAGCCGCTTGACCTGAAACGTCCGCTTCGAGCGCCCCAGCGTCATTTCGAACCCGCCGAAATTATTGCGATCGACGGTAATCGCGTCACCGGTGCGGATCGACGGCAAGCCACGGCTTTCAAGCTGTGCCCAAACTTGACCGTTATCGAGGATGATCACCGTCGCGCCGGTCTGGGCGAGGATGGTATTCTTTACCTTGGCTTCGATCTTCTGGACGCGCTCTACGGCCTCTTGCCGATACTGCTCCTTTGATCCGAAGGCTGCCTTACGGGCTTCGGCATCGGCGCGGGCCTTTTCATTCGCAGCGATCGCGGCGGCGGCGGCGGCTTCGCGTTCGATCCGCGCAGTTTCGGCGGCGCGGCGCTGGCTGATCTGCCGCGCCTCGGCCGAAATGCCCGAAACCGCCTTGTCATAGCAGGCAAGCCGATCGGCATTGATTGCGATCACGGCGCAGCGGGTCATTTCTTCGGCAAGCTGGGCACTGGCAGGTGCCGCCGCGAGCAGAGCTGTACCTGAAGCAAACAGGACGCTGCGTAAGACGATCTTCATAACCAACTCCCCAAGAAACTGCGTTCCTGCTAGCGCGCCGCGCGCGCCACGTCACCTGTTGACGCGAGGGTGTTTGAGCGCGATAAGACACTGATGTTCAGCGACGACCGGCCCATCTATCTGCAAATCCGCGATGTGATCGTGGCGCGGATCCTTGATGCGGGCGACGGGGCGCTACTGCCGTCGGTGCGCGCGCTCGCCGCCGAAGCCGGGGTCAACCCGCTAACGGTCGCCAAGGCGTATCAGGAGTTGCAGACAGCGGGGCTGGTGACGGCCAAAAAGGGAGTCGGGCTGTTTGCCGGCGAAGCGGCGGCGCGCAAGCTGTTGGCGTCGGAACGCGATGTGTTTCTACGCGAAGAATGGCCGCGGGTTCAGGCGCGCATCGAACGGCTGGGGTTAAGTCCGGCAGATTTGTTCGAGGCGGCGTAACGCCCCTCTCCGGCTTGCGGAAGAGGAGACTCGCGCGCCAGCGCGGCGGGTGAGGGTGTACCCCATCTTCGACACACAAACACCCTCACCCGGGCCGTCGGCTGCGCCGCCGTCTCTCGCCTCTCCCGCAAGCGGGAGAGGGTTTGTTTACGCCGCCAATCCTTCTTCGGGCACCGCATACAACCCCGCCGCGCCGCGCGTTACCGGCCCTAACAGCGCCGCTGCCTGCGGCAGTAATTGCTCGGCATAAAAGCGCGCTGTGGCGATCTTGGCGTTGAGGAACGCCGCATCACCCTCGCCTGCAACGCGCCGATCCGCCGCGACCAACGCCTGATCGGCGAGCAGCCAGCCGCCGAGCGTCAGTCCCATCAGCCGTAGATACGGCGTCGCGCCGGCCGCAATATCGTCGGGGTCGTTGCCGCCTGCCAGCCAGACGCTCGCCGTCTGCGCAGCAGTCGCCGCATCGTCGAGATACGGCGCGATATCCTTCAGCGCCGAAATGGCCTCCAGGCGCGCCACCGTCGCGCGCACCTGCGCCAGCAGCCCCCGCCAATGCTTGCCGCCATCCATTGCCAGCTTGCGCCCGACCAGATCGAGCGCCTGAATGCCGTTGGTGCCCTCGTAAATCGGTGCGATCCGGGCATCGCGCAGATACTGCGCCGCGCCGGTTTCCTCCACATAGCCCATGCCGCCGAACACTTGCAGCGCAAGGCTTGCCACCTCGACGCCAAGATCAGTCGCCCAGCCCTTCGAAATCGGTGTCAGCAAATCCGCCAGCGCGCCACCATCGGCGTCGCCGCCATGCGCCCGATCGACGGCGGCGGCGTTTAAATACACCAGCGCCCGCGACGCTTCGGTATAGGCGCGGCAGGTCATCAGCGTGCGGCGGACATCGGCATGTTCGATAATGCGCACCGGTTCGCGACCCGCGCCGAACTTCGCCGATTGCACCCTTTGGCGCGCAAATTCGACCGCATGCTGGGTCGCCGCCTCGGCAATGGCGACGCCCTGCAACCCGACCTGCACCCGGGCATTGTTCATCATGGTGAACATCGCGCGCATGCCCGCACCCTCGGCGCCGACAAGGTAACCGACGCACTGGTCGTGATCGCCGAAACTCATCGTGCAGGTCGGCGAGGCGTGGATACCGAGCTTGTGCTCCAGCCCGACGCATTTCAGATCGTTGCGCGACCCATCGGGCATGAATTTCGGGCAAAGGAACAGCGAGATGCCCTTGGTCCCCGGCGGCGCATCGGGCAGCCGGGCGAGGACGAGGTGGACGATATTGTCCGCCGCATCATGTTCGCCCCATGTGATGTAGATCTTGGTGCCTTTGATCCTGTAGCTGCCGTCAACAGCGGGTTCGGCGCGGGTCTTCAGCGCGCCAACGTCACTGCCCGCCTGGGGTTCGGTCAGGTTCATCGTGCCGGTCCATTCGCCGCTGACCAGCTTGCTGAGATAGCGCGCCTGCAATTCGGGCGACGCATGTGCCGCCAGCGCCTCGATCGCCCCCTGGCTCAGCATCATGCACAGCGCGAACGCCATATTGGCGCTGGTCAGCTGCTCCTGCACCGCCACGGCGAGAACGAACGGCATGCCCTGCCCGCCGTGCGCTTCGGCGACGCCCAGACCTGCCCAACCGCCGTCGATATACTGGCGGTACGCGGCGGCGAAGCCCGGCGGCAGGGTCACCACGCCATGGGCGAGCCGGGCATGGGTGCGGTCGCCGATGCTGTTGAGCGGCGCAAAGACATTGGCCGCGAGCTTGGCCGATTCGTCAAGAATGGCGTCGACGAGGTCGGGGGTCGCATTGGCATAGGGCGGCATAGCGGCCAGCATGGCAAGCCCGGAGGTTTCCAGAACGAAGCGCTGTTCGGCGACAGGGGCGGTATAGGGCATGGACGGGCCTTGGGCTGGAGACCCGGCGGGTATAGACGAGACGCGATGAACCGACAAAGCCTTCGAGTTCCGCCACATTCGCGGGGAGGAGTGACATGATCCTCCCTGCCACCCCGGCGAACGTCGCCCGTGCCGCCGCTGTGCTTGCCAGTGGCGGCATCGTCGCCGCCCCGACCGAGACAGTGTACGGCCTCGCGGCGCGGGCTGACGACGGCGAAGCCGTGGCGCGCATCTATGCAACCAAAGGCCGCCCGGCGTTCAACCCGTTGATCGTCCATGTCGAAAACCGCGATCAGGCGGCGACCCTCGTCGAGATCGATCCTTTGTCGGCGCAGTTGATGGCGGCGTTCTGGCCGGGGCCGCTGACCTTCGTGCTCCCGCGCAAGCCGGACGCCGCGATCACTTCGCTAGTCACGGCAGGTCTTGCGACGCTCGCCGTCCGCATGCCCGCGCACCCAGTCATGCAAGCGCTGATCGCCGCCGTCGGACCGCTCGCTGCACCGTCTGCCAACGCCAGTGGTCGCCTGTCGCCGACCCGCGCCGACCATGTCGCGGCATCGTTCGGCGCGAATGCCCCGCTGATCCTTGACGCCGGGTCCTGCACCGCTGGAATCGAATCAACCGTAATCTCAGTAGCCGACGGCACGGTGACGCTGTTGCGCCCCGGCGCCGTGAGCATCGACGCGATCTCAGCGGCACTGGTTGCGGTTGGGCACAATGGGACTGTGCAGCGTGTCGTCGCAGGCAGTAGCATCACCGCCCCCGGCATGCTCGCAAGCCATTATGCGCCGCGTCAGCCGGTGCGCCTTGAGGCCCTTAACGTTCACCCGGGGGAATTCCATGTCGGATTTGGCACGGTCGCAGGTGACGTCAGCCTGTCGCCAAACGGCGATCTTGTCGAAGCCGCGGCGCGACTGTTCGAGGTTCTCCACCGTGCCGAAGCCAGCGGTCGCGCGCGCATTGCTGTCGCGCCCATTCCGGAAGCCGGCCTCGGTATCGCTATCAATGACCGACTGCGGCGAGCAGCAGCGGCGCGCCCTTAAAATTCCTGCCGCTGAGGCAGATGCGCCTTATTGTCCCCTCCCTTTCAAGGAAGGGGCTGGGGGAGGGTGCGAGGCAAAGC
The DNA here is from genome assembly GCA_038229555.1 of Sphingomonadales bacterium. Taxonomy (GTDB): domain Bacteria; phylum Pseudomonadota; class Alphaproteobacteria; order Sphingomonadales; family Sphingomonadaceae; genus Sandarakinorhabdus. The sequence goes on from JBBROI010000005.1 coordinate 169,980, forward strand.
CGAGCCTGCCTTGGCGCAAAGGAACGCGCGCCAACGCTCGCACCTTCCCCCAACCCCTCCCTGCAAGCAGGGAGGGGGGACGTTAACAGTACCCCAGTTGCCGCCCTGCCAGATCGAGCATGATTTCTTCCGACCCACCGCCGATGGCGTTTACCCGCACCTCGCGGTAAATGCGTTCGACCTTCGACCCGGTGATGTACGAGGCGCCGCCCAGCACCTGCGCCGCTTCGCGCGCGACACTTTCGAGCATCCGCGTCGCCTGCACCTTCAACATCGCATAATCGGCAGGCCGCCCCTTCCCTTCGCGGCTTTGCCACGCACACAGGTCGACCCACGCCTGTGTCGCCTCGATCTGACGGGCGCAATCGGCGAGCTTGATGCGGATCGACTGGTGCTGCGCCAGCCGCTTGCCAAAGGTTTCACGGCTCGTGGCCCACGCCACCGCTTCGGCCAGCGCCACCCGCGCCATCGCGCAGCAACCCATCGCCATGCCCAGCCGTTCGCCGTTGAAATTGCGCATGATCCCGGCAAAGCCGCCGTTTTCCGGCCCGATGAGGTTTTCGGGCGGCACCTCAACATCATCGAAATGAATCGCAGCAGTATCCGAACAGCGCCAGCCCATCTTGTCGAGCCGGGTGCGGCTGACCCCGGGCCGGTCGGTTTCGATCAACATCAGCGAAATGCCCGCCATGCCAGGGCCGCCGGTGCGCACCGCGACAGTCAAATAGTCGGCGCGCATGCCGCTGGTGATGAACATCTTCTGACCGTTGACGACATATCTATTGCCGGTCAGCACCGCCTTGGTCTTCAGCTGCGCCACATCGCTGCCGCCCGATGGCTCGGTAATGGCGAGGCCGATGATCTTGTCGCCGCTGAGCACTTGCGGAGCAATTCGGCGCTTCATCTCGTCGGAGCCCAGTGCGAGGATAGGCGGCAAGCCAATGCCATGGGTCATCAGTGACGCCCCCAGCCCGCCTGCCCCGGCGGCGGCGATTTCCTCCGACTGGGTCAGCGAGTGAAAGACGTCGAAACCTGCGCTATGGCCGCCATATTCCTCGGGATAGTTCAGCCCGAGAATGCCCGCCGCCGCGGCCTTCTTGTGCAGTTCACGCGGCAATTCGCCCTCGGCCTCCCAGCGGTCGATGTGCGGCAGCACCTCCTGCGCCATGAAACGCCGCACCGATTGGGCAACGGCCTCATGGGTGTCGTCGTAAAAAGGGGAGCGCGCGCGCCAGTCGTCGAATTGGGTCATCAGAGGAAACTCGCGATGTCGGCCAGCGGCTTCTTGATAAGCGCGTGGGCTGGGATGGTGGCGGTGGCGGCAGGATAGCCCGCGACGAGCAGCAGATAGGGTTTCTCGCTCGCCGGGCGACTGCAAATCTCGTTGAGGAAGTTCATTGGGTTGGGCGTGTGCGTCAGCGTCGCGAGGCCCGCGGCATGAAGCGCGGCGAGCAGGAAGCCGGTGGCGATGCCGACCGATTCGTTGATGTAATAGTTCTTCAGGTCGTCCCCCGGATTAGCGCCGCCGCGCCGCTGCGCAAAGATGCCGATCAGCCATGCGGCATCTTCGAGATAGCTTTTATCGGCATCGGTACCGAGCGGAGCGAGCGCGCTACGCCAGTCGGCGGGGGCCTTGCCGCCATCGTAGAAATCGTGCTCCTCGGCTTCGGCGGCGGCGCGGATCTGCGCTTTCGCCTCGGGCGAACCGACCGCCGCGAAAAACCATGGCTGGTGATTGGCCCCGCTCGGTGCGGTTCCGGCGGCGGCGATGCAGGCTTCGATGACGGCGCGGGCGACCGGCCGCGCGGCAAAGTCGCGGCACGAATGCCGCCGTGCGATATCGGCGTGAAATGCGCTGGCGCGCTCGGCCATCGCGTCCGGCGAGTATTCGACGAAGTCGCGAAACGGAACACTGGCGTGCGGCTGCATCGGGCCTCCGGCTGGAACTGAATGGCGACGCTACAAGCCCGTTTCCTTTTCGCCAATGCCGGTTAACACTGGACAGGTCGGAACGCTCAAGGATCACCAGATGAAGCCGCTTCTACTAACCTTGCTGCTCGCCACCGCTGCCCCGGCAAGTGCAGCCGCCCCGACAAAGTTCGAACCCGCCGATCTCTACCGCCTCTCGATGGTCACCGATCCCAAGGTGTCGCCCGATGGCAACCACATCGCCTTCACCCGCACGCTGTTCGATATTCAGACCGACAGCCGCCAAGGCGAAATCTGGCTGGCGACGCTTGACGGCAAGGGCATCGACAAACGCTTACTCATCGGTGCGGGGAGTAAGGCGGGCGGCCTCGTCTGGTCCCCCGACGGCAAGCACATTGCTTATGTCGCGCCGTGGCTCGGCAAGCCGCAGCTGTGGGTGATGGAGTTGGCCGACGGTATCGGGCGCGTCGTCACCAGCGGCAAGGTCGGTCCGAGCAATCTCGTCTGGTCGCCCGCCGGCACCCGCATCGCCTTTACCGCCAAGGTCGAAGCGAAACCGGCGAAAATCCCCGGCATGCCCGAAAAGCCCGAAGGCGCGACCTGGGCTCCCGATCCGAAACTGATCTCGGGTTTCCGCTACCGCTTCGACGGCGCGGGCTATCTGCCCGACGGTTCCGAGCAGCTGTTTGTGATCGCCGCCGACGGCAGTACCGCGCCGCTGCAGCTGACCAAGGGCGATATCGACCAGATCGGCGGCGGCTTCGACTGGACCCCCGACGGCAAGCGCATCATATTCTCAGCCAATTTGCGCGACAAACGCGACCTGAACCCCAACGAGGCCGATCTGTTTGCCGTCGATGCAGCAGGCGGTACGCCGACTCGACTGACCACGACCGACGGGGAAGAGGCAAACCCGCAGGTTTCGCCCGATGGCCGCGAGATTGCCTATATCGGCGGGCTCGACAGCACGAAATTCTATCAGCAGCCCGACGCCTGGATCATGTCGGCAAACGGTGGCCCGGCGCGCAACCTGACCAAGGCGCTCGACCGCCCGATCAACGACATTCAATGGACTAAGGACAGCAAGGGCCTCTACGCCTTCTACAACGACGCCGGGCTGACCCGCGTCGCCTTCATCGCGCGCGACGGCGGCGCGGCGAAAGTGGTCGTCAAGGCCATTGGCGGCACTCGGCTGTACCTGCCATCGTCGGGCGGCGGCTGGTCGGAAGGTGGTGGCACGTTTGCGTACACCACCGTCGAGGCCGACCGTCCCGCCGCGCTCGGCATTCAGCGCGATGGCAAGGAGATCGCGAAGATCGATTTCAACACCGACTGGCGGGCGGGCAAGCTGATCGGCAAGATCGAGCGCGTCACCTGGACCTCGTCGAAGGACGCGCTGCCGATCGAAGGCTGGGTGCAATATCCGCCCGATTTCGACGCAGCGAAAAAATACCCGTTGGCGCTTGAGATCCATGGCGGGCCGAACACCGACTATGGCCCGTATTTCTCGATCACCCACCAGATTTACGCCGCCGCCGGGTACATCGTGCTGTTTTCAAACCCGCGCGGATCGATCGGTTACGGCGAGAAATTCGCCAACGCCATCGACAAGGCCTACCCCGGCGACGATCACGCCGACCTGATGTCGGGCGTCGATGAAATGCTCAAACGGCCCTACGTCGATAGCCGCAATCAATTCATCGGCGGCGGATCGGGCGGCGGCGTGCTGACCACCAACGCTATCGCCAAAACCGATCGCTTCCGCGCCGCTGCCGCACTGCGTCCGGTGACCGACTGGACGGTGCAGGGCCTGACGTCGGATATCACCGCGGTAACACTGCGCAATTGGGTGCCGGGAACGCCGTGGGACAATCACGACGATTACTGGCGGCGGTCGACCCTGAGCATGGTCGGATCGGTCAAAACACCGACGATCCTGATTGACGGTGAGGCGGATTGGCGCACCCCTATCGGCCAGTCCGAAGCCTATTATCAGGCGCTGAAATTTCGCGGCATCGACACGCGGATGGTCCGCATGCCCGAAGCCGGCCACGGCATGGGACGGCCGTCGCAATGGCTGACGTCTATTTTGGCGGTGACCGACTGGTATGGGCGATATCTGGTGAAATAGGGAGCGTGCCTTGTGCGTGGGACGCAAGAGACAGCGTTTTGGCAGTGAGCGGGCAGCGGGTGACCGTGCTTCGACGTTGGGTGACCCTCACCCGCCGCGCCGATGCGCGAGTCGCCTCTCCCGCAAGCGGGAGAGGGACGTTGGACTATGCCGCTTTCTTCAGCCGCGCCGCATAACCCTTGCGGAACTTTGCCAGCTTCGGTGCGACGACTGCCGCACAATAGCCGTTCGCCGTGCCATTCCGCTCGAAATAGCGCTGGTGATAATCCTCTGCGGGAAACCACGGCGCATCGGGCTCGATGCTGGTGACGATCGGCGAATCCCAAACTGCCTGATTGCGCACGATGGCCGCCTCAGCCTCGGCGCGTTGATCGTCGGAATGCGGGAAGATCGCGGAACGATATTGCGTTCCGCTGTCGGCACCCTGCCGATTGAGCGTCGTCGGGTCGTGGGTGTGAAAGAAGATATCGAGCAAATCGGCATAGCCGATAACCGCCGGGTCGTAATGAATGCGGATCGCTTCGGCATGACCGGTGCGGCCCGCACAGACCTGATCGTAACTCGGCCGGTCGATATGGCCGCCAATATAACCCGACACCACCGAATGAACACCGTTGAGCTCATTAAACACGGCTTCGGTGCACCAGAAACACCCACCCGCCAATGTTGCGACTTCGTACGTCATGATACACGTCCTCCTGACCCTGTGGTGGCACAATCTAGTATCACAACGCTACGCTTGTAAGTGGCGATTGCGGCGTTACGTTAAGTGATAGCACTGGGAGGGTGCTGGATTGCGCGCCGGGGGCTCGGTTGACCATTATCAAAGAGGTTCAGGATTTCGTCCGTACGGTTCGTGCGGCGGATAGCCTTGACGCGATTACCGCGACGCTTTCCAACGCAACCCGCCGCTTCGATTTCGATTATTTCGCGATGGTGCAGCGGGTCAATGCCCGGCTGAGCTTCGGCCCGGTACGATTGTCCGACTATCCGGAGAGCTGGGTGGATCTGCTCAGCACCACCGAATATTATGTCCACGACCCGGTGCTGGCGGCGTGCGAGAAGTCGGTTGCACCGTTTGCATGGGATACGATTCCGGCGATCATCACCATGTCGAAGCACCAAAAGGCCTATATGGTGAACGCACGGGCTGCGGGGCTAGACCGCGGCTACACGGTCCCGATCCACGTTCCCGGCGAAGCTTCGGGCCTGTGTTCCTTCGTCACCACCAACGGCCGCGAACTGCCGGCCGATTCGCTTCCGGCAGCGCAATATCTTGCCTGCTTTGCCTTTGAGGCCGCGCGACGCTTGGTTGAAAACCGCTCGGGACCCGGCGATGGCGGCGGTGTGCCCCGCCTGACCCAGCGCCAGCTCGACTGCGTAGTCCTTGCCGCGCGCGGCAAATCGAACTGGGTCGTCGGCAAGTTGCTCGGTTTATCGCCTGATACTGTTCACAAATATCTTGAAAGTGCCAAACGGCGCTATGGGGTGTCGAGCCGCACCGAACTGGTCGTACGCGCACTTTATGATGGACAATTGAGTTTTAAGGACATCATCGGATAACGTCGTCGATAACGCTGAAATTAATCTTCGCTTTAGCCGTGCCGTAATGTTATCCACAGGCGACTCGGGGGGTTCGAGTTCCATGTGATCGTATCGCGGCGGCTTCAGGGTTTGCCGGCGCAGTCACATTGCAACCCCACCCTGGGCGATTATCGGGTAAGGCGTAAAGCCAAGGGTCGTGCAATGAAGGCTTATCAGCTCAACAACCCCTATGCGCCCACCTTGGGCAATACGGCGCAGCGCGTGCACGTCTGGGTGCGCGGCTTGCTCCGCATGCACCGACGACGGCTGTTCGTCCTGCTCGGTGCCGGCGCGGTGTTCGCGGTCGGGGTCAGCGCCAGCGAAGCCCCGGTTAAGCCGGTGACGCAACAGGCACGCTAGGCCGCCGCTACATCCTTCCAGTTCAGCACCGGCTTACGCGCCGCTGCTGTCTCGTCGAGCCGCCGCCGCGGGGCCAGATACGGTGCGCCCTTGAACGCTGCCGGATCGTCGCCCATCCGCCCCGCCAGCGACCGCAGCGCGCCGATCAACTGATCGAGCGACGCCTTGCTTTCGGTCTCGGTCGGCTCGACGAGCATTGCGCCATGGACCACCAGCGGGAAATACATCGTCATCGGATGAAAGCCTTCGTCGATCATGGCTTTCGCCAGATCGAGCGTCGTCAGCCCGGTGTCGTGGAGGAAATCGTCGGAAAACAGCGCCTCATGCATACATGGCCCGGTTTCGGCGAACGGCGCAGTGAACACGTCCTTCAATGACGCGAGAATGTAGTTGGCATTGAGGACCGCATCTTCGGCAACCTGCCGCAGGCCATCGGCACCATGGCTCATCATATACGCCAGCGCGCGGACGAACATGCCCATCTGGCCGTGGAAGGCGACCATGCGGCCAAAGCTGCGATCGAAGTCTTGGCTTTCGCGCGCCTGCATCTCCTCGACGAGTTCAAACCCGGTGCGCGTCTTGCGGACGAACGGCAGCGGCGCGAACGGCGCGAGAGCGGCCGAGAACACCACCGGGCCCGACCCCGGCCCGCCGCCGCCGTGCGGGGTCGAAAAGGTCTTGTGGAGGTTGATGTGCATGGCATCGATGCCGAGATCGCCCGGGCGCACTCGTCCGACGATGGCGTTGAAATTCGCCCCGTCGCAATACACGAAGCCGCCAGCGCCGTGGACCGCGTCGCAGATCGTCACCATATCGGGTTCGAACAGCCCGCAGGTGTTGGGGTTGGTGATCATCACCGCTGCCACATCGGCCCCGAGTCGCGCCAGCAACGCATCAAGATCGACCCGGCCACGCGCATTCGCCGGGATATTCTCGACAGTGAAGCCACAGAAGACGGCGGTCGCCGGGTTGGTGCCATGGGCGCTTTCGGGCACGAGCACGACCCGCCGGTCATCGCCGCGCGCCTCCAGCGCCGCGCGAATCGCCAGCATCCCGCACAATTCACCATGCGCGCCGGCTTTGGGCGACATGGCGACGGCGGGCATTCCGGTTAGCTTCATCAGCCAGTCGGCGAGCGTATCGATCAATTGCAGCGCGCCCTGCACGCTCGCCTGCGGTTGCAGCGGGTGGATATCGGCGAACCCCGGCAACCGCGCCATCTTCTCGTTCAAGCGCGGATTATGCTTCATCGTGCACGATCCGAGCGGGAAGATGCCCATGTCGATGGCGTAATTTTGGCGGCTGAGGCGGGTATAGTGCCGCACCGTCTCGGGCTCGCTCAACCCCGGCAGCCCGATCGGGTCGGACCGTAGCAGCGCCCCGAGGTTGCCCGTGACCGGCGGCACCGGCTGCAGATCGACGCCGCAACGATCGACGCTGCCGCGTTCGAACAGCAACGGTTCTTCGAGCATCAGCGCGCGATTGCCGGTAAAGGTTACTTGATCGTCGGCGCCGTCATTGGTTTCGATCCGCGTTACGCGACCGGTTGCAGCCATTACCATCCCGGCACCTCGTCGAAAGCATCTTCCAGCGCATCGAAATCCGCATCGGTCGCGCACTCGGTCACGGCAATGATCAGCCCGCGTTCAAGCGACCGTTCACCCGGATACAGCCGCCCGAGCGACACACCGCCGAGCACGCCGCGCTTGGTGAGTTCGCGCAGCAGCGGTCGCGCCTCGGATTTCAACCGCACGGTGAACTCATTAAAAAAAGTCTTCGTCACCAGCTCGATGCCGGGGATTCTGCCGAGCCGTTCGGCGAGTTGCACGGCTCGCGCATGGTTGAGTTCGGCGAGATGGCGCAGGCCTTTCTCCCCCAACAACGTCATGTGAACGCTGAACGCCAACGCGCACAGCCCTGAATTAGTGCAGATATTCGATGTCGCCTTCTCACGGCGAATATGCTGTTCGCGGGTCGACAGCGTCAGCACAAACCCGCGCTTGCCATCGGCGTCGACCGTTTCACCGCACAGCCGACCCGGCATTTGGCGTACATGTTTCTCGCGACAAGCAAAAAGGCCGAGATAGGGCCCACCGAAGTTCAGACCGTTACCAATCGATTGCCCCTCACCGACGACAATATCGGCCCCCATCTCACCCGGCGAGCGCACCAGCCCCAATGACACAACCTCGGTGACGACGACGATCAGCAACGCGCCCGCCGCATGACATGCATCGGCAAGCGGCGTCAGGTCGGTGACATGGCCGAAGATGTTGGGGTTCTGGACCACGACACAACTGGTGTCGCCGTCGACAGCCGCAATCAGCCGGACAAGGTCGTCACCCGGCGCGCCATCGGTCAGTTCGGGCAGCGCGGTTTCCACGACATCGTCGGTGAACCGCGTCAGCGTCTTGAGCACCGCCACATAGTGCGGGTGGACCCCTGCGGAAACCATCGCCTTGGCGCGTCGCGTCACCCGGCGCGCCATAAATACCGCCTCGGTCATTGCGGTCGAGCCATCGTACATGCTGGCGTTGGCGACCTCCATCCCGGTCAGCCGCGCCACCTGGCTCTGAAATTCGAACAGGACCTGCAAGGTGCCTTGGGCGATCTCGGGCTGGTACGGCGTGTAGCTGGTGAGGAACTCGCCGCGCTGGATGATATGATCGACGCTCGCCGGGACGTGGTGCTTGTACGCCCCGCAGCCGACGAAGAACGGCACCGTCCCCGCCGTCAGGTTCTTCGCTGCCATCGCCGCCAGTTCGCGTTCGACGAGCATTTCCGGGGAATGCATCGGAAGGCCCGCAATAGGGCCATCGAGCCGTGCCGCCTCGGGCACATCGGCAAACAGTGCATCGATATCGCTCGCACCGATGACCCGCAGCATGGCGCTGCGGTCGGCGGGGGTAAGGGGCAGGTAACGCATGTCTTACTCCGGTTTCCGCGCCGAAAAGCGCAGGCGGACATAGTCGGCGATCCAGTTGCCTTCGCCGTCGCGGAGCAATGGGGCGAGAAAGTCCTCGACCTCCTGCGCAAATGCCTCTTGCTCGGCAGGCGGCACCCCGATGGTATCGAGGAAACCCGAGCGGAAGGTCTTCAACCAGCCGGTGATGCCAGTGGGCAGCGGCGTCTGGCGCGGGATGATTTTGGCATCGATATCGGTAAATCCGGCGGCAGTCAGCACCGCCGTCAACGCCTCGCCGGATTGATATACCTGCGTTTCGTCGGGAACCGTCAGCCCGTGCACTATCGCCACCGCGCGGATACCCGCCCGCAGCGCAGCGACATTACCGAACCCACCGCATTCCCCGACGAACCGCCCGCCGGGCTTCAGCGCGCGAAACACGCCCGCCGCCACCGCTGCCTGATCGGGCATCCAGTGCAGCGCGGCATTGGTGAACACCGCATCGAATTCGCCCGCGAAATCGAGCACCTGCCCATCAAGTTTGCGCACATCGAGCCCACGCGCCCGTGCGGCGGCGATCATGTCGTCCTCGATGTCGGTTCCCAGCACCGATGCTCCGGCCGCGACCAATTTCTCGGTCAGCACCCCATCGCCGCAGCCGAGATCGAGGATGCGCTCGCCGGACTGCGGGTTCAGCAGCGCCAGCACCGGCGCGCCGAGCGCGGGCACAAAGGCGGCGTGCTTGGCATAATCCGCAGCAACCCACGGCTGATTGGTCGTGCTCAAAGTCGTCCTCCTGATATCCCATTCCACCCTGTCATCCCGGCGAAGGCCAAGATCCAGCTCTTCTTCGGGCCGCAATTCTCGAACAAGAAAACTGGATCCCGGCCTTCGCCGGGATGACATGAAGAAGAACTCACAACCCCGCCACGAACGCCGCGTACGCGCCCTCGTCCATCATCGCCGTCAATTCACCTGCATCGCTTAGCGTCAGTCGGAAGAACCAGCCGTCGCCTTCAGGCGCGGTGTTGACCAGCGCCGGATCTTCCACCAGCGCGGCATTGGCTTCGGTGACCGTGCCACTAACCGGCGAATAGACGTCGGACGCCGCCTTGACCGATTCGACGACCGCAGCCTCCTTGCCCTTGGCGAGCACCCGACCCGGCTCGGGGAGTTCGACGAACACGACATCGCCGAGTTGCCCCTGCGCATAGTCGGTAACACCGACCGTCGCGGTGTCGCCGTCGACGCGCAACCATTCATGATCCTGGGTAAAATACAGCGTCATCGGCTTCCCTTTCAGCGAACGTAGTTCTTGGGGGTGAACGGCATCGGCGATACGGTGGCGGCAAGACGGCGACCGCGCACGTCGATTTCCAGCGCCGTGCCGTCGGCAGCACAATCCGTCGCGACATACGCCATGGCAATCGGTGCACCGACACTCGGGCCGAAGCCGCCTGATGTGACAACCCCAACCTGCGTGTCGCCGGCAAACACCGCCGCGCCCTCGCGCGCCGGCAGCTTGCCGTCGATCCGCAGACCGACGCGCTTCCGCGGTGCGCCGTTCAACAGCTGATCCATGATGATGTCGGCACCCGGAAAGCCGCGTTCCGCCTTGCGCCGCTTCGAAATCGCAAAAGTCAGTCCCGCCTCGACAGGCGTCGTATCGGGCGACAGGTCATGCCCGTAAAGCGGTAACCCTGCCTCGAGCCGTAACGAATCGCGGGCACCGAGTCCGATAGGCTTGACCTCGGGCTGCTCGAGCAACCGCCGGGCAAAAGCTTCGACATTGACGGCTGGCAGCGAAATCTCGAAGCCATCCTCGCCGGTGTAACCCGAGCGGCTGATCCACAGCGGAATACCCTGCCATTCGAACCCTGCAGCGCGCATGAACGCCAGCGCCGCCACGCCTGGCACCAGCCGCTCCAGCGCAGTCACCGCCTGCGGCCCCTGCAGCGCCAGCAACGCCCAGTCGTCGCGATAATCGACCGCAATCCCGGCGGCGCGAAGCACCGCCATATCGGCGTGCTTCACCGCGCCATTGACGACCAGATACAGGTCCTGCGCCCGCCGCGTCACCATGAGATCGTCGAGGATGCCGCCGTTGTCGTTGAGCACCAGCGAGTAGCGCAACACGCCTTCCCTCAACCCGGCAATATCCCCCGGCAGGAGCGTTTCCAGCGCCATAACAGCGGCGCAGGGCAGTAACACCTGCCCCATGTGGCTGACGTCGAACAGTCCGGCATGGCTGCGCGTCCAAAGATGTTCGGCGATGATGCCGTCGAACTGTATAGGCATCGAATAACCGGCAAATGACACCATGCGCGCGCCGAGATCGCGATGCAGCGCATCGAGCGGCAGCATGAGTGTGTCAGATGGGGAATCGGCCATGCGCAGTCCGTGACAGAGTCCAGCCGGTGGCCCGTCCACCCGCCGTACCCCCGCCTGTCACTTGGGCCTGAGAGCTTTCACCGGTTGCCCGGCTTACCCCTTCGGCGGAGACGCCGCGTGCGCCTCGCTTTCCAGATTGTCGCAGTTACGTCAGCGCGGTCCTTGGGCCTGAGAGATTCCGGGGGCGGCTTGCTCCTTCGGCGGTGAAGCTTGCACTCCACACTCTCCCGCGCTAACGCCAGGTTGCCCCGGCGACATGAGGTGTTTGTGCGACCCACAGTGCGGAGTCAATCCGCCAACTCGGGGCTACTTCGTCACGTTGTACGCCAGCCCTGCATCGTCGAGCTGAAAGCCGACCAGCACTTCGAACGTCGAGGCGCGGATTGCGGCGCGCACCGTCGGATCGGCAAGCGGGTCGATGGCGGCGTCGATATCGCCCGCCTTGCGAATGCGGCTGACCCGCGCCTGCGTCTTGGGATCGAGTTCGGCGGACGAACGCGCCACGGCCGCACGAGCACCGCCACGCGCAATCGCACGCGCTTGGCCATCGGCAAAACTGATTGTGACCGCTGCGATTTCCTTCGAGACGATCAGATTGCCACCCTGCACGATGGTGGCGAACACCGGCAGTGTCACGCTTCGCGCGCCAATTGTATTCAACCGCCGTGCCACGACGTCATAAGTTATCGTCGTCGACAGCGTGTTCGGCGTTTCGGCGCAGGTGTCACGCACGTTGGTGATCGTCGCGACAACATCGACATCGGTGGCATCGCGCCCGCCGGTCGCGCCGAACAGCGTCACATCGCCCGCATAGGTCGGGACTGCCACAGCGGGACATACCGAGCGCTTGACCAGCAGCGGGTTTTTTTGGCACCCGGCGAGCCCAAGCAGGGCAATCGCACCGGCGGCGGCAACGGCAAAACGCGGCTTCAACACAACAACGATCCTTCGAACGAGGAGCAACTGCCCCCTAGATGCGGCGCGCACCATAGGAAGCGGTTCCCAAGCGCACAAGCAATGGCGTATGGACACGCCCATGAACGCTCCCGCCTTTCCGAACAAGCCGCCGCTGCGCGTGCTCATCGCCGCGCCACGCGGTTTCTGCGCCGGTGTCGACCGTGCCATTCATATCGTCGAGCTCGCAATCGAGCGCTACGGCGCGCCGGTCTATGTCCGCCACGAGATCGTCCACAACCGCTTTGTCGTCGATATGCTCAAGGACAAGGGCGCGGTATTTGTCGAGGAACTCGATGAGGTTCCCGATGGAGTGCCGGTGGTATTCTCGGCGCACGGCGTCCCCAAGGCGGTGCCCGCCGCCGCCGAAGCGCGCGGCCTCAACTATTTGGACGCCACCTGCCCGCTGGTCAGCAAGGTGCACCGTCAGGCCGAGCGGCTGGTGCAGGCCAACCGCCACATCTTGTTCATCGGCCATGCGGGACACCCCGAAGTCATCGGCACCTTCGGGCAGGTTCCCGAAGGCGCAATGACGCTGATCGAAACCGTCGAGGACGCCGAGCAGGTGCAGCCCGCCGAACCTGAGAATATCGGCTTTCTCACCCAGACCACGCTGTCGGTCGATGACACCGCCGAAATCGTCGGTGTGTTGCAGCGCCGCTTCCCGGTCATTCAGGGGCCGAAGGGCGAAGACATCTGCTATGCCACGTCGAACCGTCAGGCAGCGGTCAAGGCCATTGCGTCGAACTGCGACTTGATCCTCGTCATCGGCGCACCCAATTCGTCGAATTCGCAGCGGCTGCGCGAGGTCGCCGAGCGCGACGGCGCGGCGGCGCACCTCATCCAGCGCGCGGAGAACATCGACTGGTCGTGGTTCGACGGCGTCGGCACCGTTGGGCTGACCGCCGGGGCGTCGGCTCCCGAGGTGCTCGTGCAGGAGGTCATGACGCTGCTCGCCACTCGCTACGAGGTCACGACCGAGGCGGTGACGACGGCCGTCGAAGATGTGGTCTTCAAGCTGCCGCGCAGCCTGATCGACGGATAACAGCAGCACGATGGCGGTCTATACGCCCGTCGGCGCGAATGATCTGGCGACGTTCCTCGCGCGCTACGATGTTGGCGACGTGACAAGCTTCAAGGGCATCGCCGAGGGCGTCGAGAACACCAACTTCTTCGTCGCGACGACGCGCAACCGCTTCATACTGACCTTGTACGAAAAGCGCGTCGACGTCGGCGACCTGCCATGGTTTCTTGCCCTTCTGGACCACCTTGCTGCCAAGGGCCTGCCGGTGCCCGGACCGATCGCCGATCGGTCCGGCGCAACCTTGCAGCAACTCAACGGTCGCCCCGCCTGTCTGATTGCCTTTGCCTCAGGTGTTTCGGTGACCGAGCCGTCGGCGTCCGAATGTGAAGCGATGGGTCGCGCAATGGGCGATCTTCACTGCGCCACGGCCGATTTCGCCGCCCCGCGCGCCAATGCTCTTGGGCCGGATGGCTGGCGGCGGCTGGCCGCACGGTGCGGCGACGGTTTGGATGCCATCGATCCGGCGCTGCCCGGCGAAGTTGCGGCCGCGTTGGCCGCGACGGCGGACTGGCCCGCGTTGCGGTCGGGGGCGGTCCATACCGATTTGTTCTGCGACAATGTGCTGTTCCTCGAAGGGCAAATTACCGGCCTGATCGATTTCTACTTCGCCTGTACCGACCTGCTGGCCTACGATTATGCAGTCACCCACGCCGCATGGTGTTTTTCCAACGACGGGCGCGTCCACTATGCAGACCGCGCGGCAGCGCTCGCCAGGGGCTATGCCGCAACCGCCGGATTGTCAGCCCCCGAGATCGCGGCGCTGCCAATGCTGGGCACTGGTGCTGCACTGCGCTTCACCCTGACCCGCGCCTATGACTGGATTAACACGCCCGCCGATGCGCTGGTGACGCGCAAGGACCCGCTCGCCTTTATGCGGCGGATGCAGTGGTACCGCACCGCGACCCCGGCGATGATCCTCGGGCGATGAGCGACCTGCCCAAGGTTATCATCGCTACCGACGGTGCCTGCAAAGGCAACCCCGGCATCGGCGGCTGGGGCGCGCTGCTGCGTGCGGTGGGCGGTCAGGAACGCGAACTATCGGGAGCCGAGGCGCACACCACCAACAACCGCATGGAGTTGATGGGGGCAATCAAGGCACTCGAAGCGCTATCCCGCCCCGCCGCCGTGACACTGACCACCGACAGCAAATATGTGAAGGATGGCATTACCAAATGGGTCCATGGCTGGCGCAAGAAGGGCTGGCGAACCGCCGACGGCAGCGCGGTCAAGAACGTCGAACTGTGGCAGGCCCTGTGCAAGGCGGCCGAACCCCACACCATCGACTGGCGCTGGGTAAAGGGCCATTCGGGTGACCCCGATAACGAACGCGTCGATGCGCTGGCAAATGCCGCAATTGCGGCGATGCGAGCGGGGCGATAATCGTCAACGCGGGACGATGACTTCAAAGCGCGGCTCACCAGCGGCTTTCGGCCAAACGACCTCACCACCAATTTGCCGTGCGAGTGTTTTGATGACCCGGAGCCCCAGACCGCTCGACCTGTCAGGCGTAAAGTCGGCAGCCATCACCGATCCTGTATTGGTGACCGAAAGGACCAGCGAGCCAGCCTTGACGATCAGCCGGATGATGACCCGTTGGTCGAGGCCGGCACCGCAATATTTGCATGCATTTGTAATGAGTTCGTTGGCTGCAATGCCAAGCGGCACAGCCTTGTCCACCGACAGTCGCAGCGTATCCGATTGAACGTCGAAGGCGATGTCGCTTCGCCAGAAGGTCTTTTCGATATCGGCACAAAGTTGCCGCAAATAGTCGGCGAATTCGATGGAAGCGATATCTTCGCTCTTGTGCAGACGACGATGGACTTCACCGATCGCCAGCACCCGCGATGCAGCGGCGGCCAAGGCGTCCTTGGTCTCGATACTCCCTGCCGTAGCGCGTTGCAGCGCAAGCAGGCTGCCGACAATCATCAAGCTATTCTGGACACGATGCTCGATTTCCCGAGCCAGAAGTTCCTTGTCCGCAACGGCCTGCCGCAGGTCGTTCTCCAGTGCCATGCGTTCCGACAGGTCGTAGAACCAGCAGGCCACGCCATCGGTGCCATCGGGCAGCGCAATGCGTTCAATCCGCCAGTCATAGGCTTCTGTCGCGTCGATATTGGCCCGCACCTCGATTGTATTAATGCTGACATACGGCTCGCCGGTTGCAAGTGTGGCGCGGAACCGGGCGATGACCTCGCTCGCGAAAGGCTCTGTCCACAGCAACCGCAAAATTTCAGCCAAATCGCGTCCGATCAGTGGATCGATACCGCTGAAAACCTTCGCCGCACCCAGGCTATATTCCGACAGCTTGAATCCGGCATCAACGACATAAATTCCAAACGGATTGTTTCGTACAAGCGATGCAAACGTCTCTGCACTGCGCGCCAGCAGCAGTCGCGTTTCGGTCGCTTCGGTGATGTCGGTATGGACACCCACCCACTCGCGGATCGCATCGGCATCATCGAAAACCGGAATCGCCCGAATCGCGAAGCGCCGCCACACCCCGTCGTGTCGCCTGACCCGATGTTCAAAAACAAAGGGCTGCCGGGTGGTGACCGCCAGATTCCACGCGCTGACAGTTGGGCCGCTATCATCGGGATGAACAGCATCGGCCCAGCCGTAACCTTGGTAGGCGTCGAACGACTGCCCGGTCAGCCGTCCCCACGCCGGTTGCTCTCCTGTCATCCTGCCTGCCGCGTCGTTCGTCCAAAGTACGCCATCGATGGCGTCCATCGCCGCACGAAGACGCGCATTCGCCTCAAGCATCGCCCGTCGCTCACCGACAACGACATTGCCGATGTCCGCCGCTGGAATTTGCGACGCTGGCGATTCGGGCATCACGCTTTATCTCCGGTTTGCGCTCAAAACTTACATACATGGCGTGTACGCGTGAACAAGTGAGCGGTTCAAACGATGTTACTGAAGCGTCCGGATTTATAGGCAGCTGAGTCTATCTCGGGCTCCTGACCCAGCAACAGCGCTGCCGCCAGATCGCCCGCTGCCGGGGCCGTTTGAATCCCTATCCCACCCTGCCCGGCGCACCAGAAAAAGCCCGGCACCACGGGATCCCAGCCATAAATCGGGGCGCGGTCGGGGGTGAAGGTGCGCAGGCCGGCCCAGCTGCTCTCCAGCCTGACGACGCGCGCGGTGACGGCGTGTTCGAAGCGGTCAATCACCGTCGCCACATCGAGGTCGTCGGGGCGGACGTCGTGGGCAATATCGGGCGTTTCGTCGTGCGGGCTGAGCCACAGCCGCGGGCCGTCGGGTTTGAAGTAAAAGCGTCCGGCAGCGTCCATCACCACGGGCAGATCGGGTGGCGGCGGCGGATCGAGCGCCAACACTGCCATCGTCCGCCGCAGTGGCGTCAGACCGATCGGTGCCGCCCCCGCGAGCCGCGCAATACCATCGGCCCAAGCGCCCGCCGCGTTGACGACGGTCGTAGCGCTGATATCGCCAGCCGTCGTCGCCAGCGTCCAGCGCCCGCCATGGCGCGCTATCGCCGTCACCCGCGCATCGCGGATCAGGTCGGGCTTGCGCCCGTCGGCACCGCGCAAAAACCCCTGATGCAATGCGGCGACGTCGATATCGTAGCAATCAGGTTCGAAGACACCGTCGCGCGCCCATTCATGGCGCATCATCGGCGCCATCGCGCGGATTTCGTCGGGGCCAACCCGCTGCCAGTCGACACCCGCAGCCACGAGTTCGGCCATCAACGCAGGCAGTGCATCGGCATCGTCGGGCGGCGCGAGATGCAGCGCGGGGCGTGGCGACAACAGCGGCGCGGCAGCGAACCCTGGCGGCGGAAAATCGAAGAACGGCCGACTGGCGCGGCTCAACGGCACAATCGCCGGACCACCATAGCTTTCGACCCAGAACGCCGCCGACCGCCCGGTGGTGTGATAGCCCGCGACAGTTTCGGCTTCGACCAGTGCGACCTTCACCCTTCCGCCGCTGCGCCGCCCTAACGACCAGGCGAGGCTCGCCCCGGCGATCCCGGCACCGATGATCGCGACGTCGTAAGTGGTCACGCGCCGGTTTCCAGAAATGCCGTCACTCGCGCCAATACCCGCACGCGCACGGCCGGCAGTTCGCGCACCAATTCGTGCCCAGCGGGCGCAAACGTCTCCAGCCGCCCGTCGGGCAAGCGCGCTACCGCCGCCGCCGCGCCGCCATTGTCGACAAGGCCATCCTGATCGGCGACGAGAACGAGCACCGGCGTCGCCACGCCTTCGAGCGCTCGCCCGGCAAACAGCGCCGCAATCGAACGGAATGCTGCTGCCAGCCAACCCCATGTCGCGCCGCCGACCGCCAGCGCCGGGGTCTGCCCGATCCACCAGCCTTCGTCGGAATAACGATCGGCATCATGGGTCAACATATGTTGGCGGACCGACCCCGGCTCGCGCGGCAGATAGGCTCCACCCCCGGGCAGATACGCCTCGCCGCCTCCGAGTCCCACCACCAGCCGCGCGATGATGCGGGTCAGCGGCGCGCCAATCGGTTGGGCCCGCAATCCAAGCATCGGCGACAGCAACACGACACGGTCGAATTCGCAGCCGCGTTCGGTCAAATGCCGCAGCATCAGATGCCCGCCCATCGAATGCGCGACGGCGTAGTGCGGCGGCGGCAGCGTCGCGCGGAACCACGCAACAAGCGCGTCGAGATCGGCAAGCCATGGCGCGAAATCGTCGGCATGGCCTTTCTCCGGTGCATTGCCGAGCCGCCCCGAAAGCCCCTGCCCGCGCCAATCGAAACTCGCGACGCTCCAGCCGGCATCGCTCAGGTCATGGACCGTTTCGGCGTACTTCTCGATGAAATCGCCGCGCCCGTTGATGAGCAGGATCGATCCCGGACTGCCAGATACTGCGGCGCAGACCATCGTGCGCACCTGCCAACTATCGGCCATCGCGCGCATGGCGATTGTCGCAGCAACGGGCAGCGTCCGCCGTCGATCGATGCCGGTGGCCGTCATGCGGCGACTGCGGCCACAGCGGCGTCGGGATCGCTCGCCACCGGTTCGCGACCGCGCAGCCGCCGTGATGGTACCGCCAGCGTCACCAGAAACGCGACGAACAGGATGGCGAAGCTGACTGGAAACAACGCCTGAATGGCGTTGGCAAAGCTGGTGCGCAATCCTGCCCCCGTCGCCGCGACTTCGGCGGTGTCGCCACCGCCTGCGGTTACCAAAGCGGTCAACTTGCCACGATCCATCGCCAGCATCTGCGCCTGCGATACATCGGGCGCAGCGCCCACAGCGATCAATTGCGGCGTATTGTGCATCAGCTCGAGCGCAAGATTGTGCGTCAGCAGCGCCCCGAACACCGCGACGCCGACGGTCGCGCCGATCTGGCGACAGAATTGGGCCGAAGCCGTCGCCACGCCGACCCGGGCATGGTCGACCGCGCTCTGGATGGCGAGCGTGAACATGCCCTGCGCCGGACCCAGGCCAAACCCGAGCAGCGCCATGCGCACAATAAAGCCCGCTTCGTGCGTTTCTGGTGACAGCGTCAGCATCAGCGCAAGTGCGACGAGCGTAACCGCCCCGCCGACGACGAGTTGCACCTTGTACGCCTGCCACCGCCGCGCGAGTTGCCCGGAGAGCATCGACCCGGCAAGTACACCGCCGAGCATCGCCAGCATGGCAAAGCCGCTGCGCGAGGCACTTAGTCCCCAAACGATCTGCAGATAGAGCGGCATGAACATCGGCACCCCGATATAGCCAAGATTAACCAGAAACAGCGCCGCATTGCCACGCGCCACCACCGGATCGGCAAACAGATCGAGCGGCACGACGGCGTGCGCCTTGCCGCGCGATACAATGATAAATGCGGCAAACGCCACTGCCGCGAACGCGAAGCCGAAAATGACCCGCGGCGCACCCCAGCCCGCGCCATGCCCACCCCAGCTGAGCGCCAGCAACAGCGGTACCGACCAGCCGATGATCAACGCACTCCCTGTCCAGTCAATCTTTGCCTTGCCCGTGCGGCCACCGGTCGGGAGATGGTTAAGAAGGACATAGAGCGCCACCAGTCCAAGCGGCAGATTGACATAGAAAACAAAACGCCAGCCGCTGATGACATGGCCGAACAGGCTCGTCGTCGCATGATCGGTCAGCAGCCCCCCGACGACCGGCCCCGCCAACCCGGCAAGGCCGAACATCGCCCCGAACAGCCCGGTGTAGCGTCCGCGTTCGGCCGGCGGGGCGATATCGGCGACCGTGGCGAAAGCGCCCGTTGTCAGCGCGCCCGCACCAAGGCCCTGGACGGCGCGAAAGACGATCAACTGGTTCATGCCGTCACCAATCAGCGGCAGGGTCGTCCTCTCCCCGGCAAGGCCGCACAGCGCCGAGCCGGTGAGAAACACCACAACGCCGAACACCAAAATCGGGCGGCGGCCATAGATGTCGCCGAGCTTGCCATAAATTGGCACCGTCACCGTCGAAGTCAGCAGGTACGCCGTCGCCACCCACGCGATCCGCTCCAGCCCGCGCAGTTCGGCGATGATGCGCGGCATGGCGGTCGCGACAATAGTTTGGTCAAGCGCCGACAGGAACAGCACGATAAGCACCGCCGCGAGCGCCAGTCGCTTTTCACCGGCGGAATAGACATGGGGCACGTGAGTCATGGTTATCCAAGCGGATAGCCGCTGACCGCGCGCTGGTCGAGGGTGGCACCGCCGCAGGCACTGGTACAGTTGTGCGGAACTCGACGCCCTTCTGCCCGTCTGGCAAGGACGGGCACAGGGAGACTGCACATGACCTATTCGATCGATCCGGTGATTCTGCTTACCGCCGCCGTTGCAGCCATCGTTGGCCTGATCATCGGCTTTGCACTGCGTTCGGGGCTGAAGCGTCGCGCCGCCGTGCTGTCCGAACGTGTCGACGGGCTGGTACGCGAACGCGATGCCGCGCTGTTGGAACGCGACCGGCTCGGCGTCGAACTCAAGGCGCGCGAAGCGCAAATTCGCCCATTGTCGGACGAGGTCGATAAATTGCGCCGTGATTTTGCCCGATCGCGGCTTGACCGCGAGGGTTCGACACCGCTCGGGCTGGCTGCAACGGGCGATCACACTGTCGACCCGCTCGACCTGCAGCAGTTGAAGGGTGTCGGTCCAAAATTCGCCGATCGGCTGCGCGCCGCCGGGATCACCCGCATCGACCAGATCGCGGGCTGGAACCCCGCCGATGCCGAAGTCATCGACGGCCAGATGGGCGACTTTCGCGGGCGCATCGCGGGCGACCGGCTGATCGAGCAAGCGCTGTTACTGACCCAGGGCCGCATGACCGAATATGAGACTGTATTCGGGAAGTTGGGCGGCTGACCTACACGGTGAAATTGAAAGCGTTGTGGTTCTGGAGCGGAGAGTTGCCGGTCGGCGCCGCGCGCCCTAAATCCCGGCCATGGCACTGCCACCGATCTCCCCCCTGCCCGACCGTTTCGCCGAGGATGCCGCTGCCTTTACGGTGAAGGGCAGCGCGCCCGATATCGAGCTCGGCATTGCCGCGATCCGCAACGTTCTGCGCACCTTGCCCGCGCGCCCCGGCGTGTATCGGATGACCGATGCGCGTGGCGATGTGCTGTACGTCGGCAAGGCGCGAGCATTGAAGGCGCGGGTGACAAATTATACGCAGCCCGCCAAGCTGTCGCGGCGACTGCAGCGGATGATCGCGCAGACCCGCGACATGACGGTGGTCACGACCAACACCGAAGCCGAGGCGCTGCTGCTCGAAGCGCAACTGATCAAGCGCTTCCGCCCCCCGTACAATGTGCTGCTGCGTGACGATAAGTCTTTTCCATTCATCTTCCTGCGCGAAGACCATGCTTTTCCCCGCATTTCAAAGTTTCGCGGGGCGCGCGTTGGCAAGGGGGTTTACTACGGCCCGTTCGCCAGCGCCGGTGCCGTCAACGTTACGCTCAATGCGCTGCAAAAGGTGTTCCTGCTGCGCTCGTGCAACGACAGCTTCTTTGCCAATCGTTCGCGGCCGTGCCTGCTCTACCAGATCAAGCGCTGCTCGGCGCCATGTGTGGGGCGCATCGATCCGCCGGCCTATGCCGAACTAGTCGACGACGCGAAGGCGTTTCTGTCGGGACGGACGCAGGAGGCGCAGCGCAAGCTCGGGGCAGCGATGACCGAGGCGGCAGACGCGCGCGACTTCGAGATTGCCGCCGTGCTGCGCGACCGGCTGAAGGCGTTAACCTTCGTCCAGGCGGGGTCGGTCGCCGGAGCCGACAGCGCTGTCGATGCCGATATCGTCGCGCTGGCCTGCGAGGGCGGGACGATGTGCGTGCAGGCGTTCTTCGTGCGCGGCGGGCAGAACTGGGGGCATCGCGCCTTTTTCCCGGCGCACGCCGACGGTGTCAGCGAGGACGAGGTGCTGATGGCCTTCCTCGCCCAGCTGTACGAAGAACTGCCGGTACCGCGAGAGGTGCTGCTCGACCGCAAGCTCGCCGAGGAGGCGCTGCTCGCCGAGGCGCTGTCCGAAAAGGCCGGTCGGCGGATCGCGGTGCGGATGCCGCAGCGCGGCCCAAACCGGCGGCAGGTCGAGGAGGCGAGCCGCAATGCTCGCGAGGCGTTGCTGCGGCGGCTCGCCGAGTCAACAACGCAGGGTAAGCTGTTGATCGAACTCGCCGACGTGTTCGAGTTGGACACGCCGCCAAAGCGCATCGAGGTCTACGACAACAGCCATATCATGGGCACCAACGCACTGGGCGGGATGATCGTCGCGGGGCCGGAGGGGTTCCGCAAGAACCAGTACCGCAAGTTCAACATGAACGATGCCAAGATCACCCCCGGCGACGATTTTGCCATGATGAACGCCATGCTGTCGCGGCGCTTTGTGCGGCTCGAACGCGAAGACCCCGACCGCGAGAATGGCGATTGGCCCGACCTTGTACTGATCGACGGCGGCAAGGGACAATTATCGGCAGTGGCCGAGGCGCTCGGCGAATTGGGCGTCCACAATGTCTGCGTCGTCGGCGTCGCGAAGGGGCCGGACCGCAACGCCGGACGCGAAACCTTTTACCTGCCGTCGGGGCGCGAACTTACCCTGCCCCCGAACAGCCCGCTGCTGTTCTTTCTGCAGCGCTTGCGCGACGAGGCGCACCGTTTCGCCATCGGCGCGCACCGGGCCAAACGCACGCGGGCGATCACGGCGAATCCATTGGACGACGTCCCCGGCATCGGTCCAGCCCGCAAGAAGGCGCTGCTGATGCATTTCGGCACCTCGCGCGCCGTGCGCGGCGCGAGCCTCGACGAACTCCGCCGCGCGCCGGGCATCAGCGCGGCGATGGCGGATGCGATCCACGGCCACTTTCATCCGCGCGGATGACGCGGTATCATTACTGCATGGCGACTCTGTTGCGAAACGAACCCGAGGATTATGTCGTCCCGACGTATGAATCTGATTATGCCGCCTGGGCCTTTCACCAGGCGATGCTGCTGCGATCTGGCCAATTACATCTGCTCGACCGCGCGTGGATTGCCGAGGAAATTGAGGATTTGGGACACGAACAGTTCGACAAACTCGAGAGCGCCCTAGCTCGGTTGCTCCAGCATATTTTGAAATGGGAGCACCAGCCCGAACGACGCTCGCGTAGCTGGACATTGACGATAGCCGAGCAGCGACGGCGCAGCGAACGCCAGATCGAAAGCAATCCCAGCCTCAAGAGTCGGCGAAACGAAGCGCTTATCGAGGCCTATGCAACAGCCCGTCGTGAAGCCTCCGCTGAAACCGACCTGCCGCTACGAACCTTCCCCGAAACTTGCCCCTATAGCTGGGACGAGATCATGACCCGTGCTATCGACTGGCCGGACGACGCCGGACAATCCTGATTCAACGCCGATATTCGGGCTCCAGCTGCACCCCGAAGCTGTTCAGCGCCATGCTGACCATCGTGTACTGGCCGACGGTGAACACCAGATCGATCAGTTGAGTCTGGTCAAATCGCTTCGCCAGCGCCGCCCAAGTGGCGTCACTAACGAAGTGGTCGCCCACCAGTTCGTCGACAGCGCGCAGTAGCACGTCGTCATCGCTTGTTCCCCCGGCATGCGGGCCGGC
Source organism: Sphingomonadales bacterium (assembly GCA_038229555.1). Classification (GTDB taxonomy): domain Bacteria; phylum Pseudomonadota; class Alphaproteobacteria; order Sphingomonadales; family Sphingomonadaceae; genus Sandarakinorhabdus. The sequence continues at coordinate 193,369 of JBBROI010000005.1, forward strand.
GCGCGCCAGTTCGATATCCTCCGCGCTCATTCCCGCATGGTCGCGCGCAATGGCGACATGATGGTGCCATTCATAGGTTGCCCGCGCCAGCCAGCCGACCCGCAGGATCGCCAGTTCGCGGTCGCGCGGGCTTAGTGACGAGCGAAACAAAATCTGGTCGCCCCAGCGCCCGAACCGTCCGGCCAGCTTGGGATGATTGGCAAGCGTCTTGAAGATGTTGAACACATCGCCGTCGCCCATTTCTGCTGGCCGGTTGGGGAGCATCTGCTCACGCAGCTTCGGCTCCCATTCCGCGACATCGAGCGGCGCGATGCGCGGGCGGTTCAGGCGGTGTGGAATATCCATCTCTAACTTTCCAAATGCACCGCTTTATCGGGTGAAACAGACATGACGCGGACGATGCCTTAACCGGTCATCGTCAGCGCGCGGACAATGAAGAACGGCCAGACGGCGACGATGAAAATGAAGCTCGCCGTAACGCCTTGCGGCACTGCCGCCCAGCCGCCGGACCGAAACAGCGGCCAGGCAAACAGCGCCAGCCAGACCGATTTATAGACCACTTGCAGCATCAGCAGCGGCAGCATGCGCTCCGGCCAGACCAGCCCGGCGACCGAGCCAATCAGGATGGCCGTCCACATCGCAAAGACGATGATGCGAAAGCCCTCCGACGCCGCAACCTTGCCCTCGAACACGCTGGCGACGCCGCCATCGCGCGACGTCGCCATCGCGAGGCATACCGGGACGAGGATCAACAGGTTGATGATGAACGGTATGCGCAGCACTTTAAATCCCCCGAAACGTCGCAAACGCCTCCAGCGGCGCGCGCGCCGGACGCGCCGCATTGGCGGGGTCGGCATCGTCCTTCCAGCCGATCGCCATGCCGGTGAACAGCATTCGCTCCTCCGGAATGTCGAGAAACGCGCGAATCGTCTGCGGATAAATCGCCCAGCATTCCTGCGGGCACGAATCGAGCCCTGCCTCGCGCAGCAGCAGCATGACGCTTTGCAGGTACATGCCAAGGTCGCTCCACTGCGGCGGGCCCATCGTCTTGCGCACCGTGCAGAACAGCGCCACCGGCGCGTTGAAGAAGTTGAAGTTGCGGGCGAACCACATCATCCGCCCGGCCTTGTTTTCACGCGGAATGCCAAGCGCACGATACAATTCCTCGCCGACGCCGAAGCGGTAATCGCTATACGGCGCGGGTAATTCCTTCGGGTAGATGTCGTATTCGGTCGGTTCGCCCTTAGGGCTTTCGAAGACGCGCTTCGACATGATCTTCTTCAGCTCATCGAGCGGCGGGCCGCCGACGACATCGATATGCCACGGCTGAAGATTGCCGCCCGACGGTGCGCGCGCCGCCTTTTCGACAATCTCGCGGATCAGCGACGGATCGACCGGCGTATCGAGGAACCCGCGCACCGAGCGGCGGCTGGCAATCGCTTCACTGACGTCCATCAGATTCCCCAATCTTGTTCGCTCGCCCCTGATTGCCTAGAGATGCCGCGTGTTGTCTAGCCTCCCCAATTTGCTGACGCTGTCGCGCATCCTCGCGGTGCCCGGGCTGGTTGCGTTGATGTGGGGGCCGAACCCGTGGGAATGGCTCGCGGCCTTCGTGCTGTTCTGCATTGCCGGGGCGACCGACTATCTCGATGGCTATCTGGCGCGCGCCTATGGCACGGTCAGCAAGATCGGCGTGTTCCTCGATCCGATCGCCGACAAGATCATGGTCGCCGCCGTCATAGTCATGCTGGTCGACAGCCGCATTGTCCATGGTCTGGGAGTGGTTGCCGCGCTGATCATCCTGCTGCGCGAGATCATCGTGTCGGGCCTGCGCGAATATCTGGCGAGCCTGCAGGTGTCGCTGCCGGTGTCGCAGCTGGCAAAGTGGAAGACGGCGTTCCAGATGATCGCGCTGGGTGCGCTGGTGCTGGCGGGCGCCGGGGCGCTGATCCCGTGGCTGCCGGTGCGCGCAATCGGCATCGCCTGCCTATGGGTGGCCGCCGGGCTGACACTGGTGACAGGCTATGATTACCTGCGGGTCGGCCTGAAACATATGGCGTGACATGCTGACATTGCTGTATTTTGCGTGGGTGCGTGAGCGCATTGGAGTCGGCGAGGAACGTCTCGACGTGCCGCCGGGGACGGTCGCGGAGCTGCTCGACTGGCTGGCGACGCGGTCGCCGGGGCACGCAGCGGCACTCGCCGACCGCAGCGCGATCCGGGTCGCGGTCAATCAGGATTTCGTCGGGATGGATGCCTTTGTGCCGACCGAAGCCGAAGTCGCGATCTTCCCGCCGGTGACAGGGGGATGATTACAACCCGCGTTCAGTCCGAAACCTTCGACATCGCCGCCGAAGTCACCGCGCTCAGCGCCGGACGCATCGACATCGGCGCGGTTGTGACCTTCACGGGACTCGTCCGCGACCACCCGCTGACCCTCGAACATTATCCCGCGATGACCGGGCGCCAGTTGGCCAACATTGCGTCCGAAGCCGAGGCGCGCTGGCCGGTCCTCGCCGGCACGGTAATTCACCGCTACGGCGCGCTCCAGCCCGCCGACCCCATCGTCCTTGTCGCCATCGCCGCCACGCACCGGGGCGAAGCGTTCCAGGCGGCAGAGTTCCTGATGGACTGGCTGAAAACCAAAGCGCCCTTTTGGAAGCAGGAGGGCGATGGTTGGGTGGCCGCGAAAGCCAGCGACGATGCAGCGGCGCAACGTTGGCACTAGCAATGTCGCTCTTTGACATGGCGCGTTTGCATATCTAGATTCTTGGGATGACCGATGTCAGCCTCACGCTCAGCCCCGAACTTGACGCATTTGTGCGTGCGGAGGTCGAAGGTGGCCACTTTGCCAACGAGGGTGAAGTGGTGCGGGAGGCGCTGATGTGGTTTCAGCAACGTCACACGAGCAGCGTTGAAAAGCTCGCTTGGCTTCGCGCCGAAATCCAGGCGGGGCTGGACAGTGGACCCGCCGAACCGATGGACTGGGAAGCACTGCGCCAGGAAATCCACGACCGCGTTGCAGCCGAGAGAACCGTGACAGCCTGATGCCGCGCGTCGTTAGGCTTCCACAAGCCAAGCAAGACCTTCTGGATATAGGCTTGTACATTGCGCGCAGCGATCCTGATGCCGCTGACCGGCTAATCGATCGCATCGAGGAAATCTGCGAAGGCCTCGCAGCGTTTCCGTACCTTGGCCGGGCAAGATCCGACCTTGCCGCCAATCTGCGTTCGTTTATCCACCGGAGCTACGTAATTTTCTATCGCCCCCTGCCGGATGGCATTGAATTAGTGCGCGTGCTCCACGGCGCGCGTGACTTGGCGGCGCTATTTGCCGAAGATTGATATCGGGTGGCCGACGGCCGGAACGCAGAGCGGTGGGGAAATCAATGACGATCACGCTTTATCAATATGATATCTCGCCCTTCTGCGACAAGGTGCGAAGGGCGATGCGGCTCAAGGGGTTGAGCTGGCTGACCGTCGAAGTACCGATCATTCCCGGCAAATACAAACATATCAGCCCCACGGGGAAGTTTCCGGCGGTCGATTTCGGCGGCAGGATCATCGTCGATTCGACCGAGATCATCGCCTATCTCGATGTCCTCGAACCGACACCGCCGCTGCTGCCCGCCGACCCGCGCGACCGCGCCGATGCGCTGATCCTCGAAGACTGGGCCGATGAAAGCCTGTATTTCTTCGATCTGACGATGCGCAACTGGCCACAAAACCGCGCGTCGTTCATCGATGATCTGCTGCGCCACGAACCCACCGGATTGAAACGCAGTCTGATGACCCGGCTGATCCCCGGCGCACTGCGCAAAGTGGCGACGACGCAAGGCACCGGGCGCAAGACCGAAGTGCAGGTGGTTGCCGAACTGGCCCGCCATTACGACAGCCTCGAAGCCAAGCTGACCGCCCGCGACTGGCTGGCGGGTGAGGCGATCAGCGTTGCCGATCTGGCGGTGCGGTCGATGATATTTGTCCTCGACCGGACTGTTGAGGGCAAAGTACTGACGGTCGCGCGGCCGGGGATGACGGCATGGTGCGCGCGGGTGGATGCGCTGACGCTCTGATCAACCCACCTCCAGCACCACCTTGCCCGTCGCCTTCCGGTCCATCATCCAGCGGATCGCCGCAGCCCCCTCTTCGAGTTTGAAGTGCTTCGACACATATGGCTTCAGCTTGCCCGCACGGTACCATTCGAGCAGTTCGGCCATGTTGGCGCGGTGGACGGCCGGTTCGGCCTGGGTGAAGGCTCCCCAGAACACCCCGACGATCGACGCGCCCTTGATTAGCGGCAGGTTGAGCGGCAGCGACGGGATGGCGCCACCGGCGAAGCCGACCACCAGATAGCGCCCGTTCCAAGCGATGCCACGAAACGCCGGTTCGGCATAACGGTCGCCGACCGGATCATAGACCACGTCCACGCCCTTCGGCGCGAGTTCCTTGAGCCGCGCCTTCAGGTCTTCGGTCGCGTAGTTGATCGTCTCGTCGGCACCGTATTGGCGACACAGCGCCAGTTTCTCGTCGGTCGACGCTGCGGCGATGACCTTCGCCCCCATCAATTTGCCGAGTTCGACCGCCGCCAGCCCGACACCGCCGGCCGCGCCCAGCACCAGTAGCGTCTCACCGGGTTGCAGGTGCGCGCGCTGCTTGAGTGCATGGTGCGAGGTGCCATAGGTCATGGTGAAGCCGCTGGCGATGTCGAACGGCATGTCGCCGGGGATCGGTACGACTTGCGCGCGGTTGGCGATGACGAATTCGGCCATGCAGCCGTTGCCGGTCATCGCGACGACGCGGTCGCCGATGTCGACGTCGGTGACGCCCTCACCGAGCGCATCGACAATGCCCGCCGCCTCGCCACCGGGGCTGAACGGCAGGGCGGGTTTGAACTGATAAAGGTTCTGAATGATCAGCACGTCGGGGAAATTGATCCCCGCTGCGCGTACCGCGACGCGGATTTGGCCGGGGCCGGGTTCGGGCGTCGGAATGTCATTGACGACAAGCTTTTCCGGAAGGCCGTGCTCGACGCACTGAACGGCTTTCATGTGGTACTCCCCAAAGATTTGGTCGCAGCGTAGCGCATCGGGCGTGCAACTCAACCACCCGCTCCAAGTTCAGGGCAATGGTCAATTGCCTGCGACGAAGCAGCTTTGTCCGGCAAAGGCCAGTTTGGCGCAGGCTGCTTTGGCGTCATCGCGGGTCTTGAACGGGCCAAGCTGGAGCTTGGTGACGCCGCTATCGCTTTCGTACACCGGTGTCTCGCCGCGCGCGGCATCGCGGTGCGCTTTGGCAAAACTCTTCCATGCCGCTTCGGCCTGCGCGCGTTTGCCGAACGCACCGAGTTGGACGCGCCACGCCGGTTCGGCTTTGCGAGCCGACTTGGCGGGGGCGTCACGAACTGGTTTTGCAACTGGCGCTACGGGTTTGGCAATGGGAACCCCTTTGGTCACCGCAACCAGCGCGGGTTCAACCATCGGCGCAGCGGTAGGCGGTGCTTCGGGTCGGATGACGACGACTTGCGGTTGCGCATGGGTTTCGGTCAGTGGCGGTTTGATGGCCACCGTCGCCGGTGCACCGGTGACGACGCGTTCGGGGGGGATCGCGGCGGGCACCGGAAGCGCTTGTGACGCTGCGGGTTTTGCAGCCGGAGCTGGCAACGGTGCGGTAGCGGGTTTGACCACTACTTGCGTCACAGCCGCCGGTACAGCTGGCAGCACGACCGGTTTGGCAGGTACAGCGGTCGGCAATGCCGCTTTCGGGGCCACGGGCGGCGCACCAACCGGCAATGCGTTGATCGTCGCCACCGGCTGCGGCTTGGGAGGATCGGCTTGCGCTGTCAGCACCGGACGCGAGGCAAGTCCTGCCGGAACCCCCTGCCCCGCCGCAAGGCTGGCGCTGACTGCCTCGCCGTTGGCACGATCGGTCGGTGACAGTGTCGCCTCGATCGATCCGATAGCGCTGGTCGCCTGCGTCAGCCCTTGCGCGGCAGCCCGCAGCAGATAGCCATAGGCCAACCCCATGTTGCGCGGCGTGCCGTCGCCATTCAGGCTGGCGATGCCGAAAACATATTGCGCGCGCATCTCGCCCTTATCGGCCGCAGCCTTGAGCCAGCGCATCGATTCGGGCTTTTCGCCCGCTTGGAACAACAGAATCCCCAAGTTGGCCTGTGCCGGAAGATGGCCCTTGATTGCCGCCTTGCGATAATAATCGCGCGCGACGGCGGGGTCTTTGGTGACGCCGCGCCCGAGCTTGTACGCCTGCCCCATGTTGAACAGCGCATCGGCGTCGCCAGCAGCAGCAAACGGCTGCCACAGCGCCACCGCACCGGTCCAATCATTGGCGCGCCATTTTTCGACACCCGCCTTAACCGATGCCGCCGCATTGGCAGTTTGCGCGACCACAGGAGCGACAAATGTCAGCATCGCCACAGGCGTGCCCATTGTCAGCATTGTCGCCCAGACCAGAACACTCAACCGCGCCAAACTATGTCTCCTCCCTTGACCGTCATCCGCACCCGGCCCTGCACCGGCTGACCGTCGAACGGGGTGTTTCCGGCCCCGTGAAAGGCGTCCCCATCGATACGCCACGGTGCGCCTTCATCGAATAACATGAGGTCGGCAGCTGAACCGACGCTGAGCGATCCGGCAGCCAGCCCGAACAGTGCCGCCGGAGCCGCCGTCATCGCATGCAGCACCCGCGCCAGTGGCAGCGCACCCGATCGACTGAGCGAGAGCGCGAGTGCAAGCAGCGTTTGCGCCCCTGCCATCCCCGGCGCGGCATCGGCGAAGGGCAGGCGTTTGGCTTCGGCGCTGCGCGGGTCGTGGCCCGACGCGATAATGTCGATGGTGCCATCGGCGAGCGCGGCTTCGACCGCGCGACGGTCGTTGTCGCTGCGCAACGGCGGCGACAGGCGGGCAAAACTGCGAAAATCTGCCGTCGCGGTTTCGCCGAGCAACCAGTGTGCCGGGGTGACCCCGGCGGTGACGCGGACGCCGCGCGCCTTGGCCGCCCGCACCAGATCGGCCCCCTCGGCGGTGGTCACCTGACGGATGTGCAACCGTGCGCCGGTCGCTTCGGCGAGCCGCACATCGCGGGCGATGGCGAGCGCTTCGGCAAAGGCCGGAGCTGCGGCGAGCCCGAGCCGCGTCGCATAATCGCCTTCGGTGGCGACCGCGCCGGCGGTCAGCGCGGCATCTTCGGCATGGGTGACGACCGCCATGTCGAATGTGGTGGCATAACTCAGCAGGCGATGCATCACCGCAGCATTGGCGATTCCACTCCGGCCTGTCGCGACGCCGACCGCGCCGGCTTCGCGCGCCAGCCCGATTTCGGCGAGCTCGACCCCGGCAAGGCCGCGCGTTGCTGCGACCAGCGGATGGACCCAGACATCGGGCCTGCCCATCTGCTGGGCGAACGCCACCAGCGCCGGATCGTCGAGCGGCGGGCGCTGATCGGGCATCAGCACGACGCGGGTTATGCCACCGGCGTGGCAGGCATGGGCATCGGCGCGAAAGACTCCGGCATCGATCAGGCCGGGCGCGACAATCAGGCCCGTGGCGTCGATGACTTCGGCATCGGGCGGCGGCGCATCATGGCCGATCCCGACGATGACGCGGTCGCGGACGATGACTGTCGCCACGGCATCGAACCCCGATGCGGGATCGATCACCCGGCCACCGGTAAAGGCGAGCGGCCTCACCACGCGCCACGCCGGGTGCGAGTCAGCACATCGAGGCACGCCATGCGCACCGCGACCCCCATTTCGACCTGTTCGGTGACCGCCGAGCGCACGATGTCGTCGGCAATGGCCCCGTCGATTTCGACGCCGCGATTCATCGGTCCGGGGTGCATCACGAGAACATCGTCGGCGGCATGGCGCAGCCGTTCTTCAGTCAGCCCAAAAAAGCGGAAATACTCACGTGTCGACGGTACATACGCCCCGTCCATCCGCTCGGTCTGCAGGCGGAGCATCATCACCACATCCGCCCCCGCCAGCCCCTTGTCCATGTCGGTGAAGCTATCGGCCCCAAGATGGCCGATATCCGGCGGCAGCAAGGTCGGCGGGGCGACGGCGTGGACCTTGGCACCTAGCGCCGTCAGCAACTGAAAGTTCGACCGTGCCACGCGGCTGTGGAGAATATCGCCGCAGATCGCCACCGTCAGCCCTTCGATGCGTCCCTTGCGACGCCGGATCGTCAGTGCGTCGAGCAGCGCCTGGGTCGGGTGTTCGTGCCGTCCGTCGCCAGCGTTCAACACTGGGCAATTGAGCTTTTCGGCGATCAACTGCACCGCGCCCGACGAGCCGTGACGGATGACGATCATGTCGGGGTGCATGGCGTTCAGGGTCAGCGCGGTATCGAGCAGCGTTTCGCCCTTCTTCACCGACGATCCGCTGACGCCGAGGTTGACGACATCGGCCCCGAGGCGCTTCCCGGCGATTTCGAAGCTGAGCAGCGTGCGAGTGCTGTTTTCGAAGAAGCAGTTGATCTGGGTCAGTCCGGCGAGGCGGCTGTCGTGCTTTGCAGCGCCGCGGTTCAACTCGACCCATTGTTCGGCTTCGTCGAGCAGGAACAGCATCTCCCACGCTTCGAGACCGGCAATGCCGAGCAGATGGGAATGCGGAAACGGATGGGCACCGGCGGCAATGGCGGGGTGCGGCGGCTTTTGCATCGCATCGGGGTTTAGCGGCAGCGTGTCCGTCTGGAAAGGGCAGCCGCCACGGCTGGGCGGCAGGGATCGTCGTTTCAGCGGATTACGTCGCGATACTTCGCCTTCCGCACAAAACCGCGCTAGCGTGCTGAAGATCGACGGAGGGTCAGTGCGGCACAGTATCTTGATCGCAGCATTGGCGCTGGCTGCGTGCGGGCAATCGCCCAAGTCGCGCTGTGCCGACCTGTCGCGCGCGCCGATGGTGCGGGTTCCGGCGGGTGATTTCATCATGGGCGAAGACGCGCATTATGTCGAAGAAGGGCCGCCCCGCCGCGTCCATGTCGATAGTTTCCGGATCGATGCGCACGAATTGACCAATGCTGAATTCGCGGCATTCGTGAAGGCCACAGGGTACAAGACCGTCGCCGAACGGGCACCGCCGGTACTCCCCGATGCACCCGCCGACATGACGCAACCCGGCGGTGCGGTGTTCACAGTGCCCAACGATGATGATCCACGCTGGTGGCGCTGGGTGGCGGGCGCGCAATGGCGGCACCCATCGGGACCGGCGGAATCGATCGACGGCAAGGCGAGTACGCCCGTCGTGCAGATCGCCTATGAGGATGCGGAGGCCTATGCCCGTTGGGCGAAAAAGGCCCTGCCGACCGAGGCACAGTGGGAATACGCAGCCCGCGCCGGACAGACGGCACTGCCCGAACCGCTCGACGCCAGCGGCAAGCCGCAGGCGAATTACTACCAGGGGGTGTTTCCCGTGAAGGACCTCGGCACCGACGGTTTTACCGGGCGCGCGCCGGTCGGCTGTTTCCCGCCCAACGCCTTTGGGCTGTACGACATGATCGGCAACGTCTGGGAATGGACGCGGTCCGACGGCGGACCGGAAGTCGGGATGCACATCATCAAGGGTGGCTCTTACCTGTGTGCGGGCAATTATTGCGCGCGCTATCGCCCCGCCGCGCGACAGTTTCAGGAAATGAGTTTGGGGACCAATCACATTGGTGTCAGGTTCGTGGTCAACGATCCGGTACGTTGACCGGACGCGGTTTTTGTGGCATGAATGATGTCAATTCTAAGACATCGAACGGGGAGTGATAGATGCAGGTTTTGCGCACAGACGACGCCCGCTTTGCGGAGATCGCCGACTATCCGTTCACGCCACACTATACCGACATCACCGACTGCGATGGCACCACGTTGCGGGTTCACGCTATTGACGAAGGCCCGCGCGACGCCGCTCCGGTCCTGCTGATGCACGGCGAACCAAGCTGGTCGTACCTGTATCGCAAGTTTGTCGCGCCGCTGACTGCCGCCGGACACCGTGTCGTCGTCCCCGACCTCATCGGCTTCGGCAAGTCCGATAAGCCGGCGGCGCGGACCGATTATACCTATGAACGCCATGTCCAGTGGATGCGCGACTGGCTGTTGGCGAACGACCTCACCGACATCACGCTGTTCTGTCAGGATTGGGGCGGGCTCATCGGGTTGCGTCTCGTCGCTGCTTTTCCCGAACGCTTCGCGCGCCTCGTCATTGCCAACACCGGATTGCCGATCGGTACTGGCTGGTCGGAGGGGTTCGCGGCGTGGTTGAAATTCAGTCAGTCGGTGCCCGAGTTCCCCACCGGCGTCATCGTCAACAGTGGCACGACCCGCGACCTGACTTCGGCGGAAATCGCCGCCTATGACGCCCCCTTCCCCGACGAACGCTACAAGGAAGGCGCGCGGCAGTTCCCGATACTGGTGCCGATTACCCCCGAGCATGGCTCGGTCGCCGAGAACAAAGCGGCGTGGGAGGTGCTCGGGCGCTTCGAGAAGCCGGTGCTGACATGCTTTTCGGACAAGGACGCGGTGACATCGGGCGGCGAAAAGGCCTTCATCGGCCGCGTGCCGGGTGCCAAGGACCAGCCGCACACGATCATCAAGGGCGGCGGGCATTTCCTGCAGGAAGATGCACCCGAAGAACTTGCAGCGCTTATCAACACTTTCATCGAGGCGACGAAGTGAACGTCATCAATCATCTCCACCCGACGTCGGACCAGGCGCAGGCGTTTTTCTTCGGCCCCGGTGCCGCCGACCATGGCCCGCTGGTCATGGTCAATCTGCTCAAGTTCAAGGTGAAAGCCGAATACGCCGACGGCTCCGAACCCGAACTCAGCGGTCGCGAAGCCTATCTTCGCTATGGTGCCGGGGTGCAGGCGTGCCTTGCGGCCGTCGGAGGAAAATCGATCTACGCCGGCCCGGTAACCGGGATTGTCATGGGCGAAGTCGACGAGCTTTGGGACATGGTGGCGCTTGCTGAATATCCGTCGCCAGCAGCGATGATGACCATGATCGCGTCGCCCGAATACAAGGCGATCGAGCACCACCGGACTGCCGGGCTTGCCGGGCAGCTCAACATTCGCACCAAGGCTATCGGCAGCCGGGCGTGACGCTTACCTATGATCTTTTCTGGTCGTTCCGCTCGCCGTACAGCTATCTCGTTACGCCGCGTCTCGTCGCGCTCGAGACCGAATACGACGTCGCGTGCAAGGTCGGGATCGTCTATCCCATCGCCGTTCGACAGGCCGATTTCTTCGCCAAGGCCGATCCGCTGTGGATATCGTATCTGGTGCGCGACACCTATCGCACTGCGGAATTTCTCGGCCTGCCCTATCGCTGGCCGTCGCCCGATCCGGTGCTGATGGACCCGGCGACGCGGACCTATCCCAAGGAACAACCGCATATCCACCGACTGAGCCACCTTGGCGTTGCCGCCGCCGAACGCGGGCGGGGGCTGGCGTTCATCCGCCAAGTCAGCGCGCTGATCTGGGACGGCAACACCGTCGACTGGCATCTTGGCGACCATCTCGCCCGCGCCGCCGAACGCGCCGGTCTCGACCTTAGCGAACTCGATGCAGCGGTCACGGCGAACGATGCGCACTACCGCGCTGCCATCGAAACCAACCAGACCGACCAGCGCAAGGGCGGGCACTATGGGGTGCCCCTGATGGTCTTCGATGGCGAACCGTTTTTCGGGCAGGACCGGTTCGATCAGATGCGGTGGCGCATGGGGCAAAAGGGTCTGGCGCGACGCTAGGGTCAGACTTTGCTCAGCCGTTTGCGGTTCGCGCGCACCTTGCCCGAATAAAGGCGCAGCGCCTGTTTGGTGGCCATTGTCGGGTTTGACCCCAATTTGCCCGTCCACAGCGCGGCTTGCAGTTCGACCGCCGCCTTGACCTTTTCATCGACCATCAGCTTCGATTCGACATCGCCTGCCGGTCCGCCCATGGCGATCTTCATTGTCCGCAGGCCAATGACCGACGCCGATTCCATGCCGAGCGTCCAGGCATCGAGCCCGATGGCGAGCCACGGGCTGAGAGTACGGTGGCGCACGGGGTGTTCCAATCAGGGTGTTCGGGCGGCTGCGTCGCCCACGTCGTCCTAACATCATTCAGGCGCAACGGTTGCATGGCAAACCGCCGGCGCTGCTAATCGACCTTGCCGATCACCGCGCTGGCAGCAGCCAGCAGCATTGCCGCCGCCGCAGCCACCCACAGCCCCGCCAGCCCCAATTGCGGCCAGACCGCCGCGCCCGCCACCGCGCCGCCGACCATCGCGAGCCATAGCATCAGGAACGGCAGCCAGCCCAGCGCGTCGCCGCCGCGCAGCGCAACCGCAATCCGCTGCCCGATCTTGACGAGATTGCCGGTCATGTAGGTCAGGCTGATCGCCACATCGCCGCCGGCTTCGAACACGGTGTTTTCGGCTCCCATCGCAAACGCGGCGATCATGATTGCAGGCAAGAAGGCGCTGCGCCCCGACACCGCCGCGAGCGCGAGAACGACAGCGAGGAGCAGCAGGATCACCGGCCGCCGCCAGGCTCCCGCCGCCCTGCCGACAAGTGTTCCGGCAACGACGCCGCCGACGAAACTGGCAATGAGCGATGCCGCAATGGCGGCCTGCCCGGTATTGCCGGTCAGCGCCACGCCAAGTCGGGTCGTATTGCCGCTCATGAACGACGCGAAAAAGCCGCTGCTGGCGATGAAGCCAGTGGCATCGACAAAGCCTGCAAGCGCGGCAAGCCCTGCCGCCAGCAACCGCGTCCGGCGGTCGAAGCGGGTCATGGGCGGCGCTGGCGCGCGCGCCATACCCCGCCGACGAGCAAGGCCAGCGCGCCCAATGCCCATGGCCCCCAGCGCCGGAGCGGTGTCCAGAACAACTCCTCCAGCGCATTTTTCTGGATCTGACTGGGTGCGGTGTAGCCGTCGGGCATCGGCAGCACCTGATCGGCCTTGGCGAAGGCGGCATAATCGGCCTGCATCGCCGTGAAGCGCGCCGGTTCCGCCGCCGCCCGGTCGGTCGTCTCGCCGGGGTCGCTGGCGATGTCGAACAGGTGCCAGGTGCCGTCACCATAGGGTGGCAGGTTCTTCACCAGTTTCCAGTCGCCCTTGAACAGCACTGCGTTACCCGACAGTTCGTAACCGAGTGAGGTTTCGGCGGGATGGACCGCAGCCGCCGTCCCGGTCAGCAGCGGCGTCAGATCGAACCCACGCATCGGTTCGACCGTCCGCCTCCCGAAGCGCGCATCGCCCGGTGGCAACCCCGCCACGCCAAGCAGTGTCGGTGCGATATCGGTGACATAGGTGAAAGCCGGGACCACACGCCCCTGCCCAATCGTGGGGTTGCCCGGCCACGCGATGATCATGGGTACCCGGATGCCACCTTCGCTGGCGGAAAACTTATAGCCCTTGAGCGGCGATGCCAGTGCGCTGGCAAAGCCGGTTCCGACCGCCGTCAGGCTCCCCCGGCGACCTTGCTGCGCTATGCTCTGGTCGTACCGGAATTGTGCAGCCAGCCGGTTGATGCCGCCCTTCATCGGATCGGTCGCCTCGCTGCCATTATCAGACAGGAACACAAAGACGGTGTTGTCATAGGCACCGGTCGCTTTGAGGTGCGCGATCAGTCGCCCGATCTGGCGGTCCATCGCTGTCGCCATCCCGCCATAGGCCGCCATGGCACCGACGCGCTGCGTCTTTTGCTCGGGCGTAAGGGCATGCCAGTCGCCGGTCGATGCCATCGTGACCATTGCGGTGCCCGGAGCAATGACACCTTTGGCGATGGCCCCGGCGCGGCGTTGGTTGCGCAACGCCGTCCAGCCATCGGCGTAGCGTCCACGATACGCGGCGATATCGGCGTCGGGGGCCTGCAACGGGATGTGGTTGGCAAGGAAATTCAGGCTCGCGAGGAACGGCTTGCCGCTCAGCTGTCCCGCGTCGAGATACGCGATCATCTTGTCGACAATAAACCGCGACGAGTAATAGTCCTTGGGCAGGTGCGCCGGTTTGCCATCCTCGCTCCAGTCGGCGCGGGTGTAGAGCAGCAGGTTGGGCTTCTCCTCGAAATTGTCGGCTCCCGACTGGCTCAGCGCAAAGGCATGGTCGTAACCGAATGCCGTCGGCAATTTGTCCGGCGTATGCCCCAGATGCCATTTACCGGTCAGATAGGTGCTATAGCCGCTGGCGCGCAGCCGGTCGGCGATGGTGACGACCCGGTCGTTGAACTCTGCATCATATCCCGGTTTGCCGCGGTGTTCGGCCGGAATTGTCTCGGGCATGTTACCAAGGCCAGCGCGATGGTTGGACACGCCGGTTTGCAGCATGGCGCGCGTCGGCGAACACGATCCCGCGACGTGAAAGTTCGAAAAGCGCACACCATGCGCGGCCAATGCATCGATGTTGGGGGTTTTGATCTCGCCGCCGAACGCGCCGACGTCGGTAAAACCCCAGTCATCGGCGAGGAGGATGACGATATTCGGACGGGGCGATGGCGCGGCAGCGGTGGCGGCAAGGAGACCGAGGGTGAGACCGGCGCGCAGCCTCACCCGAAACTGTCCGTCGCCAATCCGCCCATCCGTCGGCAGATTGCGTGAAATTCGGCAACGGTTTCGTCAATGATCGCCTTGGCCGTCTTGACCTCGTCGATCAGCCCCGCCGTCTGGCCTGCCAGTCCCACCGCCGCCTCCATGTCGCCGCCGAAATACAGGTCGAGGATGCGCTTGAAGGTATCGGGCGGCATCAGACCGGTTTCGAACATCGCGGCGGTGCGCTCGGTCTTCAGCGCGCGAATACAGGGGCTGGCCTTTTTGTTGAGGACATGTGTCCCCGTCTCACGCGCATCGATGATCGCCTGCTTGTAGTTCATATGAACGGGGCTTTCGGCAGCACTGACGAAGCGTGTGCCCATCTGGACGGCTTCGGCGCCGAGCGCGAAGGCCGCTGCCATGCCTTTGCCGTCGCAAATACCGCCCGCTGCGATCAGCGGCACGTCGGTGATACGCCGGATCGCCTGAAGCAACACCAGCGTCGAGACTTCCTCGGGATTTTTGAAGCCGCCACCCTCGGCCCCTTCGACGACCAGCCCGTCGATGCCGGCTTCGACGCATTTGCGCGCGGCGTCGACGGTCGGCACCGCGTGATAGACGATGATTCCGGCGGCCTTGAGCGGTGCCAGAAACTTTGCCGGACTACCCGCCGACGTGGTGACGAACTTGACGCCGCTGTCGCAGATGAAGCGCAGGATGCTATCGTTCTTGAGGAACAGGATCGGCAGGTTGACCCCGAACGGCGCGTCGGTCAGGTCGCGCATCTTGAGGATTTCGGCCTGACAATTGGCCGTTTCGCCCGACGAAGTTTCAATGATGCCCAGTCCACCGGCGTTGCAGACCGCGCTCGCCAGTTGCGACCGGGCGATCCAGCCCATCGGAGCCTGGACGATCGGGTAGCGCGCGCCGGTATGGGCAAGAACTCGGTTTGTCATATTGGCCTCAGAATAGCTTTTGCAGAGTGATAGCGGTCGATCCGGCAGGCAGCGAGAGCAGCATACCGTCTTCGCCGACGGTGATCGGCCCGTCAAAATGCCGCCGCGCGTCGCCAAGGAACGCCGGATAGACGAATGCGAACGGCATCGGTGGGACGATATGGTTGAGCAGCAAATAGCGTACCCCCGCCTGCCGCGCCGCATCGGCCGCCTGTTCGGGGGTGCTGTGATAGCCGAGAATATCGCGGGTAATCTGCGCGGTATTCGCCTGCCCGGTCGCAGCTAGCCGGTCCGTGAGGACGCGCACCAGCCTGGGTTGCAGCGCTTCATGAACGAGCAGGTCGGCACCGTTGGCAGCTGCAATCAGCGTCGGCGACTGCGCCGTATCGCCGCTTAGCACGACCGACCGCCCCTTGTAGTCGAACCGATAGCCGACGGCGGGCGTAACCGGCGCATGGTTTACCGGGAACGCGGTCACTCGGATGCCATCGGTTTCGACAACCACCGCACCTGTGGCTCCCGGCAAGGCAAACGGCTGCGCCGTCGCGCCCGCGCCCGATGGCGGCACGATCTGCGCGCCGTGGTGCGCGGTGCGATAGCCGTTATCGAGCGCATAGGCGGCATTGAACCCGGCGACGACTTGCTCGACCCCCGGCGGGCCATGGACCGGCAACGGCACCGTCGCTGCGCTGCCGGTCCAGCGCAGCAGCATCAGCGGGCCGAGGCCGTCGATATGGTCCGAATGGAAATGGGTCAGAAACACGCCCTCGATCCGTCCCGGTCGAATGCCCATGCGGGTGATGGTGCGCGCCCCGCCCTCGCCCGCATCGACAACAAACATATGGCGACCCGCGATGACAACCGTGCATGGACCGGCGCGTGTCGGATCGGGTAACGGCGAGCCCGACCCGCAGACCGCGACATGGATGCCATCGGGCAGGCCTGCCGTCGCGTCGCGCCCGCCCCGGTCGGCGACGCCACGCTGGTAAAGCGCCAGCCCGAGTTGCGACTGAAACAGTGCTACACTCGCGATAGCAGCCACTACGACTGCCGCCGCGGCGATCAGCAACCTCCCATGTCCCCCCATCGCCCGCTCCTGTCCGGCGTATGACAAGATCATGTCGGTTTATTCTGACATCAGCAATGCCGGAATCTTGCATCTTCGGCAGACTGTGATAAACCTTCGGCGAGGCCGGGGAGGCGACAAACATGCGCACCGCAATGCGGGCGATCGTTGGACTGCTCGGCGTTTTCAACGCCATGATCGGTCTTGGCTTCCTCTTTCGTCCCGCACAGGCCGGTGCCAGCTTCTTTCTGTTGCCGATAGGTTCGCAGGGCCTTGCGACGATGCGCGCCGATCTTACCGGGTTCTTTATCGGGGCGGCGGTGTTCGCACTGTTCGGCGCATGGCAGGCGCGGGCGGATCTGCTTCGGGTGCCATTGGTAATACTGTCGCTGGCGCTGGCCGGACGCTGCGTCAGCCTTGCCGCCGATGGCGTTGGCCCAACGGCGTTTCCGCCAATGATTGCCGAAGCAGCGATGATTGCGATTTTGGCGCTGGCAATGCGCACCTTCGCCGCGCCCAGGTGACCGTTCGCCTGCCACGGCTGGCACGACCGCCACATGCTAAGAACGTGTGGGAGACCAGGCGATGAACACGTTGGCACGCGCGACAGTCGCGGTCGTAGCGATCGTGGTGGCAACACTGTACTTCGGCGGCGACTATATCCGGCTCCACGCCGCCGGATGGATGGCCCCCAAGGTCGGCCCGCCGCTGCCGGTGGCGTGGCAACAGGGTCCCACAGCTGCGTCTGCCGGACAACGCGCGCCGAACGTTATCCTAATCCTCGCCGACGATCTCGGCTTCAATGACATCAGCTTCAACGGCGGCGGCGTCGCGGGTGGCGCGGTCAAGACACCCAATATCGACGCCATCGGCCGCGAAGGCGTCAGTTTTTCGAACGGCTATGCTGGCAACGCCACCTGCGCACCGTCACGCGCCGCGCTGATGTCGGGACGCTACGCCACCCGCTTCGGCTATGAATTCACGCCAACCGACGCACATCTGCCGGCCTGGTTTCCGTCGAAGCTGATCCGCCTCGACAGCATGTTCGCGCGCAACATCGCCAACTTCCCCAACGCGTCGGAGCACAAGGCGATCTTCGACGAAGACGCTGCCAAGCTGCCCGCCTCGGGCGCACCCAAGGGTATGCCGGCCAACGAGATCACCATCGCCAAGCTGATGAAAAGCCGGGGCTATCACACCATCCACCTCGGCAAATGGCATCTCGGCGACACCGGCGGCATGCGCCCTGAACAGCAAGGCTTCGACGAAAGCCTCGGCTTCATGATCGGCGGCCAGAAATATCTGCCCGACAATGATCCCAACGTCGAAAATTCGATGCAGGATTTCGATCCCATCGATAAATATCTCTGGGCCAATCTACCGTTCAGCGTTCAGTACAACGGCAGTGCGCCGTTCCGTCCCGACCGCTACATGACCGACTATCTGACCGAGCAGGCGGTCGCCGGGATCCGGGCCAATCGCAACCGGCCGTTCTTCATGTACCTCGCCTATAACGCGCCGCATACGCCACTGCAGGCGTGGAAGGCCGATTACGACGCGCTGCCGCAGATTAAGGACCATCGCCTGCGAGTCTATGCCGCCATGATCCGCGCGCTCGATCGCGGGGTCGGACGCGTACTGGCCGAACTCAAGGCGCAGGGCCTCGACGACAAAACGATGGTCATCTTCACCAGCGACAATGGCGGCGCGCATTACATCGGCCTACCGGAGATCAACCGGCCATATCGCGGCTGGAAGGCGACTTTCTACGAAGGCGGCACCCATGTGCCCTATTTCATCCGCTGGCCGGGTACGATCGCGCCGGGTCGCAAACTCGATGCGCCGGTGACGCATTTCGATATCTTCGCCACGGCGGGTGCGGCAGCCGGTGCTACGCTGCCGACCGACCGCAAGATCGACGGCGTCGACCTGATGCCGTTCGTCCTCGGGCAGAATACAGCGCGGCCACACCAGACGCTATTCTGGCGGTCGGGAGCGTATAAGGTGGTGCGCGACGGCGACTGGAAGCTCCAACACCTCGAATTGCCGCACCAGTCGCTCCTGTTCGACCTCAAGGCTGATCCGACCGAGCGCCATGATCTCGCGGCCAGCCAGCCAATCAAGGTTGCCGAACTGACGGCACTGCTGACCAAACACGACAAGGAAGATACCATCCCGCGGGCGTGGCCGGCACTTGTCCATTCGCCGATTGCGATCGACCGGCCACTTGGGACGAAGCCAGTTCCGGACGAGGCGTATATCTATTGGTCGAATTGAAACGGCTTGATATGCTAACGAAATGATCGCTGAATCGAGAATACCATCGAGCGACGGGCGCCGGCGTCGCTCCGAAGAAAGTCGTGACCGCATTGTCACGGCGATGCTCGACCTTGTCGCGGCGGGTTCGATCTCGCCGGGAGCCGAAGACGTTGCTGCCAAAGCGCAGGTTGGCCTGCGCAGTGTCTTCCGTCATTTCAAGGACATGGAAACCCTATACCGTGAAATGAGCGTTCGGCTTGCCCGCGACTACGCGCTTTGGCTGGTTCCATACCGATCTGACGATTGGCGCGGACAGTTGCGCGAAACGATCAATCGGCGACTGACTACGTATGAACGGATGATGCCCTTCAAGCGCGCTGCCGATCTGCATCGTCATGAATCATTGACTCTGCGTGAGGAAAACGAGCGAACGCTCGCGATGATGCGCGCAAAGTTGCTCACCATCCTGCCTAAGGTAATCAGCGATGATGGGCTGACGCTCGAAACCATAGACCTGTTGCTTAGCTTTGATGCTTGGCAACGGCTGCGCACCGACCAGAAACTCACTCCTGGTCGCGCGCGAGCGGTTGTCGAAACGCAGGTTGAGCTCGTTCTGGCTGCCGCCACGAAAAGCTGAAGCCTTCTCAGACGATGACGTTCAGCGGATGCAACACCACCGATGCTGAATGGCCGAGCAGGTCATAGCCTGTAAAAACCGTGGTGTGTCCGCCACCGACAATCGTCGCTACGCCAAAACTGTCGACACCGACCGCTGCAAGGGCCGCAGCGTGATCGCCAGTGGCAAAATGGATTGATTGCCGGGCTGCGGGAGTCAATCCACCACCTATAATGACCGTCCCGGTTTCATTGAAGAAACTCAGATCATGCACCGTTGGGACCAAGCCGACATCGGCGGCGTTTCCGATAAACTGGATATCGTGACTGCCGCTACTGACCTGGATGCGCGGTTTGTCATGGTAGGGGTCACCGGTTCCCGACCATTGCAAAACGTTATCAATGACCAAGCCAGAAACATTCTCGAGCAACAGCCCCTGCCCCGTCGCATCGATGATGGTGTTGTGCGCAATGATCGCCTTGGTAAAACCCAGCCCCTTGCCGTTGTCGTCGAGATAAATCCCGAGCAACGGATCGCCTGCGCCCTGCTCGAGCAGGTTGTTGCTGATCACCACACCCGTTGCCGCTTTGGTACTTGTCCATACATGGATCCGGTCACCATGGTCACCGGTGCCGCCGTCGCTGAAATGCCAGGGGTGACTGTCCCACGTGTGGTTGCCGGTGATCTTCAGTCCCGACAGAACCGAGCCACTGATAGGAGTCGTGCGCAGATCATGGATTGCGTTGCCACTAATGGTCAGTGACTGTGCGTCGTTGAACAAGATACCCTTGGCAAAAGTCGAAATATCGTTTCCGGACAAGGTCACACTCTTCGAGAAATCCACTTCGATGCCGCGAGCGGTTGGCAAGCCAATGACATTACCGGTCGAATCCAGCGCTGTGGCACTTGGATCGACACCGTTGACGGCAACGCCGCCAGTAATTTTCGAATGTGAAATCGTTACATTGAAGCTGTTAAAAATGCGAATTGCCTGACTGTACGCCGTTGTCGTATTATCGGGAACAAAATTGATCGTCGCACTGTCCAGTTTTAAACCTGCAACATCCGATAGGACGACGTTAGAAAACGTGCCCCCCTTTATTGTTACTGTTTTAGCGAAATGAACATGGTTTAGATTGAGCGATCCGTAGTTTCCCGCAGCTA
>JBBROI010000006.1:0-176123 GCA_038229555.1 Sphingomonadales bacterium
CCGGGGGTTCACGGTATGGGCCCATAAAGCTGACGGGCTTCTCTCGCCCAGTCATTGCCGGTCATGCGCGTTCGGCGGTTTGCTACAACCTGCCGTTCGTCCATCTCGCCTTGGGTAAGTCGGAACGACTTGTTTTGGGACATTGCGGCCATTCTATCCGGGGTCGTTGAATGACTGCTAACGCCCGGTTGCGGACATTCGTGATCTCGGCCAGTCTGGCCATATGATCCGTTTGTTCTGCGCCATAGCCGCTCTCGGAGCCACTTCCATTGCTATGGCGAAGGATAGGCCTGCTCTTAGCGTTTTCCTGCCACAAACAACTGCCGTTTGCGGAGCCCCGGCAAATTGGGTTGAGATTGTAGGCAGTGACGAAGTTCGCTTGAAACCACCACCCGACGCGGACTTCGCGAAGGTAGACTGCGTGATGAAGCGCCTTCAGGATTGGAGTGGGTTGAAACTCGGCTTTATCGGCAATGAAGCGGATCCCAATCGGATCATGACCGAACCTTGGTCCTACATCGCAGAAGGGAACATTGCTGACCTGCTTCGCTTATCAACCGAGGCCAGCGCGGCAGGCTGGACAGTTGGCAAACTTGCCAAGGCGGATGATGGAACAGGTTTTCTGTTGTTCAAGAGTCCAGTTGGAGTGACCTTTGCGAAAGCTGAGGCATTTGCTAACCGGCTCTGGAATCATGAGTTCGGTGACGTGAAGTACGGTCGGCCACCGGATCGGGACGGGGCAAGCCTCAACGACCAGTGATGCATCCGCTTTCCACCAGAAGCAGTCATACTCGAGCGCAAAGACGAACGGCGACAACTGGGTCGGTAACTGCCGCGTCGGCTCCACTCGCCCAATGGCAGCGTTCGCACTCGGCCTGCCCGAAAGCGGCAGTGCAGCTAACCACCACATGTTCCCCTTCGCCCCCTTCGTCGCTCATCCCGTCAATAAGGTCACGCCCTAAATCAGCCGCACCACATTCGCCGGTTCGCCCGCCTCGACGGTGATCGGCGCGCCGATCAGGTCGTGCGCCATGTAGCGCCCCAGATCCTCGCGCCCGACCGCCAGAAACCGCCGGTCCTCGGCGTCGCGCCCGATGACGATGGCGAACGCCGGCGCGCCCTTTTCGTGCACCACGGTGTACGTCTCGATCCGCCCCGCGCCCGACGGCGTTTGGGTGAAGGCGGGCGTCGCCATCGCGTCGACTTCGGCTTGGGGCCCCGGATTGTGCGGCCCGATGGCTCCCGGTGCGGTCGAATAGACGCCGAAGCTGTGCTTGGTCAGGAAGCCGCCATTGGCAAAGACGAAGCCCCATTTGCCCGGTGTCGCGCGGCAGCGGTCCACCACCTCGGCGATGCCGTGCAGCGAGTAGTTGTTCCCCGGCCCGCCGAAGTACGGCAACCCGCCGGTCAAGGTCAGGCCGCGCGGATCATCGTGGCGCAACCCGATCATGTCGGCGGCGATCTGCACCGCCACCGGGAAGCACGAATACAAATCGATGTGCGTCAGATAGTCGACGCCGACCCCCGCCTCGGCCAGCGCCGCCTTCGCGCCCGCACGAATGGCGGGCGACGCATGATAATCGATCCGCTCGCTGACAAGGATCTTCTCGGCGACATCGGCGGCACCATGGAGATAGACGCGCTTGGCTTCGGGAACCCCCAGCCGGTCGGCGGCGGCGGTCGACATCATCAGCACGGCGGCGGCCTGATCGACGAAGACGTTCGCCACGGTGAATTTGGTATAGGGCCATGCGATGACGCGGTTTTCCGGCGTGATCGCCGCCAGTTCGTCCGCCGTCCGCGCCACCGGCAGCATCGCATAGGGGTTGGCGGCGGCGACGCGGGTGAACCCCGCCATCAGGCCGTTGAACGCCGCGCGGTGCACGTCGGGAGCGCGGCCATAATGATGGCCAAGCGCATTTTCGAACAGCGGATAAATGTTGACCGGCGCGGCGATACCGTGCGCCACCTCGTGCATCGTCGCATAGCGCGTCTTGTCGGCGTTGAACGGCGTCGCGTCGCCAAGCTCCTCGCTCCAGTCGAGCTTCGCCCCCGCCTTCAGCGCATTGGCCTGCAGCTTCTGCGGCTCGCACCCGGCGATCAACGCGACCGCGACCTCGCCCGCCGCGATCCGCCGGGCATAGGCGTTGACCATCATCTGCGGCGTATTACCCCCGACCGGGCCGTACAGCGTCTCACGCGGGTTCGCCCCCAACCGGTTGGCAAGGCTGCGCGCATAGTTCGACGATCCCCCGAACGGCGGACGGTACATCGGCGCCGAATCTGCGAACAGCCGGACGACGGCGATCGAGTCGATGGCGCTTTCGGCAAGCGCCATGTCGGCCACCCCGGAATCGGCAATCGCCCGCCGCGCCGCCTCGGCGAGCATATCCGAAGGGCCGAGGCCGGTGGCAGGATCGGCGATACGATCGACATACTGGCCGACGCCGACGAGAACGGGGGTGCGGGGGGAGGGCATGGAGAAGTATTTAGCGGCGCAAGGGCGGGATTGTCATCCTCCAGCAAAAATTTCGATAAGGTCACCGATTGCTCCGGTGCGCTACGAAAGCTTTCGTTCTTTAATCAGGCTCTATAGGGTAGCGCTGTCGCAATTCGCGACAGCGCATGGCGGAAGGAGGCGTTCGTGAATCCCGTAGAGTACGTCTTCCGCATCGATGTCTTCACGCCTCAGACTTTGCCTATGGGACGCTTAGCAGAATACCTTTCCGCGCTTGCTAAAATGTTTGGCCACTCTGACCATACCCATTTTGTTGCTGTCGATCCCGGGAGCGCCAGACTTCGCGCAGCAATCGAATCTGTCGATGCCCCGAAGGTCGCGGCACGCCTCGATTGTGTGCGCCTTGGGGACGGTCCGAAGGATGCAATGGCTGCCAAGCAGACTCTTGAGGACCTACTGGCAAATGACAATGCCGTAGGGACGTTGACCGAGGCCGCGACCGAGCGCGTTGTCGTGCCATTCGTAGGACGCAATCGGCCCCGAGCTTTGGTCTTTCCGCCGTTTCGTGAAGACAGTTCCATCGACGGCAAGCTCGTGTCCATTGGCGGCCGTGACAGCACAGCTCACGCGATTTTGCAAGACGGGAACCAGATTCACAGCGGCGTGACCATGCGGCGTGACCTGGCGCGGGAGCTTGCCAAGCTGCTCTATGGCCCGACCATACGGTTGTATGGAAACGGGCGGTTCGAGCGGCAGCCAGAAGGGCTATGGAGGATGACAGATTTCAAAGTAGATCGGTACGATATCCTGGATAATCGACCTATCCGGCAGGTTCTTGAAGCTACGCGAGCAGTACCCAACAACGGATTAATGGAAGGTAATGCTTATCAAGATATTGCCGCCTTAAGCGATGACGTCGAAGACGGAGACATCGCATAGTGATCTTAGCGGTTGATAGTTCGGCGTTGGCTCTCCTTGTGAATCCTGCCGCGAAACCACCCGTAGATCCCAACACTGGAACACTGGTTGAGCAAGCGCGAGAGCGGGTAGAATTTTTTATTGCTGGACTATCTGATGATGACACCCTGATTATTTCGACGCCGGTTCTCGCTGAGGCCTTAGTTCGTGCGGAAGAGGGCGGGCCGGGTTTGTTGGAACTTCTAAACGGAATGGCCCGCGTAAAAGTCCGGCCGTTTGGTCAACGCGCCGCTATCGAGACCGCTCAGATGACACGGGAAGCCATCATCGCAGGTGACAAGCGCGCCGGTTCGGCTGCGGCGTGGCAGAAAGTAAAAATCGATCGACAAGTAATTGCCATAGCTCGTGTCGAGGGTGCGACGTCCATCTATGCTGACGACAAAGACTTGGTCGGATTCGCTAGGCGTCTTGGCATAGAGACTTTCAGTACTTGGGACCTTCCTATACCAAAGCAGCCAGACAACTTATTCTCGATAGCAGGCGTCCCAATGCTGTCTAAGCCGCTTCAAGACCGCATAGACGATCCGGAAAATGACAAAACTTTGGGTTAGACTCTAGCAATTTATAAATATTGCGCTGCGATGGCCACAGACTCTGCTCTGCACATTAAAAAGGTCCACCCCATGCCTCTTCCCACCCAACCCACGACCGACCCCGTCGTCATCACCGGTTTCGCCCGTACGCCGATGGGTGGGTTTCAGGGGGCGTTGGCGGGGGCTTCGGCGACCGAGCTTGGGAGCGCGGCGGTCAAGGCGGCGGTTGCGCGGTCGGGGGTGTCGCCCGATGCCATCGGGATGATCTTCATGGGTTGCGTGCTCCCCGCTGGGCTCGGGCAGGCCCCGGCGCGGCAGGCGGCGTTGGGGGCGGGGCTGCCGCTTTCGGTCGAAGCCACCACCGTCAACAAGATGTGCGGATCGGGGATGCAGGCGGCGATCATGGCGCATGACGCGCTGCTCGCGGGCTCTGCCGAGGTCATCGTTGCGGGCGGCATGGAGAGCATGTCGAACGCGCCGTACCTGCTCGCCAAGCACCGTGGCGGCGCGCGGATCGGCCACGATGTCGTCAAAGATTCGATGTATCTCGATGGCCTCGAGGATGCGTACGACAAAGGCCGCCTGATGGGGTCGTTCGCCGAGGATTCGGCGCGCGAGTATCAGTTCACGCGGGGCGCGCAGGACGATTACGCGCTCGAAAGCCTGTCGCGTGCCAACGCCGCCATTGCCTCGGGCGCGTTCGATGCCGAGGTGACGCCGGTGACCATCAGTACGCGCGGCGGCGAGGTGGTGGTGGCGATCGACGAACAGCCGGGTAAGGCGCGCCCCGACAAGATTCCGGGGCTGAAACCGGCGTTTTCGAAGGACGGCACGATCACCGCCGCCAATGCCTCGTCGATTTCAGACGGCGCGGCGGCGCTGGTGCTGACCCGCGGCTCGACGGCGGCGGCGCACGGGATGACGGTCAAAGCGCGGATCGTTGCGCATGCGGCGCACGCCCATGAACCGGGGCTGTTCACCACCGCGCCGGTTCCGGCGATTCAGAAGCTGCTCGCGAAGGCGGGGTGGAGCATTGCCGATGTCGACCTGTTCGAAGTCAACGAGGCGTTTGCGACGGTGGCAATGATTGCCATGCGCGATCTCGGGATCGACCACGCCAAGGTCAACATCCACGGCGGGGCGACGGCGCTCGGGCACCCAATCGGTGCGAGCGGCGCGCGGATCATCGCGACCTTGGTCGCCGCATTGGAACGCACCGGCGGCAAGCGCGGCGTCGCGGCGCTGTGCATCGGCGGCGGCGAGGCGACGGCGATTGCGGTGGAGCGCGACTGAGGCCCGGTTGTTCTACCGCCGCGAACCCTTCATCCCACGTTCGAGCGCGGCATTGAACGCTGCGGTATCGAGCTTGTCCTCGCCGCTGAAATCTTGGCCGCGCATCGCCGCCGTCCACCATGCGGCGCTGCGTTCGGGGGGCAGCGCGGCGCTGCGCGGCGCGGGGACATGCCCGACGGGTTTCGGCAGGTCGGTCGCGTCGAGCGGTTGCGGCCAGCGCGCGGTGTAGCGCCACGGCGTCTTCAGCTTCGGGTCGAACGCGGCGGCCATCGGCAGCGCCAGACTGTCGTTGAGACCGAGCGGCGGCAGGTCGAGCAGGCGCGCGATGGTCTTGACGAGGTTGACTGTCGTGTAGCGTTTCGACACCACCACGCCGCGCCGCACGCCGGGGCCGATGAGATAGGCGAGCGAGCGGTGGGCATCGACATGGTCGGCACCGTTTTGCGCATCGTCCTCGACGATGGCGATCAATGTGCTGCCCGCCGCCTTGCTCTTTGCCACGGCTTCGGCGACGCGGCCGATGGCATAGTCGTTGTCGGCCATTTGGCGGTCGGGGGTGTTCACGCCGTCGATGGCTTCGTCGAAATCGCCGAAATGATCATGGGCGAGACGCAGCAAGGTCAGCCGCGGCGTCTGGCCGGCGGCGGCGCGCGGTAGCCAGTCGCGCTTCCACTCCTCGACCAGCCAATAATCGGGGAAGCCCTGATCGAAACTGCGGAAATAGGGATCGCTGACCGGAGCGAGCCGCGCGTCGGCGGCCCATGCAACCTGCAACCCCTTGGCGGCGGGGTCGCGTTCGCGCGGAATGCGGTTGGCCCCCGCCTTGTCGTCGTAGCGCGACAGGTCGCCGTAGAAACCATAGTTGCGGACCGATAGCCCCTTCGCCATCGCTGCCGCCCACAGCGTTCCGGCGCCCGCCTCGCCGCCGGGTGCATCGGCGGCGGTCAGATCCGCGGTGCCGGCGAGCAGGTCGGGGTCGACGGGGATATCGGGGTTGGCGTCATGGCGACCCTGTGCATCGAGCGCGACATTGACGAAGCGGTTGGTGCCTTCGGCTTCATACGCCAGCCCCTTTTGCCCATAGCCGACCGGCGTGATGCGTTCGACGAGATCGACCGCGCGGCCTTGCGTGCTCCAGCTCCACCCCGTCGCCGAAACTTCCCCCGAATCGAAAAACCGGTCGAAGGTGACGAACTGGCGCGCGAGATTATGATGATTGGGGGTGATCGCCGCCGGGAACAGCGCCAGCTTGGGGTCGCCGTCACCGGGCTTCAGGTCGCCGAGCACCTGATCATAGGTGCGGTTTTCCTTGACGATATAGATGACGTTTTTGATGCGTTTGCGCATCATCGCCATCACCGCTTCGGCCTGACGCGCCTCGGCGGCGGTCGGGGCCTGCATATTGGCGGTCACCCGCGCCGTCAGGCGGGCGAGCGCGGCGGGCGCTGGCGGCGGCAGGGTGAGCAACGAGCCCGTCTGCAGCTGCAGCACATATTGGCCCGAGGACCGGCAGGCGGCTTCGCCGGCAACTGTCGTTGCGAAACTGGCACGGCAGGCGCGCGGGTTCGGCCCCGGTGCGCCTTTGAAATTGGCGACGGCGAGGCGGCCACCAGCGACGGCGACCGCATCGGGGTACCAGCCGGTGGGCACCATCCCGCTGATCACCGCCGGGGCACCGGGGGCGGCGGCGAGCGTCGCGGGCAGGTCGATCGCGGCAACCGCATTGATCCCGCCCAGTGTCACCCACAGCCGCCCGTTGCCGCCGAGCGTCAGCGCGTTGGGATTGACGCCCTTGGGGCGACCCGCACCGGGAGCCGATGGAATGACCGTCAGCGGATGTTCGCGCACCGATTGTCCGTCGGCAGCCAACACGATCAGCGTGTCGGCATTGTCGCCGGTCGCCAGCACCCGGCCGTCGGGGAGCGCCGCGAGCGCCGTCGGTTCGGCGGCGGCGCGGGCGCGGGCGACAACGCTCAGCGCGGTCCCGTCGAGTTTGAGCGTCACCAGTTCGCGGTCGCGCGGCACCGATACGACCGCGCGACCGGGGGCCGCCATGGCGATCTGGAACGGGTAGGTGCCACCCGGCGTGCCGCGCTTGGCCGGGTCGATCTTGCCGGGACGCAGGTCGATTTCGGTGACGACCTTGCGGCTGGCGAGATCGATCAGGCTGATTGAATCGTTGAAGAAATTGGCAACCAGCAGGTGATCGGGGGTGGCCCAGGTGATGCCAGCCGCCGCCGGTTTGACCCGCAGGCCAATCCCTTCGGCATGTCCGAGCATGATCGGTGCGCCGTCGAGCGCCAGCGTGCTGCCATTCCAACGGAACACCATGACCGCGTCGCCGACGCCGAGCGTCACCGCAATGCGCGACCCATCGGGCGACCAGGCGAGCCCGGCAAATGTCGCCGGAACCGGCACTTCGGCGAGCTTGGTGGAACCCGTCGCACCGGGGCGGAAGATCATCAACCGCTCGGTCGAATGCGCGCGGTCGGGCTTGCCATCGGGCAACGCCATGCCGTTGAAGCCCGAGGTGAGCAGCGCCACCACCGACCCATCGGGGCTGGCGGCAAGCGCGGCGGGGTTGGTGATCGCCGGTGATCCGACCTTGCCATCGAGCGTGCCGAGCGCGGTCAGTTTCGCGCCGGGTGCCGCCAGCGGAGTGATGGCAAAGCCCGACGGCACCTGCGTCGCGTCGTCATCATCGGCGTCGCGGGCGTGAAGCGCGGCCGGCGCGACGGTCAGCAGCAGCGCCGCCGTATAGTGCATCCACGCCATGATCTGCTCCCCGTGCCGTTGCTGCGCCACCATCTTAGACCCGGTTGCATGACGGTTGGAAGGCGGCACGTCGCCCATGCCCCTTGCACCCCCGTCGCCTTGCCGCGAAGGTCGCGCGCATGACGGGGTGCTGGGATTTCTGGGTCGATCGCGGGGGCACCTTTACCGATGTCATCGGGGTGCGCCCCGACGGCAGCCTCGTCACCGCCAAGCTGCTGTCCGAAGACCCCACACGCTATGCCGATGCCGCAACCGAGGCCATCACGCGACTAATGGGCGGCAGCGGCGCGACTGTCGGCACGGTACGGATGGGGACGACTGTCGCCACCAACGCGCTGCTCGAACGCAAGGGCGAGCCGGTGGTGCTCGCCATCACCCGCGGCCACGCCGACGCGCTGCGCATCGGCCATCAGGCGCGGCCCCGGCTGTTCGACCGGGCGATCGTGCTCCCCGAACCGCTGTATGCCGAAGTTGTCGAAATCGATGCGCGCGTGACTGCGGAAGGCGCGGTGCTGCGCCCGCTCGACCGCGTTGCTGCCAAAGCCGCGCTGGCGACTGCCTTCGCCAAGGGCTATCGCGCGCTAGCGGTCGTGCTGATGCACGGCTGGCAGTGCCCCGACGACGAAGCGGCGGTGGCGGCGCTGGCGCGCGAAATCGGATTCACCCAAATCACCACCAGCCACGACGTCGCCCGCGTCATCAAGCTGGTGCCACGCGGCAACACGGCGGTTGCCGACGCCTATCTGTCGCCGCCGCTGCGGCGCTATGTCGAGGGGGTGCAGGCGGGGCTGGCTGCGCTCGACACCTCACAACCGCTCCTCCCGAGCGAAGTCGAGGGACGCGCCGACAGTCAGCCCCGTCTCTCGACTTCGCTCGGGATGAGCGGGCATGGAGCACGCGCAGACGGAAACCATGACGACGGCTCCCCTCGCCTGCTGTTCATGCAATCGAACGGCGGTCTTGCCGCTGCCGATGCCTTTGCCGGACGCGATGCGATCCTGTCGGGACCGGCGGGCGGCATCGTCGGCATGGCGGCAACCGGCGCGCAGGCGGGGTTCGACCGGCTGATCGGTTTCGACATGGGCGGCACCTCGACCGATGTCTCGCACTATGCCGGGCAGTTCGAACGCGCCGAGGAAACCACCGTCGCGGGCGTCCGCATCCGCGTGCCGATGCTGCGCATCGATACGGTGGCGGCGGGTGGCGGGTCGATCTGCCGTTTCGAGGGCGGACGGCTGCGCGCCGGACCGCAATCGGCGGGAGCCAATCCCGGACCGGCGGCGTACCGGCGCGGCGGGCCGCTGACCGTCACCGACGCCAATGTCATGCTCGGCAAGCTGCAACCGGCGTTTTTCCCGGCACTGTTTGGCCCCGACGGCGACGCACCGCTCGACCGCGCCGTGGTCGCCGAGGCGTTCGGCACACTCGCTGCTGAAATGTCCGCCGCGACCGGGCAGCGCATCGGCCCCGCCGACGCTGCCGAAGGTTGCATCCGCATCGCGGTCGAAACCATGGCGCGGGCGATCAAGGGCATTTCGATCGCGCAGGGGCACGACGCCAGCACCTACACACTCGCCTGTTTCGGCGGCGCGGGTGGTCAGCACGCCTGCCTTGTCGCCGACGCGCTGGGGATGCGGCGGATCATGGTCCATCCGCTGGCGGGCGTGCTGTCGGCGTATGGCATCGGGCTTGCCGATGTGCGGGTGCTGCGCGAAGCGACGGTGGGGCTTCCGCTAACGCCGAACGGCGCAGGGTCGAGCGCCGTGGCCCCACCAACCCCTGTCATCCCGGGCTTGACCCGGGACCCAGTTTCTCTGTCCGCAGGTGCCGAAGAGCGCTGGATCCCGGGTCAAGCCCGGGATGACCGTGAACGAGGGTCCGACGCGGCAACCGACGGCGCGGCGTGGAGCACCATCGCCGCCGCCCTCGAAACCGCTGCCCGCGCGGCGCTTGCCGAACAGCGGCTCACCTTCGACCGGATCGACGTCTTCCGCCGCGCGCGCATCCGCTATGCCGGCAGCGACACGCCCTTCGAAGTGGCGCTCGACACTGCGCCCGCCATGGCGGCGGCGTTCGCTGCCGAACAGGCGCGGCGCTTCGGCTTCCTTGCCGCAGGTGGCGATCTTGTCGTCGACAGCGTCGCCGTCGAAGCGGTCGGCATCGCGCGGCGAGTGCTCGCAGCAGCCCGACCGGCGACCGACCCTGACCCGCAGCCGCTGGCGACCGTTCCGGTGCGCATGGCCGGCCGCGACCACCCGACGCCGGTGTTCGCCCGCGACGCACTGCCCTTCGGCTTCACGATCCCCGGTCCCGCCATCGTCATCGATGCCTCGGCGACAACGGTCGTCGAACCCGGCTGGACGCTGCGGGTCGACGATCACGCCAACCTCATCCTCGACCGCGACGGTGCCGCATCGCTGCCAGCGGCGGCGGGAACCCATGCCGACCCCATCCTGCTCGAAATCTTCGCCAACCGCTTCATGGGCATCGCCGAACAGATGGGGGTTGCGCTGCAGACCAGCGCCTGGTCGGTCAACATCAAGGAACGGCTCGATTTTTCGTGCGCGCTGTTCGACGCCGACGGCAACCTCATCGCCAACGCCCCGCACATGCCGGTGCATCTGGGGTCGATGGGCGACAGCGTGCGCGCCGTGACGGCGGCGCGGGTGTTGCGACCCGGCGACGTCGTGATGCTCAACGCGCCGTACAATGGCGGGACGCATCTGCCCGATGTCACCGTGGTCATGCCGGTCTTCGCCGGGACGGACGCGCCAGCGTTCTTCGTCGCGGCGCGCGGGCATCAGGCCGATATCGGCGGCACCACCCCGGGGTCGATGCCCCCCGACAGCCGCTCGGTTGCCGAGGAGGGCGTGCTGATCGACAATTTCCTGCTCGTCGATGGCGGGCAGTTCCGCGAGGCCGCGACACTGGCGCTGCTGGCGTCGGGCCCCTATCCCGCCCGCAGCCCCGACCGCTGCATCGGCGATCTGAAGGCGCAGGTCGCCGCCTGCGCGCGCGGCGCCGACGAACTCCGCCGCCTGTCCGCCGAATTCGGGTCCGATGTCGTCGCGGCGTACATGGCGCATGTGCAGGACAATGCCGAAGCCGCCGTCCGCGCGGCGGTGGCGCGGCTGAACGACGGCCACTTCGTCTATGCCATGGACAATGGCGCGGTGGTGCGGGTGGCGGTGACCATCGACCGCGCAACCGGCGGCGCGACGGTCGATTTCACCGGCACCTCGGCGCAATTGCCCGACAATTTCAACGCGCCGCTATCGGTGACGCGCGCTGCCGTGCTGTACGTCTTCCGCTGCCTGATCGACGACGACATCCCGATGAACGACGGCTGTTTGCGCCCGATCACCATCATCGTTCCCGACGGATCGATGCTGCGACCGCACTTCCCCGCCGCCGTCGTCGCCGGGAATGTCGAAACCAGCCAGGTCATCACCGATGCGCTGTTCGGCGCGTTAGGGGTCATGGCGGCCGCGCAAGGCACGATGAACAATTTCACCTTCGGCGACGCGACCCGGCAATATTACGAAACCATCGCAGGCGGCGCGGGCGCGGGACCGGGCTTCGACGGGGCGAGCGCGGTGCAGACGCATATGACCAACAGCCGGTTGACCGACCCCGAAGTCATGGAAACCCGCTTCCCGGTCATCGTCGAGGATTTCGCCATTCGCCACGGCTCGGGCGGAGCGGGGCGCTGGCATGGCGGCGACGGCGTCATCCGCCGCATCCGTTTCCGCGAGGCGATGAGCGCGTCGATCCTGTCGAACCGCCGCAGCGTCGCGCCGTTCGGGCTGGCGGGCGGCAGTGCCGGCGCTCCGGGGCGAACGACGGTCGAGCGGCGCGACGGGTCGGTCGAAGTGCTGGCTGCCACGGCGCGCGCCGACGTGGCGGCCGGCGACGCGATCGTCATCGAAACGCCGGGTGGCGGGGGGTATGGAGACCTGATATGACCGAAATTCCCGACGGCTTCACCCTTCACGACCGCTCGAGCCCGGTCACCCGGCCATGGGAGCCGCTGTACCGCCGCATCACGCCCGACGCCTATATCCTCGCGCTGCGCGTGGGGGAGGCGCACTGCAATTCGCGCGGGCTGGTGCACGGCGGCGTGATCGCCGCGCTCGCCGACAATGCCATGGGGTTGAGCGTCGCGATGCGGACCGACCCGCCATCGTCGCCGGTGACGGTCAATCTGGCGCTCGATTATCTCGGCATGGCCAAGGTTGGCCAATGGCTCGATTTCACCACGGTCTTCGTCAAAGTCGGCGGCACCTTGGCGTTCGCCGCATGCCTCATCAACGCCGACGGCACCCCCTGCGCCCGCGGCAACGCCACGTTCCGGGTGGGGCGGTAACGTTAGTCTTCCGCCGCCGCCTTGACCCGGCGACGCCAGGCACGAGCGGCGAAAAACAGCCCTCCCAACACCAAGGCCCATGGCACTATAATAATCGCCAGCGTGAGCATCGTCGCGAGGCTGTGCGACAGCACCGTCGTGGCATCCGCCCATGCCTCGCCGAGCGGTCGCGCCGTCGCGGATCCGAGCGCCTGTTCCGAACGGTAACTGACGGTCATCTTTGAAAAGCCAACACGCTGGCGTAGTTCGGCAAGGGTGCCCGTCGCACTGTCGAGTTGCTGCTGTGCGTCGCTGAGCGCCCGCTCGACCGCCAGCAGATCGGCGAGGCGACCGTCACGATGTTCCAGCAGCGCCTGCAACCGGTCACGCAAAGTGCGTTTGGCCTTCAAGGACGCATCGGCATCAATCGTCTGGCGCGTCAGGTCTTCGCCGCTTACGGCGCTTTCGAGCAACTTGCCGCCCGCGCTGGACGTGGTTGTCTCCAGTTTGGCCTGAAACGCACGGGCTTCGGATGGAATGATCCTTAACTCCAATGTCGCCCCACCGGCATCGCTATCAGTCGCGTTTCGGGATGAGTTGAGTATTTGGCAGCGCGACGCGCCCATCGCGTCGCAGGCAGCCGCATGAGCACGCTGCACCTCGGCGAGGCGCTTGGCGGGAAGTTCAAGGCTGAGAGCGTAGCTATAGGCGATGAAGGCCACGCCGGTATTTGCCGGTGGCGGCGCGGATTGCTGAGCTATGGGCGCAGCAGCGGCTTCAGCAACGTTGGTGGGCGGCGCACGTTCTAAAAGGACCGTCTTCGTGCCAGTTGTTGATTGGGAGGCGCTGTTTTCTCCGCATCCTGCCAACGCGATAGAAAGACCCAGAACGATAAAACTACGCGTCGTCATGGCCGACTCTCCATCCGAGACGACGGGAGGTTACGCCAGCATAATCCCTAGTCAATAGGTGAAGTTTCGCGGCTGTTGTCATCGCGCCCCGCACTTGCGACACTCCCCGCCAAGGGGGCGCAGCATGACACGAGCGATAGCGACGGCGGCACGGCGATGAGCGCTATTCTTACCATGCTGGCGATCAACGCGCTGGTGCTGGCGGCGATGTTCTTTGTGCTGTGGCGCATCGCCGTGCGGCTGGAGGATGTGACCTTCGTTGACAGCGTCTGGGCGATGGGGATGCTGGCGATGGCCGTCACGTCGTTCGTGCAAACCGGCGGCGATCCCAAGCGCAAGCTGCTCCTCGTCCTCGTTTGCGGCCTGTGGGCGGTGCGGCTGGGCACCTATTTGTTCTGGCGCTGGCGGCACCATGGTCCCGACCGGCGGTACAAGACGATGTACGCCAAGGCGCACGCGGCGAAGGGTTGGAGCTATGCCACCTGGTCGGGGCTGACGGTGTTCGTGTTGCAGGGGCCATTGCTGCTGATCGTCTGCCTGCCGGTGCAACTGGGGCAGGTCGATGCCGCGCCGCCGCTCGGGGCGCTCGGGCTGGCCGGCGCAGCGATGGCGCTGGTCGGGATTGCGTTCGAGACGATCGGCGATTGGCAATTGGCGCGCTTTCGCGGCGATCCGGCCAATGCGGGCCAAGTGATGGATCGCGGCCTGTGGCGGTACACCCGGCACCCCAATTATTTCGGCGATGTGCTGACGTGGTGGGGGCTGTTCCTGATCGCCGCCGAAACGCCGGTGGGGCTATGGTCGCTGCCGGGGCCGCTGCTGCTGACCTATCTGCTCGCCAAATGGTCGGGGGTGCCGACGGTCGAAGGCCGGATGAAGCGCAAGAAGCCGGGCTATGAGGATTATGTCCGCCGCACTTCGGCTTTCGTGCCGTGGTTTCCCAAGGGCTAGCGGCCGCACCCGTTGCCGCCCCACCCGTGATGTTTTATCGCCATGAAAACGTGGAGCGAAACTATGATCATGAACCGGGCCATGGCCGTTCTGTTTTCGATATTGGCGCTCGGCGGCTGTGCAGTCGGAATCGAGCGCACGCCGGGCATGAAGCTTTACGCCGACGGCAATATCGCCGCGGCAGTGCCGATACTGCAGGCGGAAGTCGCTGCGGGTAAAATTCCGGCACGCTATTCACTCGGCCTCGCGTATCGCGATGGCGTCGGTGTCGAAAAAGATCCGGCCAAGGCCGAGATTTTGCTGACCGGCGCAGCCCTGGGTGGCGACCCGCGTGCCGTGGCGGCGATTCGCGCCATGCTGGCGGCCGAAAACCGCTGCCCTCTCGACAAGCGTCTGCACAATGATTGGGGCGACATTGGTCTCGGCCAGCGCAACCTCGTTACCGGCGTGGTCGAACTCGACAGTGCGCCGGTGCGGGTGCTGTTGCGCATGGCATCCATTTATGAGGCACCCTGCCCCGGTCGGCCGGTACAGGCCGAAGCCGCACGCACCCTGCGGTCCTTAAGCTCCGGCCCGCGCCACATCTGGATTTACATTCCTGGCTGACGCGCCGCCCGCCCCGCGTCGATGTCGCGCCGTTCGGCCCAATGCGCATGCGTCCCAGCGCAAATCTTGTGCGGTAGCGCGATGCGGCAGACCGGTCCGGCCTCGATCGCCCGTGCGTCGATCAGGATGCATTCCGACGTGCCGGTGTTTTCATCGGTGATGAAGCTGATGAGGTAGCCGTCGTCCTCCGCGACGCCGTCGGTGCGCGGCACGAACGGCGCTTCGCTGGCATAGCGGCCCTCGGCGAGCGGCAAATGCCATGATTCGCCCGTCACCAGATCATGCTTGACGAAACCGTTGAACAGGAACCACCCCGGCTTGGCGGTCGAGCTATAGGCATAGCGATACGGCTGGCCGGCAAAGCGCTGGTTGAACATGCCGAATTCGAGCACGCGGTCATCGAGCCGCTGTTCGGTCGTCGCGCCGGTATTCAGGTTGAAGCGCCAGCGGTGCAGCTTGGGCTGAAAGCTGTGTTCGTCGACATAGGCCATCAGATGGCCATAGCCGTCGTCGCTCGGTAGCGGATCGGGCATCGGATTGTCCTGAAAATAGCCATCGAGCACCACTTCGTCGCCGTCCTCATAGGCGTTGAGCCAATGCAGGACAAAGGTCGGCGCGGCGTCGAACCAGCGGATATCGCCACCGCCGCGCGGCACCAGCGCAAAGCGCGTCGGCAGGCCCTCGTGCAGCCGCACGGCATGGACGTTGCGCTGAAGCAGTTCGGCATCCCAGAACAGCGGCATGTCGTTCAGGATCGCCCAGTTTTCACTGAACGCCATGTCGTGCGGCAGGCGCGGCCCCGGCAGCGGCACCGGGCGGTATTGGCGCATCGCACCGTCGGGGCCAACGACACCGAAGTGCATGAACGGCGCGTGCTTCGAATAATTGAAGAACAACAGTTCGCCGGTAAGGGTATCGACCTTGCAATGCGCCGAAATGCCGTCGAGCGGCACCCAAGGTGCCACCCCCAGATCGTCGAGCGTCTCGGCATCGAGCTGATAGCCTTCGCCGCACTGGTAAAAGGTCGAAATCGCCCGCCCGCCATGAACGACGACATCGGTCGACGACGAATCCTTCAACCCGCCATGTGCGCCGAAGCCGGGCCGACGCGAGACTTTCGACCCGTCCATCAACCCGCCCCATAGCGACCCACCCGCCTCCTGCTCGGCTGCAAAGCAGCGCGTCCGCACCCAGCGGTTACGATAGCTGGCGGTGCCGCTGCGAAAATCGATGGCGTGGATCATCCCGTCGCCGTCGAAGGGGTGGTAGCGCCCGAGCGGCTGATGCAGCTGATTTTCGGTATTGCGCAGGTAAACGCCGTCGATATCGGTGGGGATCGTGCCTTCAATGACCGTCAGCCCGGTCGCCGTCACCTCCTCGTGCAGCGGCGTCCACGCCCCGTTCAAATAAGGGTGGTTGCTCGGTTGCAGCGAGGAGAGCACCGGCGGCAGGCGTTCGACGAGCATCGGCGGGCGGTCCTGTTGTTACGCACCCTTAATTGCTCCGTCGCGCGCGCGCCGGCAAGACCCGGCTGTCACGCAGCAGCGCCGCCGATACCAGCGCCACCAGCAAGCCAACCGGCGCGATTTCGGCAAAGGTCAGCGCCGTGCGGTACAGCGGGTTGCGGTAGTTGGCAGTAAGCGTCGCCATTTCGGCCTGCACCAGGGCGATGTCGGCGGCGGACGCCCCGGCGGCCTGCTTGGCAGCGATGACGGTCCGCGCATAGTCGGCCATGAAGGTATAGCCGGTCGCCGCAAGATAGATTTCCCAGGTGATGACATACGCCAACCCGGCAATCACTGCGATCGCTGCGCCGATGCCGAACGCCCGGCCAAAACCGATGACGCCGCCGCGTTCGACGTCGCGGTAGCGCTTCACACCGACAAAGACGAAGGTCAGCGCGACGAGCATGACGAGATAACCGAGCCAGACCGAGCCATGGCTGAGGTCGGGCAACACCAGCGCTGTTACCAGCGCGCTGATGACGAGGCCCGAGAGCAAGCCGTAAACGAGCATATAGCGGATGGTCGGGGTCATGGCGGCGGTGTCCTTTCGCAGCGGGCGGAGACCCGAACCTGCGCCACCGTCGGCGGCGGCACCATCGCCCGAAGGGGTGATTTGGCGCCGATCCCCCGCATGTCAGGCAATCAGCGCCAGATCGCGCGCCTTTTCGATCGCTGCGATGCGCCGGGTCACCGCCAGCTTTTCATACACCCGCGCGACATGCGTCTTGGCGGTGTTGGGCGAGATGCCGAGGTCGCGCGCCAGTTCCTTGTTCGACCGCCCCGACGCCAGCAGCGCGAGGATTTCGCATTCACGTGCCGTCAGGCCAAGCGCGGTCGCAGCGGCAGCGTTGGCGGCAAACGGTGCGCTGCGCGGCAGCGGCGTCAGCTGCCGCCCAAGCCACAACCCGAGCGCAAGGAACCCGATGGCGAGCAGCGCGACATAGATTTCGGTCGAGAAACTGTGCGTCAGGTGGCGGTAATCGAGCCATTGCAGCGCCGTCGCAGCGAGCGCGAGGGCCAGAGCATAAAGGATGACGATACGCGTCACGCCGTGAAGCTGCCAGAAACGGCGGCGACTGGCGAGTCGGTGGCGTTCAGGCGTCGAACGCTGCCTCTGTCTTGGCGCGCAGATCGTCGAGCGTCACCCCCGGTGCCAGTTCGATCAGCCGGAACGGCGCGCCCTTGGCCGGGCGCTCGATAACGGCGAGGTCGCTGACGATCATGTCGACGACGCCCTTGCCGGTCAGCGGCAGGGTGCAGGCCTTTTTGAACTTCGCCTCGCCGCTTTTGGAATTATGCTCCATCAGCACGATGATGCGTTTGACGCCGGCGACGAGGTCCATCGCGCCGCCCATGCCCTTGACCATCTTGCCGGGGATCATCCAGTTGGCGAGATCGCCGTTTTCGGCGACTTCCATCGCGCCCAAGATGCTCAGGTCGATCTTGCCGCCGCGGATCATCGCGAAGCTGTCGGCCGAACTGAAATAGCTGGTGCGGCGCAGTTCGGTGATCGTCTGCTTGCCGGCGTTGATCAGGTCAGGGTCGACTTCGGCCTCGGTCGGGAACGGCCCCATGCCGAGCATGCCGTTTTCGGACTGCAGGGTAATATCGATACCGGGTTCGATATGGTTCGCCACCAGCGTCGGCATCCCGATGCCGAGGTTGACATAGAACCCGTCCTTCAGCTCGCGCGCCGCCCGGGCAGCCTGTTCGTCGCGGGTCCATGCCATGATCGTTCCTTGTCCGAAGGTTTCACCAAAGCCTGATAACACCGAAATCATCAAAGCGCTTTTCGTTCGAGACGAGCATCAGCTGCTCGATCTGCGCCTGCGCGATCAGCAGACGGTCGAATGGGTCCTTATGCGGGATGGCGAGGTTGCCCGCGTGTTCGCCATGCTCCGCCGTCAGGTCGAGCACCATGAACCCCCGCGCTGCCATCTGTGCGGCAAAGCCCATCGCCAATGGCCGCGCCTCCTCCAGCTTGCCGATCCGCACCTTGGTGCAGATTTCCATCGCCGTGATCGCGCTGACGTAAATCCGGTTATCGGGGTCTTCGATGGCCTGCCGCGCCGCCGCCGACAACCGATCGAGCCGCTGCGACCACCAGATCAGCGCGTGGGTATCGAGAAGCAAGCCTTTGCTCACGCGGCGTCGTTGGCGTCATCGCCTTCGCAGTTCCACAGTGCCAGTTCGTCATCCGGCAGCGGATCCCAGAAACCATCTTCCAGTGGATCCTTGTCGGGATGCGATAGCGTATGCGCCAGCCAGCCGCCGACGCGACGCGGCTTTTTCACCGGATCGACCGGCACCAGCCGCACCGCCGGTTTCGTCCCGCGCGCCACGATCACCTCTTCGCCCGCCTCGGCGGCAGCGATCAACCGCGACAGATGCGTCTTGGCGTGATGAACGGTTACGATGGCCATGGCTAAGATGCTTAGCTAATAAGCGCCCGAAACTCAAGCCGCCTCCCTGACCGTGCGCTGCTCGATGCGCTTTTCGAAGTCATGGCCGAGGACGATGCGCTTTACATAGACGCTCGGCGTATGAACCGCATCGCCATCGAGCTCGCCGGATGCAACGAACATCTCGACTTCGGCGACGCAGACCTTGCCCGCCGTCGCGGCGTTCGGATTGAAATTGCGCGCGGTTTTTCGGTACGCGAGGTTGCCATAGGGGTCGGCCTTCCACGCATGGACGATGGCGAGATCGGTGACGATGCCGCGTTCGAGAATATACGTCTCGCCGTCGAAATCCTTATGCTCCTTGCCCTCGGCGACGAGCGTGCCGACGCCGGTCTTGGTATAAAACCCCGGAATGCCCGCGCCCCCGGCACGCAGCCGCTCGGCAAGCGTCCCCTGCGGCGCGAATTCGAGTTCGAGTTCGCCCGCCAGATATTGCCGCTCGAACTCCTTGTTCTCGCCGACATAGGAGGAGATCATCTTTTTCACCTGACGGCTGTGGAGCAGCACCCCAAGCCCAAAGCCATCGACCCCGGCATTGTTCGACACTATGGTCAGGTCCTTGACCCCCGAAGCGCGAATCGCCGCGATCAGCTTTTCGGGAATGCCGCACAGGCCAAAGCCACCGGCGGCGATGGTCATCCCATCGAACAACAGGCCGTCGAGCGCGGCGGCGGCATCGGGGTAAAGCTTGCTGGCCATCGGCGGGCGATCCTCCTGTGTCAGGCTGGAGTTACCGCAAGCGCGCGGGTGGCGCTACCCTGTGCGATGGGGTGCGGTGATGATCGGTGATGAGAACTTCCTTTGCAGGACGAAATCTTAACGTCAAGGATTGGTGGATTGCGGTCTGACGGCTTTCGGCAACGGCTGAGTCGCTCTTATCACCATACCTCGCTGCCTCGGGTCAAAGACGTTAAAGGCGGCTGATGATCGATCCGAGCATTGTTCCCGAACTTCTAATTCGCGGCGCGGCGGTCGGTGCGTTTGCGATTCTGTCACTCGCGGTGCTGCACGGTGGCCGGACACCGGCGCGCACGACAGGTGCGCTGTTCTTTCTAGCCGTAGCGGCGCACACCGTCACTCAGTCTGATTTAGCCTTCGCCGCTATCGGTCTTCTCGCCACTCCAATTTGGATCATGTCGGTGACGGCGGCGGGTCTGTTCTGGGCGTTCGCCACAGAGCTGTTTAGCGACCGAGCGCAGTTACGAGCGGCGCGTTTCGTTCCAGCTAGCGTATTACTCGTCGTCGGTGTGGCGGGCGCAGCAGCGCCGCCGCCGATCGCGCGCGGCCTGTGGCTGCTTCATAACGTGATCAGCGCATTGCTGCTCGTTCACGTCCTCACAGTTGTACACAGCGGCTGGCGAGAGGACCTTGTCGAAGCTCGTCGCCGACTGCGATCTCCGCTGATTGTCGCAGGGGCGCTCTACGCGCTGGTCGTTGTTGGTGTTGAATCGGCGGAGTTCTCGCGGCCAAGCATCGTTAGCTTGTCGATCTTCGGAGCGCTTGCCCTGCTGGTCATGGCGATGCTCAGCGCGGCGGCATTCCTGCGCGTTGACCCCGATCTTTTCGGGATGACGCGCCTGCCCGCGTCCCGCACGGTGACGATGGACGACCGCGTCTTGGTTGAACAGTTGGTCGATACCTTCGACAGCCAGCAGCTATGGCGTGAGGAGGGCCTGACAATCGGGGGCCTGGCAGAGCGCCTAAGCATCCCCGAACACAGGCTGCGGCGTTTGATCAACGACGGCCTTGGCTACAGAAACTTCGCCGCCTTTATCAACGAGCGGCGGATCGCGGCAGCAAAGATCTCGCTCGCCGACGCGGCTGGACGGCGCAAGTCGGTAGCGACAATCGCTTTCGAGGTAGGTTTTGGCTCGATTGGTCCGTTCAACCGCGCGTTTCGCGAGTCAACAGGCCAGGCACCGACCGACTGGCGACGAGCCAGCGACACATCGCCGATTTCGGAAAAGCCTGACTGATTTCGAAGAACATTCGTCGTTTTCGAAATCGGCGAGACGCAGGTGGTAAATCGGTGTCGTTCGGCGGCGAGAAGGAGCCGACAATCATCATGGAAATCGCTAACGCTTTTGCCGAACACTGGATTGGAAACCTGAGCTACGATCTTAGCCGTTACGCAATGTTCGCGGTCGCGGTATGGCTGACAATCTGGGTCATTTTCCGCCAACCGCTTCGCAACCGTAAGCTGCGAGAGGTGACGCCTCCGGCCCGACAGCTACTCGTCGAGTTTGCCGTGTCGCTCCGTACCGTTGCGGTATTTTCGACCGTCGGGCTGGTGATGTTTTCGCTTGAACGAGCGGGAGTCGTCGATGGTGCTGCTCGTGCCAGCAACTGGGGCTGGGGTTGGGGCATCATCTCGTTCGTACTCATGGTAATTGCACATGACACTTGGTTCTATTTCACGCACAGAGCGATGCACGACCCTCGCTTGTTCCGGCGGTTTCACCGCCGCCATCATCGCTCGCATAATCCCTCACCATTCAGTGCCTATAGCTTCGATATCGGTGAAGCGGTCGTGCAGGCGGCATTCGTCCCATTCTGGATGGTGCTGGTGCCGACCAGCTGGCCGGTCGTCGGCTTGTTCATGCTGCACCAACTAGCCCGCAACACTATTGGGCATTGCGGCTACGAGCTGTTCGCGGCGCGCGCCGATGGTCGGCCGCTTATCGGGTTCCTGACGACGGTAACGCATCATGACCTGCACCACGGCGGCGGCGCACGGTGGAACTATGGCCTGTACTTCACCTGGTGGGACCGCTGGATGGGCACGGAACATCCGGAATATCGAGCGCACTTTGCGGCAACTGCGGCGCGGCGTCGGACCGGCCAAAGCGCTTCCCATGCGTAGGCCTGCATTCATTGCCCGTCAGGCCCGCAATGCGCGCGGATTAACGGGATGGATCGTCGCGTTCGTCATGGCGCGCGAAACGGCATCCGCAAACGCGCCGCGATCGCGTCAAACCGTTCGAACCGGCCATGAATATAGCGCGACGCCTGCTCCTCGCCCCAAGCATCGCGCGTGTAGACATAGATTTCGTCGAGGCGACGACCCGCCCGAGCCAGAACACGGAAGGCCGCCATGGCTCAGGGTCGCGGGTTGCGGCGGATGATTGTATCGGCGGTGAGCACCTCATACGCCGCTTCCGGTGCCGAAAATGCCGCGGTCAATTCGGCGGCAACCTGCCAAACGGACTCCCCATCACCCAGCGACGCCAGCGCGACATCGCCGAGTCCCAGGCTATGCAGGAACACCATGCCCT
This sequence comes from Sphingomonadales bacterium, assembly GCA_038229555.1. Taxonomy (GTDB): domain Bacteria; phylum Pseudomonadota; class Alphaproteobacteria; order Sphingomonadales; family Sphingomonadaceae; genus Sandarakinorhabdus. The sequence goes on from JBBROI010000006.1 coordinate 22,093, forward strand.
CGACCGCCACGAGCAGGCGCGCCGCTTCGGTGTCGCGTTCGGCTTCGGGGGCGGCGAGGCGGTCGCGGCCCCAGGCGAGATAGCCGCGCCCGATCGCCTCGCCGATGCGGGCGCACAGCGCGTCGCCCTTGGCCGCCAGTGCCGCAACTTCGAGCCATAGCCGCACATAGGGCCACATGTCGGCACCGGTCATCAGGCCGAACAGTTCGGCGGTGACGGCGGCACGCGGGCGGGGTTCGGGGCTCGCCGCCGCCGCCAGCGCCACGGCGGAGCGGTCGGCGACGCGGGTCAGCACTGCCGCCATCAGATCGGCTTTGTCGCGGAAATAATACAGCAGCATCCGGTCACTCGTCGCTGCGGCTGCCGCCAGCGGGCGCAGGCTCGACGCTGCCAGCCCGTGCGCGAGAACATGGTCGGCGAGCCTGTCGAGGATGGCGCTGCGTTTGGCGTCTGAGTCCATCAGCTGGGGTCGATCTAATCGACCGTGCCGCTGAACCCGTCGCGGAGTTCGCGCTTCAGTACCTTGCCGATATGGCTGCGCGGCAGTTCGTCGATCATCACGACGCGCGCCAGCCGTTGCGTCTTGCCGAGCGTGGCGTTGGCGGCGGCGCGGATGCCGTCGGCATCGCCGTCAAAGTCCGCGGTTCCGACGACGAACGCCACCGGCGTCTCGCCCCAGCGGTGCGATGCGATGCCGACGACGGCGGCGTCGCGGACTCCGGGCAGCGTCACCAGCACCGCCTCGATGTCGCTCGGATAGATGTTGAAACCGCCCGAGATGATCATATCCTTGGTCCGGTCCATCAGGGTCAGAAACCCGTCCGCATCGAGCCGCCCGACATCGCCGGTGCGCAACCACGCGACCCCGTCGCTGTCGGTCCAGAACGCCGCCGCCGTCAGATCGGGGCGGTTCTTGTAACCGTGCATGGTGGCCGACGACCGCCCGACGATCTCGCCGACTTCGCCCGCCGCGACTTCGCAGCCGTCGGCGTCGATCAGCTTGACGGTATGGCCGGGCGACGGTTGGCCGACGGTGTGGAGTTTATCGGGGTGGAGGTGGACGGGGAAGATAAAGCTGACCCCGCCTTCGGTCATGCCGAAAAATTCGACGAGGCCGCCGGACATCCGCGCCAGCACCTCGGCCTTGAGCGCCGCCGGAAACGGCGCCGAGGTGCAGAACTTCATCTGCAGCGCCGATAGGTCATGCGCGTCGAAGCCGGGGTCCTCGAGCAGGCGGCGATATTGCACCGGCACCAGCATCGCATGCGTCGTGCGCGTGCGCGCGGCGGTTTCCAGCCACGCGCCGGTGGCGAACTTCGGCATCAGCACCACCGTCCCGCCCCATGCCAGCGCGGGCAGGAAGCTGACCAGCGTTGTATTCGAATAGAGCGGGGTCGAACACAGCGTCACGCTGTCGGGACCATAGCCGAACGCCTTGGCTCCGGTGATGTGCAGCGAGCGCATCGCGGCGGTCTGGATAATGCCCTTGGGGGCGCCGGTGGTCCCCGACGAATAGATGATATTGAAATGTTGAGTGTCACTCAGTTCTGGCAATGGCGACTTGACGCCCCCCACGATCCAGTCGTCAAGCGTGTCAAGTTCGACGATGACCGCGCCCGCAACAGCAGCGGTGAAATCGGCCCGCGCGGCGGCATCCATGAATACCAACCGCGCGCCGGAATCGGCAACCATCGCGGCGATCTGCGCTGACGTCGACGACGGGGCGAGCGGCACAACGGTGGCGCGGCGGCGCAGGATGGCGATCCACAACACGGCATATTCGATGCAGCTGGCAGCGATGACCGCGACGCAATCGCCGGGTTCGACGCCGTGGTGGGCGAGCGTCGCCGCGACCGCCTCGATCCGTGCTGCAAAGGCGGCATAGCCGATCGAGGCGTCGCCGCAGATGACGGCGGTGCGGTCGGGGGCGGCGGCGGCATGGGCGGCAACGGCGGCGGGGAGATCGAAGGGCTGGTCCATGCGCGACACGTTAGACCTGTGCAGCACCAATCCTCAACCTGCGGCCGCCACAAAGCACATATGTTATCCCGGCGAAGGCCGGGATCCAGCTTCTTCTTTGCAGTCGAAACACGACAACTGGATCCCGGCCTTCGCCGGGATGACGGAGGTAATCGTCAGCGCGCCGACTGCGCCAACCGCAGCAGCACGTCGGCCGCCAGCACCTCGCCTGCGCTGCCGCTGGTCTTAATCGCGCGTTCCGCCGCCAGCACCGCATGCGCCGCATCGTGGAGCGCCGAAGCCTTCCAGCGGCGGACTTGGCCAATGACTTCGTCCTGCAGCTTCCAGAACACCGGTGGCCGCGCGCCCTTGACTGCGGCATCGGGCGACGCTCCGCCATCGACGGCGTGGCGCAGATCGATCAGCAGCCACAGCCGCCGCTGCATGGCACGCAGCGCGCCGATCCCGCCCTCGCCCTTGGCATCGAGCCGGGGCAGCAGATCGGCGACCTTGGCAGCATCGCCGCTTGCGACCGCACCAACCAGCGCATCCCAATCGCCGTCGGGAACCCCCGCGCCGATCGCCGCAACCTCGGTCAATTCGACTTGGCGCGTTCCGCCGACCGGCGCATCGAGGTACAGCGCCAGCTTCTCGACCTCCTGACGGATCGTCGCGCGGTCACCGCCGGCAGCTTCGAAAATCGCCTGCGCCGCTGCCCGGCTCGGTCGCAGTCCAGCCTGAGTAGCAATGCCGCCAACGAGCGCCACGGCATCGCGGGCGCTCGGTTCGTAGCTGATCAGCGCCAGCACATCGGCATGCTTTTCGGCGAACGCCACCAGCGCCGACCCCTTCTTCAGCGCGCCGGCAACGACAACGACGGGGTTCCCCGCCGGACCGTCGAGTACCGCCTTGACCGCAGCGAGCGCGTCGTCGGTGGCATCATCGACCCGCACCAGCGTCGTGTCGCCGAACATCGAAAGCTCGGCCGCCGCGCCTGCCAATGCCTGGGGATCGCCCGCCACCGCCTTGCCGCCGAGCAGCGTCACATCGCCATGGGCGGCGAACTGCTTCTGCAATCGCGCGGCATGGTCGGATGACGCTGCGGTGTCGGGACCGTGGAGCAGGATCAGGCGGATAGTGACGGGCCACGCAGCGGCGGCATCGGCGATGCGCCGGGCGTCGGCCTTCACGGCTTGGCCGCGCCCGCCCCGGTGCGTGTGTACAACGCCAGCCGCGCCGCGATCTGCCGCGCAAGATCGGTCGACAGCCGTTCGAGTGCCGTGACTTCGGCGGCAACCACCGCATAGTTCGAGCTCACCCGGTCGATCCCCGCATCGGCTGCCGCAGTCGCATCGATGAGCACGGTTCCGGCGGGCTGGCCGACGTCGGTCGTGGCGATCAGGCGATAGCGCGCGCGCAACGTCCGCCGCTCACGCGCCGCCGAATTGTCGCCGCGCACCCCGAACGCTTCGATGCGGTCGTCGAGTTCGACTTCGAGGCGATAGCGCGGGGTGGCCGACGGCTGCCCTAGCCGGTCGCGCAGCGCCTGAGTCACAAGGTATCCGGCGCGGTCGGCGATGGGGGCGACGATAATGTCGGCGAAGGCAGTCGCCGCCGGACCGTGGCCACCGCCCGAATAGACGGGTTGCAATCCACAGGCGGTAAACGACACCAGGGCGGCGAGTGGCAGGAAGCTGCGCTGCATCATGCCACCAGATTGACCAAACGGTCGGGGACGACAATCACCTTCTTCGGCGTCTTGCCGTCAAGCGCTCGGATCACCTTGTCACGCGCCAGCACGGCGGCCTCGACGTCGACACGCGCCATGCCCTTCGCCGTCTCGAATGTGTCCTTCAGCTTGCCGTTGATCTGGATCGCGTAAGTCACCGTATCATCGACCAGCCATTGCGGATCGGCGACCGGCCATGGTGCGCTGGCGACGAAACCCGTTTGCCCGAGCGTCGCCCATGCCTCTTCGGCAAGATGCGGCACCATCGGGGCGACCAGCTGCACCAATGTGACGATCGCCGTGACGCGGCTCGGCGAGGCGTCGGCGCGTTCGATGGCGTTGACCAGTTCGTACAGCCGCGCCACTGCCTTGTTGAACTGCAACTTGTCGATATCGGCGGTGATTCCGGCGATGGCCTTGTGGAGAGTCCGCAGTAATGCCGGATCGGCCTCACCCTCAGCGTCACCCGGTTCGGTGGCGAGACGCCAGACGCGTTGGACGAAGCGCCACGCGCCTTCGATGCTCGCCTCCGACCATGCCAGATCGCGTTCGGGTGGGCTGTCGGACAGCATGAACCAGCGCACGGCATCGGCACCGTAGCGTTCGAGTATCGGCTCAGGCGCGACGGTATTCTTCTTCGACTTCGACATTTTCTCGGTACGACCGATTTCGATTGGCAGGCCCGAACCAACTTCGAAAATGCCATCATCGCGGCGTTCAATCGCCGATGGTTCGACCCAGTGATGCTCGACCACCGGCTCGTCGCCAAGCATCAGCGGATGGCCGGCCTCGTCGGTTCGCAGCGTGACGGCGCGATACGTCTCATGCGTCACCATCCCCTGCGTGAACAGCCCGGCGAACGGTTCGGCGACATCGAGCCGCCCGATACGCTGCAACGCCCGCGTCCAGAACCGCGCATAGAGCAGATGGAGGATCGCATGCTCGACGCCCCCGATATATTGCCCGACCGGCAGCCATTGCTCGGCGACGGCCTTGTCGAAGGGTTGGTCGAGCGGTGCGCTGGCGAAGCGGATGAAGTACCAGCTCGAATTGACGAAGGTATCGAGCGTGTCGGTTTCGCGCACCGCCGCGCCGCCGCACGCCGGGCAGGCGACGTGCTTCCAGGTCGGGTGATTGTCGAGCGGATTGCCGGGACGGTCAAAGGTGACGTCTTCAGGCAGCACTACCGGCAGCTGGCCCTTCGGCACCGGCACTGCGCCGCACGCCGCGCAATGGATCACCGGAATCGGCGTCCCCCAATAGCGCTGCCGCGACACGCCCCAATCACGCAGCCGCCAGACCGTAGTGCCGGTTCCCCAACCCTCGGCCTCGGCGCGAGCGATAACGGCGGCTTTGGCGTCGTCGACGCTCATCCCGTCGAGGAAGCGCGAATTAACGAGGCGGCCCGGCCCGACATAGGCCTCGGCATCGATCGGCGCGTCGGCTTCGCCGTCGGGGGCGACGACGCGCGGCACCGGCAGCGCGTATTTGCGGGCGAAATCGAGATCGCGCTGATCGTGCGCCGGACAGCCGAAGATCGCCCCGGTGCCATAGTCCATCAGCACGAAATTGGCGACGAACACCGGCAGGTGGATGCTCGGGTCGAGCGGGTGCACGACGCTGAGGCCGGTATCATAGCCGCGCTTTTCCTGCGTCTCGACCTCGGCCGCCGACGTGCCACCGGCGCGGCATTCGGCGATGAACGCCGCAAGCGCCGGATTGGTTTCTGCCAGCGCGGTGGCAATCGGGTGTTCGGCCGCGATTGCAGCGAAGCTCGCCCCAAACAGCGTGTCGGGACGGGTGGTGAAGACGTCGAAACCATCGCTCCCCTCCCTCTTCAGGGAGGGGTTGGGGGAGGGTCTTTCGGGTGGTACCGCGCGGTCCCAACGCTCGCTGACGCTCGCACCCTCCCCCGACCCCTCCCTGAATAAGGGAGGGGAGAGAATGAATCTGAACCGCAACCCCTGGCTCTTGCCGATCCAGTTTTCCTGCATCAGCCGGACTTTTTCGGGCCAATCGGGCAGCGCATCCAACCCGGCCCGCAGATCGTCGGCGAAATCGGTAATCTTCAGGAACCATTGGCTCAGCCGTCGCCGCTCAACGACCGCGCCCGAACGCCAGCCGCGCCCGTCGATGACCTGCTCGTTCGCCAGCACGGTCATATCGACCGGGTCCCAATTGACCGCCGATTCCTTGCGGAACACCAGCCCCGCTGCCATCAGATCGAGAAACAGCGCCTGTTCATGGCCGTAATAATCGGGCTCGCAGGTCGCCAGTTCGCGGCTCCAGTCGAGCGCAAAGCCCAACCGCTGCAGTTGCCCGCGCATCGCGGCGATGTTGGCGCGGGTCCATTCGCCCGGATGAACGCCGCGCTCCATCGCAGCGTTTTCGGCCGGCATGCCAAAGGCGTCCCAGCCCATCGGGTGGAGCACCTCGAATCCCTGCGCCCGCCGCGTCCGGGCGATGACATCGCCCATCGTATAGTTACGGACATGGCCCATGTGGATGCGCCCCGACGGATAGGGGAACATCTCCAGCACATAGCGCTTGGGGGCCGGCGACGCGTCATCGGCGGCGAACAACTGGGCCTTGTCCCATGCCGCCTGCCAGCGCGCCTCGGCGGCTTTGTGATCGAACTTCAGCGACATGGAGTGCGCCGGGATCAGCCGCTGATCTGGCCGCGGCGCAGGTCGCGTGCCCGCCCAAGGATGGTTTCCTCAAGCTTTTGCACCGTTCCGGCGCGCACCGTCGCCTCGACCCAGCCGGTCCCGGCGAGCTGCTGGCGCGATACCGAAACACGAATGGCATCGGCGCGCAGTTCGGTATCGAGAATGGCGACGCTCACCTTGACGCGCTCGTTCGGCGTCTGCGGCGACACGTACCAATCGGTGACGATGACGCCGCCGTTCGAATCGACCTGCGCCAAGGGCATGAACGACAGCGTTTCGAGGCTCGCCTGCCAGAGATAGGCGTTGACGCCGATCGTCGCGACCCGTGCCGGGGCGAGGTTGGCCTCGGGACGCACCTTCTTGTGGCGGCTGCACGCCGAAACGCTCGTGACCAGACCCAAGGTCACCGCAATCAAAACAGCCCGGCGCATCGGCAACCCTTCTACTCTTTGCATCCGGCGGCTTATAGGCGCAGCCAACCCGGCGCGCCAACCCCATGGCGAGCGCGGGTCGTCATTGTGTGAACCGCCGATTCGTAAATCATTCGGTAACGAACTGGTCGCGAGGGATCGACAGCTGTGGATCGTAGACCACAGTTGGTTGAAATTATGTAAAACCTTGCGTTGACGGGACCGTTACAGGCTGGGCGGGGTTGCACATGGTTGTTAGGATTAGCTGATGACTCACCGAGTCGCCTTTTCGCGCCTGTGCGCTGTCTCGCTGGTTTTGCCGGCGGCGATGGCGCTTGCGTGGACGACACCGATCGCCGCGAAGGCCGTTGCCAAGGTGCCGACGAAACCGCATTTCACCGTCGATAGCGGTATGCCCACTTTCTCTCCACCGCTGATCGATCAGGCGAAGTTTGCGTTTACCGCACCCGGGCGCGGTGCCGCGACAGCGCGATTGCAAACCGTCGAGCGCGCCTTCCGCTTCACCCCTTCGGGGCAAAGCGACAACCGCAAGGCGCTTTCGCTTGGCTTTAGCTCGCGACTGGTATCGGCACCTGCCGACGCCACGCGTGCCGCCGCAGAGACCGCATCAACCGCGCCACAAGCGTATAACGTCGATGTCGCGGTCGGTTGGAAGGGCTTTGCCATCAACACCGGATACAGCCGGAGCGACAGCGGTACCGTGGCGCTGGTGCCGCTTGGCCGTAAGGAAGCGGTTGATGTCGGCCTGTCGTACCGTGGCAAGAACTGGCGCACGACGTTGCAAGCGACGGCAGAGGAAGGTTCGGCGTTACTGCTGACGCCGCTCGAGCGGCGCTATTCGGTCGAACTCGGCGGGGCCTATGCCGTCGGGCCACGCCTGTCGGTGTCGGGGGGCGTCCGTTACAAGCTTGCGCCGCAGGTGCCATCGCTGCTCGATCCCGACCGGTCGGATCAGGCGGTGTATTTCGGCACCAACTTCGCCTTCTGATCGACCCTACAGCGCCATCGCACGAGTCTGCCGCCGACCGTCTCGCTGCGGTGCGCGAGCGGCTGACGCGCGCGGCACGGATTGCCGGACGCGACCCCGCGACGATCGAACTCGTCGCGATCTCCAAGACCTTCGCGGCCGACGCTATCCGGCCATTGATCGCCGCAGGCCAACGCAGCTTCGGTGAAAACCGCGTCAGCGAGACGGCAGAGAAATGGCCGACACTGTGCGCAGCGACGCCGGGACTTCGGCTGCATCTCGTCGGGCAGTTGCAATCGAACAAGGCCGATGACGCCGTCGCGCTGTTCGACGTCATCCATAGCGTCGATCGCCCGTCGCTGATCGTCGCACTCGGCAAAGCCATGATAGCGGCGGACAAGCGGCCCGATTGCTACCTGCAGGTCAATATTGGCGAGGAACCCCAGAAAGGCGGCTGCGCCATCGGCGATATCGCCGCGATGTTGGCGCAAGCCCGCGCCGCCGGCCTGCCGATAGTCGGATTGATGTGCGTGCCACCGGCGGCGATCGAACCTGCGCCATTCTTTGCTTTGGCGGGCAAGCTGGCAAAGACTCACGCGCTGACGCGGCTGAGCATGGGCATGTCGGGCGACTTTGAAACGGCGGTCATGCTGGGCGCGACGGTAGTGCGCGTCGGGAGTGCCTTGTTCGGGTCGCGCTGACTGGGTTACGCCGCTCAGCCGATATGTACCGCCTGCAGTTCGACCATTGCCGCCTTGCCGGCCAAGTCGAAGCCTGCGAACCGCAGCGCCTGATCACTGCTGAACGCTGCCGCCGAGACCGCCATCCCCGAATTCGCGTCGATCCCAAGCTGCAGCAGCACGGCATCGAGATTGTTCGTCTTGGCGATGGTGACCGATGCCATGGCCGCCGCGCTCAAACCAGCCCCCTTCATGAAGCTTCCGGTGTGGTTGAGGAAAGCGAGATCGTGCGCGCTGGCATCGACTGCGACATTAGCCTTATTGGCAATGAACTGGATATCGTGGCTGCCGCCGGTGATCTGAATGCGCGGCGTATTGTTCCAGGCGTTCCCGCTGCCCGACCATTTCAGCGTGTTGTCATAGACAGTGCCCGACACATTTTCGAGCCGCATCCCCTGACCCTGCCCATCGATGACCGTGTTGCGGGCGATATAGGCATCGACGAATCCCAGGCCCTTGCCGTTGTCGTCGAGATAGATGCCGAGCATCGGCGCGCCCTTGCCCTGTTCGAGCAGATTATTGGTGATGACGATGCCGGTCGCCGGACGGTCGTCGGTCCAGATGTGGATGCGGTCGCCATGGTCGCCCGTGCCGCCATAATTCCACGGCGTGCTGTTCCAAGTGTGATTGCCGCTGATCACCACGTCGGCCAGCACCGATCCGCTGATCGGCGTTGTGCGCAGGTCGTGAATATCATTGCCTTTGACCGTCAACCGCTGCGCGTCGGTGAACACGATCCCCTTGGCGAAGACTGAAATATCGTTGTTGGCGATAGTGACGTTCTTCGAAAAATCGATGACAACCGCCTTCGCCGTCGGCAGGCCGAGCACGTTACCGGTGGCGTCGAGCACCTTTGCCGACTGCGCCACACCATTGACCGCGAGCCCACCGGTGATCTTCGAATTGACCAGAGTGACATCGCTGCTGCTCCAGATTCTGACCGCCTGGCTGTTGTTCGTGGTCGTTGCGCTGGGCGAATAACTGATCGTGGCGCTGTCGATGGTGACACCCTTCACCGCCGCAAGCGAAATCGAACTAAAGGTGCCGCCCTTGATAGTAACCGCGCTGGTGAACGAAACTTTCGCCAGATTGAGCGCGCCATACGCTCCATCGGCGAGCAGCAACGTGTCACCGCTCTTGAGGGTGGCGAACCGTGCGGTAAAATTTCCCTGGTTTGCGGTGATCGTGGCCATATACTCTCCGTGAATTGATCACAGCGAGGAACGGCGGTCGCGGCGAGGCGATAAGCAGGTGATTGGTTTGCGCACGGTAACGTTACCGTGGGGGCGATGATTGACGCCCTATCGCGCATTGCCGCGAAGCTCTCTAAAGGGACGCCGCCCGCGGGGATTGCCGGGGCTTTTGCCGGGATACAGCGTTGACCGCCCTGCCATCGCCCGACCGCGTCCGCGCCTGGCTCACTGCCAATCCGCAGATCCCGCAAACCATCGCGGCGTTTACCATCAAGATCATCGGGGCGGCGCTGAGCTTTGGCTTCAACCTTTTGGTCGCCCGGTCATTCGGGCCGTCCGGCGTCGGCCAGTTCGGGCTGATGGTGACGACGCTGACACTCGCGGCCACGGCATGCCTTGTCGGACTCGACTATGTTCTGATCCGGACCGTGGCGGGCGATATCCGGCAGGGCGCGTTTGGCGCGGCCAAGGGCGTCATTCGCACCGTCAGCACAATTGTCGGCGGCAACGCGCTGGCGATGTGGGCGTTGCTGGCGCTCGTCGGGATACCCTTGCTCGGGCAATGGACCGGTGGTTCGGCGACGACAGGTGTCCTCAACGCAGTCAGCTTTGGCGTCTTGCCGTTCACTGCAATCCGTATCGTGTCGTCGACTTTACGCAGCACGGGTCGCGTCTTGCTGGCGCAGATCATCGACGGGCCACTGTCGATGGCCTTGGGACTGGCCATCCTTGGGTGGTGGCTTGCGGCCGGTCGGCCCGAGGTCGTCGATGCAGGGCGCGTCTACATCGGCAGCATCGCGGTGATGGCGATTCTGGGCACTCTGCTCGCCTGGCGCGACATTGCCCATTGGCAAGGCTTGGCAGAGCGTGTCGCTGCCCGACCGCTCGTCGCTGGCGGTGCCAAAATCCTGATCGTCGTCTTCGCTGGTTTCGCCACCGACTGGCTGATCCTGACCGCGCTGGCACGCTATCGCAGTGCCACCGAGGTCGGCCTGTTCCGCACCGCCTGGCAGATCGCCACCCTGTTCAACATTGTCGTCGTTGCGTTCGATGCCGTCGCCGGTCCGCGCATTGCCGCTGCATGGCGGGTCGATGACCGCGCGGCAATCAGCAGGACGTGGCGGCAGGCGGTCGCGATCATCACCGGTCTGTCATTACCGGCGTTGATCATCGTGCTGGCCGCGCCGGGATGGCTGCTGCATTTCTTTGGTCCGGAGTTTCCAGCCGCCGCGACAGCGCTACGCATTCTTGCGCTTGGTCAGCTGGTCAACATGCTGACCGGGCCGATCGGCTCGATCCTTGTGATGACCGGTCACGAACGCTGGAGCATGATGTATTCGCTCGTTGCACTCGCTCTTGCGGGGTTACTTTCCGCGCTCGTCGTGCCGACGTTCGGCCTTCATGGGGCAGCAATCGTGTCCGCGTCGGTCTTGGTTTTCAGAAATGTTACTGCTCTGATCCTAGTTTCTCGGCTGATCGGGCTAAAGGCGTAAAAAAATTAAGCCTATTTTTACACGTACCGTGCAAACACTTCCTCGGGGTCGATGTGTTACGGGCGGGAAAATAACGTTATGCCAACGGTTTACAATGCGACGCAACTCGTCGCAGCATTCAATGCGGCTAAGACGCCGACAACGATTCTCTTGGCTCCAGGAAATTATGGAGACGTCGCACTACGGTACGACTACAATAATTACACAACAATTTTGAAATCTCTAAATATTAACAATCAAGCTACATTTGATTCGATCACGTTCAGCAACGTCAGCAATGTTCAAATTCAGGACATTACAATAAGCCATGCGCTGCTGCCGAGTGAGTCGTTGTGGACCCCGGCGATATCGGTTCAGAATTCGTCAGATATCTATTTCGTTGGTCTCGACGTCCACGGATCGTTGAATGGCACATCGTTCGATGATGGCAATGGCTTCACGATTACCAACTCACGAAACATTGCTATCCTTGATTCGAAATTCAGCGAACTCAACAACGTCCTTTCGATAAACTCGACGACGGGGCTGGTGATCGCTGGCGATACGGTCACGGCGTCACGCACCTTCCTCGTCGGCGTCGACGTCCACAACGGCTTGTTTGAATTGAACTATCTTCACGATATGATGCCCAACTATGGCGCCGGCGATCATCCTGACTTTTTCCAGATCGCCACCGGTTCGGTTGCGGGACCGAGTTCGGACCTCACGTTCCGCTCGAACGTCATGCTTGAAAAAATGGGCGACTATATTGGCGGCTTTTATATCCAGAGCGAACAGTTCGCTGAAGGCGTGCACCATTCGAACATAGTTATCGACAATAATTATTTCTTTGGAAACTATCGCCATGCGGTTTCGCTGACCGGTGTCGATAATGCGACCATCACCAACAATACGATTGTCGACAATGGCAGCGTCAATCCGAGTGCGGCGATCTATTTGAAGGACGTTGACGGTGCCGTCATCGACCGCAACATCGAACCGCTGATCGTCGAGAATCGGCTGTATGCCAATAGCGGCGTCACGATCACAAACAATGTCGACATATGGGACCCACAATTCAAGATCGGGGTCGCTGTATCGAGCGTCCTCAACGTGCCTGTCGACGGGGCCGTGGTCAACTTGTCGTCGCTGGGCGCCAAGGCGGGCAGTATCGCAGCCACACTTGGCGCGGGCTATAAGCCAGTGGCCCAGGTCGGCAATCTGACCACGTCTGAATCGGCGAGCATCGTCAAATACAAGGCGGTGCTTACCGAATATGCAAAAACCTCCACGGCCGCAGCCTTTGATCTTGCTGACGATGGCAATTTGTTCACGGATTCGAACTTCGCCAGTGTTGCCGACAGGGGATCGCCGTTGGCACTGCAACTCGATTCCGGCGCGGGAAACACCGTGTTCAGCACCACGTTCGGCGATGCCTTTGCCCGGACCTCCGACACCATCAGCCATTTCGAGATGATGACGTTCAACGACGGCAATGGTCTTTACGATCAACCGCTGACCAATATCGCCTGACCCGTTGCGCCTGTTGGCTGCCGATTGGCCGATCATCGCAATTGTGCGCTGGACGGGCAATCGGTAGGGACAGGCGCGCGCCGTGTCAGGGGTGATCGATTTGCTAATCGCCAGTTTTCGCGAGCCTTCCGCCGCCGCCGCCTTTGCGGCGCGGCTGGGAGATCATGCAACGATTTTCGATCAGCACACGGTTGTGGCCCGAAGCGCCGGCGGCTGGGCCGAAGGTCCCACGCCATTAATGGCCGCACAGGGCGATGTAGTCGATCGCCGACGCGCGGCACTGCTGACGCTGGGCGCAATCTCAGCCGCACTCGCCAGTCAGGGCGACAGTGCGCTCACCGACTGGTCGCCGCCCTTCCGGGTCGCATGGACCGGTAACGGGGGGGTCAATGCTGCGGCCGATTCCGCCGGCCTTGCCAACTGGTTTCATTGGCAGGGCGACGGCGTTGCGGCCGTTGCCGCATCGGCTACCGCCATCGCTCGTGCCTTCGGCCTTGCTCCCGATACCCGCGCGCTTGGCGGATTGGCGCTGACCGGCGCAATGATCAACGACGATAGTGCGATTGCTGGCGTGCACAAACTGCTTTCAGGAACCGGAGTCCGGCTCACCGCCGGACAGCGCGAACTCCGCGCGCTGCCACCCGCCAGCGTGCTCAGCGCTCCCGGCGAGGCATTGGCGGCGGCAACGCAACGCTTGCTCGCCGCCTATCCAACTGCCGAAGTCGAATTGAGCGGCGGCTGGGACAGTCGCATGATCCTTGCGGCGATTCCGTCGGCTGCGCGCAAAGGGCGCACCGGCTTCACGATCGGGTCCGCCGAGGCCCCCGACGTCATCGTTGCCCGGCGGCTCGCCGCAGCCGGACAGATGGTGCACGAAATTGTCGATCCGGCGCGCATCGCGGCGCTCGGTCCGGAAAGTTTCGCCGCGCTGTTGGCGACGGCGGCAGCGCGCGATGACTATGCATCGAACCCGCTCGACCGCGCTGTCCTCAATTTCGTCAACGCCGCTCGGCCCCCGGCACCACGCTTCAGCGGGCAAAACGGCGAGATCCTGCGCGGTTTCTACTATCCCGGCCAGCCGCTCACTAGTGCGCCGAGCGCCGCGCTTGCCCGGCGCGTCATCGACTGGCGGATCATTGCCAATGATGTCGTCAGTCCGACGCTGTTCCGCCCGGATTGGCTGGATACGATGCGCGCCGACGCCGTGTCCCGGCTCGAAGGCTTGCTGGTCGGCGGCGGGGACGGTGACTGGGGTGCGGCACTCGACCGCTATTACCTCGAACAGCGAATGCAGCGCTGGTGCGGTACATCGGTATCGGCAGCGCTTGGCATGCGGCCGATCCTGCTGCCGTTTTTCGACGCCGATGTGCTGGCGCTGGCGCGAGCGACGCCCGCCGCCGAAAAGGCCGGGTCGCGGTTCGCTGCCGCGACGATTACCCGGCTCGATGCCGAACTGGGAGCGATTGCGCTCGACAGCGGCTTGACCCCGGCGGCAGTGGCGGCGGGCGGCATTGCCAACCGGCTGGCGCAGGCGCGAAAGTTCGCCGCCAAGGCCGCGGCGAAGGTTCAGCAGAAACTCTTCACCCGCGACCGCGCCAGCTTCGGCTCGGCGACGTCGCTGGGGCTGGCGCGCAGTCATGGGCTGTTCAGCGCTATCGATCTACACCGGCTATCGGGATTGGGCATCTTTGCCGATTCGGCGTTGGAAGGCTTCGCGCGCGGCACAACACTCCCGTCGCGCGCCACCGGCGGGTTTATGCTGAACTGCCACTATCTCCTCGAACGCCTCGACAACGGGACAACGCCATGATCCGCCGTTCGCTAGCCATTTCGACCGCGCTGCTTTTACTGTCGGCGTGCGGCGGGACCGGCCACGCGACCGACTATTTCGTCGACTATGCCGGGGGTTCGGACGATGCCGCCGGCACCGCGCCGAATGCCGCATGGCGTCACGCCCCCGGCGATCCCGACGCCAGCGGCAAAGCAGCGGCGGCGCAGCTTGGTGCGGGCGATATTGTCCGCTTCAAAGGCGGTGTCGCCTATCGCGGATCGATCACGGTCAATGGCGACGGGGCCGAGGGGAAACCGCTTACCTTTACCAGCTATGGCACCGGCCGCGCGGTGTTCGACGGGGCCGACCCGATCACGTCTGCCGCCCCCTGTTCGTCACAGGCAGCATGCGGCGGCGCGGCGGGATGGCACGCACTGACGCTCGTTAGTTTCACCGCGCCACCCACCGCCTTCATCAAATTCTATGATGCCACCGGGCCGCTGGTCGAAGCCCAAATGCCGGCCCCCGCCGATGCTTTCTACGCCGACGATATCGAGGGCTATGCGGTGTCGCCGCTCGCCGACAAGGCGATAATCGAAAGCGGGATCCTGCGCGCACCCGACCTCGCCCGCCGCCTCGCCGGTGCGCCGGGCGGCACATTGTCGATCTGGATTGCGGGCAATCAGGTCGTGCGGCGGCAAGTCACCGGCGTCGAGGGCGATACGCTGCGCTTCACGCCGGACAATATCCGGCTCTATGCCGACCGCGACGGGCGCTATGCGTTGATGGGGGTCGCTGGCGCTATCGCGGCACCAGGCCAATATGCCATCATCGCACCGGGTCGGGCGGTGGTGCAGATGCGTCCGGGCGGCGGTACGCTGAGCATCGGCAACGGCCGCGGCGGGTTCAACCTTGGCGGGCGCGAATGGATTACCATCGACAATGTCACGTTCACCCACCAGACCGGCGACGCCGGGCAGCAGCGCGAGGGCCTGCCGATCGTCCGCCCCGGCAAGCCCGGACGCGGCATCACCATCACCAATAACCGCTTCGAAAACAGCGCGCTGTGGAATGGTCAGGGCGTCATCACCTTGCGCAATCTCGACGGTGGGCTGGTCGCCAATAACTTCATCGATACGATAGAACGCGGGTCGGGCCTGCGCATCGGCGGCAAGGTCAGCCACCTCAAGGTCATCGGCAACACGATCAACCGGGTCGGGCGCACCGGCGTCGCCTTCCTTGGCGTCAGCGACAGCGAAATCACCGGCAACACCATCGACGGCCTGCGCGGCATCCACGGCAACGGCATTTCGCTGTATCTGACCAACCGGCGGATCAGCGTTACCGACAACCGCGTCACCGGCACCAATCGCCCGATGACCTTTCACGGCGACAAGAACCAGACCGCCCCGGGCGACCACGATTTCGTCATCGAGCGCAACATCTTCATCGCCACCGACGATGCCCAAGCGGCGCTGACCAGCTGGGGCGCGGCGACGCGTGGCGTCACAATCCGCCAAAATGTGCTGATCGCACCCAAGGCGGGATTGCTGCTTAACGGCAGCGACAGCGGCATCGTCGTGGCAGGCAATTACACGTCGGACATTATCGTCAACGACAAGGCGGGACGGCAACCGGGATGGCAGATCGGCGACAATCCAACCGTCGGGAAGACGCTGCGGCTCCGGACCGGCGAAGACGTTAAGCCGCTATGCCGTGCCGTCGGTCTTGCTCCGGGAACTACACTCGGCGGGGCGAAATGCTGAGGCTAATTCTTGCCGGAGTGCTGCTGATGGTCACTGCACCGCTGACTGCCCAGCCGATCATCATCGGCCATCGCGGTGCGAGTGCCGACCGGCCCGAACATACACTCGCGGCGTATCAGGCGGCGATCGACCAAGGTGCCGACTTTATCGAGCCCGATCTGGTCTCGACCAAAGATCATGTCCTCGTCGCCCGCCACGAAAACGAGATCTCGGGAACGACCGATGTTGCGACACATCCCGAATTCGCCGCGCGCCGAGCGACGAAAACCATCGATGGCGCGACCGTCACCGGCTGGTTTACCGAGGATTTCACACTGGCCGAATTGAAAACGCTGCGCGCGCGCGAGCGGCTGCCGCAGCTACGCCCGGCGAACACTACCTTCGATGGCAGTTTCGATATCCCGACGCTCGCCGAAATCATCACACTCGCCAAGTCCGCCACCGCCAAGACCGGGCGGACCATCGGCATCTATCCCGAAACCAAACACCCGAGCTATTTCCGTGCGCTCGGCCTGCCGCTCGAACCGCCACTGCTTGCCGCGCTCAAGGCGGCGGGGTGGACGAGCAAGACTGCGCCGGTCTTCATCCAGTCGTTCGAGGTGGGCAATTTGCAAGTGCTGCGCAGCCAGACCGGCGTCCGGCTGATTCAGCTCGTCGATGCCGGGACCTCAGCCGACGGGGCCAATTACGACGCCATGATGACGTCTGATGGACTGAAGGCAGTCGCGACCTATGCCGACGGAATCGGTCCGAATAAGGATCGCATCATCCCGCGCACCCCCGACGGCCGCCTTGGCGCACCGACGTCGCTCGTCGTCGATGCGCATGCGGCGGGGTTGCATCTCCACCCATGGACCTTCCGGCCCGAGAATTACTTTCTGCCCCTGGACTTCCGCAACGGCTCCGATCCGGCGCGACGCGGTGATCTGGAGGCGGAAATCCGGACCTTCCTCGCCACTGGAATCGACGGTGTGTTCAGCGATCTGCCGGCCGCGGCGCGGCGGGCGCTGGCGGGCGATCGACCAGCACGTTGATATTGGCCCCGGCAATCGGTCGGGCGCGCTCATATTGCCACGCGAGGCTGCGGATGTTGATGATCCGCCGCCCCAGCCGGGTGATTGTCGCCACGGCGGTCACATCGCGCGGCAGGCCTTCACGCATGAAATCGACCGTCACCGTCACCGGGCGCAGGCGCGGTAGCGGCTCATCGTCGGGCAGCGACAGAATCGCCGCCGCAATACCGGCAAGTTCGAGCAGACCGGCGACCGTCCCGCCGTGTAGCCGCCCCGGTGCGCCGATCAAATGTTCGGCATAGGGCATGATCAACCGCGTTTCGTCGTCGTCGCGTTCGAAACGCAGTCCAAGAAACGCGGCATAGGGCAGATCGAGGCTGCCAAAGTGGCGGCCGCGCAACGCATCGGCGACAGTCTGCATGCTCATCGCGGCAGATCGACCAGAGTGAACATGAAGGTGCCGGTCATGTTGGCAACGGGGTCGGCGGCGTCGCCGTCATGGGCAATGCCGCGCACGAAGGCGATGGTACGGGTCATGCGATAACAGGTGACGCGCCCGGTGATCGTCGCCCGGGGGTGTGGTGCACGCAGATAATCGAGCCGCAGATCGAGCGTTGCCACCGGCGTGATCGGTCGCCGCGTCACCATCGCCGCCAGCCCGGCGGTCGAATCCATCAACGCATAGATCGCGCCCGAGGCAATGACCTCCTCATCCGGATAAGCGACGAGGTGCGGCGCGAAGGGCATGCTGACTTCGGCCCAGTCGGGTCCGTTAGCCGAAAAGACGATGCCGAGCGCCGCCATATGCGGAGCATGCGCCAGATAACCGCCCGCCGTGCGGCCGACTGGATCCTCGCTCACGCTGCCTCGCGCGCCAGGTCGCCGATCCGCGCGACCATCGAGGCAAGGCCCTGGGTGCGGTTCGACGACAGATGTTTGGCGAGCCCAAGCGTATCGAGGCGCTGGCGAATGGCGGCAGTATCGATCTCGCGCGGGCGATGGTCGTCGGCGAGCATGAGGACAAGAGCGACAAGACCTTTGACAATGGCGGCATCGCTATCGGCTTCGAAATGCAGCCGTTCGCCATCGAAACTGGGATAGAGCCAGACTTGGCTGGCGCAGCCGCGGACTTTGGTGGCATCGCTTTTCAAGGCGTCGGGCATCGGCGGTAAGGCGCGGCCAAGATCGATCAACAGGCGGTAACGATCATCCCAATCGTCGAGTGCTTCGAATTCGGCTTCGACATCTTCGAAGGTGCTAACGGTCATGTCCGCGATGTGCGCTGACAGCGGCTTTGGTGCAACCCCTTCCGTCCCATTGCGGCGGTGGTTCAAACTGCCGTCAGCGACGGCACGCTCGGCGCTTACCGATCGAGGCTCAAGGGGCTCTTTGCATCCTGTTTCCCGCGAGCGGCGAGTGGGGGGTCAATGCGTAAACCCGACTGCATGCTTCACTTCGGCCAGTACCGGCGTGGCGATGACCCGCGCGCGCGCAGCGCCTGCCGCGAGTACGGAGTCGAGATGCCCCCCATCCTGTCGCAGTTCGTTGAACCGCGCGGTAATCGGCGCGAGCACCGAAACCGTCAATTCGGCGAGCGCCGGTTTGAACGCACCGAAACCTTGGCCGCCATGGTCGCGCAGCACGTCGGCGACGCTCATCCCGGCGAGCGCGGCATAGATGCCCACCAGATTCGCTGCTTCGGGGCGACCTGCCAACCCCGCCGCTTCGGATGGCAACGGTTCGGGGTCGGTCTTCGCGCGCTTGATCTTCTGGGCAATCGTGTCGGCATCGTCGGTCAGGTTGATGCGGCTGGCATCCGATGGATCCGACTTCGACATTTTGCTGCTGCCATCGCGCAGGCTCATGACGCGCGTCGCCGGGCCAGTGATGACCGGCAGCGGCAGCGGAAACAGCTCGACGCCAAAATCGCTATTGAACTTCTGCGCGATGTCGCGGGCGAGTTCGAGATGCTGCTTCTGGTCGTCGCCGACCGGCACATGCGTTGCCTTATAGGTGAGGATGTCGGCCGCCTGCAGCGCCGGGTAGGCGTAGAACCCGACGCTCTGCCCCTCGCGGTCCTTACCGGCCTTGTCCTTGAACTGCGTCATCCGGTCGAGCCAGCCGACCCGGGCGGTGCACATCAGTACCCACGCGAGTTCGGCATGAGCGCTGACGGCGCTTTGCTGGAACAGGATCGCGCGGGCGGGATCGATGCCGCTGGCCAGTACCGCCGCGGTCATATCGCGAATGCCCTGCCGCAGCGTGGCAGGGTCTTGGCGGTTGGTGATCGCATGCAGATCGACGATGCAATAGATGCAGTCATAGCCGTCCTGCATCGCCACCCAGTTGCGGATCGCCCCCAGATAATTGCCGAGGTGGAGATTGCCTGTCGGCTGGATGCCCGAAAAGACGCGGTTCATGCTTTCCTCGAGAGTTGCGCGCGCAGTTCGGTAAGGCTGAAGATGCCAAGCAACCGTGCCCCGACGAGATAGACGATGCCGCCCGCCCCGAGCAATGCCGTCAGTACAGCCGCGCTTTCGACCCAACCGCCCATATGTGCCGCAGCAAGCGGGCCACCGAACCACAATACGGCGGCCATGGCGATAGTGGCGATCAGCAAGCGCGGGACGGTGCGCCGCAGACGGGCATCGGCGGTGAAGTGCCCGCGTTGATGCAGGACATACCATAGCGCCCCGGCGTTGACCCATGCCGCCACAGCGGTGGCGAGCGCGATGCCGACATGCGCCAACGGCGTCAGCAGCACGAGGCCAAGATTGCCGACGAGGTTGACCAGCATCGACGCGACGGCAATCCGCACCGGCGTGCGTGTATCTTGCCTTGCGTGAAAACCCGGCGTCAGTACCTTGATGAGCACATAGGCCGGCAGCCCGAGCGAGAAGGCGGCGAGCGCTTGGGCGCACTTCACCGTGTCCATGCTGGTAAAACGCCCATGTTCGAGAAGTGCTCGAATTATCGGCCCGGCCGACACAATGAGAGCTGCAGCAGCGGGCAGCGTCAGCAGCAGTACGAGTTCGATCGCCCGGTTCTGGGTGTGGATGGCCTGCGGCGCATTCCCAGCGCCGAGCTGCCGCGACAAAGCCGGGAGCAACGCCGTCCCGACTCCGATGCCGATCAGCCCAAGCGGCAACTGGTTGAGCCGATCGGCATAATAGAGATAGCTCACCGCGCCTTCGGGCAGAAAGCGGGCGGCGAGCGCCGTCGAGACCAGCAGGTTGAACTGCACCGCGCCCGCTCCAAGTGCCGCCGGCCAGACGATCCGCAGCAATTGCCGGACCTTGTCGTTGAGGCGCGGCAGCCGCAACCGCAGGCTGATGTTGGCGCGGTGGCAGGCCCAGAGCAGCCACAGGAACTGCGCGACACCCGCAATCGTCACCGCAACCGACTGGCTAAGCGCGGTTTCGACGTCGGTTTTGCCGTGGAAGAACAACAGCGCAGCGATCAGCACGAGGTTGAGCAGAATGGGTGCTGCGGCGTTGACCCAGAAGCGCCCGATCGAATTCAGAATGCCGCCCATCAGCGAGACGAGGCTGATCAGCAGCAAATAGGGAAAGGTGATCCGGGTGAAAGTGACGGCGAGCGCGAATTTCTCCGGCCCGCCGTCGGGGAAGCCGCCGGTCAGCGCCCAGACGATGGGGACGGCAGCGGCGACCATGATCGCGGTGAAGACCAGCAGCACCGGTAGCAGCACCGCGAGCACGTCTTCGGCAAAGCGCTTGCCTGCCGTCAGGTCGCCGCCTTCCGCCCCGACGGTGCGCGCGAACATCGGCACAAAGGCGCTGGCGAACGCGCCTTCGGCGAACAGCGCGCGGAACAGATTAGGCAGCCGGAATGCGATAAGGAAACAGTCGCTCGCGAGCCCCGCGCCGACGAAGCGCGCCATCAGCATGTCGCGGACGAAACCTGCGATCCGGCTGACCAAGGTCAGCCCGCCGATGGTCGCGGTGGCGCGGAGCAAATTCAACGCCGCTCTCCTGCCAAAGGCGAAAGTGCGGAGCCGGTATCAGGCATTCCCCATCGGCGCGCCCTGACCTTGCTGCTGCGACATATACAGCGACGCGAAATCGATGGGTTCGAGCATCAGCGGCGGGAAGCCGCCGTCGCGGGTGCAATCCGAAATGATGCGGCGCGCAAACGGGAACAGCAGGCGCGGCGCTTCCATGATCAGGAACGGCTCAAGCGCTTCTTCGGGAACGTTCTTCAACCCGAACAGGCCGGCATAAAGCAGCTCGACGACAAAGGCGTTCATCGTGCCCGCGGTAGCCTTGGCGCTGATCTTCAGTTCGACTTCGAAGACATCGTCGCCGGCCTTGCGCGCGTTGACGTTGACGTTGATTTCGATGCGTGGCTGTTCGGTGGTCTGCAGCGAGCCGGGGGCGTTCGGATTTTCGAACGACAGATCCTTCACATATTGCGTGAGAATCGACACCTGCGGCAGGTCGGCCATATCCATGTCGAGGCCATTGCCTGCGCCGTTTGTCGGCTGCATCGCATTTTCAGGTGCGATCGGCATCGTATCGTTGTCGTCGGCCATTGTCAGCGTCTTTCGCGAAGGGTTCGGATGCGTCGGTCGCTAGCAGGGGCGGCGCGGGCGGGCAAGGCGGGGCGCAACTGGGGCGTCCGAGTTTGATCGAGACCCCGCTAAAGGTGCGCGAGCAGGAATAAAGAAACTTATCATCTGCAAAAATTCGCCCTCGCGCGGGCGGTGTCGGTGGTGGAGCGTAACGGGATCGAACCGTTGACCTCTACAATGCCATCGTAGCGCTCTCCCAGCTGAGCTAACGCCCCAATACCGACATGAATCGCCCGGTGGGTCAGGCGAAGGCGCGCCGGATAGGCCAAAGCCCGGTCCGGCGCAAGTACCTTAGCTTTCTTCGTCTTCGCCGGGCGCAACAACTGCGCCCAAATCATCGTCGTCGCCGAGATCGACGTCGGGGGCTTCGGTGTCCTCGGCTTCGGCGACTTCGAGGTCGATCGCCTCATCGGCATCGATCACATCGGTGTCGTCGTCACCCTCGGCCTTGGCAGCGGGCTTGGCCTGTTCGAACGGCATCGTCTGCTTCGACTTCAGGACGGGTTCCGGGTTCCACGCATAACCGCAGTTGATGCAGGTGACCGGCTCGTCCTTGGCGAGGTCGTAAAATCGCGTATTGCACTTCGGGCAGGCACGCTTGGTGCCCCATTCGGCTTTAACCACTGCAAGAGTTCTCCAGTGCGGGCGAGTGACGCCGGCGGAAACAGTCCCGCGCCTTGCCACAGCCCATGGCGGCTGTCAAAGCGCGGCCCCGTGACGAAGCCTCAATCCTCGCGCCCGCTGACCCTGATTGCCGATGGCCCGCTCAGCGGCACGGTCGCGGTTCCCGGTGACAAGTCGATTTCGCACCGGTCGCTGATGCTGGGCGCGCTGGCCGTCGGTGAAACGGTTATCGACGGGCTTCTGGAGGGCGAGGATGTGCTGGCGACCGCCGCTGCGATGCGCGCCATGGGAGCCGATATTACTCGCGGCGAATCGGGCCGCTGGCATGTTCACGGCGTCGGGGTCGGCGGGCTGCTACAGCCGCAGACAGCGCTCGACATGGGCAATTCGGGAACATCGACACGGCTGCTGATGGGCGTGATTGCCAGCCATGCAATTACCGCGACGTTCATCGGCGACGCCTCGCTGTCGAAGCGCCCGATGGGCCGCGTCATCGATCCGCTGGCACTGATGGGAGCATCGTTCGCTGCCAGTCCCGGCGGCCGGTTGCCGCTGACGATGACCGGCCGCAATCCCGCTGTGCCAATGACCTATGCGCTGCCGGTCGCCTCGGCGCAGGTCAAATCGGCGATCCTGCTGGCCGGGCTCAACACGCCGGGAGAAACGACGGTCATCGAGCGCATCGCGACGCGTGACCATAGCGAACGGATGCTCGCCGGGTTCGGCGCGGCGCTGCGGATTGCCGAAACGTCCGAAGGCCGCGCGATCACCATCGTCGGCGAGGCGGAGTTGCAACCCCAGGCGATCACCGTTCCCGGCGATCCCTCCTCGGCCGCCTTCCCGATGGTCGCGGCACTGATCGTACCGGGCAGCCGGGTGACGATCACCGGCGTCGGCATCAACCCGACCCGCGCCGGGTTGATCGGCGTGCTGCAGGCGATGGGCGGCGACATCGTGCTGACCAACCAACGCAACGTCGGCGGCGAGCCCGTCGCCGATCTCGTTGTGACTTCCAGCGCGCTGACCGGAATCGATGTGCCGCCCGATATCGCGCCGTCGATGATCGACGAATTTCCAGTGCTGTTTGTCGCAGCGGCGTTTGCGGCAGGCCGCACGACAATGCGCGGATTGGACGAGCTGCGGGTCAAGGAATCGGACCGCATCGCCGTGATGGCGGCGGGGCTGACGGCGTGCGGGGTGCGGGTCGAGGAATTGCCCAACGGCCTGATCGTCCATGGGCGGGGCGGCGAACGGGTGCCGGGCGGCGCGACGGTCGCGGCGCACCTCGACCATCGCATCGCCATGAGCTTTGCGGTGCTTGGGCTAAACGCCGCCGCGCCGGTAACGATCGACGACATGGCCCCGATCGCCACAAGCTTTCCGGCGTTTGTCGCGATGATGGAAAGCTTGGGCGCGCGGCGCACCGGCTTACCCGGCTAAAACCTCTGCACTACCGTCGCACTATTGCGGAGGTACCACTTCGGTTGTGCCCATGCGGTTGGCGCGGTCCTGCGCCCAGGCATCGGCCTGTTTGCGGTTGCAGCCGATGAAGCCGCCGGGGCCGTTGGCCGTGCACGAACCGATACTTCCGCCCGCCCCGCCGGCACCCTCACCTAGCAACAGATTGCGGTTATATTCATAGGCACTGACCCGCACATCGCTTTTGCCGCGCAGCTGCGTTGGGATACGGTATTGCTGCGATTCGGGCAGCCGGGTGCAGACGACGATTTCATCGGGCGAGGTCGGCGGCGGACATTTATCCACCCCGAATACCGTGATGAACCGCTGGCGCGGCTGGCTGCCGTCGCCTCGCACATCGGCGTCGATGGGCTTCAGGGTCGTCTTGCCGGGCAATGGCGGCGGTGTCGGACGCGTAGCCGCCGGGCCAACACGCACCGGTGTCGCCGACTGCGCCAAAACCGGCCCCGCCAGCAGAACCGTTGCCAAGATCATCACTGTCCGCATGCCATGCTCCCAATCGTTCCGCCGTTGTCCGCGCACCAAATGCGCTGTCCGATGACGCCGCGCTGAACGGTCTTTAACCCTGATCGATATGCATCGAATAGGTGAAACGCTCGGCGGGGTGCAGTGACACCGAAATTTCGACGATTCGCCCGCTTTCGTCCTTGTAACACCGGATGATCTTCAAGATGGGCGCTCGCCGTGTCACACCAAGCGCTTCGACCTCGCGCGTTCCGGCGAGGACGGCGCTGATATCCTGATCGATCCGCGCGATGCGAAAACCGGTGGCGCGCGCCAGTCGTTCGAACAGTGTTTCGGGGCCGGGCTGCAGGTCCGCGAGCGCTTTTTCAAGGTCGGTATGGACGTAGACATCGGACAGCGCGACCGGAGCGCCGCCGATCGTGCGGATGCCCGAAAGATACATCCACGCGCTACCCGGTGGAACGCCGATGCCGGCGGCGAGCGCCGCTCCAGCGACGACCCGACCGTGCGGGCGGAAATCGAAGACCGATCCGGCGGCATATTGCAGCAATTCCGACACGTCGGACAATGGCTGACGCAACCCGCCGCCGCCATCGACCACGGTTCCTGAGCCGCGCCGTCGCTTGATGAGGCCCTCCGCCTGCAGTTTGCGCAGCGCCTCGCGCACGGTGAAGCGGCTCACGGAATATCGGTCGCACAACACGCTTTCGGTGGGGAGCTGCGCACCGTCGGCGAAATCGCCCGCGACGATTGCCGCGCGGAGTTCGTCGGCAACCTGCTGGTACCGCGGCGCGTCGGTCGGTCTCGCCACTCTGCCTCCCTCTGTGCCATGGGGTTCCCCGTTGCACCTTGATTGATCGCACGCGGCTCCGCAATATGTCCGGACAAATTGCTGCTGCCGTCGAAAGGATGCCCGCTGAACGATCCCGCGCCATCGCTGACCGAACGGCTGGCGGCACGCTGCGCCCGCCCGGTCGATGCGGCCACGCGCGCGCGGGCGCGGCTACACCTGCTCGATTGGCTGGGCTGCGTAGCCGGGGCGCGACGCGAGGCGGTCGCCGCCATGGCCCGCGCTGCCGAACCCGATGCGATGACGCGGGCCGCGCTCATGGGCAATGTCCTTGAAATGGACGATGTCGATCGCATCGGCCGCCTGCATCCGGGGCCGGTGGTATGGCCCGCCGCGCTCTGCGCCATCCGCGACGAAATGGGGCGCGATGGTACGGCGACGATGGCCGATCTGCTCGATGGCGGCGTCCGCGGCTATGAGGCGATGATCGGTGTCGGGCGGATGTTCGACGATCATCATTACGCGTATTGGCACCCGACAGCGACGGCGGGCGGGTTCGGCGCGGCGGCAGCGGCGGCGTCGGTGTTCGGGCTCGATATCGGCCAGACGGTCGCGGCACTAGGCAGCGCCGGATCGCTGGCAGGCGGGCTGTGGCAGATGCGCCACGAGCCGGTGATGACCAAGGCGGTACATGCCGCCCATGCCGCCTTGTCGGCGCTATGGTTCGCCCGGATGGCGCGCCACGGGCTGACCGGCCCGCGGCATATACTGGAAGGGCCGCAAGGGGTGTTCGCGGCGATGACCATGGCACCGAATGCCGTTCCCGACACGCCGGGCTGGCGGCTGCACGAGGTCAGTTTCAAACCCTATCCTGCCTGCCGGCACGCGCACCCGGCAATCGATGCGGCGCTCATGCTCGGCAACGCGCTGGAGACCGACGGCCCGATCTGCGTCGAAACCTATGGCGATGCGCTGCGGTTTTGCGACAATCCGCAGCCCCAAACCGCGATCGCCGCGAAATTTTCGCTGCAGCATTGCGTGGCGGTGGTGGCGACCAAAGGCGTGCCCCAGTTGGCCGATTTTGAACCGGCGGCGCTGGCGGCGCTGGCGGCACTGCGGGCGCGGGTGGTCGTCGCGCGCGCGGACGATCTCGACGCTGCCTATCCCGCGCATTTCGGCGCGCGAATTACCGCCAGCGGCCAGACCGCGACGGCCACCGATGCGCTCGGCGATCCCGAACGCCCCGTCGGGCGCGCCGAACTGACCGCCAAGCTGGCGGCGCTGGTCGCGTGGGGCGGACTGGCAGATGCCGATATTGCCTTGGCCGAGGCGCTCGTTCTCGATAGCGACGATTCCGCCCCGGCGGCACCACTGTTCGATCTGCTGCAGCGATGGACGGCATGACGCCGACCGCACAACTCCTCGCCTTCGCCGCCGCGCCACATCGCCTGCCCGATGCCGTGCGCGACGCCGCGCTGATACTGCTTGCCGATACGCTGGCGGTCGGCGCGGCGGGATCGACCGCGCCGGGGGCCGATGGCGTGCTGGCAGCGGCGCGCGGCTGGGGGGCGGGCGACGCAGTGGCGCTGTTGGGGCGGCATGACCGGCTCCCCGCCGCCGGAGCGGCCTTCGTCAACGGCTTTCAGATTCACTGCCTCGAATGGGATGCCGTCCACGAACCGGCGGTCGTCCATGCGATGAGCGTGGTCACGGCGGCGCTGATTTCGGTGTGCCATGTCCACCGGCCAAGTCATGACGAGGCGCTTACGGCGCTGGCGGTCGGCGTCGATATCGCCTGTGTGCTTGGGCTGGCAGCGACCGGTCCGCTGCGCTTCTTCCGACCGGCGACGGCGGGGCTGATCGGTGCGGCGCTGGCCTGTGCGCGGATCGCCGGAATCGCGCCCGGTCACTTCGCCGATGTCCTTGGCCTCGCCCATGCGCAGGTTGCCGGAACGATGCAGGCGCATGTTGAAGGCTCGGTGGCGCTGCCGCTGCAGATCGCCGCTGCCGCACGCGCCGCCGTTACTGCGGTCGATCTGGTGGCGCATGGTCTGACCGGGTCGCACGACGCGTTGACCGGGCCGTTCGGCTATTTCCCGCTGTTCGATTGCGGCGACCCCGCCGACCTGATCGCAACGATGGGCAGCGTGTGGCGCATCGCTGAAATCAGCGTCAAGCCGTGGCCGTGCGGGCGCGCCAGCCATGCAACGCTCGCCGCGCTGCAAACCCTCATCACCCCCAATGAAATCGCGCTTGAGGCGCATGTTCCGCCGCTGATCGCCCGCCTTGTCAGGCGGCCATGGACCACAGACATGACCCCGGCCTATGCCCGACTGTGCCTGCCGTTCCTGACGGCGTTGATGCTCGCCGATGGCTGCATCGATCCGCGCCGCTTCACGCCAGAGAACTTTGCCGATCCGGCGCTGCAGGCGCTCGGCGCGCGGCTGCACATACGTGTCGATACCAACCCCGATCCCAACGCGCTGTCGCCGCAACGGCATGTCATTCAGGCTGGCGGACTCGAGATCGTCACCCCCGCCACGCTGGGTAGCCCGGCGAATCCGCTATCGGCGCAAGGCCATGCCACCAAGCGCGCGCTGGCTGCCGAACTGGCGCGGCTGCCGCGCGATCTCGCCGACCCACTCGCCATTCTGACCGGAAGCCCCGCATGACCTACCCCGATTATGTCGCCACCGCCGACGTGCCGCAATTGCTCCGCGACTATCCCATCGGCGATGCCTTTACCCGGCGCTACACGGGCATGAGCCGCGACGAACTGCGGGCCCTTCAGGAGGCGCAGTTTACGCGGCTGATGGCCAAGGGCTGGCAAGTGCCGTTCTACCGCCGCCACTGGAGCGCCAAGGGCATCGAACCCGGCGACATCCGCAGCCTCGACGATCTGCCCAGGCTCCCCGCCTATGACAAATCGGACCTGATGGCGTCGATTGCCGCCCACCCGCCGTTCGGTGACTGCATCGGCTGGGACCACGACCCCGCCGCCCGCGCCCCGACGATCCTCCACACCACCAGCGGCACCACCGGCAAGCCGCAGGTGCTGCTGTTCGGTCCCAAGGGCCGCGAGGTCGGCAATCTGCTCGTCGCCCGCATGGCGCGCTGGCAGGGACTGGTTCCGGGCGACGTCGTCCACAGCGTTTACGGTCACGGTATGATCAACGGCGGGCATTACATCCGCGAGGCCTATACCCACTTCACCAACGCCGTCTTCCTGTCGGCAGGGACCGGCATCGAAACGCGGTCGGCGACGCAGGTCCGGCTGATGGCCGATTTTGGCGCGACGGTGGCGGTCGGGTTCATCGATTACATCCGCAAATTGGCCGAGGTTGCTGTCGCCGAGGGGCTGACTCTGGGCGAGCATATCAAGCTGCGGATGATCATCGGGCACCTTGGCACCGAAGACCGCGCCGGGGTCGAAGCGGCGTGGGGCGGGGCCAAGGCCTATGACTGGTACGGCGTCGGCGACACCGGCTGCATCGCCGGCGAAGGTCCCGAACGCGACGGGCTGTATGTCTGGGAGGACGCGCAGTTCCTCGAGATCTGCGACGTCGCGACCGGTGCGCCGGTGGCCGACGGGGACAAGGGCGATATGGTCGTCACCTGCCTGTACAAAGACGATATCGCGCCGTGCATCCGCTTCAACACCCACGACGTGTCGGCATTCCGAACCGATAGCAACGCCACCGGCATGGCGTTCCGCCGCATCGCCGGGTTCCTTGGGCGCTCTGACAATATGGTCAAGCTGAAGGGCATCAATGTCTTCCCGCATGCCATCGGCGCGCTGATCGAAAACCGCCCCGAACTGACCGGCGAATATATCTGCCACGTCCGGCGCGATGCGCGCGGGGCCGACTTGATGACAGTGACGCTCGAACATCGTGCTCCGACGAGCGATCCAACGGGCCTTGCGGCGCTGCTCCGCCAGGGTCTGGGGGTCGAAGTGGCGGTGGCGCTGACCGGGCCGGGGGGCACCGCAGCCTTGACCCAAATCGATGTACGACAGAAACCGTTGCGGTTGATCGATGAGCGTTGAGTTTACCCTACCCCTTTGGGACAGGGCGACTCGCGCCCTTGCGCGAGCGGGGAGAGGGGTACAAGCCAATGACAACGCCTGAACACCCATCCCTCTCCCCAAGTGGGAGAGGGGCAGGATGATCCTTCACCACCTTTCGATTGCGGATATCCGCGCCGGTAAGGCCGACGCCATCGCCATCACCGACCATTATCTCGAGCGCATCGCACGCTTCGACGGACAACTCCGCGCCTTTACCGCACTCGATACGGCCAATGCCCGCGCTGCCGCTGTCGATTCGGCGCGCCGCATTGCCGCCGGACAGGCGCGCCCGCTCGAAGGCGCGCCCATGGCGATCAAGGCCAATATCGACGTGAAAGGGCTCGCAACCACCGCCGGCGTCGCGCATCGCCGCAACGCCATCGCCGCCGCCGATGCGCCGGTAGTCACGGCGCTGCGCGCGGCAGGTACCGTCATCCTCGGCCACGTCAACATGCACGAGGCGGCACTGGGCGCAACGACCGACAACGAAGCCTATGGTCGCACCGAAAACCCGCACGCCATCGGACGGACACCGGGCGGCAGCAGCGGCGGATCGGGCGCGGCGGTCGCGGCGGGCCTGTGCGTTGCGGCGTTGGGCACCGATACTTTGGGGTCGGTGCGCATCCCGGCCGCGTACAACGGCATCTATGGCCTCAAGCCGACCAATGGCCTGATCTACGACCGGGGGCTGGTGTACCTGGCCCGCCGCCTCGACAGCATCGGGCCATTGGCGCGCTCGCTCGACGATCTGGCGGCGGTGTTCGAGGTCCTCCGGTCGTCGGTGCCGGGGTCCCGCGCATCCCAAGCGGCCCCCGACGATGCGCGGGATGAGCGGATGGGGAATTCGGACCCGCTTCCGCTTACCCGTCTCGCCACTCTCGCCACCGTCGATGCCTATCCCGAGACCGAATCCGCCGTTCGCGACGGCTTCGTCGCGGCCCTGACCGCGCTCGATGCGCTCGACTTGACTGTGACGCAGGCGGCGACGCCGGACCTCGATCTGACCGCCGCGCGGATGGGCGGCTTTATGGAATCGGCGCGCGAGGCGGCGGGATATTTCGCTGCCGACCGCGCCGCCGGGGGTATCTCGCGCGGCTTTGGTGCAATGCTCGATTTCGGCATGGGGGCCAACGCCGACGCGATCGCTGCCGGAGGCGCCGCAATGGCGCAGGCAAGGGCGACGCTGCTTGCGGTGCTTGAAACGGCCGACGCGATCATCATGCCGACCACGCCGCAAGCCGCCTTCGCTCATGGCCGCGCCCCGGTCACCCAGGCCGATTTCACCGCATTGGCCAATATCGCCGGACTGCCGGCGCTGGCGTTGCCTGCCGGGTTCGATGCCGATGGCCTGCCGGTCGGAATCCAGCTCATTGGGCGCGGCGGCGACGAGGCGCGCCTGCTGGCGCTGGGGCGGCAGCTCGACGGCGCACTTCGGGCGTATCGTCCCCCGGCGGGCTTTGCATGACCGCCATGTGCAATAGTGTCATCCCGGAGAAGGCCGGGATGACATAGGCCGGGTCTGCGGCATCTGACTTGCCGCACAATCCCAGCTATCGCCTTGGGTCGATTGACCATATTGGTTATATATGCCGGTGAAGTGCCCCCTAGCGCTACCGAAGCTTGCCCCCCACCCCGATTTTTGTGACGTTGTGACCTTGTGACCCTCCAAAACGAGAAACCCGCATGCGCATCATCGTTCTGTTCAACTTGAAGCCCGGCGTCACCGCCGCCGATTATGAGGAATGGGCGCGAACGCGCGATATCCCCGGCGTGCGGTCGCTGCCGTCGATTGACGATTTCAAGATTTTCCGCACCACCGGCCTGCTTGGGCAAGCTGCGACGAAGGCGCCGTATGACTATGTCGAAATCATCGATGTTGCCGATATGGACGGGTTCTGGAAAGACATCGCGACACCTAATTCGCAGGCCGTCGCTGCCGAATTCCGCGAATGGCTGGGCAGCGAACCGGCCTTCATGACAACCGAGGAACTGGGTCTGGCATGAGCGCCGGGGGGCGATTCGCCGGCAAGGTCATTGTCGTTACCGGCTCGGGGCGACCGGCGGGGCTTGGGCAGGCGATCCTGCAGCGCTTCGCCGACGAAGGCGCGGCGTGTGTGGTGTCCGACGTCGGTAGCGACGGTGAAGGCTTTGCGTCGTCGGCGGATGCGCACGCCGTTGTCGCCGAGCTCGAAGCGCGCGGCGCACAGGTGCTGTTCCAGCCGTGCGACGTCGCCGACGAAGGCCAGTGCGACGCGCTCGTCGCTGCGGCCGTCGCGCGGTTCGGACGATTGGACGTGTTGGTCAACAACGCCGGGATCGGCTTTCTGATGAAGCCGCTGCTCGAAACCAGCGGGGCCGATTGGGACCGGGTGCTCGACGTGAACCTCAGGGGGGCGTTTCTCTGCAGCAAGGCGGCAGCGCGGCAGTTCATCGCGCAGGGAGCGGGCACGGACGGCATCGCCGGGCGTATCATCAATATCGCCTCGCAAGCCGCGAAATCGGGCTTCCCGCATATGGCAGCCTATGTCGCGTCGAAACACGGGATGGTCGGCCTGACCCGGTCGAACGCCGTCGAACTCGGGGCGCAGCGTATCACCGTCAACGCCGTGTGCCCCAATCATGTGACCACCGGGCTCGGCGCAGCGCAGAACGCGTATTTTTCGAAGCTTATGGGGTTTGCCTCGGTCGACGCCTATCTCGCCAATATGCGGGCGAAGAACCCGCTGGGGCGGCCAGGACTGGCAAGCGATACCGCGGCGGCATGTGCGTGGCTGGCGTCAGCCGATGCGGTTTACGTCACCGGCGAGGCAATAAACGTCAGCGGCGGGGAGGAAATGCATTAAAGATCACCCACACCGTCCTCAGGATCACACCGTTCCGCCGCCGCTGAAGCGTCCGGCAAGCCAATCGAGTTGATCGAGGCTGTCGAATCGGATTGTCAGGCTGCCGCTGGCACCGCCCGGCGACACACTCAGCGCAACTGGCAAACCAAGCGCCTCGGCGAGCTGGGTTTCGAGCGCTTCGATGTTGGGGTCGCTGGACAACACGGTGAGCGCATGGCGGGGACGCGGCCGACCGGCAAGCGCTGCGGCGAGTTTTTCGGTAGCGCGCACCGACAGTCCCTGCTGCACCGCCCGCGCCGCCAACCCCTCGGGGTCCGCCGACGCCGCAACCGCCCGCGCGTGCCCCATCGACAGGCTGCCATCTTCGACGAGTTTTTGTACGCTATCGGGAAGGTCTAATAGTCTCAACAGGTTAGCGACATGACTGCGCGCCTTGCCGACGATCCTCGCAAGAGTTTCTTGGGTATGCCCGAAGTCGCTGGCAAGGCGCTTGTAACCGCGCGCTTCGTCGATGGCGTTCAAGTCGCTGCGCTGAACATTTTCAATCAGCGCGATCTCGAAGGCGCTGCGGTCATCGAGTTCGCGGACCAGTGCCGGGACCTCATGCAACCGCGCCGCCTGCGCCGCACGCCAACGGCGTTCTCCGGCGACAATCTCGAAGCCGCTTGCAACCGGCCGCACCAGAATCGGCTGGAGAACGCCATGTTCGCGCACAGATGCCGTCAGTTCGTCGAGCGCCGCGGGATCGAACCGCCGGCGCGGCTGATCGGGATTCGCCGTGATCGCAGCAATGGCCAGCCGGACAATGCCGCCTGCGACGACCTTTGTCTGTGCAGACGGCGCCGCTTCCTCGAGCAGCGCCGACAGGCCGCGACCCAGTGAACTGCGTTTCTTTTCAGTCATTTATTGTCCTCATGCGGCACGCGTGAGCACTTCGCGCGCCAAGGCGACATAGGCTTCGGACCCAGCGCAGCGGCTATCATAGATCAACGCTGGCAGACCATGGCTTGGCGCTTCCGACAGACGCACGTTACGCGGAATCATCGTTTGGAATACTTTTGCACCCATCACCGCCCGGACGTCGGCTGCGACCTGATCCGTCAAGCGGTTGCGGCGATCGACCATCGTTAGCACGATACCGAGCAGTGCCAGTCGCGGATTGAGTGCATCGCGGACGCGTTCGATCGTGCCGAGCAACTGGCTCAGCCCTTCGAGCGCGAAGAATTCAGCCTGCAGCGGGACCAGCACGGTATCGGCAGCGGTTAGTGCATTGAGGGTCAGCAACCCCAGCGATGGCGGGCAATCGATGATGATATGATCATAGTCGCCAAGGCTGGCGAGGCCCGTGGCCAGCCGGTGTGCCCGGCGTTCGACACCGACGAGCTCGACTTCCGCTCCGGATAGCGAGGACCCTGCCGGGATGATATCGAGGCCGGGAATGCGCGTCGCCTGCACGGTTTCTGGCCCGGTCAGTTCGCCGAGCAGGAGCTCGTAGACGGAATTGCCGCGATTTCGCCGCTCGACCCCAAGGCCGGTCGACGCATTGCCCTGCGGATCGCCATCGACAATCAGCACGCGCTTCCCGATAGCGGCCAGCGCCGTCGCCAAATTCACGGCCGTCGTCGTCTTGCCGACGCCGCCCTTTTGGTTGGCAATGGCAATGATCATCGCCGTCGGACCCCCTTCGCGACGATAATACGCGCCGCTGGATCAGTCTGGCTGGCGACCAGTTCGGCGTCAAAGCCGAATCGCGTACGCGCCTCGCTAATCTCATCGTCGTGGCGCGCGCCCTTGGGCAGCAGCCATCGGGTGTCGGGGCCAGCAAAGCGCAGGCCCCAATCAAAAAGCTGCCACAGCGGCGCGACAGCGCGTGCGGTGATGATATCGAACGTTCGGGCTGGCAGCGTTTCGATTCGCATGTTGGCAACCTGCACCCGCGCTGCTGTAGCCGTTGCGTCGGCGGCGGCCTCGAGGAACGCGCATTTTTTGGCGATGGATTCGACTAAGACCAGAGTTGCGGTGTCATCGAGCAGCGCGATGACAAGTCCGGGAAAGCCAGCCCCTGCCCCGATTTCGAGCCAGGTTCGGCCGTTCCCTGCCAGCGGCAATAGCTGCGCCGAATCGGCAAAGTGCCGGGTCCAGACCAGCGGCAGGGTAGATGGGCCAACGAGATTGAGTCTGGTCTGCCAGTCCGTCAGCATCTCCGCATAGGTAGTGAACGCCGCCATTGTTCCACGTGGAACATCGAATTGGGCTTGGAATGACTCGGATTCAGTCATGCTGCGCGGCGAACATATGGCAACAAAGCGATCAGTGCCGCGGGCGTAACACCTGCAACGCGCGCCGCTGCACCGAGCGTCGCCGGCCGAGCCGCTGCAAGCCGCTCCGCCATCTCGGTGCTGAGCCCCGCCACCGCATCAAATTGTGTGTCGGGCGCAAGCGCCAAACCCTCGTCACGGCGATAGGCCTCCAGATCGGCAGCCTCCCGGTCCAAATAGACGGCATAGCGCGCGTCGACCGCGAGTGCAGCAAGATCGGAACCACTGATATCCGTGAGCTCGGGCCAAACCTGCCGCGCGACCGCGACACTCACTGCAGGGAAGCGCAACCACTCGAATGCCGAGCGGCTGATACCGTCCTGTTTGACCTCGACCCCCGCAAGCGAAAGCCGATGTGGCGTGGCGTAGCATGTGTCGAGCAGGTGCTTCGCTGTCGTCCGGGACTCGCGCTCCGCATGCCACCGCGCCGCCTGCTCAGCTCCGACAAGCCCGGCGGCGATTCCCCGATCGGTCAGGCGCTCGGCGGCATTATCGGCACGCAGCCTGAGGCGAAATTCAGCACGCGATGTGAACATGCGATACGGCTCAGTCACCCCCTGCGTGACCAAATCATCGATCATTACGCCGATATAGCCGTTCACCCGGTCGATTGTCTCCGACGGCCGTCGCAGCGCAAAGTTCGCCGCGTTCCAGCCTGCCATGAGCCCCTGCGCCGCCGCCTCTTCATACCCTGTCGTGCCGTTGATCTGGCCCGCCAGAAACAGCCCCTCGATGCCGATCGCCGCCAACGACGGAGTCAGGCCGCGCGGATCGACATAGTCATACTCGATTGCGTAACCCGGACGCAGGATCGTTGCCCGCTCGAGGCCGGGGATCGTCGCAATGAATTCCGCCTGGACATCCAAAGGCAGCGAAGTCGACAGCCCATTGGGGTAAATCTTAACATCGCTATATCCCTCAGGTTCCAAGAAAATCTGGTGCCCGTCGCGGTCGCCGAACCGCACAACCTTGTCTTCGATCGAGGGGCAATAGCGCGGCCCGACCGATTCGATATGACCACCATACAGCGCTGACCGCCCGAGGTTTTTACGGATGACCGCATGGGTTTCCGCCGTCGTGCGGGTGACTCCGCAGGCCAACTGCGGCCGCCGCATCTGCCCGGCGTCGCGCCCGAGCCGCGGCTCATCTGCGTCGCCGACCTGCCAGCCGACGCGCGCCCAATCAATCGATCGACCATCGAGCCGTGGCGGCGTGCCGGTCTTTAAACGTCCCACCGCAAGGCCTGCTGCGCGCAACGCTTCACTCAACGATCCGCCATCGGCGGCGTCGGCGCGGCCACCGGACGCGCGCGCATCGCCGCAATGCATGACACCGCCAAGGAAGGTTCCCGTCGTAATCACAACGGCTCGCGCCAGCAGGTCCCCTTTGCGTGTCCTGACCCCGCACACGCTGCTTCCATCGAACAGCAGTGATTCCGCGCCGCCCGTCATCACGGTGAGGTCGGACTGCGCCGCCAATGCGCTGGCCATCGCCGCCCGATACAGTTGGCGATCGACCTGAGCGCGCGGGCCTTGGACCGCCGGCCCCTTGGAGCGATTGAGCAACTTCGCCTGTAACCGGGCAGCATCGGCGACGATCCCCATGAGCCCGCCGAGCGCGTCGATTTCGCGCACCAGATGCCCCTTCCCGATCCCGCCGACCGCAGGATTGCACGACAAAGTGCCCGCATCAGTCGCTGCAAGTGTCAGCAGGCCGGTACGCGCGCCAATGCGCGCCGCCGCTGCCGCGGCTTCACACCCAGCATGGCCGGCGCCGATTACAAGCACGTCGAACGAAGTCATAGCCAGCGTCCTAGCGGGATAAGCGCCAATGTTCCACGTGGAACATTCTCTCGATCACTTGCCGATACAAAATCGACTGAAGACGCGGTCGAGAACATCCTCGACACCAACGCGACCGGCGATGCGGCCGAAGGCGCTAACCGCGAGCCGCAGCGACTCCGCCGCAAGGACCGCGTCGGACTGATCCCGGGCGTCGGCGAGACAGGCCCGGGCGGCTTCAAACACCGCGCGATGCCGCGCCTGACCGATCACCGCCGGCTCGCCAGGACGTACAATGTCGCGCGCCCAATGCACCAGCCAATCGCGCAGCGCCGCGATGCCATCACCGCGCAGTGCCGACACGCCAAATATTCCGACCGGGACTAAAGTGCCCAAATCGACCTTGTTGATCACCAATGTGCCAAGCGCGTCGACCGGCAGTCGATCGACGATATGCAGAACGAGGTCGCCTGATGCGGCGCGGTTGCGAGCCCGACGTATCCCCTCCTGCTCGATCGGATCGTCGCTCGCACGTAAACCGGCAGTATCGACCAGTACTGCCGCAACGCCACCAAGATCGATCGGAACTTCGATGAGATCGCGGGTGGTTCCGGCGATTGGCGTCACAATAGCCGCATCCCGCTGACTTAATATGTTGACAAGGCTCGACTTTCCGACATTCGGAGCGCCTACGACGGCAATTGTTAGACCGTCGCGAAGGCGTTCTCCGCGGTTTGCGTCGGCCAACAGCACGTCGAGATCGACAATCAACGCATCAATCGTCGGGGCGCGTCTTTCGACCAGCCGTTCCGCCACATCGGCCTCGTCTTCGGCAAAATCGAGCACCGCTTCGGCATCGGCGAGGATCAACAGGGCGCGATCGCGCAGCGCTTCGGCGACATGGCCCAGCGCTCCACCCGCCAGCGCCAGCGCCTGACTGCGCTGCGCCGCTGTCTGCGCCTCGATCAGGTCGGCGAGGCCCTCGACCTGCGCCAGATCGAGACGGCCATTGTCGAAAGCGCGGCGGGTGAACTCGCCGGGCTCGGCAAGCCGGACGGTCTCGATCGCCAACAGCGCGTCGATAACCCCCGCGACGACCGCTGTCCCGCCGTGGAGGTGGAACTCGACCACATCCTCACCAGTGGCGCTGAGCGGGCGCGGAAACGTCAGGACAAGCGCCTCGTCGAGCACTGCTCCCGCCGCGTCGCGCAGGCGGCACAGCGACGCTCGGCGCGGCGCGGGAACGCGACCCGCCAACCGCGACGCGGCAACGAACGCCGCAGGTCCCGACACCCGCAATACCGCTATCGCCGATGGCACCCGCCCCGACGCCAATGCTACGATAGTCGCGGTCACGCGAGTAACCTCACCTGGGTATCCTCACGCGTGGATCCTCACGTCGGCGGCTTGATCGACGCCGACGCGGTGGCAAACATTTTACGCCATTGTTCGAAGCTATCGGCGACACCCGGCATCCACGTTCGGGCCATCTTTTCGAAATCGCCCGGAGTCAGCCCGTCGACCACCATCGCCTTCATTTTGTCAATATAGGCATCATGGACCGGCGTCAGATCGGGCAACCCGAAAAATGTGCGGGCTTCGCCGGGAGTGCAGTCGATATCAAAGGTAACTTTCATGGGCGGGCATCCTTCCGGCTTCACACGCCGTCTTTGCAAGTCTAGCGTCGCTCTTCCACCGCGCCAAGGAGACGCGCTTGGCTGTTCTTGATTTTCCGTCACCCATCGGGCCGCTTCGGCTGCATGCGCGTGACGGCCTGATCACGGCGTTGTCGTTGGCCGACGGTGTGCTGACGGATGGACGGTCGTCGCCGGAGCTCACGGCGGCTCGCGATCAGTTGCTCGCCTATTTCCGGATCGTGCCTGACATTCGACCTTCCCTTGGCGCTGCCTACAACGGAGCGCAGTCGCGCAATTGTCGTCGCGATGTGTGCAATCCCGCCGGGCGCGACGATGCGCTATGGTGCGCTGGCCAACACCGTCGCTTCGGGCCCGCGCGCAGTCGGGCAGGTCTGCCGTCGCAACCCACTGCCGATTTTGATTCCCTGCCATCGCGTCGTCTCATCGGGTCCGCGTGAGTATTATACGTTTGCTGAAGGCCTGGCCACAAAAGCCTGGTTGCTTGCGCATCAGGCGCAGGCCGTCGCAATCTCTAATGATCCATCTACAACAATGACTTACCGCGCAGCATAAGGTGCAGCATAAGGTGCAGCATAAATGGTCGCAATACGTATAGACGCAACCGGCGGGCCGGAAATGCTGCACTTTTTCGATGCAGCAATCGGTGCACCCGGACCCGGAGAAATCCTGCTCCGCCAGACCGCCGTCGGACTCAATTTTATCGACACCTACCACCGCACGGGGTTGTACCCGGTGCCGATGCCGAGCGGTTTGGGGCTCGAAGCGGCGGGCATCGTCGAGGCTGTGGGCGACGGCGTGGCGCTGAAACCGGGCACTCGCGTCGGCTATTGCTGGGGCCCGATCGGGGCCTATGCCGACCGGCGGCTGATCGCGGCCGACCGGGTTGTGGTCCTGCCCGACAGCGTCAGCGACGAACAAGCTGCCGCAGGTCTGCTCAAGGGCTGTACCGCCGAATTTCTCATCGAACGCTGCGCCAAAGTGCAGCCCGGTCAGACGGTCTTGGTGCTGGCTGCTGCCGGGGGCGTCGGGCAACTGCTGGTGCAATGGCTGAAACATATCGGCGCGCACGTCATCGCGTCGGCGGGGTCGCCGGAGAAGCTGGCGATGGCGCTGGCCCATGGCGCCGATCATGGCGCGCTGCAGGACGACGGGCTTACCGCCACAGTGCGCGAACTGACCGGAGGGCGCGGTGTCGATGTGGTGTTCGACGGCGTCGGCAAGGCAACGTGGGAAGCGTCGCTCGACAGCCTCGCGCGGCGCGGCCTGCAGGTCAGTTTCGGCAACGCCTCGGGACCGGTCGGCGCAGTCGATTTCGGGATATTGGCGCGCAAAGGGTCGCTATTTGCCACCCGCGCGACGCTGTTCGACTATTACACCAACCGCGACGAGATCGAGCGTTATGCCGGTCGGGTGCTCGATCTGATCGGATCGGGGGTGCTCAAGGTCGATATCGGCCAACGTTATGCGCTTGCCGATACAGCGCAAGCCCATCGCGATCTGGAGGGACGCAAGACCACCGGGGCAACGGTGCTGCTGCCGTAACGCGTTACCCGATCATCTGCTGCGCCATCGGCATCACCTCATGGGCGCCCTCCCAGATCATCTTGGCGGCAACGAAGACGATTACCGCAAGGCCGACATAGGCAATCCAGCGATAACGCTCGATCACCTTGGCGATGGCGTTGGCGGCAAGGCCCATCAGCGCCACCGAAAGCACCAGTCCGATGACCATGATGCCGGGGTGTTCGCGTGCCGCACCGGCAACCGCGAGCACGTTGTCGAGGCTCATCGAGACATCGGCGAGCGCCACCGACCATGCGGCGGCGGCAAAGCTTTTGGCGGGCGGCGGGCCGCTGTCGCTGGTGTACGGCACGCCGTCGGACCCATGAATCTGCGACCGGTGCGGCTTCAGTTCGCGGTACATTTTCCACGCTACCCACAGCAGCAACAACCCACCGGCAAGGATGAGCCCGACAATCTGCAACAGCTGGGTGACGAGCAGCGCAAACGCGATCCGCAAGACCAGTGCCGCAACGATCCCGATCAGGATGACCTTGCGCCGCTGCTCGGTCGGCAATCCGGCTGCGAGCGCGCCGACGACGATCGCATTATCGCCGGCCAGCACCACATCGATCAGGACGACTTGGCCAAAGGCTGTCAGCGCTTCGGGCGTGATGAGATGGGCGATGTCCATTACCGCCAGCTAGTGACGCCGTCGGACAGGCGCAAGACGTTGGCGCGGGTGACGATACAAAATATCGCCAATCGTCCCTATCCCGCCAGCGTGCGCACGAGATCGAACAGGTAATCGCGCCCGTCATACAGTGACTTCACGCGGATACGCTCGTTGAGCCCGTGCATGCCATTGCCGTCGGGATCGGCAAACAGGCCCGGTGCGCCATAGGTCGGAATGCCGATCGGCGACAGGAAGATACCGTCGGTGGCACCCGTCGACATGGTGGTAACCAGCGGCAATCCCGGAAAATACTTCGCGCCAAGCGTCCGCATCGGGCCGATGACCGCCTCGGTCAGCGGCGGCGGCGACGCAACCGGGCGGATTGGCGGCACGAGGCTGACCATGACCTTGGCCTCACCGATGATCGCCGCGAGTTCGCCGCGCAGCTTTTCGGGGTCGGTGCCGGGGAACATGCGGCAGTTGACGTTGGCCGTTGCCCGCTGCGCCAGCGCATTATTGGCGTGCCCGGCGCTGACCAGCGTCGTCACGCACGTTGTGCGCAGAGTCGAATGGAACGCTGCATCGCTGCTGACGATCGTGTTGGCCGCAGCGTCACCGGGGTTGGTCAGCAGCGCCTTGATCGCCGGGCCCATCGGCGCTGGCAACCCCGAGCCGACCGTCGAAAAGAACGACTTGGTAGTTTCGTTGAACTGGATCGGAAATTCATGCGTGTTGACCGCGACAATGGCGCGCGCAAGCTCGGTCACGGCATTGTCGGGGCGTGGCACCGACGAATGGCCGCCGGGGTTGGTCACCTCGAGCTTGAAGTTCTGCACGGTCTTTTCACCGACCTGCACCGCCAGCACCTGCGGCTTGCCGTCCTTGTCGTAACGCCCGCCGCCACCTTCGTTGAGCGCATATTCGGCGCTGATCAGTTCTGCCTTGTTCTTCGCCAACCAGTCGGCGCCGTTGAACGCATCGGTGGTTTCCTCGCCGCAGGTCAGCGCCAGCTTGAGTGTGCGCCTCGGCACGATCTTGCCGGTCTTGTAGCGGATCAGCGTATCGGCCCACACCGCCGCCTGCGCTTTATCGTCGAAGGTGCCGCGACCGTAGAAAAAGCCACCCTCTTCGACCAGCACGAACGGGTCGCGCGTCCAATCTTCGCGCTTGGCTTCGACGACATCGATATGGGCGAGAAGCAGGATCGGCTTGGCCTTGGGCTCGCTGCCCTTGAGGATGGCGACAAGACCGCCTTCCTTGGGATGCTCGGGCGTGCTGAACAGCGTGATGTCGCCATCGGCATAGCCCGCCGCCTTGAGCCGCACGGCGACCTTGGCGGCGGCATCGGTACACGACCCTACCGACCGCGACGTATTGGTCTCGACAAGCTCCTGATACAGTGCCCGAAACGCCGCCTGATCGGGGCGCAGCGATTGCGCCGATGCGCCCGTCGCCAGCAGCGTTGCGGCAAACGCCGCCAGCGTCACACTCTTCGTCATTTCCGTCCCCAGTATATCACTTATCGTTGGCGTAGCGTTGGATCAGTTCGAACAGATAGTCACGCTCGGCGTACAGCCCGGCGACCGACTTGCGCTCGTTCAAACCATGGACGCCGTTGCCGTCGGGATCGGAAAAGCGTCCGGGTACGCCGTAGGTCGGAATGCCACCGCTGTTGAGAAAGCGTCCGTCGGTCGCTCCGGTAGTCATGGCCGGCAGCATCGGCACGCCGGGGAAGTGCTTGGCGGCGACCGCCTTCGCCGTGCCGAAAACGCGCGGTGTCAGCGGCGGCGGCGGCGGGGTCGGGCTGATGCTCCCGGTCGGCGTCACGCTGACCGAGGCATCGGCGACGGCAGCGACAAGTTGCGCCTGCACATTGGCGATCGGGTCGCCGGGGAACATGCGGCAATTGACGTTCGCCCCGGCGCGCTGCGGCAGGGCATTTTCGGCGTGACCGCCATCGAGCAACGTTGCGACGCATGTCGTGCGCAGCATCGAATGATAAGTCGGGTCCTTCGACACAATGGCGTTGGCGTCGATGTCCTTGGGGTCGGCGAGCAGTCGCAGCATCGCCGCTCCGGCTTCGCCGCCGGTCAGCTTCGCGGTTTCGGTGAAATAAGCGCGCGTCGTATCGCTGAACTGCACCGGGAATTCATATTTACCCACCTTCACCAGTGCCGCAGCAAGGCTGTAGATTGCATTGTCGGGCCGCGGGCGCGAGCTGTGGCCACCGGGATTGGTCGTCTCCAGCCGGAAGTTCTGGAACACCTTCTCGCCTGCCTGCATGCCGAGCGACACCGGCTTGCCGTCCTTGTCGCGGATGCCGACACTGCCTTCGTTCAGCGCAAATTCGGCGTCGATCCAGTCCTTGTGGTTGGTGACCAGCCATTCGGCACCGTTGAAGGTCCCCGGCGGTCCGCCCTCCTCGCCGCAGGTCAGCGCCAGTTTCAACGTCCGGCGCAACTTGGTCTTGCCGGCCTTCAACCGCACCATCGTGTCGGTGAAGATCGCGCCGTGCGTCTTGTCGTCGGAGCTGCCGCGACCATAGAAATAGCCACCCTCCTCGACGAGCACGAACGGGTCGCGGGTCCAGTCGGCACGCTTGGCCTCGACGACATCCAAATGGCTGAGCAGCAGGATCGCCTTGAGCTTGGTGTCGGTCCCCGGCAGCGTCGCGACCAGCCCGCCCTCGCGCGGATGCTCCGGAACGCTGAACAGCCGGATATCGGCATCGGCATAGCCCGCACCTTTCAACCGTGCCGCCATGCGTTCGGCCGCCAACGTGCAGCTGCCATTGCTGATCGCGGTGTTGGTTTCGACGAGCTCCTTATACAGGCCCTTAAAGGCGGTCTGGTCGGGACGCTCGGCTGCCGCAACCGGCGTCGCGGCGAGCACCGCTGCCAAAATCAACGTCCGCATCATTTTATCCCCGCATAGGCTTTGACCAGATCGAACAGATAGTCGCGCTGCTTGAACAGTGCCGCAACCGAAATCCGTTCGTTGAGCCCGTGCAGGTTGCTCAGCGGCTCGTCGAAGCCACCCGGCACGCCGTAGGTCGGGATGCCCGCGCGGATGAGGAAGCGCCCGTCGCTCGCCCCCGTCCCCATTGTCGGGATGATCGGAATACCGGGAAAATGCTTTGCGGCGACGCGCTTGGCGGTGCCGAACACCTCATCGGTCAGCGGCGGTGGCGTATTGACCGGGTTCACCGGCGGCAGCGGACTGACCGTCACCGGCGCATCGCCGATGGCCTTGACCAGCTGCGCCTGGACGCCCTCGGGCGTATCGCTCGGGAACATCCGGCAATTGACCGAGGCCTGGGCACGTTGCGGCAGCGCATTGATCGCGTGACCACCGTCGATCAGCGTCGCCACGCACGTCGTTCGCAGCATCGAATGGAACACCGGGTCCTGCGAGACGATCGCGTCCGCCGCCGCATCGCCGGGGTTCACCACCAGCCGCGCCATTGCTGCGCCCTTTTCGCCGCCGGTCAGCGGCGCGAGGGCGGCAAACATGCCGCGCGTGACCTCGTTCATCTGCAGCGGAAATTCATAATCGCCGACCCGACCCAGCGCCTTGGCGAGCGCATAGATCGCATTATCCCGGCGCGGCACAGATGAATGGCCGCCGGGGTTGGTCGCTTCGATGCGGAAATTGGCGGTAACTTTCTCGCCGGCAAGAATACCCAGCGCCAGCGGCGAACCATCGGGTTTCAGCCGCCCGTCGCCGCCCTCGTTGAGCGCGAAATCGGCCTTGATCCAGTCGGGGTGCTTGTCGATCAGCCAACGGACATTGTTGATCCGCGCCTGCGATTCCTCACCGCACGAAAGCAGCAGCTTGATCGTCCGCTTCGGTTTCGCACCCGCCGCCTTCAACCGGACCAGCGTATCGGTCCAGATCGCCGCCTGCGCCTTGTCGTCCGACGCGCCACGCCCGTAGAAATACCCGCCCTCTTCGACAAGCGTGAACGGATCGCGCACCCAATCCTCGCGCTTTGCCTCGACGACATCGAGATGGGCGAGCAGCATGATCGCGCCCTTGGTGGTGTCGGTCCCGGCAACAGTCGCGATCAAGCCGCCGTCGAGCGGCAGGCCCTCAGGCACGAAGATGTTGAGGTCCGCCTTGGCAAACCCCGCCGCCGCCAACCGCGCTGCCATCCGGTTCGCCGCCAGCGTGCAATCGCCAACGCTATGGGTGGTATTGGTCTCGACGAGCTCCTTGTAGAGCATACGAAAAGCTGTTTGGTCTGAACGCACGGCTGCGGCAGCCGGTAAACCTAATGATCCGAGAACAATCGTGGCTGCAACAAAGGCGTAAGGTCGGTTGCGCACGCTTAGCTCCTGTATCGAATCTTTAGAATCAACCGCCAGTTTCGAATATCACCTGGAAACAGAAACGCCACCTTGACGAGGCAAATAGCAGCGACAAGGTGGCGTGAGGTTACTTCTT
This sequence comes from Sphingomonadales bacterium, assembly GCA_038229555.1. Classification (GTDB taxonomy): domain Bacteria; phylum Pseudomonadota; class Alphaproteobacteria; order Sphingomonadales; family Sphingomonadaceae; genus Sandarakinorhabdus. Next base: position 66,576 of record JBBROI010000006.1, read on the forward strand.
TACCAAGAAGCTGAACGGCGGGTCTCCCGGCCTACGGTAGACCCGCTTCTTCGCGTGCTTGTGCCAAAAAGAGTTGCAATAGATGCGCTTCATCCCAGGCGGGGCATCGTCGGTCAGCATGGCTGGAATCTCCTAGCCAGTTTATCCTTGGCAACCTCCCCAAAAAGGGTTTAGCATTCGGAGTCGACCAGACACCGAACTTGGCTGCCCCTGCGGCGGACATTTTCGCAGGTCCGGGAGCTTGGACCCACCACCACTGGTGGTTGGACCACGCTTCCGGACTATAGCTTGTGCTCGCAACTTGGTTAAATATAAAGCACCAAATCTAGCAAGGTTCTTGTTTTGATCGCATTGAAACAAGTTCAATGGCTTAGGCGGCAAATTTAAAAAACTGAATCAATAGAATCGGTTGCCTTCGTTCGACCTTAAGGTCGCCCACAGCGAAGTTTTCGAATCCACTACGAAGAGAGGTAGTCCTATTGGGCCGTTATTTTCGCGCAAACTAAGTACACTCACACGCGTCGGATACTGCGATCGCTTATCGCCTCAAGAATACCTGTCGGCCAATCGGCAGATTACAATCGCAAAGGTAGCTAATAACCGAACGAACCGGGCTTTAAATCGACTAGTTCGACGATAGCACAAATCGACCAATATCATCGTATAAAATACGATAAAGAGCTAGACAACCGACTAAAATAATTTTGAACGTCAGTGCTAGTGGTTCATCGCATCGAAGAAGTCGGCGTTGCTCTTCGAATCCTTCATCTTGTCGAGCAGGAATTCGACCGCGTCGACGGTGCCCATCTGCATGAGGATCCGGCGCAGCACCCACATCTTGGCGAGTTGCGTCTTGTCGACGAGCAGTTCTTCCTTGCGGGTTCCCGACTTGCCGATGTCGATGGCGGGGAACACCCGCTTGTCGGCAATCTTGCGGTCGAGGACGATTTCGCTGTTACCGGTGCCCTTGAACTCCTCGAAGATCACTTCGTCCATGCGGCTGCCGGTGTCGATCAGCGCGGTCGAGATGATGGTCAGCGAGCCGCCTTCCTCGATATTGCGTGCCGCACCGAAAAACCGCTTGGGGCGCTGCAAGGCGTTGGCGTCGACACCGCCGGTCAGCACCTTGCCCGACGACGGGACGACGGTGTTATAGGCGCGACCCAGGCGCGTGATGTTATCGAGCAGGATGACGACGTCGCGCTTGTGTTCGACCAGCCGCTTGGCCTTTTCGATGACCATTTCGGCGACCGCGACGTGGCGGGTGGCGGGTTCGTCGAAAGTCGAGCTGATGACCTCGCCGGTCACCGTGCGCTGCATATCGGTGACTTCCTCGGGACGTTCGTCGATCAGCAGCACCATCAGATAGCATTCGGGGTGGTTGGCGCTGATCGCCTTGGCGATGTTCTGCATCATCACCGTCTTGCCGACGCGCGGCGGTGCCACAATGAGGCAACGCTGCCCCTTGCCGATCGGGGTGACGACATCGAGCACCCGCCCGGTCTTGTCCTTGATCGTCGGGTCGCTGAGTTCGAGCGTCAGGCGCTCGTCGGGATACAAGGGCGTGAGGTTATCGAAATTGACCCGGTGGCGCACTGCCTCGGGATCGTCGAAATTGATCGCGGTAACCCGGACAAGACCGAAATAGCGCTCGCCGTCCTTGGGACTACGGATTTCGCCCTCGACCGTGTCGCCGGTCCGCAAGCCGAAGCGGCGCACCTGTTGCGGGGCGACATAGATGTCGTCGGGGCCGGCAAGATAATTCGAGTCGGGGGAGCGCAGAAAGCCGAAGCCATCGGGCATCACCTCAATGGTGCCAATGCCGTTGATTTCGTCGCCGGCTTCGGCGGTCGCCTTCAGGATGGCGAACGCAATATCCTGCTTGCGGAGCGTCGAGGCATTTTCAACACCGAGCTCCTCGGCCAGCGCAACGAGCTCGGCGGGAGGGCGCTTTTTAAGATCGTGGAGATGCATGAGAAGTCTTTACGTGAGAGTCGGCGCGTCTGTCGCAGTGGAGAACGGCGATGGCGGACTGATGGAGCATTCCGCCAGGACGGCGGTGCTGGGGCTAGAGGTAAGAGGCTGGGTGAAAGAGGTCAAGCGCCGCGTTTGCGCTGACGTCGGGCGACGAAGGCCTGTCCGGCTCCACCGGGCAATCGCAGTGCCATCCAACCGATCGAGCGCGATCTATCAACTTTTATGTACCGTATCAGTAATTAAATGGTGCGCAATTAGGGCAAGTTTTCAGCAAGAAAAGATAGAATCAGGTCGAATTTTCGCAAAACGCGGACTTTTGAGACTTTTGGACGGGTCAGAACGGCTTGACGATCACCAGCAGGACAATCGCGATGGTCGCCAGTGACGGGATTTCGTTCGCCAGTCGCAGGGTCTTTTCGGCATAGGGCCGCTCGCCGCGCGCGAACTTGCGCGCCGTGCCCACCGCCCAGCCGTGATAGCCGCTGAGCAGCAAAACGAGCAGAATCTTCGTGTGCAACCAATATTCGGCGAAACCATAGTTGAAGGCCAGCGCAAGGCCGAGGGCCCAGACAACGATCATCGCGGGGTTGAGGATAATCCGCCGCAAGCGGTCGCAACGATCGGCCCAGAGCAAGTTTTCGGGCGCATCGACGGGAACCGCCATCCAGTAGATCAGAAACCGCGGCATCATGAACATGCCCGCCATCCAGAAGATGACGAAGATCACATGGAGCGCCTTAACCCACGGGTACGCGGCACCGAGCCAGCCGGCGGAATCGGTCATGCGGTCTCCCGTAAGCTCGCCAGCAGCGCCTCGACATGGGCGATCGGCGTATCCTGCAAAATGCCATGGCCAAGGTTGAAGACATGCGGGCGGTCTTCGAACGCCGCTCGAATACGGGCAATGCCATGGTCGAGCGCACGACCGCCAGCGATGAGCGCCAACGGATCGAGATTACCCTGCACCGGCATCCCCGGCGGCAGCATCGCATCGGCCCACGCCGGATCGATTGTCTCGTCGAGACCGACGGCATCGACCCCGGTTTCGGCGGCATAGGCGGCAAGCTTGGCTCCGGCGCCCTTGGGGAAACCGATGATCGGTACCTCACCATGCCGCACCATCAAACGCCCGACGATATCGGCGGTCGGGGCGATCACCCAGCGTTCGAACTCCGACGGTGCGAGGCTCCCGGCCCAGCTATCGAACAGCTGGACAGTCTGCGCGCCGGCCGTGATCTGCATCGACAGATAATCGACGGTGACCCCGACGATGGCGTCGATCAGCGCCTGAAACGCGCTCGGGTCACGATACGCCAGCCGCCGCGCTTCGGCCTGGTCCTTGCTGCCGTGGCCCGCAACCATATAAGTCGCGATCGTCCACGGTGAACCGGCAAAGCCGATCAGCGTGCAGTCATCGGGTTTTTGCGCTGCGACCTTGGCGACGGTTTCGGCGATCTTGGCGAGATAGGCTGGCACTGCGTCCAACCCGGCATAGATCCCGTCGAGCAGTGGCGGGGTCAGCTGCGGCCCTTCGCCCGGACCAAAGGTCAGGGTCTGGCCCATCGCATGGGGCACGATCAGGATGTCCGAAAACAGAATGGCAGCGTCCATACCGAAGCGGCGCACCGGCTGCAGGGTGATTTCGCAGGCGGCATCGCTGTCATAGACAAGGTTGAGAAAGCCGCCTTTCTCCTCCCGCAGGGCGCGGTATTCGGGGAGATAGCGTCCGGCCTGTCGCATCAGCCAGACGGGAGGCGGGTCGCGGCGCTCACCCTTTAGGACGGCGAGCAGTGGAGGATCGATTGCAGTCATGCGCCTTCCTCAACGGCGTACGCCCGCCGGTCAAGAGGGCGGAATCACGCCGACAACAACCCTCTTTCAAGACTCTAATATGAAGGTTTGATGATGATAGTAGTGCGGTGAATCCGGTGGATGCTTTCAAGTCGACCAATCCATCCCTGTGGCTGACGCTGCAAAGCCGTTGGAATCGTGCGAGTCGCTCGGGTTGTTCGCATGACTCACAGCGGCTGCAGACAAACTGTCCTCCTGTGCATTGGGAGAGCCTGTGTCAGGGAAGACTCGGCTGGGATTCACGCTTGACGGCCCTTGCGGCGCGTGCCGGTGATGGCATACCGATTCCCCCGATGTTTGTCCCCAGCCACCTGTGCATGAGATTTTCCGGTAAAACCGCCCGATGACCCGTTTGCACCTCCATCTTGTCTCCGATTCCACCGGCGAAACGCTCGAATCGGTGGTGAAGGCGGGACTCGGCCAATTCGAGGGCGTCGAAGCGATCAAGCATTTCTGGCCGATGGTACGCTCGGCCGGTCACCTTGACCGGGTTATCGAAGAAATCGGGCGACGGCCGGGGTTGGTGGTGTACACTTTAGTCAACGGCGACGTACGCCAACGGCTCGAAAGCCGCTGTGCGGCGCTCGGACTGCCGCTGGTTTCAGTGCTCGATCCAATCGTTGTCGCACTGTCGGAAATGCTCGGCCAACAGGCAACCGGGCGGCCGGGACGCCAGCATGCAATGGATGCCGCCTATTTCCGCCGGGTCGATGCGATCAATTATACGATGGTCCATGACGATGGGCAGCAGCACGACGATTGGGAGGAAGCAGATATCGTCCTCGCCGGCGTTTCGCGCAGTTCGAAGACGCCAACGGCGATCTATCTCGCCAATCGCGGCTACAAGACCGCCAACATCCCGCTGGTTCCCCAATCGCCGCCGCCCGCCTCGCTGTTTGCGCTCAAGGCGCCGCTGGTTGTCGGGCTGACAACACAGCCTGAGCGACTGGTCGCAATCCGGCGCAACCGACTGCTGACGCTCGGCCAGTCGCCCGATACCGACTATGTCGACGTCGAGCGCGTCGAGGCCGAGGTCGCCTTTGCCCGGCGGCTGTTCGCCGATCACGACATCCCGGTGATCGACGTGACGCGACGCTCGATCGAGGAAACCGCTGCTGCGATCATCAATTTGTACCAGGCGCGCGCCGATGCCCGCGAAACCGCCAAATGATTATACTGGCCAGCCAGAGCGCGTCGCGTGCTGCAATGCTGCGCGCGGCAGGCGTGGCGTTCGAAGCCGCCCCGGCGCATGTCGATGAGGAGGGCGTAACCGAGGCATTGGTTGCCGCCGGAGCTTCTGCCGATCACCTCGCCGATGCGCTTGCCGAGCTAAAGGCGATCAAGGTGTCGCGCAGCCGCCCGACGGCGCTGGTTTTGGGTTCGGACAGCGTGGTGACCACCGCCGACGGCCGTTTCCTCGCCAAGCCCGAAACGCGCGTCGGTGCCGAGGCGCAGTTGCGCGACCTGTCGGGAACGAAACACCGGCTGACGTCGGCTGCGGTGATCGCCCAGGGTGGTGTCGCCGTTTGGCGCGCGGTCGACCATGCCGATCTGACGATGCGGCCGCTCGGCGCGGCGTTCATTGCCGACTATCTCGACCAAGAGGGCGATGCAGTGCTCGGATGCGTCGGGACATACCGGCTCGAAGGGTTGGGTGCGCAGCTGTTCACTCATATTGTCGGCGACCAGTTCGTCATCCGCGGCCTGCCGTTGCTAGCGGTCCTCGATTTTCTCCGCGGGCGCGGGGAGATGATGGTGTGAGTGTCATCGTCTTCCTGTCATCCCGGCGAAGGCCGGGATCCAGCTCCCGTTTTTTCAGCCTGCGTGAAGGAAAGCTGGATCCCGGCCTTCGCCGGGATGACAGGACGAGGGCACGGTGACCGTCCTCCCCCCTTCCGCCGGCGTCATCGGCTGGCCGGTCGCGCACAGCAAATCGCCGTTGATCCACCGGTTCTGGCTGGCAAAGCTCGGCATCGACGGCGAATATGGCCGCTTCCCGGTGCATCCCGACAATCTGGGTGCGGCGATCCCGGCGCTGCCAAAACTAGGGCTGCGGGGCGTAAACGTGACGGTGCCGCACAAGGTGGCGGTGATGCCGCATCTTGACCGTATCGACGATACGGCGACCAGAATCGGTGCGGTAAATACCGTCGTGGTCGATAATGGTGACATCATCGGGTTCAACACCGATGCGGTCGGCTTCTTCGCGCCATTACAGGGGGCGATGGATGATTTTCCAGCCGATCGTATCGCCACCCTCATCACGCTCATCGGCACCGGCGGTGCGGCGCGGGCGGTCGCTTCGGCGCTCGGCGGGATGGAAGTGACTGTATACGGACGCGATCCCGGCAAGGCGGCGGAGTTGGCCGACAGCTTTGGACTTGGCGGCGGCTCGGCATATGGATCCAGCGGTGACCTTGCCGACCTCGCCAACGCGACTTGGTACGACAAAATCGCCGGCACGCCGCTCGATGATAAGGTGGATCAACGTTACAATAAGGTCATCGTCAATGCGACCTCGCTCGGGATGACGGGCCAGCCAGCGCTGGCGATCGATCTGCGGCCGTATCCGGACGACACTGTCGTCTATGACCTCGTCTACGCGCCGCTGGAAACGCCGCTGCTGGCCGCCGCGCGGGCGCGGGGAATGCGCACCATCGATGGTCTGCAAATGCTCGTCGGCCAGGCTGCTGTGGCTTTCGAACTGTTCTTCAGTCATCCCGCACCGCGCGACCATGACGCCGAATTGCGGCGGTTGCTGACGGCATGACCGCCGGCTTGCGTCGTGCTTTGACGATCACCGATGTGCTCATGCTCGCATATTGGGGGATAACCGCGCTGGCGGCACTCGGCGTTCTCAGCCTGCCGCCGGATGCGCTGTACAAGGGCTATCACGAACCGCTGCTGGTCGCGTGGAACTGGTCGTTCATGCCGCTCGATCTTGCTTTCGCGCTGACCGGACTTGCGGCGGTTCGGCTGGCGCGGGCAAAGGACCCGCGCTGGCGCGGGCTGGCGATCATCTCGCTAACCTTGACCATGTGCGCCGGTGGCATGGCGATCGCCTTCTGGACGCTTGCTGGCGATTTCGACCCGGCGTGGTGGGTGCCGAATCTGCTGCTGCTGTTCTGGCCGCTTGCCTTCCTGCCGAGGCTGCTTGCCGCATGATCATCATCGGCCTCACCGGATCCATCGGCATGGGAAAATCGACCGTCGCCGCGATGTTTCGTACGCTCGGGGTGCCGGTATTCGATGCCGATGCCGAGGTGCGGCGGGTACAAGGGCCCGGCGGGCGCGCACTTGCGGCCATCGAGGCACTGTTTCCGGGCACGACACACGCAGGCGGCCTGCACCGCGACCGGCTCGGCGCGGCGGTGTTCGGTGATACGGCGAAGCTGCGCCAGCTTGAGCGCATCCTCCACCCGCTCGTCGGCGATGCCCAGTCGCGCTTCCTCGGCCAGCACCGGTTAAAGGACGCGGTGGTCCTCGATGTGCCACTGCTCTTCGAAAAGGGCGGTTGGCGGCTTTGCGACCTAAGTGTCGTCGTGTCGGCACCCTTGCGCGTGCAGCGGGCGCGGGTGCTGGCGCGGCCCGGCATGACCCGCGAAAAATTCGCAGCGATCCTCAAGAGCCAGATGAGCGACGCTGACAAACGCCGCCGCGCCGATGTGGTGATTCCTACGGGGCGCGGGCGGCGGACGACCTGGCTGGCGGTGAAGCACGTTGTGGCTTGTCTCCCGCGCTGATCGCGCTACATCGCCGCCATGCGCGAAATTGTTTTTGATACCGAAACCACCGGCATTTTTCCGGGCGACGGCCATCGCATCGTCGAGATCGGGGCGATCGAGCTGATGCACCGGGTGCCGACCGGCAAGACCTTCCACACCTATATAGATCCATGCCGGGCGATGCCCAAGGATGCCCAAGGCGTCCACGGCCTGTCGAGCGACTTTCTCACCGGCCAACCGATATTTGAAAGCATTATCGACGACTTCCTCGCCTTCATCGGCGATTCGCCACTGGTCGCCCATAATGCCCAGTTCGACATGGAATTCCTCAATTGGGAGCTGCGGCGGGCGGGGATGATTCCGCTGCCGCTCGACCGCGCCATCGATACGCTCGAAATCGCCCGCAAGAAGCACCCGGGCGGCAAGAACGGCCTCGATGGCCTGTGCTCGCGCTATGGCATCGACCTGTCGGCGCGCACCAAGCATGGCGCGCTGCTCGATGCCGAGCTGCTGGCGCGGGTCTATGTCGAGCTCACCGGCGGGCTGCAGATCGGCTTCGATCTCGCCGCCGATGTCCTCGACGACGGTGTGACCATCGTCGAAACCCGCACCTTCGTGGCTGCACGCCATCATGCCGCAAGCGACGAGGAACTGGCGCGCCATGCCGTATTGCTGGCGACACTCAAGGATCCGGTCTGGCTCCACTGAGCGACGCCGCCGCGCACGCCAACGGGTTTGCAATTCCCAGCTTTCGGCGGATGATTGACCCCCTGCCGGAGCGAGCCTAGAGCGACCGCCCCGAGCGGGGCCGCAAAGGAGACGCGCATGGACATTCGCATTTCGGGCCATCAGGTCGATACGGGCGCTGCATTCAAGGACCATGTCCGCGAACGCCTTAATGCGCTGGCAGCGAAATATTTTCCGCGGGCGATTTCGGCGCAGGTGACGCTTGGACCGGGTCCGCACGGCAAATTTTCGTGCGATATCGTCATGCATGTCATGGCCGACCTGATTCTCAAGGGCTCGAATGCGGCAACCGACGCCAACCCGGCGTTCGACGGTGCCGCCGACCGTATCGACAAGCAGCTGCGCCGCTACATGCGTCGCCTGAAGGACCGCCACGGCCCCGGCGCCGACCGGATGGCCGAAGCGGCGGTGCTCGACAATGCGAGCTACACTGTCTTCGCCTCGCAGCCCGAGGAGGAGATCGAGGATCATGGCGGTGACCACCCGCTGATCATTGCCGAAACCCGCGTCGACATCCCCGATGCGACGGTCAGCGACGCGGTGATGATGCTCGATCTGCGCAACACCACTGCACTGTTGTTCCGCAATTCGGGAACCGGTGCGCACAACATGGTTTATCGTCGTGAAGACGGCAGCATCGGCTGGGTCGAACCGCGAGGAGTACCGGCATGAACAGCGCGATCGGCGCACTGGGAGATTTGCTGGCGGGCGACGGAGTCGTCGTCCAGCTCGCCGTGCCCGACAAGGACGCGCTGCTGAACGACCTTGGCGTGCTGGCGTCGGGAGCGAGCGGCATCGCGGCGAGCGAAATCGTCGAGCGCGTGCGCGAGCGTGAAACCTTGGGCACCACCGGCTTCGGCCAAGGCACGGCGATTCCGCATGCGCGCATTCCCGGCCTCGCCCGCGTTATGGTGTTCGCGGCGCGGCTGGCTGCCCCCATCGACTATGGCGCGCTCGACGGCGAACCGGTCGATCTGGCGTTCCTGCTGTTGTCGCCTGAAGGCGCGGGGGCCGATCATTTGAAAGCACTGGCGCGCGTCAGCCGGACGCTGCGTGACCCCGCCATGGTCGCCCATATGCGCGCTGCGCCCGATGCGGCGGCGCTGCGGGCGTTGCTGGGCGGTGGCGACGTGCGGCAGGCTGCCTGACGGGCGGATGACCGCGCCGCGGCTGACCAGCGGGCTACGGGTTTCGGCACTGCTGCGGCGGGTTAATGCTGCCGGCGGCTTTGCTACTGTGGTCACCAAGGGTGATGTGACGGCGGGTGCAATCGCGCTGATTTTGCGCGCGCCGGGGGATGAACCGTGCCTAATGGTACGTACATTCGGTGCTGCGGGCCACTATGAATGGACCGAATCCGCGCGCGGTGATGCCATCGAATCATGGGCGACGCGAGCACGTCAGCGCGACCCCGATCTGTGGATCGTTGAACTGGACATCCCGGACGCCGCACGGTTCATCGCCGAAATGACCGACGCGTGATGCGCGGCGGTTGACCCGCAACTGTCACATACGCACAACGCCGCCATGAGTTCCGGGGCCTTGGGCGGACCCGGGATGTGCAACCCAAGCGGACCGGTCGGGCTTCAGCCCAGCGCCACCAGACGACCACCCCAAAGTGACGGGGGAACTGGCGGAAGCGGACCCGGACACGGCCGTGGGTAAAGTTGAGTGAATGACCGTCAAATTTTCTGTTTCCGCTGGCGCGCTTCGGGTGACACTGATTGTCGCCGCTAGTTTCCTGCTTGTGGCGGCCGGTGATGTGCCTGCGCCATTGTCAATTCCGGCTGTAGCGACTGCCGCCGATCTAACGACCATCGATGCTGCGGTAACCGCCGCCACGACCGACGATACGGCCACCGGCACTGCAACAATCCGCCCGGCTCGCCTCGACACCATGGTCGGCGACATGCAGGGCAGCGTCGATGCCGATGATGATGCCGACCTGCGCTGCCTCGCGACCGCAGTGTATTTCGAAGCCCGCGGCGAGCCGCTCGAAGGCCAGCTTGCCGTCGCCCAATCGATCCTCAATCGCGTCGCCACCGGCCGTTATGCCGCCAGCGTCTGCGGGGTAATCCACCAGCCCGGCCAGTATAGCTTTTCGCGCGCCAAGGCCCCGCGCAGCGGCAATGACTGGCAGATCGCCCTCGCCATCGCCGCGATCGCGCAGGACAATGGTTGGCGCGAAGTCGCTCCCAAGGCGACGTCTTTCCACGCGGCCTATGTAAAGCCCGGCTGGGGTCGGATGACAAAGGTTGCGCAGATCGGCAACCACGTTTTCTACCGCTAGGCCCTTAATCCCGGTTTTTCGTCACCTCCGTGAAAGCGGGGTCCATCACCTCAATGCGGGCGTGATGGCCCCCGCATTCGCGGGGGTGACGACGGATTCAAACCCATTGGCAGCGCGACTTGCCGTTCCCTGCCTGTTCCTAGTAAATGCGCAGCGATGTCCTTCATCGTCGCCTCGCTCACCACGATCCCCGATGCCCCGCTCGCGGCCCTCGATGTAGCGCGCGGGGTCGGGCGGCTGTTTGCGCGCTGGGGCCTGACGCCGCTGTTCGAGGTGCCGCTTGGCAATGGCCGCCGCGCCGATGTGCTGGCGCTCGATGCGGCCGGGCGGCTGACGCTCGTCGAGATCAAGGTGTCGATGGCCGATCTGCGCGGCGACCTGAAATGGCCCGAATATCTGGCGTTTTGCGACCGTTTCTTCTGGGCGGTGCCCGAAGGCTTCCCACTCGCACCGTTCGATGAGGGCTGGTTTGCCCCGACGCGCTGCGGGCTGATCGTCGCCGACCGCTACGACGCCGCCGAGCTCCGCCCCGCACCATGGGTCCCGCTCAACGCAGCCCGCCGCAAGGCCGAAACCCTCCGCTTCGCCCGCCGCGCCGCCGCGCGCGTGCACATGCTGCTGGATCCCGAGGCGCAGCGCGGGAAGGTTTAACGCGGCGACCGCTTCGCCAAAATCCGCTGCAGGGTCCGCCGATGCATCTTCAGCCGGCGGGCGGTTTCGGACACGTTGCGTTCGCACAGTTCATACACGCGCTGAATATGTTCCCAGCGGACGCGATCGGCCGACATCGGTTCGGGCGGGGCTTCCGGGCGGTGACCGTCTTCGGCAGCGAGCGCGCGAACGATGTCCTCGGGGTCGGCGGGCTTGGCAAGGTAATCGACTGCCCCGGCCTTCACCGCGGCGACGGCGGTGGCGAGGTTGCCATAGCCCGTCAGCACGACAATGCGAATGGCTGGGTTGAGCGCGCGGAGTTCGCCGACAAGGTCGAGGCCGTTGCCATCGTCCAGCCGCATATCGACGACGGCGTGGCCGGGTTTCAGCGAGGCGGCGGCAGCGCGTGCCTCGCCGACGCTGCCGACCGAGGTGACGGCAAAGCCCTTGCGTTCGAGCATGACGCCCAGCCGTTGACGGAAAGGCGCGTCGTCATCGACGAGCAGCAGCGGTAGCAGCGCGACGGGGGCGGGAACGGCGGAATCGGCTTCGGCGATTGTGGCCATGGTCATTGCTCCTTCTGGGCTTCAATATGCGCGCGTGGCCAGCGAACGTCGACCTCCGCACCGCCGCTGGGGCGATTGCGGAACGTCAGTCTGCCGCCGGTGCGTTCAATAAGCGTCGTGGCGATAAAAATGCCGAGGCCGGTGCCGCCCGACCCCGAATGCGACGGCCCGAGATCGGGCTCGCCAAGATGCGGCAGGATGTTCGAATCGAACCCAGGCCCGTCGTCGAGGACGGCAACAGTAATGTCGCCCTGGGTGACCGTGGCGCGCAGTTCGACCCCCGATCCGGCGTGGCGAACGGCGTTGCTGACAAGGTTGGCGAGGCCGTGGAGTAGTTCCGGCGAACGGCGCATCAGTGGCTGCGGCTGCGGCGCGACAACGCGCACCGGCACTCGCGACGGCACGGTCTGGTGCGCCACTTCGTGGAGCAGCGCGTCGAGGCCCAGTTTGGCGAACGGGTCCTCGGCCTCGGCGCGCCGCGCGATGCCGACGAGGATGGCGCGACTGCGCGCCGCTTCGGACGCCAGCAGCCGGATATCGTCGCCGAAATCGGGATCGTCGCCAAGGGCTTCGCTGAGGCTGTGGGCGATCAGCGTGATCGTCCCCAACGGTCCACCGAGTTCGTGCGCGGCGGCGGCGGCAAGGCTGCCGAGCGCCGACATCTTGGCCTCGCGAGTCAACGCCGCCTCGGTCGCCATCAACGCCCGCGCCCGGTCGCGGGCTTCGGCGGAAACCTGCAGCAGATAGATGGCGAGAAAACCGATCGCCAGAACCAGCGCCACGGTCACGCCGATGCGGTACATGACGGGGAATTCGGGCGGCGGCCCGGCCCATGGTAGCGGCAGCGCCCAATGCCAGAGCACGAACAGGATCGCCCCCGCCAATCCCGCCAGCGCCGCGAGCAGCCGCGCCGGGAGCAGTGTCGCGGCAATCGTCACCGGCACGAGCACCAGAATGCCGAACGGATTGGCAAGCCCTCCGGTCAGGAACAGCAACACGCCCGCCTGAATCAGATCGAACGCCAAATGCAGCGCCAGATCGCGGCCGCTCAGCCGGGCATTCACCGGGTAGAGCGTCGCCAGCCCGATATTGAGCGTCGCCGATGCCGAAACCGCAGCGACGAGCGACGGCCACGGCAGCGGATAGCGCAGGTACAGCCCGACGACGATCAGCGTGGTGAATTGCCCGGCGATTGCGATCCAGCGCAACGTCGCCAGCGTCCGCACCCGGACACCGGGGCGGTCAAAGGCAGCAGCGGCAATCGAACGGCTCTCCATTATCCGGCGGCTTGTAGGTCGAACCGCGACACCTTGCCATGCGGCATAGCAGCGGGGTTTTGAGCGGTGGTGGTAACGTTTCGACCTTAGATCGACGGCCCCTGCACCGGCTTTACCCCGCGCTTGGGTACATCCTTGAGTAACCGGGCGATCTGCGTCGCGCGAGGATCGCTCTCGGCGACCGACCGCGCTGTCGCGCCGGTACTGTCGGTAACATCGGCATTTGCCCCCGCGTCGATCAGCATTTTGGCGATGTTGGCATCGCGGTTCTGCACCGCCTTGAGCAGCGGCGTCTCACCGAGCCGGTTGGCGGTATCGAGCTGCGCCTTGACCTGAATGAATACCCGGACGCCTTCGGCGAACCGCCCCTGTGTGGCGAGCATCAACGGCGTATTGCCGTCGCGGTCCTTGGAATTGATGTCGCCGCCGGCTTGGAGGATGAACACCACCCAGCCGACATCGCCGCGCCGGGTGACGATATGGATCGCCTGATCGCTGGTATCGCGGTCGCGGGTATTGACGACGGTCGTGCCCGGCTGGTCGAGCAGTTTCTTGGCGGCGCCGACATCCTTGTCCTTGACGGCCTTCAGGAAATTGAACGCGTCGGAGAATTGCGCCGTCGCTGGCGTTGCTGTGGCGACAAGCACCACCGCCGCACCCCATATCCGCATCATCGACAAAACTGGCTCTCCCGCCTATCCCGCACCCCCGTCCCTTACGCATAGCTCCGCCAACCCCGCATGAACAGCCGCATTGCCTGGATCGCTTTGGTCGCCGCCGCCATTGTTGTAGCGTTCGCAATCGGCTGGTCGCAGTTCAACGCTGCCCCGACCACGGCACGGGGCAATCTTGTCGGCGCTGGCATCGGCGGGGCATTCAACCTGATCGATCAGGACGGCAAGCCGGTAACCGACCGCGACTTCGCCGGGCGCTATCGCCTGATGTACTTCGGCTATACCTCGTGCCCCGATGTCTGCCCAACCGATGTCGCCGCCCTCGCCAAGGGCTGGCGGGCATTCGACGCCGCGAACCCGGGCCGCGCCGCAAAGCTGGCTGCGATGTTCATCACCGTCGATCCCGAACGCGATACGCCGCCGGCACTCAAGCAGTTCGTCCGCGCCTTCCATCCCCGGCTTATCGGTTTGACCGGTTCGGCGCAGGAAATGGATGCGGTGCGGCAACGCTATGGCATTTATGCCAAAAAGGTGCCCGGTGGCAGCCCGGCGGATTATCTGATGGACCATTTCGCCGTCATCTATCTTTTCGGCCCCGACGGCGCGCCGGTGGCCTTTGTCCAGCATGGTGCCACCGCCGCCGAAATCGCTGCGATGCTTGATACCTATGTCCGCTGACCGCTTCTGGGAGACGGTGCCGCTGGCAAAGATGAACCGGACGCAATGGGAAAGCCTGTGTGACGGCTGCGGTAAATGCTGCGTCCACAAGCTCGAAGACGAAGAAACCGGCGAGACCTTCCCGACCAATGTCGCGTGCCGCCTGCTCGACGGCCACACCGGACGGTGCATGGATTACGCCAACCGCCGCGCGCACGTCCCCGAATGCGTTCGGTTGACCCCGGCGAAGCTCGAGACTCTCGAGTGGTTACCGTCGAGCTGCAGCTATTTGCGCGTCCATCGCAAGCAAGGCCTACCCGATTGGCACCATTTGCTCAGCGGCGACCCCGATGGCGTCCACAAGGCTGGGGCCTCGACGCGCGGCTGGACGGTCAATGAGGATCTCGTCGGCGATATCGAGGATTTCATCATCGAGGGCGAACTCTGAACCTGTTCGGACGCAGACCCGCACCTGCGGCGATCCCGGCGGTGCTCGAAGTCGGTGGGCGCAGCGTGGCGGTCGAAACGCTGCGGCGGGCGGGAACGCGCGGCATGAAACTGCGCGCCGATTCGGTGGCGGGGGTCATTCGGCTGTCGCTTTCGCCGCGCGTGCCGCCGGGGGAAGCAGCGCAGTTCCTGAATGCCCACTACGATTGGATTGCGGCACAAGTTGCCCGCTGGCCGGTGCCGCTGGCGTTCGTACCTGGCGCGGGCATCCCGTTCGACGGCGGAACGCTGCGGCTCGACTGGTCGCCAACGCACCCGCGCGTGGCGGCGCGCGATGGCGACCGGCTGCGGCTTGGCGGCCCCGCCGATACCGTGGCGATGCGGACGGCGCGCTGGCTCAAGGCGCAGGCGCTCGCCGATCTGGCGCCGGCGACTCACGCCGTCGCGGCGCAGGTGGCCCGTCCGGTCAGCGCCGTTGCGGTACGTGATCCGCGCGGTCGCTGGGGAAGTTGCGCCACCGGAGGCCGGATCAGCTACAGCTGGCGGCTGATCCTCGCGCCCGACTGGGTACGCGCAAACGTCGTTGCGCACGAGGTCGCGCATCTGGTCCATCCCAACCACAGTCCGGCCTTCTACGCGTTGCTCGCCGAACTCGACGCCAATACGGCGGCGTCGCGGCGCTGGCTCCGGGCCAATGGCGCAGCGCTGCACTGGGTCGGGCGCGCGCTATAGCCCCGCTGCCGCCAGCATCGCCGATGCGCCCTGTTCGGCGGCGTCGCTGTGGAGGCGCATCAGGGCGAACAGCTCGCGCCCGGTGCCTTCGGGCGATGGTGGCGGCGTCGCCGATGCGCGGGCGGCAAGATCGGCATTGGTATCGAGCGCGCCGGTACGGGCGCAGAGCCTGATCCAGTCGCCATCGGCGAGCTGCGCCAATGGCCCGCCGCCCATCGCTTCGGGGCTGACATGGATCGCGGCGGGAACCTTGCCACTCGCCCCCGACATTCGGCCATCGGTGACCAGCGCGACCTTGAAGCCGCGGTCTTGCAGCACGCCCAATGCCGGGGTCAGCTTGTGGAGCTCGGGCATGCCATTGGCGCGGGGCCCCTGAAAGCGCACGACGACGATCGCATCGCGGTCGAGTTCGCCCGCCTTGAAGGCGGTGAGCACCTGGTTCTGGTCGCTGAACACCCGCGCCGGGGCCTCGACCGTCCAGCGGTCCTCGGTGACGGCGCTCGTCTTGAAAATGGCGCGGCCAAGGTTGCCGCTGACCAGTCGCATCCCGCCATCGGGGTTGAACGGAGCGGCGACCGGGGCCAGCACGCTCGCGTCGCGGCTGCTGCCGATCGCTGCGCCCCAAACCAGCGTCTCACCCTCGATTGCCGGTTCGCGGGTCCAGTCGGCGAGACCGTCTCCGATTGTCGTGATGTCGCCATGTGCCAGCCCCGCATCGAGCAGTTCGCGGGTAATGAACGCCATGCCGCCGGCGGCGTGAAAGGCGTTCACATCGGCTGAGCCGCCCGGATAGACTCGCGCAATCAGCGGCACTGCCGTCGACAGCCGGTCGAAGTCTTCCCAGTCGACGATGATTCCCGCCGCGCGCGCAATCGCCGGGATATGGATCGCGTGGTTGGTCGAGCCGCCGGTGGCCAGCAGCCCGACGACGGCGTTGACGATCGCGCGTTCGTCGACAAGCTGACCCAACGGCGTCGTCATATGCGCCAGACGATGCACCGCGGCGCGGGTCAATTCGGTGCGCAACCGGTTACCAGGGTTGACGAAACTCGACCCCGGCAGCTGCAGCCCCATCATCTCGAGCATCATCTGGTTCGAATTGGCGGTGCCGTAAAACGTGCATGTGCCGGCGCCATGGTAGCTCGCGGCTTCGGCATCGAGCAGCTCTTCCTTCGTCGCTTTCCCCTCGGCGAACAGCTGGCGGACACGCTGTTTCTCCTTATTGGCGAGCCCCGACGGCATCGGTCCCGCCGGGATGAACAGCGCGGGCAGATGGCCAAAGCGCAGCGCCCCGATCAGCAGTCCAGGAACGATCTTGTCGCAAATGCCGAGCAGCGCGACGCCCTCGAACATGGCATGGCTCAGCGCGACGGCGGTCGATAGCGCGATGGTGTCGCGGCTGTTGAGCGACAGGTCCATCCCCGCCTGCCCTTGGGTCACGCCATCGCACATCGCAGGCACCCCGCCCGCCACCTGCGCCGTCGCGCCCGCCTCGCGCGCGAACAGCTTTATGGCCTCGGGGTAGCGCCCGTATGGCTGATGCGCCGACAGCATGTCGTTATAGGCGGTGACGATGCCGATGTTCATCGCTCGGCCGCTGCGAATCACTGGCTTGTCGTCGCCAGCAGCGGCAAAGCCATGCGCGAGGTTGCCGCAGCTTAATCGCTCGCGGTTGGTCCCCGCCTCACCCTCGCGGGCGATGAAATCGAGGTAAGTGCGACGGGTGTGCGCCGAGCGCGCGACGATGCGGGCAGTAACGGCTTCGACGATAGGGTGGAGGGCGGTCATATCGGGGCTTCCAGTGCAGAAGTGTCGGCGAGCCGCGCGATGAGACGGGCGGCAGCGGGCGCGGCGGCAGTTCCGGCGGCGGCGGTCATGGAGCGAAAATCGCCGAGCACCGCCACGCCGTCGTTGGTCAACACAGCGCCGCCACCGCCGCCGCCGCCCCGGTTGGCAACGACGAGCGGCGTGGCAAAAGCGGCATTCATCGTCTCGACGAGCAGCCACGCGCGGCGGTAGCTAAGGCCCATCGCCCGCGCTGCCGCCGAAATCGAGCCCGTCGCCGCGATCGCATCGAGAAGGTCGGCCTTGCCGGGGCCGATGGCAATCGCTGCGCCGTGGAGCAGGCGCAGGCTCAGCGCGAGGCGGGGCGCGGTCATGCCCACTGTCTAGGCGCGGCGACGGCGGTTGCGAAGCCGCGACTTATCGGCATGATGGCGGCAACATACGAATACGTAGCGGCCTGGGGAGGCTTATATCGACAACGCCGTGGCACTTGCCGCCGATGAGATGGGTGGCCGTCTGGTGGAAACGCCGCATGGTCGCCCTCTCGCGCCCCCGTCGCGTGGCGCGACCAATGCCTGGGCCTTGGCGCAAGCGACGCGCGATCCGTATGTCATTCTGATCTCGATCTACATTTTTGCGCCCTATTTCGTGACGCGGGTCGTCGGCGATCCCGTCGCGGGACAGGCGATGATCGCCTCGGCGCACAAATGGGGCGGCTGGTTCGTCATGCTGACTGCGCCGCTGCTGGGGGCGATGGTCGACCGGCTCGGGCCGCGCAAGCCGGGGCTGGCACTTGTCGTTGCGGCGATGACCGGGCTGCTGTGCGCCCTGTGGTTTTCGCCGCCGCTCGGAGCGATTGGCGGCGGTTACGCGCTGCCATTTCCGGTGATGATGGTGATCTTCGGGGCCTTGACCGTGATGATTTCGTATCACGAGATGCTGCACAATGCCCTGCTGATCCCCGCCGCCGGAATGGCCGGAACGCCCCGCGCCTCAGGCCTCGCGTTGGCGGGCGGCAACTTCATGTCGGTGCTGATGCTCATTTCGGTGCTGTTCGCCTTCGCCCTGCCGGGGAAAGTGCATTGGGCGTGGCTGCCGTCGGCACCGCTGTTCGGGCTTGACCGGGCTCTTGGGGAACCCGAGCGGCTGACGGCGGTGATTGTCGGGGTCACCTTGGCGCTGGGGGCGCTGCCGCTATTCTTGTTCGTCCCCGACATGCGGCGGTCGGGGCTGAGCATCGCTGCGGCCTTCCGCGCCGGGGCGGGCGATCTCGCAGCCTTGGTGCGCGGTGCACGCGGCCATCGCGACCCGTTGATCTTCCTTGGTGCGCGAATGATCTACACCGACGGACTCACCGGCATCCTGATCTTCGGCGGGCTTTACGCCGCCGGGGCGATGCATTGGGCGACCCTGCAGATGATCGGCTATGGTATCGTCCTGTCGATTGCCGCTGTCATCGGCGGGCTCCTCGCGGGCTGGCTCGACATGCGCATTGGCCCCAAGCTGGCGGTGAAGCTCGAACTGGCACTGCTTATCGTCATGCAGACGTTGACGCTTGGCATGGCGCGCGATCGCATCCTGTTTCAACCCTATGTGGGCCCACCGCTGTGGAAGGGCGCGATGTTTACAACGCTGCCGGAGATTGTCTTTCTCGGCATCGGTTGCATCATCGCGATTACCGTCACCGCCGCTTATGCTTCGTCGCGCACCCTGCTCACCCGCGTCGCGCCTGAGGGCAAAACGGGCATCTTCTTTGGGCTTTATGTTCTGTCGGGTACTGCCACGATGTGGCTGGGGCCGTTGCTGGTACAGATCGCCACGTCACGATGGCATACCCAGGCGGCGGGCATGGCCCCGATCGTCGGCATGCTGGCTGTCGGATTGGGTGCGCTGTTTCTGGTGCGCGGCGGTGGGCGCGTCGCGTCCTAACTGCCGCCGACCGCCTCATTGGGGTAGGTGCCCCAGATCTGCTCGCGCATAATATAACCTGAGCGACCTTCGGTCGACACCCGGCACCACTGTCCCTCGCACAACGTCAGCGCCACGACAGTCCCCGGTTCGATTCGCCACGCAACGCGCGATTGCACATTGGGCGAGGTGTAGAGCGGGCGAATCGCGCCTTGCACCATGGCGGTCCGGTCGCTCTGCAATAGCTGCTTGTTGACCCAGCCGGTCGCGCCGTCGGGGTCGCGGATCTGCCGCCAGATACAATATTCGCCGATCACTTCGACCGGCAGGCCTTTGCGGATATAAACCCAGACGATCGGGTAGCGCTGGTCGTCGGGACCGGCGCGCAGATGGGCGCGCCCCGATTTGATCGACACAAAGCGCGGTACCGGCTGGTTCGATTTGCCCTCGGGGCAGGATTCGGCGGCGGTTTTCGGCGCGGCCTTGGGCTTCGCAACCGGCGGCGCATCGACTGCGGCGGCAGGCAGAGCGGTCGACAGGGCAAGGACAAAGCAAAGGTGGCGCACGCGCATCTCTTGACGCACCGCGCCGTGAGGGGCAACCCTTTCGGCCATGCCAGCTCGCCCGCGCCCCAAGGTTATCGTCACCCGCCGCCTGCCGCAGGCAGTCGAGACGAGGATGGCGGAACTCTTCGATGTCGAACTCAATCTAACCGATACACCGATGACTGCCGCCGAATTGGCGAACGCAGCGCAGCGTGCCGACGTGCTCGTGCCAACCGTGACCGATCGAATCGATGCCGCTGTGTTCGCTGCTGCAGTCCAAGGTGGTAAGCTCAAGCTCCTCGCCAATTACGGCGTCGGCACCGATCACATCGATCTGGGCGCAGCGCGGGCGGCCAAGGTTCCGGTGACCAATACGCCCGGCGTGCTGACCGACGATACCGCCGACATGGTAATGGCGCTGATTCTATCGGTGCCGCGCCGTCTGGCCGAAGGCGAGAAACTGGTGCGCGCCGGCGAATGGCGCGGCTGGTCGCCGACCGGAATGCTTGGCCATCGTATCACCGGCAAACGGCTCGGCATTATCGGCATGGGGCGAATCGGCCGTGCGGTGGCGACGCGGGCACGCGGCTTCGGCTTGACGGTGCATTACCACAACCGTCATCGCCTGCCTGCCGAGGTCGAAGGCGGAATCGAGGCGACGTGGTGGGACAATCTCGATGCAATGCTGGCACGGGTCGATATCATCACCATCAACTGCCCGCACACGCCCGAAACCCACCATCTGATTGGCGCGAAACAGTTCGCGCTGATGCAGCGCCACGCCTATTTGATCAACGCTGCGCGCGGCGAGATCGTCGATGAAGGCGCACTCGCCGAAGCGCTGGCAACCGGGCGGTTGGCGGGCGCGGGCCTCGACGTCTTCGAAAACGAACCGGCAATCGATCCGCGCCTGATGGACCTGCCGGGCGTCGTGCTGGTCCCGCACATGGGGAGCGCGACGTTCGAAGGCCGGCAGGCGATGGGCGAGAAGGTCATCGCCAACATCCGCGTCTGGGCAGATGGCCACCGCCCGCCCGATCAGGTGCTCGAGGGATGGGTGTAACCGCCGCCATTTTTGCCGCGAATGGTCTTGTGTCGCGGCGTGATGCCGTTCGAAACGGAGACCTGAAAATGAAGATGTTGATTGCCGCTGCGGCGCTTGCCGTGGCAACCGTGCCGTATGCGGCCAGCGCGGCCGACGCCAAGCACCCGACGCTTGTGGAACTGTATCAGAGCCAGGGCTGCTCGTCGTGCCCGCCGGCCATCGCCAACATCAACGCTATTGCCGACCGGCCCGAGATCCTCGCGCTGACCTTCGCGGTCACCTATTGGGACCAGCTCGGCTGGAAGGATGTGTTCGCATCGAAGCAGTTTACCGACCGCCAATGGGAATATGCCCGTGGTTTCAGCCATGATCAGGTGTGGACGCCGCAGGTCATCGTCAACGGGCGCGGCGATGTCGTCGGATCGAAGCGCGGCGACGTCGATGCACTTCTTGCCAAGAGCGATCGCGGCACTGCCGGACCGGCAGTCGATTTCAGCGGCGGCGCGCTGAAGGTCAGCGGTACCGCCGCCAAGCCCGCCGATGTCTGGATCGTTCGCTATGATCCGCGCACCATCCAGGTGGCGATCAAGGCGGGTGAGAATGGTGGCCGCACCGTCGGCCACCGCAACGTTGTGCGGCAGCTGGTCAAGGTCGGCCAGTGGAAGGGCGGCGCGGCGAGCTTCACCATTCCCGCCGCAAGCCAGCCGGGCCTCGCGACCGCAGCTTTTGTTCAACTGGGCACCGGCGGGCCGGTGATTGCTGTCGCGCGCGGCTGATTGCCAGCCGGTACGAACGACAAAGGGGCGGAGCTGCTGGCTCCGCCCCTTTTGTTCGTCCATCCAATGGCTACCAGCGGGTCAGTTTCGGTAACAGCCAGCGCATCGGTGCAGCCACGGCAATCACCGCAACGGTGTACCAGACCGCGACATATAATGGATCGTCGAACGGGCAGGCGAAGGCAAAGACAAAGCCGCCCCATCCCGCTGCCGCCAGCCCCGCCGCCAACGCCGTTCGGGGCAGGTCGGTAGGGGCACCGTGCCGGGCAAGCAGGGTAAGGCCGATGACCGCAGGCTGCGAAAGGATGAACACCATCCATACGCACTGCAGGCCATGGTGCCAGTTAAGCCGGGCCAGTAGCGCCTCACGCCCGCCAGCACCTGCGTCGATGAGCCAACCCGCCGCGAGGGCAATCGCTGCAACGGCAGCGATGCGGCCAAGATTGGTGCGAATCGCGTTGGCTGGATCAAGCGAGCGCAAGACTGCTGCGACGCCGAGCAGCGCGATTACGCCCATGCTGATCACCTTCCACCACAAGGCGCTGCTGTGCATTGCCGGCATGAAGTCGGCGCGGACGCCATAGATCACGACGAACAACAGCAGCTGCAGCGCCCCCAACCCGGCGAGTATCAACGTTTCGGTGGAGCGGTTGCGCGGTTTGACCGGCCTCAGGTCGGCGACAAGGCTCTCGATCAGAGTTTCAGTCGCCATCGGCACCGTCCTCGACAAGCTTCGCGAGTTTGGCCAGCCCGCGATGGATATTGACCTTGACGAGCGACGGCGATTGGCCGGTGAACACGGCGGCCTCCTCGATACTCAGCCCCTCGAGCTTCACCAGTCGGATTGCATCGGCTTGCGGTGCCTTCAGTGTCGCCATCAGCTGCCGTAGCGCCAAGGCGCTCGTGACCGCCGATTCATGATCACCGGTCGCCAGGTGCTCGGGCAGTTCATCGGCGGCGGTGCGCGACGCAGCGCGCAGCCGATCGACCCATTTGAACCGCGCGATGCCCGCCAGCCAAGGGCCGAACGGCCGGACGGGATCGTAGGTGTGGCGTTTGGAATGGATTGCCAGCATGGTTTCCTGAATGGCGTCGTCGACTGCCGACGGCGGCAGGCGGCGCGCAAAATAGCGTTGTAACCAGGGACGCAGCGCTGCCAGCAGCCGGCGGTAGGCTGGCCCGTCGCCTGCCTGAGCCGCCGCCATCCACTGGCTCCACTCGCCTCCATCGATTGATGAATTCGCGACGGTTGGCCCTTCGGTTACAGACCCTGTCGCCATCGATCAGTCGCCGGACAGGATGCGATCGACCAGCTGCTTAACCGTCGGCACGAAGCCGTTCGAATAGAACGGGTCCTTGGCAAAACGAAACGCCGAATGGCCGCCGAACATCAGGTTTTGTTCGGTATCGCCGCCATGCGCGATGTCCTGCAGCGTCTTTTGGATACAGAAACTGCGCGGGTCGGCAAGCCGCCCGGTCGAATTGCCCTCCATATCGGCCCAGCTGGAAAAGGCGCATTGGCTGAGGCAGCCCATGCAATCGCTCTGGTCCTTGCGGACCTCGGCCTTTTCGGCGGGCGTCACATAGACCAGCGTATTGTCGGGGGTCTTGAGCGCTTCGGTGAAACCCGCGCCGTACCATTCGCGGGCGCGCAGCAGGTCGTCGCGGGTGACGTAATAATTCTTGCGGCCGACACCGACATCGAGCTGGAACTGGTGTTCGCCTGCCATTGCCGTCGAGAAGGCAACTTGGCGCTCCGACCGCGCCTCGAGGTTGCGCAGGAACGGATTGCGCACCGCGCTCGAATAGAACCCCGTCGGCGAAAAGCGATGGAGCAGGATGTCACCCTCCTGCAGCGTCATCAGCCGCTGTTTCCAGCCTTCGGGAATCGGGCTTTCCTGCGTCAGCAGCGGGCGTGTGCCGAATTGAAAGACGATCTGCCCGAGTTCGGGATTGTCGATCCAGTCGTGCCATTCGCGCAGCGCCCAGACGCCCCCCGCCATGATGATCGGCACGCTGTCCGGGATGCCCGATTCGCGCATCGTCGAGCGCAGATCGCGCACCCGGGGGTATGGGTTCTGTGGCACGCGCGGGTCTTCGGCGTTGCTGAGGCCATTGTGTCCGCCCGCCAGCCACGGGTCTTCATAGACGACCGCACCCAACCATTCGGCGGCCTTGTGATAGGCGCGTTTCCACAATGCACGGAACGCCCGGGCCGAACTGATGATCGGATAATAATGCACGCCGTGTTCAGCGGCGATTTCCGACAGCTTGTACGGCATCCCCGCACCGCAGGTGACGCCGTTGACCAGGCCTTTGGTCTTTTCCAGCACGCCGGTAAGCACCCGCTGCGCCCCGCCCATTTCCCACAGGACGTTGATATTAATGGCACCCAGTCCGCGTGACAGTTCCGATGACGCCATGTCGTAAGCGCGCTGAACCTGTTGCACTGCGCCGTCGATGGCATATTGCACCAGCTCTTCGTGGCGCTCGCGGCGGCTCAGCGCCTTGTAAACCTGCGGGATGATGCGGCCGGTGGGGTCATAGCTGTCGGCGTTGACCGCCGAGATGGTGCCGACTCCGCCGGCCAGCGTCCATGCACCCGATGACAGGTGATTGGTTGCCGCTACGCCCTTGCCGCCTTCGACCAGCGGCCAGACCTCGCGGCCACCCATGGTCAGCGCCTTCAATCCCGATAGCATCGTTGCGTCCGATCCGTGTCGCGGCTCCTCCAGCCGAAGGAGCACCTATACGCATAAGTTACGAACGTGTGATGGAAAAAGTCGCGCGGTCCGGCGATCGATGTACCAGTGCAGCCAGCGCCACGGTTGCGCCGTGAATCATCGGCCGGCAGAACAATGCTGCGCTGGTTGTGATCGAAACCGCAGCGCGCCTAGGTCCCACTTCGCGCCGGTATTACGCGTGTGACATAGCCCCGCAGTCATTCCGGCCATTTCCGTTAATTCGTCGCCCGCAACAGCTCTCGCGCAGTAATCATCCGCATGATCTCGTTGGTGCCTTCGAGGATCTGGTGGACGCGCAAATCGCGGAAAATGCGTTCGACCGGGAAGTCCATCAGATACCCATAGCCGCCGTGCAATTGTAGCGCGCGATCGGCGACGCGCATACCGGTGTCGGTCGCCAGCCGCTTCGCCATCGCGGCAAAGCGCGTCTTGTCGGGGGCGCCTGCGGTCACTTTGGCAGCGGCCTGATACAGCAGCGCCCGCGCCGCAGCGAGTTCGGTTTCCATGTCGGCAAGGGTGAATTGCGTCGCCTGAAAATCGCTGATCGCCTTGCCGAACTGCTGGCGCTGGCGCGTATAGGCGACCGCCTCGTCGAGCGCGCGCTGCCCGCCGCCCAGACTGCACGCGCCGATGTTGAGCCGCCCGCCGTCTAAACCCTGCATAGCGATGGCGAACCCTTGGCCCTCGGCTCCGACGCGGTTTGCCACCGGAACCCGCACACCGTCGAAGTTCACCTGCGCCGTCGGCTGGCTGTGCCAGCCAAGCTTGCGTTCGGGCGCGCCGAAGCTGACGCCGGGCATGTCCTTTTCGATGACGAGGCACGAAATGCCGCGCGGCCCATCCTCGCCGGTGCGCACCATGGTGACGTAGATGTCGTTGACGCCGCCACCAGAAATGAACGCCTTCGACCCCGTCACGACATAATCGTCGCCGTCGCGTACCGCGCGGGTCTTGAGCGCTGCCGCGTCGGAGCCCGATCCCGGTTCGGTCAGGCAATAGCTGGCGATCGCCTCCATGCTGACGAGGCGCGGCAGATACTGCGCCTTGACCGCCGCGTCGCCGAAGCAATCGATCATCCACGCGGCCATGTTATGGATCGAGATAAACGCGCTGGTCGATGGGCAGCCATAGGCCATCGCCTCCATGATCAGCGCTGCCTCGAGCCGCCCCAGCCCGATGCCGCCCGAGTCTTCGCTGACATAAATCGCGCCAAAGCCGAGTTCGGCCGACGCCTTAATGGTTTCGATCGGGAAGATATGTTTTTCATCCCATTCGCCGGCGAACGGCGTGATGCGGTCGGCGGTAAAGCGGCGCGCCATGTCCTGAATTGCGGCCTGATCATCGGTAAGGTCGAATTGCATGAAGTTGGGTCCCGGGTTGCACGGCGGCTGGTAACGCCTTGTCCAAGTCCAAGGTATAGCATTTGTCAGCGACTGTGGATTTTTCGCTCCTGCCCTCAGTGTTGCGTTTGCGCGGCGGGGGCTGGCAAGTCTGCCGTCATCAGGGCAAAGCTGTGGAATGACCGTTTCTCCCGCCGCCCTTGTCGACCAGATTTCCGCCATCCATGCCGCCGCCACCGCTGCGCTGCGCGACGCGCTGCGCGCCTATCTCGACCATGGCACCATTCCCGAAGCCGCAGCGCGGATGCAGGGTGACTGGGCCTATCCCGAACTACGGCTGTACTTCGCCGGTGGCGGCGCGCCGCGCCCAGTGCGGGCTTTCGCGCGGCTCAATCGCCCCGGCCACTATGCCACAACGATCACGCGCCCCGAACTTTATCGTGATTATCTGATCGAACAGCTGGCGCTGTTGCAGGCCGATTATGACGTAAAGATCGAGGTTGGGCGATCGACGGTCGAAATTCCGTACCCATTCGTCCTTGATGGCGCGGTCGATTTGCGGCTCGATTCGGCTGCCGCGGTCGATCTGGCGCGGCATTTCCCGACCACCGAACTGGCGCAAATCGGTGATGAACTCGCCGATGGACTGTGGGACGCCAGCCTGTCGGATATTCAGCCGCTGGCGCTGTTCGATGCGCCGCGGACCGATTTCTCGCTGGCGCGGCTGAAGCATTATACCGGCACCGCGCCCGAGGATTTTCAGCAGTACATCCTGCTGACGAACTATCACCGCTACGTCGATGAATTCGTCCGCTGGGCGTGTGCACGGCTGGGGCGTGACGGCTACGGCGATTTGGCCTGCCCGGGCGGGCTGATGGTGACGTCGGAAGACCCCTCGCCAGACCATGCCGCCGACGATGTCGCATGGCGCAAATACCAAATGCCGGCTTGGCATTTGAAGGCGCCGGGCGGCGCAGGCATCACTCTCGTCAACATCGGCGTCGGTCCGGCCAATGCCAAAACGATCTGCGATCACCTTGCCGTGTTGCGCCCCGAGGCGTGGCTGATGATCGGCCATTGCGGCGGGCTGCGGCCGAGTCAGCGGATCGGCGATTATGTCCTCGCCCACGCCTATTTGCGCGACGATCATGTCTTGGACGACGTCCTGCCGCCGGAAATCCCGGTTCCGGCGCTGGCCGAGGTTCAGATGGCGCTGCAGGCAGCGGCCGAGGCGGTGACCGGTGCCGCAGGCGACGCGCTGAAACCCCGGCTGCGTACGGGCACGGTGGTAACCACCGACGACCGCAACTGGGAACTACGCTTTTCGCGCTCGGCGCTGCGCTTCAACCAGTCGCGTGCCGTCGCGGTCGATATGGAATCGGCGACGATTGCGGCGCAGGGCTATCGTTTCCGGGTGCCCTATGGGACCCTGCTGTGCGTTTCCGACAAGCCGCTGCACGGCGAAATCAAGCTGCCGGGTCAGGCCAACCGCTTCTACGAAGGCGCGATTTCCGAACATCTGCAGATCGGCATCGAAGCGATGGTGCGGCTGCGCGAGGCCGGACCGGCGCTGCATTCGCGTAAACTGCGCGCGTTCGACGAACCGCCGTTTCGCTAAGGCCTATCGAGCGCTGCGATAACGGCTTCGAGGGTCGGATCGTCCGTGGCGGTCGCTTCGGCTGAATCGCGATAGAGCGCCGGACGAAACGCCTCGCGCGGTCGCCCATCGATGTGGAAAAGCTGCTCAAGGCCCAGATCGATCTTGATCGACCCGCCATCGATATCCTCGTTGAACAATGCACCGAGCAAGTGCGCAAGGTCCGAACCCGCCGTCAGTGCCCCGATCGAATCAAACCCGATCATCAGCCCTTCGCCCATGCTGCCCGTCCAGTGCCCGCCGATGACCGCAACGCCACCGTTGAAGCGGGGTGCGATGGGCAAGACATATTCGACGAACTTGCGCGGCACCCCGTACACCCGCGCCTCCGAAGGCACGACATGGACCTGATACGGTCGCTCGCGGTCGACGAAGTGGCCCATGATCGCACGCGCGACGGTCGTGTTACCGCCGCTAGGCGTGTTGCGGAAGTCGAGCACGATGGCGCGGGCATCGCCTGCTGCTTCGACTGCGGCCCGAAATGCACCGATCGTCGCATTGTCGCCAAGCGCATTGTTAAAGGTGACGATGATGACGTCGCCGCGTCGGATAACGTCGAGGGGCGGGCGGGCATCAACCGCGTCCGCCAGAGCCGAAGCGGGCGCGAGATCATAGGTGCGGGTTCGACCGCCAAAGCGCAGCGCGATGGACCGCCGCTGTTTGCGGATACCTGCGAGTGCAATGTTCAGCCCGGCATCGGCCTGGGGAGCGGACAGTTCACCAACGGGACGTCCCATTACGCGTTCGACCGCCTTTGCTGTGGGCAACCCGTCGATTGCGACCACCTCTGCGCCTAAAACAATGCCTTGTGCCTGTGCATCACCGCCGAAGCGTACATCGTCGATGATGAAGCGGTCGGCCCGATAATGTCCGTGCAGGTCGGAGCTGGTGGGAACGACGCTATAGTCGCGGGCATCGAGCGGGCCGACGATCAAGTGCGGATCGGCAAAGTTGTGCGCAGCCAGCTGGAGCACATCTATGAATGCGGCACGATCGGGCGCTGCAAGTGCCGTCGGGCGAAAGCGCGCAAGGATGGCGTCGCCATCGATCCCGGGCCGGTCGTAATAGCCGTAGCGATCGTGCATCAGGCTCGCAAACGCACTCCACGCCGAACCGGCGTCAAAGCTCGCAGCGGCGGGGGCTGCCGCTGTCGGCCCTGCGGCCGACAGCAACAACGCCGATATGAGCCCCAGCATTCGCACAGAATTCTATAGTTTCACCAACATCTTGCCCGTATTCGCCCCCGAGAACAGTCCGATGAAGGCGTCAGGGGCTTTTTCGATGCCCTGCATCACGGTTTCTTCCCACTTTACGGCGCCGCTGGCGATCCAGCCGGCCATTTCGGTGCGGAACTGCGCCTGCAGGCCCCAGAATTGGGTCACGATGAAGCCCTGAATCTTTATACCTTTGCCGACGATCTGGATCATGTTGCGCGGTCCCGGGGCGGCGTCGGTGGCATTATATTCGGCGATCATGCCGCATTCGGCAAAGCGCGCCATCGGCCGCGCCATTTCGATGGCGACTTCGAGATGTTCACCGCCGACATTGTCGAAATAGACGTCGATGCCCTTGGGCACGGCGGCGCGGACGGCATCGAGCAGCGGCCCGCAGGTTTTGTAATTGATGGCATGATCGACGCCGACGCTGCGCAGCCAGTCGCATTTCGCATCGGTCCCGGCGGTGGCAACGACGGTGCAGCCCTTGATCTTGGCGATTTGCGCGACAATCGATCCGACTGCGCCCGCGCCGCCCGACACGAACACCGTTTCACCCGCCTTGGGCTGACCGATTTCGAGGAGACCGGCATAGGCGGTCAGGCCGGGCATCCCCATGACCCCAAGAAACGCCTCGGGTGGTACGCCATCATGCGCGGGGAGCTTTTCGAGCGCGGCGGCGGGGGCAACGAACGCCTCGCGCCAGCCGAACATCGACGACACGAGGTCGCCTGCCGCGAAGCCTTCGGCGTGCGATTCGACGACTTCGCCGATTGCGCCGCCCTGCAGCACCTCGCCGATGGCGAACGGCGGCACATAGCTCGCCCGGTCGTACATGCGGCCCCGCATATAGGGATCGACCGACATGAAGGTGTTGCGCACCAGCACGTCGCCGGCACTGGCGGCTGCAAGTTCAACAGTCGCGCTTTCGAAATTGCCGACCTGCGGCACGCCTTCGGGACGGCTCTTCAAACGGATTTCACGCGACTGCATCGATCGTCTCCCCATGCGGCAGGTGCGCCGCGCGGGGTCCTTATGTCGCGTCGGGCGGCGGTTGTCGAAGGCGGATTAACGTCCCGCTGCTGCGTGCGTCGCGGCAATCGCTGCATCGAAGGCGAGCAGGATCGACGGATGACGGGCGCGGTGCGGACGTGCTGGGGCAAACACGTCCATCCCCGGCCAGTGCGGGTCGGTGTCGCGCTTGCCCGCCAACCAGTCGGCGAGTTCGGCGCGCGCTCGCTCGAGATCGCCTGCGTCCTTGCCGGCGATCTCTGCGCCCACCAGCGTCGCTGCCGCCTGCCCCAGCGCACAGGCGCGGACTTCCTGACCATGTTCGGCGATGCGGCCCGCAGCATCGAGCACAACGTCGGCAGTCACCCGGCTGCCGCAGACCGGTGAAACCTTGACGGCACTGCCCTGCGGTGCCGCGAGCCGCGCCGCATGCGCCGTATCGGCGGCGAGGCGCAGGATGCGCGTGTTGTAGAGTTGCTCAGACATTGCCGCGATATAAGCACTGCTGAGCGGCATCGCCACTGCGTCAATCGACAACGATGCTCATGCAGGTGACGCCGCATTCGGCCTTTTGCAACTCGCGGACATCGACTTCGACGACGACGAAGCCGCGCGCCATCAGCGCATCGCGGGTGCGCGGCGTTCCCGCCGCCATGATCAGCGTACCGCCGATGCGCACGACATTGGCGGCAAACGGTTCGGCAGGGTCGACGGCGAGCGGCAGCGTTCCGGGAAACAGCGCTGCATCGACCCACGCCGGATTGTGCAGCAGCAGCGGATCGCCCGCGGCGTCGTGCCCGGCGAACGTCACGGCAGTCTTCAGGTGCAGCGCACCTGTCAATGCCGCCGGGCCGACGGTGAAGCCGAGCGGCACGACCAGCGCGGCGAAGGCGGCGATGCCCTCGCGCGTCGTGCGCGACGATGTGCCGATGGTGAAATGCCTGCCGATGCGCAAAACGTCGCCACCATCGAGATGCCCTGCCGCCATCGTCAGCAGCGGCATATGCGGCGCGAGTCCCGCCGCGGTCGATACCGTCTCGCCGGCGCGTGCCGCAGCCCCCGGCCGGGTGATGATGGCATGATCGCCTGCGATAACAGCGGTATCCTCGACAAAAACGCCGTCGGGGTGGTCATCGAGTGCCGCGAGGCGGATCAGTGTGGCTCCGGCGGCGGCGACTGCCGCCTCGTACGCCGCATGCTCGGCAATGGCGCGCGGCACATCGAACGGCTGGCGCGCGAGATGCGTAAGCTGACATTCGGCGAGGCGCGGGCTGACGGCGCGGGTGAAGGCGAGGCGCGTCAATTGCCGTCGCCGAACAGGTCGGCGCGATACGCGGCCTTGGTCAGCGGGCGGACGGCTTCGGGCCATGGCGCAGTGACGAGGTAGCTACCCTCGCTATAGGGTCCGGCGACATATGGGCCGACAAGGACGCGGAACTGCAGCGCGCGGGTGCCCAGCCCGCCCCAAGGCACGATCGGTGATTCAGAAATTTTGGGGCAGGCGTCGAAATCGCCCCCGCTCGGTTTGCCGCCGCGCCGTTCGGCCTGCATTGTCGCCAACGCCTTGCAGAATGCCGGTTCGATCAGCTTGCGAGCGCGCGGCCAGTCGGTGAATAGCTGGTCGATGGTCAGCGGGCGACGCGCGGTCTTGTCCCACAGCTTCGCCGCATAGCCCGTGTTGCCATGCGCGCCGCCGGTAAAGGCGTAGATTTCGCCTGCCAACGCCAGCAGCCGTGACGTGTCGGCGGCAAGGCTCCAATCGGTGACAGTTTCATACTTGCGGAACGGAAAACCGCCCTTCGCTGCTGCCGCCGCGTCGCGCAGCGCTTGCGCCCGGTCGCGCGCAGCAGCCTTCAGCGCCTCGCCGCGCATTGCCTTGAGCAACGCCGGGGCCTCGGCGGTTTCGGGCGGCGCGCGCCACCGCCACGACGTCGCGGGCGATGACTGGCGGATTATGAGTTGCGACGCGGGGATGGGGGCAGCGAGGGTGGGGGTGGCGAGCGCGACAATGCCGCCAGCCAACGCCAAGAGAACGGTCTTCATCACCTTCTCCTATACCTACAGCGTGGTGTAATCACAGCAATCCCTGTTGCCGGGCCCAGGCACGCGCTGCAGCGACGCCACATTTTGGCATGTGCGGATAGCCATCTTCGATTTCCGCCGCAGTCGCGCCATCGCGAAGTTGCGCCCAGATCACTTCGACCGGAATGCGCGTGCCTTCAAAACATGGTCGTCCCCCCTGAACTCCCGGGGTTGCGGCGATACGCGCCTTATGTGTTCGTTTCCGCATCGGCATGGCATTTGTCGTCTAGCACGACCGCGACACGCCGCAAATCAGGCGCGCCGCCATGTCGTCCCGCGTGGGCCGTCTTCGAGCACGATCCCGGCGGCGAGGAGTTCGTCGCGGATGCGGTCGGATTCGGCGAAGTTCTTGGCGGCGCGCGCGGCGGTGCGGGCGGCGATTTGCGCATCGACACCTGAGCGCGAAATTGAAGTTTCGGGCGATAGGCGGTGCGCGCCGCCTACTGCAACGCCAGTAGTCGGCCCGGACTTGTACCTGCCGCGTTGGAGGAATGGCCCGGCGGGCTCCAAGAGCAAGCCGACAAGATTGGCGGTGGAGATCAATCGCGCATCGTCAGCGCGGCTCAGCTGCGATAGAGCCGCCAAGGCATTCGGGGTATTGAGGTCATCGGCCAACGCCGTGGCAAAATCATGATCGATCACGTTTTCGCGTTCAACGACTTCTGCTTTTCGCCTGTAAAGCCGCGTGAGTCGAGCCTCGCAATCTCCAAGCAGCTCCTCGGTCCATTCCAACGGCTGCCGATAGTGAGCGCTTAGCAGCGCCAGCCGCAGCACCTCAGGGTGCCACCCCTGCGCCAGCAACTCATCCACCCCGACCACATTCCCCAACGACTTCGACATCTTGTCGCTGCCGCCCATGTTCAGGAACCCGTTGTGCATCCAGATGTCGGCGAGCGGCGCGCCGTCGTGCGCGCAGCGGCTTTGCGCCAGCTCGTTTTCGTGGTGAGGGAAGGTCAGGTCGAGCCCGCCGCCGTGGATCGAGATAGTCTCGCCAAGCTCCGCTTCGATCATCGCCGAGCATTCGATATGCCAGCCAGGGCGACCGCGACCCCATGGCGAGTCCCACCCCGGTTGCGCGTCGGCGCTGGGTTTCCAAAGCACGAAATCGGCGGGGTTCTTCTTGTACGGCGCTATCTCGACGCGCGCCCCGGCAATCATTTCCTTCAACGGCCGCTTCGACAGCTGGCCGTATCCGGCATCGGCATCGACATTGAACAGCACATGGCCTTCCGCCGCATAGGCCGCGCCGTTCGCCACTAGCCGCGCGATCATGTCGATCATGCCCGGCACATGCGCCGTCGCGTGCGGTGCCAAGTCGGGCGCTTCGACACCAAGCGCCCCCATGTCGGCGAGGTAGAAATCCTCATAGCGTTTGGTGATGGTCTCGATCGGCACGCCTTCGGTGACGGCTTTCGCCATTATCTTGTCGTCGATGTCGGTGATGTTGCGGGCGTAAACGACATTGTCCGCGCCGAATTCGTGGCGGAGCAGGCGGCGCAGCACGTCGAAGACCACGGCGGGGCGCGCATTGCCGATATGGGCGCGGCCATAGACGGTAGGGCCGCAGACATACATCGATACCTTGCCCCGCGCGTCGGGGGTCACCGGCTTTTTGGTGCGGCTGAGGGTGTCGTAGAGGCGGATGGTCATGCGTCAGATCGGCGTCGAGGGCGACGCCTTCTCCTGTTTGTCGAGCAGCTTGTCGAGCGCGCTGCGCTGGTCGCGGTCATAGCCTTCGCCGGGGTGCGGCGCGGCGGGATCGCGCGGCGGCGTCGCATCGGCGCTGTCATGGGGAATGCGGCGGCGTTGCTCGACGAAATCCACCATGGTCTTCGAAACCATCGCCAAGGTCGGCGCGGTGCGGGCGTTGCGCAGCCATTCGGGCGACGGCAGGCCGGGGTCGATGGTGTCGAAGGTCAAATTGGCGAGCAGGAACAGCAGCGCCGCGCCAAGCACCCCCTTCGCCGCGCCGAAGCCGAGGCCGAGCAGCCGGTCGACCGGGCCGATTAGGGATGCCTTGGTGCCCTGGCTCAATCGTCCGCCGATGATGCGGACGAGCAGAAACGCCCCGAGGAACAGCACGACAAGTGCGAGGATCGCCCCGCCCTGCGCCGTGCCGGTGAGTTTGGCGGCGATGTCCTTGGCCGGCGTGTAGAACATCCGCACGGCGAAAATGCCCGCCGCCCACGCCAGCAGCGACACGACCTCGCCAACGAAGCCGCGCGCCAGGCCGCCGAGCGCGCCAAGGCCGACAAGGATGAGGACGACAACGTCGAAGGCGGTGAGTGCGGCCATGGCGTGGCCATAAGGTGTCGGGCCGGGTTGGCGCAACTGTCGAACGCCGACGAGCGCTACAACGCCATCCCGGCGGCGTAACCGCTGGCCCACGCCCATTGGAAGTTGTAGCCGCCGAGCCAGCCGGTGACGTCGACTGCCTCGCCGATGGCGTAGAGGCCGGGCACTTTTGCGGCGCCCATCGTCTGCGACGACAGTCCGACGGTGCCGATGCCGCCGACAGTGACTTCGGCCTTGGCAAAGCCTTCGGTGCCGTTGGGCAGGAAGCGCCAGTCGCCAAGCTGGCGTTCGATCTCGGCGAGACGCTTGTCGGCGAGGTTGCCGAGTTCGGTCTCCGTGCCGATCCGCGCCGCCAGTGCTTCGGCGAGACGGTCGGGCAACGCGCCGCCCAGCACCCGCCGCAGGCCGACGCGCGGGCGCTCGCGCTTCGCCGCCGCCAGCCAGCCGGGGGCGGCGTCGGGCAGGAAATCGATGCCGATGTCGCCGCCATGCCGCCAGTACGACGACACCTGCAGGATCGCCGGGCCCGACAGGCCGCGATGGGTGAACAGCGCCGCCTCGCGGAACGCCGCCTTGCCGCAGCGCGCGACGACAGGCGCAGCGACCCCCGATAGCTCGCGGAACAGCGCTTCGGTGCCGCCAAGCGTCAGCGGCACCAGCGCCGGACGCGGCTCGACGACGCTCAATCCGAACTGGCGGGCGAGGTCATAGGCAAACCCGCTGGCGCCGAGCTTGGGGATCGCCGGGCCGCCGGTGGCGATGACGAGCGACGCGGCAGTATGGGTCCGGTCGCCGACCGTCACGGTGAACTGGCCATCGGCGTGGGCAACATCGCGGATGGCATGGCCGAAGCTGAAGGCGACGTTCCCGGCTTCACATTCGGCCATCAGCATCGCGACGATCTGGCTCGCCCGTCCATCGCAGAACAGCTGGCCAAGGGTCTTCTCGTGCCAGGCGATCCGGTGCTTATCAACAAGTGCGATGAAGTCGCTCGCAGTGTAGCGGCTCATCGCCGATTTGGCGAAGTGCGGGTTCGCCGAGATGTAGCGGTCGGGAACCGCGCCGATGTTGGTGAAATTGCACCGCCCGCCACCGGAAATCAGGATCTTTCGGCCGGGTTCGGGGGCGTGATCGACCACGAGTACACGGCGGCCGCGCTGCCCGGCGGTGGCGGCGGCAAACAGCCCCGCGCCGCCTGCGCCGAGGACGATGGCATCGTATTGGGAATTAGCGGTCATTTCAAAACTGTCATCCCGGGCTTGACCCGGGACCCAGTTTCTCTCTGGATGGCATCGAAGGAAGCTGGGTCCCGGGTCAAGCCCGGGATGACAAGAAGGGTCAGTTGACCACCGCCGCCTGCATAGCCTCGAACCGCACGACCGCCTTCTCGTCATTGGCGGCTCGCGCTGCTGCAAGGTCACTCGCCACCACCGTAGGGTCGATATCACCAACCGGCAGGGCCGATTCGGCAAGGATAGTCAGGCCTTTGTCCGAAACTTCGGCAAAGCCACCATCGACGAATATGCGCCGCGTGACTGTGTTGAAGTCGCTCTCGTAGATCGAAATCGCGCCGGGGCGGATGGTCGACATCAGCGGCGCATGGCCGGGCAGCACGCCGAAATCGCCCTCGGTGCCCGGGACGACGACCATCGCCACATCGCCCGACGACAACAGCCGCTCGGGGGAGACAAGTTCGAAGTGGAACAGGGCATCGGGCATCACGAAATCTTTCAAAGAAACTGGAACTGAACCGGAAAACCTTCATGTTTTTTCAGCTGCCCGAACGAACCGATTACGGACCGCACGTTTCCACCGATAGAGGCTCCGAGGCTTCGGTTGCTTGAACGGTCGAGCGGAGCAACATCGGCATCCACTTCAGAACCATCCCAGAAAAACATAGCACCGGGGCATTCATCAAGGTCTGTATCTGTATTACTGTAGGCTCCACGAAGATCGCAACACGCCGATACCCGCTGCGCCTTACTCGCCTTGGGGTCGACAAAGTAAAAAATTTGACCCCATTTTGCGCGGTTAGGCGGTGTCAACTGCTCCCTCCAATGTTTACCCGCAAGTCCAAAGGCATTGCTATTAATCAGAATCAGTAATTTACCACCCTCTGAGAGGCGAACCCGCACCGTAGCGGTGCTACCACTTTCGAATAGCGCCATTGTGAAAACTACGCCGCCTCGGTGGCGAGCTTCTGCGCCTTCGCTACCGCGTCCTCGATTGTGCCGACAAGGTAGAACGCCTGCTCGGGCAGATGGTCGTATTCGCCTGCGACAATCGCCTTGAAACCCTTGATTGTGTCCTCGACCTTGACGAACACACCCGGCGTGCCGGTGAAGATTTCGGCGACGTGGAACGGCTGGCTGAGGAACTTCTGGATCTTGCGGGCGCGTGCCACGGTCAGCTTATCCTCTTCCGACAGTTCGTCCATGCCCAGAATGGCGATGATGTCCTGCAGCGACTTGTACTTCTGCAGCACTTCCTGAACCGAACGCGCGACGGCGTAATGCTCTTCGCCGACGGTGCGCGGCTCCAGCACGCGCGACGTCGAATCGAGCGGATCGACCGCGGGATAGATGCCGAGTTCGGCGATCGAGCGGCTGAGCGTCGTCGTGGCGTCCAAGTGGGCGAACGAAGTGGCCGGGGCCGGATCGGTCAGATCGTCGGCGGGAACGTAGATCGCCTGGACCGAGGTAATCGAACCTTTGGTGGTCGAAGTGATGCGTTCCTGCAGCTGGCCCATGTCGGTGGCGAGCGTCGGCTGATAACCGACGGCGGACGGGATACGCCCGAGCAGCGCCGACACTTCCGACCCGGCTTGCGTGAAGCGGAAGATGTTATCGACGAAGAACAGCACATCCTGGCCTTCGACATCGCGGAAATATTCGGCGTTGGTCAGGCCGCTGAGCGCGACGCGGGCGCGCGCGCCCGGCGGCTCGTTCATCTGGCCGAACACCAGCGCGACCTTCGAGCCTTCGCTGATCGGGTTGCCATCGGCGTCCGACGCGATGACCCCGGCTTCGAGGAATTCATGGTACAGATCATTGCCCTCACGGGTGCGCTCACCGACGCCGGCGAACACGCTGGTGCCACCGTGCCCCTTGGCAATGTTGTTGATCAGCTCCTGAATGAGCACGGTCTTGCCGACACCAGCACCGCCGAACAGCCCGATCTTGCCGCCCTTGGCATAGGGGGCGATCAGGTCGATGACCTTGATCCCGGTGACGAGGATGGCGCTCTCGGTCGACTGGTCGGTGAACAGCGGGGCCTCGGCGTGGATCGGCATGGTGATCGTCGCATTGACCGGTCCGCGTTCGTCGATCGGCTCGCCGATGACGTTGAGGATGCGGCCGAGCGTGGCAGGGCCGACGGGAACGCGAATTTGCGACCCGGTGTCGGTGACGCTCTGGCCGCGGACGAGGCCGTCGGTCGCGTCCATCGCGATGGTGCGGACGGTGTTCTCGCCGAGATGCTGCGCGACTTCGAGGACGAGGCGGCGGTCTTCGATCTTCGTTTCGAGCGCCGACAGGATGGCAGGCAGGTCGCTATCGAACTGCACATCGACGACGGCGCCGATGACCTGCGACACGCGGCCGACGTTGTTGGTGGTGGGGGTGGTGGCCATGAGGCGTGCTCCTTAAAGGGCTTCGGCGCCGGAGATGATTTCGATCAGCTCCTTGGTGATAGCGGCTTGGCGGGTGCGGTTATAGGTGATGGTGAGGCGGTTGATCATGTCGCCGGCGTTGCGCGTGGCGTTGTCCATCGCGGTCATCCGGCTGCCCTGTTCGCTGGCGGCGTTTTCGAGCAGCGCGCGGAAGATCTGGACGCTCAAATTGCGCGGCAGCAGTTCGGCGAGGATGGCTTCCTCATCGGGTTCATATTCGATCGCGGCGGGGGCGGCGTCGCTGGGCTTGGCCTCGATCACGGCGGCGGCCGGCAGCGCTGCCGGGATCAGCTGGATTTCGGTCGGCTCCTGCACCAGCGCCGAACGGAAACGCGCGAAGAACAGGTGCGCGACGTCGAACTCGCCAGCTTCGTAACGCCGAGTGATATCGGCGGAAATCGCCTGCGCATCGGCAAAGGCGGCGCTCTTGATGTGGGTCTGGTCGATGTATCCGACGATCAGTTGCTTGTGGGTCCGCATGAACGGCGCACGGGCCTTTTTGCCGACGAACAGCAGCTTGACCGTCTTACCCTGCGCCAGCAGCGATTCCATCGTCTTGCGGGCCAGACGCGCAATATTGGTGTTGAAGCCACCCGCCAGCCCGCGTTCGGACGAGGCGATGACCAGCAGATGCACCTGATCGCTGCCGGTCCCCGCCAGCAGTTTCGGCGATTCGGGGCCGACGGTGACGCGGCTGCCGAGCGACGCCAGCACGGCGGCCATGCGCTCCGAATAGGGGCGCGCGGCTTCGGCGGCCTCCTGCGCGCGGCGCAGTTTCGCCGCAGCGACCATCTTCATCGCCTTGGTGATCTTCTGCGTCGATTTCACCGAAGTGATGCGCATTTTAAGGGCTTTGAGGGAGGCCATCTATTTTGCTTTCCCGACCCAGGTGTTCAATTCGGGCAGAGACGTCAAATTGCCCGTTTCCAAATTGACGGGCGTTGAAGTGGCACCGCCGCTCAGGTGGTTTGCGGGTATGGCTGCCTTCATTCTATCCCAATCGCCCTGCGACATGTGGCCTACCATTTTCAGTGAAATGTACGAGTTGGGATTCGACTCGGCGATCTGATGCAACTTATGCTCATAACCAGCCAAGGTTACTTCCTTCCCAGCGATCAACACGCGATCTGCCGAAATCACCTGCACATCCACAACTGGCTCGGCACCTTTCGGTGCGCAGCCCGCTACGACTGCGAGCGCTGCTGACGCTGCGGCAGTGGCGAGCGCGCTCATGCGACAAATCCGCGACCGCGCATCTACGCAAACGTCTTCGCAAAGCCGCCGACAACGTCCTTCAGCTTCGCTGTCACGTCCGCCGACAGGTCCTTGGTATCGCGGATCGACGCCAGCACATCGCTGTGTTCGGCCCGCACATGCGCCAGCAGCGACTGTTCGAAGCGCGTCACGGCCTTGGCATCCACCGTATCGAGGAAGCCGTTGACGCCCGCAAAAATGCTGACGACCTGCTCCTCGAATGGCATCGGCTTGTACTGGCCCTGCTTGAGCAGTTCCGTCAGCCGCGCGCCGCGATTGAGCAGGCGCTGGGTCGAGGCATCGAGGTCCGAGCCAAACTGCGCGAACGCCGCCATCTCGCGGTACTGGGCGAGTTCGAGCTTGATGGTCCCGGCGACCTTCTTCATCGCCTTGGTCTGCGCCGCCGAACCGACGCGGCTGACCGACAGCCCGACGTTGATGGCGGGCCGGACGCCCTGATAGAACAGCTCGGTCTCGAGAAAAATCTGGCCATCGGTGATCGAAATGACGTTGGTCGGGATATACGCCGACACGTCGCCCGCCTGCGTTTCGATGATCGGCAGTGCCGTCAGCGAGCCGCCACCGTTGGCCTCGTTCATCTTGGCGGCACGCTCGAGCAGGCGCGAGTGGAGATAGAACACATCGCCGGGATAGGCTTCACGGCCCGGCGGGCGGCGCAGCAGCAGCGACATCTGGCGATAGGCGACCGCCTGCTTCGACAGATCGTCATAGACGATGACGGCATGCATGCCATTGTCGCGGAAGAATTCGCCCATCGTGCAGCCGGTATAGGGTGCGAGGAACTGCAGCGGCGCCGGTTCCGACGCGGTGGCGGCGACGACGATGCTGTACTCCATCGCGCCATTCTCTTCGAGCGCGCGAACAATCTGCGCGACGGTCGAGCGCTTCTGGCCGACGGCGACATAGATGCAATACAGCTTCTTCGATTCGTCGGTTCCTGCGTTGACGGCCTTCTGGTTGATGAAGGTGTCGATGGCGACTGCCGTCTTGCCGGTCTGGCGATCGCCGATGATCAGTTCGCGCTGACCGCGACCGACGGGAACCAGCGCGTCCAATGCCTTAAGGCCGGTCTGCATCGGTTCGTTGACCGATTTGCGCGGGATGATGCCCGGCGCCTTCACTTCGACGCGCATGCGGGTGACGTCGGTCAGCGGCCCCTTGCCGTCGATCGGGTTGCCGAGACCATCGACGACGCGGCCCAACAGCCCCTTGCCGACCGGCACGTCGACGATGGTGCCGGTGCGCTTGACGGTATCGCCTTCCTTGATCGTCGAATCCGACCCGAAGATGACGATGCCGACGTTATCGGCTTCGAGGTTGAGCGCCATTCCCTTGATGCCGCCGGGGAATTCGACCATCTCGCCCGCCTGGACATTGTCGAGGCCATGGACGCGGGCGATGCCGTCGCCGACCGACAGCACCTGGCCGACTTCGCTGACTTCGGCGTCGTTGCCGAAATTGGCGATCTGATCCTTGATGACCCGCGAGATTTCAGCGGCGTTGATGTCCATGCTTAGCCCTTCAGCGCAGTGCCCAGCGTATCGAGCCGGGTCTTCAATGAGGAATCGATCATCCGCGAGCCGACGCGGACGATAAGGCCGCCAAGAATGGCGGGATCGACGATAAGATCGAGCGCAACGTCGGTCTTGAGACCGGATTTCAGCTTCGCCTTGAGCGCATCCTGCTGGTCCGGGCTCAGCGGCGTTGCCGAGGTGACTTGCGCCGTCGTCTCGCCGCGACGACGCGCCGTGAGCGCCGCAAAGTCACGGATGATGACCGGCAGTTGGCCGAGGCGGCGATTGGCAGCAAGCACGCCGAGGAAATTGGTCGTCAGCGGGTCGAGTTGCATAGCCCCCGCGATCCCGCCGATGCCAGCGGCAGCTTGCGTCCGCGTCACCATCGGGCTGGTCGTCAATGCCTTGAGATCGGCCGAGTCGGCGAGTGCCGTCTTCAGCGTCGCAAGGCTGGCGGCGACGGCGTCGAGGCTCTTGCCTTCGACTGCAAGGTCGAAGAGCGCCGTCGCGTACCGGCCACCAAGGCCCTGCGCGATGCCAGTTTGTGCTTCCAAGATCGGGGTCCGGCGACTGGAGGTTACGAAAATGCGAGCCCGCGGCGGACGAGTCCGGCGGACGCGGGGCGGCTAGCACGGGGTTGTCGATGTTGCAAGGCAGCAGAGGCTGGGTGGCGGCAAGGCGCTGCGCATGGACAAGTAAATTGTAACCTGTGTCGGCTACGATGCGTTCGGCTATTCGGCCGAATGTCAGGAGAGTTGTATGCTGCGTTTAGGTGTCGGCGTCATCGCGCTTGCGGTCTTGGGGGCTGTGCCCGCTACCGCCACGGTCAATCTGTCATTGTTCGAATCGGGCTTTTCCGCGCCGCTATACCTTACCGGGCGGGCCAATACCGTCTATGTCGTCCAGCAGGGTGGGCAGATCATTGCGATCGACCGGAGTACGCGCGCGCGGTCGACCTTCTTCTCGGTACCCAATATCGAATCCGGCGGCGAAAAGGGCCTGCTCGGCTTTGCGTTCGATCCCTTGTACAAAACCAATGGGCGCTTTTACGTCAATGTAACGGCGCGAGTTAACGGGCAGTTGGTGACCGAGGTCCGCCGCTATACCGACCCCGCCATCCGGGCGGAAGCGGCGCAGGTCGTGATCCGCTTTGACCAGCCGTACGAAAACCACAATGGCGGCTGGATCGAATTCGGTCGCGATAAACGGCTTTATGTCGCCACTGGCGACGGCGGTTCGGGCAATGATCCGCAGAACAATGCTCAGAACCTCAATTCGCCGCTCGGCAAGATATTGCGGCTCGACGTGACGAAGGACAGCTTTCCTGCCGACCCGCTGAAGAACTACGCCATCCCCGTTGGCAATCCGTTCAACACCGAAGTTTTCGCTTACGGCCTGCGCAATCCATTCCGCAACAGTTTCGACCGCACAACGGGCGACCTGTGGATCGGCGATGTCGGACAGGGTCGCACCGAGGAGATCGACCGGATCGCGCTCGGCACCTCGGGGCAGAATTTCGGCTGGCGCCCGCTCGAAGGGCCAACGCCGACGCCCGGCATCGGCGACCCGATCCCGCCGGGCACCACCCCGCCGGTGTTTTCCTACTCGCACGACAACGGCGACAATTCGGTGACCGGCGGTTATGTCTATCGTGGCGGGCGCATCGGCGATCTCGATGGACGCTATGTGTTTGCCGATTTTATCTCCGGGCGAATCTGGTCGATCAACACCGATGGCACTGGCCTGACCGACCTCAGCGCCATCACCAATTCGTTTGGCGGGCGCTTCAACATCGCTTCGTTCGGCGAAGATGGCAGCAAGGGGCTGTATGTCATCGGCTATGACGGACGCATCTTCACTGTCGGCGGCAGTCGCGCGGTTGCCGTGGCGGCAGCGCAACTTGGTGCCAGTGCCGTCCCCGAACCGCA
The DNA here is from genome assembly GCA_038229555.1 of Sphingomonadales bacterium. Taxonomy (GTDB): domain Bacteria; phylum Pseudomonadota; class Alphaproteobacteria; order Sphingomonadales; family Sphingomonadaceae; genus Sandarakinorhabdus. Next base: position 108,959 of record JBBROI010000006.1, read on the forward strand.
AAGCTGGGCGATGTTGATCGCCGGGTTCGGGCTCGTCGGTGCTGGCGTGCGTCGTCGGAGAGCCGCCGTCACGGTCTGACACTCTCGACATAGCCCCTGCGGTGCGGCAGTTTCACCGCACTGCGGGGGCTAAACCGATGCGACGTCTTTACGGTGCGACTATCTTGGCGCTCACCGGCTGCGCCTTTCCGCACGCCCTTGAGCGCGTCGCCATCGACGAAAACGCCGTGGTGGCGCGCACCACCGATACGGTTGCCCTGCTCAATATCCTGCGCGCCCGCGACGGCTTGCCGCTGCACTTCACTTCGTTCACCCGGCTTTCGGGTAATGTCGATTTCGCTGCCAACGCCAGCGCCGGGGCGAGCGTCGGGCTGAACAAGAACGGCGGTGACAACAGTCTGTCACTCGGCACAGGTGCATCGATCGGCTCCAACCCCAATTTCGATGTGGCGATCCATGATGGGCAGGAGTTTCAGCGTGGCATTCTCCAGCCGATCGCGCCGACGACGATCAACTATTATCTGCGGCAGGGTTGGCGGCGTGACCTGCTGACCTATCTGCTGGTTCGCCGGGTTGAATTCACCATCGCCGAAACGCCACCCGAAGGCAGCGGTCTCAAAAAGGGCGATGTTGTCGCTGCAATCGACAATGTACCCGACCAACCCGACGACGCGGCGCGCTTCCGCAATTTCGTTCGCTGCTACACGCTCGCTCCGGCCAGTCGCCCCGGCAGCGAGACGCCGCTGCTCGCGGTCAAGGACACCGCCAAGCTCGACATCGGCGATCTCGCCAAGATCGACGGCGACAAGCTCGATCTCGGCAAGGGGCCGGGTGGTAAGGATGGCGATGCCGATTGGATCGTTCGCCTGTCGGCGGCAGGTGAGACGGTCAAGCTGATGCGCACCGAAAGCGCGCCCGCCGATTGTGCCACCAACGCCGGGGTAGCGGGCCGCAGTGCCGAGACACGGTTGCAGCGCCTGACACTCGCCGCACCGGGCAACCGCAACGCGACGCTGGCGCACGCCGAGGTCATCGTCGAGGTCGACGGCAAACCGGTCAAGGTGGTCACATCGGTCGATATGATCTTCCGCTCGGCCGAAGGCGTCATCTACTTTCTCGGCGAATATGCGCGCGAGGCGTCGGTGGGGCGGCACCCCTATGTCTTGTCGCCTCACGCGGGCACAGCCGTCGGCGAACCGCTGCTGATTCTGCTGCCCGGCCGCGGCGACCGCTATGACCTGACGGCGACGCTCAATGGCAAGTCGTGGCATGTGCCAACGACTGGCGCGGGCCGGTCGTATCAGGTGATCACGCTCGTCGAGCAACTGTTCAATTTGCAAAAAGCTGGGGCTGCGGGGCCGCAGAGCGTGGCGGTGCGGGTGCTGAATTAGGATTCTCTCTCTGCCCGTCATCCCGGCGAAGGCCGGGATCTAGCTTGTCTTACAGTTCGAGGCAAAGAAAACTGGATCCGGCCTGTGCCGCGATGACACGGACGAAGGGCGGCGCGACCTTGCGATAGGTCGGGGGTTGTGGCCATCATGGACGGGTCTCCAACAGGCGTTACTCGGTACTCATGCCCTGGTTGTTCCACCTGCTCGTCGCCGCGCACATTGGTGCAGGCGTCACGGCGTTGACGACGTTCTGGATCGCGATTGCCACTCGCAAGGGCGGAACCGCGCATCGTCGCTGGGGGCGGGTATTTGCCAACGCCATTTACGCTGCCGCCTTTCTGGCACTTGGCATGGGGCTGCTATCGGTGCGCTGGCCGCTCGCCATGCATCCGGGACTGATCGATTCGGCGCTGTATCGCGGGCTGTTCGGCTGGATGATGATCTATCTCGCGCTGCTGACGATCAGCATGACTCGCTATGGCCTCGTCATGGTCGCCAACAAGCGCGATCACCCCGCCAACCGCCACTGGACGATGATAGCGCTGCAACTCGCCGTGCTGGCCGCCTGTGCCAATTGCGCTGTCCACGGCGTCATCCTGCACCAGCCATTGATGATCGGCATTTCGCTCATCGGCTTCGGCACCACGATGACCTATCTCTGGTACATCTTCCGTCCCGCCCCGACCCGCACCGCATGGCTGCCCGAACATCTCAAGGCGATGGTGGCGACAGGTATCTCGGCCTATACGGCCTTCCTCTCGGTCGGGCTGATCGAGCTGTTTCCGGCGCATGCCTTCAACCCGAAAATCTGGGTGGTCCCGACGATCGTCGGGATGGGCATCATCGTCTATCACCTGCGAAGGCTCGGCGTCATCGGCGGACGCAAGCGTCAGGCGGTGGACGCGGCCTCGACTGCCGCAAGCAGTTCGGGGATTGCGGTCAGATAAGGGCGCTCGGCAGTGGCGATGGCGCGGAAGGCATCGGCCTTGATCGCCGCAACCCGCGCAGGGTCAATCACCGTCGGATCGGGCAGCGACGAGACGACGATGTCGATCAACCGGTCGGCGCCGTGCAGCCGCCCCCAGAGATAATCATGTTCGCGGTAGGCGCGGCTGAAAAACGCCCCGAAGGCGCTGAGCTGCGCGCCCTTCAAGGTCGCGCCGCCGACAGCGCGGAGCGCGATGGCATCATCGGGCGACAGGCGATCGACCTTGATCTCGTCGAAAGCGTCGAGGGTGTCGCCCTGGAGCAGTGGCAGGACGGCAATGTCATAGAAGGGGTAACCAAGATAGGCGCGCAGCAACGCCCGGCGCAGGGGACTTGGCAGGTCGGTGGCGAACATCGCGACAAGCCGCGCATCGGCATCGGCATCGACCGCCCGCAGGTCCATCGCCGCCGCCAGCGCCGCCAGCGCCGCTGCGGGATCGTGCGGGGCGTTGGCGGCGGCTTCGGCGATGCCAGCGTAAAAGCCGTTTTGGCGTCGCTTTACCAAGGGGCCGAGCAGACCATAAAGCGCGGCCTTGAAACCATCGAGCAGGCGGCGCTCGTGGGTGTCGTCGCTGGCTTCGGCGACGCTGTTCAATCGCCGGACGAGAAAGCGCAACCGCCGCATCCGGAAATCGAGATCGAAGCTGCGCAGGAAAGTAACATAGTCCGAAGCCGCCCCGCCGCGCGCTGTCGCCTGCGCCGGCCGGTCGAAACCGCGCGCCTGTACCTCCCGCCAGACGGCGGCGCGCACCGCCACAATATCCGCGCCGCCGATCGCAGCGAGCCTCTCCGCCACAGTCTCGACGATTTGGGCAACCTTGAGCTGACCATAGGCAGCATAGGCATATCCCGATTCGCGCGCAGCAACGGTCTGTGTTCGCGACCGCCAGCTCGCCAGTCGGGCCTGGGTGACGCGGAACAGGAAAAAGCGCGCTCCGACCGCGCGTTCGACCGCCGCATCGACCTCGGGCGTCATGCCATCAACGACATAGCGCAGCCGACGCACCCGCGCCGACAGCGTTTCGATCGCCGCCAGATTGTCGTTGATCGGTTGCTGGCGCGGGATATCAGCAAGGCTGCGCAGCACCGTGGCAAAAAATCCGGGGACCGCCATCGACCCCGGCCCGGGTTCGCTCGCCATGCCCGGTTTGGGATCGACATAGACAAAGCGGCGGTCGACCTCGCGGTGTGACGGGCGGTTTGCCAATGCGTCGATGGCAGGCCCGAAGGGTCGGTTATTGAGCACGCTGCCGTCGATCAACGTCACCGACTCAGGGGAGGGGCGACCGGGAAACAGCCGTTCGAGAAATGCCGCGCGGCCGGGCCAACGCGCGTTTTTGGCAAGGACGATGTCATCGATCTCGCCGACCCGCGCTGGCGGGAAAGCGCCGGGAAAGGATGCCGTTGCGCGCGCGGCAAAAGTCAGTTCGGCGGGATCGGCGAGATAGCGTTGGCCGGTCGCGCTTTCGCCAGGATCGTTGAACCCGATGATCAGCCGGTGTTCGTTTTCGACAATCGATGGCGGCGAGTGCAGCAGCAACACCTCGGGCGCGCCGCGATAGTCGGTGACAGTGACGAACAGGTCGAGCGGTTGTTCGGGCGGCAGCAACGGTGGCGTGCGTTCACCCGCCGCCATTGCGATAAGCGCATCGTACAACATTGCAGTGAAGCTGTTGCCGGAAAACGGCGGGGTGAACCATCGGGAACGCATCAACCGCGACAGCTTGCGGCCGGCCTCGGCGCGCGCGACGGGTTCGGTCATGTCGTCCATGACAAGGCCTTGGCGCTTGGCAAGCCAGATCAACGGCATCGCCCACCATTTCGAAAAGCGAGACGCGGCGCTTTCGGCAGTCAGCAGCTTGTCCGAATCGGCTCCATCTAGCCACAGCGCGCGCAATGGCTCCATGTCGTGCCCCTGGCTTATCGCCTGCGCCAGAAGAATGCCGTTGATGCCGCCCGCGGAAGCCCCGGCGATGATATCGGTCAATACCCGGATATCGACATGAGGAAGAAGCTCGTCGAGCAGCGCGCCATAGACCGTTTCGGTGTCGCGCGCGGGTGGCATCTCCATGCCCGGACGCAGCTTGCGGCGCAGCGAGGCGCGCGACAGCTTCCAGACTTCCTTGGTGATGCCATGCATGTAGATGGCAAGGCTGACGCCGCCATAGCAGACAAGCGCGAGCCGGAGTTCCTTGTCGCGCAAACTATAGCCTCCTTGCCGGAACAGCCCGTCATAGGCCAATTCGCCAACGAGGCGAAGCAGGTTACCAGCCGGTCACGAAACGAGACCGGACGCTGTGCAGGCGGCGGCGACAGGAACCGAAGCCGATCATGCCGAAGCCATCACGACAGTGCACGCTTGGCGGCGGCCTTGCACTCCGCCGTACGCGCTATTAATGTTCATGGCTTGTTCCTAAGGAGCCGGTACTATGGCGCGCGCCGCCACCCGTTATGTCTGCCAGTCGTGCGGGTCGGTCAGCAGTCGTTGGCAGGGCCAGTGCGGCGATTGCCAGCAATGGAACACCATCCAGGCCGAGGCCGCACCCGTCGTCACGCCGTTCACCGCAAAACACAGTCTCGCCGCCGGTGGGCGGCGCTTCACCATGGCGAGTCTCGCCGACGATGTGGCGCTGCCCGACCGGCTGTCGACCGGCATTGCCGAACTCGATCGGGCGCTCGGCGGCGTTGCCGGTTCGGGCGGGCTCGTCCCGGGGTCGGTTATCTTGATCGGCGGCGACCCCGGTATCGGCAAGTCGACGCTGCTGCTGCAAGCCGCCGGTCGCATGGCGCGCGGCGGGCATGCCGTTGCCTATATTTCGGGGGAGGAGGCGGCCGATCAGGTGCGGCTGCGTGCCCGGCGGCTCGGACTCGCCAAGGCCGATGTTGCGCTGGCGTCGGAGACGTCGGTGCGCGACATATTGACGACATTGGGTGATGGCCCGCCCCCGGCACTGCTCGTCATCGATTCGATCCAGACGATGCACAGCGATACATTGGAGGGTGCGCCGGGCACCGTCAGCCAGGTCCGCGCCTCGGCGCAGGAACTCATCCGCTACGCGAAATCGAGCGGGTGCGCGTTAGTGCTCGTCGGTCATGTCACTAAGGATGGCCAGCTCGCGGGGCCGCGTGTTCTTGAACATATGGTCGATACGGTGCTGTATTTCGAGGGCGAGCGCAGTCACCAATATCGTATCCTGCGCGCCGTAAAGAACCGCTTCGGCGGTACCGACGAGATCGGTGTCTTTGCCATGGGGGCCGATGGGCTGGAGGAGGTTGCCAACCCCTCATCCTTGTTCCTGACCGAGCGTGCCGATGGCCGCGCGGTCACGGGTTCGGTCGTGTTCCCCGCGCTCGAGGGGACGCGCCCGGTGCTGTGCGAAATCCAGGCGCTGGTGGTGCGGGTGCCGTCGGGTGCTACCCCGCGTCGCGCCGTTGTCGGCTGGGATGGCGGGCGACTGTCGATGCTGTTGGCAGTCCTCGAAGCGCGCTGCGGCCTCGGCTTCGGCGGGCACGAGGTCTATCTGAATGTCGCCGGTGGACTGAAGGTGCAGGACCCCGCTGCCGATCTGGCGGTTGCTGCCGCACTGATTTCGGCGCTGACCGACAATGCTGTGCCGACCGGCACGGTGGCGTTCGGCGAAGTGGCGCTGTCGGGTGAGCTGCGTCCGGCAGGGCTTGCAGCACTGCGGTTGAAGGAGGCAGCGAAGCTCGGCTTCGACCGCGCCTTCGCGCCGAGCGGGACGAGCGGCGGCGGCATCCGGGTCGAGGGGCTGTCGACGCTCGGTGCGCTGGTCGATCGCATGAAGGGGTAATGCCCGCAGAGCCGACCGTCGCTTAATCGAGCCCGTCGAGCGCTGCGCCGATCCGCTCCGCGATCTCATCGATTTGTCCGCCCTCGATAATCAACGGCGGTGACAGGGCAATGATGTCGCCGGTGACGCGGACCAGCAGGCCCGAATCGAACAGCGTATGAAATAGCTGCATGGCCCGCGCTCCGGGCGCTCCGGCGCGCGGAGCGAGTTCGATGCCGCCGACGAGGCCCATGTTGCGGATATCGATGACATGCGGTTTGCCGCGCAGACCGTGTAGCGCCGCCTGCCAATGCGGTGCCAGCGATGCAGCGCGGTCGAACAGGGCTTCGTCTTTGTACAATTTGAGCGTCGCGATGGCGGCAGCGCAGGCAAGCGGATGGCCCGAATAGGTATAGCCGTGAAACAGCTCGATGCCCGCCGGTGCATCATCGACGATGGCGGCATGGACGGCTTCGGACGCCGCGACGGCCCCCATCGGCACGGCGGCGTTGGTCAGGCCCTTGGCAAGGCACATCAGATCGGGGGTGACGCCGAACAATTCCGCCGCTGTTGCCGCGCCGAGGCGACCGAACCCCGAGATGACTTCGTCGAAAATCAGCAGGATGCCGTGCTTGGTTGCGATTTCGCGCAGGCGCTGGAGATAGCCCTGCGGTGGGACTAGCACACCCGTCGAGCCGGCCAGCGGCTCGACGATGACAGCGGCGATGGTCTCGGCGCCGTGTAGTGCCACCAGCCGCTCGAGGTCATCGGCGAGATCGGCACCGTGCGGGGGTTGGCCGTGGCTGAAGGCGTTTTCGGGCATATGCGTGTGGCGCAGGTGATCGACGCCGGGCAGGCCGGGCCAGACGCGGCGATTGTTCAGGATACCGCCGACCGAAATACCGCCAAAGCCGACGCCATGATAGCCGCGCTCGCGCCCGATCAGCCGGGTCCGCGTGCCCTGACCGATCGCGCGCTGATAGGCGATGGCAATCTTCAGTGCGGTATCGACGGCTTCCGACCCCGAATTGACGAAGAAAATCCGGCCCAGCCCGTCCGGCAGGATGTCGGCCAGTGCGGTTGCAGCTTCAAACCCGCCAAGGTGCCCGACCTGGAAGCTCGGGGCGAAATCGAGCGTTGCGGCGGCGTGCTGGATCGCCTCGACGATCGGGCGGCGGTTGTGGCCGGCATTGCAGCACCATAGCCCGGCGGTACCATCGAGCACAGTCCGCCCCTCGGGGGTGCGATAGTACATGCCATCGGCGGACGCGAGCAGGCGTGGGTTGGCCTTGAAAGCGCGGTTGGCGGTAAAGGGCATCCACCACGCGGCGGTATCATTGCGAAGCATCGTCAGCGGTCCCCGATCAGTATCGGGGCCACGCTATAACCAAGCCTAGCGAGCGGTCCAGCCTTCGGCTTCCTGGACTTCGGCCTTATGGCTGCGGCGGTCGTATAGGCAGACCATTTTCATCTTCGCCCCCTTCATGTGGCGAGCGCGCGAACGTCCGGTGATCAACAACGCAGTCTGGCGGGTGCGATCGCTGAACATCAGCGGCTTGCCAAAGCTCGCGGCGTCGCGAAGCTCTGCCGCCTTGAGGCAGGCACTCAGTGCATCGCGATTGCCGCGTTCGATGGCCTTGGCCGTCGAGGCCTGCACCGGCACTGCGGCGGCGAAGAGCGCGAAAGCGATCAGTACGCGCATAGTGTGTCTCCATGACAGGCCGAACCGCCGATCTCGAACGAGGTCGAGTGACCGGCAATCACCTGAAACGCTCGCATGAGCGGCATGAGTAAGGCGCAGTCGAACGAAAAAGGGCGGACGCCGCAGCGCCCGCCCTCAAATCGTTTAGAGCGCAGTCAGGTTGACTGCGGCCTGTTTGCCGCGACGGTCCTGTTCAAGCTCGAACGAGACACGCTGGCCTTCGTTCAGGCCCGACATGCCGGCCCGTTCGACCGCCGAGATGTGGACGAACGCGTCGCCGCCGCCATCTTCGCGCTGGATGAAGCCAAAGCCCTTCTGGCCATTGAAGAACTTCACCGTGCCCTCGACACGCTGGCCGTCGGTCATCGGCGGGGCCGAATCACGGGCAAAACCGCCGCCGCCGGGCGCGCGCGCCGGACGATCGCCGAAGCCACCACCATCGCGGTCACGCGGTGGTGCCGGGCGGTCGCTGACGGGCATCGGTTCACCGTCGATGACGATGTCGGTTGCCGAAACCCGCCCGTTGCGCTCGGTCAGGGTGAATTCGAGCGGCTGTCCGTCGGCGAGACCGGTCAGGCCGGCCTGTTCGACTGCCGAGATGTGGACGAACACGTCTTCGCCGCCATCATCGCGGACAACAAAACCAAAGCCCTTTTGCGCGTTGAAAAACTTCACGACGCCCTTGGCAGTGCCAAGGTTGACGCCGGGACCCATGTCGCGCGGCGGGCGCGGGCCGCCAAAGCCGCCGCCACCGGGGCGACCGCCGAAGCCGCCACCACCGCCGCCGCCGCCGGGGCGGAAACCGCCGCCGCCGCCGCCACCGCCGAAGCGATCACCGCCGCCACCGCCGCCGTATCCACCGCCGCCGCCGCCACCGAAACGATCGCCGCCACCTTCAAACTGGTCGAACCCGCGCTCGCGCTTGTCGAAACCACCACCACGCCCGGAACCACGTCCGCGTCGATCAAAGCTCATTACAGTCCCTAGTCTTCCGATAAAGTTAGTGTCGTGGTGCCGTCGGCGGCGATGCGAAATTGGTGTTGTGGCGTCGTAACCGATATTGCTCCGAGACTGTTCCTACACGAATTTCATCCACAACGCGAGCGGGGAATCGCAGCATCTGAAGCGACCGCCGCACGACGCTTGGGTGACAGCGCGACGGGTCGCTGCTAGGTCGGCGCGATGACAGTCCATCTCCATGAAGGCGATCTCCCCGGCGACATTTTTGCCCCCGGCCCCATCGCGATCGATAGCGAAACGCTTGGCCTCAATCCGTTGCGCGACCGGCTCTGTTTGCTGCAGATGTCCGATGGGCAGGGCGACGAGCATCTGGTGCGATTCGCGCCGGGGGCCTACGCCGCGCCGAACGTCAAGACAGTGCTGGCGGACCGCACCCGGGTCAAACTGTTTCATTTCGCGCGCTTCGACCTCGCGGTGATTCGCCACTATCTTGGGGTCGACGCGACGCCCGTGTTCTGCACCAAAATCGCATCGAAACTGACGCGCACCTACACCGACCGCCATGGCCTGAAGGACATGCTCAAGGAATTGGTGGCAGTCGATATTTCCAAACAGCAGCAATCGTCCGATTGGGGCGCCGCCGAACTCAGCGATGCGCAAAAGGAATATGCAGCATCCGACGTGCGTTTCCTGCATCGGGCCTATGCGATTCTGACAGCGCGGTTGGAACGCGAGGGTCGCACCGCGATGGCGCAGGCGTGTTTCGAGTTTTTGCCGACACGCGCGGCACTTGATCTCGCCGGCTGGGCGGAAACCGACATCTTCGCGCATCTGTGATGACCGCCCTGTGATGACTGGCGCGCCTGCGCTGACCCGCCGCCAGCGCAATGCGTTGCCGGGCGGCGTGCGTGACCGGATGATCGGCGTGCTGAAATGGCTGCTGCCGGCGCTTGCATTGACAGTCTTAGCAACGATCGTGATCCTACCGCTGACCAAGGTGCAGGAGTTCAGCTTCCTGCTCGCCAAGGACAAGGTGGCGATGGCGAAGGAGCGCCTGCGGATCGACCGGGCGGTATATCGCGGCCAGACGGCGAACGGCGAGGCATTTACAATCCGCGCTGAAGGCGCGGTACAGCGCACGAGCGCGGTGCCGATCGTCGAACTTAGCCGGATGAACGCCTTCCTCGATGGCAAGGACGGCCCGGCGACGGTGACGGCCCCGTCGGGGCGCTACAATCTTGATTCGGACATGCTTGAAATCGCCGGACCGGTCTCGATGGAGTCACAAGCCGGCTATTCGGTCGACGCGCCGACGGTCGAGGTGAGCCTTGCTGCTCGTACGGTCGCCGCCGATGGCCAGGTCAGCGGGACACTGCCCATCGGCACCTTCACGGCCAACCGCTTGCGGGCCGATATTACCGGCAAGGTGCTGGTACTCGACCAAGGCGCGCACTTGCACATCAAGCGCGGCGGCGGCAGAGGCTAGCCGATGCTACGCGCCGTAATCCTGCTTTCGCTTGCCCTTGCTGCGCCGGTCGTGGCGCAAACGTCGGCGCTCAAGGGCCATGACACCAATGCGCCGATCGATGTCGATGCCGCGCGTATCGAAGTGCGCGACAATGATGCGCAGGCAGTTTTTTCAGGCGACGTGAAGATCCGCCAAGGGACGTTGACGCTCGATTCGGACAGCGTGAAGGTTTTCTACCAGCGCGTCGGCGGCGGCAATCCAGCGATCCAGCGCCTCGATGCGCGCGGCAACGTTCGCCTTACCTCGCCGTCCGAACGCGCGTCGGGCCGGACAGCGGTTTATGATGTCAGCGCTAAGCTGATCACGATGATCGGCGATGTCGTGCTGAATCGCGGCGATTCGCAACTACGTGGTGAGCGGCTGGCGATCGATCTCAACACCGGACGATCGACGTTGGACGGTCGTAGTGGGCCAGCTACCCAGGGTCAGCCGGCGACCGGCGGGCGCGTATCGGGACGTTTCGTCGTGCCACAGCGCGGCCAGAAACCCTGACAAAGCGTAAATAGCGCTGATATTTCAACTGGACAGTTGGCATTGGCCGCCAACGCAATCTATTGTAACAAACCACATGCATGAATCGGGCCAACCGGTCCGGTAAGATGACAGGACGCGAATGGCCGATGTCGAAACCCTGAAGCTGCGGACCCCGTGTTCCGATCCGCAGGTGCGTGGCCTGTGCGTCGACGGCATCGGCAAACGCTATGACAAGCGGGTGGTGCTGCGCGATGTTTCGTTGTCGGTCGGGCGCGGCGAGGTGCTCGGGCTGCTTGGGCCCAATGGCGCGGGCAAAACGACATGTTTCTATTCGATCATGGGGCTGGCAAAGCCCGATTCGGGGCGCATCCGCCTCGATGGGCATGACATTACCGGACTGCCGATGTATCGCCGCGCCGCGCTCGGCCTCGGTTATCTGCCGCAGGAGACGTCGATCTTTCGCGGTATGACGGTCGAACAGAACATCATGGCGGTGCTCGAATCGGCCGAATCGGACCGCGACGAACGCGCGCGGCGGCTCGAGGAATTGCTCGAAGAGTTCCACATCACCCATCTGCGCGCCGCACCCGCCATGGCGTTGTCGGGCGGCGAACGGCGACGGGCGGAAATCGCCCGGGCGCTGGCAGCGCATCCGTCGATCATGCTCCTCGATGAGCCGTTTGCCGGGATCGATCCGATTTCGATCGCCGATATTCGCGCGCTTGTGGTCCAATTGCGTGATCGCGATATCGGCGTGCTGATCACCGATCATAACGTCCGTGAAACCTTGGACATCGTCGATCGCGCCTGCATCATCTACGATGGTCGGGTGCTGTTCGAAGGCACCCCCGAGGCACTGGTTGCCGATGAAACCGTCCGCCGGGTCTATCTCGGCGAAGGCTTTAGCCTCTGATGGGCGGCTGAGCGACGAATGGGGCTCGGTCCTCGCCTCGAGCTGCGGCAATCGCAGCAGCTAATCATGACGCCGCAGCTGCAGCAGGCGATCAAGCTGCTGGCGCTGACCAACCTCGAACTCGAAGCCTTTCTTGAAGCCGAAATCGAAAAGAACCCGTTGCTTGCTAGTGGAGAGTCGGGCGGAGGCGGCGAGCCCGATGGCAGTGGCGAAGCAACTCCGGCTGCACTATCGACCGGCGAGAATGGCATCGATGAGCTGATTGCAGCACCGGGCAGCAGCGATTCGCCGCTCGACGCCGATTTTGATGTCGAAACCTTTCACCATGACGGCGCGGCCGATGGCGGCGACTGGAGCCAGGCTGCCGGTGGCGAAGCTGGTGAGTCGCTCGATTTCGATAGTTTCGCCGCCGCGAGTGAATCGCTGGTCGATCATCTCCAATCGCAAGTTGCGTCGTCATTCGACGGTGCCGACGCGATCATCGCTCGCCATATCGTCGATATGATCGATGACGCGGGGTATCTCCACGAGCCGATCGCCGAAATCGCCGACCGGCTGGGTGCGACGATTGCCGAGGTGGAGACCGTGCTGGCCGGGATTCAGCGGTTCGACCCGACGGGTGTCGGCGCGCGGTCGCTCGGCGAATGTCTGGCGCTGCAGGCGCGCGAGGCCGATCGTTACGACCCGGCGATGGCATGCCTGCTCGATCATCTCGAACTGGTGGGGCGCGGTGACATTGCGGCGCTGATGCGGCTGTGTGAGCTTGATCGTGACGATATCGCCGACATGATCCGCGAGCTGCGCAATTATGATCCCAAACCGGGACTACGCTTTGGTGGCGATCGCTCGCAGCCGGTGATCGCCGACATTTTCGTTCGCCGCAACGCCGTCGGCGAATGGACGGTCGAACTCAATCAGGACACGTTGCCCAAGGTCCTTGTCGATCTCAGCTATGCCGCAACCTTGAGCGCGCAGGGCGGCAAGGGCTGCGACACCTTCGTCAATGACTGCCTGCAATCGGCGCATTGGCTGGTGCGGGCGCTCGATCAGCGCGCGCGGACGATCGTACGGGTGACTGCCGAACTTGTTCGCCATCAGCAGGGCTTTTTCGAAAACGGCATCAGCCAGCTCAAGCCGCTCACGTTGCGTACCGTCGCCGACGCGATCGAAATGCACGAATCGACCGTCAGCCGGGTGACGTCGAACAAATATCTCGCGTGTGAACGCGGGCTGTTCGAACTGCGGTATTTTTTCACCAGCGGCATTCAATCGGCCGACGGCGGCGAGGCGAGCTCGGCGTTGGCGGTCAAGGATCGCCTTGCCCGGCTGATCGCCGTCGAACCCGCCGAGACCTATTCGGACGACCGCCTCGTCGAACTGCTGCGCGCCGAAGGCTTCGATATCGCCCGGCGGACAGTCGCCAAATATCGTGAGGCACTGGGGTTGGGGTCAAGCGTGGCGCGGCGACGGGCGCGGCTGCTGGCGGCGGCATAGGTCGGGCGCGGGGGTGGGATTGCCGCACTTCACGCGCGGTTCAGCCATGCTAGACAAGGCAGCGCACATGCGCCGGCTCCGCCCCATTCTTGTTTTGCTCCTTTCGACTGCGCTCGCCGCGCCTGCCGCTGCGCAATCGATTCTCCGCGACGCCGAAACCGAAGCGTTCTTCCGCGACGTCGCGCGGCCGATGGTCATCGCAGCAGGACTCGATCCCAAATCGGTGCAGATTGTGCTGGTCGGTGACCCGTCGATCAATGCCTTCGCGGGGGGCGGACAGAATGTCTTTATCCATTCCGGACTGATTGCTGCAGCCGAGAACGTCAACGATCTTCAGGGCATTATTGCGCATGAACTCGGGCACCTGTCGGGTGGTCACAATGTGCGTTCGGGGGAGGGGACGGGTCCGGCCACCAACATCACCATTCTGTCGCTGGTCGCAGCAGCGGCAGCAGTTGCGGTCGGCGCGGGCGGGGCGGCGCTCGGCATTCTCGGTCTGGGGACGAGCGTCGCGCAGAGCAAATATCTGTCGTTTTCGCGCAATCAGGAAAGTGCTGCGGATCAGGCCGGCGTGCTCTTCCTGTCGAAGGCGCATCTGTCGGGAAAGGGTTCCATCGCCTTCTTCCGCCGCCTGTCGGGTGACGAGTATCGCTATGCCGTCCCGCAGGACAATGAATATGTGCGGACCCATCCGCTGTCGTCGACGCGCATCAAGGTCCTCGAAGATCAGTACAAGGCCGACCCGGCGTGGAACACGCCACCCGACCCGCTGCTCAACGCGCGGTTTTTGCGGATAAAGGCTAAGCTGGTCGGTTATATCGACGAACCTAAACACGTGCTTCAGCTGTATCCCGACAGTGATACGTCGGTGCCTGGGCACTATGCCCGGGCCTATGCGTGGCATCGGTCGGCCTATACCGATCAGGCCACCGCCGAAACCGATGCGCTGCTGAAGACGGCACCGAACGATCCGTTCTTTCTTGAGCTAAAGGGCCAGATCCTGCTCGAATCGGGGCGGGTGCAAGAGGCGCTGCCGATCTTGCGGGCGGCGGTGAAGGGCAGCGCCAACGAACCCCTGATCGCCACCACGCTCGGCCATGCGCTGATCGCTACCGAGAATAAGGCCGACTTCGCCGAGGCCAAGCCATTGCTGAAATCGGCGCTTGCCCGGGACCGTGAAAATCCATTCGCCTGGTATCAGCTTGGCGTCATCTATGACCATGAAGGCGATGAGCCGCGCGCCGCCCTTGCCGCCGCCGAACGCTATACCCTCGAAGGCAATGCCAAGGGTGCGGCGGCGAACGCTGCGTTGGCGCGGGCCGGCCTCGCCGAAGGCACCCCGGACTGGATTCGCGCCGACGATATCGCCATGGTCGCCAAGGACGAACTCGACAAGAAGAAGCACCGCCGATGATCGGGGACAACGCTACGCCTCGTCGTGACGGATGGATGGAGATGCGTGTGAGACTGGTTTGGGCTGCCGCAACGACGGTATTGGCAGCAGCGGGTGCCTTTGCGTTGGGCGGGGCGGCAGGCGGCGCGCCGGTTGCACCGACCGACAAGGCTGCGATCGAAAAGATCGTTCACGATTACATTATCGAACACCCCGAGATCATCCCCGAGGCGATGTCGGGTTACGAAGCCAAGCAGGCGGCAAAGCTGCTCGACGCCAACCGCAGCGCCTTGGAAACGCCGTTTCCGGGTGCCGTTTCGGGCAACCCCAAGGGCGATGTAACGCTCGTCGTCTTCTTCGACTATGCCTGCCCCTATTGTCGCCAAGGCCATGCCGATGTGCAGAAGCTCGTTGCGGCCGACAAGAATGTCCGCGTCGTTTTCCGCGATTTCCCGGTGCTGTCGCCGGCGTCGGACGAGGCAGCAATGGCGAGCTTGTCGGCGGCGAGTCAGGGGCGCTACCAGCGGTTCCACGACACGATGTTCGATACGCCGGGGAAGGTCGCGCATGACCGTACACTGGGTATCATTCGGACCGCCGGGCTCGATGAGGCACGAACGGCAAAAGATCTCGAAGCCGCGCCGCTGCGGGCCGAAATCAAGAAAAACCTCGATCTGGGGCGCTCACTGGGGCTGACGGGGACGCCGTCGTACATCGTCGGCAACAAGATCCTGTCGGGTGCGGTGGGTTTCGACGCGCTGAAGTCGGCGGTCGAGGCGACACGGCGTGCCAAGGCGGCGTGAAGGTCCCTGAAGAAACCATGCGCGTGCGGTTCGACATCGCACTGGCGGTGCGGCGCATCGCCGGGGCCTTTTGGCATGACTTCGCCGGGATCGTGATCGGCGGGTTTGTCGCGGTCACGCTGCCCAGCGTGGCGGCGCGGGCAATGACGCAAGGTGGCGATTTCGGCACACTTGCGACAACGGTACGCGCGGTGCTGGCCATGCTGTATGTCGCGATGGTCAGTCATGGCGTGCTGTCGCGACTGGCAGGCGCGCCGCTGCCACCGGGGCGTTTCATCGGTGAAGGCCTGCGCCGTGCGCGTCCGGGTCTCGAAGTGGCGCTATTGCTCGGCGCGGGCGTCGTCGGGCTGCTGATCATCGAATTGTTCGGACGCGAAGGGACGGTCGCCGGGACCGCGCTGCATGCGTTGGTTGCGGCAGGAGCGATCTGGGCAGCGTGCATTATTCTCCCGGTGGTTCCGGTGGCGGGTGCCGAACGCCTGCGCCCGCTGGCGGCAATCGGCCGTGCCGCCGAACTGACGCGCGGTAATCGCGACCGGTTGTTTGCGCTGCTGATCCTCGTGCTGTTGACGCTCGCACCGGCCGGTGCGGTCATTGCACTGTTGGTCGAACGCGACGCGACCGACATTGCAAGACCGGGGCTGTGGCTTTCGGCGCTATTCGATCTGATGGCGTGTAGCCTGTTGGCGACAGTGCCAGCAGTTGCGTACGCAGGGCTTTTGTGTCGGGATTCTTTACAATCGCGCGATAGTGGTTCGCACTAAGCTTTTGTTATTGTTTGGTGGAGGTATGTGGCATAATTATTGCATGACGGTCGGCATGTGTTTCATCTCGAAATCACATATTAACTGGGGAGCATTGAATATGACGAATTTTACCCGCGTTATGGGCACCGTCGCCGCCGCTGCGATCATCGCCGCCGCTGCACCCGCCGCCGCCGCAACCTTCAACTGGACCGGCAGCAGCGATTTCGACAATGGCGAGTTCACGACGATCGCACCGACCTTCGCCAACACGATCAGCTTCTACAACGTCAGCTATTTCCCCGGTAACAGCGTTTACAACTCCGCTGGTGCACACTCGCACGGCCAGCCGGTGAATTTCACGATCAACGCCACCATCGATGGTGTGCAGACCGACATCTACACGCAGCTTCTCGAGTTCGATGCCGAACAGCTTCTCGGTGGTCTGGGCACGATCACCTTCGCGGGCGGTACCGTGACGACCATCGGCTTCGGCTGCGATAACTGCAGCTTCAACACCTTCCACGGTTTTGGCGGGCTTGGTGACACCACCTTCACGCTGGGCAATGTCGCCGGTGTTCCGGAAGCCGCCACCTGGGCGATGCTGATCTCCGGTTTCGGCCTCGTCGGTGCCGCTGCGCGCCGCCGTCGCGCCGTCGCTGCATAACTGTCGGTTCAACCGATTGGAAAGGCCGCCGGGCAACCGGCGGCCTTTTCTTTTGACTCGGCGCTATGGCCCCGCCCAAGTTGCAGTGAAATTTCGGGGTGGATCGATTGATGACCGATGATGCGCGTGGGTCGCAGCGCCTGCTGGTGGGACTGCTATTCGTCGGCACGGCGCTAAACTATGTCGATCGGCAGGTGCTGGCACTGTTGAAGCCGACGCTCGAGGCCGAATTCCACTGGACGAACCAAGATTTCGCTCACTTCGGCTCGGCAGTGAATATCGCCACCATCGCCGGGCTGTTGTTCGTCGGCTGGTTTGTCGACAAATTCGGGGTACGGCTGGCCTATGGCATCGCCGTTACCGTCTGGAGCATCGCCGGGATGGGGCATGCGGCCGCTGCGAGCGTCGCACAGTTCGTCGCTGCGCGCAGCGTGTTGGCGGTTGCCGAATCGGTCAACACTCCGGCAGCGGTCAAGGCGGCGGCGACATATCTGCCGCTGAAGTCGCGGTCGTTCGGACTTGGCCTGATCAATACTGCCCCAAACATCGGTGCGATCATTACACCGCTGGCGATTCCGCCGCTGGCTTTGGCGCTAGGCTGGAAGGCGGCGTTCCTCATCACCGGCGCGCTTGGGTTTGTCTGGCTGGCGTGTTGGTATTTCGGCACGCGCAGCCTGGTGCCCGTCGATGCGGCTCCGTCGCAGCCGCGCGACGGCGACTGGGGCACGCTGTTCGCCGACCGGCGCAGCTGGGCGGTCATCGGGGCCAAGGGTTTTACCGATTGCGTCTGGTGGTTCCTGCTGTTCTGGACCCCCGATCTATTTGCCCGGGTGTTCGGCATGACTCAGGCCGGGCTGGGCGGGCCGATCGCCCTGATCTTCACCATGGCAGCGGCGGGCGCGCTGACTTCGGGGGCGCTATTTCCGCGCCTGCTCGATCGCGGCCTGTCGATCGGCGCGGCGCGCAAGACATCGATGTTGATCTATGCGGTCCTCATCTTGCCGATTCCGTTGGCGCTGCAAGCCACGACGCCGTGGACGGCGGCGCTGCTGATCGGCCTCGCACTGTTCGCACATCAGGGGTTTTCAACCAATATCTTCGGGCTGGCAGCCGACACTATACCGCGGGTGCGGGTGGCGCGGGTCATGGCAGCGGGTGCCGTGGCCGGTAATCTGACCGGGCTGGCGATGAACGAACTCACTGGCTGGAGTCTCGATCATGCCGGCGGTTACTGGCCGATGTTCGCGATCTCGGCGCTGGCCTATTTGGCGGCGCTGCTGTGGGTGCATGTCCTGCTGCCGGAAATCAAACCGGCGCATTCCTGATAGGCTGACTAAGCGGCGAGCAGGGTCTCCACCCATTCCGGGACCAGACTCCCGGCTGGCCCGTGCCGAGACGTGTCGAACAGCGACGTTCCCGCCGAGGGATCGAGGTTGAGCTCGAGCGTTGCCGCCCCTGCACTGCGCGCCCACCCGACAAATCCCGCCGCCGGATAGACCGCCCCCGAAGTACCGATCGACACGAATAGATCGCAGGCATCGATGGCGGCTTCGATCTCGGCCATTCGGTACGGCATCTCACCGAACCAGACGATATCGGGCCGCAACTGCGCTGCGCCGCACGACGGGCAGGCAGGTGCACCCGACAGCGCCCGTTCCCATAGCGGGGCTGCGCCACAGCCAATACACAGCGCGCGCTTCAGTTCGCCGTGCATGTGGATCAGCCGCTGCGACCCGGCACGCTCATGCAGATCATCGACGTTCTGAGTCACCAGCAGCAGCTCGCCCGACCATTCGGCATCGAGTTGCGCCAGTGCGCGATGCGCCGCATTGGGTTCGACCCGCGCCAGTGCCGCGCGCCGGTCGTCGTAGAAGCGCTGCACCAGCACCGGGTCACGGCGAAAAGCTTCGGGCGTCGCGACATCCTCCACCCGATGCCCCTCCCACAGCCCGTCGGGGCCACGGAACGTCGGTACGCCCGATTCGGCAGAGACGCCCGCCCCGGTGAGAATTACGATGTTGCGGATGCTGCGCATGACGGTTCAATAGCGCGGCGAACGGAGTAGGGTACAGCATGATCCGCATCGGCATTCTCGGCGCGGGCGGGCGGATGGGACAGGCGTTGCTCGCCGCAGCCGCCGCATCGCCGGGGCTGACGCTCGCCGGCGGCATCGACCGCGCGGGAGGTGACGCTATCGGCGCAGTGGTTGGCGGCATCACCATCGGCGATGACGCGGCGGCGCTCGCCCATATCTGCGACGTCCTCATCGATTTCACCGTCCCGGCGGCGTTGGCGGGCAACCTTGCGGCGGCGCGCGCGGCAGCGTGCGCCATCGTTATCGGCACGACCGGCCTGGAACCGGAACACCATACCGCTATCGATGCCGCTGCTGCCGCCATCGCCGTCGTCCAGGCGGCAAACACCAGCCTTGGCATTGCGGTGACTGCAGCACTCGTGCGGCGGGCGGCTGCCGCGCTCGCCGATTGGGACATCGAAATCGCCGAACTCCACCACCGCATGAAAGTCGATGCCCCCTCCGGGACCGCGCTGGCACTGGGGCAGGCGGCAGCGGCGGGGCGCGGCGTGGCGCTCGCCGACGTCGCTGTGCGCAGTCGCGACGGCATCACCGGCCCGCGCGTCGATGGCAGCATCGGCTTTGCCAGCCTGCGCGGCGGATCGGCAGCGGGCGACCATATTGTGCTGTTTGCCGGCGAGGGCGAGCGCATCGAAATCGTCCACCGCGCCGAAAATCGTGACATCTTCGCGCGCGGGGCGCTCACCGCTGCGGCGTGGGTCACGGGAAAACCTGCCGGACGCTATACCATGGACGATGTACTCGGTCTCCATGACCGATAGCCGTCGAGTGCGTGCCCGATCGCTGCGCCGACTTCGCGCCGCTCGGGGGCCGACAGGAAACCGCCGACGCGCACCCGTCGCCCGCGGGCCGCAAGGAACAGATTGGCGTCGCCAAGCGCATCCTCCTCGATCAGCACCCGGGTCCACAGGGGCTCGAAGCCAAAGCGCCGCACCTCGCCGCGCGCGCTAACCCGCGTCACGGTCAGCGCGTCGCCCGCCAGCACCACCCGCTCATGGCCACGCCCCGATGCGTAGTTGGCGCGAAACGCCCACCACAACAGCGCCGTGTCGGCAGCCATGAACGGCAGGATTGGCCAGGCGCCCAGCGCCAGAAAGCGCATCCCGCCGAGAAAGAAGATCGCGCCGACGCCGATGATCAGCCAGCGTGCATGGTTGCGGTCGAACGACCGGTTGGGGGTCAGCGTCAGGTCGAGTGCTGGCGACATGCGGCCTTGATAGCCCGGACGGACTGGACTTTGTACCTGTCACGACGCCACACAGCGCCATGATTCCTGCCGATATCGAAACCTTCTTTGCCCGCCTTGCCGCCGCCAATCCCGAGCCGCAGACCGAACTCGCCTATGTCAATCCGTACACGCTGTTGGTCGCGGTCGTGATGTCGGCGCAGTCGACCGATGTCGGAGTTAATAAGGCGACAAAGCGCCTGTTCGCCACCGTCACGACGCCCGAGCAGATGGTGGCACTCGGCGAGGACGCGCTGCGCGACCACATCAAAAGCATTGGGCTCTTCAACACCAAGGCGAAGAATGTCATCGCGTTGTCGCAGACACTTGTCGTCGAGCACGGTGGCGAGGTGCCCCGCGACCGGACGGCGCTCGAACGCCTTCCCGGCGTCGGGCGAAAGACCGCCAATGTCGTGCTCAACACGGCGTTCGGCGAGGAGACGATGGCGGTCGATACGCACATCTTCCGCGTCGCGAACCGCACCGGCATGGCCCCCGGCAAGACAGTTCTCGCCGTCGAAATGGCGTTGCTCGCCGTTATTCCAAAGCCATATCGACGCAACGCCCACCATTGGTTGATCCTCCACGGTCGCTACACGTGCATTGCGCGCAAGCCGTTATGCCCGTCTTGCGCTGTTGCGGAATACTGCGCGTATGACGCCAAAACCTTGGAACCATTCTGATTTTCGCCGGTTCAGTAGGCGTTCACCCGGCCGCGTGCAGTGAATGCCCTAGTCACCAGTTGCGTTGCTTGCCGCCAGAGTTTCGGTGGTCCATGATTTATTGAAGCAGGGTGGGAGGCGGTCGATGCGTGCTTTATTTTTTATCCTGTCGGCTGCCTCCGCCCTTGCCGGCTGCGCGTCGCAAACCGCGATGCCGGGCAAGACGGCTGCTGCAGCGCCCGCTCCGTCCACCGCTATTGGCGCCAAGGCAGAAGATTGCGTGCTGCTCCAGAATATCCGCGAATCGCGCGTCGTGGATGATCGCACGATCGATTTTGTGATGCGAGACGGTCGGACGCTCAGGAATACACTGCCCTATTCGTGCCCCAGCCTCGGGTTCGAACGCGCCTTCACCTATAAGACGTCGATCAGTCAGCTTTGTTCGGTCGATATCATCACGGTGATCATGCAAGGCGGCGGCATCCGCACCGGCGCGAGCTGTGGTCTGGGCAAATTCACCCCGTACACGCCCCCGCCGAAGTAACGCCGCCTCTGGCGCAATCGCTGTCGCACTGTTAGGACGCCTTCACGCACTTGTAGCTCAGCTGGATAGAGCACTGCCCTCCGAAGGCAGGGGTCGGGGGTTCGAATCTCTCCAAGTGCACCATTCTCCGCCGGTTTTCTGGCTCGACATCAATCAAACATGATTTGCGACACCACACGGCGACCCAGCGGGTCGCGCTTGAGCTGGACGACGATATCGACTACTGATCGCGCATAAGCGACAATTTCGGCGCGGCCCAAATTTACCCGTGCTTGGAGCGCCAGCAGCGCCATTTGCTCGATCGCACCGTGCGGCGAATTGGCATGGATCGTCGAGATTGATCCCGGATGGCCGGTATTAACGGCGCGCAAGTAACTGAACGCTTCCGCGCCGCGCATTTCGCCGAGAAGGAGCCGGTCCGGGCGCATGCGGAGCGCTGCTTGCAACAGGTCCTCGGTGGTCACCTGCGCCTCCCCGGTTTCACCACGAACCGCAACAAGGCCGAGTCCGTTGGGGCGGTCCAACGAAACCTCGGGCGTGTCCTCGATCGTGATGACCCGTTCGTCGCGCCCGATTTGTTTGAGCAGGGCATTGAGGAACGTCGTTTTGCCGGTCGAGGTGCCGCCCGAGATTAGGATATTTTTTCGTGCCGTGATCGCTGCGCATAGGAAGTCCTGGATGGCACCGCGATCGAGGAGGGCGCGCAATACGCGATCATTCTCGCTGGCGTGGCCATCGCTACCGGTTGCGACGTCTTCGAATGCTCCGGCGGCGGCATAGTCTGCAAGATCGAGGTCAACCTGAACATGCTTGCGGATAGCGACGGCGAGATGCTGCCGAGTCGCCGGGGGCGCAATCAGCTGGATGCGCTCACCACCGGGCAGTCGCCCCGACAGCAGCGGATGGGCGCGGCTCACCCCTTGGTGGTTCGCCCGGGCGACCTGTGCCGCCAGACGGCTTAACGCGGTCGCAGTCAGCTCGGGCACCGCGACGCGTTGCATCTGCGCGGTACCATTGGCCTCGACCCATATTTCGCCGGGCTGGTTGATCAGGATTTCGGTGACGTCGCTGCGACCCAGCCATGGATCGAGTGGCTTGAGGAAGGTGCGGAGATAGACGCCGTCGCCGCCGAGCTCGACCACCTGGCTCATGGCTGCGCGGGCTTGGTTGCGCCGAAATCGAGATCACGCGCGACGAATACCCGCACCGGCGTGCCTTGAGGAATCCTGATCGTCGGGGGGATGTCGATCTCGCGCTGTAATGCGATGCTCGCCAACTGGTTGGCCTGGGTCGACGAGCCGACAAGCACATTGGTGCCACGGTTTCCGCTGCTGTTGGAAAGCAAATCGAGCCCCGAGGTGATCACCGAAAGCAAGGCGGCCGCACCGAAGCGTCGTAGGAAATGGCTGTTGACCTTGCCGCTGAGGCCGGCGGTGCCGAGCGGATCGGTCGCCGCCGAGCCAAGCTGGACCGATACCCCGTCGTTGCGGAGCAATCGGCTCCAGATGACAAAGGCTCGCGATTGGCCGAGCGCGACGCCGTTCGAATATTGGCCGATCAGCCGACTGCCCCGCGGAATGAGCACCTTGGTCGCGTCGAAGCCGCGAACGTCGCGGCTGACGACGGCACGCACCATGCCGGGCAAATCGGAATTGATCGCGGTTTCGAGCACCGCGACGATGATCGTGCCCTGCGGGACGACGAGGTCGGTCGACGACATCTTGTCGGTGCCGACGGTATCGGGCGCGGTGCGATTGACGCGCGCTGCGAAAGCTTCGTTTGAATTGAGCTTGTCACCAACGGTTTGCGATCCCCCGCCGGCTTTTGCGGCAGCTTCAGCGGCGGTTAGCGGCGGCTTCTCACCCGATGTCAGATCGACCAACAGCGCGGGCGTGACCGAGCGCGGTGCCGGAGGCGCGGCAACGGTTGTGATCACCGGTGCGACGGGAACTGGGGCTGCGACCGGCGCAGCGGTGACCAGCGGCGCCGCAACGCGCGCCACGACCGGCGCGAGCACCGGCGGCGGCGGCAGGCTGGCGCTGGTCGATGGCGCACCGTTCGCGGTGGCCAATGGTTGGGTATCAGGCGCGGTCCGCGCGCTGTTGAGGTCGTAGAATGTCCCCGCGCCCAGCAGCGCGATTGCCGCAACGCCCGCGCGCATTCCCCATGGCGACGACGCGCGTGCGACGGCTGGCAACGCGTCCGCATCGGCAGCCGCCAGCGCCGGATCTTCGCCCGCGCTATTCACTGGTCGCCCCGACGTGCGCCGAACAGGCCGCGCTTGTGCTTGATTTCGCGTTCTTTCGGGGCCGCACTACCGAGCTGTGGTTGACGCAGCGCATCGTTGAACACCTGCGTCACCTGGACGCCACTGCGCAGAACGAACTGCGTCGCGACTTGCTCGACGACGAAATAGCGACCGCGCGTGACATGGTTGACCAGCGCCTCCTTGCCGTCCGGCCCGATGGCAAAGACCGCAGGTGCGTCGGCCCCGTCCTGCCACTGGAAATAGGTGAAGCGGCCATCGTCGAAAACCCGCGCCGGGACGTTCGATTTCGCGCCGACATAGCTGTACGCGAAATTCAAGCTTTCCGGCGCAAGCGAATCGCCGCCCGTCGGTTCGGGGACGGCAATGGTGGCAGCCGCCAACTCCTCATTGGGATAGATGAAGCGGAGATCATAGGTTTGGGCGCGCCGCGTCGTTGGGCGCGTCGCGATCAATTCGAAGTTATAGCGGCGCAGGTTGGTGACGACGGTCATGTTGGTGCTCGGCAGCCGGTCGATTGGCTTGAGGAACAGCAGATCGGCCTTTTTGTTCGGGGTCACCTGCCAGCCGAGCGAATCGCCGACCGAGATGTTCTCGATCCGCTCGCCTGCGCCGAATGACACGACCATCTGATAGCCGATCTGTCCGGTGATCGTCACGACTTCGCGTGGGTTGTAGACAATCGTGCGGATGCGAGGATCGACCGGGCTTGGCATCGGCACCTGCGCCGCCGGTAAGGTGGTAGCCGTCGCGAGGCCCAGCGCCAGTAGCGCGGACTTGAAGGCGTTCATCGGGTCGGCTCCGTCACGACGGGTCGGGGAATGGCGACGGGGATGATGACCTGCGGCACCGCCGATTCGGCATCGCGCCGGTAGCGGGTAACCTGAAAGCCGAGCGGGTTGATCAGCCGGTCTTCGGCGCTGAGTGGCCCGCCGGTGAAGCCGAACTGCACGGCAGCCGCCCAGTCGCTGCGTGTCACCGGGCCGTCGCCATCGCGCCGATCGGTCGAAAATCGCACAAGCGCGGTCACCGGCGAGGTCAAAGACACCGATTTGATCGTCGTGACGATCTGCGTCGCTGCATTGGCACCGGTCAGCACGCTCGCCGGGTTCGACCGGTCCATGCCGCGCAGATAGTCGCTTCGTGCCGTCCCCGCCGACCAGAGCCCGACCTTGCGATAATTGGCGGGCAAATCGGTGGCGTCGAGCGTTTCGCGCGCGATAACATATTGCGCCAGCGTGGCCTGGGTCAGTGCGTCGTTGCCCTTCAGCGCCCCGAGATCGACGCCGCGTGCCAACTGCGCAGCACCCGTCTGGCGATCGACAGTGATCGTATAGGGGACGACGGTCTTCAGCGGCACGAGCAACGCCAGCGCAATCGCCTGCAACACCGCGACGAACAGCGCCACACCGGCAACCCACCACGCGCGTGTGCGTGAGGCGCGCAGCGCGCCGTTGACATCCTGCGACCATGACGCGGCATCGGCGTAATAGGCCTCGCGGTCGATTGGCTTGGTCACTGTGACACGCTCCATCGGTCAGGGTCCGGTCCGACGTGCTGGCACAATGGCGATGGCAAGGCGGCGATAGCCCTGGCCGAGGCGAAGTCCGGGATCGATCTGCGGTCCCTGCGCCGTTGCCGGGGTGCCGATGATGCGGGTGGTCGCTGCGACCGATCCGGCGATTGCGATCGATCGGCTTGCGCCGCTGCGCGTGCCGTTCGCCATCGATTGGACAAGGATTTCGGCACGACTGGGCGCGGCGGGAGCAGTCGCGGCGGCAGTCGGAGGAACCGGGAGCGTCACCGGATTTAGTGGGTCCGCGACCCGCCGCCGGGGCAGCCGAATGCCGGCAGCGATGCCTCCCGCCAGCTGGACGGATTGGAAAAGCACGGCGGCGAACACGAGGACGATCAGCACGATGCCGAGCGCCGGGCCATCACGGAAGTTTTCGATCGGTGCGTCGCCAAGCTGGTCGATAAACGGCAGGAGCACGGCGATCAGCGCGGCGGTCAGCGGCAGGGTGAAGAGCGGCACGACGGCAAACTTGACCGTCGTGCGCAGCCAGCCCTCGAACAGCCCGCGGGTCCCTGAAAACAGCGCGCAAGCGATGAATAGCGGCCCGAGCAGCAGCAGGAGGGCAAGGATAATCCGCACCACCAGCAGCACGCCGACGCTGGCCGCCATCATCACCAGTGCCGCCAGCCACAGCGCGCCCGCAACGAATTGCGGTGCGCCAAGCTGAAACGGCAGCGCTATTGGCACCGGTGGAGATAGCGCCCCACCGGGGACGATCGGAGCGACCGGTGCCGCCTTGGCGATGCCGAAGGGCGCGACCGCATTGATCTGCGCCCAGGCGTCACTGGCGTAGTCGGTAAGCCGGTCAAAGATCGATTGCAGCGCCGCAAGCACGTCGCCTTGGCCCGTCGCCTGCGTGTCGCTGACCTGGCGCACGATTGCGTCGGCGACCTGCTGCGGCCCATGGAACAGCAGGTCGAACACCACCACCTGATAACCCGCCCAATTCGTTGCCAGCGCCAGAATAAGGCCGATCTTGATGAAGTGCGGCACGACTTCGCCGAGCGTCAGGCTCGATAGCCCCAGAATCAGCCGATAGCCGAAGATTGCGACATAGATGGTCAGCGCCAAGGTCAAGGCCTGGCCAAAGCTGCCGCCAGGCGCGAGCAGCGCCGCATAACCGGCTTGGATGCGTTCGGTGACAAGGCAATCGGTGCTGGCGAGAATGTCGCGCGCTAGGCTTGGCGCGCCGACGGCAATGGCGCAGTTGGCGATCATCGTGCCGCCCCGCGCTGCATGTCCTGCGCGGCGACGCCGGCGAGCAAAGGTTCGAGCCAGTTGGCGGGATCGTCGCCGTGCTGGGCGCGCAGCGTATCGAGCAGTCGTACGCTCGATTCACGACCCGACAACACGGTCAGGATGCGATCGAGCCCCGTCAGGTCGAGGCGGGCGATGACACTGTCGTTGCCATGCTTGATCAGGAAACAATGCGACGTATCGGGAAGCGTGCGAACCAAATCGAGTTCATGGGCGCTGAGCCCGAACCCCTGCCGATAATCCGACTCCTGCGCCTTGGGATTGGGCATGAAGATTTGCGTCGCGGCCTGTTCGATGATCGACGGACCGATACGGCTGTCGAGGGCATCGCGGGCGTTTTGCGTCGCAAAGCCGACGATGCCGCCGCGCTTGCGGATGGTCTTTTCCCAGTCCCTGATCCGCGCCACGAAGACATCATCGTCGAGCGCCTTCCAGCCTTCGTCGACGATTATGATCGTCGGCGTACCGTCCAATCGCTCCTCGACGCGGTGAAACAGGTACATCATCGTCGGCGTCCGCGTCGTCGGATCGTCGAGCAACTGGGTCATGTCGACGCCGATGCTTGTCACGTCGAGATCGAAGCGGTCGACTTCATTATCGAACAACCACGCGCGCTCGCCGCCGCCGGTCCATGCGCCGAGCCGGTGCGCCAGATCGCCGGCCGTCGGCCGGTTGGCACCTGCCAGCAGTTCACGGAAGTATCGCAGCCGACGCAGCGCCGGAGCCTGATCGAAGCTCGCATCGACGGCACCGGCGACAAGCTCGCGGTCAGCGGCGTCGAGTCCGCCGCCGAGCAACTGTTCGATCCATTCGGTGAGGAAGCGTCGGTTACCCGGACTGTCGGGCAGCGCCAATGGGTTGAACCCGGTCGGATGGCCCGGGCGCAGCACCGAATAGCGCCCCCCGGTGGCGCGGATGAAGATTTCCGCGCCGCGATCCTTGTCGAAATAGACGGTGCGCGGTCCGAGTTTCGACGCTTGGGCAAGCAGGAAGGTCAGCACTACGGTCTTGCCGCTGCCGCTAGGGCCGATGACGGTGAAATTGCCGAGATCGCCCTGATGGAAGTTGAAATGATACGGTGTTCCCGATGTCGTTTCGAGAACGGTGATCGCGTCGCCCCAATAATTGCCGGTCGGGCGCCCCGTCGGAAAGTTGTGCAAGCTCGCGAACGCGGCAAAATTGCCCGTCGAGATCAGCGAGCGGCGCGCGACGTCCCTGAAGTTCGCCGGAAACTGCGCCCAGAACGTCGGCTCCATCGCGACATCCTCGCGCACCGCGATCAAGCCGATATCGGTGAAGCTCGCCATGACGTCGGCGACAGCCCCGTCGAGTTGCGCCAGCAACGGGACCCGCACTTGCACGCTCATATGGTGCTCGCCAAAGTTGGCGCGTCCGGCAGCAACATTATCCTTGGCGAGCGACAGGCCGGTACGCAGCGAAATGGCATCGTCGTCGACGGCCCGCATCCGGCGCAGTGCGAGGTTCATCCGGCCAAGCGCCACGGTGCGATCGACAAAGCCGAAGCTCTGGGTCACGACCATCTCGTGCGGCAGGCGGAGCATGTTGTCGAGCAGGCCGGGCGTGGTCGACGACGGGTAGTCCTTGATTGACAGCATCGCGGCAAAACGGCGGTCGGCGGCGGTCGCGCCTTTGATGTCGATCGCATCGACACCGAAACTGACTCGCCGCGCCGCCAGACACTGGCCGAGGTCGCCGCGCGGCAGCAGCACCGGGCGGAGTTCACCGTTGAGCAGGAATGACAGAAACTCGACCGGTTCAGAATACAGGCCCTGCGGCCCGTCATAGACACTCATCCGCCGCGCGCCATAGGGAGCGAGCGAGCGCAGGACCGCATCGGTCGCGGCGTCGAGGTCGTGCTGCGCGGTCAGGTCCGCACCACGAGAATCCTTGGGCCTGAACAGCGATGCGGCGGAATCGAGGACGCCCGTGCGCCCTTGCAACGGACGGCGGACGATCGTCAGGAACAGATCGTTGACGAACATCTGCCGCGCCGCCAGCCGCGCGCGCCACGCGGCATCGACCTCGGCGCAGAATGGGTCGCGTGCAGTCCCCGGCAGCACAGCCGTGACCGGGCGGCGCAGGATGTGGTGATAAATGCCGAAATGCGGCGACGCGATGGCGCGCAGCATGGTCTCGCGGATGGCGTGGCGGTAGTTCAGATCGTCGGTGTCGACGGTCTCGAACGCCAGACCGGCGAGATGAATGAACTGGCACAGCATCCCGTCGCGCGTGACGATCGTATGGCCATCGAGGTGCGCGGCATAGGGCAGGCGGTCGCCAATCGGGGTTTCGCGACCCGGCGAAGCGAGGTCGCGGAACCGCGCCAAGGCCGAAGGCGCATTCATGGCCGGTACGAGTTGCAACGCCACGCCGCAAAGCCCGGCAGGCGTGGGCAACGACGGGCACGCAGAAACCACAGGTCGAAGATGCGCGGTTCGCGCAGGCACGCGACGGTTCCCACACCGTGGAGCAGCAAGGCGATGCCGATCACCCAGAACGACTTGGTCACCAGAAACAATTCCATCGTCACCAGCGCGTTGACGATAAAGAAATTGTAGGTCACCCCGGCAAACATCTGCGGTCGCGTCAGCGCGGTAAACACCGGCTCCCGCGTCAGTTCGATCGCCGGCGTGTCCTGCATATCAGGTGCCTGTCGCCACGGCGCGGATACCGCCAACGATCGACGCTGCCCCGAACAGGATAAACAGGCCGAGGATGACGGTCGCGCCAAAGCGCCAGTTCATCCGGCCCGTCAGCATCAGCAGGCCAACGCTGGCGACCGCAATGACTGCTACCGCCGTTGCCACCGTGCCGAGCAATGTCCCTTGAATCCAGCCAAGCGCACCCGTTATCGGTCCCGAACCCTGCGGATCGAGCGCGACGGATTGCGCTAGCGCCGGGTGTGCAGCGAACACCACCAACAGCACAACCGCCCACATCGCAGCACCGCGCCGCAACGCCGTTTCGGTCGGGAAGCAGGTCACGGCGATGATCTTTTCAGCAAGGGGTTGCATGGGTTACCGCGCCGCCGTCGAAAGCCGGTCGAAGACAGCGGCGACATAGTAAATCGTTTCGCGATACGGCGGGATACAGCGCGCCTTCGATACTGCACCGGGGCCGGCATTATAGGCGGCGATCGTGCAAACCATATCCCCGTCGAAGCGGTTGAGCAGCATCCGCAAATACGCCGTCCCGCCGCGAATATTGGCAGCAGCGTCGGTCCGATCAACGCCGAGGTCGCGCGCCGTTCCGGGCATCAGTTGCATGACGCCGGCCGCCCCGGTGCGCGATTTGGCGCGCTGGTTATACCGCGATTCGGTATGAGCGATGGCGTCGATGAGTTCTGGACTGACCGCATAACTTTGTGCCGCGCTGATGACGAGTGGACGCATCACGGTTGCGCGCGGTGTTGGCGACACCGATGCTGCCGAGGCGCGGGGCGCGCGAGCGATGATCGCGATCGGCACATCGATACGTTCCATATTGCCGCCATCGCCAATTTCATACACCGCAGCATTGGCATCGGATCCGGCAATTCCGAACACCAGCGCCGCTGTCGTCAACACGCGCTTCAAGCCGGTTCTCCCCGTCATCCCCATAGCCCGTTACATATCCTGACATTGCCACTGTTTTCAGGGTCGCGGCAAGCACCGCCGCCATGACGCGGCAACCACCGATAGTCGTGACGGCGGTAGCTCTGCGATGCGCATCGATCAATCGGCGCTCCGTACCGCCAGCATGACCGGTTCGACACATATGACGTCGCCGCTTGCCCGAATCGCCGGGCCGGACTATATCCGCGTCATCTCTACATCGATGACCGGTTGGAGGTCGGCTGGGAATGGTTCCCGCCGCCGCCCCCGATCTTTTGGAATTTAACCTTTTGGCCGATGCTGCTGCCCTGACTGCGCTTGTCGAACCGATCGTCCGCGATCTCGGATTCGATCTGGTACGCGTGCGAATGACCGGGACAACCGGCAGCCGGACGTTGCAGGTGATGGCCGAAGATCCCGCGACCGGGCAACTGACGCTCGGTCAGTGCGCGCAGATCAGCCGCGCACTCGATCTGCCACTTGAAGCTGCCGATCCGATCGATGGCGAATATGCGCTCGAAGTGTCGTCGCCGGGGATCGACCGCCCGCTGACCCGTCCGTCGGACTGGGGCAAGTGGACGGGGCACGAGGTGCGGATGACGCTCGATCCCGCCGTCGAGGGCCGGAAGCGCCTCCACGGCGTCATCGGTCCGGTTAGCGGCGATCAGGTGCAGATCGACGTGCCGACGCTCGGCCCGGTGCCGGTGCCGTTTGCGAGCATCGATGGGGCCAAGCTGGTGCTGACGCCGAAGTTGATCAAGGATTCGAAGCCGCTCGATACGACCGACGCCGAGGATTTCATCGAAACGCCCGCGTTCGATTCTGACGTCGCCACTAACGACAATGACCAAGCCTCCCACGAAAATTCCGAGGACTGAATAGCATGGCCACCGCCGCCGTTACCGCCAACCGCGCCGAACTGATCGCTATCGCCGACGCGGTGGCGCGCGAGAAATTGATCGATCGCGCCATCGTTATCGAAGCCATGGAGGACGCCATCCAGCGCGCCGCCCGCGCGCGCTATGGCGCTGAGAACGACATCCGCGCCAAGATCGATCCCAAGGGTGGCGAGACGCGGCTATGGCGCGTCCTTGAAGTCGTCGAGGAGCCCGAGGATTTCTTCAAGCAGATCGACGTCAAGGGCGCGCTGAAGAAGGACAAGGACGCCAAGCTCGGCGATTTCATCGTCGATCCGCTGCCGCCGGTGGAATTCGGACGCATTGCGGCGCAGGCAGCCAAGCAGGTTATCGTCCAGAAGGTCCGCGACGCCGAACGCGACCGCCAATATGAGGAATTCAAGGACCGCGCCGGGGAGATCATCACCGGCCTCGTCAAGCGTGCCGAGTTCGGTCACGTGGTGGTCGATCTCGGCAAAGCCGAAGGCGTCATCCGCCGCGACCAGCAAATTCCGCGTGAAGTGCTCAAGCCCGGTGACCGCGTGCGCGCGCTGATCGCCAGCGTTCGCCGCGAACCACGCGGGCCGCAGATTTTCCTCAGCCGCTCGGCAGGCGACTTCATGAAGAAGCTGTTCGCGCAGGAAGTGCCGGAAATCTATGACGGCATCATCGAGATCAAGGCAGTCGCCCGCGACCCCGGCAGCCGCGCCAAGATCGGCGTCATCAGCCGTGACAGCAGCATCGATCCGGTCGGCGCGTGCGTCGGCATGAAGGGCAGCCGCGTTCAGGCGGTGGTGCAGGAACTGCAGGGCGAGAAGATCGACATCATCCCTTGGTCGCCCGATGTCGCGACCTTTGTTGTCAACGCGCTGCAGCCTGCCGAAGTCGCCAAGGTGGTGATGAGCGAGGATGACAGCCGGATCGATGTCGTGGTCCCTGACGATCAGCTATCGCTGGCCATCGGCCGCCGCGGCCAGAACGTGCGGCTGGCGTCGCAGCTGACGGGCCGTCAGATCGATATCATGACCGAAGCCGATGAAAGCGAGCGCCGCCAGAAGGAATTCACCGAGAAATCGGCAATGTTCGAATCCGAACTCGATGTCGATGAAACGCTGGCGCAGCTGCTGGTCGCCGAAGGTTTCAGCGAGTTGGACGAAGTCGCCTATGTCGATGTCAACGAACTCGCGTCGATCGAAGGCTTTGGTGACGAACTTGCTGCCGAATTGCAAAGCCGCGCTGTCGAAGCCCTCGACCGGCGCGAGGCAGCGGCGCGTGAAGAGCGCATCAACCTTGGCGTGTCGGACGATCTCGCCGCAATCGATGGCCTGACCGAACCGATGCTCGTCGCGCTCGGCAAGAAGAACATCAAGACATTGGACGATCTGGGCGACCTCGCCACCGACGAGCTGGTGTCGAAGGGCATCGGCGTGCTGAAGGACTTCGGCATGTCGGAAGACGACGGCAACCGCATCATCATGGCGGCGCGGGCGCATTGGTTCGCTGACGAACCTTCCGATGGGGAGGTCGCGTCAGCGGATGGAACCCGATGAACGCCTGACGGCAGACAGCGTCGACGGTATTTTCCTCCCCCTCGAGGGGGAGGAGGATACCGGCCCCGAACGGCGGTGTATTCTCACCGGCGTATCGTATCCGCGCGCCGACCTTATTCGTCTCGCACTGGGTCCGGATGGACAGGTTGCGGCCGACCTTGGCGACAAGCTGCCGGGGCGCGGGGCGTGGATCAGCGCAGACCGGGTGCTGCTCGAACGGGCGATGGCGCCGAAGGGCAAGTTGCGCGGCGGACTCGCCCGGGCCTTTAAAACCAGCGCCATCGGGGTATCGGACGACCTGCCGGATCAGATCGCCGCCGGTCTCGAACGCCGGGCGCTCGACCGGCTGGGGTTGGAAAACCGCGCCGGACACCTCATCTGGGGACATGAGCGGATCGGCGAAGCGCTGCTCAAGGGCAAGATCAGACTGCTCCTCCATGCGCTTGACGCTGCCGCCGATGGCACATCGAAACTCGAAGCCCGGCGGCGCGGCGCTTCACCCGCAACGGTGTCGATCGTCCTGCCGGTTCCGCGCGCGCAATTGTCCTTGGCGCTGGGCCGTGAAAATGTTGTACACGCCGCCATCGCCGACTCCGCCAGCGCGGCAAGGGTGATCGCGGCGCTTGACCGGTGGCGGGCCTTTTCGGGCTTGGCTACCACCCCCGGCGACGGGTTAAACGACGGACTTTACAACGCAGAAGCGGAGCCGGCAGTTGCCGACATCGCCGGTGAGAGGCATTAGGCGCGACTTGATGAGTGACGATAACAAACCCAAGCTTGGCATGCGTGCCCCCCTCGGCCTCAACAAGGCGGTCGAGGTCGGCAAGGTCAAGCAGAGCTTTAGCCATGGCCGCACCAAACAGGTGGTGGTCGAGGTCAAGCGCGCGCGCGTCCTCCATCGCCCCGGTGATCCTGTTGCGCCGCCGCCGGTCGAAGCGCTGCCACCGCCCGCTCCGGCACCCGTCGCAGTGCCAGCGCCGGTTGCCCCTGCTCCGCAACCCATCCCCGTGGTTACCGCACCGGTAGCCAAGGCCCCCGAACCCGAAGCACCCCCGGCACCCGTCGCGGCAACGCCCGCAGTGGAAACAACGCCGGCGCGTGTCGTGCCGCCACCGGTGATGTTCACACCGATCGACCGACCGCCGCCGCCGAAAAAGGCCGAGCCCGAACCCGTTGCTGTGGTACCGGCGCCCGCGCCGGTCACTGTTCCAGCCCCTGTCGCGCCGCCGCCGCCGCCTCGTGCGACAGCACGCCCGGCCCCACCAAGCCGTCCGCCCGAACGCCGTCCCGAACCCAAGCCGATGGACATGCTGTCGCGGCAGGAACGTCAGGCGCTGTTGCTCCGTCAGGCCGAGGAAGACCGGCTGCGTATGGCCGAGGAAGCCCGCATCCGCGAAGAAGCCGCCAAGGCCGAAGCCGCCGAAGCCGAGCGCGCCCGGATTGGCGAAAAGCGACTGCGCGAGGAAGAAATCGCCACTCGGCCCGACCCGGTCGTCGATCCCGACGCGCCGGTTGTCATCGACGAGGAAGAAGAGCGACTGCGCGTCCGTGCGCTACCGGGCCGCAAGCCCGAAGCTGCACCGGGCACCAAGCCCGGCCGTCTGCGCATGGCGGACGACCGCCGCCAAGGCAAACTGACCGTCACCCGCGCGCTGGAGGGCGAGGGCGATTCCGTCCGCCAGCGTTCGCTCGCGGCGCTGCGCCGGGCGCGTGAAAAGGAACGCGGTCGCGCCGGGCATCAGGCCAAACAGGTTCGCGATGTCACGGTGCCTGATCACTTGACCGTTTCCGACCTCGCCAACCGCATGGCCGAACGGACCGGCGATGTCGTGCGCCTGCTCGCCCGCATGGGTATGCCGATGGCCGCCGTCGACACGATAGATCAGGATACTGCCGAGCTGATTCTTCACGAATTCGGCCATAATATCGTCCGCGTATCGGACTCGGACGTTGAAATCGGCGTCATTGGCGCGGTCGATATCGACGATCATCTTGTCGCGCGTCCGCCCGTCGTCACGATAATGGGCCATGTCGATCACGGCAAGACCAGCCTGCTCGATGCGCTGCGCGGCACCAATGTCGTCAAGGGCGAGGCCGGTGGTATTACCCAGCATATCGGGGCCTATCAGATCACGACGAAGGCCAAGGACAAGATCACCTTCCTCGATACGCCGGGCCACGAGGCGTTCACCGCCATGCGGTCGCGCGGGGCATCGATCACCGACATCGTCGTGCTGGTGGTGGCGTGGGACGACGGCATCATGCCGCAGACCATCGAAGCCATTCAGCATACCAAGGCGGCCAACGTCCCGATGATCGTCGCCATTAACAAGATGGACAAGGCCGGAGCCGATGCGGCCAAAATCCGCACCGCGCTGCTGCAGTACGACGTCCAGGTCGAAGAAATGGGTGGCGAAGTTCAGGATGTCGAAGTTTCGGCGACGCAGAAAACCGGACTCGATGAACTGATCGAGAAAATCCTACTGCAAGCCGAAATTCTCGAACTCAAGGCCAATCCGGATCGCGCCGCCGAAGGGACCGTGATCGAAGCCAAGCTCGACAAGGGCAAGGGGCCGCTGGCTACCGTGCTGGTGCGGCGCGGGACGCTGAAGGCAGGCGACATCTTCGTCATGGGGGCCGAATGGGGCAAGGTCCGCGCCATGGTCGACGATCAGGGCAAACCGACCAAGGCCGCACTGCCATCGTCGCCGGTCGAAGTGCTCGGCCTGACCGGGGTGCCGTCGGCGGGTGACCCGTTCTCGGTTGTCGAAAGCGAAGCGCGTGCCCGCGAGGTCGCGGCCTATCGTGCCGGCCTGATCAACGAAAAGCGTATCGCCCAGGAGCCGGTCAACCTCGAAGACATGTTCTCGGTGCTGCGTGCCGCGAAGGTTCAGGATTTCCCGCTCGTCATCAAGGCCGACACGCAAGGCTCGGCCGAAGCGATTGCCGGGGCGGTCAACAAGATCTCGACCGACCTTATTCGTGCCAAGGTCTTGCTGGCCGGGGTTGGCGGTATCACCGAATCCGACGTGACACTCGCCAAGGCCAGCGGTGCGCCGATCATCGGCTTTGGTGTCCGCGCCAACGCCAAAGCGCGCGAAATCGCTCAACGCGACGGTGTCGCGCTGAAATACTACGACGTGATCTACGATCTCGTCGACGAGGTGAAGGCCGGCATGGCCGGGCAGCTCGGTCCCGAAGCGTTGGAGAATGTCGTCGGGCGGGCGCAAGTGCTCGACGTCTTCCAGGCCGGCAAGATCGGCAAGGCGGCGGGTCTGCGGGTTACCGAAGGCTTCATTCGCAAGGCGCTGCGTGCCCGCGTCATGCGCGACGATGTTATCATCTACAACGGCTCGATCGCTTCGTTGCGGCGGTTCAAGGAAGATGTCGCCGAGGTCAAATCGGGCTTCGAATGCGGTATCACCTTGGCGGATTCGTCGGACGTCAAGGTCGGCGATATCGTCGAGACGTTCGAAGTCGAGATGCGCGAGCGGACCCTCTAGGGCCGGGCGGTGGTACGGACCACCCCCGATGCCCAAGGCCGTTCGGTCCGCCTGCTGCGGATCGGCGAACAGGTGCGTCATGCCATCGCCGAGGTGCTGGCGCGCGGCGACCTGCGCGACGATCTGCTGACGCGGACGATCGTCGCAGTCAGCGAGGTGCGGGTTTCGGCCGATCTGCGTCATGCGACGGTGTTCGTGAAACCCATCGGTCCCGGCAGCGATGCAGCGGCGGATCAGGCGATCGTCAAGGCGCTGGCCCAGCACGCCGGTTACCTGCGCGGCGAAGTGGCGCGCAAACTGGCGACCAAATACACGCCGTCGTTGCGCTTCATGCGCGACGAGAGCTTCGACGCGGGGGCGCGGATCGATGCCATTTTACGGCGTCCCAATATTGCCCGCGATCTGGAAGCCGAGCATGTGACGCCGACGCTCCCGGTGGAAGACGATGACGATTGAGGCACTTTACGTGCCGTTGGCGGCAGGGGCGCTGCGGCTGGAGATACTGACCGAGGCGCACCGCGAGCCGCTTCGTGCCGTGTGTGCGCTCGATAGCGAAATCTGGGCGATGTACCCCTATTCGATGGCGGGCGCGCATTTCGATCCGTCGTTCGACTGGATGTTGGGCGGCGGCCGTCAGGTTTATGCGATCTTCGACGGCAGCGACTGCGCGGGGTGCACGTCCTGGTATGCGCACGATCCGGCCAATCGCGACGTCGCCATCGGCGGCACCTTCCTATCGCCACGGGTGCGCGGTGGCCCGTTCAATCTGGCGCTGAAAAAGCTGATGATCGGTCATGCGCGTGGCTGCGGGGTCGTCCGCATCGTTTTCGACGTCGATACGCGCAACACGCGGTCGCAGGCGGCGGTCCGCAAGCTCGGGGCGCGGCTTGATGGCGTAATGCGGCAAAACCGGATCATCGGGACCGGCTATGTCCGCGACACTGCCGTTTTCTCGTTGCTGCCCGGCGAAGAATCCGACTTGCTGCGCGCCGCCGCACTCTGGCACGGCGACGCCGTTCGCAACCGTTAGCCTAATCTGTGGAGGTTCCGATGCGTGCTGCGCTGGTCTGTCTTTCGCTTGGCCTTGCACCGCCTGCCGGCGCCGCTGTCAACGCCGGGAACACTGCGGCGAGCCCGGTCAAACCGTTTGTTGCAACGCCGGTTGCGACCTTCGACTATCCTTGGGCTATCGCCTTTCTGCCCGACGCGCGGATGCTCGTCACCGAGAAGCCGGGGCATCTGTTCCTCGTCACGGCAAAGGGCGGGAAGACGCCAGTCGGCGGGGTACCGAAAGTCGCCTATGAAGGCCAGAACGGTCTCCTCGATGTTGCCGCTGCGCCGGACTTTACGCAGTCGAAAACTGTCTATCTGACCTTCAACGAGCCCGGACCCGGTGGCAGCGGACTGGCACTGGCGCGCGGGAAACTGACTGAGGACGGCGGCACGGCGACCCTGACAGGCCTAAGCGTCATCTGGCGACAACTGCCACGTGGCAGCGGCGGACAGACCGGCGGCATCATCGCCTTCGATCCGGCGGGCAAGCACCTGTTCCTGTCGAGTGGCGACCGGATGCGCAAAGCTCCGGCGCAGGACCCCGACGTTGCGGTCGGCAAGATCCTGCGGCTTAACCTCGACGGCACGGCGCCCGGTGATAATCCGCAGGCCAAAGCCGGCGGCGTCCGCGCGATGACGTGGTCGACCGGGCACCGCAATCCTTACGGCCTCGCCTTCGCCTCGGACGGCTCCCTGTGGGAGATTGAGATGGGGCCGAAAGGCGGCGACGAACTCAACCGCGTTGCGCCCGGGAAGAACTATGGCTGGCCGCTGGTGTCATTCGGGATCAACTATAACGGCAGCCCGATCCCGCAGCACCCGACGCGGCCCGAATTCGAGCTGCCCGCTGTCTATTGGACGCCGGTCATCGCACCGGCGGGCCTGTCGTTCTACAACGCCGCACTCTTCCCCGCATGGCGTGGCTCGGCTTTTACCGGCGGTCTCGCCGCGCAGGCGCTGGTGCGGCTGGCCTTCGACGGCAAAGGCGGTGCCCGCGAGGCCGAACGCTGGGACATGGGCCACCGTATCCGCGACGTTGCGGTCGCGCCCGACGGTGCGCTTTGGGTGATCGAGGACGAGGACGGCGGGCGGCTGCTACGATTGACGCCCACGCCCTGACGGCTTCAGACGTGACTTGTACCGCGCTCCAGTGCTAATTGCTGCCCATGGATCGTGACGATGCCACGCGGCGTTTAAGGGCCAGCGAGTCCCGTCTGCGCGCAGCGGGCGTGGGGGCACTGTTTCTGTTCGGATCGACCGCGCGGGATGAGGCAGGCGCGACCAGCGATGTCGATCTCTTCTTTGATCCTGCGTCAGCGCGGTTCAGTCTGTTCGATGTTATGGCGGTGCGCGACGAACTTGAAGCACTCCTTGGCGTCACCGCCGACGTGGCGACGCGGTCGTCGCTGCACCCCTATTTGCGCGCGCGCATCGAAGCCGAATCGCTGCAAGTGTTTTAATGGCGATCCGCTCGCAACGGCTTCGCCTTCTCGACATAGCCGAACAGATCAACGCCATCGAAAATGCAGTCGCAGCGCTTAATGGCAAGGCTTTTGGGATGAATTGGCTCGTACGCAGCGCGGTCGAGCGCGGCCTTGAAATCATTTCAGAAGCGACGCGCCACCTTGATGCCCAGTCCAAGGATGCAGGGCCCGATCTGCCCTGGCGCAAGATCGCCGACATCGGCAACTGGCTGCGGCATGCGTATGATCGCGTCGATCCTGAGCTGATCTGGGTGGTCGTCGTTGATGAACTCCCTCATCTTAAATCTGTGGTGGCGCGCCTGCTTGCCGACGGCGCGGAAGATTGACCCTGCACGGCTGGATCATTCTCGACAAACCGCTTGGCCTGAGCAGCGCCGGGGGTGTCGCGGCGGTCAAGCGCATCCTGCGGCGGGCGGGGTATCCCAAGGTCAAGATCGGCCATGGCGGAACGCTCGATCCGCTGGCGACGGGGGTGTTGCCGATTGCGCTCGGGGAAGCGACCAAGCTCGCCGGGCGGATGCTCGACGCGACCAAGGGGTACGACTTTACCGTTGCTTGGGGGACTGCGACGGCGACCGAGGATGCCGAGGGTGCGGTAACTGCGACATCGGATGTCCGCCCCGACCCGGCGGCGGTCGACGCTATAGTGCCGCGCTTTACTGGTCTCGTCGCGCAGGTTCCGCCGGCCTATTCGGCGCTGAAGATCGATGGTGAGCGCGCCTATGCGTTGGCGCGGGCGGGGGAGACCGTCGTCCTCGCGGTACGCCACATCACAATCTTCGAACTGGCGCTGCGCGATACGTCACCCGATAGCGCCACCTTCTCCGCCCTCGTTTCCAAAGGCACCTATATCCGCAGCCTCGCCCGCGACATCGCGCTCGCGCTCGGTACGGTCGGGCATGTCGCAATGCTCCGGCGCACCAAGGCGGGACCGTTCAGCCTTGGCGACGCGATAACGCTGGACAAACTGGAGGCGCTGGTGCAGGGGGGCGCGCTTGAACAGGCACTCATGCCGATAACGGCAGGGCTGGACGACATCCCGGCTCTTGCAGTTGATCTCGATCAGATGGCGGCGCTTCGTATGGGGCGCAGGCTGACGGGACACCCCGCCGCACCCGGCACCTATCTCGCTTGCCACGGTTCTGTTCCCGTGGCGCTGGTCGAGATTCTCGGTAACGAGGTTCGTGTGCTTCGCGGGTTCAACCTCGAATAACAGGAGTATCCGATGTCGATTACCGTCGAACGCAAGGCCGAAGTCATCAAGGGCAATGCCCGCGCCGCCAACGACACGGGTTCGCCCGAAGTCCAGGTCGCCATCCTCACCGAACGCATCGCCAACCTGACCGGACACTTCAAGACCCACGCCAAGGACAATCATTCGCGGCGCGGTCTGCTGGTGCTGGTCAACAAGCGCCGCTCGCTGCTCGATTATCTGAAGCGCGAAGACGCCGATCGGTACGTGGCTCTCATCACGAAGCTTGGGCTTCGCAAGTAACTTGAACGGCCCCTGCTGCGGGGCCGTTCGTTTATCCGGGTCGGGCGATGGTCGCCGGTCCCGGCCCGCATCGAAGCGGAACTGCAGGCAGCGTCACGGCAATAGGGCCGGGGCGCGATACGAAAGACGTTGATATGTTCACGATCCACAAACAGGAAATCGAATGGGGCGGCCGCAAGCTGACCCTCGAAACCGGTCGCATCGCCCGTCAGGCCGATGGTGCTGTGCTCGCCACCTACGGCGAAACCGTCGTTCTCTGCGCCGTCACCGCCGCCAAATCGGTCAAGGAAGGCCAGGATTTCTTCCCGCTGACCGTCCATTATCAGGAGAAGTTCTCCGCAGCGGGACGCATCCCCGGCGGCTTCTTCAAGCGCGAACGCGGCGCCACCGAGCATGAGACGCTGACCTCGCGCCTGATCGATCGCCCGCTGCGCCCGCTGTTCCCCGAAGGGTTCTACAACGAAATCAACGTTATCGCCCAGGTTCTGAGCTATGACGGCGAAAATGAAGCCGACATGATCGCGATGATCGCGGCATCAGCGGCGCTGACGATTTCGGGCGTGCCGTTCATGGGCCCGATTGCCTCGGCGCGCGTCGGCTTCGTCGATGGCGAATATATCCTCAACCCGACCAAGGTGCAGATCGCCGCCGGTCGCCTCGATCTCGTCGTCGCCGGTACGCATGATGCGGTGATGATGGTCGAATCCGAAGCCAAGGAGCTTTCGGAAGACGAAATGCTCGGCGCGGTGATGTTCGCCCATCGCGGCATTCAGCCAGTCATCGGCGCGATCATCGCGCTCGCCGAAAAGGCTGCCAAGGACCCTTGGGAACTGGCGATCCCCGACAATACCGCCATGCTGGCGCAGATCCGCAAGGCCGTCGGCAAGGACATCACCGCTGCCTATAAGCTGACCGGCAAGTCCGATCGCCAACAGGCGCTCGGCGATGCCAAGGCCAAGATGAAGCCGTTGTTTGCCGATGCCGACAGCGCCACCCAGCAAAAGGCTGGCAAGCTGTTCAAGAAGCTCGAGGGCGAAATCGTCCGCGGTGCGATCCTCAAGGACGGCAGCCGTATCGATGGCCGTGACACCAAGACCGTCCGCGCCATTGAAGCGATGGTCGGCCTGTTGCCGCGCACCCATGGTTCGGCGCTGTTCACCCGCGGCGAAACCCAAGCGATCGTCACGACGACGCTCGGCACTGCCGACAGCGAGCAGATGATCGATGGCCTCGAGGGGCTGCGCTATGAACGCTTCATGCTGCATTATAACTTCCCGCCGTACAGCGTCGGTGAAGTTGGTCGCTTCGGCGCGCCAAGCCGCCGCGACATCGGCCATGGCAAGCTCGCGTGGCGCGCCGTCCACGGGGTGCTCCCGACCAAGGAAGCCTTCCCCTATACGATTCGCGTCCTGTCAGACATCACCGAATCGAACGGTTCGTCTTCGATGGCCACTGTCTGCGGTGCGTCGCTGGCACTGATGGATGCGGGCGTTCCGCTCGCGCGTCCGGTCGCCGGCATCGCCATGGGCCTGATCCTCGAAGGCAAGGATTTCGCCGTTCTCAGCGACATCCTTGGTGACGAAGATCATCTCGGCGACATGGACTTCAAGGTGGCGGGCACTTCGGAAGGCGTCACGGCGCTCCAGATGGACATCAAGATCGCCGGGATTACCGAGGAGATCATGAAGGTCGCGCTCGGCCAGGCGAAGGAAGGCCGCGCGCATATCCTCGGCGAAATGGCCAAGGCGCTCGACCATACCCGCGAGGAAATGTCGTCGCACGCCCCGCGCATCGAAACGATGCAGGTGCCCAAGGACAAGATCCGCGACATCATCGGCACGGGCGGCAAGGTCATCCGCGAAATTGTCGCCACTACAGGCGCCAAGGTCGACATCGATGATGACGGTACGGTCAAGATCGCGTCGTCCGATCCCGAAAAGATCGCCGCCGCGCGCAAGTGGATCGAAGGCATCACCATGGAGGCCGAGGTCGGCAAGATCTACACCGGCAAGGTGGTGTCGATGGTCGATTTCGGCGCGTTCGTGAACTTCATGGGCGGCAAGGACGGCCTCGTCCACATCTCCGAAATCAAGAACGAGCGCGTTGCCAACGTCAAGGAAGTCCTGACCGAAGGCCAGGCCGTCAAGGTCAAGGTGCTTGCCGTCGACGAACGCGGCAAGGTCCGCCTGTCGATGCGCTTGGTTGATCAGGAAACCGGCGAGGAAATCGCCGACACGCGCCCGCCACGCGAAGGCGGCGATGATCGCGGCCCGCGTTCGGACCGTGGTCCACGCCGCGACGGCGGCGGTGGTGGTGACCGTGGCCCACGGCGTGACGGCGGTGGCCGTGACGATCGTGGCCCGCGTCGCGATGACCGTGGCCCGCGTACCGACGATCGTGGCCCCCGGAGCGATAGCGACCGCGGCCCGCGCCCTGAGCGCGCCGCCGAAGCACCGGTGCGCGATGCCGAAGACGGTGGCAGCTTGCCCGACTTTTTGACGGGCGGTCGCGACTGAATCGTCCGGTAATCAAAAACCACTGCGAAGGGCCGTCCCGCTGGGGCGGCCCTTTTGCTATGCGGCTATACTTACCGTTATGCGACTGTGCCGAATTCAACCGCCGGTAAAAATCGTCGTTCCTTGGCGGGTTCGGTCCACCGTCAACCGGGTGACGTCGGGGCGCGAATAATGGCCCGATGGATCGAAATTCTGTCGCGCTTGCCGCACTTCCGCTGGGTCGAG
The DNA here is from genome assembly GCA_038229555.1 of Sphingomonadales bacterium. Taxonomy (GTDB): domain Bacteria; phylum Pseudomonadota; class Alphaproteobacteria; order Sphingomonadales; family Sphingomonadaceae; genus Sandarakinorhabdus. The sequence continues at coordinate 151,766 of JBBROI010000006.1, forward strand.
CGTCGCTACCAGCAAGGCTTCGCCGCCGGTATGCGGCGGGATGATCCAGCGGCCATCGGGAGCGGCAAGGCACGATCCGCCGTCGGCAAGCACGGCGGGGCAACGCGCCAGCATCGCGGCTGCGGGATGATCGGCGGCGATATCGGCCCGCGTCAGGACGGCCGAAACCGACAGCACGAAACTGCGTCCCTCCTGCGCGAGCACGGGCGTCAACGCCTCGGTATTGCGGCGATTGCCCGGCCAGATGGCGATATGCAGGTCTTCGCCCTGCGCATGCAGCGCGGCGCGCGGCAGCGGCATCCAGTTTTCGAAACAATTCAGCCCGCCAACGGTGAACTCCCCAAGCCGGTGCACGACAAGGCCATGGCCATCGCCGGGCGACCACACCAGCCGCTCCTCATAGGTCGGCATCAGCTTGCGGTGCACCGAAGCGATTACGCCATCGGGGCCGATATAGACGCAGCTGCAATAGAGACTGTGGCCCGAACGATCGCGGGGTCGCTCGATGATGCCGAGCATAACCGCGATGCCGCCGCGCGCCGCCGCCGCACAGACCGCATCGAGATGTCCGGCTTCGATTGTCACCGCCTGATCGGAATAGTGCGCAAACAGGCCCTTTTGCAGCGGCGAATCGAACATCGCGCCATCGGTGTATTCGAGCCAGAATGGATAGCCCGGAACCAGTGCCTCGCCGAACGCCACGAGTTGGCAGCCGTGGGTCACAGCCTCGTCGATACGGGCAATGACTTTGCCGAGCGTCGCCGCGCGATCGAGCCAGACCGGCGCGATCTGGGCAAGGGCGACGGTGAGCAGATTGGACGGGCTGGTCATGGTCGCGTGCTTACCGGTGATGGTACGGTGCGGCAATCAGGTCGCCAATGGCGCAGACAGCGATGATGGTGCAAAGGACGCCGATGCTTCGTCACCGACTCTTGCCCGCGCTAGCGGCGTTGAACGGCGCACTGGCCATCGGCTTCGGGGCATTCGCCGCGCACGGTATCGGCGACCCCCAGGCTAAGGCGTGGCTGAACACTGCGCTGTCGATCCAGCTGCCGCATGCGGCGGCGGTGTTTGCGCTGCTCGGCTGGCGCAATACGCCCCGCATTCGAGCCGGAGGCTGGGCGCTAGCATTGGGTGCGGCAACGTTCGCCCTGAGCCTCGATCTGCTGGCGCTGGGTGCGCCACGCGCCTTGGCTGCGCTGGCACCGCTTGGCGGGGTTATGCTGATCGGCGGTTGGCTGTGGATCATGATCGTGGCGCTGCGCGACCCTGAACAATGACTCCGCCGTGGGCGACATTTGCCTCCGCCGATGCGCTTGCTGCGTTCGGGGCGGCGCTGGCCGATCAGCTTCGCCCCGGTGACTGGATCGCGCTTTCGGGATCGCTGGGCGCGGGTAAGACGACGCTGGCGCGCGGACTGGTGCGCGGGTTGGGATGGCAGGGCGAGGTGCCGAGCCCGACCTTCACGCTGGTACAGCCGTATGATCCGCCCGATGTGCAGGTGCCGGTTTGGCATGTCGATCTTTATCGCCTCGACGATGCGAACGAAGCCGATGCGCTGGGCCTGTTCGAAACCGATGCGGCGCTGGTCGTCGAATGGCCCGAGCGACTGGGTGCGCGGTTGCCCGCTGAAACCCTGCGTCTGACACTCGACGGGGCGGGCGAGGCGACACGGCGCTTGACTTGCGACGTGCCCAAGGCTTGGGAAGACCGGTGGCAAGCGCTTCTCCAAACCTGTCGACCATGATCCCGCCGGCCACTGCGCCGGCCTTTCTTGCCGCGCACGGCTGGGCCGGGGCACGCATCGCACCGCTCGCCGGCGACGCGTCGTTTCGGCGCTACTTCCGGGTGCACGACGGCGAGCGCACGGCGGTGCTGATGGACGCGCCGCCCGACAAGGAGGATTCGCGACCCTTCCTCGCCGTCGGCAAGCAGTTGGACGCACTGGGTTTTTCGGCACCGCAACCGCTCGCTGCCGACCTTGGTGTCGGTCTCGTGCTGCTCGAGGATTTCGGTGACGACCGGGTTGCGCCGGTGCTGGCACGCGATGCCAGTCGCGAACGCGCGATCTATGAAACTGCAATCGATGTGCTTGCCGAACTCCACCGCCACCCGGCGGGCGCTGTTGCGCACTATGACGAAACCGAACTGTTGCGCGAGGCACGGCTGTTCCCCGAATGGTATCTTCCTGCCGTTGGGATCATCGAAGCTCCGGGCTATGATGCCGCTTGGGCCGGTCTGTGGCCCGAGGTGCTGTCCGGCGACGCTGTGCTAACCCTGCGCGACTATCATGCCGACAATCTCATGCTGCTCGACCGCCCGGGCCTGCGCGGGCTGGGTCTGCTCGACTTTCAGGACGCGTTGGCGGGACATCCGGCATATGACCTTGTCTCGCTGCTACAGGATGTCCGCCGCGAGGTGTCGCCCGATCTCGAAGCGGCGATGTTGGCGCGATATCTCGAACGGCGGGCGGGGATCGATGTCGATGCCTTCACGCGCGCCTATGACATTCTGGGCGCGCAGCGGAATATCAAGATTCTGGGGGTTTTCACCCGGCTGTACGTCCGCGACGGCAAGGCGGCCTATGCGGTATTCCACCCAAGATTGTGGCAATTGGTGACGCGCGATCTGGCACGACCGGCGTTGGAACCGGTGGCGCACTGGTTCGATGCGCATGTTCCCGCTGCGGCGCGTCACGGCGTCAAGGTCGCTGTATGAGCGCCCGTGCACCGCTCGCCATTCGCCCGTTTATCGATGTCGCGGTGCCGCAGAGCGCGATGGTGTTGTCGGCGGGGCTCGGCAAGCGGATGCGCCCGCTGACCGCGACGCGGCCCAAGCCGTTGATCGAGGTCGCGGGGCGCACGTTGCTCGATCGCGCGCTCGACCGGGTCGCAGCAGCGGGCGTCGGCACGGCAGTGGTCAACGTGCATTATTTCGCCGATCAGGTCGAAGCGCATCTGAAGTCGCGCACCACCGGCCCCACCGTCAAGGTATCGGACGAGCGAGCGACCTTGCTCGAAACCGGCGGCGGAGTGGTCAAGGCGCTGCCGCTGATCGACGCCGACCCGTTTTTCGTGGTGAATAGTGATAATCTGTGGATCGATGGCTCGGTCGATACGCTGCGCCTCCTCGCGCAGCGGTGGGACGCGGCGACGATGGATGGGTTGCTGCTGCTCGTCCCGCTGGCCCGCGCGCACGGCTATGTCGGTCGCGGCGATTTCCACATGGACCCGACGGGTGGGCTGCGCCCGCGCGGCGAGGTCCGGCTCGCGCCCTTTGTGTATTCGGGGATTCAGCTGCTGTCGAAACACCTGTTCGATGGCGAGGTGGCGACGCCGTTTTCAGTGTGGCGCGCATGGAACAAGGCGCTGGCAACGGGGCGATTGTACGGCGCAGTGCATCAGGGGCTGTGGTTCCACGTCGGCACGCCAGCCGCGGTCGGCGAAACGGAAGGTTTGCTTGCCGTCGCCTGACCCCCTGCCCCGGGTCTATTCGATCCCGGCCCATGTCGCGTTTACTGACGCGCTCGCCAAAGGGTTGCTGGCGCGCTTTGGCGGCGATCCGCTGACCTTGGCGCGGGTCCATGTCCTGCTGCCCAACCGCCGTGCGGTGCGTGCGCTGACCGACGCCTTCGTGCGCGAATCGGCGGAGAAGGGCTTGTTGCTGCCGCGGATGACGCCCGTCGGCGATCTCGACGACAGCGGCTTCGAACGCTTCGCCGCCGGGGAGACACCGCCCGCTGCGGCGCTGCCGCCGCTGCGCCGCCGTCTCGAACTGGCGCGGCTGGTGCGGGCGTTCGGGGAGCGCACTGGCCGGACGCGTGGCGCGGTCGAGGCGCTGCGGCTCGCCGATGAACTGGGGACGACGCTCGATGCGCTGATCGCCGAGGAAGTCGACCCCGAATGCCTCGCCGCCGAGGCAGTCGAGGCGGATCTGGCAGCGCATTGGCAGCCGACACTGACCTTTCTCGACATCATTATCCGCACTTGGCCAGCGGCGCGCGATGCCAACGGCGCGGGCGAAGGCGGTACCCGGCTTGCGGCGCTGATCGATCAGACAATCGCGCGGTGGGCGCGAGGCGGAGCCAGCGGCCCGGTGATCGCGGCAGGTATTCTGGGGAGTGCGCCACCGGTGGCGCGGCTGCTTGCGGCGGTGGCGCAGCTCGACAGTGGCATGGTCATTCTGCCGGGCCTCGATACTGCGATGGGCGACGATGCTTGGGAGGCGATCCATTGCCGGCTGGCAACTCCCGACGACGAACGCCCGCCGCGCGATAGCGAGGAGCATCCGCAATTCGCGCTAAAGTGTCTGCTGGCGCGATTGGGTGTGGCGCGCGGCGATGTGCGCGACTGGGGCGTTACAACGGCGCGCGATGGTCCGGCGGGGCGGACGGCGCTGGTCGCGGCGGCGATGGCCCCGGCGGCAGCGTTCGCGATTTCCTCGGCCCGAGAGGAAGGGGCGGACAACCCACTCGACAATATCGCCGCTATCGAAGCCGCGACCCCCGCCGAGGAGGCGCAGGTCATTGCGCTGGCCCTGCGGCGGGCGCTCGAAACGCCGCTGGCGACGGCGGCGCTGGTGACACCCGACCGGACCTTGGCGCAACGTGTTGCGGCACATTGCCGTCGCTTCGGCATCGATATCGACGATTCGGCGGGGACGCCGCTGCGCCAGACGCCGCCCGGTGCGTTGGCGCTGGCGCTAGTCGAGGCGGGTGCGCAGGGTTTTGCTCCGGTGGCGTTGCTCGCCGCACTCAAGCACCCGCTGGTGATGGCAGGCGAACGGCGGCTTGCATGGCTCGGCCACGTCCGCCGCCTCGACCGGGTGCTGCGCGGCGTCCGCCCGCCGCCGGGGCTCGATGCGCTGGCAGCGACAATCGACGAATGGGACGCCGAAGCCGAACACCGGACGCAACCGCTCTCGCCATGGTGGGCGGAAACGGCTCCGCTGCTCGATCCGCTGACACGGCTTGAAGGCGGGCGCACGGTCACCCTGCCCGATATCGCTGCGATCCTGCGGGTGGCGGGGGGGGCGCTCGCCGGGGACCGGTTGTGGAGCGGAGCCGACGGGCGGGCACTCAGTAGCCTGATCGATTCGCTCGATGCCGATGGAGCACCGTTCGGGGCGTTCGAGGCCGCCGATGCGCCGGGGCTGGTGGGCGCGCTGCTGGCAGGGGTCGCGGTGCGACCGCCCTATGGCAAGCATCCGCGCCTCGCCATCTTGGGGCCGCTCGAGGCACGGCTGCAACGCGCCGATGTGATGATTTTGGGGGGCCTCAACGACGGCGTCTGGCCGCGCCGTCCGTCGCCCGATCCGTGGCTTGCCCCGGCGATCCGCTCGCGGCTGGGGTTGCCGGGGACGCTGCGTGATACGGGGCTTGCGGCGCATGATTTCGTCCAGGCGATGGGGGCGCGGCAGGTGCTGCTGACCCGGGCGCGGCGCGACGATTCGGGACCGATGGTGCCGTCGCGTTTCTGGCTGCGGCTCGAGGCGTTTGTCGGCGGCCTTACCCCCGATCGCGCGTTGCTGACGCTGGCGCGCGGTCTCGATGGCGGCGGCGAGGCGCATCCGGTGCCACGGCCAGCACCATCGCCGCCGTTGCTTGCCCGCCCGCGTACCTTGCGGGTTACCGAAGCCGACGGGCTGGCCACCGATCCCTATGCCTTTTACGCGCGCAACATCCTGCAGCTAAAGGCGTGGGATCCGCTCGATCAGGAACCGACGGCGGCCGAGAGGGGTACGCGGATCCACGATGTCCTCGATCGCTGGTCGGCGGGCGGCGGCGGCAGTCTCGATCTGCTCGATCGCTATGCCGACGAAATGCTGCAGGATGCCGGAAGGTTGCCGCTGCTGCGGGCGCTCTGGGCCCCGCGCGTGCGGCGGATGATCCGCTGGGCGGGCGAACAGGTCCATGCGCGTGAAGCCGCCGGTTGGCAGGTGGTCGCCGCCGAAGCCAAGGGCGAATTGGCGCTGCTCAACGGCGTCGTGGTGCGCGGGCGCGCCGACCGGATCGACCGCGACGGTGACGGGCGGCTCGCGGTGATCGATTACAAGACCGGTGCGCCGCCGACGAACGCGCAGGTCACCAGCGGGTTTGCCAATCAATTGGGCTTGATTGCGGCGATGGCGGCGGCGGGCAATTTGCAGACCCGCGACGCCCGGCGAGTTGCCGCCGCTGCGATTGTGGAAATCGGCTATTGGCAGTTGAAGGGCGGCAACGAGCGCGGCAAGATCAGCGATCCGCTGCGCGGTGACCCCCCGGCGGCACATATCGCTTTCGTGCTCGACCGGGTCACCGGCCTGACGTCGCGGCTGCTGACCGGGATGGAGCCTTTCGTTCCGAAAATTCGCCCGCAGCTGTCGTGGGACGATTACGATCATCTGGCGCGGGTCGCCGAATGGTTGGGGCGTCCGGACAAGCGGCTGTGAGCAATATCACGCCGCTCTTCGCGCTGAAACCGGCGCAGGCCGAGGCCGCCGCGCCGGAGATCCACGCCTGGGTTGCAGCGTCGGCGGGAACCGGCAAGACGCAGGTGCTGTCGGCGCGGGTGCTGCGGCTGTTGCTGCAGGGTGCACGGCCCGAACGCATCCTGTGCCTGACCTTCACCAAACTCGCCGCCGCCGAAATGCAGACGCGCATCTTCGACCGGCTGGCGCGCTGGGTGCGCTGCGATGAGGCCGAGCTCGCCAGCGACCTTGCCGCGCTGCGTGCCGAAACCGACCCGGTGACCATGGCGGTGGCGCGGCGGTTGTTCGCGCAGGTGCTCGATGCGCCGGGCGGGCTGCAAGTCCAGACGCTCCACGCCTTTGCCCAGTCGCTGATCGCCAGTTTTCCGCTCGAGGCCGATGTCGCGCCGGGATTCACCACGCTTGATGACCGCAGCGCGCTGACCTTGCGCCGCCGCCTGCTGACCGAAGCGATCGAAAATGCGTCGCGCGACAACGATACCGCCTTCCTCGACGATCTTGCCGCCGTCAGCATCGCCGGTGGCGAACGGCGGCTGGGGGGCGTGGTTGCGGCGTTGCTGGCGCACGACGAGGTGCTGCTGCGATACCGCGCCGAAGGGTTTGAACCGGCGTTGCGGCGAGCGTTGGGCCTGCCTGCCGAGGGCGATGCGGCGACGGCGCTGGCCAAGGGGCTGGCCGCGATCCCGGACGGCGAATTGCAGCGGCTGGCATCGGCGTTGGGTAAGGCGGGCGGCGTCAATTGGGCTAAGGCGGCGGTGACACTTCAGGATTGGTTGGCGAAGAACGCGGCGGGCAGATGTGTAGCCTTTGACGCCGTGTGCTTGGTTTTCCTGACGTCGAAGTGGGAAGCTCGTAAGACGCCCGTGCCGGTTGCCGCCGTCCGTACCGACCCGGACCTCGCCGATATTGCGAATGGCACCGCCGAATTCCTGATCGGTTTGCGCGCGCAGCAGGCGCTGTACGCTGCGGCGACGCACGCGGCGCAACATCTGCGTATCGGGCTGCGGCTGGCAGGGGCGTGGCAGGCGGCGAAAACGCGGCTGGGCGTCGTCGATTATGACGACATGATCGACGCGACGGTGCGCCTGCTCGAAGCACCGGGCGCGGGCGAATGGGTACGTTACAAGCTCGATACCCGCATCGACCATCTACTCGTCGATGAGGCGCAGGACACCAACCGCCAGCAATGGCGTATCGTCGAAAAACTCACCGAGGAATTCTGGGCGGGCGAAGGCGCGCGCGATGTGCAGCGCACGCTGTTCGTCGTCGGCGATTTCAAACAGTCGATCTTTAGCTTTCAGGGGGCCGATCCCGGCTATTACGCCGATCAGCGGTTAACATTCGAGCAGCTTGCCGGTGACGCCGCACAAGACTGGCGCAACATCGGCCTCGATACCAATTTCCGCTCGGTCGGCGCGGTGTTGAACGTCGTCGATCAGGTCGTCGGCGAACTGGGTGATGCCTTTGGCCGCGCCGCCGTGCCGCCGCATATCCCCGAACGCGCCAACCTCGCCGGTGCGGTGACGGTGTGGCCCGTCGTCGGCGCGCCGGGTGATGGCGATGACAAGGATACCGATGCCGAAGACGACGCCAGTGACGAAAGCCTTGGGAGCCGTCAGCGCGAGATGGCGCATGCGACCGCGCGCGCCATCGCCGGCTGGCTCGATCCGCGCGCGCCCCTGATGCTCGAAGCGCGCGGGCGAGCAGTACGGCCCGAAGACATTCTCGTGCTGGTCCGCAGTCGCAGCGGCTTTTCGGCGGCACTGGTGGCGGCGCTGCACGATTTGCGGGTGCCGGTCGCCGGGGTCGACAGGCTCACGCTGACGCAGCCGCTGGCGGTGCAGGATCTGTTGGCGCTGGTGCGCTTCGCCCTGCAGCCCGACGACGATCTGACGCTCGCGGCGCTGCTCGTGTCGCCGCTGATCGGGCTGACGCAACAGCAACTGTTCGATCTCGCGCATGATCGTGCCAAGGCGGCATTGTGGCAGCGGCTGCGCGGCGACGCGGCCCCCCATGCCGTGGCTGCACGCGACTGGCTCGACGCGGTGCTGCGGCTGGCCGATTTCACTGCGCCCTATGAGTTCTTCGAACGCATTCTGTCGGAACCGCAATTCGCCGGACGCGAACGGCTGCTCCACCGGCTTGGCGAGGAGGCGCGCGATGCCATCGATGCGGTGCTGGCACAGGCGCTGGCGTTCGAAGCCGCCAATGCGCCGTCGCTGCAGGGGTTCCTGGCATGGGTCGAAGCCGGCGATGTCGAACTGAAGCGCGATCCCGAGGCCCCCGTCGATGCCGTGCGGCTGATGACGGTCCACGCCGCCAAGGGGTTGCAGGCCCCGGTAGTCATCCTCGCCGATGCAACCGCGGCGCGGCGCAAGGACCGCGACCGGGCAGTGCTGTTCGATCTCGACGGAAACGGTGTGCTGCCGCTGTTCGTCCCATCGCGCAAAGGGCTGACTGGCCCGATCGCCGACCAGATGGTGCGTGACGATGCAGATGCCGCGCGCGAGCATTGGCGGCTCTTGTATGTCGCGCTGACTCGCGCCGAGGATTTACTGTTCGTCGGCGGTGCGGTGAGCGGCAGCAAAGGTGCGGTTCCCGACGACAGCTGGTACGCCAAGGTCAAGGCGGCGCTCGAAACGCTCGGCGCGGAGGCGGCAGCCCGCGACGGCTGGGCGACGGAAAGTCTTGTATACGCCACCGGTGCATGGAAGTCGGGAGGCCCTGAACTCCGCCCGGCAAATCTTGCGGTGGCGCTGAAGGTCCCCGACTGGGCAAGGACCGCCGCGCCGCAGGAAATGCGCCCGCCGCGCCCGCTATCGCCATCGGCCATTGCCAGCGACGATATTGCGCAACCGCCTGCCGGACCTGCGGCGCAGCGGGCAGCGGCACGGGGTCAGGCGCTGCACACGCTGTTCGAGCGCTTGCCGTCGGTTCCGACAGCCGAACGTCGGACGGCAGCACTTGCCTGGGCGCGCATGGCGGCTCCCAATCTCGATGCGGCGGAGTTGGCGGATACCGTTATCGGCATTCTCGACGATCCGCGTTTTGCCGCTGTGTTCGCCGACGGTGCGCTGGCCGAAGCGCCGATCGCTGCGCTGGTCGGCGATACCGTCATTGCGGGTACGGTTGATCGCCTGCTGGTGACGGAAGATTCGATCAGTGTAATCGATTTCAAGACCGGACGGCGTGTTCCAGCCGACGCGAGCGGCGTCGATGTCTATCATCTGAAACAGATGGCGGCCTATGTCGCTGCACTCGAACGCGTTTTCCCCGGCCGCCCGGTCAATGCAGCGCTGCTCTATACCGAAGGTCCGGTATTGATCGACTTGCCGAACGCATTGCTGGCCGAGCTTGCTGCGCCGTTGATTGCCGGTGCGCCCACGCCTATCTCTGCTGCCTGACCCTTTACGAAAGCCGATCTTATGGCCGCCAAGCACGTTACCGACGCCTCGTTTCATGCCGATGTCATCAGTTCGGGCACGCCGGTACTCGTCGATTTCTGGGCCGAATGGTGCGGCCCCTGCCGCCAGATCGGCCCGGCGCTCGAAGAGATCAACGATGAACTCGCCGGCGTCGAGATCGTCAAATTGAACATCGACGAAAACCCCGATGCACCGACGCGCTACGGGGTGCGCGGCATCCCGACGATGATCCTGTTCAAGGGTGGCGAGGTCGCCGCGACAAAGGTCGGCGCGGCCCCTAAGTCGCAGCTTAAGAGCTGGCTCGAGGGTGAGTTGGCGTCGGACAGCGCCGCGTCGGGCGCGGCGTAGCCTGGCGTAGGGCGATCAATTGCTTGGCGCGTCAGGCAACGCGAGAGGTCCGGAGATAATCGATTCGGCTCCCATCGCCGCAGCGTGCACCAATCAGCCGCAATCGCGCGTTGGGCCTAAACAGGTTCAGTTCGCATTAACTTGACCAGACCTACGCTCACGTCATCATCGGTCGTTATATAAACAAGGCCTAAGCCCATGACGCGCATCATTAGTCTTCTTGCTCCTGCTGCGGCGCTAGTGCTGCTGGCGGGCTGTGCGCCGCAGTTCGAGGCCCGCGTGGCCCGGTTTCAATCGCTTCCCGCACCCGCGGGGCAGACCTTCACGATCAAGGCAACCGAAGCCCGCAAGTCCGGCGGACTCGAGTTCGCGACCTACGCTAACCTCGTCCGGCAACGACTGATCTCGAACGGCTTTGCCGAAGCACCTCCGGGCGATGCGACTTTGGTCGTCAGTCTCGATTATGCCGTTGGCGCGCCGCGCGAAAAGATTGAAACGCGGCTCGGTTTTGGCGGGTTCGGAGGCTATGGCGGTTTCGGTCGTGGCGGCTTCGGCGGCTATGGTGGTTACGGCGGTTTTGGGTATGGCGGGCCTGGTTACGGCGGTGGCTTCTACGGCTGGAGATCGCAGTTCTATCCAGGCTATTGGGGGTATTACGGCGATGGTTTCTTCGGCTACCCCGAGGTTACGTCGATCACCCAGTATAACAGCTTCGTCGAACTGAAGATCGCGCGTCGGACCGACAGCAGCAGCGTTTTCGAAGGCCGCGCCGAAACCATCAGCACATCGAACGACCTGACCAAGTTGGTTCCGAACCTCGTGACTGCGATCTTCACGAATTTCCCCGGTAATTCCGGCGAGACGGTGCGGGTGCGTTTCGACCCAGCCCAGCCGAACAAGCCGCCGGTCGTTTCGCGCGGGCGATAACGGCGGTCAGGATTTCGGGCTGCCAATGCAATATTCTAGGTGGCGGTTATGCGAGGTCATCCCGCAGCCAAAAGCGTCTTCAGGCGGAGCGCAAGGATAGTCGACCCGCCTTGTTGTCGCCCGCCAGTACCTTTGCGCGACCGAAGGCCTGGCCCAATATATTTGTGATCCGTGACGCGGCATCGCCGGTCCCATAGGGCAACGCGGGTTCGGCCATGCGCCCGAATACAGCATGATCGTTCAGCAGAGCGCGTACGGTGCGGGTGATTGCGGTGCGATCGGTCCCGATCAGGCGCGCATTGCCGGTGTCGACCCCTTCCGCGCGTTCGGTAACGTCGCGCAATACAAATACCGGCACACCAAGCGCCGGAGCTTCTTCTTGCACGCCTCCCGAATCGGTCAAGACCAGCGTCGCCTGCCCGAGCAGCCAAACGAACGCAGGATAATCGAGCGGTGGCAGCAGATGCACGCCCGCAACGCCCGTAAGGCGTGAACGCAGCGCTACCGCGACCGCTGGATGCGGATGCACGGGCACCACGATGTCGGCATCGTTCGCGAGGTCGGCGAGCGCTGCCGCAATACTGGCAAGGCGGTGACCGTGATTCTCGCGGCGATGCACAGTTGCGAGGATCAGCGGTCGCGACCCGTCGATTGCGGCAAAGCGTGCGGCGATTGTCTTTGTCAGAGCGGCGTCGCCTGACAGCCGTCGGTGGACGTGCAGTAGCGCGTCGATACCGGTATTGCCGGTAACATGGATCGCCGAAGCTGCGATGCCTTCGCTACGCAATGCAGTGGCCGCTGCCGATGTAGGGGCGCAGTGCAGGCAGGCGATTTGGGCGACTAGCTTTCGATGCATTTCTTCGGGAAAAGGTTCGGAGTTGCCGGTACGCAGCCCCGCTTCGATATGGACCAGCGGCAATCGCGCATAGGCAGCGGCCAGCGCGCCTGCGAGACAAGTTGCTGTATCGCCCTGCACAATGACGGCATCCGGGGCGAGACCCGACAGCGTCTCGGCAAGTTGCGGGGTCAGACGCCCGAGCAGATCAGCCGGGGTCTGAACGGTCCGCATGACACCCAAGTCATGGTCGGGTTTCAGGCCGAAGACGTCGAAAGCTCGGTGCAATAGTTCGCGATGTTGCCCCGTAGAGATCAAGGTAACCTCCGCGCCGCGCGCGCGGAGTTCGAGGATCAGCGGCGATAATTTGATCGCCTCGGGCCGGGTTCCGGCCACGACAGCATAACTCTGCTCGGGTTGTGCCCCCACCACCATGCTCAAAGGCTAGGCACAACTATTGCTGTGCGCAAGCCGAACTGGCGATGATTGCCGCCGTTTCGGTTCTTTACGCTTCGTCGGGTGAGTTGGCGGCGAACTGAGCCAGCGTCACATAATGGCCACCGGGTTCGCGCCAGCAGATTTCGGTTGCGCCGTAGAATGTGTCGCGCTTTGGCATGACGACCTCATGACCTTCGAGCGCCTTTGCGGCTGCATCGAGATCGGCGACCGCCATGAACAGGTGCGCCTTTTGGCGGAGTTGGTCGGCAGGCAGGTGCGCCGCATCATCCTCGGCTGCTTTGAAGGTTTCGAGCATGATGCCGATGCCGTCATTGCCGCCGACGCCGCCCGCCGACAGAATAACGAAATGCGGTGTGCCGGTTTCTGGGACCGAAACGGTACGCTGGAGCCCGAGCTTGCCGAAAAAATCCTCCGACGCTTCGATGGTTTCGACATATAGCACGGGGGTGGATTGCAGGATCATGGTCGGTCTCCGCCGGGGTGAGGTTGCAGTGGACGAACGTCCAACCGGCGCTATCGCTCCACCGATGCACTGCCGTCGATGATTGCATCGATTAACCGCTGATCCTGATCGTACACCCAACACTCGGCGAGGAGGCCGTCGCGCACCGCATAAACCAGCAGGCGTTCGACCTCGATCTCGCGCTCATTATGCGTCAGCATTTCGCGCGCGATGACCGCGCCGCGATCCGCCCCGGCCATGGTCGCGGTGACCGCCATCAGCCGCCGCCGGGATTTTTGCGAGAAGCTTGCGAGCGCGGTCAGTGCAGCCGCCTTGCCGCTGTGGATGCCGGCCAGCGCGTTGTCGCCGAAATAGTGCAGCGTGAATTCGTCGTGATAGCAGCCGACGATCGCGGCAAGGTCGCCACGAACCCAGGCTGCGGCATAAGTTTCGATTGCTGCGCGAATGTCGGCTTCGGCCATGGTCGCCTCCCGGCTTGTCGGCATGTCCCTTGCGCGGCTAGGTGACAACGATGGAATGCGCATGTCCCCGATAGCCAATTTAGTTATCGCCGTCGACGGTCCGGCCGCAAGCGGCAAAGGCACGATCGCGCGGGCGATCGCTCGCCACTACGGCTTGCCGCATCTCGATACCGGCAAGTTGTATCGCGCCGTGGGCCTCGCGGTACGGTTGGGCGGCAGCGACCCGGGTGACGCTGTGGCGGCGGAAACGGCGGCGAGGGGGTTCGATCCGGCGCTGCTCGACACCCCAGATTTGATGAGTTCGGAAAATTCGCAAAGCGCGTCGATCGTCTCGGCGCACCCGGGTGTCCGCGCGGTGCTGCTCGATCGTCAGCGGGCGTTTGCGGCGCAAGCCGGCGGTGCGGTGCTCGACGGGCGCGACATCGGTACTGTCATTGCGCCTGATGCGCCTGCGAAACTGTTTGTCACCGCCAGCCCCGAATGTCGCGCCGAGCGGCGCCACCGCGAACTTGCCGGAACCGGCGATAACCGCGATTTCGCTACCGTGCTCGCCGATATTCTGGCGCGCGATGCGCGCGATTCGCATCGTGCGGCGGCACCCTTGGTACAGGCCGCCGACGCCGCCTTGCTCGATACCACGCATTTGGGTATAGCCGCCGCCGTCAGCCAAGCAATCGCACTTGTAGAAGCAGCGATTCGCGGCGACGGCCAGCAACAGGTCTGAAGCTTTTCGGGATCATGATGGTCCCCGGCTTGGGCTTTCGCCGGTCACTGCATGAGCGGACGGCATGGTGCCGCCGCGACGACACGGAACGGCCCGCATGGTGCGGACCGATGGATTTCACGGGGCGTTCCCGTGCCGGTCCTGACTGACAAGGTATTGACGGATATATGGCTACCGCCGCGCAACCAACCCGCGATGATTTCGCCGCGATGCTCGAATCGAGCCTCGGCAAGAACCAGAGTTTCGAAGGCCGCGTCGTTAAGGGTCGCGTCACCGCGATCGAAAACGACCTCGCCGTCATCGATGTCGGCCTGAAGTCCGAAGGCCGCATCTCGCTCCGCGAATTTGCCAACCCCGATGGCAGCATCGATCTGAGCGTCGGCGACGATGTCGAAGTCTATGTCGACCGCGTTGAGAACGCCAATGGCGAAGCGATGCTGTCGCGCGACCGCGCCCGCCGCGAAGCGTCATGGGATGCGCTCGAAACCCAATATGCCGCTGGTGAGCGCGTCGAGGGTGTCATCTTCGGTCGGGTCAAGGGCGGCTTCACTGTCGATTTGAATGGCGCTGTCGCCTTCCTGCCCGGTTCGCAGGTCGATATCCGTCCTGTTCGCGATGTCACGCCGCTGATGAACCTGCCGCAGCCCTTCCAGATCCTCAAGATGGATCGCAAGCGCGGCAACATCGTCGTCTCGCGCCGTTCGATCCTCGAAGAATCGCGCGCCGAACAGCGCACTGGCCTGATCTCGTCGCTCGCCGAAGGTCAGATCGTCGATGGCACCGTCAAGAATATCACCGATTACGGCGCGTTCGTCGATCTCGGCGGCATCGACGGCCTGCTGCATGTCACCGACATGAGCTACAAGCGCGTCAACCATCCATCCGAAGTGCTCAACATCGGCGATGTGCTGCGCGTCCAGATCGTCCGCATCAACCGTGAGACGCAGCGCATCAGCCTTGGCATGAAGCAGCTCGAAGCCGATCCGTGGACGACGGCGGCCGCGAAATACGCTGTTGGCACCAAGCACAAGGGCCGCGTCACCAATATCACCGAATACGGAGCCTTCGTCGAACTCGAAGCGGGCATAGAAGGCCTTGTCCACGTCAGCGAAATGTCGTGGGTCAAGAAGAACGTCCACCCCGGCAAGATCGTTTCGACCAGCCAGGAAGTCGAAGTGCTGGTGCTCGAGGTCGATGAGGACAAGCGCCGCATTTCGCTCGGCCTCAAGCAGGCCCAGCGCAACCCGTGGGAGGTCTTCGGCGAAGACCATCCGGTCGGCACCATCCTCGAAGGCGAAGTCAAGAACACTACCGAATTCGGGCTGTTCATCGGTTTGGACGGCGAAGTCGATGGCATGGTCCACATGTCCGATATCGCGTGGGGCCTTACCGGCGAACAGGCGCTGGCGCGGCACCACAAGGGCGAGCGCGTCAAGGCGGTGGTCCTTGAAGTCGATGTCGAAAAGGAACGCATCTCGCTCGGCATCAAGCAGCTCGACGAATCGAAGGCTCCCAAGGCGGGCGCCGAAGGTCCGACCGGCAATGCGATGCGCAAGAACGAGATCGTTACCGTCACCGTCGTCGAGGCCCGCGATGGCGGCATCGATGTGCAGGTCGGCGAGGACGGCCCGATTGCCTTCATCAAGCGTGGTGACCTTAGCCGCGACCGCGATGAGCAGCGCGCCGAACGCTTCCAGAAGGGCCAGAAGGTCGATGCGATGATCATCGGCTTCGAGCGTAACAAGACGCCGATGCTGTCGATCAAGGCCGAACAGATCGCGTCGGATAAGCAGGCGGTGGCGCAGTACGGCTCCAGCGACTCGGGCGCATCGCTCGGCGACATCCTCGGTGCTGCGCTCAATCGCGCCAAGGAAGACGGCAAGAACTAGGCGTTTCGCCGGTTTTGGACATAAAGGTCCGTCGTCGGGTGTTCCGGCGACGGACTTTTTATGGTATTTTTTAGACTGTCGCTTCGTTTCGCGGGCGTATCTGCTTGACGAAGCGAGTGCGGCAATTAGACTTTTTCGGTGGGGCGGCGTCGGAGGCGGAGGTCGGCCTTGCAACGGGGTACAGACAAATGATCCGATCCGAACTCGTGTCTTCGGTTGCCGCAAGCAATCCGCATTTGACCGTCCGCGATGTCGAGCGCGTCGTCGGGATCATTTTCGATACCATCGTCGAAGCGCTGGCCGATGGTCGCCGCGTCGAACTGCGCGGCTTTGGGGCTTTTTCGACCCGCGCCCGCGATGCTCGCACAGGTCGCAACCCGCGCACCGGCGCGTCGGTGAAGGTCGATGCCAAGCGCGTCCCTTATTTCAAACCCGGTAAGGACTTGCGCGACCGCCTCAACGTCGATTGAAAGGCGTCACCTGCACGCGCGCCCGCGTGGCGGAATTGGTAGACGCAAGGGACTTAAAATCCCTCGCCCTTACGGGAGTGCCGGTTCGACTCCGGCCGCGGGCACCATGTAAATTCAGCATGTTAGCTGGTTCCTTTCGGGTTGGCTCGATTGGCATTTTGCAGGCGTTTTGCAGCGGCGGTGCGCTTGTGACTGTCCATGCGGTGAATTGTGGCGTCCCCGCGATTGCCCGTGCGCGCCATGTAGGCGTCGAGAATCGTCTGGCAGTCTTTCAGTGAGTGCCCGGTGATCGTCGCAATCTGAGCGACGGACGCGCCGGCATCCGCAGCGCGCGTCACGAACGTCCCGCGCAAATCATGAAAGTGTAGCCCGTCCAAACCGGCGTCGAGCGTCGCTGCTCGCCAAGCCTTGTTAAAACGACTCAGCGTCCACGGCCGGCCCTGATCGTCTGTCAGCAAGGAGGTGGACGCTCGAGTCGCACCGTTCAGCGCGGCTCGCAGTTCAGCTGTCGCCATGACGCGGACGTGCTTGCCGCCCTTGGACTGTTTGAGGCTCACGTGCGAGCCGTCCCAAGCGGTCCAGGTGAGCGCGAGCAGGTCGCCCTCGCGTTGTCCGGTATCGACCGCGATCAGCAGCAACAGGCGAAGAGCTGGCGAAGCGACGGCATTGAACCGGTCGATGTCGCCAACCGTCCAAATGATATCGGCACGCGCCGATTTATAGAGCCGTCCAGGCCGCGCCGCTCGATTGTAGAGGATGCGATATTCGCCAGCGTCCATTGCCCAAGCGATGATGGTGCCGAGCATGACCATCGCAGCGTCGGCTTGCCGCTTCGATCGAACCGCCAGTCCATCACGCCATTTCAGGAAGGTGCCACGCACCGCAGGATCATTTAGCGCGATCAGGGGTAGCGTCCCGAACTTCGCTTCGACCTTAGCAATGTGCTTCCGGTAATCGGTCTGGGTCGAAGCGCGCAGCCCCGTGAAGTCCGACGACTGTAGGTAATCTTGAATCGCGCGTTGCAGCGTCCCCACGTGCCGATCGGTCGATGAGATGCTGACCGCAGCCGCATGATACGCGGCGACGAACTCAGGCGAACTCGGCTTGCCGGGCAGCTTTCGCCCGGTAGCGCGGTGATAGTAGTAAACCGCGACCGTTCCCGACGCGAGCTTGCGACGCACGGTGTTGATGCCGTCGAGCCCAACCTTAGCCACACTGCGCCGCCTGCCAACGTTCCAAGGGCGACGATGCTGCCGTGATTTGCGGCTCATCGCCACCATCGAACCGACGTAGCAACGAAGCGGTCGACCAACGCTTGGTCCCCGCGATCGGTGGCGGGACCAGGCCCTTGCCGCGCCAATCGTCCCATGTAGCAACGGGAATTGCGAGCAGCGCCGCACCGTCTTGCCGGGTGCACGTCGCCTGCAACCGGATTCGGGCGAGTCGCGCCGTCTCCGGGTCCGGTATGTGGAGAGGCGGCATTGCGTTCACGCGACGACGCCAGCAGCAGGCACGGGGGCCGGGCGGGGGTTGAAGTCCTGGATTTCGTGAATTTCGCCGGTGTCGAGGATGCTCGTTTCATCCGCGATCTTCTGCGACGCCCAGCGCGTTTCAGGGTCGCTCCGCAGCAGCGACGACATTTCGGCCTCTAACTCCGTGTCGCTGCCCTGCCCGAAAAGGGCGCGGTTAAGCTCGACCTCAAGACGGCGGGCGCGGAGCGTAAGGCTGAACTGCCTTATCCAGCGCGCGGGTTCGCGAAGGCCAGAGGTAGTCATTCGGCTTCCTCGCCGACGCAATCTACCAACGGAGCAGGAAAACCGGGCAGCGCATAATCAGGATTGAGCGCCTGCCAAAGACTATACAAAGTAAGGAAACCGATTGTTACCCGGACTTTCCTGTCCGGCCAAGGCTCGCCGTAAAAGCCACTTTGCGCCCGGTCCGTTTCTTGGACATAAGCGGCTTCAAATAAGACGCGGCGTTCGCTGCCATTCAGACCAAACATCTCGATAAAAGCGGCGAACCGATCGAAAACTACTTCAAGTCCGAACTTACCCAGCCGGATTATACCAGCAAGATGCTTGTCGATGTAATCGGCGTCCTTTTCATAGGTGACGCAGGCAAGTTGGTGGAACGATGCCGCCAGGTCCGGCACGCCCTCAATAAGCGCGTCCAGCGCCTCGCCGAAAAAACGCGAGTTCATTACGTGCTGAAGTGGCTTGGGCAGATCTGGGTAGGTATCGTTTCTTGCGGCCAGTTCGCTGGCGGTGCCGGGGAACCAGAAGCGCAAACTGCGAAAACGATCGATCGCTAGGCCGGCGCCTTTCGGGGTGTCGGCACCGTTCAACGCGATCAGGAGGTTAGCTGCATCACGCGCTGCCATCTCGGCTGCACCGCCCCCACGCTTTCCCGTCGTGATATACCCTCGCTCGCGGATCGTGCGGGCTACATGATCCACAGACGTGCGCTCGCGGCCATCAACCGCTGCAAGTGCCGTAACAAGGGCCGGAAGCTTGGCCACGCCGTAATTCCTTCTATCACTTCCGTTATGTGTAACACCCAGAACGGCGATGTCAAATAGTTTATGTGTATCACACAGAACGCCCTGTCCGATCGGACAGGGCGGTGGCTAAGGTCGTATTGCCAGCTCGGCGCGGTGTTGAGTGTGCCGTAAATCGACGCGTCGAATATCTCCCTTCCCCGGTGACACTGCCGGCATAGTCGATCAGCTCCGACATGATGTTGTCCGGGTTTGCCGAGCCGCTGCCGATCGCGATCGGCAGCGGCTCGGCACGCTTGTATCCAACATTTCATCGCGGATTGTTGGTAGGTATGATCAGGCGCAATACCCTTAACCCGTCAAACCTCGGGTTAAGCTGCGCATCGAACAGCTGGCCGTTCGACGAAGAAGTCGGTCTCTGACCGCCGCTGCTGCCGCTGCGGGACCCTGCCCGGGCAATGCCTGGTCCGGGAGAGAACAATGTTCTTCCAACATAATAAAGTGTCGTCGTGGCCTTTCGGACCGTTGGCATGTGGGCTCACAATGATGCCGCGTCATCACCAGGCCATGCACATGCTCGCAACTTCGCTGATTAAGGAGATGACGCCAGCCATACGTCGGTTCATCGAGTGGCAGCATGAGCAAGAGCTTGGTGGGGGTTATCGGTTCTCCTACCAAAAACCGGACCCTGAGATCCGGCCGGCGGCTCGCAGTCGTGGTAGTCGCTGGACACAGACAGCGAATATGGCGTGCCCCGCTCCGTTCTATCGCCGCCCGGTCTCGGCGGACGGTGCCACCTCGTTCCACCTGAAGTTTTCCAGCATCAAAAAGTCGCAGGCGGCTGTGGCCATATCCGGAGCGAACGCTGGTCGTAACCCGGCTGCCAGCCACGACGCCTATATAACGGCCGAGCACGAGCTGCAGACACCCTCCTCCATACACTCCGCCTACATTGAGGCGGCGGGTGACCCGGCCTCCCGGACGGTGGAACTGCTAAGCAACATCAGCCCCGATCCGCACATGCGCGAGCGGTTCTGGAACGCCGCGTGGAACTATGAAAAGGCGGGCACGGCAGATCATCTCGCCGTGCACACCGACCGTGGCTCACCGACACTGTGGCGGTATCTCGCGTCGTCCAGCGATGTTCCCGACCGGCTTGTCAAAATCGCGCAGGGAGTGTGCCGACAGCATTCGCGGAAGGCGACTTTGCCGGCGAAGGCTAGGAAGCCCCTGCGAGTAGACTGCGAGGCTGGCGAGCTCGACAGCCTGCTCGACGCCCTGAAGTTGATTCCAGACTGGGATGCCGAGAACCCCCCGATCCGTATCGCGCTCGGTCGCGGTGGCCGTGTGCAGCACCGTGTCGTCTTCGAACTCCCCTCCGAGCTTGACCGTGAGGCGCGGGGCAGGATCGCGCGCAGCCTGGCGGACTACGTCGGTGCCCGCGACCTCATGTTTACTGCTGCGGTTCATGAGCCGGACGCGCACAACGATGGCCGCAACCAGCACGTCCATTTCGACTTTTACGATCGACCATGCCGCTGGATTGCGGAAGCCAAGGCGTGGGATCTCGAGCTTTCCAAGCCGGAACGGAAGAAGCACGGTGTCACCATCGCCAACAAGAGTCCGGTATTTCAGGCGAAGGCTGGAGAACGCTTCGAGAAGGCAGCGACGGATTTCGTAAGGGAGTTGCGGAGCGAGTTTGCCGGCTACTGCAATCGCGAGCTGGTAGAGAGCGGCTCAGCCCGTCGCCTCGATCCGCGCACATTTGCAGCCATGGGCATTGTCCAGCGACCCACAGCCCACCTCGGCAATGAAGCCAGCGTGCTGGAAGCGGTGGGCGTCCCAACCCAGGTCGGGACGGAGAACGCCTACCGCATCTGGACCGGCGCTTACGATCAAGTCGACGTTAAAGCCCAGCTTCGCGACAGGCATAGGCTTGGGCACCTAGCGGTGCTCGACCAGCTCCACGGTGAGAAAACCGGGGTTTGGGATCACTGGAAACTGGCGTTACTCGAACGCCATCGTAAGACTTACGAACTGGCGGTTGGAGCTCTGGACTCTGCCGAGGCTGATATCGAGCGCCTCGAAATCCAGATCGCCATGGCGCGATCCCGGTCCGAGAAGACACTGCAGACCTGCAACAGTATTTTGCGGGCAGTCGATGGTGGAACGGCCAGCGTCAGCGACCTAAAATCTGAAGCCGCGATCCGGCGTCGCAAACGGGACGCGGTTGCGTATCTGTCGGCAATCGATGCTCAGCTTTCTCCGTGGAACTCAAAGCTAATCGCCGCCAAAGCAGAAGTCCTCAATTACGCGACCCTGCTGACCGAGATGGAAAACTGCCGGGAAGCCTGGCTAGCCGATCTCAAGCGCAATCCGATCGCCGCGCTATCGACGGGAGCAGTCCGCCAGGAGGCGTCTCCAGCGATCGCTACTGCGCTACGCCGGCCAACACCCCGGATTTCGCCGCACAGACGATTCCAGGACATTCTCGATCGCGTCAAAAATGATCAGCTCCTCATCGTTTCTCGCGAACGCAACGGCACCAGCGTGCTCGAGCCGCTTGGCCTGACGGCGAGCGAAGCCCGCCTGTGCCGGCAGGCGGGCTTTCATACCCGCGCTACGGACTATTTCAGTCGAGCCAAGCTCCGGCAGTCATTCAAAGTCCTGAACATCAAGGCTCAGCTTGAGCTGGAAGGCTACCAGTCGGTCGCCGAGGGCTCGGGCCAGCAAGCGTCTCCCGAGCTGCGCAACGCTCGACTGCTCTTTCCGGAATACCGTGAGCATCCCGAGCTGGCGGCCGCTATCGACACCGCAAAACGCTGGGATCGAGCAAACGATGCCTCGCTCGTGACCGCACCGATCGAAGCAGTCGTCCCAGCCGTGGCAGCCCCGATAATGACGGATCGCCTCGGAACGGCGGAATACCCAGCCGCACCGCCTAAGTTAAATTCGGCGCCCGAAGCTGCAGCGGCGGTTCTCCAGCCGACAAAGACCTTGCGGCCTGTGACCGTCTCTGGACCGGTTCAAGAACCTGACGGCGTGCCCGTAGCAGGCAGCGTTAAGCTCACGACGGCGGTGAAAACCGCTGAGGAGAGGGGCGGTTCAGCCGGGCGGGCGCTGCAGCCAGACATCCGGGCCCGATTGATCTTCGGAGGTTCTCCTCCCTTGGCCGAAAACGTGCGTCACCAACTGTTTTCACGCTGCCAAATTTTATCCCAAAGGAGTCTCGATGTTCTCGCCAGCAAATCAAACCTCGGAACACTACAGCGACCTGTGGCGCGATCTGAAGCCCAACGAAGTGCCGAAGATATATCCAGCGTGCTGCGCGTGTCCCTCGGCCGCATGGTTCAAGATGGTGGTGACGAAAACCGAGGAAGTCAAATTGGGGTGTTATTGCACCGGGATGAACAGAGAAGTGTATTTGATGTTGCAGCCCATCATGAAGTGCGAAATGCGGGAGGTATTGGTCGCCCAGCAAGCAAGCCAGACGAAGAACAGGCTAGCGGGGGCCGAAAAGGCGTAACACAAGTGACGTCGTTTGCTACTGGACCGATTGTAAAGCCAGTCGCAATGACAAAGCATTCACATTCGGCGGCCGCGCCAGCGCCAAACCACAAAATCTTGTCGCCAAGGCCGGAGATCAACGTGGCGGTCGCCAGCCGCCGGGTTGTGTCATCTCTGACTGCCACCCAGCGGTTCGCTGCGCCGATCGCACGGGCGTTTGGACGATCCCTTGCCCGGCCATTCAACGACCTCGCCGATTGGCGCGCTGAGCGGGTCCGGATGGACTTGGCGATCAAGGAAAGCCGCCAGCGTGATGCCGACGAGGCGGCGGAGGCTGAAGTTCGGCGCCAGCGTGACGACGACAAAAACCGCCGGGAGGCCGGTATCGAAGCGTCGCGCCAGGAATGGCTGCTGCAGGAGCTACGCTGCGAGGAGCAGGAGAAACGTCGCGAAGAGCAGAAGGCAGATCGTAGGGATAAGGAGGACATGGTCCGCATTGCGAAGCCTATGCTGCCATCGGCGTCGTTGGACCTGAAATCTGTCAAGCCCGCCGGCACAGCCAATATTTCGGTCGAGGATCTGATGCCGCCCCCGCCAGCAGAGCCGGACTGGACGGTTCAGCAGCTTGCCGACTTCCAAGCAAGAAAGGGGCGCGACAGGTGATCTGGCGCGTTCCAAGCTTGGAAGTCGACTATGCCGATGCCGCGAATGCTCCGACAGCCTCTGCAGGGCTGCCAGGCTGTAGATAGGCGTCGAAGAGGGATCCCACCAAGTTACTAGGGGGGTCCCGTTTCGACGCTTATTCACAGTAAGGGCGGCAGCGAGCCGCTTGGAAGCAGGGGAAATGGCCTGTGAGAGGCCGGTAGGATGAAAGCCGTAGTGGCTCGAACCGCCGGTCCTCGCAAGAGGCCCCGACATGACCAAGACCCGCACGCCGCGCTACAGGACGAAGCCAGCCACCCCGCCAAAGCCGCTTGCGGCCCCGGGGTTCACAATTAAGGCAATGCCCGCCGGCGTCTCGTTGATCTCCTACAATCGGCAGACGACCGACAGTGCCGGCGGGGTGATTACCAACACGCCGTGTGGCCTGTTTAATCGCAAGACCATGACGGATCTGCCCGACGACGGCGTCGACGGACTGCGCCCGCTGGTCCTCGTCGAGCTGCCGCGCGGCGCGCCGTCGGATTTCGTCGACTTCAACGAGCTCATGGCCACCTACCAGCGCCGCTTGCCGAAACGGCAGCGACGGATCCTGCTGCAGTGGACCATCTACGCAACCGATCCGGCGCTGACCCTGTGGGACGAGATTCTCCGGGCCCGCGCCTTTACGGCGCTGATCGCGGCTGAGCTCGGTGTCGCCTCGCTGCTCGTCCAGCACGTCCCCGCCAACGCGGGTCTTGCCCAGACCGCCCACATTCACATCCTGATCCTGCCCAGGGTTCTGACCCGGCACGGTTTCGGGGCGATTGCAGAGCAGCTGATCACCGACAAGGCTGGCGAGATCCTTGCCGGGATGTGGACCCGGTTTACGGCAACCTGGTCATGACCTGGTCTGAACGTGGTTGGCCATACGGATTTCGTGTGGAAGCGATGAGGGGATGAAATGAGTGGAAAATAGAGGGTTGCCGACAAGGCGCCCCGGCCATCCGGCCCTTCAGAACAACTCACGGCCACGTCTCACCTCGAGTTCGTGGCCGCTTTCACATAAGGACATGAAGATGAACGACACGACCTCGGATCAAGGCCTGGCCGCTGCAGCGCAACTGCTCGCTGCCAGCCCGGACTATCGGATCCTGCGCCGGATCGACGAAACAACCCTCACGATGACGCCGGTCACCGCCGACGAGCCGCTGCGCACCGGCGTCGTGGTCGATGTCGAGACGAC
>JBBROI010000007.1:0-140484 GCA_038229555.1 Sphingomonadales bacterium
GCAATCTTTCCGCCTTGATCTCGATGATCCGGGACGGGCGCGTCGATCAGGTCATTGTCGCCTTGCCATGGTCGGCCGATACGCGCCTGCAGCAGGTCGTTAGCCGGCTCGCGCTGACGCCGGTCAAGATCCGCCTCGCGCCCGATCTGGCGAGTTTTGCCTTCACCCGCCGCCCCGTTGTTCTGCTCGGCGAAATGCCGGTGATGACGCTGTTCGAACGGCCGATCTCGGGTACCGACGCGATCGCCAAGATGATCGAAGATCGGCTGCTGGCGGGCTTGATCGTGCTCGCCTTGTCGCCGATCCTGCTGCTGGTCGCGCTGGCGGTGAAGCTCGATTCACCCGGCCCGATTTTCTTCCGGCAGCCGCGCGAGGGCTTTAATAACAAGCCGTTCCGGGTCTTCAAATTCCGGTCGATGTATCACAACCATGCCCAGACCGATGCGATTGTGCAGGCGAGCCGCCGCGATCCGCGCGTTACAAGGGTCGGCAGGTTTCTGCGCGCCACCAGCCTCGACGAACTACCGCAGCTGCTGAACGTCCTGCAGGGCGACATGTCGCTGGTCGGCCCGCGACCGCACGCTGCGTCGACGCGCGCTGGCGGTCGGCTGTTTTCCGATGTCGTTGCGTCCTATGCCGCGCGGCACAAGGTCAAACCTGGCATTACCGGCTGGGCGCAGGTCTGCGGTTGGCGTGGCGAGACCGATACCGAGGAAAAGCTCGTCAAGCGCTTCGAACACGATCTGTATTACATCGAAAACTGGTCGATCCCCTTCGATTTCTACATCCTGTTCCGGACCGCTACGGTGGTGCTGGGGCAGAAGAACGCCTTCTAAACCGCCATGTCATGATATCCACTCTGGCTGGACGGCGGATCGCCGCGAGCGATCTGAAGGCCGATGCCAATGCGTTCACGGTGTTGCGTTGGCTGTTGGCGTCGGCGGTGATGTTTTCGCACGGTTGGGATCTCACCCAGCCCGCCCGCGGCCTCGATCCATCGGTCGCGCTCCTGTCGTTTCCGGTCAGCCGCCTTGCGGTGTTCCTGTTCTTTACCCTGAGCGGGTTCCTTGTTGCCGGCAGTCTGGTGAAGCGCGGCGCGGTCGAATTTGCGCTGGCCCGCGCACTGCGGCTGTTGCCGGGGCTGTGGACGATGCTGCTCGTCGTGCCGCTGGTGCTGTGGCTGGTGTTCGGAACGATGCCGCTTGGTGCATTCGTCAGCGATCCGATCACGCGGCATTTTCTGCTTCGCAATGCCGTGCTTTGGGGCGGCGAATATCGGTTGCCCGGCGTGTTTCCGGGGCATCCGTTGGCGGACGTCGTCAACGGATCGCTTTGGACCATTCCGATCGAGGTGCGCTGCTACATCGCGCTTGGGCTTGTCGGTGCCATCGGTCTGCTGATGCCGCGGCTGCGGTTCACGGTGCTGTTCGGCGTCGCGGCGCTGGTTCACCTCGCGGTGCCTGCCGAGTTGGTGCCCCAACTCATCTACACGCGCTGGCTGGCCTTTTCGTTCTTTCTCGGTGTCGTCGCATGGTTGTGGCGCGACCGGGTGTGGCTGTCTTGGCCCTTGGCGCTGGTGGTGGTCGCGGGTGCGCTCATGGCGCCGGCCGGATTCGCTGGAAAAGTTGCCGCCATACAACTGGGCTTTGGCTATCTGGCGATTGTAGCGGCATTTCTGGTTCCGCAGGCGGTCAAACGCCTCAGCGCGACCATCCCCGACTATAGCTATGGCATCTATATCTATGCCTTCCCGGCGCAGCAGGCGGCGATGGCGCTGGGTGCTGCGACGCCATGGTCGAACATCGCGCTGGGCTATGCCATGATGCTGCCGTTCGCCGCCGCATCATGGCATTTTGTCGAACATCCGGCGTTGCAAACGAAAGAGAATCTGGCCCGTTGGCTGCGCAATGCGGGGTCGCGCAACAGTGGCTCGGGTTAACAGTCTCGCAGGGCAGGGGCCCAAAAGTGTCGGTAGATTTTACAACCACGAAACTGCAACAAAACTGGGGTTTCGTAGAATCAACGGCTTGGGCGGAACGACCGACTTGGCACGGGATTTGCATGACACTTGACGAGCCTCACGATGGGGTTAAACCATAGGTGAGGCACCAGACCTTGCCACAACGTTTGAGACAGGAGAGACAGATGGCGATTTTCAAGGCACTGGCAACCGCGGCGGCCCTTTCGGTCGGCCTTCTGGCGGCAGCGCCGTCGGCAGCCGTGATCACGACCTTCGCGTCGTTTAACGCAGTCGGCAATGGCAACGTCGTTTTCCAGAACAACGGCACCGGCGGAACGACCACCACTTATCGTAGCAACGGTCGCGGTGGTGCGCTTTATACGACGAACACGCCTGCTAGCGTGCGTCCGTCGCTCGCCGTTCCGGGTTCGGTCGCAACGACCTTCTCATTCCTGCAGCCCTCCATTGCGCCTTATGTCAGCAATGTTGCGGCGTCATTCACCTTTTATGCGTCGGTGCTGAACTCGCCAGTCACGACCTTCGGCGGCTTCGATTTCCAGCAGAACCTCGCTGGTACGTTCTCGTTCCTCTCGTCGGCTCCGATCACGATCGGTGCCACGACTTATGCGGCCGGGTCGAACCTGTTGTCGGGTACGTTTAATACGGCGACGATTTTGGGTCCGAACTTCGGCACGTCGGGCAGCGCCTTGGCATCGGTCAATTCGGGCGCGTCGATTGCTTACACATCGGATTTCCTCAACTTCGCCCCAACCGTCGATCGCGACATGTCGCTTTCGCTGACCGCAATCAATTCGTTGGTCAGCAACGTCAATCGCGGCATCAATTTCGTCAACGGTCGCGCGTTGCGCAGCTTCCGCGGCACGGCCACGGGCAGCTTCTCGACCGATCCGGCGCCGATTGTTACCGCAGTCGTTCCCGAACCGGAAGTTTGGGGCCTGATGCTTGTCGGCTTCGGCATGGTCGGCCTTCAGGTTCGCCGCCGCGCCCGTCAGGGTTCGGTCGCCGCCTAAGCGATTTCCGGACGCTCCGGCGTCCGGTCCTGCCTGTCTCAATTGGCGCGTCGCACAGGGTGCGGCGCGCCTTTTCTATGTTTTGGCCGGTAATTTTGGCCGTCCATTGCCAACCATGCATGATCTTGCCAAAATGTCGCAGAGGCCGGTCGAGGTAAAAAGTTGTTGCAACGGGCGTCGAAGTGAAACATTAGTGCCTTTCGATAAGTTCGGCGGACATCATCCCCGTGACTGGCAACGAAGCGTGTGATTGGGGATCGTATGTCTGGCTCTACGTTGGATCGAGACGGCGCACATGGCCTGACCGACCGCGCCGCCTGGGATGCAGCTCGGCGTAATGTTCTTGTCGATCCTGGCGCGTACCACGGCGCGATCGCCGCTCGCCGCCTGCATTGGTTTGTCGCCGATGTCGGCGCTTCGGGCGCGTGGGTTGCTGCCGGACCATCGAGCGATTGGACAGGATGGGATGCCGCCACTGGCGCGGCCGTGGCACCCAACCTGCCTGCCGGTTTCGCGCCGTGGGCGCGTGCACTCAACGATGACACGCCGCCATTCTTCCGCTGGTTTGAGGGCGGACGCACCAATGCGGCGTTCAACGAAGTCGACCGCCACGTCCTTGCCGGGCACGGCGACGAGGCGGCGCTGATCTTCGAAGGTGACCGCTGGGACATGGCGGCGAACGGCGGCAAGGGCGCGCCGGTCGATTGCTATCCCGTCAGCCGCAAGCGCCTGCTGCTCGAAAGCGCCAAATGTGCGCTGGCGCTGAAGGGCCTCGGGCTTACCGCCGGCGACCGTATCGCGCTCAACATGCCCAACATCGTCGAGCAGATCTACTGGACCGAAGCGGCGAAGCGCATGGGCATCGTCTATACGCCGGTGTTCGGCGGGTTCAGCGACAAGACGCTCAGCGACCGCATCCACGACGCCGGGGCGCGCGTGGTGATCACCGCCGACGGTGGCTATCGCAGCGCCCAGATCGGCGCGTTCAAGACGGCATATACCGATCCAGCGCTCGACAATTATGTGCCGGTTGCCGTGGCGCTCAAGCTCGCTGCCGATGGCCTCGCCGCTGCAGGCGCTGGCGATGTCGCGGACGCTGTCCTCGACGGCGTGCGCGCGACGCTCGCGGGTGAAATCACCGTCGAACGCGGCGACGTGATGCGCGGTGTCGGACGCGCGCTCGCCGACCTTACGCGGGACAATCGCGTTGACAGCGCCGCCGCCGCCGCCATCCGCATCGCCGTCGCCGAAGCGCTGGTGACGACCCCGCCGCGCGTCGAGAAGGTCGTCGTCGTCCGCCACGTCGCACTGCCCGATATCGTCTGGCGCCCGGAACGGGACGTGTGGAGCCACGACCTTACCGACGCCGCGCTGGCGAAAATGCTCGAAGCGGCCCGCGCCGCCGGGTTTGTGGCCACGACCGAAGCCGAATTGCTGGCACTGCCCGATGCCGACTTCGTCCGCGCGGTATGGGTGAGTTGCCCGCCGCTGCCGGTCGACGCCGAATTCCCGCTGTTCTTCATCTACACGAGCGGCTCGACGGGGAAGCCGAAGGGCGTCGTCCATGTCCATGGCGGCTATCTCGCCGGAATCAGCGAGACGATGAGCGTCGCCTTCGGCGCGCGGCCGGGCGACGTGATGTACGTTGTCGCCGATCCGGGCTGGATCACCGGCCAAAGCTACATGATCGCCGCCGCGCTCGCGACGCGGGTGGCGACCGTCATCACCGAAGGCTCGCCGGTGTTCCCGCATGCCGCACGCTTTGCCGCCAGCATCGAGCGCCACGGCGTGACGATCTTCAAGGCCGGCGCGACCTTCCTCAAGGCGATCATGCAGGATCCCTTGAACGCCGCGGCGATCGACGCGCACGACCTGTCGCGCTTGCGGGTCGCCACCTTCTGCGCCGAGCCGGTGTCGCCCGACGTCCAGGCCTATGGCATGGCGCACCTGACGCCCGATTATATCAACAGCTATTGGGCGACCGAGCATGGCGGCATCGCCTGGACGCACTTCCGTGGCAACGCCGATTTCCCGCTGACGGCCGACGCGCGCACCTTCCCGCTGCCGTGGATCGTCGGCGATGTCTGGGTCGAGGATGCCGAAGGGCAGGGGGGCACTGCGCCCTTCGTCCGCACCGATTCCGACGGCGTCGCGTGGCGTCGCGCCGAACCCGGCGAAAAAGGCGAAATCGTCATCGCCGCGCCCTATCCCTATCTCGCGCGCACCGTCTGGGGCGACAGCCAGAATTTCGTCGTCACGGACGGCAGCGTCGCGCCCGGCTGGCGCGGTGACGGCGAGCGCTGGGCCGATGGTTACTGGCGGCGCTGGCAGGGCGTCTGGGCCTATACGCAAGGTGATTTCGCCGCGCGCGATGCCGACGAGGGCTTCAGCCTCATGGGCCGCTCGGACGACGTCATCAACGTCTCGGGCCACCGCATGGGAACCGCCGAGATCGAAGCGGCGGTGCTGCGTGACAAGGCGCTCGACCCCGATTCGCCGCTCGGCAACGTCCTCGTCGTCGGCGCGCCGCACCGCGAGAAGGGGCTGACGCCGCTGGCGTTCGTCACGGCGGCACCTGGCCGCACCTTGGGGCGCGATGATTTCCGCCGCCTGTCCGATCTGGTCCGCTCCGAAAAGGGCGCGACCGCCGTTCCGGGCGACTTCATCCTCGTGCAACAGTTCCCCGAGACCCGTAGCGGCAAATATATGCGTCGCATGGTCCGCGCGCTGGTCGAAGGCGCGCCCGTCGGCGACGCCTCGACCTTGCGCAATCCCGAAAGCCTCGGCGAACTGCGCAAGGTCATCGGCGATTGGCAGCGCCGCCAGCGGATGAGCGAGGACCAGCAGGTCTTCGATCGCTACCGCTATTTCCGCGTCCAGTACACCGATGTCACGCCAACCAAGCGCGTCGCGACGGTGTACGTGACCAACCCGCCGGTCAACGCATTGAACGAACGCGCTATCGACGAGCTGGCAATCGTCGTCGACATGCTCGGCAAGCGCGACGATGTGGCGGCGGTCGTCTTCACCGGCGACGGCACGGCGTCGTTCGTGGCCGGCGCGGATATCCGGCAGTTCCTCGACGAAATCCACGATCTCGACGAGGCGATGGTGCTGCCCAACAACGCCCAGCTGGCGTTCGCGCGCATCGAAGCGATGGGCAAGCCGTGTGTCGCGGCGATCCAGGGCGTCGCGCTTGGCGGCGGCATGGAGTTCGCGCTCGCCTGCCACTGGCGGGTGGCAGAGGCGCATGCCCGTTTCGGCCAGCCCGAGATCCGCCTGCGGCTGCTGCCCGGTTACGGCGGCACCCAGCGCCTGCCGCGTCTGCTCGCCGACAAGCGCGGGCCGGAAGGCTTGCGCGACGCGCTCGATCTCATCCTCGGCGGGCGGAGCATCGACGGCACAGCGGCGGCGAAGATCGGCCTTGTCGAAACCGTCGCAGGAGGGGCCGACGACGCGCTGTCGCTCGCCCATGCGGCGGTGCGCGAATATGTCCGGCACGGCGTATCGAGCGCGCTGGGTCGCGCCTGGACCGAACGCCGCAAGCTGGCGAAAAGCGGCTGGCAGGAGGCGAGCCACGTCGATCTCGACGCCGCACTCGCCGACGACCATGTCAAGCGCATCCTGCGCCAGCTGAAATGGGCGGGGCGCGAGCGCGCCGGCGAACGCGCCATCGAGGCGATCCGCACCGGCTGGGAACATGGCCTCGCTGCCGGGCTGAAGCGCGAGGGCGAGCTGTTCGCCGAGGCCGTCATCGACTCCGAAGGCGGCAAGACCGGCATCCGCCAGTTCCTCGACAAGCTCAGCCCGCCGCTGCCGGTGCGCCGCGACGGCGTCTATATCGACAGCGATCATGCGGCACGCGGCGAACGGCTCGAGGCAGCAGGCGACCTGCTGCCCGTCGGGGCACCGTTCCACCCCGGCGTCAGCGCGCTGCCGACGCATCAATACGCCTTTGGCATCGCCCGCGACGCTGAAACCGGCGCCCCGCGTTTCGGCCAGCCCGCCACCCATGAGCGCGAGCTGATCGTGCCGGTTCCCGAACCCGAGCCCAACGAGGCGCTGGTCTATCTGCTGACTTCGGAAGTCAATTTCAACGACATCTGGGCGCTGACCGGCATCCCGGTGTCGCCGTTCGACGGCCATGAAGAGGATGTGCAGATCACCGGTTCGGGTGGCCTCGCGCTGATCGCGGCGTTGGGGTCGGAGGCGCGCGCCGAGGGGCGGTTGAAGGTCGGCGACATGGTCGCGGTCTATTCGGGAACGTCGGACTTGTTGTCGCCGCAAGCCGGACGCGACCCGATGTACGCCGATTTCGCCATCCAGGGGTATGAGACGAAATCGGGAAGCCATGCGCAGTTCCTGACGGTGCAAGCGCCGCAGCTCCACCCGGTCCCCGGCGACCTGACGCTCGAACAGGCAGGCAGCTATGTCCTCAACCTCGGCACTATCGTGCGCTGCCTGTTCACGACGCTCGAGATCGAAGCGGGCAAGACGATCTTCATCGAAGGCTCGGCGACCGGCACCGGGCTCGACGCGGTCAAGACGGCGAAGGCGACCGGGTTGAATGTCACCGGGTTGGTGTCGTCGCCCGAGCGCGCGGCGTTCATCGCTGGCAAGGGTGCGGTGGGGGCGATCGACCGCACCGAACCCCAGTTCAAGGCGCTCTATACATCCGTCCCCGATGGGACGCCTACCGATTGGGCAGCGTGGGAGGCGGCGGGCGAACCGCTGCGCGCTGCGTATCGCGCCCAGAACGGCGGTAAATTGGCCGATTACGCCGTCAGCCATGCTGGCGAGACGGCGTTTCCGCGCTCGTTCCAGCTCCTTGCCGACGGCGGCAAACTGGCGTTTTACGGCGCGTCGTCGGGCTATCACCTCAGCTTCATGGGCAAGGCTGGGGCGGCGTCGCCCGAGGCGATGCTGCGACGGGCCAAGCTGCGCGGTGGCGAGGCAGTGCTGATCTTCTACGGCCCGAACAGCCGCGCCCTTGCCGACACCACGGGGCTCGAGATGATCGAGGCGGCGCGCGCGGTCGGCGCGCGTACCGTCGTTGTCACCACCACCGATGGGCAACGCGAATTCATCCTGTCGCTGGGGTTCGAGGATGCGGTGGCGGGCGTCGTCAGCCTCGAAGGCATCAAGCGCCGCGAGGGCGGCAATTTCGATTGGCCCGACACTATGCCGCGGCTGCCGGTGGCGCGCGACGATATCGAGGCGTTCCGCGCTGCCGTCCGCGATTTCCAAGACAAGACGTTGAAACCCTTCGGTGCGGCGGTCGGCAAGCTGTTGCGCTCGCCCGATAATCCGCGCGGCTCGCCCGATGTCATTCTGGAGCGCGCCGGGCAGGATACGCTTGGCGTCACGACGGCGCTGGTCAAGCCGTTCACCGGGCGGGTCGTCTATGCCGAGGACATGGCGGGGCGGCGGTATAATTTCTACGCCCCGCAGGTGTGGACGCGGCAGCGGCGGATCATCATGCCGACTGCCGAAATCCTCGGCACACATTTGTGCAACGCCTATGAAGTGACCCGGATGAACGACATGGTCGCGGCGGGAACGCTCGACATCACCGAACCGACGGTGGTGCCGTGGGACGGCTTGCCGCAAGCGCATCAGGCGATGTGGGACAACCGCCATACTGGCGCGACCTATATCGTCAACCATGCGCTGCCCGCGTTGGGCCTGCGTTCGAAAGAAGAATTGTTCGAAGCGTGGGCGGCCAAGTGATCGCGAGGCCGGGCATCTTGATCTCCCCCTGGAAGGGGGAGGCGAGAAACGCGCCGCTTGGCGCGGCCCGGGAGGGGGTAACGCTCCATGTCGAAATGTCCGCGGGCAGGGAGTTACCCCCTCCCGCCGCACCGAAGACGGCGCGTGTCGCCTCCCCCTTCCAGGGGGAGATCAAGGAAGGAAGTGCTGCGCATGTCTGAACCCACAGGCCGCCTCGCCGGAAAAGTCGCGCTCGTTACCGGGGCAGCGGGCAATCTCGGGCAACAGATCGTCCGACGCTACCTGCAGGAGGGCGCGACCGTCGTCCTGTCGGGTCGTGACCGTGCACGGACCGATGCGGCCTGCGCCGCCGCCGTTGCCGATTGCGGTGTGGCCGAAGATCGCGCTTCGATTGTCGTCATCGACGGGGCCGACGCCGACTCGGTTCGCGCCGGGATTGCCGAAGCGGTCGCGCGGCACGGCCGTCTCGACATCCTCGTCAACAACGCCGGGTCCGCAGGCCCGAAGCAGCCGCTCGAAAATCTGCCGCTCAGCCGCGAGGACCTCGACGCCACGCGTGCCGCCGGTTCGACCGACACCGAAACCGTCGGCGATGCCGCGCGCAACATCATGGTTGTGGCGTGGAACTTCGTCCGCGCCGCCGCCAGTGCGATGGGGCCGGGCGGGGCGATCATCAACGTCTCGACGATTTTCAGCCGCACCGAATATTACGCCCGCGCGGCCTATACCGTGCCCAAGGCGGCGCTCAATGCGCTCTCACACGAACTGGCGCTCGAACTCGGGCCCAAGGGCATCCGGGTCAATTTGCTGTTCCCCGGCCCGATTGCCAGCGAGCGTATCCGCAGTGTCTTCGCCACCATGGACAATCTGCGCGGCGACGCAGCGGGGTCGACCGCCGAGCATTTCTTCGGGTTGATGAGCCTTGAGCGCGCCGTCGATGGGGCCGACAAGGCCAAGACCTTTCCGGTGCCACTCGATATCGCCAACACCTGTGTGTTCCTTGGCTCCGACGAATCGGCTGCCTTCAATGGCCATGATTTCGAAGTCACCCATGGCATGGGCGTCCGCAAGGAATCGCGCTCGACCTATCTGTCGCGCCCGGCGATGCGCTCGGTCGATGGCAGCGGGCTTGCCGTCCTGGTATCGGCAGGCAATCAGGTCGATGACGCGCTGGCGCTGGCCAAGGTGCAGGCCGATTGCGGGGCCGAGGTGCTGATCGGCTTCCACAGCGAAGGCGCTGCCGACGATGCGCGCGAGAAGCTGGGGCACACGCCGCGCATTCAGGTGGCGCATTTCCCGCGCCATGACCATGTCGAAATGGATGCCGCGCTTGCTGCGTTTACCGACGCCGGGACGCCGATCAACGGCGCACTGATCCTGCCGACGCGACAGGCGGGCTATTTCACCGGCAGCCTCGCCGACGCCAGCGACGCCGATGTCGAACGCTTCGTCGACGACGAGCTCGAAGGGGCGATTGCCGTGGCGCGGACCCTCAGCCGCTACTGGAAACGCCAGCCGACGTTGCTGCAAGACCCGCGCTTCGTCTTTGTGTCGAACGCCAGCGACGGCACCGGCGACCGTTACGCCGCGATGTTGCGTGCCGCGCTCGAAGAACTCACCCGCATCTGGCGCGACGAATCGGTTGTCGATCATGCCCATGGACGTCGGGCGCAAAAGGAATGGGGCAACCAGATCGTCCGCTACACCAACGCCGAAGCCGAAGGTCTGGCGTTTGCCGGCGGGCAGGCGGCGCGGATCGTGCTCAAGGAACGCCGGATCACGCCGGTCAACCTGTACCTGCCCGAATCGATCGAAGAAGCGACCGGAGCAAAGCGCGCACTCGCGGGCACCTCCGAAAACATCATGGGGCTACACCTGGGCAAAGTCGCGCTGATCACCGGCGGCTCGGCGGGTATCGGCGGGCAGGTGGCGCGGCTGCTGGCACTCGCCGGGGCCAAGGTGATGATGGTGGCGCGGCGCGACAGCGAACTGGATGCCGCCAAGGCGCGCATCGTCGCCGAACTCGAAGATGTCGGCTTCTCAGGCGTCGAACGCCGGGTGCAGACGCTCGGCGGCATCGACGTCGCCAATTTGGACAGCCTCAAGACGGCGTTCGATGCGACGCTCAAGGCGTTCGGGCGGATCGATTATCTGATCAACAACGCCGGGGTGTCAGGCGCCGAGGAAATGGCGGTCGATATGACCGTCGAGGCGTGGCGGCATACCCAGAACGCCAACCTGATCTCCAACTATGCGCTGATGCAGCTCGCCGTGCCGCTGATGAAGAAGCAGGGGTCGGGCTATATCCTCAACGTTTCGAGCTACTTCGGCGGCGAGAAATTTCTGGCGGTCAGTTACCCCAACCGCACCGACTATGCCGTGTCGAAGGCTGGGCAGCGTGCCATGGTCGAATCGATGGCGCGGCATTTGGGGCCGGAGATTCAGATCAACGCGATTGCGCCGGGACCGGTCGATGGCGACCGGCTGGCGGGGCTTGGTGGCAAACCCGGGCTGTTCGAACGACGCGGGCGGCTGATCCTCGAAAACAAGCGGCTGAACGCCGTCCATGCCGCCGTCGTCAAGGCGATCCGCCGCGGCGAGGTGGTGACGGCACTGCTCGGGCGGCTGGCGCGCAACGACACGGTGCAATTGAGCCACGACAAATCGGTTCCCGAGGAACTCCGCGCGCTGGCGCTGGCGTGCGCCCGTGACGGTGACGACAGCTGCACATGGGACCGTTACCTGCTCACCCCGCCGCTCGCGGCCAAGCTGGCGGCGCGGCTGAAGCTGGCGGGCTATCTGCTCGATGCCCCCGAATGGTCGGCGCGCGCGGCGTCGGGCGATTGGCTGCTGCGCATTCCCCCCGACGACCGGCCGTGGCTGCCGCAGGCGCAGATCGCGCGCGAAGCCGCCAAGGTGCGGTCGGGGGTGCTCAGCCAGCTCCATCTCGGCAAAATGCCGACCGAAGGCGAAGTCGCGCAGGCAACGGTGTTCTTCCTCGCCGACCGCGCGGTCAGCGGTGAAACTTTCATGCCATCGGGGGGCCTCAACGTCGAACGCTCGACAACCGAACGCGAACTGTTCGGCAGTCCCAAGCAGGAACGCCTCGACCAGATGGCGGGCAAAACCGTGTGGCTGGTCGGTGAACATTTGACCGACTATCTGGCCGCAAGCGTCCGCGCTTTCCTCGGCACCGATGCGGCGCATGTCGTATTGCTGACGCGGACCGCCGATGCAGCGGCAGGGTTGACCAAGACCATCGGCGACGGGCGCATTCGCACGATCACCGTCGATGGCGATATCGAAGATGCGATGGATTCGGCGCTCGGCCAATGGGGCTATCCGACGACGATCGTCTCGACGCCGTTCAAGCCGTTGCCCGATGCGCTGTTCGATGGCGATGCGCCGTTGGACGCAGCCGGGTTCGCCGATGTCGTCGAGACCAATTTGACGCATCATTTTCGCGTCGCGCGCAAGGCATCGCTGTTCGATCACTGCCAAATCGTGCTGGTGTCGCCCGATGTGCCGATGGGGCAGACAGGCGCGGGGTTTGCGCTGGCGAACTTCGTCAAGACGACGTTGCACGCCTTTACCGCGACGCTCGCGGTGGAGAATGAGCGGCTGGTCCACGACGTGCCGGTCAACCAGATCAACCTCACCCGCCGCGTGCGGTCGGAAGAGCCGCGCAACAGCGCCGAGCATGAGGAGGAGGTCAAGCGCTTCGCCCGCGCCGTCCTGCTCGCCGGTGCGCCGCTGCCCGACGCCGAGGATTCGCGGTATCGCGCGCGGGTCTATCGGGGGATGTCGATTACGGTGTGATGCGGTGCGCGGCCGGGAACGAGCCACTCGCTCCCCGTCATCCCGGGCTTGACCCGGGACCCAGTTGTCTTCTCGTGCCCACCGGCGAAAGGGGAATTGGGTCCCGGGTCAAGCCCGGGATGACACCGAGAGGGTCGCGGCTGCGGAATTTGGCACGACCATGCAACCTGTCATCCCGGCGCAGGCCGGGACCCAGTCTCTTCTTGGCCCGTCAGGCGGAAAGGCAACTAGGTCCCGGGTCAAGCCCGGGATGACGGTTTGAACGATCGCCGGCCTTCACCAGGATGACAGCAACACAAATCCGGCATAGGGACGCAGCCTGCCCATCCGAGTTGCGTTCCCATGACCGATAGCCTGCAAACTGCCGCCGCCAAGACCCGTCGTCGCTGGATCAGCCTTGGCGAGACCGTCGGCATCCTCGCACTGCTGATATCGGCAGGCGGGCTGTGGCTGTCGTACCAGTCGCGGGTCGATGAGAAGACCAGCGTCGTCGCCCAAGCCGTCGCCAAGCGCGCGCCGCTGGTGTTGAGCGCGAGCGTCGCCGACGAAGGGCGGCTGCTGCGGCTGGCCCCGGCGGGCAGCAACGTGGTGATCCAGACCCAGACCGTCGGCTTCCCGAACGCAATCGGCGCCGCGAGCGTCGACACGACCGGCAACGCGCGGATCGAGGCCGAATGGTTCGAATCGGGACTGCGCGAGGCGATCAAATCCAGCAAGACGACCCGTCGCCTGCCAGTCGCGATCGTCACCCGCTACACCGTCGACGGCGACATGGCCGAGGATCGCGCCGTCTATGAGATCGGCTTCACCACCCACAGCCGTTTACTGCGTCCCGACGCGGTGACACTCGAAGGGCTGACGCTGGTCGCGCGCGGCGTCAAGGATGGGCAGGCGAAGATCGATGCGCGCTGGGCGGCGGCACATCCAGCAAGCGCCGCACGCTAAAGGCCTTCGCCGCCGACCCAATGCGCCTGACTCAGCTTTCGTGCGACGGTCCATACCTGTTGCCGGATATCGGGAACCGCAACGATTTCCCAAAATGCGCCGCGGGTCATCGGGCCGAGCGCGAAGAGGCCGGGGTGGGCCGTGCCGTCGCGGCCGATCAGCCGCGACGAGGCGTCCACTGCAAGGCCCAACCGGTTGGCGTCGGCGGTTGCGTATCCGTCGGCGATCAGGCTGCGCAACAGCGGCTCGGTCGATCGAGCGAGATCGCCCTGCGGCCCGGTGCAGTTGACGATGCGCCGCGCAATGATCTGCCGACGGTCGTTCGTCGCGCGCGGCCGCCACGTCACCTGGGTGCCGCGCGGCACCGGTTCATAGGCCATCGGTTTCCCGGCACAGATCGTCAGCTGGCCCTTGGCGATCATCCGGGCGATCGTATCGGCCACCGGCGGGGCAAGGCGATGGCGGTGCACGTCCCACCATGGTCGCAGATGACGCAGGAAGCGTGCGCGCTCTGCCGCCGTCGCCGACAGCCAAATGGCCTGGGTAAAGGGCCGGAGCTCGTCGACGGCGGTACGCCAACCAATGGCAGCGGCACGGGCGCGGATATCGCGCACCAGCTGCGATAGTTGCGACGACGGTTTTTCGTTGCGACCGCCCGGCTGCCCCGGTGGCGCATGGCGATGCGGCAGCAGTCCCCGGCGGGACATTGCAACGATCCGTCCGCGAAACCCGCTGGCGTCGAGCGACAATGCGACATCGACCATGGTGAGACCGGTACCGATCAACAAAACAGTGTCGTCGCACGTCAGGCCGGTGGCGAAGTCGCTCGCCCACGGATCGTCGGCGTAGGTGTCGGCGGTCAGCGCGCCGGGGTCGAGACCCGGCGGCGCATGCGGCGGCAGATTGCCACCCGCCAAGACCATGGCATCGAAAGTCTTTGTGGCACCATCGGCAAACGTCAACGTGACATCGTCGATGCCAACGCGCGCACCCACGACATCGCCAGCCTGCATGACGAGCCGATCCCCGGCACGCGCGGCGGCGTGGTCGAGGAGTTCGGCGAGATAGTCGCCATAGGCTTGCCGGGGTGCAAAATCGCCGCCGTCGCCCAGTCCGCGTGCGCTGCACCATTGGGCGAAATGCGCCGGACTGTCGGACAGCGCGGACATATTGCCGGCACGAACATTGAGCAAATGCTCGGGATTGGGCTGGCCATAGGCGGTGCCGCGCCCGAAATACGGTCGGCGCTCAATCAGCGTTGCCGCAGGCCCGTCATGCCGTAGCAGGTTCACTGCGAGCAGCGAGCCGGAGAACCCGGCTCCGACGATGGCGACATTGCGGATGATCATTCCCAATGCCTAGTAACTAAGTGTGATATTAAAATGAAAGCGGGCCGTGCTCCAATTTCGGCAGGACGTGGCGGGCGAACAAATCGGCTTCGGCGGCGTGGGGATAGCCCGACACGATGAACGCCTCGATACCCATTGCCTGATAGGCGCGCAGTTTGGCGAGTACCTGGTCGGGGTTGCCGACGATTGCCGCGCCGCACCCCGAGCGGGCGCGGCCGATGCCGGTCCATAGATTATCCTCGACGTAACCGTCGGCAGCGCTGTCGCGGAGTTCGGCCTGGCGCTTGACGCCGACGCTGGTCGCGTCGAGCGATTTGGCGCGGATAGCGTCGCCGGTGGCGGCGTCGAGTTTCGACAGCAGGCGGTCGGCGGCGGCGCGCGCTTCCGCCTCGGTGTCGCGAACGACGACATGCACGCGGTAGCCAAAGCGCAGCGTCCGGCCATGTGCGGCGGCGCGGGCGCGCATGTCGTCGAGGATGGCCTGGACGGCGGGCATGGTGTCGGGCCACATCAGATAGACATCGGCGGCCTTGGCCGATGCTTCGCGGGCGTCGGGGGACAGGCCACCAAAATAGAGCGGCGGACATTTGCCGCTGAGCGTTGTCGCCCCCGGCGGATCGAGCTTGAGACGGTAATGCTCGCCCTGATGGTCGAGCGGTTCGCCGTTCAGGATGATCTTGAGGATCTGCATCACCTCGACCGTGCGGCCATAGCGCGGGGCCGACGCCATGGTTTCGCCGGGCATGTCGGACGAGATAATGTTGATATTGAGCCGCCCCCCGGCAATGCGGTCGATGGTGGCGATCTGGCGGGCGAGTTGCGGCGGCCACATTTCGCCGACGCGGACGGCGAGCAGCAGTTTGATGCGCTGCGTCAGCACCGCAATCGCGGCGGCAAACGCCGTCGAATCGATGCCGAGCGCATAGCCCGACGGCAACAGGACATTGTCGAAGCCGCCGCTTTCGGCAGCCAGTACGATGTCGCGGCAATGCTCCCAGCTCGATTTAAGCATTGGGTCGGGCTGGCCGAGAAATTCATAGTCATCGTCGCAGAGCGCCGAAAACCAGCTGACTTCGCACGCACTCATGGCAAATTCTCCCCGAGCGACGCGACGAGGATTGCGTACCATTGTGCGCGGGTGAAGCTGACTCTGTACGCCTCGGCGCTTTCGGCGATGCGCGCCGGATTCTGCGTACCG
This sequence comes from Sphingomonadales bacterium, assembly GCA_038229555.1. Lineage (GTDB taxonomy): Bacteria > Pseudomonadota > Alphaproteobacteria > Sphingomonadales > Sphingomonadaceae > Sandarakinorhabdus. The sequence continues at coordinate 16,033 of JBBROI010000007.1, forward strand.
ACGATCGGAATGGGTCGCGCCGGGTGGCACATGATCCACGCATAGGCGACGGCGGCGCGGCTGACTCCCTGGCTTTCGGCATGGGCATCGAGCGCCGCCTTGACCCGTGTGGCGCGGTCGTCGTCGGCCTTGAGGCGACCGGGACGCGGATCGCCGTCGCCAAGCCGTCCCTGCCCGAGCGGCGACCAGGCAATAACGTCATGGCCCACACCCATTGCGTGATCGAGCGTACCGTCGAACAGCGGCGTAGTGGCGAGCACCGAGAATTCCGGCTGGGTCGAGGCCAGTGGCGTCTTCAAATGCCGACCCAACGCCGCTGTCTGGTTTATCGTGTGGTTCGATACGCCGACGGCCCCAATCTTGCCCTCGGCGACCAGCGCATCGAGCGTCTGTGCGACCTCGGCGGGGTGGGTGAGCATGTCGGGGCGGTGGATCTGCCACAGGTCGAGCCGCTCGACGCCAAGCCGGGTCAGCGATGCCTCGACTGCGGCGCGGATATACGCGATCGACGAATCATACGGCACGCCCATGCGGATGCCGCCCTTCGACGCCAGTACGATGCGGTCGCGCAGGCCCGGGGCCTCGGCGAACACCCGGCCGAGCAAAGTTTCCGACGCGCCGAACGGTTCGTCGTTGTCGGGGCCGTAGATATCGGCGGTATCGAAGAAGGTGATTCCGGCGGCGAGTGCGGCTTCGACCTTGTCGCGTGCCGCGCGCACATCGTCGCCGCCGAAGCGCCACATCCCCCACGCCATCGGCGAAACGAGAAGCCCGGACTTGCCGAGCGGACGGGGGCGGTTATGGACAGCGAGATCAGTCATGACAGCGCTTCTGGCACAAGGATGAACAGAATGGGAGACACGATCCGCTACGGCATCGTCGGTTCGGGGATGATGGCGGTCGAACATATCGCCAATCTCGCGCTGACGCCGGGAACCGTCGTCACCGCGCTTGCCGATCCGGTCGCGTCGTCGCTCGATCGCGCGGCGGCAGCTGTCGGGGGCGACGTGGCGCGGTTCGCGACTGCCGCCGACCTCGCGGCGAGTGGCCTGTGCGATGCCGTCGTCGTCGCCTCGCCGAATTTCACCCATGTCGATGTCGTGCCGCCGTTGCTGGCGGCGGGGCTGCATATCCTGTGCGAAAAGCCGCTGGCGACCACCATCGCCGATGCCCGCGCCATGGCGGCGGCGGTGGCGGGCTATGACCGGGTGTTCTGGACGGCGATGGAATATCGCTTCATGCCGCCGGTCACCGCGTTCGTGCGGCAAATCCATGACGGGCGCACCGGCACCCTGCGGATGCTGTCGATCCGCGAACATCGCTTCCCGTTTCTCGTCAAGGTCGGCGACTGGAACCGCTTTGCGGTCAATTCCGGCGGCACGATGGTCGAAAAATGCTGCCATTTCTTCGATCTGATGCGGTTGATCGTGCGCGCCGAACCGGTCCGGATGTTCTGTTCGGGCGCGATGGACGTCAACCACACCGACGAACGCTATGACGGCAAGACGCCCGACATCATCGACAACAGCTTCACCACGATCGATTTTGCCAATGGCGTCCGCGCCATGCTCGACCTGTGCATGTTCGCCGATGGCGCCGAGCAACAGGAAGAGATCGTCGCGGTTGGCGATGCAGCGCGGCTCGACGTGCTCATCCCGGCGGGCGATATCGTCCACAGCCCGCGGGTCGGCTTCATGAACCCCAAGGCCGCGACACGGGTGCATATCGCAACCCCGGCAGCGGCGCTGGCGGCGGGGCAGCACCATGGTTCGACCTGGTTCCAGCATCAGGCGTTTGTCGCCGCCGTGCGCGGCGAGGGGCCGGTGCTGGTCACCGCCGACGATGGTTTGCGCGCCGTCGCGATGGGGCTGGCCGCCGAAATCTCGGCGCGCGAGGGGCGGGTGGTGGCGATGGCTGAGTTGCTGTGAGGGGATAGATCGAGTATAGCCCGTATATACGAAAGGGTGCGATCCGATGAACGCGATAGTCTTGAGCAAGACCTTCAAGAGTGGCAACAGCGTTGCGGTTCGCCTGCCAAAATCGTTTGGCATTGCCGAAGGCACCGAAGTTCGTATCGAGCGGCGCGGACCGACAATTATGGTCGAAGTTACCAACGATGCGGCCGAAAAGCAGGCAGCAGTTGCACGGTTCGTCACGCGGATGCAGGCGCTCCCGGCACCCGGTGTGATCGAGCCCCGCCAGCCGATCGAGTTTCCCGATCGGTCGGGACTGTCCTGACCCTTGACGTTTCTAATCGACAGCGATGTTGCGATACATCTGCGCGATATGAACGACGCCGTCTGGCAAAAGGTCGCCATATTGCCCGACCTGCCGACGATGTCAGTCGTCACGGTGGTCGAACTTGAGGGCGGGATAACCGGCGCGGCGGACGTGCGGCAATGGCGGCGCGACCGCGTCGATACGATGACAGCCGATCTTGTTGTCCACGTCTTCGACACCAGATGCGCCGCTGCCTATGGTCGCATCGTCGCCGCGTCGGGCTTCTCACGTCGCAAGATTTCGGACCGGATGATCGCTGCCACCGCGCTGGTCCATGGCCTGACGCTGATCACCATGAACGGTACCGACTATCGCGATGTCCCCGGCCTTGCGACCGAGGTTTGGGACCTGCGCGCGGCGTGACGCGCATCCTGTTGCGCCGCCGCAACAGTCAGCCACTCAAGTGCCACGCGCAATTGACGTTTCGCAATAAAGTCTTTCTTGGACAGCGGTAACTGCACCGGGAGCGACCGGGCGGACGCCGGCACCATGCCGGTTCAACACGCCGATTTAACCCTTGGGGGGGCCAGCATGATCCGAACGAACCTTTTGGCGACCGTGGCGCTGTTCGCCGTTGCCGCGCCGCTGCCGGTATTTGCCCAGACCGCCGCCCCGGTAACCGCTGCTGTCGCAACCGACGACCCCGCTGAAATCGTCGTCACCGCGCAAAAGCGCACCGAACGGCTGCAGGACGTGCCGCTCGCCGTGTCGGTCATCTCGGGTGATGCGCTGGCGAGCCAGGGCAAGGTCAGCCTCGAAGGCGCGCAGTATCTCGTGCCGTCGCTCAACTTCCTGAAGTCGGGAACGACGCTCAACCAGTCGCTGTTCCTGCGCGGCGTCGGCACGGCGACCTTCTCGATCGCCGGCGAGCCATCGGTGTCGACCGTCCTCGACGGCGTCGTCTACAGCCGCTCGGGCGAAGCCTTTGGCGATCTCGTCGACATCGAACGTATCGAAGTGCTGCGCGGCCCGCAGGGGACGCTGTTCGGCAAAAACGCTTCGGCCGGCGTCATCAACATCGTCTCGAAGCGTCCGGGTCGCGATCTCGCCGGGTCGGTCGAGGGCGGCTATTTCTTCGATAACGGCAATGAATATCGCATCAAGGGTGCGATCGACGTGCCATTCTCGTCGACGATCCGCAGCCGCTTGACCGGTTTTTACGACAAATACGACGGCAACATCTTCAACGTCGCGCCCAACGTCAACAAGCGCGTCAACGGCTATGAACATTATGGCGCGCGCGGCATTCTCGTCGCCGACGCCAGCGAAACGATCAAGCTGACGTTCATCGCCGATTGGCACCATAATAATGACGATTGCTGCGCCGAAGTCATCGCCGGGGCGCCGCTGACCGGCACCGGCGCGGTCAACACCGCCAATCTCGCGCTCATCCAGACGGTGCTGCCGACCTTGCGCGGGACCGATACCCGCGCGGTTAACCAGAACCTCGTCACCCACACCAACGAAACCGGCTATGGTTTCTCGGGCCAGGCCGACATCGAACTCGGCACCCATACGCTGACCTCGATCACCGCCTATCGCAACTACAAGAATACCGAAATCCGCGACGGCGATTTCCTGCCGCGGGCCTATATCGGCTTCAACCAGCTGCACGATTTCGGCCCGCAGACCGGGAACACGATCACCCAGGAACTGCGCCTGAGCTCGCCTGCCAAGCAGTTCATCACCTATGTGATCGGGGCGTTTTACTCGCGCGCCAAGTCGGAACGTATCTTTACCCGTAACGACGTAGTCTGCGGCGCTGCGACCGGGGCAGTCATTCCGGTGGGCGTGCTGACGCCGTGCACCAGCCCGCTGGCGGCACCGTCAACCTTCCCGAACGGTTCGGCCGATTTCGGTTCGACCTTCAAGAACTTCTCGGTCTTCGGTCAGGGCACGCTCAATGCGTCCGACAATTTCCGCTTCATCGGCGGCGCGCGGTACACGCATGACGAACTCGATGTCTTCCACAGCCGCGTTTCGCCGCTGACGGGGCCGGGCATTCAGCCGAACTTCGATCAGGGCGTCAACAACAACGGTGCGGGCGGCGGCGTGTCGAATGGCGTGCCGTTCACTGCCAACACGACGTCGAACAATCTGTCGGGCAAGCTCGGCTTTCAATATGATCTCAGCCGCAACTCGACCGCCTATTTCACCTATGCCCGCGGCTATAAGGGACCGGCGTACAACGTCTTCTTCAACCTGACGGCGACCGGCACCAATGTGATTTCGGCCGAAACCTCGAACGCGTATGAATGGGGCTTCAAGAATACGCTCGATGACGGTCGTCTGACGGTCAATCTCGCGGTGTTCTGGGCGACTTACGACAACTTCCAGGCGAACAACCCTGATCTCGCCGGCGGCGTCGTCGTCACCCGCTTCACCAACGCCGGCACCGTCAGTACCAGTGGCGTCGAGGCCGATTTTGCGTGGCGCTTGGCCAAGGATCTCAACCTGAGCGGCGGTGTTGCGTACACCGACGCGCATGTCGACGCGTTCCGCCTGCCGCCGGGCGGGACCGAAGCGCAGCGCATTCCCTCCGGGACGCCGCTCGGCTTTGCGCCGGAGTATAAGGGCAATGCGACGATCGACTATCGCTTGCGGACCGGCGGCCCGGTCGACTTCGGTATCAACGTCCAGGGATCTTTCCAGTCGAGCCAGTTGTCGCTGTTCTCGCCCGATCCGATCCTGCGCGCGGCGGGCACGATCAAGCCATACGGCATCGTCAACCTGACGCTGTCGGCGCTTGAGGCCGGCGACCGCTACAAGCTGGCGTTCCAGGTCCGCAACCTGTTCGACAAGAGCTTTGCCGCAGCAATCAGCAACGGCGGCCCCGGCGGCAGCTATCGCTACCAGATCCCGCGCGATGCCGATCGTTACTTCGGGATCACGGCGTCGGCGAAGTTCTGATTATCCGATGGCCTCCCCTCGCGTGCGGGGGAGGCTATCGTTCGATCGGTCTTCCGGCTCGGTGCGACGGTCAAGGACCGCCGCAGGCACTCGCCGTGGTGCAATGCAGCCCAGACAGCGATCATGGTCGTCGGCAGCTTGCGTTTAAGCGCCTATATGGTTATAATGACGGCGTGCGGATTGTGGGAAGCCGCGCCGGAGTGGATGGTGTGAACACGCGTCTAGGCCTCGCGTTAGTCGCGTTGTTGCCAATAGCGCATTGAAATCAAACGATATAATTTTGGCAGTTTTGCAGTCGCAATAGGATTTACTGGCGAAGCGCCAAACGGTCCCAACTAACCCGCTGCCGCTTCGATTGCTTCCATCGCGGCATCGCTCAGCCCGAAGTGATGCCCGACCTCATGGACCAGTACATGGGTGACGATGGCTTCGAGGCTGTCATCGGTCTGGCACCATTCGTCGAGCATCGGGCGGCGGTAAAGGAAGATCATGTCGGGCATGACACCAGTGGGTTCGTCGCCCTTCAGCCCGACGTGACGCCCTTGGTAAAGGCCAAGAATGTCCCATTCGCTCTCGAGCTCCATCTCCGCCATGACATCGGCATCGGGAAAGTCCTCGACGCGGAGCAGGACCGAGGCGAGGTGTTGGCGGAACAGTTCGGGCAGGCGCTCGACGGCGGCCTGGGCCAGCACCTCGATTTCGGCGAGGCTGGGGGCGAGATGGGTTTGACGCGGGTTCATGGCGGGCAGATAGGGCAGCCAGACTACAAAGACGAGGGCAGAGCGTGACGGTAAAGCTGAGCGACGACGAGATTGCGGCAGCACTGCCTGCCGTTCCGGGCTGGACACGCACCGGCGACGGCATCGACCGCCGTTACATGTTTGCCGATTTCGTCGGTGCGTTTGCGTTCATGACCCGCGTCGCACTGCTCGCCGAAAAAGCCGACCATCACCCCGAATGGTCGAACGTCTGGAACCGCGTCGATGTGCGGCTGACAACGCATGACGCGGGCGGGCTGAGCGCGAAGGATTTCGCGCTGGCGAGGGCAATCGACGCCGGTTGAACGGCGTCAGTCGGTGGTGTCGTCGATCGGGGCGTCGGGGCCGTTCTTCTTGATCGATTCAATGGCGTTTTTCGCCGACGCCTTCGAGCTATAGCCTTCGGTCGCGAACATGACCTCGCTGTTGTACTTGAAGCGGACGCGGAACTCGCCCGCCTTGTCCTTGTAGATCTCGAACTTGTGCGCCATCGATGCCTCCCCCGGTTGATGCGCCAACCTAGCGCGACCGGCCGAACAATCAACCCGCCAGCCACCCGACCAGCCCGACGGCCGCCACTAGTGAAACCGGGCGGACGAGGAGCAGCGACAATATGTCGAACGCGACGAGGTTTTTAGGAATGCCGATCGCCACATTGACCAAACCGGTAGCGATCTTTGCCGCAGCTAGGCTGCTTGCCGGATCGAGATCCATCCGATTGAACATCGTGAAGAACATCATGCCGAGGATGAGGCTGACCGGGAGCGCGATCGGTACGACCGAGGAATGGAACATGCGTGCCTCCATCGCAGCCCCGGTCCGGCGATTTCGCCGGACTTCGTTTCGGGGCAGCGCTGAAAGGCCTAACGTCGGCGCGAAGTAAACTGGGGAGCGGTCCTCAGCGCGGGGCCATCCGGATCGCGCCGTCCAACCTCACATCCTCGCCGTTGAAATAGGAATTGCGGCACATTTCAACGGCAAGGCCGGCATATTCCTCGGGGTGGCCAAGGCGCTTGGGGAAGGGCACCGATGCGGCGAGCGCGTCCTTCACGTTCTGCGGCGCGTTGTTCATCAGCGGCGTGTTGAAAATGCCCGGCAGGATGGTGTTGACGCGGATGCCCTCGCTCATCAGGTCGCGGGCGATGGGGAGCGTCATGCCGACGACGCCGCCCTTCGATGCGCTGTACGCCGCCTGACCCATCTGGCCGTCTTCGGCAGCGACCGATGCGGTGTTGACGATCGCGCCGCGCTCGCCGTCGTCCATCGGGTCGAGGGTCAGCATGCCCGCAGCCGATTTGGCGATGCAGCGGAAGGTGCCGACAAGGTTGATCTGGATGATCATGTTGAAGGCATCCAACGGGAAATGCTTGATCGTGCCATCGGCCTTGTTGCGCCCGGCGGTCTTCGCCGCATTGCCGGTCCCGGCGCAGTTGATCAGGATGCGTTCTTGGCCGTGCGCAGCGCGCGCCTCGGCAAACCCGGCATCGACCGATTCGTCCGACGTCACATCGACCTTGCAGAACACACCACCGATGTCGGCGGCGACGCCGGGGCCCTTGCTCTCATCGCGGTCGAAGATGGCGACCTTGACGCCTTGCGCGGCGAGTGCGCGGGCGGTGGCTTCGCCAAGGCCCGAGGCACCCCCGGTGACGACGGCGGCGCAACCTGCAAGCTTCATACTCTCTCTCCCCGTTTGGTTTGCGCTTGGCTTATGCGGGCGTTCGGGTTGACGCAAGCGTCAGCTCGCTTCCGCCGCAGTTCCTTCCGCCCGCGCACTATGCGCCACGCGGCCCTCGCGATAGGCGAGATAAATCGTCGACAGCACGATGACGACGCCGCCCGCCACGGTAATCCAGTCCCAGCGTTCGCCAAACAACGTCACCCCGGCAAGCGTGACAATGGCGAAGCGGACGAAATCATACGGCATGATCGCCGTCGCCTCGGCGAGCGAATAGGCCTTGGCCATTGTCAGCTGGCCGATCGCTGCGACGCCGCCGATGGCGAACAGCAGCGGCCAGACGGTCATCGGCGGCCAGGTCCAGACGAACAGCGCGATGACCAGCGAGGGCACGAGCATCAGGACAAAGCTCCACGCGGCAACCGCGCGGCTGTCGTCGGTGCCGGTCAACTGACGGATGGCGACAATGCTGAACCCGGTGGCGACCGCCGACAACAGCGCGGCGGCGATGCCGAACGTCATCGGCAGATGGCCGGGGCGGATAACGATCAGCATCGCCGCGAAGCCGATCAGCAAGGTGGCGATACGCCGGGTATGGAGTTTCTCGCCGAGCAGCATAACCGCGCCGACGGTGGCGAACAGCGGTGCGGTGTAGTTGATGGCAAGTGCGGTCGCCAGCGGGGCGTTGGCGACGGCGTAGAAGGTGCCGAGCGTCGCCAGCAAGCCCGATGTGGCGCGTCGCGCATGGACGGGCAGCCGCGATGTCTTGAGCAGGCCCGGTGTCCGGACGAGCATCGGCACCAACACGGCAAGGCCGATGAGATTGCGGAAGAACACGATCTCGAACGGATGGACGCTGACCGACGCCCAGCGGATCAGCACCCACATCGACGCAAAGGCAACGCACGACGCGATCATCCACAGGATAGCGCGGCTGGACTGGTTCAGAGCAGGCACGGCACCGGGGTAGCGGTGCAACGCCGACCGGGCAACGTCCGTCGTCGGCGCAAAGTGCATGGCGGCCGGCCTGCGCCGCGGCACGGACTTGCTGCGACGACGAGGCCAGTCAGGCGAGGCGCGGGGGATTGTTGTGGGACATCCGTAATGGAAAGGACATTTGCGAAAGGAATTCCGCCATGCGTCGCCCGATCCTTGCCAGCATGCTGGTGCTTGCGTCCGCTAGTGCAGCTTATGCTGCTGATCCGGTCCAACCGTCTGCCGCGCCGCCGATTGCCGACGCCCGCGCCCGACTGATCGCTGCCGATACCGATAAGGACGGCAAGTGGAGCAAGGCCGAATGGCTCGCTGCCGGACGGCGCGAACGTGGCTTTGACTTTATCGATGGCGACAAGGACGGTTTCGTCACTCCGGCCGAGTTAAAGGCGGGCATTGCGCGGGCACAGTCGTTGGGATTCGGCCCCGGCGTTTAGTCCACACTTAGTGGGGCTCGATTGCCCCGGCCTTACGGCGTCGGGCGTTGTTCGCCTCCCGGCGGGTCGCGGCTAATATCGAGCCGTTCGTAACGCGCAGTGCCGGTGCGGCGGCGGATCAATGATCCCACCGGTGTGCTGAAATCGGCGGTGCGCGTCCAGCGTTCGACGCGGTAGTCGCCGGCATCGCTACCGGGCGACGCGAATGCGGTGTAACGTCGTCCAGCGATTGCGCGCAGCAGCTGTTGTGTCCAGCCTTTACCAGGCGTACCGCGCAGGACTTCGGCGCCGTCGACATTGCCATCGGCTTTGATCCAAAAGCCGATATCGACCCAGCTGATGCCAGCATAGTCCGACGATCGGGTTTGCGTATCGATAGTGGTGGTGAACGGATCGCTCGGATTCGCATCGGCGGGTTCGACGATCGGCGGCTGATAGACCAGCGACGGACCGCCCTTTCCGGTCGAGGCCGATCGCGCCAGTTCGGCAATGAGCGCATCGGATGCGCGACTATCCCCGCGCTCGCGGGCAAAACGCGCCTGTGAAACCTTAGCCGACACGGCGATCGGCACGATCGGGCTGGCCGCCAAACGGGTTAGCAACTCGGCCGCCTCGCGATGGCGATTTTCCAGATGGAGCAGATGCACCCGGCGCAGATCGGCCACGCCAGCGGTGGCGCTGTGGCCGCCCTTTGTGGCGCGCTCGGCGATTGCGCGATACTGGCGTTCGGCATCTTGGACATAGCCTTTGCGCGCCTGCACATCGGCGACGCGTAATTCGGCGGTGAGGGTGTCGATATCGTCGGTCCCGAGTGCATCGCGCAGCACGGCGGCGCTGCGATCGATGGCGCGGTCCCCCTCGGTGCGATCGCCATAGTGTTCGGCAACCGTAGCCTGCGCAACGTAGAGCTGTGAAATGGCGATTGGCTCTTCGCGGCCGTGTTCACGAACACGCGCAACCGCTGCCGCGAGGGTCAACCGCGCCGCAGCGTAGTTGCCCTCGCGGAATTGCGCTTCGGCGTAGCGGACGCTGGCGATAACGTCCTGTCGCGGTGAACAGCCACCCTTGATGCAGCCATCGACATCGGCCTTGAGGTCGGCCATGCGCACCCCGACAACGGTGATGACATCTTTGCCGCCCGGGTCCGCAGTCGCCGCCGCCGCTCCGGTAGCAGGCAGTGCCTGCAACAGCACGACGATCATCGCGGTCAGCATCCCGGTGTCTCCTGGACGTGGTACCGTATGATTCCCCAAAGCGACGGCGGGATCAACCCACCAGCTCAGGCGTCGCGGTAACGCGCTTCAAGCCAAGTGCCGACCATCAGCGCCGCCATCACCGGATACGCCCAGAAGCTTTGGGCGGCGGCGTAGACATGCGGGATGATGTCGGTGTCGTTCATGCTCGCAGCGTGAATTGTCGTACCGACAACCTGAAAGCCCGCAGCCCAAAGCGGCCAGAACCGATCGCTGCGCAACGCCACGATTATGAGGAAGACCAGCAAGCCGATGTCGATTGCCATCACGCCGAACTCGACTTGGGCAAAGCCGCTGACCGGGGTTAGTCCCGAGGCAAGGGTTGCGACGATGATCGCCAGAGCGGTCCAGCGTTCGTCGCCGTGGCCTTTCCAGAAAGCATAACCGCAAATGGCCAGCATGAGCGCAATAAAGACGATTTTAACGATCATTGATCGCTACTCCCGACAGAGGTCCCGACAATGTGAAACTGCCGACCCGGTGGGTCGGCAGTGGTAAATCACGCTGCCTTGACGATCGCGATGCGGGACACGCTGCCGACCGGAATTCCGAAGACATTGGGCTTTTCGAGCGCGCCAAAATTGACGGCTTCGAGCCCTGCATTCTTCTGGTCGGTGACGAGTGCAGTATGGACCTTAAGCATTTCGCCGCGGGCCTTGGTCAGGGTCATGGCGGTCTCGGACGACCCAACGAGTGCTTCCTGGCCGAAATACATCGAAAGACCGGCCTGAGTGCGCGCTGCGGGCATCGTCGCAGTCAACTCAGCGACGGCGGCAAGCGCGGCATCGATGGCAGCTTCAGCGGCGAAAAGTTTTTCGGCAACCTGATTGGCGGCGAGGCGGCGTTCCTTCAACATGATCGTGTCCTTTCGTGAACGGCCCCGGGTCAGCGGCGCCGCGACTCAGTCGTCCTTGCGGACGACCATCGTCCGAAAGGGTTAAATCAAACTCTTTAGTGCGGCGAGTGCCGACAGGACCGCGCCGAAAGCCATCGCAGAGCCGATGGCGATCCCGGCGATCCAGCCGATCCGCGCGCCGATGGGAAGCGTGTTACGGCGTCCCCACGGTAGCGCGTCGCCGATAGACCGGGTGCTGACCTCAGGGTCAGGAAGGCCAACACCCGGCCGGTCGGTTAGTATCGACACCGATGCGACTGCCGTTCGGGGAGGGCCGAAAGCTGGCGGACCGGTGACCGGACTGTCCGGGCTGCGGTAATCCGGGAGGTCCAGATCGCCGTTGCCCTTCGAGGCCGGTGACCCCATTTCGGCGGTTTCCGGCGTGTCGGATAGCTCCGACGCCTTGTATATCAATGATTGATAAGGATCCGGCAGGCCTTCGACTTCGACCAGCATGCGTGCGGCCTCGATCCGGCTGGCGACATCGAGTGTCTTCATGGCCATCCGCAAGCGCATATCAACAGTATGCGGTGACACGCTGAGAACGCGCGCGATGTCCTTCGACGTCATGTGACGATAGACCAGACGCAGACAATCACGCTGCCCTTCGCTCAGCTGCTCGACGGGTTTTGATGCTATGGGTCGCGGCGGCGTCACAGTCGGACGCCACCCGGGGACCGATCCAATGTCAAGTCCATCGACCGAAAAGTTAACTGAATCGACACGCATGATGTCGTTGCTCCGTTCATGTCACCGGTTCCTGACCTTACCGGAGGTGTATCAATCGCTGAAAATTTCACAATTTGCAATGTCAGTTATATGAAGTTCGACGAGTTCCACAATAAAATTACGTGAAAACTCGACGTCTTGCAACAAAAATGCCATGTGTGAATGGTTCCGCTGCGACACTAAATCGCTTAACGAGGACAACATGACTTGGAAAGCTGAGAGCGACGAACTGAGCCAGCGTCGCGTTGCAGCGCAGCAAATGGGCGGACCCGACAAGCTGGCTCGACAGGCCGCTGCCGGACGGATGGATGTCCGGGCGCGGCTTGCGGCCGTTGCCGACGACGGCAGCTTCCGCGAGATCGGCGAGATCGCCGGGTTCGGCAGCTACGGCGACGACGGCGAACTGACCGCCTTCCAGCCAGCGAACTTCCTGTTCGGTCGGGCACAGATCGACGGTCGTCCAGTGGTGCTGACCGCCGACGACTTTACCGTGCGCGGCGGCGCTGCCGACGCCAGCCTGCATCGCAAGATCATTGCCGCCGAGCAATTGGCGAGCGAATACCGCCTGCCGCTCATCCGCATGATCGAGGGCACCGGCGGTGGCGGCTCGGTCAAGACGCTGGAAACGATGGGGCACACGTACATCCCCGAGATCCCCGGCTGGGAGTTGATGGTCGCCAACATGAGCGCGGTGCCGGTCGTTGCACTGGGTCTCGGCCCGGTCGCCGGGCTTGGGGCAGGGCGCATGGTGATGGCGCACTATAGTGTGCTGGTCGATGGCCTTGCCCAGATGTTCGTCGCCGGTCCGCCGGTGGTTGCGGCTGCCGGCGAGGTGCGGACCAAGGAGGAACTTGGCGGCGCGAGCATTCACGCCGCCAATGGCGCAATCGACGACCGGGTGGCGACCGAGGCCGAGGCGTTTGATCGGTTGAAGCGTTTTCTGTCGTACCTGCCGTCGTCGGTCGATGAGCTTCCGGGGCGCGGCCCGGTTGCGGACAAGCGGCGGCGCGGCGAAGACTGGCTGCTCTCGGCGGTGCCGCGCGACGGGCGGCAGCTTTATCCGATGCGTCCGATCGTCGAGGCGGTCGTCGATCGGGACAGCTTTTTCGAGATCGGGCGTGAATGGGGGCTGGGCATCATTACCGGCTTCGCACGGATCGATGGTTGGGCGGTGGCGGTCATCGCGTCGAACCCGGAAGCGCTTGGCGGGCTATGGACGGCAGCGACCGCGCGCAAGGTCGAGCGTATGGTCGATCTTGCCGACACATTCCACCTGCCGGTCGTTCACCTTGTCGACAACCCAGGATTCCTTGTTGGCCGCCGCGCCGAGGAGGAGGCGACAATCCGCTGGGGATCGCGCGCTTTGGCGGCGATATATCAATGCTCGGTGCCGTGGTGTGCGGTGCTTATCAGGAAGGCGTATGGCATGGCGGGTAGCGGACACGCGCCTGCCGACCGATTCCGCTGGCGACTCGCGTGGCCGTCGGGCGATTGGGGGTCGCTGCCGATCTCCGGCGGGCTGCAGGCGGCGTATCGCGGCGAGCTCGAATCGGCCGAAGACCCGGCAGCGCGGCTCGCCGAGATCAACGCGCGGCTGCAAAAAGTGCGGTCGCCATTTCGGACAGCCGAAAAGTTCGGGGTCGAAGCGATCATCGATCCACGCGACACCCGCAGCGAATTGATCGACTTTGCCAATCTGTCGCAGCGGGCGCTGAAGCCGGGGCGCAAGGCGCGGGGTTTGCGGCCCTAATGTCTCAGATTACCGGTAAAGCTGCATCGACATAGGCCGTCACCGCGCCGCTGGTGAAGACATGGTAGAGCGTCGCGCCGACTGTCTGGTCCGCCCCCTGCAGGAAACTCGCATCGAGGTGGATTGCGTCTTCAGGCCCACCGGTGAATCGCAGGATTGAATCGACCGGCAGCAGCGCGGCGGCATCGGCACCGGTCAGGTTGAGCGTCGTCGATACCGATGACCCCGACAGGATGATGGTTTCGAAATGGCTGATCCCGCCGTGAACGATCTGGCTGAGGCTGATCGTCCCCGCCCAATCCCTGAGGGGAAGGGTGTCGATCCCCGCGCCGCCATCGACGCTCCCCGAAACCGTCGCGCCGTTGGCGAGTGTCAGCACGTCGTTGGTGGCAGCCAGTGTGATGTTCCCAGTGACCGGCGCGGTGTAAGTCTGGCTGAGTCCTGGCTCATCGCTGCCGCCGATGGTGACGGTCAGGCTCGCCGTTGTGCGGCCGCCAAGACCGTCGGTTACGCGATAGTCGAACACATCGGTCAGCGACTGGGTCGAACCCAGCGCTTGCACGGCGGCGAGGCTGTTGTTGAGCGTGAAGGTGTAGGTGCCGTCGCCATTCAAATGCAGCGTGCCATATTGGCCGACGAGGTCGGTACCGAGTGCCGCCAGTGTCCCGCCGTGCACCGCCGCCTGATCGACCGTCACCGACGATCCAAGATCGAAGTCGCGGTCGTTGGTCAGCACCGATCCAGTCGCGACCAGCTTCACATCTTCCTGCACGGTCGCGAAGTCGTCGCGCGCGACGGGTGCGTCGTTAGTACCGAGGGCGGTCAAGCGCAGCGTCCCGCGCGTCAAATGCCCGGTGGCGTCGGCGGCGAAATAATAGAATAGGGCCGTTGTCGATCCGCCCTGCGCCAGCTGATTGACAGCAGCGAGGCTGTTATCGAGGCTGAAGCTATAGGTGCCATCGTCATTGACGGTAAGCGGCCCGAGGCGCGTGTTGATGACCGTGCCAAGCGTCAGCCGGTTGCCGCCCGAATTGTTGAGATGATCGATATGCAACGCCGCGCCCTCAGGGTCGGTGTCGTTGGCGAGCAAATTGCCAGTCACGGTGGTACGCGCCACGACATCTTCGATCACGGTTTGCGCATCGTCGGCGGTTACCGGCGCATCGTCGATCCCGTTGACGTGGAGCGTCAGCGTTGTGGTTGCGCTCAATCCCTGCGGATCGACGAGTGTGTAGGTGAACACGTCGTCGGCGGTTTGACCGGGGGCGAGGGCGATGATTGCGGTGTTGGTGTTATCGAGCGTGTAGACATAGCTGCCGTCGGAATTCAGCCCGAGGACGCCGTACTTCCCGCTAATCGGTGCGCCGGTCGCCTGCGCCACGCCGCCGTTGGCCGACACATTGGTCACCGAAAGCTGGGCGCGCTGCGAATTGACGTCGCTGTCGTTGGCGCGAACGTTGCCCGAGACGAAGTTGGGGATTGCGGTGGCGACGATACTGCTTTGGTCGGGCAACGCGACCGGCGCGACATTGGTGCCGCCGGGACCGGCGACATTGATCGTCAAGGTCGTCGTCGCGGTCAGCCCTTGCGGATCGGCGATGGTGTAACTGAACGTATCGGGCAGGGTTTGCCCGGCGAGCAGTGCGACGACCGCTGGCCGCGTGTTGTCGAGCACATAGACATAGCTGCCGTCGGCGTTGATCGTCACGGTGCCATAGTCCCCGGCGATCGCGCTACCGGCGGCGACCACCGTTCCGGCGACACCGCCGGTGACTTTGGCCGCGCCGGTCACCGCAAGCTGGGTACGCACGGTGCTGGCATCGGGGTCGGTGTCGTTGTTGCGGACATTGCCGGTGGTGGTGTTCGCCGCCTGCTGCGCGACGACGAAATCCGAATCGGCGACCGCAATCGGGGCATTGTTGCCGGATCCCGAGACGCTGATCGTCAACGTCGTCGTCGCGCTCGCACCTTGCGGATCGGCGATAGTGTAGGCGAAGCGATCGGTGACCACCTGTCCGGCGGTCAGGCCGATAACGGCGACGCTGCTGTTGGCGAGCGCGTAGGAATACGTGCCGTCGGCATTGATCGTCAGCGCGCCATAGGTGCCGGTAATCGGCGTATCGATCGTTTGCGCAACGCCGGCGACCCCGCCGCTGACGGTGGCGATGCTGATAACGGAGAGCTGGCTGCGCGGGCTTTCGACGTCATTGTCATTGGTTCGCACATTGCCGGTGATGGGGGCTGCGGTTTGCGCGATGACACTGGCTGAATCGGGCAGCGCGACGGGAGCCGAATTCGCAGCACCAGTGACGGTGACGGTCAGCGTCGTGGTTGCCGTCGCACCCTGCGGATCGGCGATAGTGTAGCTGAAAACATCGGTCGCTGTCGTTCCGGCAGCAAGCCCGCGCACCGCGCCGGCGGTGTTAAGCGCATAGGAATAACTGCCATCGGCGTTCAGCGTCAGCGTGCCATAGTCTCCGGTCAGCGGTGCAGCGACCGGCTGGCCGGAACCCGCGACGCCGCCGACGACCTTGGCGACGCTGGTCACGGTCAACTGGCCGCGCAGCGTGCCGTTGTCGGGATCGCTGTCGTTGGCGCGGACATTGCCGGTGACGACGGTGGTTGGGGTTCCGGCGACGACGTTGTTGGTATCGGCGACCGCAACCGGCGCGTCGTTGATGCCGGTGACGGTCACGGTGACGGTGATCGGCGCATCGGATACCCCGGCGACGGTCGGCGTATAGGTGAACCTGTTGATCGCGGTTTCGCCTGCCGCGAGTGCGCGCACAGCGTCATTATCGGCAACGGCGAAGCTGAAACTGCCGTCGGCCGCAATCGTCAGCGTGCCCAGCGAACCGTGCAGTTGCGACCCGACAGTGCCGGGGACGGCGCTCGTTCCCGATCCGACAGTGACGGCGGTGACGGTGATGGCAGCGCTGGTGTTGGTCGCCACATCGTTGGCAAGGAGCGATGCGGCACCCCCATCGAGCCGCTGCACCGCCGCACCGCCCGCTGTCGCACTCAGCGTATCGGGGTTTCCCGACAGGGTGACCCTGGGAACGCTGGCGATGCCTTCGCGACCGACACTGGCGCAGGCTCCGAGCAGCAGCAGCGGAGTCATCGTCAGGAGCGGCGAAACGCCTTCACGCTGCACAACGCGGCGGCGGCGCGCGGCTTCGGCGTCCTGCCAGTCGCGGATAAGCCTTTGTCTCGAAACTGTGAGCTGCATGGGTCCCCCGCGAGCGTCGCGTCTAGAGCGGGCATGTGACAGTTTGGGGACTCCGCTGGCTCGGTCCGTCGCGGGAACAGCGGCGGCGCTGGTGCGTCGTGAGAGGACCTAAGCAATGGGAGATGCGCCATGATGACTGCCGACACGCGCCCCGAAGACCGTCCGCTCGCTGCGCCCGAGACCCCGTTGCAGCCCGAACTGCGCGAGGCGCATGACGCCTCGACCCACCCGGCGCTCGACCGCGATCCGCACGACAAGGACGCACAACTCGATATCGAACTCGATGAAAGCTTCCCATCGAGTGATCCGCCGTCGAATACCCAGCCGGGTACAGGCAGCGAACCCGCGCCATCGAGCGGGTTTCGCGACGATGCGGCACCGCCGACGCTCGACGCGGAGTAAGCCGTTCGGGCCACAACGGCAGTCGCGCGATTGACGCAGCGCCACATCCCGGCCCATCCGTGCGCACGAATGTCACCAAATTGCGCCAAAGCAGCGCGCGAAGCGGTGACGCGAGGGAATGCATGGCCGCCGTTGAACTCCACGTCGAAGCAATCACCAAACCCTGGGGTCGGCATATGCTGGCCCCATGGGGGTGCGATGTGGCAATCGATGCAATGGCGGTCGGAGAGTTGATCCACCGTCCCCCGGCGGCAAGCCGGTTATTGATCAAGACGCTGTTCACCAACGAACGCCTGTCGGTGCAGGTCCACCCCGGCGATGCCGTGGCGCAAGCCAGTGGCTATCCGCATGGTAAGGAGGAGGTTTGGCTGGTTCTTGCCGCCGAACCCGGCGCGACAATCGGTTTCGGCTTGAAACGGCCTGTCTCAGATACCGATTTGCGCACCGCCTGCGAAACCGGAGGGATCGTCGACCTGATCGATTGGCGACCAGTCGCACCGGGCGATTGCTTCCATGTCCTGCCCGGAACCATCCACGCGATCGGTGCAGGGGTTACGTTGTTCGAAGTCCAGCAGAATATCGATCTGACCTACCGGCTGTTCGATTACGGCCGCAACCGGCCGCTGCAACTCGATGAAGGACTGGCAGTCGCTGATGGCGCGGCGGCACCGCCGAAGGTGCCGCCAGTGTCGATAGGGCCCGGCCACGAGCGGTTGATCATGGGACAACATTTTAGCGTCGAACGCCTTGCCCTTGATGGCGCTGCCGAGGTCGATGTTGCCGAAGGCCAGATTGCGATGATTGCGGTTTTGGCGGGCATGGTCGTGGTCGATGGACTGCGCCTCGAGGTCGGTCGGGTCGCGGTCATCGACGCTGGAGCAGCGTTGCATGGGACTGCTGAGTTGCTGCTCGCCTTTGCAAAGTCGGTCGAGGACGATGGAAGAATGCCTGCCGCCTATTCGCGCCGCACTGCTTCAAGCGCTTCGCCAGTCACCGGATAATCAAGGCCCTCGGGGATTATCAGCCACATCGTCCCATCGCGGTGGACGATTTCGGGTTGAACATACGGCGCTTCGCGGCCTCGCGCGCCGGCCAGCGTCGCTGCAACATCGGCGTATTGTGCCAGCCGCTGCAGGTTGCATTTGGTCGGAAAGACGAGCGAGGCGGCCCCGTCGAGCGCCCCGCGCGCGGTCAGCCAAGCCAGCGATACTGCCTCATTACCGTCAGGGGTCGCGCCAGTCGTTACCGACAGCGCGGCGTCGGCGAGATAGAAGCGCGTATCGAACCGCCGCTTGATCGGGGCGGCCGCGGGCGGCTCCCAACGCGCGAAAGCGACGAAGCGGCTGGCATCGACCTTGTGACCGATGGCGGGTAACAACGCGGCGAAGGTCGTCGCCTCGCAGCTGTCGGGCCCCTGCGCGAGTATGCGGCGCGAGTGGGCAAGTTCGTCGGCAGGCGGCGGCGGTCCGGCGGTGAGCAGCAGCCCGGTTTCCTCGAACGCCTCGCGGGCGCAGGCGACGCGCGCGGCGGCGTCGGCATCGTCAAGGTCGTCGAAACCGATGGCGATTTCGGGATTGCGGGCGATGGCAAGGTCGCCGCTGTCGACTCGTCCGCCGGGAAACACCATCGCACCCCCGGCAAAGGCGAGGCCGGCATCGCGTTCGACCATCAAAATCTCGGCGGGCTGCCCGGGGGCACCGCGCAGCAGGATGACAGTGGCGGCGGGGAGTGATGGGGTCATGCGGGCAAGAATAGACTGGTTTGCGAGTATGGCGAAGGGCCTTCCCTAAAAGCCACTGTCATCGCGGCGAAGGCCGGGAGCCGGCGACCTGTCGACCGGCCGACCAAGAAGAAACTGGATCCCGGCCTGCGCCGGGATGACAAGAAGAGGGCGGCGGCGAGGCGCAACGAAACGGCCCTAAACTGTCATCCCGGCGAAGGCCGGGACCCAGTTTTCTTTGGGCTACAATAAGAAAGCTGGATCCCGGCGTGCGCCGGGATGACAGGTGAGGGGAGCTTTACCCTCAAAAATCCAATATGTGCATCAGCACCGGTGCGCCGGTGACGTCGGGCGAAGCCGCCATGCGCTGGAGGCTTGCTGCAACCTGCGCCTCACCGGCGACATGCGTCACCATGACGATCGCCACATCGCCGTCATCGGAACCGCCGCGTTGCACAAGGCTTTCGATCGAAACTCCGCTGTCGCGCAACGCCGCTGTCAGTTCGGCCAAGACGCCGGGGCGGTCGGCGACGGTCAGGCGCAGATAATAGCGTCCGCGCCGTTCGCCGCTCGGCGCGGCGGGCAGCGCCGCCAGTTCGCTGCTCGGCATGCCGAACGCGGGTCCGGCAATCCCG
Organism: Sphingomonadales bacterium; assembly: GCA_038229555.1. Classification (GTDB taxonomy): domain Bacteria; phylum Pseudomonadota; class Alphaproteobacteria; order Sphingomonadales; family Sphingomonadaceae; genus Sandarakinorhabdus. The sequence goes on from JBBROI010000007.1 coordinate 35,702, forward strand.
CGCGCGATATCGATGAGGTCGGCGACGACCGCGCTCGCCGTCGGCCCGGCGCCGGCACCGCGCCCCTGAAAGAACAGCCGCCCGACGTGATTGCCCTCGGCCACCACAGCGTTCAGCGGGCCATCGACAGCCGCAAGCGGGTGGGCGATGGGGACGAGCGCCGGATGCACCCGCTGGAACAGCGCACCGTCGCCCGCTTCGGCCAGCCCGATCAACCGCACCTTGAACCCCAATGCCGCCGCCTGATCGATATCGGCGAGCGCGATGGTGCGGATGCCGGTGGTGGCGACCGACGCGAAATCGGGCTGCGCACTGAACGCCAGCGCCGACAGGATCGTCAGCTTGTGCGCGGCATCGGTTCCGTCGATGTCGAAGCTCGGATCGGCCTCGGCGAAGCCCAGCGCCTGCGCGTCGGCGAGCACGGCGGCAAACGGCAGGCGCTCGGCCTCCATTCGTGACAGGATATAATTGCAGGTGCCGTTCAAGATGCCCGCAACGCGGTCGATGCGGTTGGCGGCGGCACCTTCGCGCAAGCCCTTGACGATGGGAATGCCGCCGGCGACAGCTGCTTCGAACTTCAGCGCGACCCCGGTCGTTCCGGCGGCAGCTTCGGCGGCAGCGGCGAGATCGAGGCCATGGTGCGCCAGCATCGCCTTGTTGGCGGTGACCAGCGGCTTGCCCGCCGCAAGCGTCCGCCGCGCCAAGGTCAGCGCCGGGCCATCGGCCCCGCCGATCAGTTCGACGACGCAATCGACATCGTCGCGGGCGGCGAGTTCGGCGGCATCGTCGACCCAGGCAAAGCGGGTCAGATCGACATCGCGCTCGCGGTGCCGATCGCGCGCCGATACCGCAGTGACGGTGATCGCCCGCCCGGCACGTTTGCCGATCAGATCGGCATTGTCATCGAGCAAGGCGACGACGCCTGCACCGACGGTGCCAAGGCCGGCAAGGCCGATACGCAGTGCTGCTGTCATCGAAAAAGGCTTCCCCGCTGGCTCGCCGGTTCAATCGAATGCGCGCCAGCAAAGCGCAAGAGGGCAATTGCCGTCGCTGGTCGGCGCATCGCGATTTCTCCTTTGGGTCACACGGTCAAACGTCACAAGATCACCGCGTCATCCGATTGGCCTGCCGGGGACAGGTTTTTGCAGTCGCATCTGCGTCGCGGGCTCCTACTTGTCATCCCGGCGAAGGCCGGGATCCAGCTTGCTTCGGCGTTACGAGAGTAAGCTGGATCCCGGCCTTCGCCGGGATGACAGGGGGAAATTTCTCTCCCCCTTTGCACTTTCGTGAGAATCGCGACCGGTTTTGTCGCGATTTCCGATCGCAATCGTGGCCAAAGCGGTGATCCTGACCGCAAACCGCGTGATCCTGAGCGCATATTTCGCCCGGTCTCCACACCTGCAACGCTTGACCCCCGCATCGGCATCCCGGTCAGATGTCGCACGCCAGCAAAAGGAAAGCGCATGTTCAAGGCAGTGATCTGGGATTTCGGCGGGGTGATCACATCGTCGCCGTTCGAAGCGTTCAACGCCTTTGAGGCGGCACGCGGCTTGCCGCACGATTTTATCCGCCGCGTCAACGCCACCGACCCCGATAGCAACGCTTGGGCCAAACTCGAACGCAGCGAGATCGATGCTGCCGCGTTCGACATGCTGTTTGCTGCCGAAGCCGCAGCGCTCGGGCAGGACCTGCGCGGCGGGGAGGTGCTGCCGCTGCTGTCGGGACGGGTGCGTCCGGCTATGGTCGCCGCGCTCGATGCCTGCCGCGCGGCGGGGTTGGCACTCGGCTGCATCACCAACAATGCCAATGTCGGCGAGGGCGCGGGGATGGCGCGGGACGCCGAAGGATCGGCAGCGGTGGCGGCGATCCTTGCACGCTTCGACCATGTCATCGAAAGTTCGAAGGCGGGGCTGCGTAAGCCCGACCCGCGTATCTACCAGCTGATGTGCGACACGCTCGGGCTGGCGGCGGCCGATTGCATTTATCTCGACGATCTCGGCATCAACTGCAAACCGGCAGCCGCCCTCGGCATGACGGCGATCAAGGTGACCGGCGAACGGCAAGCGCTCGAGGAATTGGGGCGGCTGTTGGCGATGGAGTTCGGCTGAACTCCCTCAGATCCTCCTGGTTTCAGCCTTCAGCTCGGCTATCAGCGCGATCGCTGCATCGATATGCGCCCCGGTGGTCCGCCATGACGACACGCTCATCCGGAAGGCAGGGGCGCCGCGCCAGACGGTGCCGCCGAACCACAGCGCGCCCGAGTCCTGGGCCGCGTCGCGAATGCGGATCGTCTCCGCATCGGATCCGGCACGGACGAGGACCTGATTGATGACGACGCGGTTTAGCACATCGTACCCCGCCGCGCGGAGGCCCTCGGCAAGGCGCTGCGCGAGGTGACAATGCTGCGTAACCATCGCGGCCACCCCGTCGCGCCCCAGCGTGCGGAGCGCTGCCCAGATCGGTACCCCGCGCGCCCTTCGTGAAAATTCGAGCGTCAGGTTCTTCTGCGCATCGCGGGCGGCGGTGGCATAGACGGCGTCGCTGTTCATCGCGCTCGCCAACGCGTCGGGATCGCGGCAGATCGCCATCGCGCCGTCATACGGCGTGTTGAGCCATTTATGGCCGTCGGTGGTCCAACTGTCGGCAAGATCGACACCATCGGTCAGCGCCCGGGTTTCCGGGGCAGCGCGCGCCCAGAGCCCGAAGGCGCCATCGACATGCACCCATGCCCCCGCCGCGCGCGCCGCCGGGATAATCTCGGCAAAGCGGTCAAATTCGCCGGTGTTGACCTCACCCGCCTGTAGGCAAAGGATCGTGTGATCGTCGATGGTCGGCAATTGCGTTGGATCGATCCGCCCCTGTGCGTCGGTGGCGGCAACGACCAGATGATCGGTCCCGAAGCCAAGGATGCGTAGCGCCTTTTTCACCGTGATGTGGACGACATCGGGGATGATGACGCGGATGGCGGGCGCGCCCGCCAGACCCTGACGGTCGAAATCCCAACCTTGGCGCGCCAGCAAGGTGCGCCGCGCAGCGGTCAGGCAGGCAAGGCCGCAGGCGGTGGCGCTGGTGCCGAACCCGACCGCACTGCCGCGCGGTAGATCGAGAATATCGAGCACCCAGCCCGCCGCGACTTTTTCCACTGTCGCTGCAACCGGGCTGTTGTCGAAGGATGATGCGCACTGGTCCCATGCCAGCATAAGCCGCTCGGCGGCGCTGGCAGCGGGTAGCGCCGCGCCGATGACGAAGCCAAAGTAATTCGGGCCGTTGGACACGACGGTTGCCGGTGACCCGATGGTATCGAGCAACGCCAGCGTCGCGTCGGCGGGATGCCCCGCAGCGGTCAGCGGCTCGTCGAACGCCGACAGCGCGGCGAGCGCTGCCGCATCAGGAAACACCCGCTGCGTTGCGACCCCGGCAAGATAGGCGCGGCTTCGCGCGTCGGCATCGGCGGCAAGGTGGAGTTCGTTCATGGCCTAACCCGCTGCCTTCGTGCCGGTATTCACCCCCATGCTGGCGAGATATTTGCGGACGTTGCGCGCCGCCTGTCGCAGCCGCTGTTCGTTTTCGACCATGGCGATACGGACAAAGCCTTCGCCATCCTCGCCGTAGCCGACGCCCGGGGCGACAGCGACTCCGGCTTGCGTCAGCAGTTGTTTGGAAAATTCCAGCGACCCGAGATGCGCGACCGCCGGGGGCAGCGGGGCCCAGGCGAACATGCTGGCGCGCGGGGCGGGGATGTCCCAACCAGCGCGGCCGAAGGATTCGACGAGCACGTCGCGCCGCGCGTGGTACAGCGCGCGATTGGTCGCCACGATATCCTGCGGACCGTTGATCGCCGCGCATGCCGCTGCCTGAATCGGCGTGAACGCGCCGTAATCGAGGTACGACTTGACCCGGGTCAGTGCGCCGATCAGCGTTTTGTTGCCGACCGCGAAACCGATCCGCCAGCCCGCCATCGAATAGGTTTTGCTCAGCGAGGTGAATTCGACCGCGACATCCATGGCCCCCGGCACCTGCAGGATCGATGGCGTCGGGCAGCCGTCGAAATAGAGTTCGGAATAGGCGAGGTCGCTGAGCACCCACAGCTTGTGCGCCTTCGCAAACGCTACGACCCTTTCGTAAAAGGCGAGATCGACAACTTCGGCGGTGGGGTTCGATGGATAGCCCATGACCAGCACCGACGGCTTGGGCACGGTGAAGCGCATGGCACGTTCGAGGCTTTCGAAATACGCTTCGTCGGGGGTGGTCGGCACGCTGCGGATGGTCGCGCCGGCGATAATGAAGCCGAAGGTGTGGATGGGGTAGCTGGGGTTGGGCGCCAGCACGACGTCGCCCGGCGCGGTGATCGCCTGCGCCAGATTGGCGAGGCCTTCCTTCGATCCCAACGTCACGACGACTTCGGTTTCGGGATCGACATCGACGCCAAAACGCCGACCGTAATAATTCGCCTGGGCTTTGCGGAGCCCCGGAATGCCCTTCGACGCCGAATAGCCATGGGCATCGGGCTTGCGCGCCACCTCGCAAAGTTTTTCGATGACGTGCGGCGGTGGCGGCAGATCGGGATTGCCCATGCCGAGATCGATGATGTCGTCGCCGCGCGCCCGCGCCTGCGCGCGCATCGCGTTGACTTCGGCGATGACGTACGGCGGCAGGCGCTTGATGCGGTAAAACTCTTCGGACATCGGACTCTCGATCGGCGTTGGCCCAAGAAAATTGACCAGAGAAAGTTGGGCACAAACAAACGGGCGGGGGGCGTCACCGCCTCCCGCCCGTCGTGTCGTGCGATTGGTGGTGGCTTACTTCGGCGGCATCGCGTCGGCGGCCGGTGCGGCTTCGGATGCGGCCTTGGTCATCATCATCGGCTTCTTGGCGTGATGCTTCTTCATCATCTTGTGCTTCATTGGCATCGCGTCGCCCATCTTGGCCGACTGGTCGCTCTTGCGGTCACCGACGCCGCCTGAGGCTTCGGCCTGCGCGGCGGACATGGCGGCAGCTTCCTGGCGCGGACCCTGCTGGCAGCTATCCTTGACCTTGGCAGAACACATCGGCAGCGCGGCAGGCGCAGCGGCTTGGGCAAAAGCAGGCGCGGCAACAATCGCGGCGGCCAGGACGAAAATCGACGGCTTGATCACAAACGGTCTCCCCTTGAGTGCCGACGCTCGAACGGCCGGACGGTGCTTACCCTAGAACGGTTGTTGGCGTACCGAAAGAGACTCTTTGCCGGACTGTGCAACAAGCCTTGGCGCTAGCGCCGAAGCGGGCCACACTGACACCAATAGCCTTGGGGACGCCTGCGATGACCAACCTGCCTGCGGAAATGCCGCCGCTCGAAGCGTTCCAGAAATGGACCGATCTGATGGGCCGCGGCCAGCAGATGATGATGGAGTTCATGGCGAAGGAGCAAAGCGGCGACGTGCCCAACCCCGACCCATTGGGGCTGGTGGTGACGTGGCAGAAGGCAACGGCGGCAGCGCTCGCCGATCCGCAAAAGCTCATCGACCTGCAGACGCGTTTCCTGACCGATTCGATGACGATGTGGCAGTCGTTCCTCGGCGGCGCGACCAAAAGCCCGGTCGCCGAGGTAAAGGACAAGCGCTTCGCCGGTGCGGCGTGGCATGAGCAGCCGGCGTTCGATTTCCTGCGGCAATCCTATCTGCTGACGTCGAACTTTGTCCTCGACGCGACGGCAGGCCTCGAAGGTCTCGACCCCCATGAAAAGGCCAAAGCGCAGTTCCACACCAAACAGTTCGTCGATGCGCTCAGCCCATCGAATTTCGCGCTGACCAACCCCGAGGTGTTGGCCCGGACGCGCGAGACCGGCGGGGCAAACCTGATGACCGGCCTCGAACATCTGCTCGACGATCTGAAATCGGGACGGATGAAGATGACCGACGAAACGGCGTTCGAAGTCGGGCGCAACGTCGCGGTGACGCCGGGCAAAGTGGTGTTCGAAAACCGCATGTTCCAGCTGATCCAGTACACCCCGACGACGCCGGACGTGTACGAAATCCCGCTGCTGATCTTCCCGCCGTGGATCAACAAATTCTATATTCTCGATCTAACGGCGGAAAAAAGTTTCATCCGCTGGTCGGTCGAGCAGGGCCTGACGGTGTTCATCGTATCGTGGAAAAACGCCGACGCCTCGATTGCCGATGCGACGCTCGATACCTATGTCGGCGAAGGCATGCTTGCCGCGATGGGCAAGGTGCTCGAAGCGACCGGCGCGCCGCAGGTCCACACCATCGGCTATTGCGTTGCGGGGACGACGCTCGCTGCGACGCTGGCCTATCTGGCAGCGCAAGGGAAGGGCGACCCGGTGGCGACCGCGACCTTCTTCACCGCGCAGGTCGATATGAGCGACTGCGGCGATTTGGGCGTGTTCGTCGACGACGCCTCGCTCGCCAGCATCGACAAGCTGACGGCGGGGAAGGGCTATCTCGACGGGCGCTATATGGCGACGACGTTCAACATGCTGCGCTCGAACGATCTGATTTGGAACTATGTCGTCAACAACTATCTGTTGGGCAAGGATTATTTCCCCTTCGACCTGCTCTATTGGAACGGCGATGCGACCAATGTTCCAGCAATTTGGCACAAGGATTATCTGCGCGACATCTACCGCGACAATTTGCTGGCGCAGCCCGGCGGCATCAGCATCGCGAGCGTTCCCATCGACCTGCGGCTGGTCAAGACGCCCTCCTATGTGCAGGGCGGCAAGGAGGACCATATCGCCCCCGCCCGTTCGTCGTACAAGCTGACGCAGGCATTCACCGGGGAGAAGCGCTTCGTGCTGGCAGGGTCGGGGCACATCGCCGGGGTGGTTAACCCGCCGTCGCAGATGAAGTACCAATATTGGACCAACGAAGCTCTGCCGCCGACCTTCACCGAATTCGTCGCGGGCGCGGTGGAAACCAAAGGCAGCTGGTGGCCCGACTGGATCGCTTGGCTCGCGCCGCGCTCGGGGGCGAAGGTGGCGGCGCGGGTGCCGGGGGATGGGCCGCTGAGCGTGATCGAGGCTGCGCCGGGGCGATATGTGAAGGAGCGGATTTAGGGATGACCGCCTTCGCCGCCGCCATGCGCCGCGTCATTACCGGCGACGATGCCTCCGGCCAATCGGTCGTCATCTTCGATGGCGGGCCGTCGGCGTTCAGTGGGGATCCCGATCTCGGCGGGTTGTTCGAGATTTGGGAGGATGCCGCGTCCGGCGCGCTGAACCCGCGCGATCATACCGATCTCGGCACGACCCGCGCCGTGCTCGGGCCGCGCCCCGGCAATGTGCAGGTGCGCTGGTTCGTCGTGTCGCCACTACCCGACGGCGTGCCCAAGCCGGTGCTCGATGCCACCGTGCGCAGCGTCTTTGCGGGGTTCGACGGCGAGCGCCACATCATCGATCAGTCGCGCCACCCGGCGATGCATGAAACGCATTCGATCGACATTATCTGCCTGTTGCAGGGCGATGTTTCGCTGATCCTCGAAGGCTCCGAAACGCGGATCAAGCCGGGGCAGGTGGTGATCCAGCGCGGGACCAACCATGCTTGGGCGGCACACGGCGGTCCGGCGCTGCTGCTTGGCGTGTTGATCGACCGGGAGATGGTGGACGACTTCCAATCTTGAATCGACTTGTTGATCCTATATATCGGGTCCGATCTGGAGCCATTTCTGCACCAAAGGAAATTTGCTGTGCCCGCAAATTTATCGATCAAGAATGTCCCCGATGACGTCGTCGCCAGAATCCGGGCGCGGGCGGTGCGTAATCACCGCTCACTACAGGGCGAGTTGATGAGTATCATTACCGAGGAAGCGCGACGGTCGCGGCTCGATGCGTATATCGAAGAAGCCAACCGTGCCGGGTTCAGCACGCCGGCGACATCGGCGGCAATCATTCGGGAAGATCGCGACCGTGCTGACGGTTGTCGTTGACGCATCCGCGATTGCCGCGATCTTGTTTGTCGAGCCGGACGGACCGCTGATCAGCGCCCGAATAGGTGACCGCAACATGATCGCGCCACGTTTGATCCGCGCCGAACTGGTAAACGTCGGCTTGAAGAAGTGGCGCGCCGACGAAGCCGCTCGCGCAGCGATCGCAACGGCATTGCGAAGCTTCCCCTCGCTTGGTGTACGTGAAGTCGATATCGTGCTGGTGGATGTGTTCGATTTGGCAATGACGACCGGCCTGACGGCTTATGATGCGAGCTATGTCTGGTTGGCTCGGCAACTCGGCACCGAGTTAATTACGCTCGATCGTGAACAGGCTAAGGCCGCCACGACGGCCTAACGCCGCGGCATCCCCGGCATTTGCGGCGGGGGGCGGCGGTCGCGGTCGCGGCGGGGCAGCTGGGCCTGATACGCTTGCAGGCAATGTTCGGTGCAATAGGGGAAGCTTGCCTGCGAAGGCTTACCGCAGAAGTGGAAATCGGTCTCGCCTGGATGGCCGATCGGCCATTTGCAGACTTTTTCGTTCAGATCGAGCAGCGTCGTCTTGGCGATCTTCGTGCTGCCGCGCGCCGGGCGGGCGGCGGGCTTCGGTGCCGGGGCTGCAGTCGGAGCCGCGCTCGGTGCCGCCACCGGCGCCGCGCTCGTTGCAGGTGCTTCGGCCACAGCCTCGCCGCCCTTGACGGGGGAAGGGCGCGATTCGAGGCCCAGCCGGTGCGCCTTGCCGATCACCGCGTTGCGCGTCACCTCGCCCAATTGTTCGGCGATCTGGCTGGCGGTCATGCCGCCTTCCCAACCGGCCTTGAGCTGGGCAATGCGTTCGTCGGTCCACGCCATTTTCGGTCTGTCTTCCTGTCTTCCCGGTTCTGGCGCTTGCCGCCGTCCCCGTCCCGGCGCTATGGCCGGACAATGTTGTCACCCCCCATGCCCAATTTGACGCCCGCCCGCCACCCCGAACCGGGTGTGGCGGTGATTGCGTCGGTTAATTGGGAGGGTTTGAAGACCCTCTATTTGAAGGAGGTCCGGCGATTCTTCAAGGTCCAGCTGCAAACCGTCTGGGCGCCGGCGGCGACAACGCTGCTTTTCCTCGTGATTTTCGCGCTGGCGCTGGGGCGGTTCAAGACCACGGTGCTCGGGGTGCCCTATGCCGATTTTCTCGGGCCGGGGTTGATCGTCATGGGCATGATCCAGAATGCCTTTGCCAATTCGTCGTCATCGATCCTCGTCGCCAAGGTGCAGGGGTCGATCATCGATGTGCTGATGCCGCCGCTGTCGGCGGGGGAGCTGCTGGTGGCCTATGTTGCCGGGGCCTTGACGCGCGGCTGGCTGGTTGGTTTTGCCATCTGGTTCGTCATGCTGGTGGCTCCCGGAGTCGATGTGCCGATCGCCAACATCGGATTGGTACTGTTTTTTGGCAGCATCGGCTGCATCCTGCTGTCGTTGATCGGGGTGATGACGGGGATCTGGGCCGACAAATTCGACCATGCCGCTGCAATTACCAACTTCGTCATCCAGCCGCTGACGCTGCTCAGCGGCACCTTTTACGCCATCGACCGCGTCAACCCGACGATGCGGGCGATCAGCCATGCCAACCCGTTTTTCTACATCATCGATGGCTTCCGCACTGGCTTCATCGGTGCGTCGGACGGGTTGTTGGTCCAGGGCGCGGTCATTCTGCTGGTGGCGACGGCGGTAATGTGGGGCCTGTGTTACGGGGTGTTGAAGTCGGGGTGGCGGCTGAAGGCGTAGTTGCGCTGACCGCGTCACCGCGCGATGGCGGCCAAATGGTCGCATGATGCGGTGCAACACTTTGGTCGCAATTGGCGTTCAAGGCGGTGTAAAGGTTCGGGGGAACGCCGGGTCATCGAACGTATAGGACTGACTGAGCGCATGAAATCGTCTTCCGCCCTTCGGCTGCTTGCCGCCGCGCTAACGCTTGCCTCGTGCGGCAAGGGCGGCGAGGGCGACGCCAAACGCAAAAAGCCGCCGATGCTGGTGGCAGTGAACATCGCCAAAACCGAAGACTTTGCGCCGCGTCTTGTCGCGCTCGGCACTGTCACGCCCCTGCAATCGGTCGCGGTACGGACGCGGGTCGACGGGCAGGTCACCGCGATCCTGTTTCGCGAAGGGCAGACGGTTAAGGCTGGTCAACCGCTGTTCCGCCTCGACGACCGCGCTGTCCGCGCCCAAGTCGATCAGAACCGCGCGACGCTCGCCAGCGCGCAGGCCAACGCGGCGCAGTCGGCAGCGGATTACAAGCGTGCCGAGGCGCTGGTCGCCAGTGGTTTCGTCTCGAAGGCGACACTCGATATCAAGCGTGCCGCAGCGCAAAGCGGGACAGCGACGATCAGTGGAGCAAAGGCGGCGATCACGGCGGCGCAAACGACGTTGAGCTATCTGACCATTCGCGCCCCGGTGAGCGGACGGACGGGCGAGATCGGCTATAAACTCGGGGCGACGGTTCGCGCGTCGGATACGACGCCGCTGGTGACGGTCAACCAGTTGGCGCCGATCACCGTGCGGTTTCTCGTGCCGCCCGAACAAATCCAGCCGGTGCGGTCGGCGATGGCGGCAGCGGGAGGCATAACCGTGCTGGCGCGGCCGCAGGATAATCCCGACCCCAATCGACCACCTCTGGCGACGGGTAAGCTGACGTTCCTCGATAACAACGTCGATGCCGGCAATGGCTCGGTCGCGGCCAAGGCGGAGTTCGCCAATCCCGGCGATACGCTGTGGCCGGGAGCAATCGTCACCATCGAACTGCCATTGGGGGGCGGATCGCCGAAGGTTGCGCTGCCCGAGGCGGCAGTACAAACGGGGCGCGACAATCCGTTTGTCTGGGCAGTCGGCAATGACGGCAAGGTGGCGATCCGCGATGTTACGGTGGCGGGCCGGTTTGGTGGGCGGGTGTTCCTCGCCGCCGGAGTTGCTCCGGGCGACAAGGTCGTCGTCGACGGCCTGACGTCGAAGCTTAAGCCCGGCGATCTGGTGCGGACCAAGCCGCCCGGCGGCGGCAAGGGTGGCGCGCCCAAAATCGCGGCGGCGGGCTGATGGGGTTCGTCCGCCTCGCCGTTGAGCGTCCGGTCGCGACGATTCTGTTGACGTTGGCGGTGATCTTTGCCGGGCTGTTCGGCTATCGCTCGCTGCCGGTTTCGGCGCTGCCGCAAGTTGATTTGCCGACAATTCAGATCGAGGCACGACTGCCGGGGGCCAATCCGTCGACGATGGCGTCGTCGGTGGCAACGCCGATCGAACGCCAGCTATCGACTGTGGCGGGTATCGACCAGATCACCTCGACGTCGTCGACCGGCTCGACCAACGTCACCGTCCAGTTCGCGCTCGATCGCAATATCGATGCTGCGGCACTCGATGTGCAGTCGGCGCTGTCGGCAGTCTCGCGCCGCCTGCCGCCCGAAATGCCCAATCCGCCGACCTTCCAGAAGGTCAATCCTGCCGATCAGCCCGTGCTGCTGCTGTCGGTGCGCGACAAGGCGCGGGCGACCAACGAGTTGCAGAAGATCGTCGATACGGTGATGATTCCGCGCATTTCGACGCTGCCCGGCGTCAGCCAAGTGCAGACCTATGGCAGCCGCCGCTTTGCCATTCGGGTCCAGTTCGATCCGTCCGCACTGGCAGCGCGCAACCTGACCCCGCAGGACATTCGCGAGGCGATTTCGACCGCCAACAGCAATGCCGCCGTCGGTGTCGTCAACGGCGGCGACCGGACCTACACGCTCGAAGCCACCGGCAATCTGAAGACGCCCGACGAATTCGCCCAGATCGTCGTGGCGACACGCGGCGGCCTGCCGGTCCGCGTTAGCGACCTTGCCAAGGTCATCAGCAGCTATGAAAGCCTGCGCGGCGGCGCGAAGCTCAACGGCGAACCGGCGCTGACGGTCGCAATTACGCGCCAGCCGGGGGCGAACGTCGTCAAATTGGTCGATCAGGTGTTCAAGGTGCTGCCCAGCGTTCGCGAGGCGATGCCGCCGACGACTGAGGTCATCACTCTCCTCGACCGCTCGCAATCGGTCCGCCATTCGGTGGAGGACGCACAATATACGCTCATCGGTACAGCGTTGCTGGTTATTCTCGTCATCTATCTCGTGCTGGGAGACATTCGCGCGACGGCAATTCCGGCGATTGTCCTGCCCGTCGCCGCCATCGGCACATTTGCCGGGATGTATTTCTTCGGCTTCAGCCTCGATAATCTGTCGCTGCTGGCGTTGACGCTCGCGACCGGGTTCGTCGTCGATGACGCCATCGTGGTGCTCGAAAACATCGTCCGCCACATCGAAGGCGGCGAGAAGCCGCGCGATGCAGCGGTCAGCGGCGCTAACGAAATTTCGTTCACCGTCATTTCGATCTCGGTGTCACTCGTCGCGGTGTTCATCCCGCTGTTGTTCATGGGGGGCATCATCGGGCGATTGTTCTTCGAATTTGCCGTCACCATGACGATTGCGATTGCTGTGTCGGCGGTGCTGTCGCTGACGCTCATTCCGATGGTCGCGGCGCGGGTGCTCAAGGAAGCACACGAAAAGCCCAGCCGGGTCGCCCAGATTTCAACGCGCTATTTCGGCAAGTTGCAGAACGCCTATATCCGCGCCTTCGATTCGACGTTGCGTCATCGCAAGGCGGTGGGTGTGCTGACCCTGCTGTTGATCGGCGTGGCCATCTGGGGCTTTACCGTCGTTCCCAAAGGGTTCTTCCCGACCGAGGATACCGGCACGATCTTTATCGGCACCGAAGGCGCGCCCGATATCAGCTATTCGCAGATGATCGAAAAGCAGGACAAAATCGCCAAGATCCTGCTCGCTGATCCGGCCGTCGAACGCGTCAATTCGATCCTCGGTCAGTCGTCATCGGCGAGCGGCGGGCGCATGTTCGCGCCGCTTAAGCCGCGCGCCGAACGCGATTCCGCTGAAGTCGTCCAGGCCCGATTGCGCAAAAAGCTGTCGGGCATTCCCGGCATCGCCGCCTATCCCAACCTGCCGCAGAACATTCAGCTCGGCGGACGCGCGTCATCGACCAACTATCAGTATACCCTGTCGGCGGTCGATAAGGACGAGCTCTACGCGTTTGCGCCGCAGTTCGAGGCGAAGCTGCGCGCCACGCCGGGGTTCGAAGACGTGTCGTCGGATTATCAACGCGGGGCACGGCAGGCGACGGTCGAGGTCGATCGCGACGCCGCCAGCCGCCTCGGCGTACCGGTCGCGACGATCCGCCAGACGATCTATGCCGCCTATGGCAACCAGCAGATTTCGACGATCTACACCGACGTCGACAGCTATCAGGTTATTCTGGAAATCGATCCGGCGCAGCAGCTGACGCCCGATGCCATCGGGCGGCTGCATGTCCGCAGCAATCCGGGCGGCGGCCAGGCGCCGGCGCTGGTGCCGCTGTCGGCCGTGACCAAGATCAAGATCGAAGGCGCGCCGCTCGTGGTTGCGCACCAGAGCCAGTTGCCGTCGGTCAGCTTGTCGTTCAACCTCGCCAAGGGCGTGGCGCTGAGTGAAGCCAAGCCGTTGATCGACAAGATCTCTTCCGATCTCAGCCAGCCGGGGACCATCACTGGATCGTTCGGCGGTAATGCGCAGCAGTTCGAAAGCTCGACGTCGTCGATGCCGATCCTCGTGCTCGCGGCCATCGTCGTCATCTATATCGTGCTGGGTGTGCTGTACGAAAGCTTCGTCCACCCTATCACCATCCTGTCGGGGCTGCCGGCGGCGGGCATTGGCGCAGTGGCGTTCCTGACGCTGTTCGGTATGCCGCTCGACATTATCGGCATCATCGGCGTCGTCATGCTGATCGGTATCGTCAAGAAAAATGCCATCATGATGATCGATTTCGCGCTGGATGGGCAGCGTAGCCATGGCTGGACCCCGGCGCACGCCATCCGCGAAGCGGCGCAGAAGCGCTTTCGCCCGATCATGATGACGACCTTTGCCGCGATGGCGGGTGCTATGCCGCTGGCGCTGGGACTCGGCGCGGGCGCCGAACTGCGCCAGCCGCTCGGCATCGCGGTGCTTGGCGGGCTGCTGGTCAGCCAAGTGCTGACGCTGTTCATCACGCCAGTCGTGTATCTGGGTATCGAAGGCGTCGCCAACCGCATCCGCGAACGCCGCGGTCAGGGTGAGGTGAAACAACTTCCGCCGCCCGACGCTGCCCTGCCGGGGCGAGTCGCGGCGGAGTGACTCTGACCGGTCGGCGACGTCGACAGGGGATATCGTTTCTGTTACGGCACGATCCTGTCGGCCACTGGGGGATTGAACCGTGCAAATCAAACTCATTATTGCTCTCGCGGCGTCGTTGCTGTCGCCGGTCGCCGCGACCGCCAGTGTCCTGTTGGACCAGGAGAATATTACGACCGTGACGACAGACGGCGTTTATTCCGGCCTTCTTGGTACCGGGATTGATTACCGCCAAGCGCAGATTGTTCGCGCCGGCCGCACCGGCACGCTCTCGCGGATTGACCTGCAGGTACGCAATCGCAGTGTGACCGCAACCGGCTTGACCCTCCAACTGGTTTACGCCTCGACATTTGTCGATCTGCCAACGGTGCCCGGACCCGGTGTCGCCGTCACCGGCCTGACCACTGGCACGTCCGGCCAGATCGTCTCGGTTGATGTCTCGTCACTCAATTTTGCGGTCACGCCGGGGCAGAAGTTTGCCATCCTGCTGCGTGCCGAGACTCCGTCGGATAACAACCGCTTTGGCTGGCTGTTCGGCCAAGTCGATCCGGCGGATTCGAACAATACCCTGATCCGCTCTTACGGGTGCTGCTTTAACAACCTGTACAACGTCTATGGCCCGGGAATCTGGGGCACTAGCGGCGCCGATCGCGGCTTTGCAACCTATGTCGATGTCACCAGCAGCGTCGTTCCCGAACCCGCCAGCTGGGCGCTGCTGATCGCCGGGTTCGGACTGACCGGCGCGGCAATGCGGCGGCGCAAGGTGGCTATCGCCTGAAAGGTCCAACTCCCGCCTAGCGGCGGGGGTGCCTATTACTTCGCCAGCGCCCGTTCGACCTCGGTCCAAAGCGCTGCGAAAGCCCTGGCGGCCGGGGTTGCGGCGCTGGTCGCCAGCACCGGTGTGCGCGTTGCCGCCATTGCTTCGACAGCGGCGGCATAAGGGATTGCGGGGCGGTCGGGGTGCAGCGCGACGGTGTCTTTGTGGAGCGTCTTGCGGCGATCGACCATCGAAAAGACCGGCAGAACGGCAGGGGCGTCGCCCTTTAGCTTCGCCAGATGCTCGGTCAGCTGGGCGAAAGCGCGTTCGCTCAAGGGGCTGGGGAGGAGCGGGACCACCAACAAGTCGACGCCACGAAATATCTGGTCGGCGAGTTCGGTGAGGCCGGGCGGGCAATCGAGAATAACCCGGTCATAGTCCTTTTCGAAACCCTTGATGAGCTTCTTCAGCCGTTTCGCCTTGTCGTCCACGACGAGCTGTTTTTCGAGATGACGCAATGACTTGTCGGCGGCGAGAACGTCCAATCGGGGGAAGTCCGACGCCTGTATCAGCTCGGTCAGTTCGGCATCACCGGCAAAACCCTTGCGCGCCGAGGCGTTGGGTTTGGCGGTGAGCCGCAGCGTGTAGGTCGCGGCGCCTTGTGCATCGAGGTCCCACAACAGCGTCCGCCGTGCCGACAACGTCGCCGCCGCATGCGCCAGATTGACCGCCAGCGCCGATTTGCCGACGCCGCCCTTGACGCTGAAGACCGCGATACTTTTCATGGCTTCACGCAGCCAAAGCAGTCGCGAGCCGGTCGCGGATGGCGCGCAGCGCGGCGAGGTCGATGGGTAACAACCGGTGGGGCAACCCTTCACTGTCATCCCGGCGAAGGTCGGGATCCAGCTGTTCTGCTCCCGCGCCAGCAGTCTGCTCATCCGACAGCGGCGACCCCGATTCAGGCCTGCGTTGGGATGACCGATCGGTTACCCCTTCCGCCAACGCCTTTTGTGCCCCGCGAATCGTCAATCCATCGACATGTAGCATGTGGTGGATCGTGCGCAGCAGTGCCATGTCGGCGGGGCGGTAATAGCGCCGGTTGCCGCCGCGCTTCATCGGCTGGAGCTGCGGAAACCGCGTCTCCCAAAAGCGCAGCACATGGTGCGGCACGCCAATTTCGACCGAGGCTTCACCGATGGTACGAAAGGCGTCGGCCGATTTGGTCATCAGTTGGCGTCGTCAGCACCGGTGTCGTCGTCACCACCGCCGGCCGGACCGCCGCCGTTGATGCGGCTGCGCAGCAACTGACTGGGGCGGAAGGTCAGCACGGTGCGCGGCTCGATCGGCACTTCGACGCCGGTCTTGGGATTGCGGCCGATGCGCAGTCCCTTGTTGCGCAGCACGAAACTGCCGAACGACGAAATCTTGACGTTATTGCCCTCGATCAGCGCATCGCCGATCCGGTCAAGCACCGTTTCGACAAGCGATGCCGACTCGTTGCGCGACAAGCCGATTTCGCTGTGCACTGCTTCGCACAAGTCGGCGCGGGTCAGTGTTCCGGCAACCTTTGGGCTGGTTTCAATATCGGCCATATTTCGCATCCCCCACCAAAGCGCAAAGACACTGGCGCGACCCTACCAGCGAACGGCAGCGGCACCCCAGGTAAAGCCGCCCCCCATTGCTTCCAATAGCAACAAATTATGCGATTTAATACGCCCGTCATGAACGGCGGTGTCAAGGGCAAGCGGCACCGAGGCCGCCGATGTGTTGGCGTGGCGGTCGACGGTTACTACGACCCGGTCGATCGGCAGGCCGAGCTTTTTCGCCGTGCTCTCGAGGATGCGCAGATTGGCCTGGTGCGGAATGACCCAATCGACGTCGGCACCGGTTAGGCCGACACTGCCGAGCGTTTCGGTCATGACATTGGCGAGATTGGTCACCGCATGGCGGAATACCTCGCGGCCTTTCATTCGCAGCTTGCCGGTGGTGCCGGTCGATCCGGGGCCACCGTCGACGTACAGCAGATCGTTGTAGCGTCCGTCGGAATGCAGGCGGTGGGCAAGAATGCCGCGATCGTCGTTGCCCCCGGTCCCGGTTTCGGCACGCAGCACGACGGCTCCGGCACCATCGCCGAACAGCACGCAGGTGGCGCGGTCTTCCCAATCGAGGATGCGGCTGAAGGTTTCCGCACCGATGACCAGCGCCGTCCGGTGCGCGCCGGAGGTGATCAGTGCATCGGCGATGGTCAGCGCATAGAGGAAGCCCGAACAGACCGCGCCGACATCGAACGCGACACCGTGCGTCATGCCGAGCTTCATCTGGACAACGGTGGCGCACGCCGGAAAGGTCTGGTCGGGGGTGGCTGTGGCGACCACGATCAGGTCGACATCGTCGGCGGTGATCCCGGCGGCGGCGAGCGCGCGCTTGGCGGCGGCGGTCCCGAGGTCGGAGGTGAACTCGCCGTCGGCGGCGATATGGCGTTTGCGGATACCGGTGCGCTCGACAATCCACGCATCGGTTGTATCGACGCGGGCGGCGAGGTCGGCGTTGGTAAGGACTGTGGCGGGCAGATAGCTGCCGGTGCCGATGATGCGCGCCCGGATCATTGCGCCGCGAGAGTGACGGCAGGACGATGGGCGCGGAAGTTGGCAAGATCCTGCGCGATGCGGTCGCCAACCTGATCGGCGATGAGATCATGCGCCACCCCGATAGCATTGGCCAGTCCGCGCACATTCGCGCCGCCATGGCTTTTGACGACAATGCCGTTCAAGCCGAGAAAGACGGCACCATTATGGGCATTGGGATCGAGATGCGCGCGGAGCGCCCGCAAGGCACCGCGCGACAGCAAATAGCCAAGTCTTGTCAGCCATGACGACTGGAACGCTTGCGCCAATAGCCCGGTGACAAGCTTGCCGGTGCCTTCGGCGGTCTTCAGCGCGATGTTGCCCGAAAAGCCGTCGGTGACGATCACATCGACGTTACCTTGGCCGATCTTGTCGCCTTCGACAAAGCCTTCGAAGTGCATCGGTAGCTGCTGGGCACCGCGCAGCAGGGCGGCGGCTTCCTTGAGTTCCTCAGTGCCCTTGAGTTCTTCTTCGCCAATGTTGAGCAGCGCGACGCGTGGGCGTTCAAGGCCAAGCACGGTCCGCGCGAAGGCGGCGCCCATGACGGCGAACTGGACAAGGTTTTCGGCATCGCATTCGGTATTCGCCCCAAGATCGAGGACGACCGAATCATTCTTGAGGGTCGGCAGTAGCGCGGCGAGTGCGGGGCGGTCGATGCCCTCCATGGTGCGTAATCCGAACAACGCCATCGCCATCAGCGCACCGGTGTTGCCGGCCGATACCGCAGCATGGGCGTCACCGGCCTTTACGGCCTCGATCGCCATGCCCATCGAACTGGTCTTGGCGCGACGCAGCGCTTGGCTCGGCTTGTCGGTGCCAAGGATCACGTCGTTGCTGTGGACGATGACGGCAGTCGCGGCGAGGCGCGGGCAGCGGGGCAATTCGGCGCGAATGGCGCTTTCGGTGCCGTGGAGGCGGAAGGTCAGCTTCGGATAGCGTTCCGACGCCATTTCGGCAGCAGCGAGCACATCGGCAAGGCCGGCATCGCCACCCATGACGTCGAGCGCGATAACCGGTGCCTTGATTGCCGGGGCAGTCATGCGGCGAGTTGCGTCAGGGTGAAGTGCGTCAGGGTGGAGTGCGCCACGGCCGCGTATCCCCCGACGCGGCCGCAGGTCAGGCCGAAACCTCGATGACTTCGCGACCGTTGTAATGGCCGCAGGCACCGCAAAGATTGTGCGGGATCTTCAGTTCGCCGCAGTTCGGGCACTCCTGAAACGCCGATGGCACCAGCGCATGGTGGCTGCGACGCATGTTGCGGCGCGAGGGCGAGGTTTTGCGTTTCGGAACGGCCATGCGGCACCTGTAACTTTCGAACGTTGAGCGTCGGCGAATTTGCTGCACGGTCTGTTTAGGCCGCAACCGCCGCCACCGATAGTCCCGTGTTGAGCGAAGGCGCGCTGTATAGGGAATTTGATCGATGGCGCAAGCCCCGTTTTCTGGCTTTGCGCCCGCGCAGCCGCACAAACCCTTCGCACCGATCGGGTGAATCGGGTATATGCGGGCCGCTGCTAGATGTCGTTTGTCCAGGAATCGGAACATCATGCTTTACACCATGAACCGCGTGCCAGCGATCGACGACGACGTCCGCTCGCGCGCCTGGCGCAAAGCCGTCGGCGGTGCGATCAAGGCGTTTTGGGTGGTCGCTGCTGCCTTGGGCGCTATCGCTGGCCAAGCGCAGACTGCGACGCCGCTGCTGGCAGCCGATACGATTGCAACCGTCGGGGGCTATAACGATGCTGCTGCGGGTGATGCTGTAAAGGTTGTGCCCGCAGCGGGAACGCCGTTTGCCACGGCGCTGCGCATAAATCGCGCCGCGGCTGGTACCAACAGCTACGATGCAGCGCTGGCCTGGCCGACGCGCGCTGCGGTCCGCAAGGGCGACCTGCTGGTGGCGACCTTTTACGTCCGCTCGCTGGGGGATGCGGGGGCAGCGTTACGGCTGCAACCGTCGTTTCAGCTCGCCGACGCTCCGTACACGGCTTCGCTGTTGGCGGGTGCGCCGGTCGATACCGGCAGCTGGCAACGTTATGCGATCCCGTTTCGCGCCACGATCGACTATCCGAGCGGCGCCGGTTCCTTTCAGCTACGCTACGGCGCGGCTCGGCAGGCTTTCGAAGTCGGCGGTATCACTGTCGAATCATATGGGCAGGTGGCCGACATCCCGCCCGCACTCGCGGCGACCTTTGCTTTTTACTATCCCGACCGGGGCAATCCAACGGCGGCGTGGCGAACTTCGGCGCTCGCAGCAATCGAAGCGACGCGCAAGACCGACCTGATTGTTCGCGTCGTCGATGCCGCCGGCCGTCCGGTCCCGGCCGCAAACGTCATCGTTACGATGTCGGCATCGGCTTTTCACTGGGGCAGCGCTGTCAGTGCCAATGCAGTGACATGTTCGAATAGGCAGCGCGCACGACGCCCGTGCTTAAACTTGCCCGAGGCCGACCGATTGAAATATCGCGCCGCCGCCAAGACCGAATTCAGTGAGCTTTCGTTGTATAACGACCTCAAATGGCCCGAGTGGGAGGCTGATCCGGCGCGGGCGCTTGATGCCATGACATGGGTTGGCCAAACGGGGCGGGCGTTTGCACGCGGCCATAACCTGGTCTGGCCCGGCTTCGAACCCGACTATAAACTCCCTGGCGACATCCGCCCGGGGACGCCGGCAGATATGGTTGCCGCGCGAACGCTGGCGCATATTGCCGACGAGCTTGGCCGCACCAGAGGGCGCGTCGCCGAATGGGACGTCGTCAACGAACCCTATGACAATCACGATCTGCAAGGGCGCATTGCCACGTCCGCCGCACCAGCGATCGCCGGCGTCTTGCCGACGACTGCAATCATCGATTGGTACAAGGCGGCTGCGATTGCCGACCCGGCAGCACGCTTGTTCCTGAATGACTATGCGATTTTCGATGGGCTCGATCCTGCTCATCGTGCCTATGATGTGGCGCTGATCGATTATCTCAAGGCCGGTGGTGCGCGTGTCGATGCGATCGGTTTTCAAGGGCATTTCGGTCATTCGGCGCCGGTGTTCACCGACATGACGGCAACCCTCGCGCTGTTCGATCCGCGAGTGGCAGCATATGCTGTGACCGAGTTCGATTTCGAAACGATCGACCCGGCGATGCAGGCCGATGTCATGCGCGATACGATGATCTTCGTTTTTGGTTCGCCCAAATTCACCGGCTTTCAGATGTGGGGCTTTTGGGACGGCGATCACTGGTTGGGGTCGGCCCCGCTGTTCGATCGCAATTGGGTGCTCAAGCCATCGGGAGCGGTCTGGCGCGAATTACGCCGGAAATGGACGACGAATGTGACATTGCGCGCCGACGCATCGGGCATGGCGCGGGCGCGGGTGTTCAAGGGCACCTACAATCTGCGCGTCGTCGACGCCGCCGGCAAGGTCTGCCGATCGACCGGCAAGGTCTTGACGCCGACGACGCTGACCCTGTCGACGGGCTGTTAGACTTCCGGCTGGCACAGCCCCCGTAACCGCGTTAGACCCCGCGGCGAATAGCGCCGCGAGGGAGATACAACATGACCGCGACCGGACACGATAGCCTGAGCACCCGTCGGACGCTGACCGTTGAAGGCAAGGATTACGCTTATTACAGTCTCGAGGCGGCAGCGGCGGCGCTCGGTGACATTTCGCGGTTACCCTATTCGATGAAAGTGCTGTTCGAGAATCTGCTGCGCTTCGAGGACGGCACGACCGTCACCCGCACCGATCTCGAGGCGATGGTGCAATGGGCGAGCGATCGCAAATCGGACCGTGAGATCGCCTATCGTCCGGCGCGCGTGCTGATGCAGGATTTCACCGGCGTGCCATGCGTCGTCGATCTTGCCGCGATGCGCGACGCGATGACCAAATTGGGCGGCGACCCGGCGAAGATCAATCCGCAGATCCCGGTCGATCTTGTCATCGATCACTCGGTCATGGTCGACGAATTTGGCACACCGACGGCCTTCGAGGACAATATGGACCTCGAATATGCTCGCAATATCGAACGCTATGAGTTCCTGCGCTGGGGGTCGTCGGCGCTCAAGGGCTTCCGCGTCGTGCCGCCGGGCACCGGCATCTGCCATCAGGTCAACCTCGAATATCTGGCGCAAACGGTATGGACCTCCGAGGACGCATCGGGCGCGACAGTCGCTTACCCCGATACGCTGGTCGGCACCGACAGCCACACGACGATGGTCAACGGTTTGGGCGTGCTCGGCTGGGGCGTCGGCGGTATCGAGGCCGAAGCAGCGATGCTCGGTCAGCCGGTATCGATGCTGATTCCCGAAGTCGTCGGCTTCAAAATGCAGGGCGTGCTGCCCGAGGGCGTCACCGCGACCGATCTGGTGCTGACGGTGACGCAGATGCTGCGCGCCAAGGGTGTCGTTGGGCGCTTCGTCGAATTCTACGGTCCCGGGCTCGATTCGCTGGTGCTCAGCGACCGCGCCACGATCGCCAATATGGCCCCCGAATATGGCGCGACCTGCGGCTTCTTCCCGGTCGATCAGGCGACGCTCAACTATCTCAAGCTGTCGGGCCGCGAGCCGCACCGCATCGAACTCGTCGAAGCCTATGCCAAGGCGCAGGGCATGTGGCGCGATTCGATGTCGCCCGATCCGGTCTTCACCGATGTGCTGCATCTCGATTTGTCGACCGTTCAGCCATCGCTCGCCGGACCGCGCCGCCCGCAGGACAAGGTGCTGTTGAGCCAAGCCGATGAAGCCTTCGAAACCGAACTCGCCGGTGGCTATAAAAAGGGTGGCGACGAAGGCAGCAAGCGCTATGCCGTCGCCGGGGCCGAACACGATCTTGGCCATGGCGATGTGGTGATTGCCGCGATTACCAGCTGCACCAATACGTCGAACCCCAACGTCCTCGTCGCTGCCGGATTGGTGGCACGCAAGGCCCGCGCGCTCGGGCTGACGTCGAAGCCTTGGGTGAAGACCAGCCTCGCGCCAGGCTCCAAGGTCGTCACCGATTATTTCGCCGCGTCGAAATTGCAGGACGATCTCGATTATCTCGGCTTCAACCTCGTCGGCTATGGCTGCACGACCTGCATCGGCAATTCCGGTCCGCTGCCCGAACCGATCAGCGAGGCGATCAACACCAACGATGTCGTCGCGGTCAGTGTGCTGTCGGGCAACCGCAATTTCGAAGGCCGCGTGTCGCCGGACGTCAAGGCGAACTATCTCGCCAGCCCGCCGCTGGTTGTCGCCTACGCCATCGCCGGGACCATCCGCAACGACATGATCACCCACCCGCTCGGCCAGACGCCCGAGGGCAAGGACGTGTTTTTGAAGGACATCTGGCCGACCAATCAGGAGGTCAGCGACATGGTGCTGGCGTCGGTGACGTCGGAGATGTTCCGTAACCGCTATGCCGACGTGTTTGCAGGCGACGAGCGCTGGCAGGGCATCAAGATCGAAGGCGGCGCGACCTATCGCTGGAACCCGGCCAGCACCTATGTGCAAAACCCGCCCTATTTCGATGGCATGACGATGACCGCGTCGGCGGTCGGCGACATCACCGGCGCGCGCCCGCTGGCAATCTTCGGCGATTCGATCACCACCGATCACATCTCGCCGGCCGGTTCGATCAAGGAAGCCTCGCCCGCCGGCGTGTATCTCAACGAGCGCCAGGTCAGCCGCGCCGAGTTTAACTCGTACGGTGCGCGGCGCGGCAATCATGAGGTGATGATGCGCGGCACCTTCGCCAACATTCGCATTCGCAACGAAATGGTTCCCGGCGTCGAAGGCGGCGTGACCAAGCATATTCCGTCGGGCGAACAGCACGCAATCTTCGACGCTGCCGAGGCGTACCGCGCCGAAGGCACGCCGCTGATCATCGTCGCCGGCAAGGAATATGGCACCGGCTCGTCGCGTGACTGGGCGGCGAAGGGCACGACCTTGCTCGGTGTCCGAGCTGTCATCGCCGAATCGTTCGAGCGCATCCACCGCTCCAATCTTGTCGGCATGGGCGTCGTACCGTTGCAGTTCGCCGATGGCACCGACCGCAAGACGCTGGGCCTCGACGGTACCGAGACGTTCGACATTACCGGCATCGCCGATCTCAAGCCGCGCCAGACCGTCACCGTGGCGTTCACGCGCGCCGATGGCACCACCGGCAGCTTCGAAACCCGCTGCCGCATCGATACCGAACAGGAACTCGAATATTTCTACGCGGGCGGCATCTTGCCTTACGTATTGCGCAAGCTGGCGGCGTGAGCCTGTTCATCGAGGTCGTGGGGTGGGGCGGCGGCGCGCTCATCCTCATCGCCTATCTGTTGGTATCGACCGGGCGGCTCGATGGCCGCTCGGCCCCGTTCCAATGGCTCAACATAGTCGGCGCGGCGGGGTTCATCGCCAACGGGGCCTCGCACGGCGCGTGGCCTTCGACCGTGCTCAATATCGTCTGGATATCGATCGGGCTGATGGCGCTGTGGCGGCTGCGGCGCGATGTCACGCCGCGCTAACCCACAGCGGCACAATCGCCACAGACACAAAGCCGAAACGCCTGTGTAATAAAATACCCCATTGCCAATGCGCGGAAATTGATGATCATTTGGCTATCCGGTTGGGGAGCAATCGGGCATTTTGCAGGGGATTTTTAGATGACGACTTTGACCAAGGCTGCGGCCTTGCTCGCATCGGGTGCGATGCTGATGAGTGCGCCGGCGCTTGCCGTGCAGACCCCGATCCAGTTCAATCTGATCAGCGACGGCAGCATCGTTGCTGGCAGCAACGCCGAAAAGGGCTTTACCGCCGCCGCCAATTACTGGTCGAGCGTGCTGACGACCTCGCAGCCGATTTCGATCAACATCCGGATCGGTTTCCGACCACTGGGGCCGAACATTCTCGGCTCGACAGGGAGTTCGCGTTCGATCCGGCAGGTCAATTTTGTCGAGAACCGGATCTTGGCGCGTCAGTCGACGGCTTTCGATTCCAGCCTTGTTCTGCCGACGCTGCATAACGGTGACTATGGTGCGAACACCTCGGTCCAGGCATTCACGCCCGGCTATACCGGCGTCGATCAGTTCGGCGACAATTTCGGCATTGATAACACGACCAAGGTCTATGATACTGACGGTCACTACAACACGTCGTACGTTGCCCTGAACGTCGCCAACGCACGGGCACTCGGCTATACGTTCGCGCCGACCCAAATCGATGCCAACATCACTTTCAGTTCGCAGTTCGGTTTCGATTTCAACCCACGCAACGGCATTCAGGCGGGTGCGTATGATTTCTACGCCGTCGCGATCCATGAATTCGGCCATGCCCTTGGTTTTGTCAGCGGTGTCGATGACTACGACTATCTCGGCACCGGCGGGCCTGCCGGTCCGCAGGTCTGCTTCGCCGACGGCTCGCTGTGTCAGGATTATCCCGCCGTTCAGTACGACTGGTGGGGGTCGGCACTCGATCTGTTCCGCTACTCCGCTCCCGGTGCGCTCGACTGGACGACGAATACGCCAAGCTACTTCTCGGCTGACGGCGGCGCGACGGCGTATCAGGATGGCCTGTTTTCGACCGGCACCTACAATGGTGACGGCTGGCAGGCGTCGCACTGGAAGGCACCGCAGCTGCCGGATGGTCGTTTCAGCTGCGCATTGCCCAAGCTTGGCATCCTTAATCCGTATATCTGCGGCGGCCGCCTTGGCATCGTGACCGGTCTCGATCTCGCGGCCTATGATGCTATCGGCTACAACACCTCTGCCGATCTGAGCACCTATAACCAGTCGACAGCGCAGATCGCCTTTGCCTCGACCAACGTCCCCGAGCCATCGAGCTGGGTGATGTTGATCGCCGGCTTCGGTATTGTGGGTGCGGCGATGCGGCGGCGTGTTCTGACGCCAGTTCGCGCTCTCTGAGCTCTTTTTACAGATAGAAAAATATTTGGGCGGGGTCGCAAGACCTCGCCCATTTCTTTGAAGTCACAATCGCCAAGAAAAATTGCCGCACGGTCGATTCATGGCTTGCCCCGACGATTCCATTATGTCTAAGTAATGATATATCGGCGGGGCAGTCGGTATTTTAGCATGGGGAATTTTCAATGAAATCATGGACAATCGCTGGGGCGTCCGCGCTGGCGTTGCTGGCGGCCTCGGCTCCCGCCTCGGCGCTCACCATCGAGCTGCGCAATCTCAACAATGTCACGCCGGGTACCGACGCCTATAAGGGCTTCACCGCAGCTGCCAGTTTCTGGGAAAAAGTGCTGACCAATAATGCCACGGTCAAGCTCAACGTCGGCTTTTCGCAGCTCGGACCGAACATTCTCGGCTCGACCGGCAGCACGACCAATGGTGTTTTCCTGCAGCCTTTCGTCCAACAACTCGAAGCCACCGGTACGTCGAAGCTCGACGCCACGGCATCCGCGCATAATCAATCCTTCAAGCCCAGCGTCGATGGTCCGGGCCTCGGTGCCTATAACGCGCTGATCTCGGGTCCCAAGGCCAATGGCACGGGCGTTCAGACGGCCGGCGGTCTGGTGACGAGGCTCGACAATGACGGCAGCCGCAACAACGACTCGCTGTCGGTCAACACGTCGATCCTGAAGGCAATCGGGGTGGCCCCGGTCTACACCGGCGCGAACACCACGATCCAGGCCGACGGATCGGTCTCATTCAGCAACCAGTTCGCCTTCGACTTCGATCCGACCAACGGCATCACCGCCGGAAGCTTCGATTTCGTCGCCATCGCCATTCACGAGATCGGTCACGCGCTCGGCTTCCGTTCGGGTGTCGACGTCTATGACGGTAACACGAACTTCAGCGGCAACCTCAACGGCTTCACCTTCATGACCCAGCTCGATCTGTTTCGCTATAGTGCGGCGAGCGCCGCACTTGGCGTCAACGATTGGCAGATCGGCGGCACGCCGTATTTTTCGATCGACGGCGGCGCGACGCAATACCAGTCCGGCCTGTTTTCGACCGGCACCGCCTTCGGTGACGGTCGCCAGGCATCGCACTGGAAGGACGCACCGGCGGGGGCCGTTCAGCTCGGCATCCTCGATCCGACGATTGCCCGCGGGCAGCAGGGCATCATCACGTCGCTCGACCTTGCGGCCTATGATGCCATCGGCTGGAACATCGCGTATGATGTGGTGCGCAATAAAAACTTCTTTTTCACCACACTCAACCCGACCTTTGGCGCGGTTCCAGAACCCGACAGCTGGGCGATGCTGATCGCCGGGTTCGGCCTTGTTGGTGCCACGATGCGGCGGCGCAAGGCGACGGCGCAGGCGGCATAACGCGCAGCAATCGACGTCGATTTGAAGCGGGCGGAGCGAAAGCGCCGCCCGCTTTTCGTCATGGCACTGTCAAAACACTGGTGTACGCGATTTTGCGCAAGTGCGGCGAGATTGCCCCTTGAAAACAATAAGGCGTTCGTGTTTACTCACCATAATCGACCGGTTGCGGTCGGTATAAGGGGGATGCTCACGTGACACTGAAGACCATCATCGGCCTTTCGGCTGCCTTGCTGACAGCGCCATTTGCGGCGCAGGCTGCGTCGATTTCGGGCACGCACAACGGTATTGCTTTCACTGCAAGCAACAATGTCATCGGCCAGACTTCGACGGCCACTGTGGCGGGTGGTGGTAACCCGATCTATCTGGCGACGGCTGCCAAGTATCGCGGCACCGTTGGCCTGTTGATGAACTATGGTGCCGCTGGAAGTTTTGTTTGCTCGGGCAGCCTCAGTGCAAATGGTTCATCGATCATTACCGCTGGTCACTGCGTCAATATCGGTGGCGCGCGTCCGCTCAGCGTCACGGCGTACTTCTATAACGGCAGTGCGACCGATCAGCCGGTCTATAATCCCGGTGCCGTCGGCGTCACGACGGTCGGGGTCAGCCGGGTGTACGTGAACCCGCTCTATACCGGCAACGTGATCGACGATCATGACATCGCCGTTTTGCGCCTCGCCGGGCCAGCACCCAGCTACGCGACCCGTTACGGCCTTTACACGGGTACCGATTTGACGGGCCTCGATTACAATATCGCCGGCTACGGGCGGCGATCGGATGCTGGCGGCAATTTCGGCGTGTCTGCTCCGCACGGACTCGGCACCGGTCGGCTACGTCAGGGCGACAACCGTTATGATTTCCGGCTGGGCGATGCGGATTTCGGCGGTGTCTTCGACTCGGCTTTCTTTGGTGAAGCTCCCGGCGCGTCGACCGACTTTTCGTACATTGCGGACTTTGATCGGTTCGGTGACGCATCGACCGATGCGTCATGCGGTCTGGCGGGCGCTTTCGGCATTACGTTGAGCGGCAAGTACTGTAACCTCGGTCGTGGCCCGCTCGAGGTCAGCACGGCGGGCGGCGATTCGGGCGGCCCGCAGTTCATTGACGGTAAGCTCGCGTCGGTTACCTCGTATGGGCTGACCTTCGGCAATGCGTTTGCTCCAGGTGATATCGACAATTCGCTCAACGACAGCTTCGGCGAATTCAACGGCTTTGTGTCGGTCTCTCACAACGCCAATTTCATCGCCGGTGCGGTCCCCGAGCCGTCAAGCTGGGCGATGCTGATCGCCGGTTTCGGTCTGACCGGTGCCGCAATGCGGCGGCGTAAGGCTGCGCCACACGCGGCATAGATATTTCGTCGATTAGGTACCCAGACGGGCGAAGCGAAAGCTTTGCCCGTCTTTTTTTGGTTAAAGCCTATCGAATTAATGGCGTTATGTAATAATATAACCGTCGAAGATAATTATGTTGCGTATTTTACATCAATAGAGTTTCCTATCGGCTTGACTGGCGTGATCAGGCAAGAAGAGGGGATCATAATGCGCGATACTTTATATTGTGCTGCATTTGTTGCGGCGCTGCTCGGTTCGGCCGGTGCCTATGCAGGCACAGTTGCGGACTATGATGAATTTGAATCGGCTGAATTGTCGCCGACGTTGGCGGGCGATTTCACCGCCGGCACCGCGCCGCACCCGACGACCGGCGTTGGAAATACCGCGCAGAGCGCGCACGCGCATGCTGGCATCGGCTTCGAAGGCATTAGCCAGTACGATGTGCAGCCGCTAGGTCGTGGCTTCATTCCGCCGGACACGATGGGTGCTGTCGGCACGACGCAGTACATGTCATTCGTCAACGGCGGGGTCGGTGTCTGGGACAAGGCAACCGGCGTCCGGACCTATTTCAAGACCGATCTCCAGTTCTGGCAGGGTCTTGGCCGCGCCGGTGCCAATGGCGATTCGCGGGTGTTGTTCGACAAGACGTCGAACCGCTGGATCGCGCTGTCGTTCGGCAACAATGTGGCGCAACTGCAGATCGCGGTTTCGGACACGTCAAACGCTCTCGGGCCTTGGAAATCGACGATCTTCACCGGTTATGCCGGGTTCGGCTTCGGCGCGACGGCGGACTATCCGACGATGGCGATCACGGCGAACTCGCTGGTCATCGGCACAAACAACTTCGCGCCGACGAGCCCGGGTGGATCGAACAGCTTCCGCGGTACGACTGTCACGCTGATCCCGATCAATAGCATCTTGGCTGCTGGCGGACCGACCGTCGCGAACGGCGTCCAGTATCAGACGCCCTATACGGGTGCGCCAACCAACGACTTCACCCGTGGTTTCGCCATTCAGGGCGTCAACGGCAGCGGTGCCGGCGGCGTCGACAAGGTGCTCGCCGTCTCGATCGAAGCCAACGGTCTGACGACGTACAACTTCAGCGGTGCAACGGCGAATTCGGCGCTCGGCACCACCCGCGGTGCCGCCACCGACTTCCTTGGTCTCAAGGATTACACCGGTAACGGTCCGGCGCGTCAGCCGAGCGCACTCAACGGTCGCGTCATCGATACCCTCGATGATCGCGTCGGCTCGAGCGTCTATCAGGTCAACGGCCTGATCTACAGCGTCCACACCATCACGCCGCTCGATAACCATGGCAACTCGACCGACCACACTGCGGTGCGGTGGGATGTCATCCGCGCGTCGGACAACACAGTACTTGCCGAAGGCGATATCAAGGATGGGGTCCATGACTTCTTCCAAGGGTCGCTGGCAGTGAACGCCGATGGCCGGGTCGTGATTGGCTACAATCGTTCGGGTTCGGGTGCCGATGGCAAGATCAGCGTTCTGGCGCAGTCGTTCCGGACGCGTGCGGATGGCTCGCTCGGCTCGCTCGGGGCGGCATTGCTGCTGACCGTCAGCGACAGCGGCGATTATCACAATGGTAGCCTCGATGGTGCAGCGGCTGCCGGTCGTCAGCGTTGGGGCGATTACAGCGCGGTATCGCTCGATCCAAATGATTCGAACAGCTTTTGGGTCATCGGCGAATTTGCGCGCGAACCCAATAATCCCGCCAACGGCCACCCCGGCGGCACCGGCGGCACCCGCTGGAGCACGTGGATTTCCCAGTACATTATCGGTTCGGCAGTTCCCGAGCCGACGAATTGGGCGATGCTCATCGCTGGCTTCGGCTTGGTTGGTGCAACGATGCGGCGTCGGCGGACGACGACCGTCGCAGCCTAGGCTTCGACGATTGCAATGACAGGGGGCGGTGCCGCAGGGTGCCGCCCTTTTTCATGGGCTGACTTGCACGAGGGTCGGCGAAGGTTAAAGGCCAAAGCATGTCGAAGATCATGATGCTGCCGATCGTTGCCCTGCTGGTGTCAGCGAGTGTCGTGGCGGCTGCGCCGACGGGCACCGGCTTGACCGGCAGCTGGGCGGGCGATCACGTGCTAGTCCGCACCGGCGAGGGCGGCACCGTTGTCCAAGGCGTGTGCACGCTCGGCAAGATGACCGACCCAGTGACGATAGATGCCAAGGGCGGCTTCAAGACCGACGGCTATTTCAATCCGCTCAAGCGCTCGGGTATTCAGCTCAGGGATGTCGCCCCGTCGGATCGTATCGCGCTGTTTGCCGGTCAGATCAGTGGCAACCGCATGACTCTGACGATCAAGACCGGGAACGCCGCGCCGCAAACCTTTCGGCTGGTGCGCGACGCCAAGATCAAGTTCGCGCCCTGCGTTTAGGCGGCGCGCACGCCTTCGGCTCCGCTGCCGGTTAGCAGCACACGCTCGACCCCGTCGGTGATGCGGAATACTGTCCCCTGCGGCGCGTCGACGGCGACCTTGACGCCGTGCCAGTCATCACCGCCGCTCAACAACCCGCGCAGCACGCGCGCCGTGATTCCGTGGCTGATCGCCAGTACCGGGCGCACCGGATCGAGATCGGAGAGCCATGACTGCAGCCGCGCGGCGATGGCCGGAAACCATTCGCCATTGGGGGCCGGGCGGCTGAACAATCGTCGGTCGGGATCGACAATGGGTCCGGTCTCGGCGACGATTTCGGCGTAGCTGCGTCCTTCCCAGTCGCCGACATCGATTTCAAGCAGTCGCGCGTCTTTGCGCCAGTCGAAGAAATCATGCCCCAGATGCTCGCCGACGATCGCTGCGGTCTGCAACGTCCGCCCCGACGGCGACACCCAGAGATCGAGATCGGGCCGCGGCCCGAGCGCATCGGCAAGTGCGGCACCCATCGTTTCGGCTTGGGCAATCCCGCGCCGGGTTAGCGGCGTATGTCCCATATGCCCTTGCATGCGCGCGGCGAAATTATAGACGGTTTCGGCGTGGCGGGCGAGAATGATGTCCATAACTGCCGCCATAGCGCGCGAGGACGCATATCGCCACTACCGCCGCGCGCCGGTGACGCTATAGTCGCGCTCCAAACTTACCAGAACGGCATTCCCGGGCCGGGGGACAAGAGGACCAAGAATGAAGGCGACGGTCGAACGCGCAACACTGCTCAAGAGCCTGGCGCACATCCAGTCGGTGGTCGAGCGCCGCAATACGATCCCCATCCTGTCGAACGTGCTGATCGAGGCGCGCGCCGATGGCCTGCGGCTGATGGCGACCGACCTCGATCTGCAGGTCGTCGAAACTATCCCGGCGGTCATCGACGTCAACGGCGCGACAACGGTCAGTGCGCACACGCTGTTCGACATTGTCCGCAAGTTGCAGGAAGGCAGCCAGGTCGAAATCGCCGTGGCTGCTGAAAAAATGACGGTCGTCGCGGGGCGCTCGCGCTTCGGCCTGCCGACGCTCAAACGTGACGATTTTCCAGTGATCGCTGAAACCGAACTGCCGACGGTGTTCGACCTGCCGGCGACCGATCTCAAGCAAATCATCGACAGCACGCGCTTTGCGATTTCGACCGAAGAAACGCGCTATTATTTGAACGGCATCTTCATGCATGCCGTCGATGGTGCGACGCCGAAGCTGCGCGCGGTGGCAACCGACGGCCATCGGCTGGCACGGATCGAACTCGACCTGCCCGAGGGCGCCAAGGGCATGCCCGACGTCATCGTGCCGCGCAAAGCCATCGCTGAAGTCCGCAAGTTGCTCGACGAGGTCGATTCCGGGGCGGCGGTGACGGTGTCGCTGTCGCCCACCAAAGTCCGCTTCCGCATCGGCGAGGTGACGCTGACCTCGAAGCTGATCGACGGCACCTTCCCTGATTACAGCCGCGTCATCCCCACCGGGAACGACCGGCTGTTGAAGATCGATACCAAGAGTTTGGCGCAAGGGGTCGACCGCGTCGCCGCTATCGCCACGACCGAGAAGACCCGTGCGGTGAAGCTGACGATGGGCCGCGACAAGGTCACGCTGTCGGTAACCAGCCCCGAAAATGGCACGGCCGCCGAAGAAGTCCCTGCCGATTACACCTCGCCCGAATTCGAAGTCGGGTTCAACTATCGCTACCTGCTCGACATCCTCGGCCAGGTCGAAAGCGAACAGGTCGATGTCCATATGGCCGATGCCGCCGCCCCGACGCTGATCCGTGAAGGCGATGATTCGAAGGCGCTGTACGTCATCATGCCGATGCGGGTGTGACGACGGCGGTCGGCGTGTGGTATGGGCCCGTTCGAGGATAACGCCATGCTCGCACGTGCCCGACGCAAGTTGACGGTCGAAGAATTTTACGACCTGTACGACACGATCGAGGAAAAATACGAACTCGTCGATGGTGAAGCATGGCTGATGTCGGGCGGCACACCGGCACATGCGCTGATTGCCGTCAACATCACGACTGCGCTGCGCACAAAATTGCGCGGTACCGGCTGCCGCCCGTACAACTCCGATTTAGGGCTCAGGCTCGGTCCGCAAGACCTTCGCTATCCCGACGCGGCGATCTACTGCGATCCGCGCGATCTTGGGCAGGATCCGAATGTGGCGCGAGACTATGCCAACCCGGTTGCCGTGTTCGAAGTGTTATCGCCTTCGACTGCGACCGAAGATCGGCGCGTCAAGGTCCTTCAGTACAAGGCGATTGCCTCGGCGCGGGCCATTGTCCTTGTCGATCCACTGACCCAGACATTCGAGATGCATCGTCGCGATCCGGACGGCGAATGGCAGCATCTGGTTGGCGAACGCGGCGACGATATCGTGCTCGATACACCGCAGCTCATGCTGACGGCGGCCGAAATCTTCGATCTGGATTAGCGCCGCTCGTCGAAAATGTGCCGCACGGTCGGCTGCATGCGCACATTGTACCGCGCCAGCACCGGATGGTCACCACCGGTGCCGAACTGGGTGACAAGACTGTCGCCGGTCCAGTAGTGCAGGGCAAATCCCGGCGCTTCGGCGACGACCATGTCGCGACCGTCGGGATGCGCGGGGTCGATGCAGCGAAAATCGAGTGCCACCTGCGGGGCCGACGACGGGCAGACGGCGACGGTCGTGCCTGCCCAGCCGCTCGTCATGCCCCGATGTAGGTGCCCGGTAATCAGCCGCTGCACATGCCCGTGGCGTTCGATGACCGATTGCAACGTCCGAACCCATGGTGCGTCGAGACTTTCGGTCATCCAGCCATTGCCGGTTTCGATGGGCGGATGGTGCAGCACCACCAGCGTCGGACGCGCCGAGGCCGCCAATTGGGTATCGAGCCACATCGCGCGCGTCGTGTCGAAGGATCCACCGTGGCGGCCTTCTTCGAGCGTATCGAGCACGAGGATCCGCAGCGGCCCGGCTTCGGTCGTATATTGAACAAAGCCATCGACCGGCGCGATTGTATCGAACACCGACAGGAAATTGGCGCGCACATCGTGGTTGCCGAGGGCTGGCAGGACCGGGAAGGGCAGTGCATCGAACACCGTCTTCAGCGTCGTATAGGAGGCGATCGTCCCCTCCTCGGTCAGATCGCCGGTGGCGAGGAGCAGATCGGGTTGCGGCGTCAGCGCGACGAGGCTCGCCA
Organism: Sphingomonadales bacterium; assembly: GCA_038229555.1. Taxonomy (GTDB): domain Bacteria; phylum Pseudomonadota; class Alphaproteobacteria; order Sphingomonadales; family Sphingomonadaceae; genus Sandarakinorhabdus. The sequence goes on from JBBROI010000007.1 coordinate 69,412, forward strand.
GCACGGCATCGAGCCGCTTCCGGTTGAGCTCAGCCGGATCGTCGGGCTGAAACCCCAAATGGATATCGGTAATCTGCGCGATCAGCATGACTGTTCAGCCGTCCGCCTTTGCCCCACCCCAAGGACTGCGAAGGTTACCCAACGGTTTCACCAACGCAAGCGGCCAATTCCGAACATCTATCAGGCAGCGCGCGGTACCTTGCGCGCCTTGATGTCCTTGATGATTTCGCGTGCTGCATTGTGGCCGGGCGCGCCGGTAACGCCGCCGCCGGGGTGGGTTCCTGATCCGCACATGTACAGCCCGGCGACCGGTGCGCGGTAGGCACCATAACCCAGCACCGGTCGCGCCGAGAAAATCTGTTCGAGGCTGAGGCGGCCATGGAAGATGTCGCCGTTGATCAGGCCGAAATCGCGTTCGAGATCGAGCGGCGATTTGATCTGGCGACCGACGACCGATTGGGCAAAGCCCGGTGCCCAGTCATCGACGGTCTTGATCATCAAATCGGCGACCTCGTCGCGATGTTCGTCCCAGCTCGCGCCACCGGGCAGTTGCGGCGCGACATGCTGGCAAAACAGGCTGGCGACGTGGGTGCCGGGTTCGGTCAGGCTGTCGTCCATGGTCGACGGCAGCAGCATCTCGATGATCGGTTTTTTCGACCAGCCGGTTGTGCGGGCGTCGATCCATGCGTCTTCCATATATTTGAGCGTCGGCCCGATGATGATGCCCGACGACAAATGCGGTCCGGGCTCGGGACGGCACGCGAAGCGCGGCAGTTCGCTCAGCGCAACATTCATCCGGAACGTGCCCGACCCGGATTTATACGCCGCCATGCGTTGGCGGAAATCGGCCGGCAGCGCATCGGGTTCGACGAGGTGTTCAAACAGAATCTTGGGATGGACGTTCGACACGACGGCGCGTGCCCGGATGGTGTCGCCGTTGGCGGTAACGACCCCGGTGGCGCGACCGCGCTCGACGAGGACCTCGGCGATTTCGGTGTCGAGCCGGATATCGACTCCGCGTTCGCGGCATGTCGCCGCCATCGCCTGTGTGATTGCGCCCATACCGCCGAGCGCCAGCCCCCAGACGCCCTTGACGCCGTTGACCTCGCCGAAGACGTGATGAAGCAGGACATACGCCGACCCCGCCGCATAGGGCGAGGCATAGTTACCGACGACGCCGTCATAGCCGAATACTGCCTTAATCGGATCGCTTTCGAACCAGCCGTCGAGAAACTCGCCGGCGCTGGTGGCGAAAAGTTCGAGCAGCGTCCGGCGCTCGTCCATTGTCAGACGGCGCAGCCGATTGCCGAGGCGCGCTGCCCCCAGAATATCGGGCAGCGCATCGCGCCAGCTCCCGGCGGTGAGGTTAGGCGGGGTTTCGAGCACGAGATCACGTAGCAGTTCGGCGATGGTTTCAAGCCGGTGCTCGTAATCGTGCAGGCGGGCAGCGTCCTTTGCCGAATAGACCGCCACTTCGCGTTCGGTGCGATCGATGCCGGTCAGCAGGCCGGGGCCTTCGTGCATCGGCAGGAAATTGGCAGCGGGGCGGTGGACGATCTTGAGCCCCTGACGGTCGAGCTCGAGATCGCGGATCACCTTGGGGTTGAGCAACGACACGGTGTAGCTCGCAACGGAATTGCGGAAGCCGGGGTGGAATTCTTCGGTCACCGCGGCACCGCCGATTACCGCGCGCTTTTCGAGGATCGTCACCTTCAGCCCGGTCGCTGCGAGATAGGCGGCGCAGGTCAGGCCATTATGCCCGCCGCCGATGATGACGATGTCGGTATTCACAGTTGGCACGCTGGCACTCCCCCCACGCTTCGCCAACGTCCTAGCCGAAAAAATCGTGGTCCGTCACCCCGCAGGTGGCGCAACCGCGCTTGCAACCGGCACCGGCTTGCGCACGGGGCTGATCGCGCCGGGGACCGGACCCCGGACCGCGTCGCCGCCATGGCCGTCCTCGCCGTAATGAAAGCCGTGACAGGTTTCGCACGATGACGCGACGAGTTGCGTCGCCTTGGAATTGCCATGGCAACTGCGGCAGGTGGCAATCGGCGGTAACAGCACGTCGGATGAGGATGAGGAGGTTGCGGCCTTGTGGCACTCGGCGCACGGGGTGGCGCTGTGTTCGCCGTGGGGGAACCGGCCTTTGGGCAGGTAATGATCGGCAAGGCTAACCGGAGCGACGGTGAAGGCGAGGCTTTGCGGGTTGGCGGGCGGGACGACAGCGTGGCAATCGAAGCACGCGCCGCCCCGCGAGAATACCGCACGGACCATCGCAGTGGTGCGCTGCCCCGCCTCGGCGACTGTCCGCACGCGGGTCGTCGACGCCGCGCTGTCGGCGGCCACCCCCGGCGCGCGGCGTAGCACCACCGGCCGGGCTCGCCCGAGCGCCTGCGCTAGATAGAAATCGCGCATGATGCCGACGACCTGTTCGGGCTTGCCATGGGGCAGGGTGCGGACCACGCCGCCATCGCGATCGAAGGCGAGATCGTGGCACATGGCGCAATTGCGCTCCATTTCAATCGGCTTGAACCGCACCTTGTCACTATCGGGCGTATGACAATCGGCGCACCCGAGCGCGTCCTTGAACCCGTAAGCCCCGTTGAATTCGCGCGCCATGCGGGCAACGCCATTGGTCGCCGACAGGTGTAGTTTGTGCGGAAATTTCAGGCCGGAGTTTTCCGTTGGCCGCGCGTCGAGCGAGATGCGTTCGAAGCGTGGCGTCGCCAGCGACGGCACGGTAACGATTGTCGGGCGGAACTGCGGATGGCTGCTCCCCCAATCGGCAACATTGAGCAGCTTCGTATCGGACAGGCGTCCGTTCAATCCGGCGTGGCAATCGGTGCAGAAATTCTCGGCGACGGTCAACGCGCCGTCGGGTCCCTCATGCTCTTTATGGCAAGTGGCGCAGCGGCCCGGCGGCAGGTTGAGCTTTTGGTGAAGCGCGGCAATCGCCGAGCCGTCGAACCCTGCCGGGGCCGCGCGAGCGATATTGAGCCGGGTCAGTGCTGCATGATCGGGCGTCGCCTTGTGGCACGCGGTACAGGCTGCGTCGGTAACCGAAACAAAGTCCTTGGTGTGGCAAGCGCGGCAATTGTTCGAAAGATTGGCATGCGCCCGCGACAGCGGCCCGCTGGTCCAGAGCGCATCTGGCGCGAAAGCGTGCGCGGTCGCGGGCTGCACCAGCGGCTGAGATGCCGCGCTGGCGGTAACCGGTCCAACCGCAGCGTCCATTCGCCCGATTAGCGGCCAGACGAGAAACAGCCCCAGTACAGCGGCAACCAAGGCCCACGCGAGCACGCGCTTGGGCAGCATAGCGCCGCCGAGCGAAAAGATGCGTGCCTCGTCCTTGGCCTGCGCGCCATCGACCGCCGGAGCGACACGTTCGACGGTAATGACCACGCGAGCGTCATCGGCAGTCGTCAGCGACAGGCGGTGGCTCGCGAGGCCGATTGCCACCGCGCCGCCTGCCAGTGTCAGTTCGGCGCGGTTGACGAAAGCGCCGTCGATTTCGAGCGGGACGCCGCCGGTCGCCTCGACGGCGATCCGGCTTGGGGCCAACAGCCGCAATCGCGCATGGCGAAGCATGATGCCAAGATCGGCGATCTGGATATCGCAATCGGTTCCGCGTCCGACGCTCAGTTCGGCAACATCGAGGCGGCGTTCGCGCACGATGTCGCCACCGTCGGCGCGCTGCGTGATCTGGCGGATGGTGAAGCTCATCGCCGGGTCACCAGTAGAGGAACACGGTGACGATATGCGCAATCAGCGCGGCGAGCAGTGCGAAGGTGGCCGGTACATGGATGTACAGCCAGATTTCCAGCCGCGATTTCATCCGGATATGTCGCCGCGCCTGTGCCAGCGCAGCCTCCTTGCGTTCGAGCAGGAACAGCAATTGCTTGAGCGCGGGGTCACCGGGCCCCTTGCGAAGCCCGACATTGACCGCCGCTTGCACGGCATCGAGCGCGCGCCGGTTGCCGCAATTTGGCTGTCGCCCGCTCAGCCGTTGCCACAAATTGCCGCCGACGCTGCAGTCTTCGAGGCTGAGGCGGACGAGATCAGAATACTGCGTATCCATCGGCTGGGCGACGGTATCGAGCTGGCGATCGAGGGTGCGCAGCGTTTCCAGCATCTGCGGCTGCGTCGCTTCGTTGCGATTGGCGCTAAGTTGCGCCGGCAGTGTCGCATAGGCCCAGACGCCGTAAAGTCCGGAGATAATCACCAGCATCATCAAAGCATACGCGAGCGTGTGGACGTTCCAGCCGAGCTGAAAACCGGTGTGCAGCGTCCCGATAACGATCAGCGACAGGCCGAGATAGACATGCGCACTGGTCCACGCCTTCAACGAAAACGGCTTCGTCGTGATGATCCGTTTCCGGAGGCCAATCAGGCTGAGCCAAACGATCAGCCCTGCGCCGACGGTGCCGAGCAAATAGCCGACGGCGGTACCGCCGTTGTGACGCGGGGTCGGATCGGTCAGGAGGTAAATGGCCAACGCCAGAACCGCGACGGCGATCGCTACCTTCAGCCAGCGTCCGCGCTTGTGGGCGAGAAAGCCTTCATGGGCGATGTCACGCGCCGCCGTCATTCGGCTCCCCGGTCGAGCAGCGAGACCGACAGGAACTGTTCGGGCGAAACGCGGATCGCAGCCCCCGTCGGGCAGGCGCGAACGCACGCCGGGCCGCCGCTCTGGCCGGTGCACATATCGCACTTGATCGCCTTTTTCGGGACCTCGACGCCCTTTTTGGCGTGCTTGTAACTCCATGCCTTGTCGGGTTCGCCGGGGCCGGGACCTTGACCGAACAGCATCCAGCTGAGCAGCCACGGCTTTTTCGGTGGGACCTTGTCCATGCGGATGACGCCATAGGGGCAGTTGCGCTGACAATTGCCGCAGCCGATGCAGGTATCGTTGATGAACACCTCGCCGGTCGGCCCGCGATGGATGGCGTTGGGTGGGCAATCGGCCATGCAATGCGGGTGCTCACAGTGGCGGCAGGATGTCGGGACGTGGAGATGCGCATAGGTTCGCCCCGCCTCGCGATCGAGGCGTGACAGGCCGTCGTGACTGTCGGCGCAGGCCTTTTCGCAATTGTCGCAGCCAACACAGAGCTTTTCATCGATGAGCAGCACATCGGTCGCCTCGCCAAGGCCGTTGTCGACGAGGAAATTGGCGACGCCTGAATACATCTCGACGACGCCGGCAAAACTGTCCTTTTGCGATTCGATGTAGCTGTTGAGCTGGGTGCGCGATGCCATATCGTTGCGCAACCGGTCGAGCAGCCCGGGTTTCGACGCCAGCAGCGCGCGAAACGCCGCGCCGGGCAGGCGGATGACATCGGATTTCACCGCCGCCCGCACCGTCGCCGTGCGTGGCCCGCCGTCGATCACCGCCATCTCGCCGACATAGCTGCCGGCGGGGACATAGCTCAGGAACACCGGTTTGCCGCCGATGGCCTTTTCGACGACCATCGAGCCCGAACGGATGATGAAGATGTCGTCGCCGGTTTCGCCTTCCTTGATGATCGTCGCGCCGGCGCGGATGGTTTCGACCTTGGCATCGCCGACGACCGAGGCGACGTCGGCGGGAGTCAGCCCCGATTTGAAAATCTGCAGCACCTGCCGTTCGGTGGTGATGCGCGTCACCTCGCGTGCGGCCGCCGGCACCGCCGACATCAGCTTGAGCGCGGCGGTGCGCGAAATTTCGACGAGGATCGAATCGCGCGCCGCACGGATCGTCGCACCGCGCCGCCGCCCGGAGATCAGCCCGACCTCGCCGAAGATCGTGCCTTGGTTGAGCGGTACGGTGATCGCCGGATTTGCGGGATCGACCTCGACCAGCACCCCGCCATCGGCAATGCCGAACAGCGACGACCCCGGCGCATTGCGTTCGAACACCACGGTCCCGGCGGGGACGAAGCGCGCCGTGGAATCGAGCATGAACTCACGCATTTGCAACGGGCTCATGCCCTCGAGGATCGACACATTGCGGCGCAGCTGTTCGAGCCATTCGGCGACCGAACGGCGTCCCGGCAGGTCGCGGAACTTGGCTTCGAGGATCGGTTCGTCGGCGGGCTTCAGTGTCGTGTTGCCGTTGATGAACTCGACGACGTCATACCCCTGGTTCATGCAGTGTTTGATCAGCGGATAGCCTGCCAGTGCGCCGACGACGAAAATGCCGGGTGCCGTCGATTCGAACACTGCAGAGAGTTTCGGAAACGCTAGCCGGTCGGTGCTGGCGAACTCGATGCCGCAGCTTTCGACAAAGCCGCGCGGCGGGGCCGATCCCATGCGCGCGATGATGCGGTCGCAGCGGGCGCGGACTTCGCCGTCGCGGGTTTCGAGCGTGATGAAACCCGGCTCGATAGCCTTGGTGCTGGCTTCGACCATGATCGACATGCGGCCCGAATCGCGGGCGGCCATAAGCGCCTTCACATTGGCGTCCTTGGCGGTCGAAAATTCGGCCGAGCGGTTGACCAGCGTGACGACATTGCCCTGTGCCGCGTCGGCGGCAACGCCGAGCGCATTTTCGATGCCGGCATCGCCGCCACCGATGACGAAGATATGCTCGTCGTTATATTCGGCGGGATCGTCGAGCTGATATTGCACATGCGCCAGATCGCCGCCGGGGCAGGCCATGCGGTTGGGGTTGCCCTGCGTACCGATGGCGAAAATCACCGTGTCGGCGATGAGTTCGCTGCCGTCGGTCAGCGTGATCCGGTACGGTGGCGCGTGGCGTTGCAACTCCTGCGTCTCGCTCGTCCCGTCGCGCTTGCGGGTGATAATCTTCTGGACGCTACCGGGGATGGCGTCGCCGGTGCCGACGATCGCCTTGACCTCGGCATTGTAGCGGACATTGACCCCGGCGTCGGTCGCCATCTTGCCCCAGGTCCCGAGCACGGTTTCGCGCTTCCCTGCTTCGAAATCGAGATCGGCGCGCAGGACCAGTTGCGACGGCGTTGCCATCACATGCTTGCCCTTTTGATATTTGAAGATCGTGTCCGAGAAATGATCGGTTTTTTCGAGCAGGATATGCGTCAGGCCGAGGCGCGCCGCGTGTGCCGCCGCGCTGAGCCCCGATGGTCCGGAGCCGATGACGGCGATCCGAAACTGCTCACTCACCTGAAATCACCCCCTGCGACCCACCGCACTCTATCATCTGTCGCGCATCGGGCTAGAGTAACAATTGTCCATTTGGCTTCGTGGAGTCCCGAATGCTTGCCGAAATCGGCCAGTTTGCCCTCATTCTCGCTTTGGTGACGGCGTTGGCCCAAGCCGTGCTGCCGATGGTCGGTGCCGCGCGCGGCGATGCAGCGTTGATGGCGTTCGGGCGGACCGCGGCGCAGCTGCAGGCGCTGCTGATCGGGGCGGCGTTTCTCATCCTGATGGCGTGCTTTGCGCGCAGCGATTTCTCGGTGGCACTGGTTGCCGATCATTCGGCGCTGTCGCAGCCATTCGCCTACAAGCTCGCCGCGACATGGGGCAATCATGAAGGCTCGATGGTGTTGTGGGTGCTGATCCTCGCGCTTTTCGGTGCGGGGATTGCGGTCTACGGCGACAATCTGCGGCCCAGCCTGCAGGCGCGGGTGCTGAGTGTGCAAGCGATGATCGGCGTGGCGTTTCTGGCGTTTTCGCTGTTCACGTCGAACCCGTTCGCCCGGCTCGATATCGTGCCGCCCGACGGTACCGAACTCAACCCGCTGCTGCAGGACCCCGGTCTCGTCTTTCATCCGCCGCTGCTTTACCTCGGCTATGTCGGCTTTTCGGTGGCGTTCAGTTTCGCGGCCGCGGCACTGATCGAAGGCCGGGTCGATGCGGCGTGGGCGCGGTGGATGCGGCCATGGGTCTTGGCGAGCTGGATTTGCCTGACCTGCGGCATCGCGCTGGGATCGTTCTGGGCGTACTACGAACTCGGCTGGGGCGGCTGGTGGTTCTGGGACCCGGTCGAAAACGCCTCGCTAATGCCGTGGCTGCTCGGCACCGCGTTGCTCCATAGCGCCATCGTCACCGAAAAACGCCAGGCCCTGTCGAGTTGGACGATTCTGCTGTCGATCCTCGCCTTCTCGCTCAGCTTGATCGGCACCTTTCTCGTGCGCTCGGGCATCCTCACCTCAGTCCATGCCTTTGCCGTCGATCCGGCGCGCGGGGTGTTCATTCTGGCGATGATCGTCGGCGCGACCGGCGGGGCATTGACCCTGTTCGCCATCCGGGCCCCGGCGATGCGATCGGGCGCGATGTTCGGCGGGGTCAGTCGCGAGGCGGGGCTGACGCTCAACAATCTGTTCCTGATGGCGGTGACGGCGGTGGTGTTCCTTGGCACCTTTTACCCCGTCATCATGGAAGCGGTGTCGACCGACAAGATCTCGGTCGGGCCTCCCTATTACAACCTCGTCTTCGTGCCGCTGATGATCCCGCTGCTGCTGCTGGTGTCGGCGGGTCCGCTGCTCGATTGGAAACGCGATACGCTGCGGTCGGTGGCGGAAAAGCTGAAGTGGCCAGCGGTCATCACACTGGCGCTGTTCGCTGGGCTGACGCTCGGGCTCGGCTGGCGCAATGCCAGCGCGGCGTTCGGCTTTGCGCTGGCGGCGTGGCTGGTGCTGGGCGCGGGGCTGATCCTCGCGCGGCGCTGGCGGGCCGGGTCGCGCGATCCATGGCGGCAGGTGCGGACGACGCCGCCGGCGGTCATTGGGATGGTGCTGGCGCACGCCGGCCTTGGCGTCACCGTCGCCGGAGTGACAGCGATGAGCGTGTTCGCGACGTCCAAGATCCTTGTCATGCAGCCCGGTGAGACGGCGGAACTCGGTACGCTCAAGGTGACATTGAAAGATATCGCGGCGGCAAACGGGCCGAATTATTCGGCGGTCCAAGCGTATTTCAGCGTCGATGATGGCGGCTCCATCCGGGCACTCAAGAGCGAACGGCGCTTCTATCCGATCAGCCGCAATCAGACGACCGAAGCCGGCATCGGCGGGGGCGTGATGGGCAACGCTTATGTGGCGATCGGTGAGCCGCAGCAGGGGCCGAAGGGGCAGGGGATCGTCGTGCGCATCTACCACCATCCGCTCGTCGGCTGGATCTGGTTCGGGTTCTTGATGATGGCGGTTGGCGGCAGCGCCAGCCTGTCGGACCGGCGGTTCCGCGTCGGTGCCCCGGCGCGGCGCGCCCTGCCGCCGCTGACGGCGCCGGGGATGGTGGCGGCCGAATGAAGCGGCTGTTGTTTGCGGTCCCGGTGGCGGCGTTCATCGCGTTGGTAACGGTCTTTGGTCTCGGGCTGACCAAGGACCCGTCGAAGCTGCCGTCGCAGCTGATCGACCGTCCGCTGCCGGTGTTTGCACTCCCGGGGATCGCGGCGATCAATCCCGAAAGCGGCGGGTTCGCCAGCACCGTATTCAGGGGTCAGCCGGCACTGATCAATGTCTTTGCCAGCTGGTGTTCGGCGTGTCCGCCCGAACATCCGATGCTGGGACGGATCAAGGCCGAAGGTGTGCCGGTGTACGGCATCGCGTGGAAGGATAAGCCCGCCGATACCCGCGACTGGCTGGCCAAGCTCGGCAACCCGTATACCGCCATCGCCGCCGACGAGAGCGGCCGCACGGCGATCGACCTTGGGGTGACGGGTGCTCCCGAAAGCTTCATCGTCGATAAGGCCGGTCGCGTGCGCTACAAGGTGGTCGGGGCCATCACGCCGGAAATATGGGACGCGACGTTGAAACCGCTGATCGCCAAGCTGAGGACCGAAGCGTGAGGCGCTTGGCGTTCGCCCTTCTGGTCCTCGCCGCGCCGGTCCATGCCGTCCAACCCGACGAGATGCTCGCCGATCCGGGACTCGAAGCGCGGGCGCGGACGATCAGCCAGGAGCTGCGTTGTGTCGTCTGTCAGAATCAGGACATCGACAGCAGCGATGCACCGCTGGCGCGCGACTTGCGGATACTGGTGCGCGAACGGCTGACCAAGGGCGATAGCGACACTGCGGCAATGGACTATATTGTCGCGCGCTACGGCCATTTCGTGCTGCTCAAGCCGCCGGTCGAACCAGCGACGTGGCTGCTCTGGCTCGGGCCGTTCGCGGTGCTTGGGCTCGGTGGTGCGGCGCTGGCTTACTGGTCGCGCGGGCGTCGTCCGGTCGATGCTGCGCCACTGAGCGACGCCGAACGCCGCGAGCTTGCCACGCTCGGCGATTCCGGCGACTCGCGCTGACCCTTATCCGCACCATCCGAAAGCCCACATGACCCTCTGGATCATCCTGACCATCATGGCCGTCGTCGCAGCGGCACTGCTCACTGTGCCGCTGGTGCGGCGACAAGAGGCGCGCGCCGATGCCCGGACGGCGACGCTGGCGGTGCTCAAGGATCAGCTTGCCGATGTCGATGTCCAGCTGGCCGCCGGGGCAATCCCGCCGGGTGAGGCCGAGGGGCTGCGTACCGAAATCCGGCGGCGGATGCTGGCAGCGGGACATGTCCCCATCGAACGCGAACGCCCGCTCGGCAGCCGCGGGCTGAACCGTGTCGCCATCGGCCTTGCCGCCGCCGTCGGCATCGCTGCGACGGCGATGTACGCCAGCATGGGCCGCCCCGATCTTGGTGGCATAGTGCCGCCGACGGTCACAGGTGCTGCGGCCCCTGCCGCCGCGCCCGGCGGCGATCAGGCCGCCGAAGTGACAATGCTGGTCAGTGGTCTTGAGAAGAGGATGGCCAAAAACCCGTCCGATCCGGAAGGGTGGCGGATGCTCGGCTGGTCGTATTTCCAGACCAGTCGCTTCGACGATTCGGCCAAGGCCTATGCCAAGGCGGTGGCGCTCAAGCCCGACGGCGTCGGCTATCAATCGGCCTATGGTGAGGCGCTGGTGCAGGCGGCGGGCGGCGTTGTGACGCCGGCGGCGCAGGCTGTGTTCATCAAGGCCAAGGCGCTCGATTCGGCCGATGCGCGAGCGCGCTTTTTCCTCGGACTCGGCAAGTCGCAGAGCGGCGATGCGCGGGCGGCAGTCGATGACTGGATCGCGCTGCTCGGCGAATCGGCGGGCGATGCGCCGTGGGTTCCGCAGCTGCGGCAGGCCATCGAGCAGACCGCTGCCGAGGCCAAGATCGACGTGTCGGCGCGGCTGGCAGCGCTCAAGCCGCCGGTCAGTGGTGGCGCAGGGGTCGCACCGCCGCCAAGCGTCGAAGCGCCATCGGCGGCGATGGCACGCGGACCCAGCGCCGATCAGGTCGCCGGTGCTGCCGCCATGCAACCCGGCGACCAACAGGCGATGATCCGCGGCATGGTCGACCGGCTGGCGGGTAAGCTGAAAGCCAACCCCGCCGACGAAGACGGCTGGGTCCGCCTAATGCGCGCGCGGATGGTGCTTGGCGATACGGCGGGCGCGGCAGGCGCAAAGGCCGATGCGCTGGCGGCATTCAGGGCGAACGCCGGGGCGACCGCACGATTGAAGAGTGCGGCGGATGGGTTGGGGATAAAGGGTTAGGCGGCCTTATCGGCTTGCTTGGCGCGCCATTCGGCCGCGCTATGGTCTTGCCACAATTTCAACGCCATCACGATGTGCTCCGGGTGCGTCGTTGCATGATCGATATCGAATGCCGCCGGCTTGTCATCGACCCCGTAATGCACGATCAAATCCACGCCGGCGTCTTCGGCGTCCATCAGATCGATGTCGCGAAACTGGACGTACATCGTGTCGGTGGTTGGATCGTAGAATAGTTGCGTCACGGTCTGAAGCTCCTGTCGAGCATGGCATTATGCACGGTTTTGCCGTCGGCGAGAAGAATGACGCGCAACCAGCTCTGGCGCGCATCAAGCCACACCCAATGCCGGAGCCTTCCGTTCACTTGCGGCTGCTTATGCTGCGGCGAAGCAATGGCGCGAATGATATCGGCGCTGGCGATCGTCAGCCTGTCCGGGCGATGACGGGCATTGTTTTCCCAATACACCGTCCGCCAGAACGGCGTGGTGGCAGCGGCGGCGGGTCGTCGTTCAACGTGCCCCGACGCGCTGCGCCTGTGCCCAAGCGAGATCGGCGAGCATTTCGACCCCTTCGGCTGTCTTCTTGGCATGGGCGCTCGCTGCCGTGCCGCGCACCACCCGCCCGCGGATGCCGTGGATGATCCCCGCTAGGCGGAACAGATTGTACGCGACATAGAAATCGATGTCTGGGATGCCCGAACGCCCGGTGCGGGCGCAGTAGGCGGCGATATACTCGGCCTCCGACGGGATATTGAGCGCGGCGAGATCATAGCCGAGCAACCCCGCCGTTGCTGCCTGCGGCATCCGATACATCATCAGATGATAGCTGAAATCGGCGAGCGGATGGCCGAGCGTCGACAATTCCCAATCGAGCACCGCCAGCACCTTGGGCTCGGTCGGGTGGAAAATCATGTTGTCGCAGCGATAGTCGCCGTGGACGACCGCCACTTCGTCGCCGGGAGGAATTGCGCCGGGGAGCCATGCGACAAGCTTGTCCATCGGTTCGAGCCGTCCGGCGTCGGTGTCCTCAAGATATTGTTTCGACCAGCGGCCGATCTGGCGGGCGAAATAATTGCCGGGTTTGCCGAAGTCACTCAGCCCCGCTTTGTCGACGTCGATCATGTGCAACTGCGCCATCGTGGCGTTCATCGCATCGAAGTATTTCGGGCGATCGGCGTGGCTGACGTCGGGGAAGGTCGCGTCCCAGATTACCCGGCCATCGACGCAATCCATGATGTAGAACCAGGTGCCGATGACGGACTCGTCGGTGCACAGGCCGAAGGTGCGCGGCGCGGGAAAGCCCTGGCCGTGGAGCGCGGTGATGACCTTGTATTCGCGGTCGACGGCGTGCGCCGATGGCAGCAGGACGCCCGGTGGCTTGCGGCGCAGGACGTAATTCTGTTTTGGCGTCAGCAGCTTATAGGTCGGGTTCGATTGCCCGCCCTTGAATTGTTCGACCGTCAGCGGCCCGGCGTAACCCTCGACATGGTCGCGCATCCATGCTTCAAGCCGCGCGGCATCGATCTCCAGGCCTTCGCGGACGGCGCTGGTGCCGCTGAAATTCGCTTGACGTTCGCTCATGCCATCTCCCCGCTGCCGATATCGCTCCGGCAAAATCCGCCGGGCCAATCGATCTTTGCGATGCCAGCATAGGCCCGCGCCCGGGCTTCGCCAGTATCTTTGCCGCGCGCCGTCACGGCGAGCACCCGGCCACCGCTCGCCAGCAATGCACCGTCGGCGTTGCGCCGCGTTCCGGCGTGGAACACCGTCGTACCCATGGCTTCGGCGGCCGCGATACCGGCGATGACAGTGCCGCCGTGCGGCGTGCCCGGGTAGCCTTGCGCCGCCATCACCACGGTAACTGCCGCATCGCTCGACCATGAAGGTACCGCGTCGTGCAGCCGACCTTCGGCACAGGCGAGCAGCAGATCGACCAGATCACTGTCGAGCCGCAGCATCAGCGCCTGAGTCTCGGGGTCGCCAAAGCGCACATTGTATTCGATCAGCTTCGGCCCCTCGGCGGTCAGCATCAACCCTGCATACAGCACGCCCGAAAACGGTGTACCGTCGGCAGCCATGGCGCGGACCGTCGGCGCGACGATCTCGTCCATGGCCCGTTGCAGCAGGTCGGGTGTCAGGCGCGGCGACGGCGAGATCGCCCCCATGCCGCCGGTGTTCGGCCCGGTATCGCCGTCGCCGACACGTTTATAGTCCTGCGCCGAAGCGAGCGGCAGCAGGGTGGTGCCATCGGTCAGCACGAACAGACTGGCTTCGGGGCCGATCAGGCACTCCTCGATGACGACGGCGCCCGCCATCGTGTCGAGCGCTGCCAACGCTTCGGCATGCGATGTTGCAACGACGACGCCCTTACCGGCAGCGAGGCCATCGGCCTTGACGACAACCGGCAGCGCGTGTGCGGCGGCATAGGCGCGGGCAGCAGCGGGGCTGTCGAAGCGTCGGAAGGCGGCGGTCGGAATATTTTCGCGGGCGCAGAGCTCCTTGGTAAAGCCCTTCGATCCCTCAAGCCGGGCCGCCGCCGCGTCGGGACCGAACACGGGCACGCCAACCGCCCGCACCGCATCGGCGACACCGGCAACAAGCGGACCTTCGGGACCGATGACGACTAAACCGATGCGATCGGTCCGGCAAAAGGCGGCGACCGCCTCGGGCTTGTCGATGGCCAACGCCACCGTTTCGGCGACTGCGGCGATCCCGGCGTTACCTGGCGCGCAGATCAATCGGCCGCAGCGCGGGCTTTGCCGCAGTTTCCAGCACAGCGCATGTTCGCGCCCGCCGCTGCCAAGAACAAGGATATCGATGGTGTCGCTCATGGCAGCCGCTTGTAGAGCGCGCCGCCGCGCGGGCAAGATCGCTTTCACCGGCACTGCCGGACAGCAGACGATCGCTCGGAACCTTGGAGCCGTGGTCATGGTTGTCGCAGCAGTTGATAGGGTGCCCGATATGTCCGCCAACCATCGCGCGTTTGCCATCGATACCGCACCCGACCCGCTGCGGGGTCTGGCGGCGGGCATGATCGCGGGTTTTGTCGCGTCGGCGGTGATGAGCGGCTTTCAGGCGCTGACATCGGGACTTGTCGAGCACGGCGGCGAACCGGCGACGGAAAAGGCTGCCGCCAAAATTGCCAAAGCCGCGACTGGCCAAGGTCTTGCTGCAGCGAAGAAGCCTGCGGCCGGTGAAGCGGTCCATTATGCCTTCGGTGCCGTGCTTGGGGGCGTCTATGGCATCGCGGCAGAATCGCTGTCGGCAGTGACGACCGGCGGCGGCAGCGTCTTCGGCGTGACGGTGGCGCTGGTTGTCGATGACACTATCGTACCGGCGCTTGGGCTGGCGCCCCCGGCAGGGCAGTCGCCGCCATCGACCCACGCCTATGCCATGGCCTCGCATATCGTCTTTGGCTTCGCGCTTGAGGCGGCGCGGCGGCTATTGCGCGGCTGACGCTTCTCGATCGGCACGCACCGTTCTATGACGGACGGGTGACCGCCGATAACGCCCCCACCAACACCCCCGAATTTTCGGTCAGTGAACTGTCGCGCGCGCTGAAGCGCACGGTCGAGGAAAATTACGGCTTTGTCCGGGTGCGCGGCGAGATCAGCGGCTTCAAGCGCGCGCCTTCGGGTCATCTATATTTGGCGCTAAAGGACGAAGGTGCTGTCATCGACGGTGTCATGTGGAAGGGCGGGGCAGCGGCGCTGACCTTCCGCCCTGAGGATGGCCTTGAAGTCGTCGCCACCGGCAAGCTGACGACGTATCCGGGCCGATCGAAATACCAGATCATTATCGAGCGTATGGAACCGGCCGGCGTCGGTGCACTGCTGGCGCAGATCGAGGTGCGGCGATTGAAGCTGGCGGCGGAAGGCCTGTTCGATGCGGCGCGGAAATTGGCGATCCCCTATATCCCGCAGGTCATCGGCGTGGTGACGTCGCCGACCGGGGCGGTGATCCGCGACATTCTGCACCGCCTTGCCGACCGCTTTCCGCGTCATGTGCTGGTTTGGCCAGTTTTGGTTCAGGGTGAAGGCGCAGCCGCACAGGTGGCCAATGCCGTGCGTGGATTTAACGCCATCGGCGCGGGCGGGCGGGTGCCGCGTCCCGACCTGATCATCGTCGCCCGCGGCGGCGGGTCGATCGAGGATCTCGCGGCGTTCAATGAGGAGAGCGTTGTGCGCGCCGTCGCGGCAAGCGTCATCCCGGTGATTAGCGCCGTCGGGCATGAAACCGACACGACCTTGATCGATTTCGCCTCGGACTGGCGCGCGCCGACCCCGACTGCCGCCGCCGAACGCGCCGTTCCGGTGCGCGCCGACCTGCGCGCCACCTTGGCAATGCTGGCGGCGCGGCTCGACCGCGCGACGGCGCGCGATCTGGCCCAACGGCGCGAGCGCACCGAAGCGGTCGTGCGGCGACTGCCCGCTGGCGCAGCGGTCGTCGGGCAGCGGGCCCAGAGTATCGACGATCTCGGCGCACGGTTGCAGCGCGGGCTGGCAGCGACCGAACTGCGCTGGCGCGGGCGCTTGGCGAAGGCGGGTGCGGCGCTGCGCCCGGCAGTGCTGGCCAGCCGTCGCGACCGGGCGGGGGTGGCGCTTGGCACGGCGGTCGTGCGGCTCGACCGCAGCGCGCGCAGCGTCGTGCAGCGCGACGGCGCGATGCTCGGGGCGACGGCGGGGCGGTTGCGGCCGTTCCTGCTGCTGACCCGGCGCGACCGTGCGGCGGCGCGGTTGGGGGAGGCTGGGCGGCTGCTTGGTTCGCTCGGTCCCGAACAGGTGCTGGCGCGCGGCTACGCAATCATATTGACGCCGGGTGGCACGGTCGTTGCCCGCAAGGATACAGCGAGCGCCGAACCGCGATTGACCATTCGCTTTGCCGATGGCGAAGTCGCGGTGCGCACCGGTGCCGCTGTTCAGGGGAGTTTGTTCTGATGCTCGATACCCTCGGTCGCCCGGCGCGGCTGCGCTATCTGTCGGGATCGTTCCATGTGATGACACCGGGCGATTTCGTCACCTGTGCCGTCACCGGCCAACGCATTGCGTTGCAGAGCCTGCGCTATTGGAGCTCCGAACTGCAGGAGGCCTATGTCTCCGCCGAGGCCGCCGTTAAGCGCTATCATGACGCCAAGGCCGAGGGGAAACTCTAGCGCCATGGCGCTTGGGGGGGCACTGGCGCTGGCGTTTACCGTGGCGGCGATGGTGCCGTCGGGGACGGTCCAATTGGCCGGACGGGCGCAGCAGGGCGGACTGATGTTCGGGACCCTGCCACACGGCGCTACGGCGCTGACGCTCGACGGATTGGCAGTATCCGCGAACCTCGATGGGCGGTTCGTGATCGGTTTCGGTCGCGACGCCATTGCTGCGGCGGAACTCGGGTGGCGCGATGCAGCGGGCAATCCGCTGACGAAGACGATCACCGTGCTGCCGCGCGACTGGCCAACGCAGTCGCTACCGACACTTGCCCCGAAGCCGGTCCCCGATGCCGAATTCGATTCCCGCCGCCCCGCCGAACTGGCGAAGATCGCCGCCGCCCGCTCCGGCACCAGCGCAGTCGCCGGTTGGGCCCAAGCCTTCATCGTCCCCGCCGTCGGCGCGGTCACCGGCGTCTTCGGATCGCAGCGCATCCTTAGCGGCGAGCCGCAGGCACCGCGTAGCGGCATCGATATCGGTGCTGCCGAGAGTGCGCCCGTCGTCGCTCCCGCCGATGGCGTCGTCCGGCTTGCCGACGGACCGTTCACCCTCGAAGGCAATCTCGTCATCCTCGATCATGGCCTCGGGGTGCAATCGGTTCTCATGCATCTCTCGCGAATCGATGTGACTGTCGGTCAGATGCTGCGGCGCGGTGACCCGGTCGGTCAGGTCGGGGCCACCGGCCGCGCCACTGGGCCGCACCTGCATTGGGGGATGACCTGGTCGCCTGACGGCAAGACGATCGTCCGCGTCGATCCTGCGCAACTCGTGGTGGCACGATGACCGACGCAGAAACCGTCGAACGCCTGCTCGGTGAAGCCGATGCCGCGATGACACGCGGTGACACCGTAGCAATTCACCGCCATCTCGAAGCCGCGCTCGCCATCAACCCGGCGCTCCCCAAAGCGCTCAACTGGTTGGCGATGGCGGCGCAGCGGCGTGGCGACTTTGCCGCCGCAGCAGCAATTTTCGCCCGCGCCACCGCTGCCGACCCCGGCGCACCGCAACTCTGGCTGAACCGCGCCATGGCCGAACGCGCGCTGGGCGATAGCGACGCCGAATTCGCCAGCCTGACCGGCGCGCTCGCTGCCGATCCGAACTTCGTGCCCGCGCGTTTGCTGCGCGGCGCGTTCGAGCAGGCGCGCGGCAACACCACCGCCGCACTTGCCGACTATGGCCTTGCGCTGGCGCTGCTGCCGCCCGAAACGCAGCTGCCACAGGGGCTCGCCGATATTGCTACCCGTGCGCGCGCCACCATGGCCGCCAGCAACGCTGCGCTCGCCGCAAGGCTCGATGCCGAACTTGCCGCCGAAGCCCCGCTGCCGCGCCGTTTCGAACGGCTGGTCGACAGCGTAACCGGGCGCAACCGCGTCTGGCGCTCGCAGCCCGCCGGTATCGACTATCCCGAACTCCCGGCGATCGAATTCTTCGACCGTGAATCCTTCGCATGGTTCGCCGAATTAGAATCCGCAACCGCCGTTATCCGCGACGAATATCTGGCGCTTTTCGCCGATGCCCCCGACGCCGACGAGCCCTATGTCGCCTATCAACCCGGCGAGCCGGTCAACCAATGGGCCGAACTCAACCATTCGAAGCGCTGGGGCGTCCGCTTTCTGATGCGCGACGGCGTACCCCGCCCTGAAGTCCGTGACCGCTGCCCGCAAACCACGGCGCTCCTTGATCGCCTACCGCTGCTCGACGTTCCGGGGCGCGGCCCCGCCGCCTTCTTCTCCGTCCTCGCGCCGCGTACCCGTATTCCGGCGCATACCGGCTCGACTAACCTGCGCGCCATTGTCCACCTCGGGCTGATCGTCCCCGACGGCTGCGGCTTCCGCGTCGGTGGCGCGGTGCGGCAGTGGCGCGAGGGCGAGGCCTTCGCCTTTGACGACACGATCGAACACGAAGCGTGGAATGACAGCGATATGCCGCGCGTCGTGCTGATCATCGATAGCTGGAACCCGGCACTGTCACCGCGCGAGCGCAATCTCGCCCGCCGCCTGATGATCAGCCTCGATGCCCAGCACGATCGTGCTGTTTCGTGGAACGACGCTTGACACCGCCGTAACGACCGGCACCGAATGATGAATGGCACCGACTCCAATGTGTTGCCGGATTGACACATGCCGGTCAAACCCGCGCAAGAAAGTGTCTCTGCCCTTTACAGCGGAGGCCGGTTTCGGTGAACGTGTAATCCAAGTCCGAAGAGGGGTCTTCGACCGTGCGCGTCACCCATGGCCAAAAGCCATGATGCTGATGAACCGGCCGTGAACTTTCAAACCGGACCGAAGCATATCGAAGTCTCAAAAGGGGATAGTCACTTGATCAACCAGACTCACTCGCCGTCGCGCGCTCGCCTGTTCGGCGGCAGCGCCACCGTCGCGGTCGCCGCGATGCTGATTGCCGGCCCGGCCTTCGCTCAGGTGAAGACCGCCGCTGCAGCCGCCGAAGATGATTCGACGATCATCGTCACCGGCTCGCTGATCAAGAACCCGAACCTTACCCGTTCGGCCCCGGTCAACGTGACGACGTCGGAAGAAATCAACCTCAAGCAGACCAACGTCGCTGAGGATCTGCTGCGCGACATTCCGGGTATCGTCCCGAACATCGGTTCGGCCGTTAACAACGGCAACGGCGGCGCCTCGTTCGTCGATCTTCGTGGCCTTGGCTCGAACCGCAACATCGTCCTTTTGGATGGTGCGCGCATCGCGCCGTCGGGCCTCGTTGGTCGCGTCGATCTGAACAACATCCCGCTCGCCCTCGTCGACCGGGTCGAAGTGCTGACCGGTGGTGCATCGACCACCTACGGTGCCGATGCGATCTCGGGCGTCGTCAACTTCATCACCAAGCGCGACTTCACCGGCATCGAAGCTACGGCCTCGAACCAGCTGACGCAGCGCGGCGATGGCAAGTATTTCCGCACCGACGTCACGATCGGTGGCAACTTTGCCGACGGCAAGGGCAACGCTACGTTGTCGGTCGGCTTCCAGGAATCGGATCCGGTCTATCAGGGCGATCGTGAATTCGGTGCCTTCAACATCTCGTCGTTCACCGGAAATGTCAGCGGCTCGGGCACGACTGTTCCGTCGCGCTTCACCGGCACCCGCACGGTGGTCACGGGCACCACGAACCCGAACACCCTGCCGGCGTTTAGCGGCTTCGACCCGGTAACTGGTTTGTTGATCCCGGTTGTCGGCGGTGCCAATAACCCCGGCTCGCGGCAGATCCTGCCGT
Source organism: Sphingomonadales bacterium (assembly GCA_038229555.1). GTDB lineage: Bacteria > Pseudomonadota > Alphaproteobacteria > Sphingomonadales > Sphingomonadaceae > Sandarakinorhabdus. Next base: position 89,295 of record JBBROI010000007.1, read on the forward strand.
CGAACGGTACGGCAGTCGCGCAGTATGCGCCGTTCAACTTCAATCCTTACAACATCTATCAAACGCCTTTCCGCCGGTACAATATTTTCGGTACCGCGCATTACGAAGTTTCTCCGGCACTTGAAGTCTATACGCGTGCTCTGTTCTCGAAGAACACCGTCTCGACCATCATCGCGCCGTCGGGTTCGTTCGGTACTTCGGTAACGCTCAATCTGAACAATCCGTATCTGCCAGCAGCGCTGCGTAATCAGTTCTGCGCATTCAACACTGCACCCGCGGTCAACAGCCCGGTGCTGAACGCGCAGGGCAACCCTGTCGCCAATGGCGTGATCAGCTATACGCCGCTCTTCACGCCCGCTCAGTGCGCTGCAGCGGCCACCGCGACCGGCCCGTCGGACCCTAACTATCGCACGGTAACGACGGCATTGAGCCGCCGCCTCGTGGAAGCTGGTCCGCGCATCTCGGTCTTCGAGACGACGATCTTCGATTATAAGGTTGGTGCCCGTGGTACGATCAGCGACCACCTGAGCTATGACGTGTCGGGCGCCTATGGCGAAAGCAACAACGTTCAGACGCTGTCCGGCTATGTGTTGACCTCGCGTTTGCGCAATGCCGTCCTCGCCAACAACACGACGACCTGCCAGAATGGCAGTGCCGATGGTTGCGTTCCGCTGAACATCTTCGGTGTTGCCGGTACGATCACTCCGGCGCAGGCTAACTATCTGCAGGCGGCAAGCTCGACGACGGTCAGGACTTCGCTGGCGCAGGTCAAGGGCGGCGTCAGTGGTGATTTCGGCTTTGCCTCGCCATTCGCGGCTGACTCGATCAACTTCGCGGTCGGTGCCGAGTATCGCAAGTATCAGGCGCATCAGGACTCGGATCTGCTCGGCAAGACGCCGGGCGAACTCGGTGGTGCCGGTGGCGTCGCGCCAAAGATCGACGGTGGCTATGAAGTCACCGAAGTCTATGGCGAGTTGATCGCTCCGTTGGTTCAGGACAAGCCGTTCTTCCACAACCTGACGGCGTCGGGTGGCATTCGCTACTCGCACTACACCGTCAACGCCCCGACTAGCCCGTCGTACAACACGACGACCTACAAGGGTGAGCTGGGCTGGGAGCCGGTGCAGGGTATCAAGCTGCGCGCCAACTATTCGCGCGCCGTTCGTGCCCCGAACATCAGCGAACTGTTCACGCCGGTCACGGTTGGCCTGACCAGCCTGCAGACCGATCCGTGCGCGGGTGGAGCGCCGAATACCAACGCAAACCTGCGCGCAGTTTGCCTTGCACAGGGTGCGCCGGCCAATACGATCGGTTCGATTACCAATCCGACGGCTGCACAGGCGAATATCTCGACCGGTGGTAACATCAACGTCAAGCCGGAGACGTCGGACAGCTACACCCTTGGTGGTGTGCTTGCGCCGACCTTCCTGCCGGGCTTCTCGGTGTCGGTCGATTATTACCACATTCAGGTAAAGAACGCGATTACCGTGCCGGCACCGACCGACTTGATCAACGCCTGCTTCGGTGCGCCGGTAGGTGGCGTGTACAGCCCGGCAGCATCGGCTGCGTCGAGCAATGCTTGCACGATCATCCGTCGTAACCCAATCACCGGTGGGCTGGACGGCCCGACGGATACCACTCTGGGTCTATTCGGTGGACTTACGAACCAAGGCAAGTTGCTGACCGATGGTATCGACGTTATTTTGAACTATCGTCGTGACATTGGGTTCGCCAAGCTCGCACTGGCGTTTAACGGCAACTATACTTTCCGCTCGAACTTCCTGTCCAACCAGAACGCTCCGGTCGATGTTAATAACCCCGATCGTAACTGTACCGGTCTGTACAGCGTCAACTGCGCCTCGATCCAGCCTAAGTTCCAGTGGAACCAGCGTACGACGCTCGGCTTCGACCGGTTCGATGTTTCGTTGCTGTGGCGCCATATCGACTCGGTTAACTACGAGTTCGCCGGTGATCCGAACAATCGCCTCTATTCGGGCCCATTCCCGTCGGGAACAAACTCGTTGGGTGTTCCGCCGGGGTCGCTCGGTAACACCGACTTCAACCACATCAAGGCGTACGATTATTTCGATCTTTCGTTCCGCGTCGATGTGATGAAGTCGCTTGAGCTGACTTTCGTCGTGCAGAACCTGTTCGATCGTCAGCCACCGGCCGTTGGTTCGGGTGCGGGAACGACCGGTTTCAACAGCGGCAATACCTACCCGTCGTCCTACGACTCACTCGGTCGTAAGTTCGCGGTTGGTGCCAAGCTCAAGTTCTAGTCCTCGGACCAGACACGAATGTGAAAGGCGGGCGAAAGCCCGCCTTTTTCATGTCGTCAGAAGATCGAAGGCCCGCTGCTCCGGTGCGCGCGAGGATGTCAGGCCAGTAACGGCCCCGGCAACGCTATCGCCACGCCTGCGTTGGCGGCAACCGCAGCAGCCCACACGATCACCTTGGCAATCTCGTCGCCATGCGCTTGCGCTGCCGTATCATATTCGGCCATTCGCGCCGCTGCTCCGAACGCCGTATCGAACTTCGAGTGCCGCGTGAACGCTGGCCCCGCCGCCACCACCGCAGCATCGACGCGCAGCCCGTACAGTTCGGCCAGCGCCCCAATCGCCGCCTCGGGCTGGGCCAGCAAAGTCTCGCTATCCAGCGTCCGCACTCGGTCGGGGAAGCGCCCGACCAGACTTGCGAACAGCGCCTGCTGCGCCAGCCACCCCACCGCCGCGGCCTGCAGATCGGTCATGCCGAGATAGTCCTCGCTGGCAAACCCCAGGTCGATCATCCCCTCGCGCAGCTGTTTGACGATCAGGTCACGCACCCACAGCCGCCCGGTCATGCCCTTTTTGGCGATAGACTTGAGATAGACCTCGAGCGGTGCATACAGCAGCACCGCGCATGCCGCCGGCCGCATCGCGAGTGCGGCCAGCGTAAAACCGTTGGTGACGTTCGACGGCTTGACGATCACCGCCTCACCCGGCGCAAACGGTCGCGCCAGCAGCGTTAGCATATTATCGAGCACCGCGGCGATCTTGCCGCGATCGCCGCCGCGATGCCGCCAGCCGGTCAGGTCATTGAGGACCGTCGGCTCCTTCAACCCCATCGCCACGCCGTCGATATCGAACGCCCGCGCCAGCACGGTCGAACAGCAAAACGCCGAATGGAAGATGAAATGCAGCGGGCCCGCGGCCGGCCCCGCCGCCATCGCCTCGGCGCGCCGCACCACCGCCGGAACCTGCCCCGCTGGCAGATATTCGTCGGTCAAAAACGTCGACGTGCGGTGCACCGCGCGCGGCACTTCTACGAAATGCACCGCATCATGCCCGGGGTCGTACCGATGCGCCAACCACGCCGGGTCGCGGACGATCTGGGCGAGGGGCGGGAAGGGCGGAGCCACCGCCATTTCCTGCCCCGGCAGCGTCAAACCGTCAACGCCAGCCTGCCCTCGCCCTCATCGACATGCACCGTCACGCCGTCGGCAACTTCGCCGCGCAGGATCATGTCGGCCAGCGGATCCTGCAGATGTTTCTGCACCGTGCGCTTCAGCGGGCGGGCGCCATACACCGGATCATACCCGACCCGCGCTAGCCAGCGCCGCGCGCCATCGGTGAGGTCGAGCATCACCTTGCGGTCCTTAAGCAGCGCCTGCACTCGCGCCACCTGCAGATCGACAATCGGTGCCATCGACGCTTCGCCGAGCCGCTGGAACAGCACAATCTCGTCGAGCCGGTTGAGGAATTCGGGGCGGAAATGACCCCGCACGACCTCCATAACCTGCGCTTCGGCGTCACCGATCGGCTGATCGTCGCGCAGCGCGGCAATATATTGCGATCCGAGGTTCGAGGTCAGGATGATCAGCGTGTTGGTGAAATCGACCGTGCGCCCCTGCCCATCGGTCAGCCGCCCGTCGTCGAGCACCTGCAACAGCACGTTGAACACGTCGCCGTGCGCCTTCTCGACCTCGTCGAACAACACGACCTGATAGGGCCGCCGACGCACCGCCTCAGTCAGCACGCCGCCTTCCTCATAGCCGACATAGCCCGGAGGCGCGCCGATCAGCCGGGCGACCGAATGCTTCTCCATGAACTCGCTCATGTCGAGGCGGACCATTGCGCGGGGGTCGTCGAACAGGAAGTTTGCCAGCGCTTTGGTCAACTCGGTCTTGCCGACTCCCGTTGGCCCCAGAAACAGGAACGAGCCGAGCGGCCGGTTGGGGTCCTGCAACCCGGCCCGCGCCCGCCGGACGGCGGCCGACACGGCGCGCACGGCGGCGGCCTGGCCGATTACCTGCGCCGACAGGATATCTTCCATCTTGAGCAGCTTCTCGCGCTCGCCTTCGAGCATCCGGTCGACGGGTACTCCGGTCCAGCGACTGACCACGGCGGCGATGTCGTTCGCCGTCACCTCCTCGCGCACCATTGCCGTCGCGGTCGCGCCCTCGGCTTCGGCCAATTGGCGCTCGAGATCCGGGATGCGACTGTACGTCAGCTCGCCCGCCTTGGCGTAATCGCCACCGCGCTGCGCCTGTTCGACCTCGAGCCGCGCCGCGTCCAATTGCTCCTTGATCTTTGTCGCCCCTGCCAGCTTGTCCTTCTCGCCGGTCCAGCGCGCCGTCAATTCGCGCGATTGTTCTTCGAGGTTCGCCAATTCCTCGCGCAGCGCCGTCAGTCGATCCTTCGACGCCGTATCGGTCTCGCGACTCAGCGCGGCTTCCTCGATCTTCAGCTGAATGATGCGGCGATCAAGATTTTCGATCTCCTCGGGCTTCGATTCGACCTCCATGCGCAGCCGCGATGCGGCTTCGTCCATTAGGTCGATGGCTTTGTCGGGCAGGAAGCGGTCGGCGATGTAGCGGTTCGACAGCGTGGCGGCGGCGACGATGGCGCCATCGGTAATGCGCACGCCGTGGTGGAGTTCGTACTTTTCCTTGAGGCCGCGCAGGATCGAGATCGTGTCCTCGACTGTCGGTTCGCCGATCATCACCGGCTGGAAACGGCGTTCGAGCGCCGCGTCCTTCTCGACATAATTGCGGTATTCGTTGAGCGTCGTCGCGCCGATGCAGTGCAATTCGCCGCGTGCGAGCGCCGGTTTTAGCAGGTTCGACGCATCCATCGAGCCTTCCGCCGCGCCCGCACCGACCAGCGTGTGCATCTCGTCGATGAACAGCACGACGTCGCTGCCTTCCATCCGCACTTCGTCGAGGACGCCCTTCAGCCGCTCCTCGAATTCGCCACGATATTTCGCGCCGGCGATCAGCGACCCCATGTCCAATGACATCAGCCGTTTGTCCTTCAGCCCGTCGGGGACGTCGCCGTTGGCGATGCGGAGTGCCAAGCCTTCGACCACGGCGGTCTTGCCGACGCCGGGTTCGCCGATCAGCACCGGGTTGTTCTTGGTGCGGCGCGCTAGAACCTGGATGGTGCGGCGGATTTCCTCGTCGCGCCCGATCACCGGATCGAGCTTGCCGTCGCGCGCCGCTTGCGTCAGATCGCGGGCGTATTTGTTGAGTGCATCGAAATTGGCCTCGGCCCCGGCGCTGTCTGCCGTGCGCCCCTTGCGCGCGGTTTCGATGGCGGCATTGAGCGCCTGCGCCGTCACCCCGGCGGCGGCGAGTGCCTTACCGGCTTCGGTCGTCGTGGCGAGTGTCAGCGCGACGAGCAGCCGCTCGACGGTGACGAAGCTATCGCCCGCCTTGGTGCCGATCGCCTCGGCGCTGTCGAGGATACGCGCAGTGTCATTGTCCCAGTTGAGCTGCTGCGCGCCACTGCCCGAAACCTTGGCAATCTTCGCCAGCGCCAGATCGGTCAGCTGCATAGCCGCTTCGGGTCGCCCGCCGGCGGCGCGGATCAACCCCGACGCCATCCCCTGATCGTCCTCGAGCAGCGCCTTCAACAGATGTTCGGGCGCGACGCGTTGATGATTGTTGCGAATGGCAACGGTCTGCGCCGACTGGAGAAACCCCTTGGCGCGATCGGTGAATTTATCGATGTTCATGGGTGCGATATGGTGTGGCGGTTGGGCAACACAAGTGCAACAGGCAGGCCGATGGAGAGCGTGCACAACACGGCGCGTGCAGATCGTACCAACTGCGGCGGAATTTACAAAGGGGACGGCGATGGTGACGCGGATCGGTAACGACGGTTATGCCGAGGAAGCCGATGTGCTGGCGGTGCGTGCTTCGGGCCGAACAGGCGGACGGAATCCACAACCGGCCGGGTGTCCGTTGGGACCGCCTCGCCTTCGTTCGGGAACGCTAGGCAGTCGAGCGTTCTACCGGGTCAGCGCCTTCGCGCTCCCCGGCGCGAACGTCTCGCCGAAATAGTCGTCTTTGAGCCATTGCGGGGCGCGGGCCGCATCGGCGAGCCGCCGGATGATGCCGACGTTGAGCCGGGCGAACTTCGCCGCGACGTCCCAATCGAGCGCCTGGTTCAGGTCGTCGCCGGGCTCGTGGTAGCGGTTGAGGCGGAAGTCGCGCTCGGCGTCGCGGCAGGTCAGGCCGCCTTTGGCGTCGTGCCAGCCGGTCTTGAGGAAGACGGCGGGGACCCCGGCGCGGACCAGCGGATAATGGTCGGACCGGGTGAAAATCGCCTCTTCGGGTTGCGGATCGGGCGACAGGCCGAGTCCTTCGGCCTTGGCGGCGGCGCGGACGGCCGCCCCGAGCGTCGAGCGCTCGGCCCCAAAGGCGACGACATCGCCGAAATCGCAGGTCAGGATCGGCATGTCGATGTTGATTTCCGACACGATGCGGTCGAGGCGCACCGTCGGCTGCCGTGCGTAGTAATCCGCTCCGAGCAGGCCGCTTTCCTCGCCGGTGGTGACGAGGAACAGCACCGAGCGTTTGGGCGCGGTCTTGCCCGACGACAGCGCGCGCGCGGCCTCGATCAAGGTCGCGACGCCGCTGGCATTGTCCATCGCGCCGTTGAAAATCTGGTCGCCCTTGCGGTCGGTGCGGATGCCGAGGTGATCGAGGTGCGCCGAAATCAGCACGACCTGATCGGTCAGTGCCGCATTGCTGCCGGGCAGCATGGCGAGGATGTTTGGGCTGGTGACGCGCGTCGTGGCGATGGTGCGATCGGCAGCCAGCGTACCGGTGAGCGCGAAGCCCTTGACCGCACCGCGAGCGGCGGCGGCGCGCACCTCGGCGAAGGACTGCGCCGCGCCGTCGAACAGCAGTGCGGCGGGCGCATCGTCGACGCTGGCGCGCAGACGCAATCCGGCGCCGTCGCCAAGCACCTTGCCATCGGGACCAACGAGCGAGCGGCGTGGTTGGCGTGCGCTGGTGAGGCCCTTGGCCCAGGGGCGGCGTTCGGCTTCGGACTGCGTGCGCACCTGGATCAGGCCCACGGCTCCGGCGGCGAGCGCGAAGCCCGCCTTGCCGCGCGCGAGGTGCGCGCCGATTTCGGTATTCGTCCCCGGCGGCGAACCACTCAGCGCCACGACGATCTTGCCCGCGACATCGAGCCCAGCATAGTCGTTAATGCCGAGCCGCGCGTCCTTAAGGCCAAAGCCGACGAAGACCAGCGGCGCGGTCATCCGGTCGACGCCCTCGGTCGTCCCCGGCGTCATCACGGCTTCGACGCCGTTGGTCCACACCGCCGTCGTAGCACCGCGCACCAGCGTCAGCGTCTCGCGCTCACTGGCAAAGCGGCTTTCGACGAAGGCGATGCGTTGGAAATAGCCGTCGGTCCCGGCGGGCTGCAGCCTCATCGCGGCGAATTGCGCCGCGACATAGCGTGCGGCGATCTCATGCCCGCGCGTGCCGAGTCCGCGCCCTTCGAGCAGATCGTCGGCAAGGAAGGCGACATGTGCATGCAGCGCGCCGGGCATACGGTCGGGCAGCGGCGCGGCACTGGCCGCCGAGGTGAGCGATAAGGCCAGCGCGGCAAGGCACGCGATGGAGGAGAAACCGCGCCCGAAGCGCGCCTGCGATATTTCAAACATTGGCAGCAGGCTAGCGGGCGCGCTAAGCCCTCGCAATCGCCCGTTTTGCCGGAGCTTCCATGTTGCATCGTGCCTGTGTCTTTGTTGCCCTGCTGTTTGCTGCGCCGGTCCTCGCCGCGCCGCCGCCGCTCACAGCGGCTCCGGTCAGTGCGCTGATCAAATCGGTCGATATTCCGTACACGGCATTTACCCTGAGCAACGGCCTGCGGGTCATCGTCCATACCGATCGCAAGGCGCCGATTGTCGCGGTGAGCATTTGGTATCACATCGGATCGAAGGACGAGCCCACGGGCAAGACCGGCTTCGCGCATCTGTTCGAGCATCTGATGTTCTACGGGTCGGAGAACAACGACGGCGTGTTCTTCAAAAAGCTCGAGGATGTCGGCGCGACCGATTCGAACGGCTCGACATGGTTCGACCGGACCAATTATTTCGAGAATGTGCCGACCCCGGCGCTGCCGCTCGCGCTGTACCTCGAATCGGATCGCATGGGGCATCTGCTCGGGGCGGTGACGCAGGCGAAATTGGATGCGCAGCGCGCGGTGGTGCAGAATGAAAAGCGCCAAGGCGACAACCGGCCGTATGGCCTGACGCAATATGCCACGCTTTCGGCCTTGTTTCCGGAAGGCCATCCGTACCGTCACTCGACGATCGGCAGCATGGCCGATCTCGACGCTGCGAGCCTCGCCGATGTCCATGGCTGGTTCCGTGCAAATTATGGCCCGAACAATGCCGTGGTTGTGCTGGCGGGCGATATCGATGTCGCGACGGCGCGACCGGTGATAGAAAAGTTCTTCGGCGATATTCCTGCCGGTCCGCCGATCAAGCGTTATGACGCGCCGGTGCCGGTGTGGACGACGACGCGGCGCGAGACGCTGTACGATCAGGTGCCGACGGCGCGGATCAGCCGCAACTATGTCATTCCCGGCCAGTCCGATGCCGTGGTGCCGCTGGTCGATGTCGCTGCGACCGTGCTCGCGGGCGGCAATTCCTCGCGGTTGTACAACGATCTGGTGCGCGACAAGAAGCTCGCGGTCGGCGTCGACGGCGGCGCGCAGGCGTTCGAAAAGATCAGCTTCGTTAGCATCGATGTCGAGGTCGCCCCCGGCGTCGATCCGGCAGTGGTCGACAAGCGCGTCGACGAACTGATGGCGCAGTTCCTCAAGGACGGCCCCACCGCCGACGAGGTCGGACGCGTTGCGTCACGCGCGGTCGCCGGGACGATCCGGGGGCTGGAAGCCGTCGGCGGCGGTGACGGCAAGGCGGTGACGTTGGCCGAAGGTGCGGTTTACGCCGGCGATCCCGAGTTCTACAAGATCGAACTCGCGCGTTACGCCAACGCCACCCCGTCGAGCGTCGTCTCTGCCGCCCGCACATGGCTGGCGCGGGGCGATTATCGCCAGACCGTGCTGCCCGGCAAACGCCCGACAGCGGAGGAACGCGACGCCAAGATCGTGGCGAACAACGCCGCGCCACCGGCCGTGACGCGGGTGGCACGGGGGCCGGAGCCAAAGGTCGAAGGGTTGCCGGTGCTGACGCTGCCGCCGGTCGAACGCTTTACGCTCGCAAATGGCCTGAAGGTCGAGCTGGCGCGGCGGACGACGGTGCCGCTGGTGCGGATGCTGTTGTCGTTCGATGCCGGTTTCGGCGCCGATGACCGAACCCGGCTGGGCATTCAGGGCCTGACGCTCAACCTGCTCGACGAAGGTGCCGGGTCGCTGACTGGGCCGCAGATTGCCGAAGCGCGTGAGCGGCTGGGGGCATCCATCGGTGGCAGCGCGGCGCTTGATCGCACGCGGCTGTCGCTCGATGCGCTGAAGGCCAATCTCGCGCCGAGCCTCGCGCTGTTCGCCGATATCGTCGAGCGCCCGCGCTTCGCCCCGGCGGAAATCGAACGCGTGCGCGGCCAGATCCTCGCCGGCATCGCGCAGGAACAGGCCGATCCGGGCAATGCCGCACGCCGCCTGCTGCCGGTGCTGCTGTATGGTCCGAACCATCCCTATGGCGTCCCCGGTACCGGCAGCGGTACCCCCGAAGGTGTCAAGGCGACGACGCGCGCCGATATCGTCGCGTGGCACAAACGCTGGATCCGCCCCGACAATGCGACGATGTTCGTCGTCGGCGACGTGACGATGGCCGAACTCAAGCCGCTGCTCGAGGCGCAGTTCGGTACTTGGCGACCCGATCCGGCAGTGGCGAAAGGGGTCAAGACCTTCCCCGCCGTGCCGGTTGCGTCGGGGTCGCGCATCGTGCTGATCGACCGCCCCGGTTCGCCGCAAAGCTATATCCGCGGCGGTATCGTGCTGCCGGTCAAGGGCACCGACGATCCGATTGCGCTGCGGCAGGCGAATGACGCGCTCGGTGTGCTGTCGACCTCGCGATTGAGCATGGACATTCGTGAGGCCAAGGGCTGGGCCTATGGCGTCGGCACGCCGCTCAACGAGGCGCGCGACCGGCTGGCATGGTTCGTCATCGCGCCGGTGCAGACCGACCGGACCGGCGATACGATCGCGGCGATGACGGCCGATATCAAGGCGCTCGGCACGACGCAGCCGATCGACACCACCGAACGCGACAAGACCGTCAACAACACGATCCGCTCGCTGCCGGGCGACTTCGAATCGGGCGGCGCGCTGCTCGGGGCGATCGAGAAGAACGCGCTGTATGCGCGCGGTGACGATTACTACCCCAAGCTCGTCGGCCGCCTCGAAGCGTTGACGCCCGCCGATCTCAACAGCGCCGCCAAGGTGCTGACGACCGACGGCATGGTCTGGATCGTCGTCGGCGATCGGAAACTGGTCGAGCCGCAGCTGGCGAAGCTGGGGCTGCCGATTGAGGTGCGGTAGCGCGCGCCTCTCTCCCGCTTGCGGGAGAGGCGAGAGACGCGCCCCTTGGCGCGGCCCGGGTGAGGGTGTCTGTCACTCCGAGCTGGGGCACACCCTCACCCGCCGCGCTGGCGCGCGAGTCCCCTCTCCCGCAAGCGGGAGAGGGGCTACGTCAGCGCTAACCTTCCCCCTCTCGCGCTTGCGGGAGAGGCGAGAGACGCCGCTCTTGCGGCGGCCCGGGTGAGGGTGTCTGTCACTCCGAGTTGGGGAACACCCTCACCCGCCGTGCTGGCGCGCGAGTCGCCTCTCCCGCAAGCGGGAGAGGGGCTCCCCTTGTCATTGCACCCGTTTCGACTTCCGACGCGTTAATCCCCCGAACCCGGCTCCGCGCCGGTACAGGGAGGTCACATCATGTCGCTCGGCACAATCCTGCTCATCATCGTCGTTCTGCTGCTCGTCGGCGCGCTGCCGAGTTGGGGGCATTCGCGCAGCTGGGGCTATGCGCCGTCGGGCGTTCTCGGGACGGTGCTGATCATCCTTGTCATTCTGCTGGTACTGGGCCGGATCTGACGCTGCCGCCCGCGCCGAGTGCGACGGCGCGGTAGAACATGGCGAGTGCAGCGGCGCTGAACCCCATCGCCAGCACGAACGGCGCGCCCGGCAGATAGACGGCAGCGGTTTTCGCCGAAAAGGCCGCAAAGGCGCTGGTCATCAGCACCGGGCCGACAATCGATGACAGGCTTTGGACGCTGCTGAGCACGCCCTGCAACTCGCCTTGCTCGCTCGCTGAGACATCGGCCGACATCATGCCCTGTACCGATGGGAAGACGAGGCCCTGCAACGCCGAAACAACGATGCCGGCGTACATCATCCAGCCCGCCGTCGCGAAAGCGTAGATGCCGTAACCAGCGATCGCCGACAGCGCGCCCCAGACGATGATCCGTCGCTGGCCGAATGCCGGGATCAACCGTCGTGACAGCACCCCCTGCACCAAAGCGCCGACCACGCCGACTGCGCCAAGGCTCCAGCCGACCTGGGCAGGGGTCCAGGCGAAGCGTTCGAGGGTGAAGTAATTCCACGTCGCGTAGAGCGATTGGTAACCCATGGTCCATAGGAAAACCATCGCGCACAGCGTCAGCACGACCGGCTGTGCTTGTCGCAACCGCAGCAATGCCCCGACCGGATTGGCGCGCCGCCAATCGAAGGCGCGGCGGTTTTCCGGCTTCAGGCTCTCGGGCAGCACAAAATAACCATAGGCGGCGTTGGCAAAGGCCAGTCCCGCCGCCAGCATGAAGGGCACGCGCGGCCCAAACCCCGCCATGATCCCGCCGAGTGCCGGACCGATGATGAACCCAAAGCCGAACGCCATGCCGATCAACCCGAAATTGGCGGCGCGACGTTCGGGCGTCGAAATGTCGGCGATATAGGCGTAGGCGGTCGGGAAGGTCGCCCCGGTGACGCCGGCAACCAGCCGCGCGGCGATCAGCCAGCCAAGCGTCGGCGCGAAACTCATCGCCAGATAATCGAGTCCGAAGGCAAGCAGGCTGGCGAGCAGCACCGGGCGACGCCCGAAGCGATCCGACAGCCCGCCGATGACCGGGCCGCAGATGAACTGCGTCGTTGCGTACAGGAACATGATCAGCCCGCTGACCGTCGCGGCGGCGGCGAGCGGCTTACCGGTGAGCGCGACGATCAACCCCGGCAGCACCGGAATCACCACCCCGAAGCCGATCGCATCGATCAGCACGGTGACGAAGATGAAGGTGAGCGCGCGACGTTCGCTGGCAGCGGATTGATTCATGCGATCAAGTGTAGCGGCGATGCGCGGCGTGTAGAAGCCTTTCCCTGCCGCCCCGACCGGGCAGCCGCAGGCGCGAATTCCTGGCAGGGGAACCGCCCCGATGTGTTGGATAAGCGAAAAACGAAGTCATGCAATTTCAACACGCTATTGGCAATAACGCGAATAACGCGAGGCCTAGACGGGGGTTCGGCCTTGGCGGTGTTGCTGCCATAGTCATATGCGCTGCGATATAACCAATTAGGCGCAATTTGTCAAACTGCCCGAGCTATAGAAGCGCAATTTCCGGCGGATCGGCCGCGCGGCTACAGCCAGGTCACATGCCCCATCTTGCGTCCGGGCTTGACCTCGCTCTTGCCGTAAAGGTGCAGGTGGGCGCGCTGGTCGGCGAGCAGCGTTACCCAATCGTGCACCTCCTCGCCGAGCAGGTTCTTCATCGTCACCTGCGGCGCGGTCAGCGCCGTCGATCCCAGCGGCAGGCCGCAAACGGCGCGGACATGGTTTTCGAACTGCGACGTGCGCGCGCCTTCGATCGTCCAATGCCCGCTGTTGTGGACGCGCGGTGCCATTTCGTTGAACACCGGTCCGTCGGCGGTCGCGAAGAATTCGAGGCAGAGCACGCCGACATGGCCGAGCGCTTCGGCGACCTTGATCGCCAGCGCCGTCGCTTCGGGGACTTGCGCCGCGATTTCCGGCGGGGCGGGAATGTTGCTGGTCGACAGGATGCCGCCGTCATGGATGTTGTGCGCCACCGGCCAGACGGCGGATGCGCCATCGCCACCCCGCGCCAGCACAACCGAAAATTCGTGGGTAAAATGCACGAATGCCTCGAGCACGGCGGGTTGGCCGCCGAGTGCCTCCCATGCCGCTGCCGCATCGCTCGCCGCCAGGATACGTGCCTGCCCTTTGCCGTCATAGCCGAGGCGACGGGTCTTGAGGACGGCAGGAACACCGATTTCAGCGATGGCCGCTTCGAGATCGATCAGGCTGTCGACGCCACGATACGTCGCCGGTCGCCCCCCGAGCCGCTCGACGAAACGCTTTTCGGCGAGGCGGTCTTGGGCGACTTCGAGGCTGGCGGCGGACGGGTGGACGGGAACCCGCATCGCCAGATGATGGACGGCGGCGGGATCGATGTTTTCGAATTCGAAGGTGGCGACATCGATGGCCGCAGCGAAGGTGTTGAGCGCGGCGGCATCGGTATAATCGGCACGCGTGACTTGTGCCGCGACATCGCCCGCCGGAAGTTCGGCTTCGGGCGCAAAGACATGGACACGGTAGCCCATCGACGCGGCGGCGAGCGCCAGCATCCGCCCCAGCTGCCCGCCGCCCAAAATGCCGATGGTCGAGCCGGGGACGATCACGCCGGAATCTCGGCGACGGCGGCGGTCTGCGCCGCGCGCCAGGCATCGAGTCGCGCCGCCAGCGCGTCGTCGGTTGTCGCCAGCATTGCGGCCGCCAGCAGTGCAGCGTTGATCGCGCCCGCCTTGCCGATGGCGAGCGTGCCGACCGGAATGCCCGCCGGCATCTGGACGATCGACAACAGGCTATCCATCCCCGACAGCGCCTTTGATTCGACCGGCACGCCGAGCACCGGCAGCCGCGTCATCGCCGCCGCCATCCCGGGCAGATGCGCCGCGCCGCCCGCCCCGGCGATGATCAGCCTGAGGCCGCGCGCCGCTGCGGTCGTGGCATAGTCGTACAGCCGCTGCGGGGTACGGTGCGCGCTGACGATACGGCGTTCATGCGCAATACCGAGCGCGTCGAGCGTTGCAGCGCTGTGCTGCATCGTCTCCCAGTCCGACTGGCTGCCCATGATGATGCCAATTCGCGGTGTCGTCACCGATGCCCCCTCAACAGGAAGCGCCGAACCTTAGGGCGCGGGACGCGGGGCGGCAACCGCTGGAACCCGGACTATTCCGCTGCTGCCCTAAATCGCTGGTTCCAGACCTCGGCCACGTGCTTCGACTGCTGCCTGAGCCAGGAAATCCTCGATGGCGACAAGGGATGGCTGACGACATAGGTTGATGGCTTCGACTTCGGTAAGACAGTCGATTCCATGGCCGAAGTGGAATCGCCAGAGGGTGTCGAGACTTTCGCCATACTGTTCCCATAACACGGAATGCGTTTCGCCAAGCATTGAAATCTGCCGCGCGTTCCGGCTTTCCGTAAGCGTGGTCATAGCGATCACATGCGCGCCGTTTACTTCGATATGTCCTCGCAGGTTTGCAAGCGTCCCCCCTAGACCAACATGATCATCGACGAGGACGTAGCCCGCATCGGGAACGACTTGTCCTGCAAAATAGGCTGGTGTGACCAATCGCTGGAATGCGGGCGCACGGGTATGTCCGACCTTGTTAGTCTGCACGATATCTCCTGCGACCACCCGCAGATTGAGCTTTCGTCCGATCACATGCGCCATGGCATCGGGGATCGCATTGAAGCCCGTAACCTCATCGGCGGTAACCGGCAGCAACAGCGCGGGACGCTTCCCAAGAATGATGGCAAGTTCCGCAACCGCCTTGTCGGAAATCAGATCAACGGCAAGATTGAGTGCATCGTCGGCGCTGCCGGATTTTGCAGCGCGATATGCGGGGTGTGAATCGCGGACCTTGATGTCGGCATGAATAACGACAGTTGGAAACTGGCGTGGCCATGGCACGCGGGCCTGAAATGCGTCCGCCGTCATGACGCTGTTTGCATCACAAATACCGCCGCCCCACCGCGGTCAGATCGTCCGCAAGTTCATACACCATCGGTTTCCCCGTCGGGATTTCCTCATGGACGATATCGGCGTCGCTGATTCCTGACAGATGCTTGACCAACGCGCGCAGCGAATTGCCATGGGCGGCGATGATGATGCGTTTGCCGGCGCGAAGTTCGGGGACGATGGCGCTGTCCCAATAGGGCAGGACGCGGGCGATGGTGTCCTTCAGGCTTTCGGACGCCGGGACAGCGATCCCGGCATAGCGGCGGTCGCCCGACAGGTCCCATGGGCTGCCGGGTTCGAGCGGCGGCGGCGGCACGTCGAAGCTGCGGCGCCAGATCTTGACCTGGTCCTCGCCGTGTTTCGCTGCTGTCTCGGCCTTGTTGAGCCCGGTCAGGCCGCCGTAATGCCGCTCGTTCAACTGCCAGTCCTTGACCACCGGCAGCCACAGCCGCCCCATCGCCTCGAGCGCGAGGTCGAGCGTCTTGATCGCCCGCGTCTGGACGCTGGTGAAGCAGCGATCGAAATCGAGTCCCGCCGCCGCCATCGCAACGCCTGCAGCGGTTGCCTCGGCGATGCCCTTGTCGGTCAAATTGACGTCCCACCAGCCGGTGAAGCGGTTTTCAAGGTTCCACGCCGATTGGCCGTGGCGAAGGAGGACGAGGGTGGGCATGGGCGCTCCGGATGTGGTCAGCGTCCCTTTGCCAGCCAAGCATCGACCCGCGCAACCGCATTGGCGCGCACGTCCATATAGAACAGGTTATAGTCGATGTTGTGCCAGTCAATGAACGGCAGCTTCTGTTTGGTAAAGCCATCGGCGGCGGGCGGCGCGGAGACATATACCGCGCCATCGTTACACCGCGCCGAAACCCCGGAATCGACCGGACGTGGGCTATTGCCGACACCGTAAACCCATGCGCCCAGACTGCGACGGGCCGCGACCGTCTCCCCCGACGCCGTCCAACTGACGGGGTTGGTGCAGACAAAGGGTTCGCGGACCTGTTCGGGGCGATACCGCGACGTCGTGGCAAAGCGGATGCGTGCGCGGGTGGCGTCGCGGCCCTCGTCATAGGTCGACCAGGTCGCGATGCATCCAGTTTGCTGCCCGCTGGCGCACGGTTTCACATCGCGCAGGCCAGCGAAGTACGACACCGGGATCCAGGTTCCGGGCAGATAGGCGGCGACCATGCGGCGGGCGAGCGGGGTGCCGTCGATGCGCTCGGCGATCAGGCGACGGGCGAGGCGCGACCCCTGACTGTGCCCGGCGATGATGAACGGGCGGCCAGCGGTTTCGCGCAGGAACTGGGCGAACGCACGCGTCACGTCGCCATAGGCGAGGTCCGACGCGCGACCGCTGTCGGCCGACCAGCGCGTATAGCCGCCGAGCACCATCTGGCGGTAGCGCGGAGCCCAGATGCGGCAGCAGGCATTGAAGGCGCTCGCCTGTTCGCGGATCGGGCCAGCGTCGGTGCGCGTGTCGACGGCGGTGTCGGGAACGGCGGCGTTCCAGCGTTGCGCGCCGTAAAACGTTGTCGGATGGATGAAGAATACATCGGCGGAGCGCGTCGCCGGATCGGGGACCGCGACGCCGCGGGGTGCGACGTCGGCCCCGTTGGGCGCCCCGGGCCGGGATGCCCAACTGGCGGGACGGCGGTAGTCGAGCGGTGGCGGCGGGACCTGCCGGGCGAACGGTGTGCGCGGCGGCTGATTGTTCAGCGCCAGCTTGACCGAATCCAATACCCCGGCCGAGGCGGGAACCGCAGTCAGGACGACGGCGGCGAGGATGAGGAAACGCATGGTTCCAATACCCTCGCCGCGCGATTTCGTTCCGCCGTCCAAGCGGCGTGACCGATCAGGGTTTCTTGAAGCGATAGATGAACTGGTCGGTCTTGCCGCGAACGCTGGGGTCGAAGACCATTGCGGTCTTCGGGTCGGCGGCGTTGCGCAACGCGGTCGATTCGCCATCGAAGGTGAACCCGGCGGCAAGCACTTCGGCCTTGAGCGTCGCCGGATCGATGCGGTGGAGCGTCTTGGTCGCGGTCAGGCCGCTGCCATCGGGGGCGCTGTGATCGACGATGACATAGACGCCGCCCTTCTTCAGCGTCGCGAACACTGCCTTGTTAAAGCCGATCACGGCTTCGGGCGGCAGGCTGTTGTGCAGATCGTGGTAGTTCTGCGCCGTCCAGAACACGTCGAGCGTTCCCGCAAGTGACGGATCGGTGGGCGATGCAACGACGCTGACGTTGGCGAAGCCGGTGTTGGGCAAGTCGTGCACCGCTTTCGATGCATCGGCATAGGCGGCTTCGGCGGCGGGCGGGATGATCGCGGTGACATGGCCGGTGGGGCCGGCGGCGATCGAGAAAACCCGCGTGAAATAGCCGGTGCCGGGAATCATGTCGGCGACCTTCGATCCGGCCTTGATCCCCGCAAACGCCACCATGTCGGCGGGCTTGCGCGCCGCGTCGCGAGCGGTGTCTTCGGCGGGGCGCGTCTGGGCAAATGCAGGTGCGGCGATGGCAATCACGGCGGCGGCAAACAGGTACTTCATCGAAAGTCCTCCCATGCGGCAGCCGAGTGCTGCTCAATTCACACTTTATGCCATGGGATCGTTCCGGGCGCCATGCAAAAAAGACCCGGCAGACTGCGCTGCCGGGTCCAGGTTGTTTCCTTGGGGAGGAACTGTGGGGCCGGTCCGTCCTTCCGAACGGACCGGCGGTAACTCAGTAGTTATAGGCGCGCTCACCATGGTCGGTGATGTCGAGGCCTTCGCGCTCGGCGTCTTCGGTCGGACGCAGCCCGATCGTCTTGCCGATGATGAAAAACAGGAACGCCGAGCCGAGTCCCGACCAGAGCAGCGTCAAGCCGACGGCTTCGGCCTGGATGAGCAGCTGCCCCATCATGTCGTAGGTGCCGGGAACAGCGGGGAACTTCGTATAGTCGAAGAAGCCCTGACCACCGAGTGCCGGATCGGCGACGATTGCCGTGCCCAGCGCGCCGACGATACCGCCGATGCAGTGGACGCCGAAGACATCCAACGTGTCGTCGTATTTGAACATCGCCTTCACCTTCGAAACGAAGAGGAAGCAGATCGGTGAGACGATGAAGCCAAGCGCAATCGCCGTCATCGGAGCGGCAAAGCCCGACGCCGGGGTGATCGCCACCAGACCGGCGACGGCACCCGAGGCGGCACCGAGCATCGACGGCTTGCCATGGACGATCTGATCGACCAGCGCCCAGCTGACGGCCGCGGCGGCGGTGGCGACGAAGGTGTTGATGAAGGCAACGGCAGTGACACCGTTCGATTCAAGGTTGGAACCGGCGTTGAAACCGAACCAGCCGACCCAGAGCAGCGAGGCCCCGATCATCGTCATGGTCAGCGAATGCGGCGGGGTGTTTTCCTTGCCGTAACCGACGCGCTTGCCGATCATGATGCAGCCGACAAGGCCGGCGATTCCGGCGTTGATGTGAACAACGGTGCCGCCGGCGAAATCGAGCGCGCCCTTGAGATACAGGAAACCGGCGTCGGTCGGTGCGTCGGGCAGGAAGTCAGGACCGGCGAAATACCAGACCATATGGGCGATGGGGAAATACACCAGCGTCATCCATGCGACCATGAACACCATCAGCCCGCTGAACTTCACCCGCTCGGCGAACGCCCCGATGATCAGCGCCGGGGTGATGCAGGCAAAGGTCATCTGGAAAATCACATAGCTGAATTCGGGGATGTAGACGTTGTTCGAGAAGGTTGCCGAATAGGTCGACGCCGAGACGCCCATCAGCAGCGCCTTGCCGAAGCCGCCGAAGAACGGTGCGGTCGCGCCGCTGCCGGCGGTAAACGCCATCGAATAGCCCCAGCAGCACCAGACCAGTGCGGCGACCGAGACGATCATGAACACCTGCATGAGGACGCTGAGCATGTTCTTGGTGCGGACAAGGCCGCCGTAGAACAGCGCCAGCGCAGGCACCGACATCATCAGCACGAGTGCCGACGAAATCAGCATCCATGTCGTGTCGCCCTTGTTGACCATGCCCGCTTGCTGGGCGACGGTCGGGGCCCTGATCAGCGCCGGGGCGGCGGGCGCTGCAGCGGCAGCGGCTGGTGCAGCGGCGGCGACCACATCTTGGGCGATTGCCGGACCGGCAACGGCGCAAAGCGCTATCCCGGCGGCAGCGAGCCAGAGCGTTTTCCGCTCGGGTGCTTTCAGATCGAATGTCATGTTTCCCCTCCCTCGCCTAAAGCGCGGTTTCGTTGGTTTCGCCGGTGCGGATGCGCACGGCTTGACCGATATCGGCCACGAAGATCTTGCCGTCGCCAATGGCGCCGGTGTGGGCCGCCTGCTGGATGGTCTCGACGACTTGCGCCGCCTGGGAATCCTCGACGACGACTTCGATCTTGATCTTCGGCACCATGTTGGTGGTGTATTCGGCCCCCCGGTAGATTTCGGTTTGCCCCTTCTGCCGCCCGAAGCCTTTGACTTCACTGACGGTCATCCCCTGCACGCCCGCATTCGACAGCGCCTCGCGCACTTCGTCGAGCTTGAACGGCTTGATGACGGCGATGACGAGTTTCATGGCCCCTCCCTTGGCGCGCAATTCGCGCATCGGTTGCGATGCATGGATCGTGCCAAGTGTTGCGTTGCAGCATCGGCGGCGCGTTTCGGCGTTGCCGCTGCCTGTTTGCGCGGCAGTTCGCCGGGGGCGAAGCGCATTTTTGGGCAGTATTTTTCCCCCTCCCTTCTTCAGGGAGGGGCTGGGGGAGGGTGCGAGCATTCGCGAGCCGCTTTACACTGCCGGCATAAGCGAGCTCGGCTTCGCCTCGCACCCTCCCCCAACCCCTCCCTGAAGAAGGGAGGGGGGTTCAAGAATCAGAGCAGCGCCTCGATCTGCGGCCACGCCTCAACGACGGCCGCCGCGCCGAGTTCGATCAGTTCGTGCGCCCGAGTGAAATTGCGCACGTCGATGTGTCCGATGGCGGGCGCAATCTCAAGATCGGGCGGGTCGAGCAGCAGGTCCTTGCGCGCCAGTTCGCTGAGCAGCAGCGTCAGTCCGGCGCGGCCCACGCGCAGCGGCGTCATGATGCGCTTGGCCGCCGGCAAGCCCTTGGCCGAGCGGCGGAGATAGTCGCCCTGCAGGTTGATGCCGACCACCGGCGATGTCGACAGCGCCCGCACGGCGCGGACCGGAACCGGGGCGACGACGCCGCCGTCGATCAGGATCATCCCGTCGCGGCGTACCGGCGGAAAGATACCGGGAATGGCGATCGACGCGCGCACCGCCTCGACGACCGACCCACGCGTCATCACCACTTCGCCACCGGTGACGAGATCGGCGGCGACGACGGCGACGGGCATGAACAGGCTTTCGAGATGATCATGGCCGAAATGCTGACGCAAGCGGTTGCGCACCGTCCGCCCGCCGAGCACCGAGCCCTTGCGCGGATCGATATCGAGGAAGCGCACGACCTCGCGCATGTTGACCGAGCGCGCCAGTTCCTCGAGCACATTCATCCGGTCGGCAGCAAGGCACACCGCCGCCAGCGCGCCGATCGACGTGCCGCTGACCGCATCGATTTTGACGCCACGCGCGTGGAGTACGCTCAGCACGCCGATGTGCGCCCAGCCGAGGCCCGCCCCGCCACCCAAAGCCAGTGCGAGTTTCATTCGGGCAACCCCAGCAGCGACCGCGCCGCCGCTGCATCCTCGTCGAGCACCATCAGCCGCACGCCCGACAGGCCCGAGCCGATCAGCGAGGCGATACCGGCATCGAACAGCACCGCCTCAATGCCAGCGGCGGCAAGGCTCGAGCGCATGACCTCGGCCTGCATACGGTCGAAGACGGTGTCGATCGCGACAAGCGCCATCAGTTGTACGGCAACACGCTCGGCGGGCGGACCGGCAGCCCATCGATGCTGCGGGTGCGCTCCTGATACTTCTCCAGCCGTTCGGCGGGGTCATCGGTGGCATGATATTTCCGCAGCGTCTGGCGTTCGCGATCGAGCGTCATGAACGGCACCGCCCAGCCGCACGATTCCTGGACCGATTCGACCGTCACATCGAAAATCTGGCGGACACCGCGTTCGATGGTGAAATGTTGGGCAATCGCTGCCCAGTCGGCGTCTTGCGGCAGCACCGGTACGCCATGGCCATAGACGCGAAAGATCAGCGCCGGCTGGTCGAAGGCGCAGAACATGATGGTGATGCGGCCATCGGCGGTCAGGTGCGCATGGGTCTCATTCCCCGAGCCGCCGAAATCGAGATAGGCGATGCGGTTCGGCCCGAGCACGCGGAAACAGTCCATGCCCTTGGGGCTGAGGTTGATGCGCCCGTCCGCCGCTGCAGTGGCGACGAAGAACACCGCTTGCTTGGCGATAAAGGCGCGGTGGCCATCGGTCAGGTGATCGAAGAATTCCATGATGTTACCCCCTCGCTCTATCCGTCGTCACCCCCGCTTTCGTGGGGGTGACGCGCGTAAGATTATCCCGTCCCGCCGACGGTCAGTCCTTCGATCAGCAACGTCGGTTGCCCGACCCCGGCGGGGACGCTCTGCCCGCCCTTGCCGCAGATGCCGACACCTTCGTCCAGCGCCATGTCGTTGCCGATGGCGCGCACCCGGGTCAGCACATCGGGGCCATTGCCGATCAGTGTCGCGCCCTTGATCGGTGCGCCGAGCCGACCGTTTTCGATGCGGTACGCCTCGGTGCAGGTGAAAACGAACTTGCCGCTGGTGATATCGACCTGCCCGCCGCCGAAGCTTTTGGCGTAAATGCCCGATTTCGCCGAGCGCAGGATTTCGCCGGGGTCCTCGCTGCCGCCGAGCATGAAGGTGTTGGTCATCCGCGGCATCGGCGCATGGGCATAGCTCTCGCGCCGCCCGTTGCCGGTCGGGGCGACCCCCATCAGCCGGGCATTCAGCCGGTCCTGCATATAGCCCTTGAGAATGCCATCCTCGATCAGCACGGTGCGCCCGGTCGGGGTGCCTTCGTCGTCGACGGTCAGTGACCCCCGGCGATTATCGAGGCTGCCGTCGTCGACAACCGTGACGCCGGGGGCGGCGACGCGTTCGCCGATTCGCCCCGAAAACGCCGATGTGCCCTTGCGGTTGAAATCGCCCTCGAGCCCATGGCCGATGGCTTCATGGAGCAGGATGCCCGGCCAGCCGGGGCCGAGCACGACGGTCATCTCGCCCGCCGGGGCAGCGACCGCATCGAGATTGACCAGCGCCTGCGCCAGCGCGATGTCGATCGCACTCTCCCACGCCGCGCCTTCAAACAGGCTGTCATAGAGGTAGCGTCCGCCAAGGCCGTGGAAGCCCGTCTCGCGCCGACCGTCCTTTTCGGCGACGATCTGGACGTTGAGGCGCACCAGCGGGCGAATGTCACGGACGCGGTGACCGTCGGCGCGGATAATTTCGACCACCGACCAACTGCCGAGCAGGCTCGCCGACACCTGGACGACGCGCGGATCGCGGGCGCGCGCTGCGGCGTCGATTTTCTCCATCAGCGCGACTTTCTGCGCAAAGCTGATCCCGTCCAGCGGGTTGTCGCCGATGTAGCGCTGGGCATTGGTGCGGCGCGGCGCCTCGGACATCGTGCCGCCATGGCCGTCGCGGACGACGCGGATGGTGTCGGCGGCGCGGCGAATCGCGGCCTCACTCAGATCGTTGGCATGAGCGAACCCGGTCATTTCGCCCGCGACGCCGCGCAGGCCAAAGCCTTGGGTGGTATCGAAGCTCGCCGATTTCATCCGGCCATCGTCGAACGCGAAACTCTCGCTCAGCGCATATTGCAGATACAGTTCGCCGTCGTCGCAACCGTTGAGCGCCTCGGCGACAAGGCGTTCGGTGCGCACCGGGTCGAGCCCGGTATCGGCGTAGAAGATCGTGGCGGGGTCGATGTGGGTCATCGCACCGATATAGGCGGCGGGTGGCTGCAGGGGAACGGGTGCGGCCGCGACTTTTTGCGGGCAATCAAATCAGGCAATCGGCACCCTCGATTCGTCACCCCCGCGAAAGCGGGGGACCATCACCGGCACTTTGGCGAGATGGACCCCCGCTTTCGCGGGGGTGACGAAAATAGGGAATAGTCAGGTCGTCGTTGCGATCAGCCCCGGGGTGCGCCGGGGTGTTCGCGCGGTGCCGGAACCTTGGCACCGGTTTCCGCCGCCTTGGCGCGATCAATCGATTCGAGGATCAGCTCTTCGGCATGCGCGCGGTCCCGCCAGCCGAGAAATTTCGTCCATTTGCCGGGCTCGAGGTCTTTGTAGTGGGTGAAGAAATGTTCGATCTGCTGGAGCAGGATCGGCGGCAGGTCGGTATATTCGCTGACCTCGTCGTAATAGGGATAGACCGAGGTTACCGACACGCACAGCAGCTTGGCATCACCGCCTTTGTCGTCTTCCATCAGCATCACGCCGACCGGGCGCACGCGGCTGACGCAGCCGGGGATGAACGGGGTCCGCGCGACGACGAGCGCGTCGATCGGGTCGCCGTCTTCGGCGAGCGTGTGCGGGATGAAGCCGTAGTTGCATGGGTAGCGCATCGCAGTGTGCAGGATGCGATCGACGAACAGCGCGCCCGAGGCCTTGTCGAGCTCGTACTTCACCGGCTCGCCACCCAGCGGGCATTCGATGACGACGTTGACGTCGTGCGGTGGGCTAACCCCGATCGGGATGGCATCGATGCGCATGGTCTTCTCCTCGGTTGCCGCGTCGGCTATCGCTCGATTGCGACAATGTCCACAAAGGATGACGGATATGCCGTGGCTGGCGTTGATACTCGGCGGATTGTTCGAAGTCGGCTTCACCACATCGCTGCGCTATGTCGACGGCTTTCGTAACGTGCCGTGGGTGTTGGCGTTCCTCGTTTCGGTGACGCTGAGCATGGGGCTGCTCGAATATGCGTCGCGGTCGGTTCCGCTCGGCACGGCGTATGCGGTGTGGGCAGGTATCGGCGCGGCGGGGACGGCGTTGCTCGGGATACTGCTCTACGCCGAACCGGCGAGCCTGCCGCGGCTGCTGCTACTGACGGGCCTTGTCGGCTGCATCGTCGGGCTGAAACTGGTCAAGTGACCTCTGAGACTATGGCCTGACGCTTGCGCTGCGGCCCAAGCAGCGCGGGTTCGAAAATCAGCGCGCAGACCAATGTCCATGCCAGCGAAATCAGCAATATCTCACCCATGCTCGCGGTGCCGGGGTGGTCCGAAAGCCACAGGCTGCCAAACGCCATGCCGGTCGCCAGCGCCGAAAAGAACACCGCACGCGCGAGGCTCGATTGCAGCAGGTCGGTCGCGCCGCCGCGCCACGCCATGACGAAATAGATGTGGAACGCCACGCCGACGCCGAACAGCAGCGGAAAAGCGATGATGTTGGCGAAGTTGATCGGCTGGCCGATGACGACGCAGGTGCCGAGCGTCAGGAATCCCGACAGCACGACCGGCGCAAGCGTAAACGCCACCTCGCGTACCGACCGCAACACGGCGAACAGCAACAGGCTGACGATGACCAACGCCAGCGCGCCCGCCTGCACGAACGCCGTCGCCACCGTTCGCGCTGCTGCTTGGGTCGATACGGCAAAGCCCGTCGCGTGCGGCGCCGCCGCCTGCACCGCACGGCTGAAGGCGATCAGCGATGCATTGTCGTTGGCACGCGGCAGCGCCTGGACGCGGTAATGGCCGTCGGCGCTGATCCAATCGGCGCGCAGATCGGCAGGCAAGGTCGCCAGCGTCACTGGCTGCGCGGCTAGCGATGTCCGCAGCTGATCGAGCAGGGTGCCGAGCGGTGCCACCAACAGCGCCGCGGCCTTGGTGCGCTCGGGCGGCGGGGCGGCGGCGAGTCGGGCAAGCGCGCGGCTCAGCTGGCGGGCATGGTCGCCCCCGCTGCCGGGGTGGTTCGCGGCCACCGCAGCAAGTCCGGCCGCTGTCTTGCGCAGCGCTGCAACCGTCTCGGCGTCGGTCGCGGGCAGGGCTGTCGCGATGGGGTTGAGGGTGAAATCGAGCAGTGCATTGGCGTCGGCGATGGTTGCCAGCTTCGCCGCCTGCCCGGCGGGGACAAAGCTTTCGACCGTCAGCACCCGCCCGACCGGGGGCAATGCGGCGAGCCGCGCCGCCGTCCGCCGCGCCGTCGCCAGATCGGGGGTCAGGATATCGATGGTGTTGGGCGAACGATCGGGATCGCGGGTCAGCTCGTCGAGCGTCGCGACGGCTTCGCCCTTCGGGTCTTTCAGATGCAGCGGGTTGAAATCGAACTGCACCCACGCCAGCGACGCAACGCTCGC
This sequence comes from Sphingomonadales bacterium, assembly GCA_038229555.1. Classification (GTDB taxonomy): domain Bacteria; phylum Pseudomonadota; class Alphaproteobacteria; order Sphingomonadales; family Sphingomonadaceae; genus Sandarakinorhabdus. The sequence goes on from JBBROI010000007.1 coordinate 114,838, forward strand.
CAGCATCGAAACGCCGAACGCCCACAGCACCCATCGCCGCCGCGCCAGCAGCCAATGATCGAGCGCGGCGAGCGCCGGCGACGGCGTTTCGGGTGTGGGCGCAGGCGGTCGCAACAGCACCAGCAGCGCCGGCAACAGGGTCGCACTGAACAGCAGCGCGACGACCATCCCGAGCCCCGAGATAATGCCGAGTTCGGCGATGCCGACATACGCCGTCGGCAGGAACGCCAGGAACCCCAGGCAGATCGCGCTCGCCGCGAGCAACAGCGACGGCCCGAGCGCATCGGCGGCGGCGCGCATCGCAGCAGCCGGATCGGCGAGGCGACGGCGTTCGGCCTGAAACCGCACCCCGAGCTGAATGCCGAAATCGACGCCGAGGCCAACGAACAGCGGAATGAAGGCGACCGAGATCAGGTTGAAGCGCCCGACCGTCGCCAGCCCGACTGCCGCCGTCACTACCAGTCCGGCAAGCGTCGTCACCAAAATCGCCGCCACAACGCGCAGCGACCGAGTCGCCAGCCACAGGACAAGCAGCATCGAGCCGATGATTGCCCCGGCGATCAGCCAGACCTGCTTGGCGAGCGAGGCGAACTCCTCGTCGTTGAGCGGCGCCGATCCGGTCAATCGCAAGCGAACGCCGTGGGCGTCGTCGATGGCGAGGCTGCGCGCCGCGTCGCGCACGGCGGCACTGGCGGCGGCTCCCGGCTGCAATCCGCCGAAATCGAGCTTGGGGCGCACAAGGATCAGCCGCCGCAACGGGGCCTGCAACCGCCCGCCGCCGCCTTGGAACAGCGTGCTCCACGAAAAATAGGCGGGGTTCCCGGCAGCTTGCGCATCGAGCGCCGTCGCCAGCGCCGCCACCGGCGCGTCGATCCGGGCAATCGGTGCGTCGCCGCGCCGGACGCCCTCGACCAGCGTATCGAGCGTTCCGGCAATTCCGCGCAGGCTCGGATCGGCAGCAAGCGGCCCGAGCAGCGGCTGCGCCTCGATCAGCTTCGCCGTCGTCGCGCCGACCTCGGCGTCACTGGCGAACAACAGCCCCGCCCGATCGAAGAACGCGCCGCCATCGGGACGCCGGACGCTGCGGAAATGGGTGCTGTCGGTCGCCAGTCGCGCCGTCAGCCGGGCGGCAGCGGCCTCGGCGATCTCGGGCGTCGGGCCGTCGATGACAACAAGGATGGCATCGCCGTTCTGCGGGAAGGCGGCGTTGAAGCGGGATTCGTCGATCCGCCACGCGACGGTCGGCGCGATCAGTTCCGAACTGTTGGTCGTCATGGCGAAATGGCTGGTGACATAGAGTGCCGCGCCGAGTGTCAGCAGCGTCGCTGCAATCAGCACCGCCCATGGCCTGCGACAGGCGGCGGCAACCGCGGCGGCAATCACTGCGATGCGTCCCGATGTCACTGGCGGCTCCGTTTTGCGGCAGTCGTCATGGCAAGCGCACATCCGGCAACGCGTTGGTGACCCCTACGGGAATCGAACCCGTGTTTTCGCCGTGAGAGGGCGACGTCCTAGACCGCTAGACGAAGGGGCCGTAACCGCCGGCAGCTCGCCGCGCGGGATGGCGTCGATAGGGGCGATGGGTCGCGCGAGTCAAGGTTGAGCGGGGCCCCCGCCTTCCCTTATCCACCGCTGCGCCCTAAAGGGAGCCGACTCGCACGTATTTCGGAGTCGTCACCCCCATGGATATTCGCCTCGGCCTGACGTTTGACGACGTGCTGCTGGTGCCTGCGGCGTCGTCGGTGCTGCCGAGTGCTGCCGACACCTCGACGCACGTCACGCAGGGTATCCGGCTGCATATTCCGGTGCTGTCGTCGGCGATGGATACCGTCACCGAGGCCGATATGGCGATCGTCATGGCGCAGGCCGGCGGTCTGGGTGTCCTTCACCGCAACCTGACCGTCGAGGAGCAGGCCAACGCGGTGCGTCAGGTCAAGCGCTTCGAAAGCGGCATGGTCGTCAACCCGGTGACGATGACGCCCGAACAGACGCTCGGCGATGCCCGGGCGCTGATGGCGCGGCACCGCATCTCGGGATTTCCAGTGGTCGAGGCGACGAGGAACGGCCTGCCGGGGCGGCTGGTCGGCATCGTCACCAACCGCGACATGCGCTTTGCCGAACACCCCGAACAACCGATTTCCGAACTGATGACGTCGGCGAACCTCGTCACCGTGCGTCCCGGCGTCGGCGAGGCGGAAGCGCGAAGACTGCTCCACCAGCGCCGCATCGAAAAGCTGATCGTTGTGGATGACGACGGACGCTGCATCGGACTCATCACCGTCAAGGACATCGAACGCGCCGTCACCTTCCCCGATGCCACCAAGGACGCCGCCGGACGGCTGCGCGTAGCGGCGGCCACGACCGTCGGCGATCTGGGGTTCGAGCGCACCGAAGCGCTGCTCGATGCCGAATGCGACCTCATCGTTGTCGATACTGCGCACGGCCATAGCGACCGGGTGTCGGAAGCCGTGGCGCGTATCAAGAAGCTGAGCAATTCGGCGCAGGTGATCGCCGGCAATGTCGCGACTGCCGAAGCCGCGCGGGCGCTGATCGGGGCAGGCGCGGACGGGATCAAGGTCGGTATCGGGCCGGGGTCGATCTGCACGACGCGCGTCGTCGCCGGTGTCGGCGTGCCGCAGCTGACGGCGATCATGGATACCGCCGAAGCCGCGATGAAGGCGGGGATTCCGGTCATTGCCGATGGCGGCCTGCGCACCTCGGGCGATGTCGCCAAGGCACTGGCGGCAGGCGCGGCGGCGGTGATGGTCGGGTCGCTGCTCGCCGGTACCGAGGAAGCACCGGGCGAAACCTTCCTGTGGCAGGGCCGCACGTATAAGAGCTATCGCGGCATGGGGTCGGTGGGCGCGATGGCGCGCGGATCGGCCGACCGCTATTTCCAGCAGGATATCAAGGACCAGCTCAAGCTGGTTCCCGAAGGCATCGAAGGGCAGGTGCCGTTCAAGGGCTCGGCGGCAACGGTGCTGCACCAGCTTGTCGGCGGGGTGAAGGCGGCGATGGGCTATACCGGCTCGGCGACGCTCGATGATTTCCGCGAGCGCGCCGAATTTGTCCGCATCACCAACGCCGGCCTGCGCGAGAGCCATGTCCATGACGTGACGATCACCCGCGAATCGCCCAATTATCCGACGATGGGATGACATTGTGACACCAGCCGCACGGGTTCAGGCGGCAATCGAGATCCTCGACACCGTGATCGATTCTGCGCGCACCGGCGGGGCGGCGGCCGATACGATCGTCCAGCGCTATTTCACCACCCGCCGCTACGCCGGATCGAAGGATCGCCGCGCGGTGCGCGAACTGGTGTTCGGCGTCATCCGCGCCATGGGTGAACCGCCGGTCAGTGGTCGGGCAGGGATGATCGGTTTGGGGCGTCATCTCGCTCCCCTCCCGCAAGCGGGAGGGGAGATATACTGGCGGCCTTCGGGGCCGACGGCCATGCGCCGGCCGCCATCGCCGACGGCGAAGCTGTGGCGACGCCGTCGCTCGCGCCGGTGTGGCAGTTGAAGCTGCTCAGCCATCGCTTTGGCAAGGCGACCGAGGCCGAAGCGGCGGCGCTCCTCGAACGCGCCCCGCTCGATGTCCGGGTCAACAGGCTCGCCGCGACCCGCGACGCGGTTGTCGCCGAACTCCCCGACTTCACCCCATTGTCCTACGCCCCCGATGGCCTGCGCGCACCCGACGGCTGCCAGGTCGATACCCTCCCGGCATTCAACCAGGGGCGTATCGAGGTTCAGGACGAAGGCTCGCAACTCGCCGCGCTCGCCGTCGGCGCGCAGCCGGGGGAAACGGTGATCGACCTGTGCGCCGGGGCAGGCGGCAAGACGCTGGCGTTGGCGGCGGCGATGGGCAATGACGGACGCCTGATCGCCGCCGATACCGATCGCGGACGGCTGGATGCCATGGGCCCCCGGCTGGCGCGCGCCGGGGTCACCATTGTCGATCGGCGGCTGCTCAATCCGCGCCGTGAGACCGAAGCCCTTACCGATGTTGCGGGCCACGCCGATCGGGTGCTGATCGATGCGCCGTGTTCGGGCACCGGCACGTGGCGGCGCAATCCCGAGGCGCGCTGGCGGTTGACGCCCGATCGACTGGCGCGCTTGGAGGCCGAACAGTCGCGATTGCTGGCAGTCGCGGCGGGGCTCGTGAGGCCCGGTGGTACGATCACCTATGTCGTTTGCTCGCTGCTGCCATCGGAAGGTGAATCGCGGGTAACTGCGTTTCTGGCCGCGCATCCGGAGTTCGCTCCGCAACCCTTCTGCATCCCCGCCGTTGACGGCTCCGTAACTACTGCAGCGTTAACGCCAAGGGGTCATGGGTGCGACGGATTCTTCATCGCGGGACTGACGCGGCTCTGCTAGAGTCGCTGCCAAGACGGGAAGGATTTGATATGCGTACAAGCTGGGCGGTGCCGATTTTCCTGCTGATTGCGGGGGCCGGTTCGGCGATTGCGGTCGCAGCCGCGCAGGGCGATGACGTGTTGAAGCCGCGCTCGGTACAGTTGCTGGCGAGCGGTCAGGCAGCGCTCGCCAAAAGCGATCCGGTCGCTGCCATCGATGCTTTCGAGGCTGCGCTGGCGGTCGATCCGAAGAATGTCGCGGCGTTCACCGGGATTGCCCGGGCCTATGAGGCGCAAGGCCTGCCGGGCAAGGCAGTGCGCTACTATCGCGAGGCGCTGGCGCTCAACCCGTCGGACCTGTCGGCGCTCGAAGGCCAGGGCAAGGCACTGATCGCGCGCGGTGCCACGGCGCGGGCGCAGGTCAACCTGATGCGCATCAAGGCGTTGTGCAAGACCGATTGTTCGGCAGCTGTGCGGCTTCAGACCGCGCTGACGACCGCCGCCGCCACGGCGAGCGCCGAGCCGATCAAGGATGCGGCGGTCGTCAAGAATTAGGGTTTGAGGCGGTTATCGCGGTTCGTCACCCCCGCGAAAGCGGGGGTCCATCACCGCGACGTTGACGCGATGGACCCCCGCTTTCGCGGGGGTGACGAACCGATGGTTGGGTCAATATTTAGACTTGCGGCTACTAGTGGTTGCGCTGCTACAGCCGCGCTGCCGCACGCGCGAACGCTGCCACGGCAACTGTTTCGGCCCGCGCCTCGGGATCGACGCCTTCGGCTACCATCGCCTCCAGTGCGCCTGGCAAACCGCGCAGGCTCGATCGCAGCATTTTGCGCCGCTGCCCGAAGGCGGCGGCAGTCAGCGCCGACAGCGCGGCGGGGCGCGCCGACGATAACGGTGCGACCGGCACGATATGAACCACCGCCGAATCGACCTTGGGTGCCGGCACGAAGGCGCGGGGTGGCAGGGTGAAGGCGATCTTGGGTAATGTCCGCCACTGCGCCAGTACCGCGAGGCGACCATAGGCATCGCTGCCCGGCGCGGCGACAATCCGCTGGGCGACTTCTTTCTGGAACATCAGCGTCAGGCTTGCCCACCACGGTGGCCATACGTCGCTGCCGAGCCAGTTCACCAGCAGCGCCGTGCCGATATTGTACGGCAAGTTGGCGACGATATCGGCACCGTGACCCGCCACGGCTTCGGCATCGATGGCCATCGCGTCGCCTGCGATAACGGTCAGGCGACCATCGGCGGCGGCGGCGAGTTCGGCGAGCGCCGGCAGCGCCCGGGCGTCGCGTTCCACCGCGACCACGCGGGCTCCGGCGCGGAGCAACGCGCGCGTCAGTCCGCCGGGGCCGGGGCCAACCTCATACACCGTCTGCCCGTCGAGACTGCCGGGAACGCGCGCGATGCGGTCGAGGAGGTTGCCGTCGAACAGAAAGTTCTGACCGAGCGATTTCTTCGCCGCGAGGCCGTGCGTGGCAATGACTTCGCGTAAGGGCGGGAGTGATGCAAGGCCGCCCCTCCCTGAAAGGGAGGGGCTGGGGGAGGGTGCGAGCGTCGCGAGCTCATGTTGCACAACGACTTGAGGTCTCGGCTGCGCCTCGACACCCTCCCCCAGCCCCTCCCTTTCAGGGAGGGAAGTCATGAATGCAGCCGCCGAATGGCGCATTCGCCCGCCATGCGGATGGCGGCGATCATCGCCAGCGGCGACGCGAGCCGTTTGCCGGCGATCCCGAATGCCGTGCCATGATCGGGCGATGTCCGCACCACCGGCAAGCCCAGCGTGACGTTGACCCCGTCGTCGAAGTGCAGCGTCTTCAACGGGATCAGCGCCTGATCGTGATACATGCAGACCGCCACGTCATAGGATTGGCGGGCGTGGGCATGGAACAGCGTGTCGGCGGGGAGCGGCCCGAACGCATCGATGCCGTCGGCGACGAGGGCGGCGATGGCGGGGGCGATGATGTCGATCTCCTCGCGCCCCAGCGTGCCGCTTTCGCCCGCATGCGGGTTCAATCCGGCGAACACCAGCCGTGGCCGCGCGATGCCGAAGTCGCGGGTCAGCGCCTTGCAGACGACACGGCCCTTGGCGATGATCAATTCGGTGGTCAGCTGGCGCGGCACCTCGGCGAACGGCGTGTGGACGGTGACCGGCACGGTGCGGAGCGTCGGTCCGGCCAGCATCATCACCGCGTTTGCCGCCGCAATGCCGAAGCGTTCGGCGACGAATTCGGTCTGGCCCGGATAGCTGAAGCCGATGGCGTACAGTTGTGCCTTCGACACCGGCCCGGTGACGATCCCGCCTGCAACACTGGTGCGAGCGAGCCCGGCGGCGATTTCGAGACTGTCGAGAGCGCAGCGGGCACCGGCGAGGTTGGGATCGCCCGGAACGATATCGCCGGGGTCATCGACCTGTACCAGCGGCAGGGCATGCGGAAAGACGTCGGCGGCCTCGCTCGGGTTGGCTAACGTTTCAATCGGGCCATCCCACACCGCCGTCAGCGAACGCCGGTCACCGATGGCGAAAAACGGCGGCAGTTTTTCGGCGACGCGGCGTTCCCATGCGGCCGCGACAATCTCCGGCCCGATGCCCGCGGGATCGCCGAGCGACACCGCAAGGGGCGGTAGGGTCATGGCATTAGCGATAGTCAACAATCGCGTCCCGCCGCAGATCGCGCAGGTAGCGGCGGGCGCGCATGTTGACGCGTTCCTCGTTCATCTGGGAATAGATCGTGTCGAAATCGGGAGCCTTGGCCTGCGTCGGTGCATCGTCGCGACCGCACAGTACAAGAACGCGCAAACCATCCTTGGCTGAGCCGAACGGCGGCGTCGCCTGCCCGATCGACAGCTGCTTGATGACGGTCTGCAACGGGGCTGGCAGGTCCTTGATACGGATAGAATCGTTCGCGGCGATCTCGGCACCGATTTCCTTGGCAACCGCTTCGGCGCGGCCGCAACCGCCCATGGCTTGGGTTGCTGCCTGGAACATCTTGACCTTCTCGCGGCCCTGCGCCTCGGTGGTTTCAGGGGCGAGCGGTAGCGACATCTGCTTGAGGCTCAGCACGGCTTCATTGGGGTCCGACGACAGGATCGTGCGGGTATCGATCAACGCCATGATGGCGACGCCACCGGGCACCTTGACCGGGTCGCTGACGCCGGTCTGCGGATTGCCCGGTGTCAGCGCTTTGACGACCGGCGCCACGGAATCGTTCAACTGCTCGGCGCGAACCCAGCCCAAATCGCCGCCAAGGCCTGCCGTCGACGCTTCGGAAAACTGCCGCGCATAGGCGACGAACGACGCCCCGGCACGGATCTGGCCGACGATGCGACCGGCATCCTGCATGACCGTCGATTCGCTTTCCGGTGTCGCCGACATAAAGATTTCGCCGACATGATATTCGGTCTGGCCCTTTGATGCGTTCAACTTGGTCATGACCGACTGGACCTCGTCATCGCCGACGTTGACCAACGGTTCGACGCGGCGGCGCAGCAGGCGCGACCAGGCGAGCTCGCCCTTGATCTGTGCCTTGATCGACGACGACGACGTTCCATTGCCGCGCAGAAAGTCTTCGAAGCTCCCCGTGCCCTTTTTGAAGTTGGTCGATACCCGCTGATAAGCGCGCTCGACCTCGTCATCGGTAATTTTAATGTCGTGGCTCGCGGCCTCTTGGACCTGCAGCTTCTCGTCGATCAGGTTGCGCAGGACCTGCAGGCGCAGGCGCGGGCGTTCGTCCTCGGAAATCTTGCCGCCATTTGCTGCAACGACCAGGTTCAGCCGCTGGTCGATATCGGTATCGGTGATGACCTCGCCGTTGACGATGGCCTGCGCCTTGCGCAGCGTCGGATCGAGGTCGGACAGGATACGCAGTTCGGCCGCATCGGGGCCGGTCAGCCCAAGGTCCTGCTGACCGGCGGGTGCCGGGGCAACGGTCGCTTCCTGAGCGCCCATCGGCACCGCAAGGTTCAAAGCAGCAAGGGCAAACAGCGGTACGGCGAAACGCATCAAAATCTCCGGCGGAACCCAGCATCCGCCCCCAAGCGCCGCTGCATAGCGCAGCAAGACGGCGGCGGCAAAGCGACTGTTAACCAGCGGCGGGTGAACCCCGGCTAAACGGCATCAGAAGCCGATATTCTTGAACGCGATGCTGATCTGATAGCTGTTCCCGGCGCGCAGATCACGATCGTTGATGTAATCGCGGCGCCACGTCACGCCGAAACGGAAGCATTCATCCTCATAGGCGACGCCGAGCCGGTGACGGACCGCGCTGAAGCCATCGCCGGTGGCCGTCGGTGTGGAGCCTTTGGCGGTCAGATCGAAGATCGCCGAGCCGAAGGCCGACCAGTGGCGGGCCAGGGACACGCGGCCCCCGGCGCGCAGTTCCGAGCGATCTTCGAGATCTTCGAGCGTGATCTTGCGGTTCAGTTTGAGATAGCTGAGCGTTAGGTAGTTGGCGCGACCGCCAAAGGTCAGGTCGATTTCGTTGCGCCGCACAGCAAGGCTGGATTTGTCGAGGCGGAAGCGGTGCGTCAGTTCGATCAGGCTGCCATATTTGAGCGTGCTGCGTCCGACATAGTCCGACAGCGTGCCCGACAGGCCGGTACCGCCCGGAAAATCGTCGCCGCGCCGCCCAAGACGTGCCGATTGGCCGATTTCGCCGGTGACTGCCCAGTGCGGACGGTTGAGCGCATAGGTAATGCCATAGGTGACACGACTGCCGCCTTCCCATCGGTCGTAGCCGGGAAAGCGGTTGAGATCGAACAGGTTGACGGTTTCGAGTTCGACCGATCGGCTGTCTTCGTTGGGAATGCCGTCGTTGATGGCACGCGGCGACGCTACCAGCTGAATGCGCGGGGTGATGGTCTGGGTGCCGCCGAACAGCGGGCCGGCCAGCGGCCATTCGAGATCGATCGCGCCGATCGGGATGACCCGGCCCTTGAAATTGGCGTTGCCGGCATAGACCGGGAAGGTCGCCTTGTCCGGATCTTGCGTATTGTAGAGGTCGCCACGCAGCATCGCGGTTGCCGTCAGCCGCTGCCCGAAGGGTGTAATATAGCTCCGGTCCCAGCGACCATAAGCGAGACCGCGCCGGACGGTTTGACCGTTCGACCGCAAAAGATTGAGGGCGTTGGCCCCAAAGTGCACACGACCGCCAAGCACGTCGTCGTCCGGATGCCAGTCATAATCGATTACCGGCAGGGCGAACGGGGTCTCGCCACCGCGACCGGTGGCGCGCAAATCCTGAAACCCCCACAGGCTGATCGACAGATAACTATCGGGCCGGAATCGTTCGAGCGCATAGGTCGAACGCAGCGCATCATCATAGTCGAGGCCGTACAGCCGGTCGAACGTATCGTCGGTCGTCAATCGCAGCGAAAACGTCGAGCGCCACTCGGGACCGTGCTGAAATTGGCCCTTGACGCCGAGATAACCGCGGAACCGGTCGCCGCGATCGATTTGGGTCACGCCATCGGCGGCGAGCTCGGTCAATCGGGCATAGGTGAAGCGCGCATCGGCCTCGACCGGCCCCTGCGCGAACAGTCGCCGTGCCTGCAACGCCAAAACCGGATTGGTGTTGGTGTAAAGATACGGCGTCACCGTGATGTCGCGGTCGCTGCCGAATGGAATATAAACCGGAATACCGATGCCAAGGCCAAGCGTCTGCCGCAGTTCGATCTGCGGCAGCAGCACACCTCCCACGCGGTCGGCAAAGCCGTCGGGATGCGAAAAATTGGGGAGATAAAAGACCGGAAAGCCGAACATTTCGAGCGTCGCGTCGTGATAGCTGATGCGGTGCTTGGCGGGATTATGGACGACCTTGAGCGCTTTGATCTGCCACGTCGGTGCCTTGGGGCAGCCGTCCTCACCGACGACGGGGCAGGGTGAATAGACCGCCCGGCGCAAGGTCGAGACGTTGTTGATGCGCTGCCCCGACGCCGCCGCCAGCCGTCCGCCATCGGCGAGCACCAGCAGGATATTGTCGATCGCACCGTCCTTCAGCGTATCGGTCAGTTCGATGCGATCGCCCAACGCCTGATTGCCTTCGGGATCGACGCTGACGACATGGCCCTTGGCCACGACCGCACCGGTCTTGCGATTATATTCGACCGTGTCGGCGCGCAGCGTATAGGCGTCGCGGCGCATTTCGACATTGCCGGTGGCGGTGGCGATTTCGCCGCTGTCGTCATAGGTTAAGCCGTCGGCCGAAAAATCGATCGTGTCGCCGGCCTGCACGACCGGGCCACCGTCGCGCGGCATGGTGGGAAGCGGCAGCGCGTCATCGGGAGCCGCACGCGCCGTACCCGCAACGGTCAGGCCGAACACGACAGAGGCCAGCAAAAGGGATCGAAGGGGCAAAGCGACGCTATCCTGAACGGTCGCGACGGCTTAGCCGTGCACTGGCAGCGCCGCAACAGCGCAGGGCTTCGCAAGCGCCCGCGCATATTCTAGACCGTCCGACAGTTCGTTCAGTGCAAGGCCAGTTTTCCCATGAAGATCGCGTTCACCGTCGCTCCCGAAACGCCGCCGCATGCCCATGCCGTCCTCGCCGGCCCCGATCACGCGCTCAGCCCGGCGGCGCAGGGGCTCGACAGCAGTTCCGGTGGCCAGCTGCTGCGCGCCATGACCGCAGCGCGGTTCGAAGGCGACGCGGCGAGCATCGTCGAACTGTTCGCACCGGTCAGCAGTACGGCGACCCGGCTGCTCATCGTCGGGCATGGCGACCTGTCGAAGGCCGATGCGTTGACGTTCGAAAAGATCGGCGGCGCCATTGCCGCCAAGCTGCTGACCAGCGGCGAGGCACAGGTCACCGTCGACATGACGGGGCTCGATGCCGCCATTCCCGCAGCCGAAGCCGCAGCGCATCTGGCGCATGGCGCGGCATTGCGGTCGTGGCGCTTCGACAAATATCACACCACGCTCAAGACCAAGCAAAAGCCGACGCTCGGGTCGCTGGTCATCGCCGGTGTCGCCGGTGCCGAAGCGGCATATGATCGCCTCGCCGCGATTCGCGCCGGCGTCGAACGCGCGCGGACGCTGGTCAGCGAACCCGCCAACGTCATCTATCCCGAAAGCTTCGTCGCCTCGGCGCAGGATCTGACCGACCTTGGCATCGAACTCACCGTGCTCGGCGAGCCCGAGATGGAAAAACTCGGGATGGGCGCGCTGCTCGGCGTCAGTCAGGGGTCGGCGCGTCCGGCACGGCTGATGGCGATGCGCTGGAACGGCACCGGCGATGCCAATGCCAAGCCGGTGGTGCTCGTCGGCAAGGGCGTCACCTTCGATACCGGCGGCATTTCATTGAAGCCGCCCGCCGGCATGGAAGACATGAAGTGGGACATGGGTGGCGCAGGGGCCGTCACCGGCGCGATGCACGCGCTGGCGGCGCGCAAGGCCAAGGCGCATGTCATCGGCGTCGTCGGCCTTGTCGAGAATATGCCCGATGGCAATGCCCAGCGCCCGGGCGATGTCGTCACCAGCATGAACGGCCAGACTATCGAAGTCATCAATACCGACGCCGAAGGCCGCCTTGTGCTATGCGATGCGATCTGGTGGGCGCAGGAACAGTACAGCCCTGAAATCGTCGTCGATTTGGCCACCCTGACCGGCGCGATGATCATCAGCCTCGGCCATGAATATGGCGGCCTGTTCGCCAACGACGACGGGCTGGCCGCGCAGCTGATCGCGGCTGGCGAGGCGACCGGCGACCGGTTGTGGCGGATGCCGCTCGGCGATGCCTATGACAAGCTGATCGACAGCCCGATTGCCGACATCAAGAACATCGGGCCGCGCGAAGGCGGGTCGATCACGGCGGCGCATTTCATCAAGCGCTTCGTCAAGCCAGGCGTGAAATGGGCGCACCTCGACATCGCCGGGATGGTCTGGGCGGCGAAGGACGGTACGCTATGGGCGAAGGGTGCGACCGGCTATGGCGTGCGCCTGCTCGACCGGTTCATCGCGGACAATTTCGAGGGATGAGACTGCCCTCCCGCTTGCGGGCGGGGCGAAGGCAACCACGATGACCGCCGTCAACTTCTATCAGCTCGCCAGCCGCCGCGCCGAGGCGGCATTGCCGCAACTCGTGACCAAGGCGCTCGCCGCCGGACACCGCATCGTCGTGCGCGCGCCCGACCCGGCGCAGTTGAAGCGTCTCGACGACGCGCTGTGGAACTCTGCCCCCGACAGCTTTCTTCCGCACGCCATCGATACCGACGTCGGGGCCGACCGTGCAGCGACCCAGCCGGTGCTGCTGAGCAACGGCGAATTGCCCGCCGCCAATGCTGCGGACTGCCTTGCGCAGATCGGTGGCGACCTGCCCGATGCGCTGACCGGGCTGAGCCGAGTGCTGTTCCTGTTCGATGCCGATGCCACCGAAACCGCCCGCGCGCGCTGGCGATTTCTCGCCAAGGCAGACGGCATCACGCCAGTATATTGGCGCGAGGGCGAGGGGGGCAAGTTCGAGAAAGCGGGGTAAACTCGACTCGCAACGCACCGTCATCCCGGGCCTGACCCAGGGGCACAAACAATAGTCTGTCATCCCGGGCTTAACCCGGGACCTAGCAAATAACCTGTCATCCCGGGCTTGACCCGGGACCCAGTTTCTTTCGTCACTGGCCGATAGAAAACTGGGTCCCGGGTCAAGCCCGGGATGACAGACGTTTTACGCTGAAACCGGTGCCGCCCCGAACTCCAATGATACCTCGGGCAGCACCGCATCGGTATCGAGCGCCAGCACCTCGCTGCGGTAATTGACGTACTGCACCGCCAGCCGGTCGAACTGTTCGGCATTGCCCGCCATCCGCGCCGCCGCGAGCGCCGACGCCACGGCCGTCATCGCCCTGAACGAAAAATCGCGCTGCTTGGCGTTCTCGCGCGCAAAGAGAAAGGTCGGGCTGGCGAAGGGACGGCGTTCCATGGCGGCACTTTCGGTAAGGGTTCCGCCACATCTATGCCAAGCCGCAGCGCGCCTGACCAGATGGCAGACGATAATGCGACGATCCTTGCCATAACCGCCGCGCCCGACTAGACGGCGCGCCGAACTCCAAACCCCTTCCACCGAACAGAAACGGACGACCCCCATGGCCGCCTCGCGCACCTTCTCGATCCTGAAGCCCGATGCCACGCGTCGCAACCTGACCGGCGCAATCAACGCCATGATCGAAGGCGCTGGGCTGTGCATCATCGCCCAGAAGCGCCTCCACCTGACGCAGGCGCAGGCCGAGGGCTTCTACGCCGTCCACCGCGAGCGCGGCTTCTTCGCCGATCTCGTCGGCTTCATGATTTCCGGCCCGGTCGTCGTTCAGGTGCTCGAAGGCGAAGACGCCGTCCCCACCTATCGTGCCATCATGGGTGCGACCAACCCCGCCAACGCCGACGCCGGCACAATCCGCAAGGTCCACGCCGAATCGATCGAAGCGAACTCGGTGCATGGCTCGGACAGCGACGAGAATGCGGCGGTAGAGATCGCATACTTCTTCGCGCAGACGGAGATCGTGGGCTGAGCCTTCGGGCGCGGCGTTGGGCGTCAGGCCTGCGCGGAAATAATTTGTCCCGCTGCGACATCGCCGGTCACCGCACCGCGCTCTGAATAACCGACCGGCGTCTGCATGATGGCTTCGGCGGATCGCCGGGCGGCTGCCATTCTCGCGGGGTCGCTCACCGCGCGCGTCGGTTCGCTGGCAGCGTCGCGGTTTGCCGCGCCGGATTCGGGGTGCTGGGGATCGATGCCCTTGGTCGCGAGGCTGACTTCGCTGCAATTGCGGCAGGGGAAGCCGTTGACCTGCACCGGAGTCGGGTAATTCACCGCCGCGATCGCCATTGCTTGCTCCTCCCAACGGTTAACGGTCGATGATTGCCTGACCTAAATCAAAACTCCATCATCGCCGCCAACCGCCGCGGCGCGACCATGCTCCAGCTCCGCCGCAGCCACTCCCCCACATCGTCCCAATCGGTATCGCCCAAATCCAGCCGCATGCCGATCCACGTGTCGCCGAAGTACGCCGGGCGGTAATGGCGTTCGGGATCGCGTTCGATCAGCGATTCCTGTTCCTCGAGGCCGCTGATCTTGACGAGCAGCGCGGTCTTGCCGTCGCCGTGGTGGTCGCGGCTGACATAGGCGAACTTCTTGCCCTTGATGATGCCAAAGCACGGCATGCCATGCGACAGCACCTCGTCGGCCTCGGGCAGCGCCAGCGCGCGCACCCGGACCTGCTCGACGAGGCGCTCGGGGTCGTTGGCGGTGGTGACCAGCGTTGCCAGCATACGTGGATACAGTTGATGTTCGGCGATCAGAATGCGCGCGGCAAGGCTGTCGGGCGTGTCGCCGGGCAGCACCGCGACGCGCGTCTGCCCCAGCACCGGGCCGTCGTCGAGTTCGGGCGTCACCAGATGTACCGAGCAGCCGCTGAAGCGCTCGCCCGCCGCCAGCACCGCCTCATGGACATGCAGCCCCTTGTGGGCGGGCAGCAGCGACGGATGAATGTTGACCATCCGGCCGTGCCATTTGGCAACGAAGCCCGGCGACAGCAGCCGCATGTACCCGGCCAGTGCCACATAGTCGCAACCGGCGCGGGTCAGCTCAGCGTCGATGATCGCATCGAAATCGGCGCGTTTGTGGCCCTTGTGCGCGCGAGCGAACGTCGCGACGCCCTCGGCGGCGGCGATTGCTAGGCCGGGGGCTTCGGGGTCGTTGGCGGCGACAAGGGCAATTTCGTACGGGCAATCGTCGGCGCGCGCAGCGTACAGCAGCGCCGCCATGTTGCTGCCGCGCCCCGAAATGAGGACGCCGATGCGCGCGCGCTCAGCCATCGTGCGTCGCCACCCACGCTGCGCTCTCGCCCCACGCTCCGGCGCTGCCGCGCACCTCGCAGCCCTTGGCTCCGGCTTCGATCCGCCCGATGACCGATACCGTTTCCCCCGCCACTGCCAGCGCTGCGATCACGGCGTTGGCGTCCGCATGCGCGACGACGACCACCATGCCGATGCCGCAATTGAAAGTCCGCGCGACTTCGGCCGGTGCCATCGCACCTTCGCGACGCAGCCAGTCGAACAGCGGCGGCAGGTGCGGTGCATCGATGATCGCGCGCGCGCCTTTGGGCAGCACGCGCGGTACATTTTCGGTCAGCCCGCCGCCGGTGATGTGCGCCACCGCCTTGATGCGGCCTTTGCGGATTTCGGGCAGCAGCGCGCGGACATAGATGCGCGTCGGCGTCAGCAGCGCGTCGCCCAGGCTGCGCGTCGCGTCGAATGGCGCCGGGTCGGCAAGCCCCACGCCGCTGCGCGCGACGATGCGGCGGATCAGCGAGAAGCCGTTGGAGTGCGCCCCTGACGACGCCACGCCGACTAGCACATCGCCGACCGCTACCCGCTCACCGGTCAACTGCTCACCGCGCTCGACCGCGCCGACGGCAAATCCTGCGAGGTCATAGTCGCCGGCGGCGTACATGCCGGGCATTTCGGCGGTCTCGCCCCCGATCAGCGCGCACCCCGCCAGCTTGCAGCCCGCGGCGATGCCGCCGACAACGCTGACCGCAACGCCGGTATCGAGTTTTCCGCTGGCGAAATAATCGAGGAAGAACAGCGGTTCGGCCCCCTGCACGATAAGGTCGTTGACGCACATCGCGACGAGATCGATGCCGACCGTGTCGTGCTTGCCGGTATCGATGGCGAGTTTGAGCTTGGTGCCGACGCCGTCATTGGCGGCAACCAGCAGTGGGTCATTGTACCCCGCCGCCTTGGGATCGAAGAATCCGCCGAAACCGCCGAGCTCGGCATCGGCGCCGGGCCGCGCGGTGGCGCGGGCGAGCGGTGCGATCATCCGCACCAGCGCATTGCCGGCATCGATCGAAACGCCGGCGTCGGCATAGGTCAGGGGGGCGGGAGGGGTATCGGCCATCGTCGCGGTGTAGCCGGTTGGCGGCGGCTTTCAAATGGGGCGGCACCATTCCGCTTGGCATTCGGGGGCGGGCGGCTAGAACGGCGTGGTGATTGCGTTCCTTCGGTTCATCCTCATCGCCGTTCTGGCGTGCGCCGCTCCGGCGGCAGCGCAGGATTCGGGCGGATCGAGCGCCTATGCCATCGGCGGTATCGACGTCGACGTCGTGGCGCGGAACCCCGATGAGGCGCGTGCGGCGGCGTATCGGATCGCCGAGCGCAAGGCATGGCCACTGCTATGGGCGCGGCTGACCGGGCAAGCGGCGACGAGCGCGCCGCGCCTGACCGACGGGCAACTCGATTCGATCGTCGCGGGAATCGAGAGCCAAGGTGAGAAGTTTTCGATGACGCGGTACATCGCGCGTCTCGGCGTGGTGTTCGACCGGTCGCGATCGGCGGACTATTTCGGCGGCACCCAGGGCGCGCTGCATTCGCCGCCGATGCTGCTGCTGCCGGTGTTCACCGATGGCGGCGCGCGCTTCGTCTATGAAACCAAGACGCCGTGGCGTGCCGCGTGGCAGCGCTGGAAGGAGCAGGTGTCGCCGATCGACTATGTGCTGGCGAGCGGGTCGGCGGGGGATAACATCCTGCTCACATCGTATCAGGTGACGCGGCCCGACCGCACCGGCTGGCGCAATATCCTCAACCGTTTCGATGCGGTCGATGTGCTGACCGCCGAAGTGCGGCTGATGCGGCAATGGCCGGGCGGGCCGATCGAGGCGCTGTTCATCGCGCGCCACGGTCCCGACGCGACCGAATTGGGGCGCTTCGGGCTGCGGACGTCGGCCGAATCGGGGCTCGACGCGATGCTCGACCAGGGCGTGCGACGAATCGATGCGATCTATGCCGAGGCGTTGCGCGACGGGCGGTTGAAGAGCGAGCCCGATCTGTCGACCGATCTTGCGCCGATAATGTCGGCAGGTGCGCTGATTGGGAGCGGCGAGGCGGTGACGGCGGTCGGGAACGCGGCCGGAGGGATCGAGGTCGAGGCAGCGACCCCCGATCCGGCGGCAGTCGATGCGATCGAACGGCAACTTCGCAGCGCACCCGGCGTCAGCGGAGTGACGATCACCAGCCTGTCGCTGGGTGGCACGTCGAAGCTCGTCATCGGCTATGGCAGCAGCTATGAACTGCTGCTCTACAGTCTCGACCAGAAGGGCTGGCGGATCGTCAACGAAGGCGGCGTGACAATCTTGCGCCGCCGTCGCGCCGGTGAAGCGCCAGTGCCGCGCCCCGCAACGATTGCCGATCTTGCCGGTGCCGAGGCAATCGCCGAACCCGATGCCGTGGGCGCTGTGGCCGCGCCGCCGCGCCCGCCCGAGCCAAAGCGCCGCGAACCGTCGCCGGTCAGCGGACCGGTCGATCTTGCACCGGTGCCGCGTCCGCAGCGCACTGCGGCAAAGCCAGCCCCGGCACCCGCTGCGCCGCCGCAACCCGGTCCGGTCGACCTGCTGCCGAAACCATGAGCGTGCGGGCGAAGGCATGACGCCCGACGGTGAACAGATCGCCTTGCCGCTCGCCTATGCGCCCCGGCTAGGCGAAGCGGATTTTTTCATATCTGACGCCAACCGCGAAGCCGTGGCGTGGTTGGCCGAACCACGGCGTTGGCCGATGCCGCGGACATTGCTCGTCGGGCCGGAGGGGTCGGGCAAGACCCATCTCGCCGCACTGTTCGCCGCGCGCCACGCCGCGACGGTCGTCGATGATGCCGACATTGGCACCGATCCGGAAATGCTGTTCCATGCATGGAATGCTGCGACGCCCGCCCGACCGCTGCTGCTGACGGCGCGCGCCGTGCCGCGTGACTGGGGGCATGGCCTGCCCGATCTCGCATCGCGGTTGGGAGCGACTCCGCTGGTGCGATTGGGCCAGCCCGACGATGCACTGCTTGCGGCACTGCTCGACAACAACCTTGCGGCGCGGGGTTTGCGCGTGCCGCCCGAGGTTTCGGCTTACATCCTTACCCGGCTCGAACGCAGCGCGGCTGCCGTGCGCGCGGCAGTGGCAGCGCTCGATGTGCTGTCGCTGGCCGAACGCCGCGCAATCACCGTGCCGCTGGCGCGCGAATTGCTCGAAGCGCAGTTCAGTCTGGAGCTTTAGCCGCCTCGCTACGCGTGTCCGCAGCGCCGTCATCGACCGGTAACGCCCGATCCGCTACACTCGCCGATATGGCTTCCGTTCTGCGCCCCGCTTCCGCCCCCGTTACGCTCGAAACCGAGCGCTATTTCAACCGTGAACTGTCATGGCTGGCATTCAACGACCGCGTTCTCGAAGAGGCGACCAACCCGTCGCATCCGCTGCTCGAACGCCTGCGGTTCCTGTCGATCTCGGGGAACAACCTCGACGAATTCTACATGGTGCGCGTCGCTGGTCTGCGCGGGCAGGTACAGGCGGGGATCGAGGAAATTTCGCCCGAAGGGGCGACCCCGGCGCAGCAACTTGCGGCGATTGCCGCGCATGCCGACCGGCTGATGGCGATGCAGCAGGCGGTGTGGGGGGAGCTGATCAAGGAACTCGCCCGCGTCGATTTTCATGTCGTTGCCGCCGACCGGTTGCTACCCGGCGAACGCGCTTGGCTCGAACGGCATTTCCTCGATCAGATCTTTCCGGTGCTGACGCCGCAGGCGATCGACCCGGCGCATCCGTTCCCGTTCATCCCCAACAAGGGCTTCTCGCTGATCCTTGAACTGCGCCGCCAATCCGATGAGGAGGCGTTGCGGGCGCTGCTGATGCTGCCGTCGATGCTGCCGCGCTTCATCCGCTTGCCGGGCAAACAGTGCCGTTTCATCAGTCTTGAAAACACCATCCGCGCCTTTTTCAATCAGCTGTTTCCCGGTTACGACCTCATCGGTGATGGGGCTTTTCGCGTCATCCGCGACAGCGATATCGAGGTTGAGGAAGAGGCCGAGGATCTGGTGCGGTTTTACCAGACGGCGCTGAAGCGTCGCCGCCGTGGCGAGGTCATCCGGCTGAAGATCGAAGGCGATACATTGCCCGAACTGCGGTTGCTGGTGCAGCAGGCGCTCGGCGTCGAGGATCGCGATACAACCGTTGTCACTGGAATTCTTGGCATCGCCGACCTTGCCATGCTGGTCGACGAAGACCGCCCCGATCTCAAATTCGAACCCTATGCACCGCGTTTCCCCGAGCGCATTCGCGAACATGGCGGCGATTGCTTTGCCGCCATTCGGGCGAAGGACCTTGTCGTCCACCACCCTTACGAAAGCTTCGAGGTGGTGCTGGCATTCCTCAAGCAGGCGGCGGCCGATCCCGACGTCATCGCCATCAAGCAGACACTGTACCGCGCCGGCAAGAACAGCCCCATCGTCCGCGCGCTGATCGATGCTGCCGAGGCGGGCAAGTCGGTGACGGCCGTTGTCGAATTGAAGGCGCGTTTCGACGAAGAACAGAACCTCGTCTGGGCGGCAGCGCTCGAACGCGCCGGGGTCCAGGTCGTCTATGGCTTCGTCGAGTGGAAGACCCACGCCAAACTGTCGATGGTCATCCGGCGCGAAGGCGGCGGCATCCGCACCTATGTCCATTTCGGCACCGGCAATTATCATCCGGCGACGGCGCGCATCTATACCGATCTGTCGTTCTTCACCACCGATCCGGTGCTGGCGCGCGATGCCGCGCAGGTGCTCAACTACATCACCGGCTATGTCCAGCCGACCAATCTCGAAAAGCTCGGCATGGCCCCGCTGACGATGCGCGGCAAGCTGTACGACCTGATCGATGCCGAAATCGCCAATGCCCGCGCCGGGCTGCCGGCTGAAATCTGGGCAAAGATGAACAGCGTCGTCGATACCGGCGTTATCGATAAGCTCTACGAGGCCTCGAACGCCGGGGTGAAGATCGAACTCGTCGTGCGCGGCATTTGCTGCCTGCGCCCCGGCGTCGTCGGCCTTAGCGAGAATATCCACGTCCGGTCGGTCGTCGGGCGCTTCCTCGAACACAGCCGCATCTTCGCCTGCGGCAACGGCGCCGAACTACCGAGCCCGCAAGCGCGGCTGTTCATCTCGTCGGCGGACTGGATGCCGCGCAACCTCGATCGCCGCGTCGAGGTGCTGGTGCCGATCGAAAATCCGACCGTCCATGCGCAGGTGCTCGACCAGGTGATGGTGGCGAATTTGAAGGACACCGAACAAACGTGGCAGCTGTTGCCCGACGGCAGTTTCGTCCGGCTGACCGGCCATATGCCGCCGTTCAACCTGCACCGCTATTTCATGACCAACCCGTCGCTGTCGGGGCGCGGCGCAGCGCTGCGCGATACCGGAACCGTGCCGACGCTGGTGCTCGACGAGGACGATTAGCGGGTGTCATCTCGGGATAGCCGTTGTCAGCACCGGCAGCCGTCGTCATCCCGCGCAGCTTTTGTCATCCCGGGCTTGACCCGGGACCCAGTTTTTCTACCCGCAGTTCCGGAAGGAAACTGGGTCCCGGGTCAAGCCCGGGATGACCGGTTTTGTGCGGCACGTCGGCTTAATCGCCTAGCCCCTCGCGCGCCAACCCGCTAACACCCCCCGGCGTGCCGCAACCCTATCCGGAAGCCACCTTGGGCAGTTCTCCCGATCTCCACGAACCGGCGCTGATTCCCGGTCTCGCGCCGACCCGCAGCGGTTACACCGGCATCATCGATATCGGGTCGAACTCGGTGCGTTTGGTGGTCTATCACGGCCTCAGCCGGACGCCGCCGGCAGTGTTCAACGAAAAGGTCATGGCGGGCCTTGGGCGCGGAATCGCCAGCGAAGAGCGGCTGACCAAAGGCTCGATGGATACCGCCGTCGAGGCGCTGCGGCGCTTTGCAGCGCTGACCGACGACATGGGGGTCGAGACGCTGCGGACGGTCGCCACTGCAGCGGTCCGCGATGCGTCGAACGCACAGGGCTTCATCGACCGGGTCCGCATGGAAACCGGCCTCAGCATCGACATCATCAGCGGCGAAGCCGAAGCGCGCGGTGCAGCGATGGGCGTTATCGCCGGGATCCCCGATGCCGATGGCATTGTCGGCGACATGGGTGGCGGCAGCCTCGAACTCATCCGCGTCGCCGGTGGCGAGGCGCACGAACGCATCTCGCTGCCCATCGGCTCGCTGCGGCTCGATGCGATCCGTAAACGCGACCGGCGCGCGCTGCTGCCGTTCATCCGCAAGGCGCTCGACACGGTGGGCTTCGCCGACCTCGGCCGCGGCAAACCCTTCTACATGGTCGGCGGGTCATGGCGGGCGCTGACGCAGATTCACATCCACTGGAGCGGCCATCCGTTGCCGATCGTTCACCAATATGAAATGCCGGCCGTCGCGCCGCTGTCGCTGTTCCGGTCGCTGTCGCAGGTCGATGCCGCGACCTTGAAGATGGTCCCCAATCTGTCGACCTCGCGGCTGCCGTCGCTGCCAGGAGCCGCCGCACTGCTCGCCGCGACGGTCAAGCGGCTCGGCAGTTCGACGATCATCGCGTCGGGCTATGGCCTGCGCGAAGGACTGTTGTTCGCGCAACTGTCGCCCGATCTGCAGCGGCAGGACCCGTTGATCGCCGCCGCCCGCAGCGAAGGCGTCCGCAACGGGCGCTTTGCCGAACATGGCGACCGGCTGTTCGCGTGGATGGAGGGCGTCTTCGAACCCGAAGGCGCCAGCGACCGCCGCATCCGGCTGGCGGCGTGCCTGCTCAGCGATACGGCGTGGCGGGCGCACCCCGATTTCCGCGCCGAACGCGGGGTCGATCTGGCGCTGCATGGCAATTGGGTGGCGATTACCGCGCCCGAACGCGCCGCACTGGCATGTGCCTTGCATTTCTGCTTCGGCGGGTCGGGGCAGGCCCCGGTGCTGGCGACCTTCGCGCGGTTGGCACCGCCCGACCTGCTCGTGCGAGCGCGGGCGTGGGGGCAGGCGCTGCGCCTTGGCCAACGGCTGACCGGCGGGACGGCGGCGGCACTGGCGGCGAGCCGCTTGACCCGTGACGATGGCGGCGTCGTGCTGTCGCTGGCGCGCAGTCGCAGCGCGCTGCTCGGCGAGACGGTGGCGCGGCGGTTGAAGCTGCTCGGTGTGGCGCTGGGGGCGGAAGCGCGGGTTGAGCTGGTTTAGCGACTGTCATCCCGGCGCAGGCCGGGGTGACAATATGCGTGGCTACTCTCGCGTCGGTGAAATGCCGCCCATCGTCAGCCCGCCATCGACGACGAACTCGCAGCCGGTCGAATAGGACGATTCGTCGCTCGCCAGATACAGCACGAGGTTCGACACCTCGTCGGGTCGCGCCATGCGCCCCAATGGATAGTCGTAGCGATCGACCCCCAACCCCGCCGCCATCGGCGTGTCGATGATGCCAGGGTGGATCGAATTGCAGCGGATGCCGTGCGGGGCCATTTCGATGGCGACCGATTTGGTCAGGCCGCGGACCCCGAACTTCGATGCGACATAGGCGTGCGCACCGGCCGCCCCGCGCAGTCCGGCGACCGACGAGATGTTGATGATCGACGTGCCGCCGCTGGCGATCATCGCCGGAACGGCGGCGCGGATGCCGAGGAAGGTGCCGGTCAGATTGACCTCGATCATCCGCTGCCACAGGTCCATCGGGTGATCGATCAACGGCGCGCCGCCGAAGATGCCGGCATTATTGACCAGCCCGTGCAGCCCGCCGAACGCCGCGACCGCATCGCTGACCGCCGCCGCCCATTCCTGCGAGTTGGTGACGTCCAAATGGATGTAACGCGCCGCGCTGCCAAGCGCGCCCGCCAGCGCCAGCCCCTCGTCGTCGAGAATGTCGGCGAGCACGACCTTGGCCCCTTCGGCGACCAGCAGCCGCGCATGCGCCGCCCCCATGCCGCGCGCGCCGCCGGTAATCAGGATGATCTTGCCTGCAACCCTGTCTGCCATGTCCGCCTCCCCACGATTTTGCGCGAGCTTGGTCGAACGGCGGTGCTTGTGCCAGCCCTATCGCGCGCCCCGAACGGCTCCGAAAGTGACGAAAGAGACTCCAAAAACGGTCTGCGTCACGCTCATCTTTATTAGGTATTTTCGGTAAGCTGTTGTATAGCAACATTAAACCCCGTCATCCCGGGCTTGACCCGGGACCCAGTTTTCTATTCGCAGTGTCCGAAGGAAACTGGGTCCCGGGTCAAGCCCGGGATGACGGCGTGCGGGGGGAACGTCGGCTTTGTGCCCCCGATTTGGTCACCACGTTCCTCCATGCCCGCCACCCGCGTGATCGTCAGCGCGCTATCCTTTGCGACAAAGCCACGGGCGCACCAACTCAAAACCTGTCATCCCGGGCTTGACCCGGGACCCAGTTTTCCACCCGCAGTGTCCGAAGCAAACTGGGTCCCGGTCGAACCCGGGATGACGGGGAGTGGGGGGAACGTCGGCCTCTTGACGCCACCATGGTCGGGCCGTCAGCCCTCGTCCGCCACCCGCGTCATCGTTAGCTTGCCGTCCTTGACGACGAACCCCAGCCGTCCCTCGACGAGCGCCAGCGCGTCGTCGCCGAACACCTCGCGCCGCCAGCTTTCGAGCACTGGCAGTCCGTCGCGCACGCCCGCCGCCAGTGCGTCGAGATCGTCGCCGCGGACGATTAGCTTGGGCGCGACGCCGCTTTCCTTGGCGCGGATCTTGAGCAGTAGCTTGAGCAGGTCGGCGATAAGCGCGCCTTCGGTCGATAGGCCCGGGCGCGATGCCTCGCGCGCCGGCATCTCTTCGAGCGGCAGCGGCTCGGCGGCGGCGAGCGCGCGCACCAGCCGGTCGCCGATGCCGTTCGACGCCCACGCCGCCGACAGGCCGCGCACCTTGGCGAGATCGGCCTGCGACCGTGGCGGCGATCCGGCAAGGTCACCCAGCGTCTCGTCCTTGACGATCCGCCCGCGCGGCACATCCTTGTCCTGCGCTTCGAGTTCGCGCCACTTCGCCAGCGCCTTCAGCCGCCCGAGTACATCGGCCTTGCGGCTTGGCAGTCGCAGCCGCTGCCACGCGCGCTCAGGGTCATTGGCATAGGTCGCCGGGTCGGCGGCGCGCGCCATCTCGTCGTCGAGCCAGCCGCCGCGCCCGTTCCTGCGCAGCTTGTCGAGCATCTTGGGAAACAGCAGCGCCAGATGCGTCACATCGCCGATGGCATATTCGAGCTGCCGGTCGTTCAAGGGCCGCCGTCCCCAATCGGTAAAGCGCGCGCCCTTGTCGACCTGATGCCCCGAATAGGCCGCGACGAGATTGGTGTAGCCGATCTGCTCGCCCAGCCCCAACGCCATCGCTGCGATCTGCGTATCGAACAGCGGCAGCGGGGTCTTGCCGGTGAGGTTGTAAATGATCTCGAGGTCCTGACCGCCGGCGTGGAAGACCTTGAGCACATCGCTGTCCACCAGCAGGTCGAGCAGCGGCTTGAGATCGATGCCGGGAGCCTTGGGGTCGATCGCGGCGGCTTCGTCGGGCGAAGCGACCTGCACGAGGCACAAATCGGGGTAATAGGTGCTTTCGCGCATGAATTCGGTGTCGACGCAGACGAAGTCGGCTTGCGCGAGGCGGCTGCACAGGGCGGCGAGGGTGGCGGTGTCGGTCACCAGCGGGTGGATAAGCATGGCGTGTCTTAGCGCGGGTGCGGGGCGATGACAAAGGCCATGGCGGAAGGCCGGTGATGAAAGAGGATCGGCGCGTGAGGCGCTTTCGCGGAAAGCCGTCCTGCCGATAGGACCGGCTTCGTCACCCCCGCGAAGGCGGGGGCCCATCGCGTCAATGTTGGCGTGATGGACCCCCGCCTTCGCGGGGGTGACGAATTATGGGCTTTACGCACCGAACCCGCGGCGCACGGACGCCCCAGACATGAAAAAGGCCGGGCGGGATTGCTCCCGTCCGGCCCAATTCAGATCGCAGTCGCGTACTTAGGCGGCGACAACCGTCGAGCGGCGGCGGCGGGCGGCGGCGCCGACTAGACCGAAGCCGGCGATCATCATCGCCCAGGTCGCGGCTTCCGGAACGCCACCGGTCAGGCTGATGCCGTCGATGATGGTGAACGGCGGCACGCCATCGGGCAGGCCGCTCGAGAGGAACGACAGTACCTGCGTCGTGCTCGTCGCGGTGAAGGTGTGGTTTTCGGTGAACCAACCCTGGAAGCCACCCTGCGGGCCGGCCGCCGGTGCGGTCGAGTAGCTTTCGCCGCCGAACGACACGGTGTAAAATTTGTCGGTCGTCGGTCCGGGGAAACCATTCTGCTGGGCACCGGCCCAATAGAACTTCAGATTATACTTGGCACCAACCGTCAGCCCGCTGATCGACTGGAAAATGCCGGACTTGTACGTCGGCGCACCGTCGGTGACCAACGCATTGCCGCCATCGGGGCTGACAACATAGTTATAGACGAAACCTGGGCCGCTGGCCGGA
>JBBROI010000008.1:0-136438 GCA_038229555.1 Sphingomonadales bacterium
AGATTTGGCGCCCGGCGGCTCGCCATCGGCTGGCAACCGCCCGCGCCGCCGTCAGTCCCGGCGGGTCATTGTCGGCATAGATCGCCAGCCGCTCGACGCCGGGCAGCACCGGGACTTTCGCCAGCGTGCCGGCCGGGCAAGCCCAGACGGTCGCACCCGTCGCCGCAATGACGCTCAGGCCGGTTTCCACACCCTCGCACAGCGCCAGCGCCGCCGCCGGTCGTGTGCCGCCCGCCAGCCGCACAACGGCGTTCCCAGCCCGTCCCAGGACCTTGTGGGGCAGCTTGGCGTTGAAGGCATCGCGGGCGCGCGCGCCATCCGCAGTCAGCGCCGTCCGGCGGATGCCAACCGGCTCTCCGGTGACAATGTCAGTCAGCAAGGCGAGCATGGCCGGTCGCCGCGTTCCGGGACCGAATGGGCAGGCCGGGGCAAAGCGGATGCGGTCGCCCGGCGTGTCACCCAGCAAGCCCGGGTGAAGCCCCCGGCTTTCGAGGTAGCCTTGTGCCGGTGTGCCGCCCGGCTGGCACGCCCCGCGCCAGACCGAAAATGCAAACGCGATGCGCTGCCGATCATCGGCGGGTTTGTGGGAAACCATGCGCGCGGGTGCGCGCGAGATTATCCCGGACCCGTTAGCGTGACTGTCCAGCCATTGCCGTGCCGCCGCCAGATCGCCTCCGCACTCCCGGCGGATCAGGTCGAGCACGCCGCCGCCGGTTGCCGCTTCATGATCGCGCCACAAGCCGCGCTCGACGTCGATAGCCAGCGAACCCCGCCGTCCGTATCGCCATTCCCGCGCCGTGCTCAGATGTGTCACCGGTTCGCCCAGCAACGCCCGCGCCACGGCTGCCATCGCCGCCGCCAGATCGCCGCCGGTCACGATGCACCGCCGATGCACGCCAGCCCGGCCACGGTAGGGGCGAGCGCCGGACGGACGCCGCGCCGCGCCAGCCACGCCGCAGCTGAGGCTTCACGCCGTGCATGATCGTTGGTATGAACGTCGTCGAGAGTGAGGCTGTCCGCTTTAATCTCAACCTTCCCCGTTCCCGGCCTGCCAGCCGGGGCGGGGTTTCTTTTATGGGGGCGCATCCTTCACGCTGCCCGCTTGGCAAGGCTATCGGAAAACGCCCGGACGCTGGCGACACGGACAAGCGTCCGGGTGCCCAGCTTCACGGTTTCAAGCTGCCCGGCGTTGATCAGTTCATAGAGCTTTGACCGGCCAACACCCAAGGCGCGGGCCGCGTCGATGATCGAAAGATTTATCGGGTCCACAGGGTCACACTCATCTTCCAGCGAACACAGATATTCGCGAAAATGGGTAGGACCGAGGCGGAATCGTAATTCCAGATGTCAAAACAATTGAAAAGGTGCTAATTAGAGTGACCGTGCTCGTCTCGCTCCCCTCAGAACGGCCAAAGCGAACTGGCGATCGACCGCACCTCCTTCACCTAACTGTTTATAGGCGTCAGTAAGCAGGAGCGAAACCGTTTCACCCGTTTCTCTTGCAAATTCATCACGTTCTAACGCGCCAAGTTTTGTTGCCACAAAGGCCGCAGCCTCAATATGTGACTTCGATGGTCGCCCTCCCTTCGCCGCATAGGTTTGATTTGTGGGTTTATAAACTGGCCGATCCAAGCAATCCAGACCGTCAGGCCGTTCCGGTGGGATAATTCCGGCATTCGCAAAGGCAGGGCGACAGAATAGCACATATATCGCGTATGCAGTCGGAGTATAGGCCGGATCTTGCGAATAAAAATCGCACGTCCACGGTTCCTCAAAGCAGTCTCTGTATTTAACCCAGAATTGTTTTGACGGAGAGGATATACATACTTTCTTCTCAGTCGGATAGAAATATTCAGTAGCTTTAGCTACATCTGGAAACAATCTTAAGTGGTCAATGATAGCTTTTCGAGCAGAAAACTCATCACCATTTTGTTGAACGATTGCCAACTTAAGCAATTCTAGCGGCTCAATCCAGGTTTTCATTAGTTAGTTGACTACTTCAATTAACGATAGTCATGAGCGTATTTTGCCCAATCGTCCATCATCGCCCGCCGCTTGTCGAGCAGGTCACTCCGCGCATATGCGGCTTCCGTCTTGTCGCCTTTGGCATGGGCGAGCGCCGCCTCTGCGACCGCTTCCGGGTAGGAGGTAGCTTCGCTAACCCAATCGCGGAAGCTGCTACGGAAACCGTGGGGGTCCGCGCTCAAACCCAACCGGCGCAGCGCCATTTTCAGCGTCATATCGGACATCGGCTTTTTGCCGGACTGTCCCGGCCAGATCAGCGTCGCGTCGCCCTCACGCAAGTCCGCCATGCGGTCGATGATCGCCAGCGCGCGGACGCTCAACGGAACATTGTGGGGGCGCTTGGCTTTCATCCTGTCCGCTGGAATGCGCCACAGTTTGGCGTCGCGGTCAATCTCTGCCCAACTTGCCCCACGCACTTCGCCAGAGCGCGCCGCCGTCAGGATCAGAAACTCCAGCGCCAGCTTGACGCCTTCGCTGCCCTTGGCGCTGGCGTGCATGGCCCGGATGAAGCCCGGCACGTCGCGCCACGGCATGGCTTCGTGATGCCCGTCCTTCACCGGCTGGCGGGGGAGGGACTTCGACAGGCTGGCGACGATCAGCGGGGCGGCGCGATAGCCCTTGCCATGCGCCCAGTCGAGCACGGCACCGATGCGCTGGCGCACCCGCCGGGCGGTCTCCGGCACAGTCAGCCAGATCGGCGAAAGCACGTCACGAACGGCTGGCGCTTCGATGGCATTGACCGGCAGGCTGCCTAGCGCCGGATAGGCGTAGGTTTCGAGCGTCGCCAGCCACTGCGCCGCGTGCTTCGCGTTGCGCCACGTCGGCGCGTGCTCGCTATGACACAGCAGCGCCGCTTGCCGGAAGTTCGGCACCGTGACCTTGGCGCGCGCCGCCTTGCGCTCCGCCACTGGATCGATGCCAGCGCGGACTTTTCGCTTCACGTCGAGCGCCAGTGACCGCGCCTCCGCCAGCGTTACCGTCTTGGCGCTGCCCAGCCCTATGTCACGGCGCTTGCCGACTGACTGAATGCGTATGATCCAGGTCCGCGACCCACCGGGTGCCACGTCGAGATAAAGCCCGTCGCCGTCGCCGTAGCGTCCGGGCGCGGTCAACGCCTTCACCGATACCGCCGTCATTGTGCCCATAGCGGAAATCTCCCCCACAACTTCCCCCACACAATGTGGCGGCTAGGGGCGAATGTCAACGGACAGGGATGAACGCGCTAGCCGCTATCCCCTTGGGTAGACAGAGCGATGTGGACACTAGCGAATGACAGAAAATGAGGATTTGGCGGAGAGGGTGGGATTCGAACCCACGGTGAGCTTGCACCCACAACGGTTTTCGAGACCGTCCCGATCGACCACTCTGGCACCTCTCCGCATCGGGCGCGTTTGGACGGGTGAGCGTCCGGTCGAAGGCGCGGCGTATAGCTTGGAGCATTTCGCTTGCCAACCCTTCACGCGGCGCGCGAACTCCCTATATTCGTTTGCCAGGAGGCGAGGCGTCCGTGTGGAAGAGGTTGCGCAAGATGGTTAGCAAGATGTTCATGGCTGCGGACACGGTGACAGCGCCGTTGCTCGCCGACCCTGTCGTGCAGCCGAGCGAAAGCGCTATGCCGGTTGCCGCTTTCACCATCGGCGATGTCGTCCGCCACCGGATATTTCCTTTCCGCGGCGTGATCTTCGACGTCGATCCTGAATTCAACAATAGCGAGGAATGGTGGCAGGCGATCCCGGAGGAGGTCCGCCCGCGCAAAGACCAGCCCTTTTATCACCTGCTCGCTGAAAACGACGAGGCGGCATATGTCGCCTATGTCAGCCAGCAGAATTTGATTCACGATGCCGACGGTGACCCAGTTCAGCACCCTGCGGTGGCGCAGATGTTCCGTGGGTTTGAAGACGGGCGCTATGTCATGCGGCCGGAAAGCCGGAACTGAGTCACCACTTCACGCAGTTGTCACCCCGGCCAAGGCGGGGGTCCAGCTTGATCTTAACCCTTAAAGCAAAGCTGGATCCCGGCGTTCGCCGGGATGACAGGCAATATAAATCTGCTTTGACTGATCTAAATCCGCTTTGCTGCCGCAATCGCGGCGCGGCACCCGGCACGGATGACCGCCGACATCAGCGGGAAAGCCCCTGCCCCGGCGTGGTCGGCGGCGGTGTCGCGGTGCGCGACCTCGTCGGCGCGGAAGTCGTCGACCATCGCGGCAAGTTCGGGGTCGCTGCCATCGGCGAGCGCGGCGGCTTGTTCGCCGTAATGTTGGTCGATTTCGGTTTCCACCGCAACCGTCACCGCCATTGCCGCGCGGCTGCCGAGCAGCGCCGATGCCGCACCGAGCGCATAGCCCGCAACGTGCCAGATCGGCCCCAGTAACGTCGGACGCACTCCGCGCCGCGTCATCAGCGCGTCGAACGCATCGAGGTGGCGCTGTTCCTGCGCTGCCATGTGGCGGATTTCACCGGCGACGCGCGCTCGCCCGCCCATGACCGCCAGCTGCCCAGCATAAATTCGCGCCGCGCCATATTCGCCCGCCTGATCAACGCGGATCATTGCAGCGGTCGCGGCGCGACGATCGCCCGGCAGGTGCCTCATGTGCGGCGTAGCAGCCATAATGCCCAAACTCCTGTGACCATCGCTATCAACGCGTTCCACCCTGCCATGGACAGGCCGAAAAGCGACCATGCGATGGCGTCGCAGCGCACCAGCGGGGCTGCCATGATCTGCGTCATGACGTCGGCGGCCGAGCCGCTGACCGGCGGCGCGGTGCAGGTAGTGATACCCTCCCACCAATGCTGTTCGACGCCCGCATGGAACATGGCGATCGCGGCGTCGCCGAGAACCGCCAGCGCAGCGACGATCAGCAGCAGGCGCAACCTCCCGGCAATCGTCGCGAGTGTGGCGATGGCAAGCGCCGCGACAAGCGCCCAGCGCTGCCACATGCACATGTCGCACGGCGCAATGCCGCCGATATACTGAAATGCCAGTGCACCGCCGAGCAGCGCGGCGGGGACACCGATCAAGCCTGCAGCCACCAGCGACCTAGAGCGCATAGCGTACCACGACATAGACAGCGAGGATGGCGAGCACGGCGACGGCAACATGGTGGAAATAACGGTCGATGAAAACCTGCGCCCGCGCCCCGAAATGCCGGAGCAGCCACGCGACGATGAGAAAGCGGCTGCCGCGCCCGACCAACGACGCTGCCAGTGCGGCACCGATACCGAGCGGTACGCTGCCTGCGGCCATCGCTGCTGCCTGTGGCATGACGACAAAGGCGATGGGCCAAAGGAACACATTCCCAGCCACCGCGCGCATGAATGCTTCGAATTGCGGTAGATGCCCGGTCATTTTGATCAGTGGCATGGCGACGCCCTGATAGAAGAGCGCGCCGATTTCATAGCCGAGCACCGCACCGGCCGCCGACGACAGCGCGCCGATGATGCCGACCCGCCAAGCATGGCTGGGCCGTGCCATGGCCATCGGGATCTGCAGGAGTTCGGGCGGGATGGGCAGCAGCGCGCCATCGACGAAGCTTACGCCGGCGAACCAGGCTTCGGCCTGCGGTCCGGCAGCGCGCGCCAGCGTCCAGTCGTACAATCGGCGAAGCACGGGGATTCCTCAGCGGTGACGACGGATGCGCCGCTTTAGACAGCGCGGCGGCTGGCGGCAATCCAGCAGGAGCAGCCCGGCGGACGGACTATTTCGCCGCCGTCTGCACCGGCACCACCGTTGCCCCCGTCGTCCGCCCGAGCAGCTTTACCGCATAATCGAGCTGAAAATCGATGATGCCCTTTTTCTTCAGGGCGTCCGCCGTTTCGGCAAAACGCGGATCGACCTTGGTATCGGCTTCGATCAGCTTGTCGTTACCGTCCTTGATCTCGTTAATTAGATGGCGACGCAGATCGGCCTCACGCAGCCGCGGCTGACGGTCCTTCAAGGTTGCATCGCTCAATTGCGGGACCTGGACATCGGGTTCGATGCCATTTTCCTGGACCGAGCGCCCCGACGGGGTGAAATAGCGCGCGGTGGTCAGCCGCAGCGCGGTGTCCTGCGACATCGGAATGAGCGTCTGCACCGATCCCTTGCCGAAACTGCGCTGCCCGATGACCAGCGCGCGCTTCTGGTCCTGCAGCGCGCCCGCGACGATTTCCGCTGCCGATGCCGACCCTTCATCGACCAGCACGATCACCGGCCGTCCTTCGGCAAGATCGCCGGGTTTGGCATTATACCGCTGAATATCGCTTTTCGCCTTGCCACGCTGCGAAACAATCTCGCCCTTGTCGAGGAACACGTCGGAGACTTCGATCGCCTGATCGAGCAAGCCGCCGGGGTTCGAGCGCAGATCGACGATGAAGCCCGCCAGCCCCGGCCCGAGTTTCTTTTCGATGCTGGTGACGGCGGTACGGGTCGCTTCGCCGGTCTGCTTGTTGAACGCCGAAATGCGCAGGATGCCGACGTTGCCCCTGGTTTCGAACTTGACCGGGCGAATGACGATGACCTCGCGCTTCAGCGTGAATTCGAGCGGCTTGGGTACGCCTTCGCGCACCACGGTCAGCTTGATCGATGTGCCCGGCGCGCCGCGCATCTTGTCGACCGCGTCCTGCAGCGATCCGCCATAAATCAATTCGCCGTCGAGATGGGTGATAAAGTCGCCCGACTTGATCCCGGCGCGCGCCGCCGGCGTATCGTCGGTCGGCGCGATAACCTTGACCGCGCCCTCCTCGGTCGTAACGGTGAGGCCCAGCCCGCCATATTCGCCGTCGGTCTGCTGCCGCATATTGGCGAAATCGCGTGCATCGAGATACGACGAATGCGGGTCCAGACTGGCGAGCATGCCGTTGATTGCACCCTCGATCAGCTTTTTATCGTCGGTTTTGTCGACATAATCACTGCGAACGCGTTCGAAAACGTCCATCAGCGCGTCCAATTGCTTGTAAGTGTCGCTTTCGGACGCCGCATGGACGGCCACCGACGCCGGAATCAGCATCAGCGCAACGAGCGGCAGGGTAATCTTCCAACGCGGCGACATGGGCGGGCCTTTACGAACGCAGATACGCAATTCGTCGATGATAAGCGCATGTCAGGTGGCGCGCCAGAGCGAGGATTTGACGCGCGTAACTCGCCAAAGCTTTGGAACGTCGCAGCGCCGGTCGCGCCGTCATAATTCTTGCCTAGGGCAGACGGCTCAAACAGGGCGGATACCGGCGGCGTGCCGGGCGTTGGGGGTTCGCTTTTACAAAAGGACAATATGATGCCGATGATCGAAACCGACGATGACGTGGCACTCTATTTCAAGGAATGGGGACCGGCCGACGGTCCACCGGTCGTGCTCATCCATGGCTGGCCGCTGTCCGCCGACAGTTGGGACGATCAGGCGCTGGCGCTCGCCGACGCAGGACACCGCGTCATCGCCTATGACCGTCGCGGCTTCGGACGCTCCGACCAGCCATGGGATGGCTATGACTATGACACGCTCGCCGACGATCTGGCTGCAGTGATCGAAGCGACGGAAGCCGAGGACGCAGCGCTCGTCGGCTTTTCGATGGGCGGCGGCGAAGTCGCGCGCTACCTCAGCCGCCATGGCGAGGCGCGCAAGGTCGTGCTGATCGCATCGGTGGTGCCGTTCCTGTTGCAGACCAACGACCACCCCGAAGGCGCACCGCAATCGGTATTCGACGGGATTCTGCAGGGGTTGAACGCCGACCGCGCCAAATTCCTGCACGGCTTCCTCAAGGATTTTTACGGCGTCGGCGTACTGTCGCACCCGGTCAGCGACGAGCAGATCGAATGGTCGCTCGAAACCGCGCTGCAGGCCGGGCTGAAGGGCACGCTCGACTGCGTAAAGGCGTTCTCGTCGACCGATTTCCGTCCCGATCTGCCGTCGTTCACCATGCCGACGCTGATCATCCACGGCACCAAGGACGTGACAGTGCCGATCGACATTACCGCGCGCGCCGCCGCAACCGCGATCCCGCACGCCAAGCTGATCGAATATGACGGTGCACCGCACGGCCTGCTGGCGACGCACAAGACCGAGGTGTCGCGCGATCTACTGGCGTTTCTGGCG
Source organism: Sphingomonadales bacterium (assembly GCA_038229555.1). GTDB lineage: Bacteria > Pseudomonadota > Alphaproteobacteria > Sphingomonadales > Sphingomonadaceae > Sandarakinorhabdus. The sequence goes on from JBBROI010000008.1 coordinate 8,093, forward strand.
GAATAATGCGCCGGGCCCCGTCGTCGCGGACCATATCCGCGACGACGGCAAGCCAGTGCGCCGGCCAGCCGGAGTCCGCAACCGCTGTTGCCGGACATCGTGCTTAGATCGCTTTGTGCCAAATCGACTCGCCGTCACAACTTGCACGCCATTTTTGGCCTTCCTATATGCGCCCTCGCAGACGATGGGCGGCGCTGCTTTCGGGGGCGCTGCCGCACGGGCTCACAGATAGAGGACGGACAGGACGATTATGGCAAAAGTCATCGGAATCGATCTCGGCACCACCAACTCGTGCGTTGCGGTCATGGAGGGCTCGGCCCCCAAGGTCGTCGAAAACGCCGAAGGCGCACGCACCACGCCGTCGCAGGTCGCCTTTACCAAGGACAAAGAACGCCTTGTCGGTCAGCCAGCCAAGCGTCAGGCGGTGACCAACCCCGAAAATACCGTCTTCGCGGTGAAGCGCCTTATCGGCCGCACCTTCGCCGATCCGATGACGCAAAAGGACATGGCGCTGGTTCCTTACAAGATCGTCAAGGGCCCGAACGGCGACGCTTGGGTCGGTGCCGGTGGCGAGGATTACAGCCCGTCGCAGATTTCCGCCTTCATCCTGCAAAAGATGAAGGAAACCGCAGAAGCGTATCTCGGCGAGAAGGTCACGCAGGCGGTCATCACCGTCCCCGCCTATTTCAACGACGCCCAGCGTCAGGCGACCAAGGACGCCGGCAAGATTGCCGGTCTTGAGGTGCTGCGCATCATCAACGAGCCGACGGCAGCGGCACTTGCCTATGGCCTCGACAAGCGTTCGGACGCCAAGACGATCGCGGTCTATGATTTGGGCGGCGGCACCTTCGACGTGTCGGTGCTCGAACTCGGCGACGGCGTCTTCGAAGTGAAGTCGACAAGCGGCGACACGTTCCTCGGTGGTGAAGATTTCGATGCGAAGGTTGTCGAGTTTTTGGCAGCCGACTTCCAGAAGGCCGAGGGCATCGACCTGAAGAAGGACAAGCTCGCGCTCCAGCGGCTGAAGGAAGCCGCCGAAAAGGCCAAGATCGAACTGTCGTCGTCGGCATCGACCGAGGTCAATCTGCCCTTCATCACCGCCGACGCCACTGGCCCGAAGCACCTCGTCAAGACCGTCACCCGCACCGATCTCGAGCGGCTGGTCATCGATCTGATCGAGCACACCCGCAAGCCGTGCCTCGATGCAATCAGCGAAGCCGGCGTCAAGACCAGCGAAATCGACGAGGTCATCCTTGTCGGCGGCATGACGCGTATGCCGCGGGTCCGGGCGTTCGTGAAGGAATTGTTCGGCAAGGAACCCAATTCCAGCGTCAACCCCGATGAAGTCGTCGCACTCGGTGCCGCGATTCAGGCAGGCGTGCTGCAGGGCGACGTCAAGGACGTGCTGCTGCTCGATGTGACGCCATTGTCGCTCGGCATCGAAACGCTGGGCGGCGTGTTCACCCGGATGATCGACCGCAACACCACGATCCCGACCAAGAAGAGCCAGACCTACTCGACCGCCGACGATAACCAGTCGGCCGTGACCATCCGGGTATTCCAGGGTGAGCGCGAGATGGCGGCGGACAACAAGCTGCTCGGCCAGTTCGATCTTGTCGGGATCCCGCCTGCTCCGCGCGGTTTGCCGCAGATCGAAGTGACCTTTGATATCGATGCCAACGGCCTTGTTGCGGTCAATGCCAAGGACAAGGGTACCGGCAAGGAACAGCAGATCCGCATCCAGCCGTCAGGCGGGCTTTCGAAGGACGATATCGACAAGATGGTGCGTGAGGCTGAGCAATTCGCCGCCGAAGACAAGACCCGCCGCGAAGTCGCCGAAGCCCGCAATCAGGCCGATGGGCTTGCTCACTCGACCGAGCGCCAGCTTGTCGAGCACGGCGACAAGGTGACGCCCGAGGTCAAGGCCGAGATCGAAGCAGCAATCGCCGATTTGAAGGCCGTGCTCGACAGCGGCGATGCAGCGGCGATCACTGCCAAGACGACGGCACTGGGCACCGTGGCAATGAAGCTCGGCGAGGCGGTTTATGCTGCCGAACAGGCGAAGGCAGCATCGCCCGAAGCCGAAGCCGAGCCGAAAGACGACAATGTCGTCGACGCCGAATTCTCGGAAGTCGAAGACGACAAAAAGTAGTGTCTGCTCCCCTCCCGCTTGCGGGAGGGGTTGGGTGGGAACACGATAATCTGTCATCCCGGCGAAAGCCGGGACCCAGTTTTCTTGCTGCGGGCGAACCAAAGAAAGCTGGATCCCGGCCTTCGCCGGGATGACAGGTTTTGCGCTTTGGGGCTGACGGAATGACCACCGAAATCGACTTCTACGAACTGCTCGAATGCCAGCGCGGTGCCGACGATTCGACGCTGAAGTCGTCGTATCGCCGCCTCGCCATGCAGTGGCACCCCGACAAAAACCCCGGCGATGCAGCCGCCGAACAGCGCTTCAAGGCGATCAGCGAGGCATATGACTGCCTCAAGGACCCGCAAAAGCGTGCGGCCTATGACCGCTTCGGCCACGCCGCCTTTCGTCAACAAGGCGGCGGCGGTGGGCAGGACTTCGGCGGCGGCTTCTCCGACATCTTCGAAAATATCTTCGGCGAATTCATGGGTGGCGGGCGCGGACGTCAGCGAGGCGGGGCCCAACGCGGGCAAGATCTGCGCTACGACCTCGAATTGTCGCTCGAAGAGGCTTACGCCGGCAAGGAAGCCACTTTGGCGGTTGAAGTTGCTGCGGCCTGCGAACCCTGCAGCGGCAGCGGCGCGAAACCCGGAACCTCGGCCAAAACCTGTGCGACCTGCGGCGGTCAGGGCCGCGTCGCGATGCGGCAAGGCCTGTTCGCCGTCGAGCGCACCTGCCCGACGTGCCAAGGCCTTGGCCAGGTCATCCCAGACCCCTGCCCCGTCTGTCACGGCCAGGGACGGGTAGCGCGCGAAAAATCGTTGAACGTTCGCGTTCCCGCCGGAGTCGACGACGGGACCCGTATCCGTGTCGCCAACGAAGGCGAGGCCGGATCGCGGGGTGGTCCGGCCGGCGATTTATACATCTTTATCGGGCTGAAGCCCCACCCGGTGTTCAAACGCGACGGCACCACCTTGTTCGCCGCCGCACCGATCTCGATCGTTACCGCCGCATTGGGTGGCGAAATCGAGGTGCCCTGCCTCGACAAGGCGATGGCAACGGTCCGCATTCCGGCGGGGACCCAGACCGCCAAGCAGTTCCGGGTGCGCGGACGCGGCATGCCGGCGCTGAATGGCGGCGTGGCGGGCGGCGGCTTTGGCGATCTCGTAGTGCAGATCGATGTCGAGACGCCGGTCAAGCTGACGCGCCGCCAAAAGGAGTTGTTGGAGGAGTTCCAGCAGCTGGAGGCGGCCGAAGGCGGCAAGAACTTCCCGCGTCAAACGGGATTTTTCGATAAGCTCAAAGGTGTCTGGAGCGAATTGACCGAATGAAACCAGATTCTTGCGCGCGCGCGGCACTTGCGACCTCCAGATAGGCGGTCTTCGTTCGCTATCGGACCGACACCACAATAATTCGCCTTCATCCTGAAAATAGTCTAAAGGGACGCAGCGTCACGTTGGCTCGACCGGGCAGTGACGAACAGGAGCAGCGGCTCTTGCCCCGAGGAAGAAGGGGTAAGATTGTCGGTCATCAACCAGAGTGCGATTCGTAATAATCTGCTGGCGGGGCTCGCCGCGGATGATTTTCTGGCGCTCGAGCCGTATCTCAAACTGGTGCCGCTCGAATTGCGCAGCCATCTTGTGGTCACCGAAGGGGTGATCGATCATGTCTGGTTTGTCGAAACCGGCATTGTTTCGGTTATCACTGCGATGCCCGACGGGCGGCAGATCGAAGCGGGCATTGTCGGCTATGAAGGCATGGTCGATGTGGCGGTGCTCAACGGTGTTTACCGCGCATCGCTCGACGCCCATGTTCAAAGCGGCGGGACCGCGTATCGGATTGCCGTGAACGATCTGGCGCGGGTCATGGAGCAACGTTTGTCGATCCGCGTCCGGCTCGCACTCTTTGCCCAGACACTCTATGTGCAAGTCGCCCACACGGCGTTTGCCAATGCCACCAACACCATCGAAGAGCGGCTGGCACGATGGTTGCTGATGGCCAACGACCGGGTGTCTGCCGACGCCGCCGTTGTCATGACGCACGAGTTCCTGTCGATTATGCTGGGCGTTCGCCGATCGGGGGTCACCGTCGGCATGCAGGCGCTCGCGGCGGACGGTGCGATTCGCGCAAGTCGCGGGCGGGTGGCGATCATCAATCGCGAACGATTGATCCAGATCAGTCGCGGCAGCTATGGGCCGCCCGAAACCGAATACCGTCGGTTGTTCGGCGGCAGCTTCGGGCGTTCGGTCAACGGAAGTGCGGTCGAGCGCGTTGACAGCAGCAGCAGTTTCGCCTAACCGCGCTCCCTCGCACGGCAGGGCATCGCCTCGTCGGCTTCAGCACTTTGCAAGGTACACACCATGTTCGCGGTAGTCCGCACGGGCGGCAAGCAATATCGGGTCGCCACCGATGACACGATCCTCGTCGAGAAGATCGACGGAGAAGCCGGCACGAGCGTTCAGCTCGACGTGCTGATGTTCGGCGACGGTGGTGCCATCACCACCGGCGGCGCGGTCACCGCCGAAATCGTCGCGCAGACCAAGGCCGACAAGGTCATCGTCTTCAAAAAGCGCCGCCGCCACAATTATCGCCGCAAGAACGGCCATCGTCAGCAGCTGACGGTGCTGAAGATCACCTCGGTCGGGTAAGCAGAACCATGGCACATAAGAAAGCAGGCGGCTCGTCCCGCAACGGTCGCGACTCCGAAGGTCGGCGTCTGGGCGTCAAGCGTTTTGGCGGCGAAGCGGTCAAGGCCGGGACGATCATCATCCGTCAGCGCGGCACTCGCGTCCATCCCGGTCGCAACGTCGGCCTTGGCGTCGATCACACGATCTATGCGACCGTCGAAGGTGCCGTAGTCTTCCACGAAGGCAAGCTCGGTCGCAAGTACGTGAGCGTCGACGCAGCGCAGCCGGTGGCAATCGCCGCCGAATAACGCATTGCGGTACGATACCGCACTGACAGCCATACGCTGAAATCCGTAGACGCTTTGAAGGCGGCTGGGATACTGTCGCCTGCATCGGGGTGGGCTACATGATTGGGGTGCTTTCGGGTCGATTGCGCGGCGTGGCAAAGTTGCCATGGCCGCTGCGCTATCTGCTGTCTGCCCTTGCCGCTGTTGGTGCGCTCGGATTGGGCCACACAGTTGGCGGCCCGCCTTTCCTGTTCTTTTTCCCGACGATCGTGTTCGTCGCGGTTGTCTTCGATCATGGCTGCAGCGCTTTCACGACGCTGTTATCGGCGGCCTTGGCGGCCCGGTTCACCCTGTACGCCGAACGGGCGGCGGTCACCGACTATCGGCAGGCGATGGCGCTGATTGTCTTCGTGATCACCGGGCTTGTCGTCGGTGCAATTGTCGAGGCGATGCGCCATGCCATCGACGAGCTGTCGAAGGCCAATATCGCGATGCTGCATGCTGCAATGGAGCGCGATAGCCAGATACGGCTGCTCGATGCGATTACCGAGGGTACGCCCGACCCGGTGTACGTCAAGGACTCGGAAGGTCGGTTTGTCCTCGTCAATTCGGCTGCAGCCGGCGTGCTCGGCGCACCCCGGGACAGTGTGCGCGGCACGCGCGACCGCGACTATCTGGACGCGGAATCGGCGACTGCGATCGAGGCCAACGACCGGGCGATCATGACCGACGGCGCGATTCGCACCATTGAAGAACGGGTGCGACAGCCCGGCGGCACACTGGCTACGTTTTTTTCGAGCAAGTTTCCGTGGCGCGATGCCGATGGCACAATCATCGGCATTATCGGGATGTCGCAGGACATCAGCCAGATCAAGGACGGCGAAGCGCGATTGAAAGCCTCCGACGCGCAAAAGGAACTGCTGCTCGACGATATCAATCACCGCATCAAGAATCATTTGCAGACCATCGGCGGGCTGATGAGCGTCGCCCAGCGCCGGTGCACCAGCCTTGACGAGGCGAAGGACATTATCGGCGACGCGGTATCGCGACTGTCGGTGCTCGCGCAGGTCTATACGCGGCTGCAGGTGGCCAGCGGCGAGACCGCCGTCGATGCACGCGGGTTCATCACCGATCTATGCCACGATCTGAACGCAACTCTCGTCGGTTTGCGCGCCGTCGCCATCCGCTGCGAGGTCGGACCCGCCACGCTCGATTCGAGTCGGTCGGTGACGTTGGGACTAGTGATCAACGAACTCGTTCAGAATGCGTTGAAGTACGCGTTTCCAGATGATCGCAACGGCGAGGTTCGCATCACCTTTCATCGCGATGACGACACCTATCGGCTGACGGTGGCCGACAACGGGATCGGCATGCCACCAAGCGCCGAGCCCACCGGTACCGGCAACGGCCGCCGCCTCCTCCGCGCCATGACGCAGCAACTCGCAGGCACTCTGACCACCGACAGCAGCGCCGGAACCCGCATCGAACTGGTTTTCCCGGTTACCGGTCCGGCTGGCCCCATCGGCTGAAACCACCACCGGCTGGCATTTTAGTGCCTTGCCTGTCACAAGCGCGCGATCATGCAGTTCCTTGACCAAGCCAAGATTTACATTTCCTCGGGTGCCGGGGGCAACGGTTCAGTGTCGTTTCGGCGCGAGAAGTTCGTCGAATATGGCGGACCCGATGGCGGTGACGGCGGGCGCGGCGGCGATGTCGTGTTCCAATGCATCGAAGGGCTCAATACGCTTATCGACTTCCGCTATGCGCAGCACTTCCGCGCCGGACGCGGGCAGCATGGCATGGGCCGCAACCGCACGGGGGCCGGAGCCGACGATCTGGTCATCAAGGTGCCGGTCGGTACGCAGATCCTCGGCGATGACGAAGATCGCACGCTGATCGCCGACATGACCAAACCCGGCGAACGCGTCGTCATCCTCAAGGGCGGCGACGGCGGCAAGGGTAATTCGCACTATAAAAGCTCGACCAATCGTGCGCCGCGCCAGTTTCAGCCGGGCTTCGAAGGCCGCGAACTATCGGTTTGGCTACGGTTGAAACTGCTCGCCGATGCCGGTCTGCTCGGGCAGCCAAATGCCGGAAAATCGACCTTCATCAACGCCGTGTCGAACGCTGGGGCAAAGGTTGGAGCATACCCGTTCACGACCCTGAAGCCGCAGCTTGGCGTCGTCAGCCACAAGGGCAAGGAGTTCGTTGTCGCGGACATTCCCGGCCTTATCGCCGGCGCGGCCGAAGGCGTCGGCATCGGCGACCGCTTCCTCGGGCATATCGAACGCTGCCGTGTGCTGCTGCATCTCGTCGATGCCAGCGCCGCCTCGCCGGTCAAGGCATGGCGGACGGTGCGCGACGAGATCGCCGCTTATGGCGGCGGCCTCCCCGACAAGCCCGAGATCATCGCCCTGACCAAGGCCGATGTCGTCGGTAAGGCATCGCTGTCGGCCAAACGCGCCGCACTTGCCAAGGCCAGCGGGGCCGAAGTGCTGGTGATGTCGGCAGCGACGGGCGTGGGCGTCGATGAGGTGCTCGACCGGCTGATTGCCGCCGTCGGCAAAGCCAAGGCACCCGTTTTGGCGGCAGGACAAATTGCTCTGGCAGCACGCGCATGGTCGCCGGTTTGACCCGCACGCCATTTCTGTCATCCCGGCGAAGGCCGAGATCCAGCTGTCTTCCCGCGATAGCGAAGCAAACTGGGTCCCGGCCTTCGCCGGGATGACAGCGTAGAAGATAGCGCCCGTCCGATGGACCGCTTCGCCCCCGCCGCCTGCTCGCGCCTGATCGTCAAGATCGGTTCGTCGCTGCTTGTCGATGGCAAGGGCGCGGTCCGACGGCAGTGGCTCGCCTCGGTCGTTGCCGACATCGCGGCGCGGCGCGCGGCGGGACAGGCGGTGGCGGTCGTTTCGTCGGGGGCAATTGCACTGGGCGCCAAGCGGTTGAAACTGGCAAAGGGCGGCCGTGCGAGCCTCGAGGATGCGCAAGCCGCTGCCGCCGTCGGGCAGATCGCCCTGTCGGAAGCGTGGAGCGAGTTGTTCGCGGCATCGGGGCTGACGGCGGCGCAAGTGTTGCTGACGCTCGACGATCTCGAGGACCGGCGGCGCTATCTCAACGTCAGCGCAACGCTCGACCGGCTGCTGACGCTCGGCGCGGTGCCGGTCATCAACGAGAACGATACGGTGGCGACGACCGAAATCCGCTTTGGCGACAACGACCGGTTGGCGGCGCGCACGGCGCAGGCGGCGGGTGCTTCGGGTGTCATCCTGCTGTCCGACGTCGATGGCCTCTACACCGCCAACCCTGCGCGCGACGCGGCGGCAGTGCATGTGCCCGAAGTCGCGGTGATCGATGCCGCAATCGCGGCGATGGCCGATGGTGGCAGCGGCTCGGGATTGGGGTCGGGCGGCATGGCGTCGAAGGTCGCAGCGGCGAAGATCGCGGTGGCGGCGGGTATCCACCTCGCGATCGCCGATGGCCGCGTCCTGAACCCGCTCGCGCAGTACGCCGCGACCGGGCATGGCACCGTCTTCATCGCGGGCGAAGGCGCGCGGGCGAAAAAGGCGTGGCTGGCGGGGCGGATGACCGTGGCGGGAACGATTGAAATCGACGACGGCGCAGCGACGGCGTTGCGCCACGGCAAGAGTCTGTTGGCAGCGGGTGTCACCGGCGTCACGGGGCGCTTTGCGCGCGGCGACGTCGTCGATGTCTGCGCGGCCGGTAGCATTATCGGGCGCGGCCTCGCCGAATATGATGCGCCCGACGCGCTGGCAATCAAGGGGCTGCGCAATGCGGCACAGGCGGCGGTGCTCGGCTATGCCCCGCGCACGGCGCTCGTCCACGCCGACCATCTGGTGCTGCTGTGAGCGACGCCGTGACCATCATCGAGGCACTAGCGCGCGCGGCCCGTGCCGCATTGCCAGCCCTCGCGCGCGCACCGACGGCAGTGAAGGCCGATGCGATCCGGGCGGCCGCGGCAGCCATCCGATCCCGTTCGGCGGAGCTGCTGACCGCCAATGCGCAGGATGTTGCCGCCGGACGCGTGGGCGGGCTGTCCGAGGCGCTGATCGACCGGTTGGCACTCGACGCAGCGCGCGTCGAAGCGATCGCCAGCGGGCTCGATGCCGTGGCGGCACTCGACGATCCGGTCGGCGAGGTGATCAAGCGCTGGGAGCAACCCAACGGGCTGCGCTTCGAACGCGTCCGCGTGCCGCTTGGCGTTATCGGCATCATCTATGAAAGCCGTCCCGGCGTCACCGCCGATGCCGCCGCGCTGTGCCTGATGGCGAGCAATGCCTGCCTGTTGCGCGGCGGGTCGGAGGCGGCGCGGTCGAACGCCGTCCTGCTCGGCTGTGTCGCCGAAGGGCTGGCGGCAGCCGGTTTGCCCGGAGCGGCGGTGCAGATGGTGCCCGCTGGTGACCGCGCGCTGGTCGGCGCGATGCTGACCGCCCATGGCCTGATCGACGTCATCATCCCGCGCGGCGGCAAGGGATTGGTGGCGCGGGTTCAGGCCGAGGCCCGGGTACCCGTGCTGGCGCACCTCGACGGCATCAACCATGTTTATGTCGATGCCTCGGCCGACCCGGCCAAGGCGGTGGCGATCGCCGTCAATTCCAAGCTGCGGCGGACAGCGGTGTGCGGATCGATGGAGACGCTGCTGATCGATCGCGCCGCGGCCCCCGCACTGGCGCGCGCGGTCGTCGCCGCTCTTGCCGACGGTGGCTGCGAAGTCCGCGCCGATGCCGGGGCAGCCGCGTTGGACAGCCGCACCATTGCTGCCACCGGCGACGATTGGGATACTGAGTATCTCGACGCCATTGCATCGGTCGCGATAGTCGATGGCGTCGGCGGTGCCATCACACACATCGCCGCGCATAGTTCATCGCACACTGACGCAATTGTCGCCGAAGACGCCGGCGTGGCCGAACGCTTCCTCACCGAAGTCGACAGCGCCATCGTTCTCCACAATGCCTCGACGCAGTTCGCCGACGGCGGTGAGTTCGGCTTCGGGGCCGAAATCGGTATCGCCACCGGGCGCCTCCATGCCCGCGGCCCGGTCGCGCTGGAGGGGCTGACGACCTACAAGACACTGGTGCGGGGCACTGGGCAGGTGCGGGCGTAGGGTTTGGCATGGCGGTAAGTCTGCGTTATATTCCGCTAATGATCGAGGACTTCGACCGATTTTCTCCGCAGATGTTCCGCGACGGCACTGAGCCGGACTGGGTTGTCGGCTATGAAATGACGGCTGAAGGCTGGAAACCGATGGACGCTGCGCGCGACGCAGAGCTTGTAGCCGAAGCCGATGCGGAAATCGCAAATGGTCACGGGATTGATCACGAAACCGTGATGGCAGAGTTGCATGCCAATATTGCAGCAATGCGTAATCGTACTGCCATCCCTGCCAAGTGAGGCGCGCTTTCTGGCTGACACGAGCGAATGCCAGCCTGACCGCCATCTGCCAGTATATCGCTGCGGACGATCCCGTTGCTGCCAACCGGCTGGCTAGGCGCATTGATGAAAAGATCGCTTTGCTTCGTGAGTTCCCGCATATCGGTAGTCCTGCTGAGGACGGCACCCGCAAGTTTTCAATCGGTGGCTTGCCGTATATCATTCGATACCGCATTGAGCCCGACAGGATCGTCATCGTCGATATCCGACACATGGCGCGCCGATAAGTCATGAAACGCATCGGTCTCCTCGGCGGGTCCTTCAATCCTGCACACGCCGGGCACCGGCACATCAGTATCGAGGCAATGCGGCAGCTCGGGCTGGATGAGGTCTGGTGGCTGGTCAGCCCGCAGAACCCGCTGAAATCGGCGACTGGCATGGCCCCGCTGGCGGTGCGACTGCGCTCGGCAGAGGCGGCGGCGCGCCATCCGCGCATCAAGCCGATGCTCATCGAAGCCGAACTTGGCACCCGATTCGCGGTCGATACCGTTGCCGCATTGCAGAAACGGTCGCCCAATTCGGCGTTTATCTGGCTGATGGGAGCCGATAATTTGGCGGAATTGCACCGTTGGCGGCGCTGGCGAACGTTCGCACGCCGGGTTCCGATTGCTGTTATCGCGCGTCCGCACTACATAGATGCTGGTCTGGTCTCGCCTGCAATGGCGTGGCTCAGGCGATGGCGGCGCCGGCGAGCACAGGCGCGCGAATGGACGAGGTGGCCGCTGCCGGCAATCGTGTTCCTCGAGATCAGACGGACGCCAGTTTCGGCGACGGCGATCCGGGCGGCCGATCCGGATTGGGCGCGCCGCTATACGGCAGCATGAGGCGACGAATTTGACATCGGTGGTTGGTACGGATGGAGCGATTGCTCCATCGCTTGAGGACGGCATGGCGAGCGTCACGGCGTTGCACAGCCTCATCATGCAGTCGCTCGACGACGATCAGGCGCTCGAACTTGTCTCGATACCGTTGGCGGGCAAGACCAGCATCGCCGATTACATGGTCATCGCCAGCGGTCGGTCGAACCGGCAGGTCGCGTCGATGGCATCGAAGATCGCCGAAAAGGTCAAGACCGATCTGAAGCGCAGCGTCCGCCTGCAAGGTCTGCCCGCCGCCGACTGGGTGCTGATCGATGCCGGCGACGTCATCGTCCATCTGTTCCGGCCCGAAGTCCGCAGCTTCTACAACCTTGAAAAAATGTGGGCGTTCGATGGCCCGAGCGGCTCGACTGGCCCAAGCCGAGCACCGCCCAAGGTTGCACCGGACCCTGCACAACCCGACGCCTGAGCCCCTGTAGAGCGCCGTCCGATGAAGCTGACCATCGTCGCGCGCGGCAAGATCGGCACGTCGCCCGAAAGCGAACTGGTCGAGCGCTACGCCAAGCGATTGTCGGGCAGCTTGTCGGTCGTCGAACTCAGCGAGACCGCCGCATGGCCGGTCTGGGGCGGCGGGCGGACCGTGGTTCTTGACGAAGCCGGTGGCGACATCGGCTCGGCGGCGCTGGCGGCAAAGCTCGGTGGCTGGCGCGACGAAGGCGTGCGTGAGGTGCGGTTTCTGATCGGTGCCGCCGATGGCCATGATGCAGCAACGCGCGCCAGTGCCGATCTGCTGCTGGCCTTTGGCAGGGCCACTTGGCCGCACATGCTCGTCCGCGCCATGCTCGCCGAACAACTGTACCGCGCCACCAGTATTTTGGCGGGGCACCCGTATCACCGGGTGTAGTGTTGCTGTTACGTTAGGGAGTTCCGATGTTTCGATCGATCATTCTTGCAGGTGCCTTGGTAACCGCCGCCGTTCCGGTCGCCGCTGCACCGGTCGTGACTGACGCTTGGATTCGTGCCAACCCGGTGACCGGTCGCGCCTCTGCAGGGTATCTGACGATCACCGGCGACCGTAGGGCCGACCGGCTGGTCGGCGTCACGGCACCAGGGCTGCGGATCGAGATGCACAGTATGGAGATGGCCACCGGTATCATGCGGATGGCGAAGATCGACGGGCTCGATGTGCCCGCCAAAGCCAAGGTGGAATTTGCCAGCGGCGGCAATCATCTGATGATCTATGGTTTGGCGGCGGGCGCGAAGTCGGTTCCGCTGACGCTCACCTTCAAAAGCGGGGCGAAGGTAACAACGGCGGCGACAGTGCGCGGCGTGACCGACGAGCATGTCGGACACTAACGCCCGCCCGTTGACGCCGGGCGAATGCGCGCTGACGCAATCGGTATTCGGTACCGCCATCGATACCGCCCGCGTCACCATTCGCCACGCCAAATTCTGGATGCTGCAACCGGCATGGATCACCATGGCCCCCAACGGGCATCTGTGGTTTCACCCCAATGGCCAAGGTTGGAGCGCCGACTTCTCGACCGAGCAAATGTACGCCCGCGCGCATTTCATCCATGAAATGACCCATGTCTGGCAGCATCAATGCGGGGTGAACCTGATCATCGCGCGGCCGCCATGGGCGCGCTATCGCTATGAACTCGCTCGTGGAAAGCCATTCGCCGCCTATGGTGTCGAACAACAGGCGTCGATGGTGGAAGACGCCTATCTGCTGCGTGAGGGGCGGCACCTCGCCGGGCGCGCGCCGCTCGCGGATTATGCGACCGTACTGCCGTTCGGCGACTGGCGGATTTAGGGCATCAACGGGCGTTCGCCCGTCACGTCGTAAATCTTGGCGTCGATGCCGCGCACTGTCCCCTTCACCGCCGCGTTGAACGCCGCCATATGCGGCTCGGCGAAATGGGCGCGGAGTGCGGCTTCATCGGTCCAGCGTTCGACGATGGTGATGATGCCGGCATCCCGGCTTTCGACCGCCATCGAATAGCTCAGACAGCCCGATTCGTCCCATGTCGACCGCATCATGGCATCGAGCGCCGGTTGCAATTCGTCCATGCGTGCAGGTTCGGCTTCGACGCGCGCGATAACAATGATCATATGATTTCCCCCTCGTCGGCGCAGCGCGCGATTACTTCGCGACGCTGACCAATGCCGGACGCAGCAGCCGATCCTTGATCACATAGCCGGCCTGCAGTTCCTGAACGATCTGCCCAGCCTCATGCGCCTCGCTTTCGACCTCGATCATCGCCTGATGCTTGTTGGGATCGAGCTTCTGGCCGTCGGTTTCGACGCGAGTGATGCCGTGGCGCGCCAGCACCGCCAGCAACTCGCGTTCGGTCGCCTCGATGCCGCCGCGGACATTGTCGAACGCCCCAGAGTCTCCGGCGGCCGGCAGCGCCGCGACGCCGCGCCGAAGGTTATCGGCGACGCTCAACAGATCGCGCGCGAACCCCGTCATCGCATAGGCCTGCGCATCGGCCTTGTCGCGCTCCAGACGCCGGCGGGTGTTCTCCATCTCGGCCGCCGCGCGCAACAGACGGTCCTTGAGATCGGCGATCTCGGTGTCCCGCGCCAGCAATTCATCGGCAAGGCTGGGCCCGCCGGTCTCGGCTTCGCTGAAGCCCTCGATGTCGTCCGCAACCGTCTCATTCACGTCGTTCATGCCACCAACCTGCTCAATGCTTTTGCTGTATAGTCCACCATGGGTATCACCCGGGCGTAGTTCAACCGCGTTGGGCCGATGACGCCGACGATACCGACGACGCGACCGCCCTGCCCGCGGTACGGTGCGGCAATAACGCTCGATCCGCTCAAAGAGAACAGGCGGCTTTCGGCCCCGATGAAAATCTTCGTCGCATCGGCCCCGCGCGCCAGTTCGAGCAGGCGGACAAGCTCCTCCTTGTCCTCGATCTCACCGAGCAATTGCCGCACCCGGTCAAGATCGACCGCTCCGTCGACAAGGTGCGATTGCCCACGCACGATCAGCACCGGGCGTGCCGCGCCGTCCGACGACCAAGCGGCCAAGCCCGCCTCGACCGCCGATGCCGTGACCGTGTCCAGCGCAGCACGGTCGGCGGCAACTTCGGCGCGCATCCGTTCCGCTGCAATGGCGAGGGTCGATCCCGCCAGCCGGGTGTTGATATAGTTTGCCGCTTCGATAAGCGCCGTCGCGGGCAAATCGGGCGGCAGGTCGAGAACGCGGTTTTCAACCGTACCATCGGCCCCGACAAGCACAATCAGCGCCTTGCCGGGGGCGAGCGGCACAAAGCTCAGCTGGCGGATCACCAGTTCGGCCTTGGGAACCAGGACAAGGCCGGCGCAATGCGACAGGCCCGATAATACGGCGGTGGTGCGCGCCAGCACCTCCTCGATCGCCGCACCGCCCGCTGCCCCGTTTTCGATCGCGGCGCGTTCGTCGGCCGACGGTTCGCTGGCTTGCATCATGCCGTCGACAAACATCCGCAGCCCGAGATCGGTCGGCAGCCGTCCCGCCGATGTATGCGGTGCCGCCAACAGCCCAAGCTCCTCAAGGTCCTGCATGACATTGCGGATCGATGCCGGCGAAAGCCCGAGACTGCCGAGCTTCGACAGAGTCCGCGAGCCGACCGGCGCGCCGCTGGCGAGATACGAATCGACGATCTCGCGAAACACCGTCCGGGCGCGCTCGTTCAGCTCGGTGGCGGAGGGCGATTGCATGCGCGAGTAGGTAGGCGGTCCGCGCCCTCCTGTCATCCCGGCCCCGCGCGCCCCCGCCCTGTCATCCCGGCGAAGGCCGGGATCCAGCTTGCTTGCCAAGGACGCGCGTTTGCCAAAGCGATGCCAAAGAAAAACTGGGTCCCGGCCTTCGCCGGGATGACAGCAAAGGCATCTGGGGCTAACCACCGCGCTCATTCAATCAAGGACCTTGCCCATGCGCCCCTCCGGCCGCGCTCCCGACCAGATGCGGACAATCGAAATAATCCCGCATTTTTCCGCCCATGCCGAGGGCTCGTGCCTCGTCAAGTTCGGCATGACGCATGTGCTGGTCACCGCCAGCGTCGAAGAACGCGTGCCGCCATTCCTGCGCGGCAAGGGCAAGGGCTGGGTGACCGCCGAATATGGCATGCTGCCGCGTGCGACGCATACCCGGGGCAGCCGCGAAGCAGCGAAGGGCAAGCAATCGGGGCGGACGCAGGAAATTCAGCGGTTGATCGGACGCAGCCTGCGCGCCGTCACCGACATGAGCGCACTTGGCGAACGCCAGATCACCCTCGATTGCGATGTGCTGCAGGCCGATGGCGGTACCCGGACGGCATCGATTTCGGGCGCATGGGTGGCGCTGCGGCTCGCCATCGACGGCATCATGAAGGGCAACCCGAACATGGCCGACCCGCTGAGCTGCCAGGTCGGTGCGATCAGCTGCGGCGTCCATGACGGCAACCCGGTGCTCGACCTCGACTATATCGAAGACAGTGCCGCCGACACCGACGCCAATTTCGTGCTAACGTCGACCGGCGGGATCGTCGAAGTGCAGGCGACGGCCGAAGGCGCGCCCTTCGACGAGGAAACCCTGCTCCGCCTGCTGCGTCTGGCGCGCATCGGCTGCGGGGAGATCTTTGCGGCGCAGTTGCAGGCGGTGGGGCGGTGAACGAATTCGGCTTCGCGTTTACCGAAGATCAGTGGGTCAGACTTTCCGAGCGACTTAGCTGGAGAGCAACGCGCTGGGTAATTCTCGTTGCCGCGATCTACGTTTTATACTGTATATTTATAGCACAGGACATCTTCGCGTACAGCGTGATCCTCGTTTTACTTGTCGCAATGGTGGGTAGTTTTGCATGGAATCGGCGCCGCTATCGCAAGATATATCGGGAGCAGCTATCGGTCCGAGACAAAATGATATGTAGGGTTTTCCCCGACTTGCTGGAGATGGAGAGCAGGACTGGAACCGTGCGTCTGACTTGGATAGAATTGGTCAAATGGAATGTCCTCGGCGACACCCTGTTCCTCTACCCAAGTCGTGCAATGGCCATTCCGATTCCGGTGGATGCGATGGGAGCCAAGAATTTGGAGCTCATAAAAGGCCGGCTGGCTGACGCCGGGCTGCCATTTGCGGGAAAGCGCCGCAAACAGTGACCCGCCGCCTCGCCCCCAGTCGCCTCGTCATCGCCACCCACAACCCCGGCAAGGTGGTGGAGATCGGCGAACTTCTGGCGCCGTTCGGGATGGATCTGGTCAGCGCGGGCGAACTCGGCCTGCCCGAGCCTGACGAGACCGGCACGACCTTTATCGCCAATGCCGAATTGAAGGCGCTGGCGGCGGCGCGGGCGAGCGGTTTTCCAGCGTTGGCGGACGACAGCGGACTATGCGTCGACGCGCTCGGCGGCGATCCGGGGCTCTTCTCGGCGCGCTGGGCCGGGCCGGGCAAGGATTTCGGCGTGGCGACGGCGCGGGTGCGCGACCTGATGCCCGAAGGTGAGCCCGACACCGCCCACTTCATCTGCGCGCTCACCCTCGCCTGGCCCGACGGGCACGTCGAAAGCTTCGAAGGGCGGGTCGATGGCCGCATCGTCTGGCCGCCACGCGGCGGCAACGGCTTCGGCTATGACCCGATGTTCCTGATGGACGGCAAGGCGCAGACCTATGGCGAGATGCCGCGCGCCGAAAAGGAGGCCGACAATCACCGGGCGCGGGCGTTCGCGATGCTGGTTGCAGCGTGCCTTTGACCGACCCCATCGCGCTTTACGTCCATTGGCCGTTCTGCGTCACCAAATGCCCCTATTGCGATTTCAACAGCCATGTCCGGGTGTCGATCGACGATGCCCAATGGCGCGACGCGCTGCTCGCCGATCTGGCGCATGAGGCAGCGCTGCTGCCGGGGCGGCGGTTGGCGAGCATCTTCTTCGGTGGCGGCACGCCGTCGCTGATGCCGCCCGCCACCGTCGCGGCGATCATCGATGCCGCCACGTCGTATTGGCAACCAACGCCCGACGTCGAAATCACCCTCGAAGCCAACCCCTCCTCGGTCGAGGCGGCACGCTTTGCCGGGTTTGCCGCTGCGGGCGTCAACCGCCTCAGCCTCGGCCTGCAGGCGCTCGACGACGCCGAGCTCAAGGCGCTCGGTCGCCCGCACGATCTGGCGCAGGGGCTGGCGGCGCTCGATATCGCGCAACGCACCTTTGGTCGGGTCAGTTTCGACCTGATCTATGACCGCCCCGGCATGACCCGCGAAAGCTGGGCGCGCGAACTCAACCGCGCGCTCGGCTTCGGCACCTCGCACCTGTCGCTCTACCAACTGACCATCGAAGCAGGCACGCGCTTTGCCGCACTCCACGCCAAGAGGCAGTTGGTCCTGCCCGACGAAGACACATCGGCCGATCTGTTCGAGATGACCGGTGCGATGACGGCGGCGGCGGGCGTCCCGGCGTATGAGGTCTCCAACCACGCCCGCACCGACCATGAAAGCCGCCACAACCTGACCTATTGGACGATGGGGACCTATACGGGCATCGGCCCCGGTGCGCATGGCCGTCGCGACAGCGTGGCGACGGTGCGGGTAAAGAAGCCCGAAGCGTGGGCGACGGCGGTCGCCGAACGCGGCCATGGCATCAAAGATGAAACGCCGCTCGCGCCCGCAGACCGCGCCGTCGAATCGTTGCTGATGGGGTTGCGGCTGACGACCGGAATCGACGCGGCGGTGTTCGCGCGGCGGACCGGGGTTGCGCTCATGGACGCGGTGAATGGATCCGCAGTCGCCGATCTGGCGCGGCGCGGGTTGCTGGAGAGTGACGCACACGGATTGCGCCTGACAGCCGCAGGGCGGCCGCTGGTCAATGCGGTGCTGCGCGAGATCGTTCGTTAATTCCCGAACGACTTCGGCGCGGGCGATACTGTGGTGATCGCCCCCCCGCCGATCTGCTGCACTTCCAGAGCGCGCTCGGCGATACCGCTGGGGGTAAAGCGGAACACGCCATCGATTCCGGCAAACCCCTGCGGGTTGGCCAGTGCCGCCTTGGGGAACGGCGTGCCATAGGCCCAATTGCCGGCGAGGCTGTTGACCAACAGTACCGAATCATACCCAAAGCTCGCCAAACGTGATGGCGAACCACCGAATTTGGCGCGATAGCGCGTCGTCAGGCTGGCGAAACGCCCATCGGGGACCGCTGCAAACATCGCGCCGCGTAAACCCTTGGCGTTGGCGAGCGCCGGTTCATTGTTCCAGAGTTCGGTGCCAAGCAGGACAACCGACCCAGAAGCCGCGCCAAATTGCGCCAGCGGTTGGGCGAGTTGGGCAGCGACGGTGCCGGCGTCGGCAATCAACAGCGCCTGAAACGCCACTGGCGCGATGCGCGTCGCCACCGGAGCCACCGTGCCGTCGGGGCGCACCGCAGGTGCCCGCAATGCGGCCTTAGTGCGCGCGTCATACGCCGTCACCTGGCGGGCGGCAGCGACCATCTTGGCGGGATCATGCGGATAATTGACCACTGCCACCGAGTGTCCGCCGACGGCTTCGACCGCGCGCAGGAACGCCGTCGAGGCGCGCTGGCCATAGACGCCGCTTGGCACCAGCGCGGCGAAGCGATCGATGCCGCGCGATCGCGCATAGGATACGACCCGCGCCACCGACTGCCCGGGCTGAAACCCCATAACATAGATATCGCCACCGGCGAGGCTGGCGT
Organism: Sphingomonadales bacterium; assembly: GCA_038229555.1. Classification (GTDB taxonomy): domain Bacteria; phylum Pseudomonadota; class Alphaproteobacteria; order Sphingomonadales; family Sphingomonadaceae; genus Sandarakinorhabdus. The sequence continues at coordinate 27,080 of JBBROI010000008.1, forward strand.
CGTTGGTGAAGCTGATTACCGGAATGCCCCGCGCCGTGGCGATCGGGGCAACGGCGCGCACATCGGGCGCGAGGAGTGGCCCGAGGAACAGCCGCGCGCCCTCCGCCAGCGCCTTTTCCGCTGCTGCTTCGGCACCTGGCCCGGTATCATAAACCCGCAGATTGACCCGACGCTCGCCCGCTTCGAGCAGCGCCATGTTGGCGGCATTGGCGATCGACTGGCCGAGCGCGGCGTTGGGACCGGTCAGCGGCACCAGCAGCGCGACGCGATTTTGCTCGACCTGTGGCAGCACCGTCGGCTTGACCGGTTCGGGTTTGACCACCTGAGGCGGGGCCTGCGTCGTCACCACCCGGCGCGGTTGCTGGGTACAGGCGGCGGCCAGCACGGCAAAGGACAACACCCCGCCACGCATCATTGCTTGCCAGTTGCCGTCAGCTCGTTTCAGGATACGCATGTGCCACCTCTTGACCGGACATTCGACCGGGCGCCCGGCCTGTACATCGTGGCGACCCCCATCGGCAATCTCGGCGACCTGTCGCCGCGCGCTGCCTCGGTGCTGGCCGGCGTCGCATTGATCGCCGCCGAAGACACCCGCGTCACGGCACGGCTGCTCGCGCACATCGGCTGCAAGACGCCGATGCAGCCATATCACGATCATAATGCCGATCAGGTTCGCCCACGGCTTATCGAACGTGCGCACAACGAAGCGGTTGCATTGGTCAGCGATGCAGGGACGCCGCTGATCTCCGATCCCGGCTTCAAGCTGGTGCGCGACGCACGGGCGGCGGGGGTGCCGATCGTCACTTTGCCGGGACCGTGCGCTGCGGTGGCGGCACTGACGCTGGCCGGTCTGCCGACCGACCGCTTTCTGTTCGCCGGGTTTCTGCCATCGAAGCAACAGGCGCGTGCCAGCGCCATCGCCGAGCTGGCGGCGATCCCGGCGACGCTGGTGTTCTACGAATCGGCGACCCGGCTGGCGGCATCGCTGTCGGCGCTCGCGGCGGGTCTGGGCGATCGACAGGCGGCGGTTTCGCGCGAGATCAGCAAGCGGTTCGAGGAGACTTTGGCGGGGTCGCTATCGGAACTGGCCGCGCGAGTCGCGGCGTCACCGGTACGCGGCGAGATCGTCATCACCGTCGCGGCCCCCGGCCCCGCGCCGCTACCGACCGCACAATCGCTCGATGTTGCGCTGGTCCAAGCGCTGGCGACGAGCAGCCTGAAGTCGGCAGTCGCCGACATTACCGCCGCCCTCGGCCTGCCCCGCGCGACCGTTTATGCCCGTGCACTCGAGTTGAAAAATGGCGCGACCAAGCCATAAAGCGCGTATCGCCAATGATCGCTGGGGCCGTCGGGCCGAGACGATCGCCGCGCTGTGGCTGCGGCTCAAAGGCTATCGCATCGTGGCGCGACGGGTGAAGACCGGTGGCGGCGAAATCGATATCGTCGCGCGCCACCGCGACACGCTGGTATTTGTCGAGGTCAAGGCGCGCGCCTCTCTCGACAGCGCGATTGTCTCGTTGCATCCTGCGGCCCGGGCGCGGATCGACGCCGCAACGCGACGCCTCGCCCCGCGTTTTGCCGGGAATTGCACGACAACCCGGATCGATGCGGTGCTCGTCCGGCCATGGCGCTGGCCGGTCCACCTCATCGCCGTGTGGCGGGAGAGTTGACGATGGAGCTGAACGACCTCGGCCTGCTCGACGATAGCGACATCGACCTGGTCGAAGCCGGGATCGTGTTGGCGCGGATCGACCGTCCCGGGGCCGACGGCGGCCCGCTGCGTCGCATGGTCAGCGGCTGGGCGACGGCGCTGCAGCGCGACGTGGCCCCGGTTTCGGGCAGCGGACGCGCGCGGCGACTGTCGGGGCTGATCGCTGGCGATGCCGGACTGTCGGGAGCCACCAACGACTATGACGATCCGTTGAATGCCGATCTGATTGCCATTGCCGAGCGCGGTCGCGGCCTGCCGGTGGCGCTATCGATTCTGTATGTCGCGCTCGCGCGCCGTGTCGGCTGGCGTGCCGATGCGCTCAGCCTGCCGGGTCATGTCGTCGTCGAGGTGCGCGGCGGCGTCGATACCGCATTGATCGATCCGTTCGACCATGGGTCGGGGATCGGTCGCGACCGGCTCAACGAGATTGCGCGCGCCGCTGGTGGCGACCCGCTGCCCCGCGATTACGACCGGATGACCAACCGCCAGATGCTCGTGCGGCTGCTCGCCAATCAGGCGACGCGCGCGCGGTCGGGCGGCGATACGCGGCGCGCGCTGATCCTCCACGAACGCATGACGACGATTGCGCCGCGCTTTTCGGGGCTGTGGTGGGAACGCGCGCGGCTCGAACAATTGCTCGGCCGCAACAGCGATGCGCGCGGCAGCCTGACGGCGATGCTCGAGACAACGCACGACAAGCAGCAGGTACGCCGCATCGGGACCGCACTGGCAGCGCTGGCGCGGTCGGAAAGTTAACGCGCCTCGCACCAAAACCTAGCCGCTCATCCCGAGCGAAGTCGGGGGGGAGGCCAGACGCTGCCCCGTCCCTCGACTTCGCTCGGGATGAACGGCATGGGGGATATCAGCAGAAATTGCACAGGTAGTCGTCCCCATGACCCTCCGCGTCGCGGTCCAGATGGATCCGATCGAAACCGTCAACATCAATGGCGATTCGACCTTTGCGCTGATGGTCGAGGCGCAGCATCGCGGCCATGCGCTCCACCATTATGCGGCGACCGCGCTGTCGGCGGAAGCGGGGCGGGTTCGTACCCGCGCGCGCGCTTTGACGGTGCGCCGCACTCCCGGCGATCATTATGCGTGGCTCAGCGCGCCGGAAACGCTCGATATCGGAACGGATACCGACGTCGTGCTGATGCGGCAGGACCCGCCGTTCGACATGGGGTACATCACTGCGACGCACCTGCTCGAAATGGTGCAAGGCGAGACACTTGTGGTCAACGACCCCGCCGAGGTGCGCAACGCGCCCGAAAAGCTGTTCGTGCTGCGCTACCCCGATCTGATGCCGCCGACGCTGGTGACGCGCTCGCTCGAGGAGACGATGGATTTCCGCGCGCGCCACGGTGCCATCGTCGTCAAGCCCCTGTACGGCAACGCCGGAACGGCGGTATTCCTCATCGACAAGGCGGACGGCAATCTGCCCGCGCTCATCGAAATGTTCAGCGCAACATGGCGCGAACCGTTCATGGTCCAAGCATTCCTGCCGCAGGTCAGCGAGGGCGACAAGCGCATCGTGCTGGTCGACGGCATGCCCACCGGGGCGATCAACCGCCTGCCGAAATCGGGTGAAATCCGGTCCAACCTCGCCGCCGGTGGCGCGGCGCAAGCGACCGAATTGACCCCGCGTGAAGCCGAAATCTGCGCCCGCATCGGCCCCGATCTGCGCGACCGCGGCCTCGTCTTCGTCGGCATCGACGTCATCGCCGGCTGCCTGACCGAAATCAACGTCACCTCGCCGACCGGCATCGTCGCCATCGACCGCTTCAACGGCACCAATACTCCCGCGCTGATCTGGGATGCGATCGAACGGCGCGCGAACTTGTAACAATCACGTCCAATTCAACAGGAAATTACAGTGATCGATGATGATCGGGCTTGCGCCCGATTTGAAGTCGTCTAGCGTCCACAGGCTATATCGGGGGGATCGCACGCATGCCGACAGAATTTATCGACGATGCGGGCGAACCGGTCCGCTTCGATGGCGATATCGGTGATTTTCTTGGCATTGCCATCGTCAATTTACTGCTGACGATTGTGACGCTTGGGATCTATCGCTTCTGGGGTAAGACGCGGGTTCGCAAATATCTCTGGGAAAAGACCCTGTTTCAGGGTGAACCGCTGGAATATTTCGGCAAGGGTAGCGAAAAGTTCGTTGGCGCCCTGCTCGTCGGTGTGATTTTCGGCGGCGTTTTCTTCGTGTTTACGCTCATCTCGACCGCATTTGTGGCAGCAGGCCTGCCCTTCGTCAGCATCCTGCTGGCTATCGCACTGTATATCGGTCTGTTCTGGCTGCTCGGCGTCGGGCTGTATCGGTCGCAGCGCTATATGTTCAGCCGCACGGCGTGGCGCGGCATTCGCGGCGGCATGGTGACGGGTGGCTGGGCCTATGGCGGGCTATATCTCAAGACGCTGTTGCTGTCGGCCGTTACGCTGGGCTTTGCCTCGCCCTATGTCGCGACCCGGCTATGGAATGCCCGGATGAACGATACGCGCTTTGGCTCGGCCGCCCTGTCGGCGGACGCCAACTGGCGCACGGTTTACGGCAAGTTCCTGTTCGCATGGATCGCCGCCGTGGTGATTTATGTCGTGATGATCGCGGTCATCGTCACCCAATTTTCGGGCGAGTTGGCCACCATGAAGCCCGGCGTACCGCCGGCCGACCCCTCGGCAGTGATTCGCGCGGTTCTCGTCATCTATGGCGTCGCCATCGTCGGAGGCGTCGCCATCGCGCTGATCATGCTGCGTTACTACGCGGCCATGCTGCAGGAACTGTTCGGCAGTACTCGGCTGGAAACCCTCGGCTTCAGCTTTTCGGCGACCAGCGGCGACTTACTGAAATTCTACCTGATCAACCTGGTCCTGCTCGTTTTCACCCTCGGCTTCGGCACCATCGTCATGCCGTATCGGACATGGTCGTTCTACGTGCGGCACCTCGCGACGACCGGCCACCTCGACGCCGATGCGTTGATGCAAACCAGCCTGACCGGCCCGACTCAAGGCGACGGGATTGCCGACGCCTTCGACGTGTCGCCATTCTGAGGGTCCGGGCTTGAAGGCGGTTCTCCACGATGGCTTGAGCGCCCGCGCGCAGCCCGTCGACGCCGTATGTGTGAACGACACGCTCGAAGTGCGCGATGCCACCAACGGCGTTCAGGCGGTGCCGCTGAAGGTGTTGCGTCGCGGCGTCCGCACCGCCGAACGGATGACCCTGCACCGCACCGACCTGCCCGATTGGCGGCTGGTGCTTCAGGAAGCGCGCGAGGTGCGCTGGTTGCGCGATCTGACCCCGGTAACGCGCCTGTCGCGGCGCAGTTGGGCGGTTTACGGCGGCGTCATCGCTGCAACGGTTGCGGTGGCAACAGGGCTGTGGTTCGGCGGCAATGCGCTGCTCGAGACGATGGCGCCGCTCGTTCCACACCGCATCACCGAACCGGTCGGCCGGGGCATTGTTGTCGAAATGGGCAGCGCCTGCACCGTCCCGGCCGGACGGGCCGCGCTCGATCGCCTCACGGCGCGACTGATTGGGCCAAAAGCGCTTGCCGAGCCAATCACGGTCACCATCGTCGATGCGCCGGTGGTCAATGCGCTTGCCCTGCCGGGCGGTCATGTCGTGGTGTTCCGCAAGTTGATCGACGAAGCCGCCGCCCCCGAGGAGCTCGCCGGGGTGCTGGCGCATGAATTCGCCCATGTCGACCGCCGCCACCCGAACAAGGCGCTAATCCGCCAGACCGGCCTATCGCTGCTGGTCCGCTCGGTCGCCGGCGACACCGGCAATTTCGTCGATCTGGCGCTGTTGTTGCGTAGCTCGCGCGCTGCCGAAGCCGAAGCCGATAGTGGGGCTGTCGCCATGCTCCGCCGCGCCGGGATCGACGCTGCGCCGACCGCCGCCTTTTTCACACGTCAAAAGGCCAAGGCCGCCGCTCGGACGGACAATGTCAGCGTCGTGCTGGCGCAGGTCGGTGACTATGCCTCGAGCCACCCTGCCGACGACGAACGCGCCGCTCGCTTCCGCGCCGCGCGCATTCCCGATGCCGTGCCTGCCCTGAGCGCTGCCGACTGGCAGGCGCTGCGTGGTATCTGCGCCAAGAAACCCGCTACCTGACGTCGGCTATCTGACGACCGCGCGCGTATACAGGTGCCATGTCGCATAGCCGAGTACCGGCAGCGCGATCACCAGTCCGACGAACAACGGAAGTGCCCCGACGAGCAAGATCAACGCGACGCGCACGCCCCAGTTGGCAATTGTCACCGGTGCCGCCTGGAACGCCTTGACCGACGTCATCACCGCCGCGCCCGGATCGACGGACTTGTCGATGATCATCGGGAAACTAAAGGCGCTGACCGCCAAGGTCGCGGCCGCAAAGACCGCCCCGACAAGATTGCCGAGAATGATCATCGTCCAGCCCTCACGGGTGGAAAACAGCTCCGACGCGAACACGCTGGGCGTCGCCGGACCGAGCGTGCCGACGGTGTTCTGGAAAATCACCCACGCCGCCGCCATCCAGCCGAGGAATAGCAGCGCCAGCATGCCCGTCAGCACGGCGAGCGGCAGCCGCGAGCGACCCTTCAACGGATCGAGGAAGTGCCACCAATTGCTGTCCGCGCCGGTCTCGCGCCGCCGCGCAAGTTCGTAGAACCCCGCCGCCGCTGCCGGCCCGATAATCGCGAATCCGGCGGCAAGCGGAAAGACTAGCGGGAACAGATTGGCGTTGAAGGCAAACACCGACGCCAGCACCCCGACGAGCGGATAGATGAACGGAATCAGAATCAAATCGCCGCGCTTCGCCTTGAAATCGGCCCACCCCTCACGCAACGCCCAGTCGAGATCGGCAGTCGTCAGCGCGCGCACCGGCGCACCCTCGGCAAGTTCGAAAATGGCATCCATCGCGGCATCTCCCGACGTTGGTGTCCCTGTGGGGCGAATGATACGCAGATGGGGCGGGGATGCAATGGGCGCGGCTTATCCTCGCGATACCGGCAAATCGGCGTTTACCGTTTCGCCTCTCATCTGTTCAACGCGACGCGTCGCCCGTAAAGCGCATCCCATGAACGACCCTCGATCCGTTGATGTAAATGGCACCCCCCTCGCCTACCGCTACCGCCCCGGCACCGGGCCGCTGACTGTCTTTCTCCCCGGCTATATGTCGGACATGACGGGTACCAAGGCCGAAGCGCTCGATGGCTGGGCGGCCGCGCAATGGCGGGCGTTTCTGCGGCTCGATTATTCCGGCTGCGGGGCGAGCGGGGGCGACTTTCTCGATGGGTCGATCGGGCGTTGGACGGCGGATGCGAGGGCGGTGATCGATCATGTCGCTCCCGGTGCACGGGTGGTGTTGGTCGGGTCGTCGATGGGGGGCTGGATTGCGCTGCGGCTCGGGGTGCTGCTGGAGGGCCGCCTGGCGGGACTGGTGGGCATCGCGGCGGCGCCCGATTTCACAGATTGGGGGCTGCAGATCGGCGACGCCGACCGCGCGGCGCTGGCGACGCAGGGCTGGTTCAGCCGCCCCAGCGACTATGACTCAGGCGGCTATCGCTACGGACGGGCGCTGATCGACGATGCCCCGGCGCAACGGGTGATGGGCAGCGCCATCGCCATCGATGCCCCGGTGCGGCTGCTCCACGGCCAGTGCGACGACGCAGTGCCATGGCAAGTGAGCCTCGACATCGCGGCGCAACTCCGTTCGGACGATGTTCAGGTGACCTTGGTCAAGGACGGCGATCACCGGCTGTCGCGGGCGTCCGATCTTGCGCTATTCCTGGCGGCGGTGACGGACCTGACCAACGAGGGAAATTGATGCGCGTTCTGATGCTGGCGGCGCTAGCCGTCGCGGTTCCGGCTTCAGCGCAACCGCGGCTCGCCGACCGCCAGCGCTATGACATCTGCCTGTCGCAGACGCGGACCGCGCCCGAGCTGGCGCTGGCCACCGCCAATGGCTGGCTGATCGATGGCGGCGGCGTTCCGGCACGGCACTGCCTCGCACTCGCTCAGCTGGCGCGCAGCGATTATGGCGCGGCGATCAAGAGCTTTGTCGCCGCAGCGCTCGCCTCCGAAGCGGGCAACGACGGCCAAGCCCCCGCGCTGTGGGCACAGGCGGGCAACGCCGCGCTGCTCGGCGACCAGCCGGGCAATGCGGCAGAGTATCTGTCGACGGCGATTGCCGAGGCCAATGGTCCTGCCAAGGCCGAGCCGCTGATCGACCGCGCCCGCGCCTATGTCGAACTCGGCAGGACCGCCGAGGCCGTGGCCGATCTCGACCGGGTGACGACGATCGCCCCGGGTAACAGCACCGGCTGGCTGCTGGCAGCGACGCTGGCGCGGCGCGGCGGCAACCTTGGCAAGGCCGAGGCGGCAATCGTCGCGGCGGCAAAGCTTGCGCCCGGTGACGCCGACGTCCAGCTCGAGGCGGGCAATATCGCCGCCGCACAGGGCAACGACGCATTGGCGCGCACCGCATGGCAGGCCGCTGCCGATGCGGCGCCGGACAGTGCGGCGGGGAAAGCCGCGGCGCGCGCGCTCGCGCCCAAGTGACAGGCGGGCCGCCCGCCTGCTAGGGCTAGGCCATGGCTCGTTCCGACTTCCGCTTTTCGTTCCCCAAACGCGTGCGCTTCGCCGAGGTCGACGCCCAGGCGGTCGTCTTCAATTCGCGCTACCTTGAATATTTCGATATCGGGCTCGTCGAATATTTCCGCGCGGCGGGGTTCTACAACGGCCCTCAACTGGCGGGTGCGCCGGAGTTTCACGTTGCCAAGGCGTTGGTCGAGTATAAGGCACCCGTCCTGCTCGACGAGATGATCGCGATCTGCGTGCGCTGCGCCCGTCTGGGCACCACATCAATGACCTTTCGCTTCGAAATCCATGCCGGCGACGGCGAGGATTTGCGCGCGACCGGCGAGGAAGTCCATGTCCATGTCGCCGAAGTGCGCGGGCGTCCGGAACCCCTGCCCGCATCGGTCGTCGAAAAGTTCGAACGGCATGAAGGTCGCAACTTGAGGAGCCCCGCATGAAGTATCTCCACACGATGATCCGTGTCTCCGACGTCGAAGCAACACTGAAGTTCTTCGCGCTGCTCGGGCTCAACGAACTCCACCGCATCGACAATGAGGCCGGGCGATTTTCGCTGATCTTCCTCGCCGCACCCGGCGACGACAACGCGCAAGTCGAGCTCACCCATAATTGGGACGAGGGCGGCTACACCGGCGGGCGCAATTTCGGCCATCTCGCCTATGCGGTCGACGATATTTACGAAACCTGCGCGCGGTTGCAGGCGGGCGGCGTCACCATCAACCGCCCGCCGCGCGACGGCCATATGGCGTTCGTCAAATCGCCCGACGGTATTTCGGTCGAGCTGCTCCAGGCGGCACCGCGTCGCGCACCGGCAGAACCCTGGGCGTCGATGCCGAATACCGGGAGCTGGTAGGATGCTCGAGGTCGTCCAGGTTCCGGTGCTCCATGATAATTACGTCTATCTGGCGCATGATGCGGCGAATGGCGAAACGGCGGTGATCGACCCCGCTGTCGCCGAACCCGTGCTGGCGGCAGCGGCGGCGCGCGGCTGGACGATCACCCAGATCCTCAACACCCACTGGCACCCCGACCATGTCGGCGGCAATGCCGCGATCGTCGCCGCCACGGGCGCGCGCGTCACCGGACCGAAGGATGAGGCCGAACGCATCCCCGACATCGGGCGGGCGGTTGGCGACGGCGATACGGTGATGGTCGGGCAATCGGTCGCGCGGGTGTTCGACGTCGGCGGACATAAGGCGGGGCACATCGCCTATGTCTTCGACGCTGACGGCGTGTTGTTTCCCGGCGATACGCTGTTCGCGCTCGGTTGCGGACGCCTGTTCGAAGGGACGCCGACGCAGATGGTGACGAGCCTGGCCAAGCTGATGGCGCTGCCCGATGCCACCAAAGTCTATTGTGCGCATGAATATACCCAATCGAACGCGCGCTTCGCCGTGACGGTGGAGCCGCACAACGCCGCGCTGGTGGCGCGCGCTGCGGCCGTCGATGCCGCGCGGGCGGCCGGCCAACCGACGGTGCCGTCGACGATCGGTGACGAGCGCGCCACCAACCCGTTCGTCCGCGCCGCCTCGGTCGCCGAATTTGCCGCGCGGCGTTCTGCTAAGGATGCGTTCAGGGGCTAGGCCGGATAGTCAGTGCATTCCATGCGTTGCATGGACCAAGGAGACCAAGACATGCGCCCCGCACTCTTCGCCGTTCTGATCGGCGCGGCATTTCCCGCTGCCGCGCAACCTGCTGTCACGCCGACCCGCCAGTGCCTGTCGGCGATCCAGATCGTTTCGACATCGCTGACCGACGCGCATGAGATCATTGCCCGCGTCGGCACGACCCGCTGGCGTAATGCCGCCAACGGCTGCGACGCGTTGCAATCGGGGCGCGGCTTCCGTCTGCAATCGACGCAGGCGCAATATTGTTCGGGTGATATCGTTGCGGTATTCGAACCCGCGACGCGGTTCGAATATGGGTCGTGCACGCTGGGGACGTGGGAGAAGGTGCCGAAGTAGGCACCAGTCTTATTTCGCCGGGCACACCGTTTTCAACGCCGCCCATTCGCTGGCGCTCATCGCCGGGGTTCCGTCTTTGACCGCCGCGTCGCGATAACGCTGCGCGCGCGTGGCATCCGACGGGTGGCTATCGGGGAAATCGACACTACCGGACTCTGCGGCATTCGCCTGACGTTCGAAAAAGCGCGCAACATCGGCGGTCGAGATTCTGGCAGTCCGCATGATGCCGATCGAGCCGCCATCGGCTTCGGCTTCGGCGGCGCGGTCGCCGTGGGTTAGCACCGTCAGACTGGCGAGCTTGCTGCTGTCGCTGCCAAGGACGCGCGCCAGCACCTCGGGCCCCATCGCGCGAATGAGCGACTGGTTCGGATGCTGCTTCGCGACATGGGCGATTTCGTGCGCCAGCGCGCCGGCAACTTCATCGGCCGAGGCCGCTTGGTCGAGCAACCCGCGATAGATGGCGACATAGCCACCCGGCAGCGCGACGGCATTGACGTCGGCGACATCGACGACGGCGACGGTCACCGGCTCGGGCAACGCCAGCGACGCCTCCATCCGTGACGCCAGCCGGTCGAGGGCAGCGACACCCGGACCCTCGCACCGTGCGCCGATTTCGGCGAGATAGGCGCGACCGATCGGTTCGGTGACACGGTGGGGCAACACCGGCGCAATTTCGGCGATGACCGCGTCGCGGCTGCTCCAGGCGACGGCGGTCGTGATACCGACGACTGCCAACGCCACCGCCGCGATGCGCCCGCCCCGCCGTATCGGCGTAGAACCCGCGGGCAGACGCTGCGGCCAGTTGCCGTCGGGAACAGCGTCGAGGAACAGCCGCCAGTCGGGACTGTCGGCCCGGAGCAAGGTCAGCCCGAGCGCACTCGCCGGGCCACGCCGCAGCTGGGCCAGCGGCACGCCGACGACATCGTCGCCCGCCCGTATCGCCACCCGCCGCCCCTGCAACGACACCCGCGCTGTGCGCACGCCCTTGCTGTCATGCAAGGTCCCTGTGAGGACGTCGATACGAGCCGGTGTGGCGCGAACAGCCATAGTTCAGCGGGTTCGCACAGGTGATGAACCGGTCGTCATATCGTCTCCCGCGATGTGTCCTTCATGCCGTCGGGCCGTCGCCCTGACAAGCGCCCAACGGTTGACACGCCCCGCCCGCCACCGCAGGAACCGCGCTCCCGCAAACTGGCAGAAAGCGCCATGTCCGACCTTATCCACCTGACGCTCCCCGATGGTTCCGTTCGCGAAGTCGCGCGCGGCACTACCGGTGCCGAGGTGGCGGCCGCAATCGGCCCGGGGCTGCTCAAGGCGGCGCTGGCAGCAAAGGTCGATGGTGAAATCGTCGATCTGTCGCGCCCGATCATGACCGATGCGAAACTGGCGCTGGTGACGGCGCGCGACGAAACCGAGGCACTCGAACTCGCCCGCCACGATTTCGCGCATGTGCTCGCGGAAGCCGTTCAGCACCTGTTTCCGGGAACGCAGATCACTTTCGGTCCATCGACCGACGATGGCTTCTACTATGATTTCGCCCCGAAGGACCGCCCGTTCACCGACGACGATCTTCCCGCCATCGAGGCCGAAATGCGCGCCGTCATTGCCCGCAACGCACCGCTGGTGCGCGAGGAATGGTCGCGTGGCCAGCTGATCGCGCATTTCCAGTCGCACGGCGAAAGCTTCAAGGCCGAATGGGCCGCCGAACTGCCCGAAGGCGAGCCGCTGACGATCTATCGTGCCGGTGACTGGCTCGATCTGTGTCGCGGGCCGCATCTGCCGTCGACGGGAAAGCTCGACCCGGCGGCGTTCAAGCTGACGCGCGTTTCGGGGGCCTATTGGCGCGGCGACCAGAACAACGCGATGCTCAGCCGCATCTACGGCACCGGCTGGCTCAACAAGAAGCAGCTCGACGCGCATCTGGTGCGGCTCGAGGAGGCGGCGAAGCGCGACCATCGCAAGCTGGGCCAGGAGATGGACCTGTTCCACCTGCAGGCCGAAGCCCATGGCAGCGTCTTCTGGCACCCGCGCGGTTTCGTCATCTATCGCGCGCTCGAGGCGTACATGCGCCGCCGCCTGGATGCCGGTGGCTATCTCGAGGTCAAGACGCCACAGATCATGGACGCCCGGCAATGGGAACAGTCGGGCCATTGGGGCAAATATCGCGAGAACATGTTCGTCATCCCCGACGAGATTCCCAACACCGACGATGATACGCCGCTGGTGTCGGGCAAGCTCGACTGGATGGCGCTGAAGCCGATGAACTGCCCGGCGCACATCATGATCTTCCGCCAGGGCATCAAATCGTACCGCGACCTGCCGCTGCGCCTCGCCGAAATGGGCTGCTGCCACCGTAACGAGCCCCACGGCGCGCTGCACGGCCTGATGCGGGTGCGCCAGTTTACCCAGGACGATGGCCATATCTTCTGCCGCGAGGACCAGATCGTCGAGGAAGTCGCGAAGTTCTGCGACCTGCTCGATGTCGTCTACAAGGATCTGGGCTTCAGCGATTACGCCATCAAGCTGGCGCTGCGTCCCGACAAGCGCTTCGGCACCGACGCCATGTGGGACTGGTCCGAACAGTCGATGCGCGATGCGGTCAAGGCGACCGGGCGCGACACGGCGGACTGGGGCTGGGAAGAACTCCCCGGCGAAGGGGCTTTTTACGCGCCGAAGCTCGAATTCCACCTGACCGACGCCATCGGCCGGACGTGGCAGGTCGGCACCATCCAGACCGACACGGTGCTTCCCGAGCGTCTCGACGCGAGCTACATCGCCGAAGACGGGGCGCGCCACCGCCCGGTGATGCTCCACCGCGCAATCCTTGGCAGCTACGAACGCTTCATCGGCATCTTGATAGAACATTATGCCGGGCGGTTTCCAATGTGGCTGGCACCGGTGCAGGCGGTCGTCGCGACGATCGTCTCCGACGCCGATGATTATGCGAGGACGGTCACGGCGGCGCTGGCCAAGGCCGGAGTGCGTACCGAAACAGACCTGCGCAACGAGAAGATCAATCTGAAGGTGCGCGAACATTCGCTGCAAAAGGCGGCGTACATGCTCGTCGTCGGACGGCGCGAGGCCGAGGAAGGCACCGTCGCGCTGCGCAATCTGGCGGGCGGCGAGCAGACGGTGATGGCGCTGGCGGACGCAGTCGCGCGGCTCAAGGCCGAAGCGACGCCGCCGGATTTGCAATAACGTCGGTCCTCCCGGCGGGCGTCGTTGCGAGGACAGGTTGATTGCGGCTGGCGCATCCCCAAATCGAGGCCATGGCCACCAATCGCGACCGCCTCGAAACCGCAATGCGCGCCGCCGCCGCTGCGGGCGAATTCGAGCGCGCGGCGAAATTGCGCGATGCGTTACGAGCGCTCGACACCGATCGCGCGGAAATCCACGCGCCGATCCCCGGAACGATGGGCATCGGCACGCTACACCCCAAGCCCGAACGCCCCCCGGGCTGGACCGCGCCGAAAAAGCCCGATCCGATGACGCGGGGACGTAAGAGCTAGGCAGCGAGAGCGGCGTTTGGAACCGGTTTCAGGCGAGTACCAAGGGCGTTGGTAAGGACGATCAACGCATCGAACCGCCGCTGGCCGTCGTCACTCAACATCGCCGCCAATTCGGCAAGTGTCATCCCGGCAGCGGCTGCGACCGGCGCGAGACCGGGCGAACGCGCGATCTTGCCGAGTGCATTCGCGATATAGGTCGGGTCGCCCGTTTCGAGCACGACTTCTAAAAAGACGGCGATATCATCGGCATCATCGAGATAGTCGATCATGTCGAACGCTGTCGTTTCGAGCGGCATTGCTCAATCCTTCAAGGCGGCAAGCATGCGCCGCGCGGTGGTAATATCGCGCATTTGAGTCGATTTGTCACCGCCCGAAAGCAAAATCACCAACCGTTGACCTTGCCATGTGCAGTAAAGCCGATAGCCCGGACCATAGCTAACCCGTATTTCCGATAACCCGCCGCCGAGCGACTTCACATCGCCCACCACGCCATGCTCGATCCTGTCGAGGCGCGCGGCGATGCGGACACGCGCTGTCCGATCGCGCAGAGCTGCCAACCACACCGTAAACGCGGCGCTACGCCGAACCGCGATCAATTCGCTTTCACACTCAGCTTCCGCGTCAGAAACTCCGCTGTTGCCGCATCGACCGTCGCCCAATCCTGCGCGCGCAGAAAATCGTGGATTTCGTCGGGGATCACCAGTTCCTCGAACGGCGTGCCCTTGGCCAACAGCCGCCGGACGAGGTCGATCGTCTGGTTGAAGCGCACGTTGCGATCATCGTCGCCATGGATGAACAGCACCGGTGACGTCCAGGTCGCGACATCGGCAGCGGGCGACGCCTTGAACGCCGTCTCCAGCGCAGCGGCATAATCGCCCTTTTCGAACCGCGTCGGCATCGGCAGTTCTTCCGCCAACACCCGCGACCAGTCATGGACGCCGTGAACATCGACACCCGCCTTGAACACATCCGAATTGCGCGCCAGCGCGAGGCCGGTCAGTAGCCCGCCATAGGACCCACCCCAGATGCCGATACGCGCCGGATCGACCGATGCGACCTTCTGCAGGAACTTCGCGCCCGCCAGCACATCCTGATATTCCGACGACCCTGCCGGACCGCCCTTGGCCGGATGCTGGAAATCATAGCCATAACCGATGCCGAGCCGGTAATTGACCGACAGCACGGTAAAGCCATGCCCCGCCAGGTACTGGTTCATGGCGTAGGCGTTCGAATAATAGCGCATGTACGACCAGCCGAGCATCATATGGCGCGGCGGCCCACCATGGACGAACACCACGCCGGGACGTTTCGCTCCGCCCGCCGCCTCGAACAACTGGCCATGGATCAGCAAGCCGTCGGGTGCGGTGAACGTGACTTTTTTGGGCACGACGAACTGTGATCCGGCGAAGTCCTTGGCAGGATCCTGTCCGCCCAAGTCGCGACGGACACCCTTGGCATCGGCGATGGCAACGGCGGGTGGACGTCGCGCATCGGCCCCGATGAAGGCGATACCCTGCGGCAGTGCCAGCGGTGCCCATTCGACGCTTTCGCCCTTGGTCACCGCAACCGGCGGGCTACGGCCATCGGCAGCGACGCGGAACAGGTGGCGGCGGTCATCGTCGTCGGTAAGCGCGCCGGTATTGGCCGAATAGGCGATTGTCGTGCCACCGGGGTTGACCGAGACATGTTCGACCATGAAATTCCCCGGCGTCAACAGCTTGGCCGCACCGCCCGCCGCCGCCAGCGTGTAAAGATGCGGCCAATTGTCGGTCGCCGACAGGAAAATCAGCCGGTCATTGCCCGCCCAGTGCAGATTGGGGCCATTGAGCACATCGGGATAGGAATCGCGCAGACCCTTGCCGCTCGCCCAAACCTGCTTCGCCACGCCGGTTGCCGCGTCGCCGGTCCAGATCGCCCAAGGCGCGGGGGTGTTTTCAAGCAACGCCTCCGCCGCGCCGCCGCGCCCCGGCTGGCGCGTGAAGGCAATGCGCGTCCCGTCGGGGGACCATTCGGCATCGCTATCGAGGCTGCTCGTCGGCGCGATCCAGCGCAGCGGCTGCTTGTCGGCATAAACCCCAATGAAACTATGGTCGTCACGCTTCGACACGAACAGCAGTTTCGACCCATCGGGCGACCACGCAAGATCGGCATCCTTGCCGCGATCGAAGAACAGCCGCGCCGCGTCCTTGCCGTCGAATTTGGCGGTCCATACCTGCCCGTCGCGGACGAAGGCGAGCCGCCCCGTCGCCGACAGCGCCGGATGATCGCCCTCGACGATCATCGCTGCCGGTTTCACCCCCGCTGCATCGGCCTGCCACAGCATGATTTTGGGCTCGTCGGAGCCCGATCCTGGATTGGGCTGCAAATTCCCCGCCGCCGGCCAGTTGGCATCGTGATCGCCGCCACGCACGAAGACCAGTGTCTTGCCGTCGGGCGCAAAGCGCAGCTGGGTCAGTTCCTGCCCGTCGTCGTCCTTGAACTGCGTCACCTGGCGCGGCGCAAAGCCCGGCGCATCGGCGACCCAGATGTTCCGCACGCCGCCGACAATGCGCAGCCACGCGATCCGATCACCCGCTGCCGTCGCGGTCAGGTCGCTGACGAAGGGATAGGCGAGCGCCTGTGGCAGGGTGAAGCCCGCCTGTGCACTCGCACTGCCCAGCAGCAGTGCTGCAATGATCGCCTTCCGTACTGCCCGCATGTCCTGCCCCTTGCTGCGCCCTGTGCGCGAGTGTGCGGCGGGGCGGCACACGCCACAAGCCCTCTTTCGCGTCGCAAAATTGCGGTCAGCGGCGCGGATACGGCGCGCCGTCGAGCGTCAGATACGGCGCATCGGCATGAGTGTACCGCGCCGCCGTCGTCTTCATGCCGATGTCGGGATACAGGCAGAAATCGTCCTCGCTGTGCCCGCCGACGACAATGTAGGTCGCATCGGCGTCGGATGGGTTGACCAGTTGGTGCGCATTGCCGTCGCCTGCCGGATGGCCCATCACCGCGCCGGGACCCACGACATGTTCGCCGTTGTCGTCGATCAGCACGAGTTCGCCGGTCAGCATGACGACAAGTTCATCCTCATGACTGTGCGAATGCCGCTGGCTCGCCCAAGCGCCGGGCGGAATCGTACACAGATTGACCCCGAACTGGGTGACGCCGACCGCCGGTGACAGCCGCCGGGCGCGGCGCGGAGCGCACGGCGCATCGTGCGGCGGCGGGTAACGGCTGCCGCTGACTTCGGGAATGGCATCGGTGTGGGTAATGTGCGTCATGGGTCCTCCCATGGCGATTTTGGCGACGTTCGCGCGCACCGGCAACGCCCCGCTGTGCCCAATTTGCGCCAATGTGCAAATTCCGCACAATCGCGCCTCCCCAAGGCTTTCGATTATCGGCGACACGCGCTACATCGAAACCGGTAACACCACAGGAGACACTGCCATACCACCGCCCCCACGCCGCATGATGAACACGCCGGCGCCGATGAACGGCCCGCGCTATGACGAATTCATCACTGTCCCCAAGGTCCGCGTCATCGACCAGGACGGTGAGAACCTCGGCGTCCTCTATACCAAAGAGGCCATCGCCAGCGCCCATGAAGTGGGCCTCAATCTCGTCGAAGTGTCGCCCGGTGCCGACCCGCCGGTGTGCAAGTTCCTGGACGTCGGCAAATTCAAATACGAAGCGCAGAAGAAAGCCGCTGCCGCGCGCAAGAACCAGAAGACGCAGGAGATCAAGGAGATCAAGATGCGTCCCAACATCGACGATCATGATTATGATACGAAGATGAAGGCGGTGCAGCGGTTCATCGAGGATGGCGACAAGGTCAAGCTGACGCTGCGCTTCCGTGGTCGCGAGTTGAGCCATGGCGAACTCGGTCTGGCGCTGCTCGAACGGGTCCGCGACGACGCTGCCGATTACGCCAAGGTCGAACAGCTGCCGAAGATGGAAGGCCGCCAGATGCTGATGGTGATCGCACCGCGCTAGCGAACACCCTCCCCTGACGGGGAGGGAAGGTCGCATCCCCCTTCCCCCACGCCCGCACCCTGCTACATAGTCCGCAGCATGCATCGCTTCGCCAACCCCGCCCGCTTCCTGCGTATTGCACGCGTCGCGACGCCGCTGACGCTGGCGCTGGGGCTGATCTTGACCAGCACCGCGCTGTACATCGGCCTGTTCGCGTCGCCGCCGGATTATCAGCAGGGGGAGAGCGTGCGGATCATGTACGTCCATGTCCCCGCTGCGTGGCTGGGGTCGGGCGGCTATCTCGGGCTGGCGATTGCCAGCGCCACCGCGCTCGTCTGGCGCCACCCGTTGGCGACCATCGCGGCGCGCGCCATCGCACCGGCCGGCGCAGCGTTCACCGCGATCTGCCTCGTTTCGGGGTCGCTGTGGGGCAAGCCGACATGGGGCACTTATTGGGTATGGGACGCGCGGCTGACGTCGATGCTGGTGCTGCTGTTCCTTTATGCCGGATACATCGCGCTGTCAGCGGCGGAGGGCGAGCGCGGCGGCGAGCGTCGCGCCGCATCGATCCTCGCCATCGTCGGGGTCATCAACCTGCCGATCATCAAATATTCGGTCGAATGGTGGAATACGCTGCATCAGGGTCCGTCGATCAAGCTCACCGGGTCTGCGATCGCACCTGAAATGCTGACGCCGCTGTTTCTCAGTCTTGGTGGGTTCACGCTGTTGTTCGTGGCGATCGTGCTGATGCGGATGCGCGCCTTGATCGCCGAACAGCGCGTCGAGGCGCGGTCGCGGCGCATGGCGGAGGCAGTGGCATGATGACCCGCCCAGACCTGTGGGCGAGCTATATCTGGCCGGCCTATATATTGACTGTCGGCGGGCTGGTCGCATTGCTCGTCTGGGCGTTCGCGACGATGTGGACGGCGGAAAAACGCGCCGAAGGATTGCGCCGCAAATGAAACTCAAGGCCAAGCATCAACGCCTGTGGCTGCTCGGCGGTGCGTTGACCGCGCTCGGTGGTGCGGCCGCACTGGCGTTTTCGACGCTGGGTGACCGCGCGACGTATTTCTATGCGCCGAGCGATCTCGCCGCCAAGGGTGCCCCCGATGCCGCCATTCGCCTTGGAGGCATGGTCGAAAAGGGGTCGCTGGTGAAGGCCGGGGCGACGGTGCGCTTCGTGGTGACCGACAATGCCAAGACCTGGCCGGTCACCTATACCGGCATCGTCCCCGACCTGTTCCGCGAAGGCCAGGGCGTCATCGCCGAAGGCCGGGTCGACCGGGCTTCGGGAGTGTTCGTCGCCGACACCATTCTCGCCAAGCATGATGAGAAATACATGCCGCCCGAAGTGACCGGTGCGATGCACAAGATCGACGGCAAGGTCAGCTAGGCCGTTTCCCGCCTGCGGGAGCAGGGAAGGTTAGCGCTGACTTAGCCCCTCTCCCGCCTGCGGGAGAGGCGACTCGCGCGCCAGCGCGGCGGGTGAGGGTGTTCCCCAACGGCGAAACACAGACACCCTCACCCGGGCCGCGCCAAGCGGCGCGTCTCTCGCCTCTCCCGCACGCGAGAGAGGGAAGGCGCTGCCCAACAACCCCTCTCCCGCTTGCGGGAGAGGGGACTCGCGCTCCAGCGCGGCGGGTGAGGGTGTTCCTATCGCACCAACAACAAGAAGACCCCGGAACTCGAACGAAAAGGGGGCCGCTGTTGAATGACAGCGGCCCCATTTACAACATGACCTACGTCGTTCGTCCGCCGAAGCGGCGTGCCACCTCGCCTTAGAACTTCGTCCGCACGGTCACACCGAAGGTGCGCGGTTCGGCGGGGAAGGTGATGTACAACTGGTTGGCGCTCGCCTGCAGCCCGCTGGCCACCCCGCGCGTCGTCCCGCTGCCCTGTGCCGGAGCATCGGCAGCGATCTGCTGATACTTCTCGTTGAACAGGTTCTGCGCCCAGAACTCGACGCCCCACTTCTTTTCGGGGCCGTAGAGACCGATGCGGCTGTTGACCATCGCGAAGCCCGGCTGAACCTTTTCAAAATCGAGATCCGAACCGGTGTTGATGCCCGACTGATAGCGACCATCGATGTAGAACAGTGCCGAGAAGCGATCGTTGATCTGCGGGGTCCAGGCAAAGCTGCTGGTCACCACATACAGCGGTGCGTTCGACAGCTGACGGCCCGGCAACTGGAACAGGGCCGGCCCGAGCGAGGAGCCGTTCGTTCCTGTCAGGTTCTTGGCGTATTTGGTTTCGGCATAGGTGATACCCGCCGTCACCGCGATGTCGCGGGTCGGGTACATATACGCCTCGACCTCGACGCCCTTCGACGTCACGCCGTCCTTGGTCCGCCCGGCACCGCAGGTGCTATTGCCCGCGATGACATCGACGTCGCGACCGCCAAGATCGTCCTTGCACGCCCCGATGTTGGCGACCTGGAAGTTGACGCCGTTGAACAGGTTGAGCTGGAAATCCTTGAACGATTCATAGAACAGCGAAGCATTGAGCTTGAACTGGCGACGGTCGAGCTTGAAGCCGATTTCATAGGCGTTGACGATTTCCGGCGAGAACCGCAGATCGCTCGGCTGCGGATTGGCCGGCGCCAGCGCTGCCGTATCGAGGTTGAACCCGCCGGCCTTATAGCCACGCGAGTAGCTGCCATAGACCAGAACGCCGTCAGCCGGCTTGACCGACAGAACCGCCGTGCCGGTGACACGCTCTTCGGGGCTCGTCGCACCCGGGGCCGACGAGGTGAAGCCCGGGCCGGCGGTGCCGTTGATTGCGCACGGAATGCCCGACAGACCGACCAGAGCCGTCGCGCGCAGCGCCGCGCAGAAGGTATTGGTGTGGTTGAAGCGGGTATCGAGCTTCTTCTCGTCATTGGTGTAGCGCAGGCCGAGCGTCAGCTTGACCTTTTCGGGCACGATCGAAATGACGTTGTGGGTGAAGAAGGCGAAGTTGCGGTCCTTCTGGCTATAGACGTCGTCCACCCCGGTGAAGTTGATCAGGCTCCCCCCCGGAGGCGGTGCGTAGCCAATTGCCGCCGCGATATTGGCGTAGCCGCCGCGCGGATCGAAGCCACCTGCGCCGAGCGGCGAAAGACCTGCAAGCCCGCGTACCGTGCCGCTTGCGCTGAGTGCCGCTGCGGCGCGATTGAAGCAGCTCGTGTCGGTGGTATCGACCAGCGCCGGACCGCCGAACGCCAGCGAGAACAGGCAGTTGCCGTAGCGTTCAGCATCCCGGCCGAACTTCAGATCGTCGGTATTGGTCAGCTTCTCATGGGCAAAATAGCCGCCGACGAGGAAATCGAGCCGGTCGTTGAATACCGTGCCCTGCAAGCGCAGTTCCTGGCTGAAGGTTTCGAACTTACGCAGCACTGCAGTGCGATACAGCAGATCGAGGCTGTTAAAGTCGCCATCCTGCGCCCCGACGTTCTTGTAAACGCGATACGCGGTAATCGACGTTACCTTGACCGCACCAAGGTCGCCGTTGATTTCGGCCGAGACACCCCAGTCATTGGTGTGCTGTTGGAACGAACGGCCCGGCGAGATCGACGCGAGGCGCGGATAGCGATCTCCGTTGGTGGCAACCGGAACGACCCCGCCGAGCGCGGTAATGATCGGCACCAGCGTATTCGGGCTGAAAACCAAATTGCCGCCAGCATCGCGCGACAGGTTCTGCGTCGGCGAGATGTACGCCGCACCACAGCATTCCTCGGTCTTGTGGCTGTAGTCGCCGATGACCCGCACCGACCAGTCGTCGGTCGGCGTGAACAGCAGTTGGCCCCGGATCAGGTAACGGTCGCGGTTGGCAAGCTTGCGGCCCGAAACCACGTCGGTCAGGAACCCGTCGCGCTTGTTGTAGATGCCATCGATACGCGCCGCGAGCTTTTCGGGGACGAGCGCACCGGTGACCGAGCCGGCGACGCGGAAGGCGTTGAAATTGCCATAGCTGAATTCGGCCTTGCCACCCGTGGTGAACGACGGCTTGGCGGTAATGATGTTGATCAGACCCGCCGACGCGTTGCGCCCGAACAGCGTGCCCTGCGGACCGCGCAGCACTTCGATGCGCTCGACATCGCCGAGTTCGGTCAGGCCGACGCCGGTGCGTGAACGATAGACACCATCGATGAACACCGCGACCGAGCTTTCAAGGCCGGGGTTTTCACCGACCGTGCCGATGCCGCGAATACGCGCCGCAGCGTTGCTGTCGGTCGTCGCCGTCGACACCAGCAGCGACGGGGCAAGCTGGTTCAACTGGCGGATGTCGCTGCCGCCCGAGGTCTGCAGCGCAGCCCCGGAAATGGCGCTGACCGCGATCGGCACGTTCGACAGGACTTCGTTGCGCTTCGTCGCAGTAATGATGATTTCGTTGGAATCGACCACGGTCGCGGCGGCGGCGGCCTTCGTTTGCGCCAGCGCGGCGGTCGGCGTGAGCGCCATCGGCAACGCCAAGGCAGCAACAGTCGCCAGCAAAACAGTCTTCATGCGATCTCCCCCACGGAACTCCGGGCGCTTTTGCCCGTAACTTGCCTTTTGGTTAGCCGATTGTTCGCGGGACGCAAGATGTTCCCATGCGCAAATGCGCGAACAGTCACAGCCTGTTGCGTTGTAACAACACAGTCATCGCCACGCCCCTACCACTTGCCGCACCCGCCCGGCCTCGCCATGGTGCCGCCAAATCGACTGGGGAAAGAGTTATGGACCGCCTGAACGGCAAGATTGCACTCGTCACCGGGGCGGCACAGGGACTGGGGGCCGCGATGGCGACGAAGTTTGCCAGCGAAGGCGCCCGCGTCGTGCTGACCGACATCAACGCCGCCGGGGCCGCTGCGATGGCAGCCACGATCAACGCCGCGCATCCGGGTGCCGCCGTCAGCATGGCGCACGACGTGACGATCCCCGACCAATGGGATGCCGCAGTGGCCTTTGCCGAAGCGTCGTTCGGCGGCCTGCATATCCTCGTCAACAACGCCGGGATCGCGGCGGGGTCCACCGTCGAGGCGACGAGCTTCGAAACCTGGAAGCATGTCCATTCGGTCGATCTCGACAGCGTTTTCCTCGGCTGCAAGCTCGCCCTGCCATTGATGGCGCGCACCGTGGCGGATACCGGCGTGCTGGGTTCGATCCTTAATATCTCGTCGATCGCCGGGGTCATCGCCGCCCACAACAGCGCCGCCTATAACAGCGCCAAGGCCGCCGTCCGCCACCTGACCAAATCGGTCGCGCTGCATTGCGCCAAGCAAAAATACGGCATCACCTGCAACTCGATCCACCCGGTATTCACCGACACTCCGATCCTCGACGCGCTGACCAATGCGCTGGGCCGCGAGGCCGGACACGCCAAGCTCGCCAAGCAAATCCCGCTCGGCAAGATCGCCGAACCCGATGATGTCGCCTGGGCGGCGGTGTATCTGGTCAGCGACGAAGCGAAATTCGTCACGGGGCATGGCCTGTATGTCGATGGCGGCATTTCGGCGATGTGAGGCCCGCATCGGGGTGACAGGATGACGGTCACGGCGTAAGCGCCGGGGGATGACGCATCCCGACCCCTTTGCCCAATTCGCCCGCTGGTTCGCCGAGGCCAAGGCGTCCGAACCGTCGGACCCGAACGCCTTTGCGCTGGCGACCGCGACGACCGATGCGCGGCCGGCGGTGCGCATCGTGCTGTGCAAGTTCTGGGACGCGCGGGGCTTTGTATTTTACACCAATCTCGACAGCCGCAAGGGCATCGAGCTTGCGGCCAATCCATATGTCCACATGGACTTCCACTGGAAATCGCTCAAGCGGCAGGTGCGCGTCGATGGTGTGGCGGCGCTGGTTCCCGATGCCGAAGCCGATGGCTATTTCGCCGGACGGCCACGCGGTTCGCAGATCGGCGCCTGGGCGTCGGACCAGTCGCGGCTATTGGATGCGCGCGAGACGTTCGAGGCGCGAATTGCCGAGGCCGAGGCGCGCTTTGCCGGCGGCGACGTGCCGCGCCCGCCGCGCTGGAGCGGCTGGCGCGTAACGCCGAGCCGCATCGAATTCTGGCAGGACCGCGATAGCCGCCTGCACGAACGCGAGGTGTACGACCGCGCCTCCGACGGCAGCTGGACGATGGGCCTGCAGTTTCCGTGAGACGTTCGAACCGCCGTTTTTTCGCCGTCACCCCCGCGAAAGCGGGGGCCCATCACCCCAAAATTGGCGTGATAGACCCCCGCTTTCGCCGGGGTGACGACGGGTTGCGGCGATGACCGGTCAGCACGTCAAAGGCCCCGAGCGCGACGCGCTGACACGGTCGGCGGCGCTGGCATCGTCGGCGATGGCGGTGTTGCTGCTCGGGTTGAAGGCGTGGGCAGCATGGGCAACAGGGTCGGTGGCGATGCTCGGGTCGCTCGCCGATACTGCGCTCGATCTTGCCGCGTCGCTGATGACGCTGTTTGCGGTGACGCTGGCAGCACAGCCCGCCGACGCCGAACACCGGTTCGGCCATGGCAAGGCCGAAGCGATTGCGGCGCTGATGCAGACGCTGCTGATCCTTGTCTCGGCGGCGGCGATCCTGTGGCGGGCGGTGACCGTGCTGATCAACGGCAGTCCGCGGGTCGGCGCGCCGGAACTCGGCATCGGCGTCTCGCTGGCGTGCATCGTCATGACGCTCGCGCTTGTGGCGTGGCAGCGGCATGTGGTGCGGCGGACGGGATCGGTGGCGATTGCAACCGATGCACTGCACTATCAATCCGACCTTGTGCTCAATGTCAGCGTCATCGTCGCGCTGGCGCTTGAACAATGGGCGGGGCTGCACGGTGCCGACGCGGTGCTCGGCATCGGCATTGCACTGTGGATCGGACGCAGCGCGGTACAGTCGGCGCGCCATGCCATCGACATGCTGATGGACCGCGAATGGCCCGAGGACCGGCGGCAGGCCCTGCTGGCGACCGTCCGCACCTGCCCCGGCGTTCTTGGCGCGCACGATCTCAAGACCCGCACCAGCGGCGCAACCGAATTCATCCAGTTCCACATTTGGCTGCCGCCCGAAATGACGGTGGCGGAGGCGCATGGCATCGTCGATTGTGTCGAGGCGACGGTGCTGGCGGCGCATGCCGGGGCCGAGGTGCTGGTCCATGTCGACCCGCACGGGCATTTCGATGACAAGCCGCGGCCCGGCACTGACGCCGCCCTGCCGCCGGTCGCAGTGACGCTACACGAGGAGCGATAATGCGGATTCCTTTCGTCCAGATCGATGCGTTTGCAGACCGGGCTTTCGGCGGCAATCCGGCGGCGGTGATGATGCTCGAACGCTGGCTGCCCGATGCGACCTTGCAGGCGATCGCCGCCGAGAACAACCTGGCCGAAACGGCGTTCCTCGTGCCGTGTGCCGACCTTGAAACCGCCGACTTCGATCTGCGCTGGTTCACGCCGGGACTCGAAGTTGCGCTGTGCGGCCACGCAACGCTGGCGAGCGGGCATCTGATTTTGGCAGCGATCCCAGCGATGGCGGCGGTGCGCTTTTCGACAAACAAGGCGGGCGTGCTGACCGTCAGCCGCAGTGGCGACGGCTATGCGGTATCGCTGCCGTCATGGCCCGCAACCGAAGCACTGGCGACCGACGATGCCGCAGCGGTAACCGCCGCACTCGGCGCGCAACCCGCCGAATTGTGGCGGCGCGGCACCGATTACGTCGTCGCGGTGTTCGCCACTGCCGCCGAAGTGCGCGCGCTGACGCCCGACTATCGCGCCATCGTCGCGTTGAAGATCGGCCACGACCTGATGGTCGTAGCAACCGCGCCGGGAGACGGCGATGCGTCGGGGGCCGATGTCGTCAGCCGGGTCTTCGTGCCCGAAGCCGGCATCGACGAAGACCCCGTCACCGGATCGGCGCATGCGGTGATCGGAGCCTATTGGGCCAAGCGGTTGGGGCGCGACAGCTTCACCGCCTACCAGGCCAGCGCGCGCGGCGGGCATATCGGCTGCCGCTTGGTCGGCGATCGTGTCGTGCTGACCGGGCAGGCGGTCACGGTGATCGAGGGCCAGTTCATCCTGTCATAGTCGCCGCGCACGGGCTTGCCTCGCGGGTTCGACCGGCGCAGCATCGTAATGCGATAATCTGCCTTGGGAGGGAACGGGCAATGATCGACCGACAAACGTCTGCGCCGCTGTGGTTCTGGGTGGCCGCAATCTTGGCAGTGATGTGGGAAACCGGCGGTGCGGCGGCCTATCTCATGCAGGTGACGATGACGCCGGCCGACATGGCCAATCTGCCTGCGGCGCAGCGCGATCTGTACGCCGCGACGCCGCTCTGGGTCACCGCAGCCTTTGCCGTTGCGGTCTGGTCGGGAGTGCTCGGCGCGATCGCGTTGCTGCTCCGCCGGGGTGCTGCGCGGGGGCTGTTCATCGTTTCGGTCGCCGCCGCAATCGTCCAGTTCGGCTGGGTCTTCGGTGTGGCGCACGCCCATCGGACCATCGGCACCTCGGCCATTCCGTTGCCTGCCGCGATCATCGCTGCCGGTGTCGCGCTGGTCTGGTTCGCAGGTTTTGCCAAGGCGCGCGACTGGCTACGCTAAGGCGCGTCGTATCGCGGGATGACAGGCGGGGGAGATCGGGCTAACCCCGCGACCATGGCCGATCCCATCCTTCATGACGTCGAAGCCGACGCGCCACAGGAGGCGATGGAGGACAACCAGCTGCGCGCCGGGTTCGTCAGCGACATCGTCGATGCGCTCGACCGTAAGGACAGCGACGCCGTTCTGACGCTGACCGGCGCGCTGCATCCCGCCGACATCGCCGACCTGCTCGAAATCGTTCCTGCCTCGTATCGCCATCGCCTCGCCGACGCACTCGGCGACCGGCTCGACGGCGAGGTGCTGGCGGAGTTGAACGACTGGGTCCGCGACGATCTGCTCGAAGACTATGACGCCGGCGAGGTCGCCGAAGCCGTCACCGAACTCGATACCGACGATGCCGTCGCGATCATCGAGGACATGGACGCCGACGACCGGCGCGAGGTCCTCGACGCGCTGGCTCCCGACGACCGTGCAGCGATTGAGGCTGCGCTGGCCTTCGACGAGGAATCCGCCGGTCGTCTGATGCAGCGCGATCTGGTCGCGGTTCCCGAACATTTCTCGATCGCCGACACCATCGCCTTCATCAAGGCGCGACCCGACCAGACCACCGATTTCTGGGAGATCTTCGTCGTCGACGAAGGGCACAAGCCGGTCGGTACGATGCGCCTGTCATGGGTGCTGACCTCGCCGCCCGAAATGCCGGTGACCGACGTCATGCAGCGCGAACAGACGCTGATCCCGGTCGACATGGATCAGGAAGAGGTCGGGCTGCAATTCCAGAAATACGCGCTGATTTCCGCTGCCGTCACCGATGGCGAAGGGCGGTTGGTCGGCGTCATAACCGTCGATGATATCGTCCACATCATTCAGCAGGAAGCCAGTGAGGACATCCTCAAGTTGTCGGGGGCAGGCGACGGCGATTTGAACGAGCCGATCCTCGATACCTTCCGGGTTCGGGTGGTCTGGCTGATCGTCAACCTTGGCACCGCGATGCTGGCGTCGATGGTGATCGCCGGTTTCGAGGATACCATTGCTCGCCTCGTCGTGCTCGCGGCATTGATGCCGATTGTCGCGTCGATGGGTGGCAATGCCGGAACCCAGACGCTGGCAGTGGCGGTGCGGGCGCTCGCCACCAATGCGCTGTCGCCGTCGAACAGCCGCCGCGCGGTCTGGCGGGAAGTTCGCATCGCGCTGCTCAATGGCGCGACGCTGGCAGGGCTGATCGGGCTCGGGGTCTGGGCGATCTTCGGCAATCCGCTGCTCGGTGCGGTGATGGGGTCGGCGCTCATCATCAACCTGCTGGTGGCGGGCCTTGCTGGCATGCTGATCCCGCTAACGCTCGAACATTTCGAGGTCGACCCGGCAGTGTCGTCGGCGGTGTTCGTGACGATGTGCACCGACATCACCGGGTTCTTCGCCTTTCTCGGTCTCGCGGCGCTGGTGGGTCCGGCGGCGCTCCGCTGACCCCATGCTGCACCTGACAAAGGTCGCCGTCGGCTGCCCGGACATCGAAACCCTTGCCCGATTCCAGCGCGAACGCTGGGGTGACGACCTGTGTCACCTGACCCGCTTTGCCCCGAAGCGCGCCGACGATCTTGTTGGCGGATCGCTGTTCTGGATTATCCGCCACCGGCTGGTGGCGCGGCAGCCGATCACCGGCTTTGCCATGGTCGAAACCGAATGGGGCACCAAATGCCGGATCGGGCTTGGCGCAGCACCAATTCCCGTCGATCCGGTGGGCAAACGTGCGCATCAGGGCTGGCGCTACCTCGCCGCCGACGATGCGCCGCCGGATCTGGACGCCGTCGCCGATAACGCAATGCCGGCGGGGATGGTGCGCGAACTCCAGGCGCTGTGGCTGATGTAAGCCCTCGTCAGCGTGCCTGCATCAACCGCTCGGCCATCGCCGTTTCGGCGCGCGCCCGCGCGACATCATACGCCAGCCGCGCCGGCAGCCCGAGCACTTCCGAAACCGGACGGCGCGGCGACGCGGGTGCCGCGACCGTCGGATGCCCAGCGCGAAAGGCGAATGTCGGTCGCCATTCGACGTCGTTGAGCAACGGATCGGCGGCGTGGGCAAACGTCGTACCAGCGCCCCGCTGACGCTCGCGGTCGATCATTTCGACGAACTGGTTGAGCGGTTGCGCCGCCAGCCCCATCGCCGTCGCGGTCAGTTGCAGCCGCTGCCAGACGCCGCCGGCTTCGAGGGCACTCCGCCGATCATAAGGATCACGGACAAGGATCAAGCCGTAGATGCTCGCGGTCGGCAGTGCATCGTCGCGGGTGCCCGACAGCCAGTAATCGCCTTCGCTGCTTGGCGACGGTTCGGGCAGCATCGCCCCGGCGGCAGCGATGAACGGCGACACGCCCGACGTGGCAATCGCCAGCCCGTCCTTGAACTGGTCCTGATCGCGACGACTGTGGCGGAACCAGCGGTGCGACGCCGCCATCATTTCATCGTCGGCGACGATGGCTTCGGTGGCGCGGATCGTCAGGTCGGCGAACGCGCGCCCGCGTGGCGACCGCGCCTCCATCAGCACGACGCGGACATTGGCCGACTTGCTCGCCGCGCCCAATGCCGTCGCCTGCGCGTCGGTCAGCACCCCGCCCGCATAACGCCCACGATCGGTATGGCGATGCCCGATGGCATTCAGCAGCGGGTGCGGCGGCGGCCCCTGCCCCTCCGGCCCCAGCTCGATCCGCGCAACATGCAGCGGGTTTTCGGCGTCGGGCAACAGTCGCACCACCGCCGGACGATTAACCGCCGTCGTCGCCAGCGCCATATTATGGATCGCCGCGCCGAGCCCGAGCAGCCGTTCCCGCCCGAACGGGTCCATCGCCCCAAGCGCGCGTTCGGGGACCTCGAACACATCGACCCCAAGCCGCCCGACGGCAAAGCGCCACGGCTGGGTATTGTGCGGGCTCGCCGCCAACAGCCCGGCGCTGACCAACGCCAGTTCGCCCGAATAGCGCCGCTGGTTCCAATCGGCCCAGGCGTGCAGCCCCGGCCGATCGGGATCGCCGAGCAACCCCTGATCCCACGCGCGATACAGCCCGCCCGCCGCCAGCAGCAGCGCGCCGCCGCCTGCGGCCTTCAACACCGTCCGCCGGTTCATCGAAATCGCCTTCACTCCGCTGCCACCGCGAGCGACCGTTCTGCCTTCGGCAGCGACCGTTCGGCCTCCCACGACTGGCGGATCGCATCGGCGGTATCGCCGCTCAACGCCCCGGGCGGTCCGGCGACTACCCGCCAGCGGTCGCGCCAACTGCGCGCCGTCCCCAGATCGCGCGCGATGCCGACCCATTCATGCACCGCGACCCACAACGGATTGAAGGTGCCGAGGTTCTTGACGATGCCATAGCGCACCGGTTCGTCGTCACGCTCGGCCTCGAACGTCCCGAACATCCGGTCCCAGACGATGAACACGCCGGCATAGTTGCGATCTAAACAGCGCGGGTTGGTGCCATGATGGACGCGGTGGTGCGACGGCGTGTTCATGATCCATTCGAGCCCGAACGGCAGGCGGCGCACGACCTCGGTATGAATCCAGAACTGGTAAACAAGGTTTACGCCGCCGACGAACAACAGCATTTTCGGCGGAAAGCCGATGAAGAACAGCGGCAGATAGAAAATCCACGCCAGCCCGAGCGACCCGGTCCACGTCTGCCGCAGCGCCGTCGACAGGTTGTAATGTTGCGAACTGTGGTGGACGATGTGGCACGCCCAGACCCAGCGGACGCGGTGCGCCGCGCGGTGGAAGCAGTAATAGGCAAGATCGTACAGCACGAAGGCGATAGCGATCGTCCACCATGTGGTCGGGATCGTCACCCAACGAAACTGGTACAGCCAGACGCCGACGCCGAAAGTGATGAACGCTGTCGCCGCCCCGGCAAGCGTCGAGCCGAACCCCATCGCCAGCGACGTCGCGGTGTCGCGCCATTCGTAATTGCCGCGCGCCCCCAACCGGATCGCCACCATTTCGGCGAGCATCAACGCGACGAACCCCGGCACTGCGAGCTGGACGACATCGGGAAAAGTCATGCGAGCCGCACCACCCAGCGATCGCCAAGCGGAGTCAGTCGCGCCACCCGGCCATCGGCGGCACGCACCTCCGCTCCGCGCCCGTCAGCCGCGAGACTGGCGGCGACGGGATGAAAGCCGCTCAGCGCCTGCGCCGCGATACGCTCGGCTTCGGCTGCATCGGCGAGTACGGCCTTGCCGCGAAACCCCAGCGCCCAGGCGATGAACACCGTCAGCGCGATGCCGCCGACCGAGATCAGCAATTGTGCCGTCATGCCGCCCCGGCCAAGTGGCGCAACATCGGCAGCAGCCCGCCAAGGTCGTACCCGCCGCTCGCCGCCGCCGCGACGATGGCCTCGGGGTCGCCACCACGCTTCGCCTCGGCAAGCGCCCACAGGTTCGCCGAGCGCGTCCCCGAGCGGCAATACGCCAACACCGGGCCACCCGCCGCGTCGAGTTCAGCGACCATCGCGCTCACCTGCTCGAGCGAGAAACCGCTGTGATCGATCGGAATCGCCGCATAGCGCAACCCCGCCGCCACCGCCGCCGCCCGCATCGTGTCGCACTGCGGCTGGCCATGTGCCTCGCCATCGGGCCGATTGTTGACGATCGCCACATACCCCGCCGCCCGCGCCGCCGCACAATCCTCGGGCGCAATCTGTGGCGCTACGGCAATGGCATCGGTGAGGCGGATGAACATGGCGACGATGGTACACCGGGGCGCAGTGGCGTGTCACGCGTTGCAAACCCCCGACCGGAGGTTAGTGTCGCCCGACGCCAAAAGAGGGACGCATGGCCACCACACCACCCAACGACATCGGCGATTTTACTCGCCGCGATTTCACCTTTGGCGGCAAGACCAAGCCGGTGCTGACTACCGGCGACAGCGGCCCGGCGGTGATCGTCCTCCACGAAATATTCGGCTTCACGCCCAGCCTCGCACGCTTTTGCCGCTGGGTACGCGATGCCGGAATGCGGGTGTATGCGCCGATCCTGCTCGGGACGCCCGACGCCGCCAACCAAAGCACGATCAGCCCGTGGCGCATCGCTGGACTGTGCGTCAGCCA
The DNA here is from genome assembly GCA_038229555.1 of Sphingomonadales bacterium. Classification (GTDB taxonomy): domain Bacteria; phylum Pseudomonadota; class Alphaproteobacteria; order Sphingomonadales; family Sphingomonadaceae; genus Sandarakinorhabdus. The sequence goes on from JBBROI010000008.1 coordinate 58,428, forward strand.
TGAATTCACGCTATTCCGTAACAATCGTTCAAGCCCCATCGTCGACTGGCTCAAACCGCTGGCGCATCAGGCGCATGGCGAATGCGGCGGGCCGGGGGTCGGGGTCATCGGCATGTGCCTGACCGGCGGCTTTGCGCTGTCGATGGCGGTCGATCCGGTCGTCGTCGCGCCGGTGCTGTCGCAGCCGAGCATGCCGGTGCGCGATCCGGCAGCGCTCGACATTTCGCCCGCCGATCTTGCGGTGGTCAAGGCACGCACCGCCGATGGCCTGTGCATTCGCGGCTACCGCTTCGACGGCGATACGCTGTCGAGACCCGAGCGCTTCGCCACTTTGCGCCGCGAATTCGGCCCCGCCTTCACCGGCGTCGAACTACCCGATGCATCGGGCAACCCCGCCGGTTTCCGGTCGCAGGGCAAGCCGCCGCACAGCGTCGTCACCGGCGATCTGGTCGACACCGCCGGCGAACCGACCCGCGCGGCGGCTGACGAGATCATCGCCTTTTTCAAATCGGCATTGGCGGCATAGCGGGTTGCGGCGCTGTCATGCGCATGTCACGGCGGCGCGCGACTAGGCTGTGGGGAGACCGGCGATGAAGACATGGATGGGGATCGCACTGGCGGCGCTGCTCGCCACCCCGGCGCTGGCTGCGCCGCCGCCGAAGCCCAAGCTCATCATCGTCATTTCGGTCGATCAGTTCAGCGCCGATTTGTTCGCGCAGCACCGCAGCCGTTTTACCGGCGGCTTGAAGCGGCTGGCGTCGGGCGTTGTCTTCCCATCGGGCTATCAAAGCCATGCCGCAACCGAAACCTGCCCCGGCCATTCGACGATAACCTCGGGCATGCGCCCCGCCGAAACCGGCATCGTCGGCAATGGCTTTTGGGACGCCGCGCGTGGTCAGACGGTCTATTGCATCGATGACGGCGTGACCCCGGTGGCGGGGATGACGGTCACCCGCTCGCCCGCCGTGCTCAAGGCACCGACGCTCGGTGCATGGCTCAAGGATGCCAACCCGGCATCGCAGGTTTGGGCCGTCGCAGGCAAGGACCGCGCGGCAATCCCGATGGGCGGCGCGCGCGCCGATGGGGCCTTCTGGTGGAACGAAACCAGCGGCGGCTTCACGACCTTCGTGCCCGCAGGCACGACCGCCGCCGACCGGTTGAAGCCCGTTGCGGCGTTCAACACCGCGTTAGTGACCGGGTGGAAGACCAAGCCCCCGGCATGGGCGCTGCGCGACAAAACCTGCGCTGCGCAGTTCGGCAAACAGGTCTACGATGGGGTCACAGTCGATCACCGCGTACCGAGTGCCGGCTGGACCCCGCCGGCCAAGGGTGCGACCTTTGCCGACGATCCGGCGTTTCAGACATGGTTCCGTGCCTCGCCCGAATTTGACCGAGTGATCCTCGAACTGGCGATGAAAGTGCTCGACGAGCAAAAGCTCGGGCGGGGCACCGCGACCGACATGCTCAGCATTGGGTTGTCGGCGACCGATTATGTCGGGCACCGCTTTGGCACCGAAGGCCCCGAAATGTGCGACCAACTGGCATGGCTCGATGCGCGGATCGGCGCATTTCTCGCCCATGTCGACACGTTGAAGATCCCCTATGTCGTCGCGCTGACCGCCGATCACGGCTCGATCGACGCCGCCGAACGCGCCGCGATCCGCGCCTTTCCGCAGGCGAAACGCCTCGATACCAGTGCGGTCTGGACGGCGCTGAACACAGCGGTAGCGGCCGAATTCAAGCTCGATTACCAGCCGCTGGCGGGCGACCCCGGGCAGATCACCATCGTCGATTTCGGCGATCCCGACCCGGTGCTGCGGGCTAAACTGAGCGATTTCATCGTGAAGTGGCTCCGGACACGCCCCGAAGTCGCCGCCGTCTTCACCAAGGCCGAACTGCTGGCATCGAAGCCCCCGCGCGGCCTCGCCCCTGATGCCTTCACCTTGGCGCAGCGCTTCGCTGCCTCAACCGACGCCGAGCGTTCGGGCGATGTCCAGGTTGCCTGGGCCGAATTCGCCACGCCGTTCCGCGTCGATCCGGCGCGACCCTATATCGCCGGCCACGGTAGCCCATGGAATTACGACCGCCGCGTGCCGATGCTGTTCTGGTGGCCGGGCGCGACGGGGTTCGAGCAGCCATTGGCGGTGGAGACGGTCGACATCGCCCCGACGCTGGCAGCGGTCGCGGGGGTCAAGGCCCCGCCAGTCGATGGGCGATGTCTGGATCTGGACGCGGGGGCAGGCGACAGTTGCGCGGCGAAGCCGTAACCCCCAACACCCCGTCATCCCGGGCTTGACCCGGAACGGCGGGAACTATGGACGGCCCTAACCAACCGTACTGCTGTTCAACGATAAAAACGCCACCAATTCGTCCTCACTGCGCGAACCATCGGCGATACCCAGCACCATTGCCACGGCATCGTTCTCCCGCGCGTCGAGATACAGGCCGTTCAGCCGCAGCACGACGAACATGGTGAACCACGCAGCGCGCTTGTTGCCATCGACGAACGGGTGGCGGTTCTTGCACAGGCTGAAGCCGACGGCAGCCGCGACCTGCGGCACGGTCACGCCGTCGCCGCCATAGGCGGTCAACTGCCCGGCGCGCGCCAGTGCCGCCTCGACGCCGCCCTGATCGCGGACGCCGTGGCTGCCGCCGAACCGGTCTATCGACGCCCGGTGGAGGTCGAGCACCGCCTGCAACGGCGGCAACAGAATGTCGGCCATGTCACTTCGCCAGTTCGGCGAGCGTTAGCGGATAACGGTCGAAACACTCGCGTCCCGCGGCCATCGCCTTGGCATAGGCATCATCGGCCTTGACGATCCGCAAGCCGGGACCGCCATCAGACACCAGCTGCACCGAATCGCCGCGCTGCACGCCCAGCACCGCCATCACATCCTTGGGCAGGACGATACCGGCGGAGTTGCCGATGGCGGTCACTTTGGTCTGGGTGAGGGTTTGGGTCAGGGTGTCAAGCATGGCGAGTCTCCGTAATAACGATAGTTATAACGAAAACGCCTTGGATTGCAAATGCGTTGCCAAAGCCAGAGGATGAAGGATCACTTCAGCCCTAACAAGACGTTGACCGTCAACGACAATCTGCTCCATGAGGCTATATGATCGGATTGCAACAAACCCAAAAGCTCATACCCCTGAAACGTAATATCGCATCGCGTTTTACCAGTAGTAACTGGCTTGAGCTTGGTGCGCTCACTAACTCACTGGATATTATCCAGAATCATGACCGCTTGCTCAGAGCATTGCACTTCCAAGATGAGGACTATGAGGGATGTGTCCTCGCTGTGCTCATTAGTATCACTCAACGTGACCCTGGAAACCTCGCCCAAGCCGAGCGATATTTAGCGGAACAATTTGCGGAATGCGCTCCCAACGTGTCGAGCAGTATCACATCAAACCGCATCGTTTTTAGCCCATCAGTGTTTCAAATCCCGCCATCGCCTCTCGACCCTTCAATGGTCGCGGTGATAATGCCGTTTTCAGTCGATATGAAGCCAGTCTACCAAGCGATAAAAAGAGCTACGGCGTCGGTAGGACTAACATGCCAACGTGCCGACAACATTTGGGAGGATTCTACGGTCATCCAAGATGTTTTTTCGCTCATCTATCGATCATTCATAGTCGTATGTGATTTCTCAGGGCGTAATCCAAACGTATTCTACGAATGCGGCATTGCACATACGCTCGGGAAACACGTCGTTCCGATCGCGCAGCACGAAAATGACATACCTTTCGATCTCAGACATCACCGCTACCTTCGATACCTCAGTAATAGCGAAGGGTTAGAAGCACTTTCGCAACAGTTAGCTGACAGATTTGGAACACTGGCCGGGACGAAGACGCTGCCATTGATGTGGTCATCTTAGCAAAGGTCGCATGCCTCATTCTCCCCCCTACTCCGCCGCCAACCGCTCCCCCGCCGGCGGCAAATTATGCCCCAACAACCGCAGCAAGTCCGCTGCTGCCGTTACAATGTTCGTCCCCGGGCCGAAGATCGCTGCTGTCCCGACGCCGCGCAGGAAGTCATAATCCTGCGCCGGGATGACGCCGCCCGCGATGACGCGGATTTCGGGGTGGCCGGCGGCTTTCAGCGCATCGATCAATTCGGGCACCAGCGTCTTGTGGCCGGCCGCGAGCGACGAGGCCGCGACGATATCGACATCGAGCTGCACCGCCAGTGCGGTCGCTTCGGCAGGTGTCTGGAATAGCGGCCCGACGGTCGCATCGAAGCCCAGATCGGCCAGTGCGGTGCCGACGACCTTGGCGCCGCGATCATGCCCGTCCTGCCCCATCTTGACGATCAGCACGCGGGGCTTGCGACCCTTCCTCCGCTCGAACGCCTCGACGCCTTCGGCGACGCGGATATAGTCGGGGTCGGCCTTGTACGCTTCGGCGTAAACCCCGGCGACCATCTTCACCACGGCGGTGTGCCGCCCGAAAACATCCTCCATGGCGCTGCTGATTTCGCCCAATGTCGCTCGCGCCCGGGCGGCTTCGACCGCGAGCGCCAGCAGATTGGCGTCGCCCTGCGCACCTTCGCGCAACGCATCGAGCGCCGCCACGCACCGCGCCGCGTCGCGGCTTCCGCGTACCGTTGCCAGCCGTTCGATCTGGCTGGCGCGCACCGCGACATTGTCGACATCGAGGATATCGAGCTTTTCGATCGTCGCGGGCTGGTATTTGTTGACGCCGACGATGACCTCCTCGGCCATATCGACGCGCGCTTGTTTGGCGGCGGCGGCGGCTTCGATGCGCAACTTCGGCATGCCGCTTTCGACGGCGCGCGTCATGCCGCCCAGCCCTTCGACCTCGGCGATCATCGCCTTCGCCCCCGCCACCAATTCGGCGGTCAGCGCCTCGATATAATAGCTGCCGCCCAACGGATCGACGACCTTGGTGATGCCGGTTTCCTCCTGCAAAACCAATTGCGTATTGCGGGCGATGCGCGCCGAGAAGTCGGTCGGCAGCGCGATGGCCTCGTCGAGCGCGTTGGTGTGGAGCGACTGGGTGCCACCCAACGCCGCCGCCATCGCCTCGACGGTGGTGCGGATGACGTTGTTGTAGGGGTCTTGCTCTTGCAGACTGACGCCGCTGGTCTGGCAATGGGTGCGCAGCATCTGGCTGCGGGGGCTGGCGCCGAAGCCCGCCATGATCTCGGCCCACAGCGTCCGCGCGGCGCGCAGCTTGGCGATTTCCATGAAGAAATTCATGCCGATACCGAAGAAGAAGCTCAGCCGTCCGGCGAACTCATCGACCGCCAGCCCCTTGGCGAGCGCAGCGCGGACATATTCCATGCCATCGGCAAGGGTGAACGCCAGTTCCTGTACCGCCGTCGCCCCGGCTTCGAGCATGTGATAGCCGCTGATCGAAATGCTGTTGAATTTCGGCATGTTCTGCGCGGTGTACTGGATAATGTCGGCGACGATCCGCATGCTCGGTTCGGGCGGGTAGATGTAGGTGTTGCGGACCATGAACTCCTTCAGAATGTCGTTCTGGATCGTGCCTTCGAGCTTGGCCTGATCGACGCCCGCCTCTTCGGCCGCAACGATGTAGAACGCCAGGCACGGCAACACCGCGCCGTTCATCGTCATGCTGACGCTCATCTGGTCGAGCGGAATGCCGTCGAACAGCAGCTTCATATCCTCGACGCTGTCGATCGCGACCCCTGCCTTACCGACATCGCCGGTTACGCGCGGATGGTCGCTGTCGTAGCCGCGATGGGTGGCGAGATCGAAGGCGACGCTCAGCCCTTTCTGACCGCCTGCGAGGTTGCGGCGGTAAAAGGCGTTCGAGGCTTCAGCGGTCGAAAAGCCGGCATATTGGCGGATCGTCCATGGTCGCCCGGCGTACATCGTCGCCTTCACGCCGCGCGTGAACGGCGCGAACCCCGGCAGGCCGGGCTCGGCGGTGACGTCCTCGGCGGTATAGAGCGGCTTGACGGCGATGCCCTCGGGCGTGTGCCACGTCAGGTCGGCACCCTTGACTTCCTTGGCGGCAAGCGCCTGCCAGTCTTTCGTCGTCGGGGTCGTCATGGTCATCTCCGCGCTTCAGAGCGCTGCTTGTCGTCACGCCGCGGCGATCGTCAAGGGCGGACGGCGATGGGCAGCGTGCCCGCTTACGCCGCCGCGCGCAGCCCCTCGCCGCCGGCAAGCGTCAGCAGCCGCTTCTCCAGTGTTTTCAGCCGCGCCGGATTGTCGATTTTCGCGCCGGTCAGATCGGTCAGGTAGAAGGTATCGGTGGCGCGTTCGCCGTATGTCGCAATGTGCGCCGAATGGATCGTCATGCGGGACTGAAACAACGCATTGGTCAGCGAATAGAGCAGTGCCGGACGATCGGCGGCGTTGACCTCGATGACGGTATAGCGGTTCGACGCTTTGTTATCGATCAGCACATTGGGCTCGACCCTGAACACTTCGGCGCGGCGGCGCGCGAGGGGACGCGCGGCGAGGCGATCGGCGAGCCGGATCTTGCCGGTCAGCACGTCCTCGATCGAACGCCGGAGTCGGGCAAGCTGCGCAGGTTCGGAAAACGGTCGCCCCAACGGGTCGGCAATGACGAAATTGTCGACCGCCTGACCGTCGCGGGTGGTGTGGATTCGGGCATCGAGAATATTGGCACCGCCAAGCGAGATGGCGCCGGCAATGCGATAGAATAGGCCGGGGTGATCGGCGGCATAGATGCTGACGAGCGTCGTTCCCGATGCGGTGTCAGGAAGGCAGGCGATGCTGAGCGGCGTCGCGGCATCGTCGGCACCGGCGATCAGCCCGGCGTTGCTCGCCAGCACATCGGCGGGTTCGGCGATCCAGTAGCTGTCGGCAAAGCGGCGCGCATAGGCGGCAAACCGCGCATCGTCCCAGCCGAGCGTCGCCTGCAGCCCCTCCTGCTTCGCCGCGATACGGTCCTGTCGCCCCTTCTGCTTGTGCCCGAGCCGCAGCACCTCTTCTGCGGCCTCGTAAAGGTCACGCAGCAATTGGCCCTTCCAATTATTCCAGACGCCGGGGCCGACCGCGCGAATGTCGACGACGGTCAAAATGAGCAACAGCTTCAATCGCTCGGGCGATGCCACAAGTTCGACGAAATCGAGGATGGTCTTGAAGTCGTTGAGATCGCGCTTGAACGCCGTCGACGACATCAGCAGGTGGTAGCGGACCAGCCATGCGACGGTTTCGGTTTCGGCGGGCGTCAGGCCGAAACGCGGACACAACCGCTCGGCGATGTCGGCCCCCAATTCGCTATGATCGCCACCACGCCCCTTGGCGATGTCGTGGAGCAGCACAGCGACATGCAAAACCCGGCGCGAAATAAGTTGCTGAATGATCGCTGCAGATAGCGGATGCTCGTCCTTCAATATGCCATTCTCGATCCGCGCCACCAGACCGATGGCCCGGATCGTGTGTTCGTCGACGGTATAATGATGGTACATGTCGTACTGCATCTGGGCGACGACGCGGCCGAAGTCGGGGACGAAGCGCCCGAACACCCCCGCCTCGTTCATCCAGCGCAGCACGGTTTCGGGATCGATCTGGCTGGTCAGGACCGACAGAAAAAGCGCATTGGCGCGCGGATCGCGGCGGATTTTTTCGTCGATGAGACCCGAATCGCGACCCGCTTGGCGCATCGCCTGCGGATGAATTGCCAGCCGTTCGCGATCGGCGAACGCAAAAAGTTCGATCAGGCGCACGGGATCCTTGTGGAAGAAATCATCCGACGGCACGCCCAATTGCCCGCGCCGCACCGTGAAACCATTCAGTTTGGCGGGCCGCCGCGTCAGCGTCGGGATCCAGCTTGCCTTGGCAAAGCTCTCGTCGAGATGACTGAGGAACAGGCCCGTAAGATCGCCGACGGTGCGCGCCATCAGGAAATAATGCCGCATAAAGCGTTCGACCGCGCTCATCCCGGCGCGCTCGGTGTAACGCAGGCGCACGCTCAATTCGCGCTGCACGTCGAAGGTCAGGCGTTCTTCGGCGCGCCCGGCGATGTCGTGCAGATTGATCCGCACCAGCCAGAGGAAGTTTTCGGCGCGTCGAAACAGGCGCAATTCGGCGTTAGTCAGCAGCCCCTTGTCGACGAGTTCGGCCACCGTTTCGACCTGATAGGCATATTTGCCGATCCAGTAGAGGGTGTGAAGATCGCGCAAGCCACCCTTGCCCTCCTTGAGATTGGGTTCGACGACATAGCGGCTGTCACCCATCTTTTTATGGCGCGCGTCGCGTTCGGCGAGCTTTTCGGCGGTAAAGGCGCGGGCGGTCCCGGCGACAACCTCCTTGCGAAACCGCTGCGTCGCCTCGTCGTAAAGCTTCTGGTCACCCCAGACGAAGCGGGTTTCCAAAAGCGCGGTACGCACCGTCAGATCGGCCTTGGCCATCCGCACCATCTCGTCGAGCGAGCGCGTCGCATGGCCGACCTTCAGTCCGAGGTCCCACAGCACATGCAGCATCGTTTCGATAACCTGTTCGCCCCACGCCGTCTGTTTCCACGGCGTGAGGAACAGCACATCGATATCCGAATACGGGGCCATCTGGCCGCGCCCGTAGCCGCCGACAGCGATCATCGCGAGGCGTTCCGACGCCGTGCGATTCGTCGCCGGATACAGCGTCGTTGTCACCGCATCGAACAACAGCCGCAGCAGCTGATCGACCATGAAGGCCTGCGCACCGGCGAGTTCGAGGCCCCGCGACGTCTTGTCGGTCAGCCGCCGTTTGAGTTCGGCACGCCCCGCCTCGAGCGCCGCCCGCAGGGCAATCGTCAACGCGGCACGCTTCGCCGCAAAGCCGTCGGTTGCCATCATCTCGGTGGCGATTGTTTCCGCCAGCGATCGCCGGTCGATGATCGCGCGCCGGTTGGGGACGGTGTCGGGACGGGAGGCCATCCGTCCTAGATAGGCGCAGGTCGCGACAAGGGAAACGGCATTTAGAAACTGGGCCGACTGATCGGAGTGCGCGGCCGTCCGAATTCCCGGTCAGGCAACGCTCCAGTTATCAGCTCCCACATAGCGACTGATCGCGCCATCATCGTCGATCCGGAACAGGTGGACCCAACCATTGTCGACAAGTTGGCGCACCCCTTCATGCGCGGCGATGACCGCGTCGATTGCCGCCGCAGGCGCTTCGATGAAAACGTTCAATCGCAGCGGCTCGTGAACGAAACGTTGGCCATCATGGACCGACTGCCACGGCAGGCCAGGTTTGAGGTCACCGGCATTGCCTTCGAGGACGCCGATCTGCCCGGTGATGTTGTGGAGCGTCTTGTTGCCGCTGCCAAAGACCCGGTTGTTCACCGTTGCGCCGTAATATTGCAAGTTGATCCAGCTGGCGACGACCATCGGCGCGCACATGATGAGGGTCAGCACGCCAAAGCCCGCATCGTCCTGCCAGTCATAGCTGTGCAGGAAGGCGCGGCCGCCGAAATCACGGCCCTGCGTCCGCGACCGGGGCGCCGCGATAAAGGCATGGTTGCCCGCCAGCCCCCATTCGGGCCGGACCTGCGACCAGTCGCTGCTGCGCGCGAACACAGCGCGGTCGATGTCAGCGCCACCGGCGATGCCAAGGTCTGGCGCGCGTTCGCGCCGAGCAAGTTCGCCTGCTGCATGAAGCTGCTGCGCCAGTGCCGCAATCGCGTCGCGGTGCGACGGCGGCAGGTCGGTAAGATCGTAGAGTTCGAGTTCGTCGGTTGTGGTGTCGTGCAGTCCGGCGACAAACCAGGTATCGCCCGGAATGGTAATGCCGCGCGCGACCAGCCCGGTGCGGACGGCAGCGTCGTTGAGGATAGTGGCGGCAACGCGCGCATTCGCCTCACCGGTATGGCCACCGCAGGCACCGCAATCGAGGCCCGATGCGTGGGGATTGTTGACCGTCGTGCTGCCATGACCCGCCAGCAGCACCAGCGGCGCAAAGCCCTGCGTCAGCGACATGCCGCGCAGGACAGCTTCAGCCATGGCAATGCGGCGGTCGGTGGCAAAGCCTGTCGGGCGGCCGTCCAGCATGCCGGGTGCGATGCGCGGCCCGACTCGCAGCACGACGTCGCCGTCGAGCCCGTCGCGATTGGGATCAGGGACGGGCCGCGTCAGCCGCGCGCTGTCGCCAACCAACTTCGGCGCGAATAGCCAGCCCGCGGTTTCGACAAAGGTGAAGGATGATACCGCCGATTGCTTGAAGGCCTTCCGCGCCTTGGCCGCGCGGCGACGCAGTAGCCGCAGCCCAAGAATTTCGGTCTCCTCGTCGGGGTGCGCGCCGTGGACCGCCTCGCAGACCGTCACTGCCGGGGTCAGCAGCACCGGGCATTGCGCTCCGCCCCGCTGTTGCCCGATCGGCACATATTCGATGGGAAACCCGAAGAACCCGGCAAAGCCGATGGTCTGGGCATCGGGCACCACAGCCTCCAGCGCGCGGCGATAGAGTTCGGAGCGGACATCGATGCAGAACGCCGCCTGCAACGTTGGGCGCGCGGTCGGTGCCTCGCGGGTCGCTGGAGTCTTGAGGATCGTCAGCAGCCGGTTGCGGTGCGCCGCCTCATAGGCATGATGCAGCACCAGATCGACCGCGAGGTCTTCGGGAACCGCTTCCTGCGCCGTCGGCAATTGCGCGGCAGCCGCCATCGCCGCAGCCCAAGCCGCGCGGAACGCCGGATCGCTGCGTTCGCACCAGAGCGCATAACCCCAGACAATGCGGATCGCCAGCAGCTCGACGAGCGTGTCGTCGGGCCGCCCATACAGCGCGTTGTCCCACACCAGATAACGCGCATAACCCGCCCAACCGGCGATATCGAACAGCGCGCGGTGCAGATAATCCTCGTGCACCGACGGCGGCACGCCGATGGCATCGACCACCTGCGCAATCGCTGCGCGCGCATCGGCGGGCATTGCCGCGATCGCCGCGCGAAAACCCTTCAGCCCCATGACCTCGGGATTGCGATCATGCTGCGCCGTCGCGCGCCACGCGGCGTAAGGCGACAGGCCGCGCGACGGCAGCTTCCACGCTGCCTGCCCATCGTCGAAATACGCCGCGCACCATTTCGATATCTCGTCGTTCATAAACGCAGTGCGCGATACCTGCCGGTCGCCATCGGCGAGCGAATCGAGCACTTCGGCAACGGTGGCGACAACTGCGCGCGGGCGGGCATTCGATGACGGTGTGCGGGCCAGCGCAAGGAACGCCGCGACATCCGTGGGCAGCGCTGGAGCACCAGCGAGCGCGGCAGCGATGTCGGCTTCGGCCAGTGTTCCCGCTGCCAGCGCGTCGAGATAGAACCGCCGTAGCATCAGCATGTCGGCACCCGCCACCCGGCGCAGCGTCGCACAGGTCGCATCGAAGCTTTGGTCGCTGAAGCCCAGAAACGGGTTGACTGCGACGAAGTGCTTGAGCGGCCACAGCGGCGGAATTTTGGCGCAGGCCCCGGCGATGGCGGTATCGATATCGGGCTGCGACGCAGCGGGCCGTTCGGCAAGATTGGTGCGCATCGGTCAGGCTCCGGCTTGGGTGGCGAGGCGGGCGCGACGCCCGGTTGGCCAGAAGCGCAGCACGAGACGGTTCGCCGCCGTGTTGACGTACAGGCCGTTGGCAAGATGGACATAGAGCGCGTGCCAGCGTGGCGCCGTGCCGCGCGCGGCGAGGTTCTGCAGGACGGTGACCGCGCCGAAGGCCACGACCACCAGCACGATGATGGCAAGATCGAGCGGTCCGGCGAGCGGGCGTACCGGCGGCAACACCCCATGGAAGAGCCGCTCGGCACCGATCTGCAGCGCGAAATAGGCGCTGGCGACGCCCGCCGTCAGTACCAGCGTCCGCCCGATGACATAGGCGCTCGGGCGCACGTCGATGGCGTTGGCGACGAAGTGCGCCAGCCCCATCATGACAATCGCCCCGAGTGCGACGATCCCGGGTTGCCCGCCGAGCGTGATGCCGAACAGCGCGCCGATTCCCGCCCCGGCCGCTGCCAAAACCGCAATGGCGATGACCATCCGCGCCGGGTGGAGCTTGCCACCGGGGCTGGGTGTCCACGACGCGCGCGCCAGATCGATGATGCTGCCCGACGACAGGAACGCGTGTGCCTTGTACAGCGAGTGGGCGACGATATGGAGCAGCGCTGCGCCGAACGCGCCAAGGCCGCACTGTAGCAGCATGAAGCCCATCTGCGCGATCGTCGACCAGGCGAGCGAGACCTTGACGCTGGTTTGGGTCAGCATCACCGCCGAACCGAGCAGCGCGGTAAAGCCGCCGACGATTGCCAACAGTTCGAGCGACGGGGCCGACAGCACGACGACATCGGCAAAGCGCAGCACCAGAAAGCCACCGGCGTTGATGATTCCGGCATGGAGCAGCGCCGACACCGGCGTCGGGGTTTCCATCACTTCGGTCAGCCAGCCGTGCGTCGGGAACTGCGCCGATTTGAGCAGCGCCGCGACCGCAATGAGCGCGGCGACGCCATGCAGCGCGCCGGGCACGGCATCCGCCGCCAATGCCGATGTGGCGGCAAAGATCGCACTATAGTCGAGGCTGCCGAACAGGCCATAGAGCAGGACTGCCGCACCGATCAGGCAGGCATCGCCGATCCGGCTGGCGATGAATTTCTTGCGCGACGCCAGGATTGCCGCTGGACGGTCGCCGTAGAACAGCAGCAGCCGATGCAGACCGGCGCTGGTCGCGATCCATGCGACGATGAACTGGACCATATTCCCCGACACGATAAGGACGAGCACGGCGGCCAGCGTCAGGCACAGCCAACGGGTAAAGCGGGCGTGGCCGGGGTCGCCGTCGAGATAGTTGCGGCTGTAGCGCACGACGATGGCGCCGACGAAGCTGACCAGCACGAACATCGTCGCCGTCAGCGCGTCCGCATAAAGGCCGAAACCCAGACCGTTTGTGCCGATTGTCCCGGTGGTGAGCATTCCTGACATCACGACTGCCCCGGCGGTTGCCAATGCCACCGCAAAGGCGATCAGGCTGGCAAACGACGCCCGCGCCGCGTTGGACTTTGCCGAACCCGGCAGCAGCGCAGTCGCGACCAGCGCCAGCGGGCCGATAAGGATCATCCAAAGCGATGCGGTAACCATGGCCGTCTCCGTTGCGAGGCGACCGATCACCTAGTGGCGCAACGGACAGTTGAAAAATACAAACATTGCATCGAACCGTTCGCTTTTGTAAATGATTGCGATGGCAGCGCTCAATTTCCGTCACCTGCGTTATTTCCATGCCATCGCGAGCGCGGGCAGCCTCAGCCGTGCTGCGACTTTGCTCAACCTGTCGCAATCGGCGCTGTCGGTGCAGCTCGGCAAGCTCGAGGCGCAGCTCGGGCATCCATTGTTCGACCGGGTGGGGCGCGGGCTACAGCTGACCGAGGCGGGACGGATCGCGCTCGATTATGCCGATAGTGTTTTCAAGACCGGCGACGAGTTGCTCAGCACGTTGCGCGGTCAACCGGCGGCAGGACGGCAGATGCTGCGCATCGGCGCACTCACGACGCTGTCACGCAATTTTCAGCTGGCGTTCCTGCAACCGATGATCGGTCGCGACGATGTCGAGCTCATCGTCCGCTCGGGCGGCTTGAACGATCTGCTCGCGCAACTCGAATCGCATGATCTCGATCTCGTACTGTCGACCCGCGCACCGCAGCGCGACGGGGCCACGACGCTGTGCAGCCACCTCCTCGACGAACAGCCGGTCAGCCTCGTCGGGCGTCCAGCCGACAGCAGCGCGCCGTTCGCTTTCCCCGCCGACCTCGCCACCATGCCGGTGCTGCTCCCCAGCCCCGACAATGAGATCCGCGCCGCCTTCGACCGCATCGTCGCTGCCGCCGGCATTACCCCCAACATCGCGGCCGAAATCGACGACATGGCGATGCTCCGCCTGATGGCGCGCAGCAGCCGCGCGTTGACACTGGTGCCGCCGATCGTGGTGCGCGACGAACTCGACGCCGGGACGCTGGTCGAACGCTGCCGCGTGCCGGGGATCACCGAGCGATTCTATGCCATCGAACAGCGTCGGCGGTTTCCGAACCCGCTGATCGCGGAGCTTCTCGGCAGTGGCGGCGGCTCTTATTACGCCCGCGTTGCCTTCGATCTCTAAATCGACTCGACGGCGCGCGCGGCGGAGGGCAACCTTCACCGCATCGCCACGACCGACCGCCTATGGAGAAACGCATGACCTTCCGGAACGCCATCGCCGCCGCTGCCCTTTGCGCCGCCATCCTCGCAGCACCCGCCGGTGCCACCGAAATCAAGCGGCTGGTCAACCCACCACCCGCGATCATCCTCGGCGGCGTCATCGTCCCGCCCGGCAGCGAGACAGTGTTGCTGAGCGGCCAGCTTGCCAACCCGATCGATCCCGCCAAGACCGACAGCATCGAAGCTTATGGCGACACCAAGACGCAAACCATCAGCACCTTCAACAAGATAAAGGCGGCGCTCGCCAAGGTCGGCTATGCGATGTCCGATATCGTCAAGCTGACGGTATTCGTCGCGGGCGACCCCAAGCTCGGCGGCAAGATGGACTTCGTCGGCTTCAACGCGGGATATAAGGAGTTTTTCGGCACCGCAGAGAATCCCAACCTCGTCGCGCGCTCGACGGTGCAGGTCGCCGCACTTGCCGGACCGAATTTCCTTATCGAGATCGAGGCGATTGCAGCCAAGGCACCGAAGTAGCGGCACCGTAACCGCGATGCCGCAACCCTAGGCCTTTTTCGGCTGCATATGGTCGAGCCGCACCGCGAGCACATCGGCGACGGCGACAGCATCGAAGGGTCGGTCGAGCAGTGCAAAGACCGGGCGCAAAGCGTCGGGATCGCGGGTCCAGATCTCATAGTCGAGCTTGACGCAGCGGTCGGGGTGCGCAGCGACATAGGCATCGGTGATCGCGTCGAATTGCGCCACGTCGTCGGCTAGCTTCTGCTGGTCGGCATCTTTCCACCAACCCGATTGCGCGACAGCACCGACGTCGCGGCGATTGAAGATAAATCGGGCGGGCACGAACACTTGCGCCATGAAATCGAGTTGCTCGGCAAGGTCGGGAACAAGGTAACGGATTTCCTTGAAGCCAACGATGCGACTGCCGCGTGGCGGGCGCAGCACGCTGGCAAGGAATGCCTCGCCGATCTGGCGTGCGAACGCATCGGGATCGACCGCCAGCGCGCCGTACCATGGATCGCCGACGGCCTGATGGCCGGTCCCATATTTGATCGATGTCACCCTAGCATTGCGCCAAGCCTCGAACAGCCCGCGCAGCACGTTGAGATTCTCGCCCGCAACATAGACGCCGTCCATCGTATTGAGCAGCTTTTGCAACAGGGTCGATCCGGAGCGGCCATAGGTGATGATGAATACCCAGCCTTCGGGCTGCGCGACCGGGCCGATGCGGCGAAGGCGCTCGGCATAACGGCGCAGTCGGGTGGTGATCCTGACCTTCAAACTCGGTTTGGCCATCGGCTCAGCTCAACACATTCGCAATGCGACGTCGGGCGCTTTCAACTGCACGACGGTACTGCCAGCCGAATTCATGCCAGCGCGGCGGCGCAATCCCCCGGCGCGCGTCCTCGATTGTCGATGGCCCGCCGCGCTCGATCACCGGAAAGGGATGAATGCCGACATTCGGGATGCCATGCGCCCAATAGCGTTCCATTTCGTCATCGATCGGGCGGACCGCGGTCCTCACTCTTTCGAGCCACCGCTCGGCGGCGGCCCGGCGCATCAGATAGCCCTGGTTGCCGATCGCCATCCCGCGATAGCGCACGACGTGCCGCCCGGTAACGCTGCCGATAATGTCGGCCGCAGTCGGGGCCTTGGCGTGGAATCGCACGAACGGATGCGCTGCCAGCGTGGCCGACACCTCGGGCAGTGCCGCGAAAAAGGCGGGATCGATCAGCAAATCGTCTTCGAGCACGACAATTGCATCCATTGGCGAATCGACCAGCAGCTTCCACAGCATTGCATGGCTGGCGAAGCAGCCGAGTTCGCCCGGCGTGAGTTCGCGGCGGATTGTGCGCCGCGCTTCGGCGGGATCATAGGCCAGCCACGTCGGCAAAGCCGACAGGCCATCGAAGAATCGCCACGACAGACCCGGAACAGCGTCCAATTGTGCGGCCATCGCCGCGCGACGCGGCGAACCGGGCAGGCTGATGACGTGCACTTCGACCACGCCAGCTTCCTTTGTCCCACGCCAAATCCGCTGCGCCCATAGCCGCCTAGCTTGACAGATTTGTAACAGTCAACGGCCTGACAGGAGTTTCCATTGCGGCGCAATACCGTCACGTCCTTGTCACAAAACCTACATGCTAACCCTGCTATGGGAAGCGCGTCGGGGGAGGGTCGGTCGTCAGGCTTCAAACCCGTTTTCAACACGGAAAATACCGCCTGCATGACGCGTTTGCCGCCATTGCCACTGAGTTTGCGCGGCGTGCTCGCTGCAACGGCCTGCGCGTTTGCTCTAGCGAGCGCCGCGCACGCGCAAGTTTTGCCGCCAGCGCAACCTCCGGCCAGCCTGCCCGCCAAGCCAGCTGACGCCGCTGTTCCCGCCGCCCCCGCCGCCACCCCTGCCAGTGCAGCACCCCCAGTGCGCGCTGCACCGGAGCGCTTCGAAATTCAGGCCTTCGACGTCAGCGGCGTCACCAAGCTTCCCGCCGCCGCCGTTGAAAACGCTGTTTACCCATTCGCCGGTCCGCAACGCACCGCGACCGATGTCGAGGCAGCGCGCAAGGCCATCGAGGATGCGTACAAGGCGCGCGGGTTCGAATCGGTGCTGGTCGAAATTCCGCCGCAGCCGACCGAATCATTCGTTTCAGGCATCGTACAACTCAAGGTTACCGAGGCGACGCTTGGCCGACTGCGCGTTACCGGATCGAAATATCATGCGCTAACCATCGTCGCGAGCCAGGTTCCGGCGCTCAAAGAAGGCGAGTTACCCGACCTGCAGAGCGCTGCCAAGCAGATAGCGGCAGCCAACCGCTTCCCCGATCGTGAGATCACACCGTCGATCAAGCGCGGCAAGGCACCCAATACGATCGATGTCGATCTGCGCGTGCGTGACACATATCCGCTCCACGCCAGTGCCGAGATCAACAACGATCATAGCGCCTCGACCAAGCCGCTGCGCATTGCCGGAAGCGTGCGCTACACCAACCTGTGGCAGGTCGGGCACACCATCACCGCGTCGTATCTCGTCACGCCGCAGGACCGCAGCCAGACGGAAGTCTTCTCGGGCTCGTACCTCGCACCGATCCTTGGGTCGCGCTGGACGCTGCTCGCCTATGGCTATCGCTCGAACAGCAATGTCGCCGCCCTTGGCGGCACGCAGGTGCTGGGTAATGGCTATGCCATCGGCACCCGCGCCATCTACCGCCTGCCCGGCAAGACCGAACAGTCGATAACCTTTGGCTTAGACTACAAGGACTTCAAGGAAAACATCAGCATTCCGGCAAGCGATCCGGCCAACCCGCCTTCGCTACTTCAAAGCCCGGTCGCCTATGTTCCGCTGGTTGCCAGTTACGCCACGCAATTCGTTGGCGAGCACAGCGCCGCCAATCTGAGCGTCACAGCGACCGCCGCGATCCGCGGCCTTGGCAGCAACGAAAACGTCGTGCGCACCAAGCGCTTGAACGGCAACGGCAACTTCGTCCACATCAATTTCGAAGCCGATTATAGTCGGGCGCTTGGCGGCGATTTTTCGGCCTTTGCCAAGGTTGGTGGGCAGCTGGCCGACTCACCGCTGGTGACAAACGAGCAGTTCGGCGTCGGCGGCCATTCAACCGTTCGCGGCTATTACCAGTCCGAAGCGGTTGGTGACGACGGGATCACCGGGAGTTTTGAACTGCGCAGTCCGTCACTAGGCGGCAAGCTCGGCAATTTCGTCGATGAGTTGCGTTTCTTTGTTTTCGCCGATGGTGGCTTTGTCCGCGTCCGCTCGGCGTCGGCTGATCAAACCGATCAGTTCACGTTGGTCAGCGTCGGCGGCGGCACGCGGTTTCAGTTGTTGCGTTATTTGAAGGGCAATGTCGCCTTTGGCCTCGCGTTGCTCAACGGCGCGACGACCCGCGCTGGCACTGGCCAGCTCACCTTCTCCGTCAAGACGGAGTTCTGACCCATGCGCACCGCCTGCCCTGCCCCGGCGTGCCCCAGCCAAGAGAACCGGCCATGAAACGTCTTTTCCTGCTCGCTTTTCTGTTCATTGCTGGTTGCGCCAGCGACGATGCCACTGGTTGGTGGCAGAAGGACTGGCCCAACCGGACGCCGGTCGCGATCGACACGACGCCGGCAGGGGTCAATTTGACCGGCGCAATCGGCCGAACGCCGGTGCTGGTACGGTTGCATTCGGGCAATTTCTCATTCGGCGAATCGGCCGATAACGGTGCCGATCTGCGGGTCATCGCGGGCGATAACAAGACACCGCTGAAATTCCATATCGAAAGCTTCGATGCGCTGCTCGGCGTCGCCACCGTCTGGGTCGACATGCCCAAACTGGCAGGCGGCGAAAAGGCGCCGATCTGGGTCTATCATGGCAACAAGAGTGCGCCGGCGACGGTCGACACGGCGGGCACGTTCGACCCCGATTACGTGCTGGTGCTGCATTATGACGAGGCGCTTGCCGCCCCGATCACCGACAAGACCAGCTACAAGAACAATCCGACGAACGGCCCGACGTCGATCGACGATGCCGCGATCATCGGCAAGGGCGGCAAGTTCGCTGCCGCGACTGGTATGACCGTCGCTGCCAATCCGTCGCTGGCCACTACAGCGGCCGGGTTCACCTTCTCGACATGGGTCAAGATCGACGCGGCGGGCGGCAATATGGCGCTGTTCAGCCGCGACGGCACGACCATCGGCCTGAACGCCGGGGTCCCCTATGCCGGTGCCACCCAGGCGCCCGCGGCGATCGCCAACGGCCAATGGACGCACGTCGCCGCGACGTCGGACGGCACCAAGACCCATCTGTATGTCGGCGGCAAGGAAGTCGCCACCGGCACCGCGCTTCCCGCGATGACGGGGCCTCTGACCATCGGCGGATCGTCGGCTGCACCATTCACCGGTGCACTCGACGAAACCCGCCTGTCGAAGGTCGCACGCGCTGCCAACATCATCGCCACCGACGTTGCGGGCCAAGGCTCCGACGGCAAGCTGCTGAGCTTTGGCAAGGACGAAGAACAGGGCGAAGGCGGCGGCGTGGTGCTGTTCATCCTCAAGGCGACCCCGGCGCTCGATTGGGGGGTCATCGCACTCTGTATGGTCCTGCTCGCCGGGGCCATCGTCGTGATGATCATGAAGAACAATTACCTTTCGAAGGCGCAGCGCGCCAACAAGGCATTCATGGCGCGTTACCGCGCAATGGACGAAGACCTTATCCAGATCGCCGACATTCCCGGGCTCCCCGCGGGAGAGCGGAAACTGATCGCGGCGGCTCCGCTGGCGCACCTTTATGAAGTCGGCATCGACGAGTTGCGGATGCGCGAGCAGCGACTGGGCAACCGGCCGTTGTCGGGCGAGGCCGTCGACGCCTTGCGCGCTTCGGTCGATGCCCAACAAGTCGCCGAAAACCAGAAATTCGATGTCGGCATGGTGCTGCTGACCATCGCGATTTCGGGCGGGCCGTTCATCGGGCTGCTTGGCACCGTCATCGGCGTGATGATCACCTTCGGCGGCGTGGCGCTGGCCGGCGATGTCAACGTCAACGCCATCGCCCCGGGGATCGCGGCAGCTCTGCTTGCCACCATCGCCGGACTCGCCGCCGCCATTCCTGCGCTGTTCGGTTATAACTATTTGAACTCGCAAATCACTTCGATGGCCGATGAGATGCGGGTGTTCGTCGATCGTCTCGTGACCCGGCTCGCCGAGGTGCAGGCCGAACGCGCGTACCACCCCGCACCGCCAACCCGCCTCGCGGCCGAATAGGAGCGCTGACCGATGAAAGCCGGTGGCGGCCGCAAGGCCTATGACGACATCAACATCACGCCGATGCTCGACCTCGCGTACGTGCTGCTGGTCATTTTCATTCTAATGGCAACGGCGAGCGTGCAGGGCATCAAGGTCGATCTGCCCAAGGCCGGAAGTGCCGCGAGCCTCGTGCAGCCCAAGACCAAGGCGATCACCATCAACAATGTGGGGCAGATATTCCTCGATGCCTTCCCGGTGTCGGTCGCCGATCTGGAAGCGCGGTTGCGCAGTGAAAAGGCCGCGAACCCCGAAGTGCCGATCGTCGTCAAAGGCGATGCCACCGTCCAGTACCAGAAGGTCATGGAGGTGCTCGATCTGCTGCGCCGCCTCGATCTGAACAAGGTCGGACTGGTCACCGGCAAGCCAACGGGCGGTTGAACCATGGCCAACGCGAAAACCTTCGACGACGGCGACGAGCCCAACCGGACATGGTTGTGGATCGTGCTGGGCGTCGTTGTGTTTCTCGCGGCCGCCTATGGACTATATTCGCTCAGCCAGCAGAAGATCGGCAAGGAAAAGAAGGAGCCGCCGACGACAACGGCGCTGCTACTTCCGCCGCCACCGCCACCGCCACCCCCGCCGCCGCAGGAAAAGCCGCCCGAGCCGGTCGAAACGACCAAGCCTGTCCCCGTCGAAACGCCCACGCCGACGCCCGCCAAGGCGGATACACCCGCTGCTGTCGCTATCGACTCGGCACCCACAGGTGCGGGCGACAGCTTCGGCCTGAAGGGCGGCGGACCCGGCGGCATGGGCGGCGCGGGATCGACCGGCACCGGAACCGGGGCGGCCGGCGGCATATCCGACACCTTTTACGGCCAGAACCTGCGCAATGCGTTGCAGCAGCGCATTCAGGATGCCGACAGCGTCAATCGCCAGATCTTCACCGCCGATTTTTCGATCTGGGTCGATGGCCGCGGGCGGGTGACCAAAGCCGAACTTCTGCGCACCAGCGGCGACAGCAAACGCGACGCCAAACTGCTCGCCATCCTCGAAGCCACCGACGACCTCGATGCTCCCCCCGCCTCGATCCGCTTCCCTGCCCGCATCACCGTGCGTGGCAAGAAAACCTCCTTGTAGAGCCGACGACAGGACCCCTGCCATGCTCCCCTTCGCCCCCCACCTTCGGCGCACATTTGTAGCGACAACGGCGCTGGTTGCCGCGTGCGCGCTGGCGGTTCCCGCTGCCGCCGAGCCATCGACCAATGCGACGGTCAACCTCATTCAGTTGCTGATCAAGAACAAGGTGATCACCAAGGCGGCCGGCGACGCGCTGTTGCAGCAGGCCGAAGCCGAAGCCGCCGAAGCCCGCGCCATGCAAGCCAAGATCGCCGCCCCGGTCGCCATCGCTTCGGGCGAACTGCCACCACCACCGACGGGCACGATCCGCGTCCCCTATATCCCCGACGCGCTGCGCCAGAAGATCACCGACGACATTCGCGAGGATGTGCTGGCGCAGGCCGATTTCGAAGGCTGGGCGCGCCCCAATCTCGTTCCCGATTGGATCAAGGGCATCAAGATCGTCGGCGATTTCCGCTTCCGCAGCGAATCGTCATTCTATTCGCGGAACAACAGCAATGAGTTGATCGACTTTCAGGCATTCAATGCCAGTTCGCCGATAGACATTAACGCCAATACCAACCCGACCGGTTTCCCGCTGCTCAACACCCGGCGCGATCGGCCCAACCGGCTGCGCATTCGCGCGCGGCTGGGGGTACAGGACCAGATCAGCGATTTTGCCTTCGTTGGTTTCCGCCTTGCCACCGGTGACGACAACAGCCCGATTTCGACCAACCAGCTCTTGGGCGGCGGCTTTGCCAAGAAGGACGTCTGGCTCGATCAGGCCTATCTGCGCCTGACGCCAACCAAATGGCTGACAGCGACATTCGGACGGATGCCCAACCCGTTCAAGTTCACCGAATTGCTGTTCGACAACGATATTAACTTCGACGGTGTCGCAGTGTCGGCCGATGCCAACCGCTTCCTGCCCGAAGGCGCGCGCGTTGCGGTCACTTTGGGTGCCTTCCCGCTCGGCTACGCCGGGAACAACTTCCCGACGACGGCCCCCGACAAGGCAGGCGACACGTCGCGGTGGCTGTTCTCGGCGCAGCTTCGGGGCGGCATGACCTTCGGCGACAATAAATTCGACCTCGATGGCAGCGTTGCCTATCACAGCTTCAAGGCGGTGCAGGGCGCGTTGTCGTCGAGTTGCGCGCTTTACAACGGCAACCGCCAATGTTCGACCGACCAGCTTCAGCCGACCTTCCTGCGCAAGGGCAACACGTTGTTCTTCCTGCGCGATATCGCCCGCGATCCGGCAAGCCCGAACAATTTCGCGCAGCCGCAATTGCTCGGGCTGGCGTTCGACTATGATGTGCTGGACATTACCGCGACCGCCAAGGTTCCGGTCGCAGACGGCATCGATGTCGTGGTCGAAGGGGACTATATCCGCAACCTGTCGTACAAGCGCGGCGATGTTTGCCGCTTCAGCCCCAGAGGCCTGCCGGTCAACAACCTTACCGTGGCCCAGCCGGTCGCAGGCGCGACGCCGGGTACCGCAGCGGCGAATTTCTACACCAACCCCTGTGTCGCCGATGCCAATGGCCGCATCGCCAAACTCGAAGGCGGCAACCAGGGCTGGTCGGTGCGCGGCCTGATCGGCAAAGCCAAGCCGAAAAAGTATGGCGAATGGAATGTCGAAGTGGCCTATCGCTACCTCGAAAGCGATGCGACGCTCGACAGCTTTGCCGACAGCGACTTCCACTTGGGCGGCACCAACACCAAGGGCTATACCGTCGGTGGCACCATCGGCCTGTACAAGAATATCAATCTGACCGGGCGCTGGCTGAGCGGCAACGCGATCTCGGGGCCGCCGCTGGCGATCGACGTGCTGCAGTTCGACCTGACGGCGGAGTTCTGATCATGCGCGCGCGCTCGCTCGGTCTGATCATGCTGGCGCTGGCGGCAGCCCCTGCAGCGGCGACCCCGCTCGAGGACCGGCTGCGCGAGCAGCTGCAATCGACGGTGACGCAGTTGCGCGAGCTGCAAAATGGCAAAGCGGCGCTCGAGGCCGCCAAGGCAGCAGCCGAAAAGGAGCGCGATGCGGCCAAGGCCAAGCCCAAGGCGTCAGCCGACGATGGTCGCGCTCTGGCAGCGGCGAAAAGTCAGAATGCCGCGCTGAGCGCCAAGGCGGGCGCGACGGCGACCGCGCTTGCCGCCGCGCAGGCCCGTATCGCCGAACTCACGACGGGTCTGACTGCGGCGCAGACCGAAGTGGCACAACTTCAGCAGGGCACCGCCGCGACCACCGCTTCAGCCACGGCAAGCGCCGCCGCGCTGCAGGCCTGTGCCGATCGCAATATGCGGCTGGTGGCAACGGCGCGCGACTTGGTGACGCTGCATCAGCGCCGCTACGGTTTTGGCAGCTTCCCGCCGTTGCAGATTCTCCGCACGCGGATCGAAACCGAGGCGCAAGCCGCCGGAGACAAGGTTAACGCCGATATAATGCCGCCGCTGCCTGCAGCGGGCGCGAAGAAGTGAAACAAACTCATCATATAGTCGCAATGCGTCCAATGTTCGGACGCGGGTGAGGCGTTCGGCAATGAGCAGCGTAACAGCTTTGTCGGTTCTGCGGCGCGCAGCGCGCGGTCCGCTATACCGTGGTGCGAGCGTCGCGGCGTTGACGGTGGCAC
The DNA here is from genome assembly GCA_038229555.1 of Sphingomonadales bacterium. Taxonomy (GTDB): domain Bacteria; phylum Pseudomonadota; class Alphaproteobacteria; order Sphingomonadales; family Sphingomonadaceae; genus Sandarakinorhabdus. Next base: position 82,041 of record JBBROI010000008.1, read on the forward strand.
TCGCCTATTCGCCGGTTGCGGCGCAAACGGCGGCCATCCTGCGCGCCAGCGCCGGGCTGACCTCACCTATCGTCACTGCACCGGCGGTGTTGCCGGTGGTCAGCCCTGTTGCGCCCTCCAGTATCGGCGGCGCCACATCGGCGAGCGCCCTCGCAATTGCCCGGCAAGCGGCGAATCAAAGCGCTCTGTCGCTCGCCACCAGCATGGCCGCCGACGCCAATGCTGCCGCCCGCGCGGCTGTTTCTAGCATAAGCATTCCGAACGGTTTGATTGCCGGTGGCCTTGTTGCCGCCAGCAATCTGACGAGCGCCGCACTCGACCCGACGGGACGGCACACATGGCAAGGTGCCTCGGCTCCGGTCCAGACCGGCGACGCCAGCGCGCCGACGGTGACGATTACGCAGACCGAACTGCGCGCGCTGCTGAGCTGGGACAGCTTCAACATCAGCAAATCCACCACGCTGGTGTTCAACCAGCAGCCGAATTATGTCGTCGTGAATCGCATCGTTGACAATATCACCGATAGCAGCGGGCGGATCGTAAACACTGCTGCGCTACGTCCAAGCCAGATTTTCGGCGCAATCAAGGCCGCTGGTACCGTCATCGTCATCAATCAAAACGGTGTGATCTTTGGCCCGACGGCGCAGATAAACACCCATTCGTTTCTCGTTTCGAGTCTCGAAATCGGCGGAAACAGCAAGAATCTTGGACGCGAAGTCGCGACACTGCAGGACCGTAGCGTAACTTTCCTCCAAAATGGCCTGCTCGACGCGGTCAGTCTGATTTCGACGCCATCGGTGCTTAACACGTCTGGCGCGCTCGCCGTCGCGGCACCGGAAGTTGGTGGCGACGTCAGTATCGAAAGAGGCGCAGCGATTACCGCAGGAAGCGGCGGTTTTGTCATTATTGCAGCACCCAAGATCGTCAATGCCGGTCAGTTGAGCTCGGTCGAAGGGCAGGTCAGCCTGCAGTCGGGCCGGGTGATCAACGCCACCGCCTCAACCGGCAGCAGCGACAGTATCGATCCTTCGGTGCGTGGGCTGATCCTGTCGTCAACCGGCGCAACGCCCGACAGTGTCACCAACCTCGCGAGCGGCCAGATCAATGTCCCGCGCGGCTACATCTCGCTCGGATCGACGGTCACGGGTGCAGTGACGAATAATGGCATACTGACCGCGACCACGAGCCCATCGCGAAACGGCAAGATCGTGCTCCGCGGTGCGGCGGTGACGGTCGCGCGTGGCGCTGGCAGCGCAATTGCACCCATTATCGCGATCACCCCCGATACAACCGTCGTTGCGAACGGTTCCACATCCGAAACAATTCCGCAGAGTGCCGATTCCGTCGCAGCGTTCAAGCGTTCGGAAATCATCATCAGTGGGGCGCAGGCCTCTACCGGCGTCACGCCCTCGGTCATCACCATCGGGTCGGCAACTGCCACGGCAGGCGGCACGCCCGATGTGCTGATTTATGCACCTAGTGCCAATGTGAGCATCGGTGCCACGAACGATTTCGCCGTTTCGCTTCCCAACGACGGCACCGATTCACAGGCATCATCCCTACTCATCGGAAGCGGTGTGACCATCGATGTCGGCGGCATCAAGGACTATGCGGTGCCCGCCAGCCGCAACAGCATTCAGATTACCCCGGTCAAACGCAACGAATTGCGCGATACGCCCAATTACCGCGAACCGTTGACCCCGGCGCAGATCGCCGCAGGGGCTTTCACCCTCAACGGTACGACGGTGTTCGTCGACGGCCGATTGTCCGGAACCCGTGCCGATGGCGTTGCGTGGGTCGGATCCCCCTTGATCGAAGCCGGCAGCTATTATGCCCAGATCGGCATTACCGCTTCCGAACTGATGACCAAGGGTGGCAATCTTACCCTTGGCACGCGCTTTGGTAACGGGCCGTTGGCACCGGCGGTAACCGTGCGGAGCGGTGCACAATTCGATATCTCGGGCGGTTGGGTGAAGTTCGAGGCCGGCACTGTCGAGACCACCCGGTTGCTGACAGCCGACGGTCGCATCGTCGATATCGGCAAAGCGGATCCCAACGATAACTTCGTTGGAATTGCCAGCGCGATTACCGTCAATCAGGACCGCTACAACATCGCCAACAGCTCCTCGAATGCGGCGGCGCAAAGCTTCGATTATCAGCCAAGCTATACCGAAGGTCGCGACGCCGGATCGCTGACGATCAAGGCTTCGACCAACAGCCTTGGCGCCACAGTCTATGCCAATGCCTTTGCGGGCACGCAGCAAATTGCAAAAGCCAAGGAAGGCAGCGCAGCGGCGTCCATTGCGCGCGATGTTCGCACATTGCAGGCGTCGGCACAGGAGTTGCCGGTCGGCGGTTTGCTCAAGATCACGGCTATGGGCAGTAACGTCGCCGGAACCCAAATTTCCGACGCCGGCGGGGCAGACATTATCGTCTATCGCGCCGCCGGTACTGTCCCGTCGCGACCGGCATCCGAAATCCTGCTGTCCGACAGCTTGTTGTCGAACAGCGGCTTTGGCGAAGTGGCGTTGCAGACCAGCGGCAAGGTCAGCTTCCTAACCGGCAGCGCGCTTACGCTTGGCGATAATGGTGCGCTTGTCGTCGATGCTGGCCGCACCATCGACTTCGCCGGTTCGATCGACATTCCATCGGGCACAATCGCCGCCCGAACGTATGAGGTCGCCGGCGGTTCGATTTTCTCCAGCGCCGACGATGAGCCGACCGCCATCGCCGAAGCCGATTATCCGACCTTGCTGCCGCTCTTCGACATCAATGTTTCCGGACCGCTTTCGACACGCGGACGCTGGATCAACGATTCGCTTGTCACCAACGGGGCCTATTTCGGCGGGGCGTTTACCGACGGCGGCAGCATCAGCCTGACGGTAGCGCCGCGCGTTCTCGTCGCGATCACGCCAGCGGCGGGTGGCGACGCGGTCTATTCCGCCGACTTGAGCGGCAGTATCCGGATCCGGTCGATTGGCGGCGGGCGACCGACGCTCGACGTTTCCGGCGGCGGGTACATCAGGCCCGATGGCAGCCTGTCGCTGACTGGCAAGGGCGGCAACGTCGCCCTGGTCAACCAGACTGTGTACGCGCAGATCGCAACGCAGGCGACAATCCTGCCCGGGGTTTCGGCGCGTGCCATCGGCATCGACGTCCCCGGCTTTGTGACTTCGCCGGCCACCGGTCGCCAGTCGGCACTGTCGCCGATAGCGTTCCGCTCGCAAGTCGATCTCGCCCCGGGCAGCATCGCAGCCCAAGGCTTCACCGGCGGCGGCACGTTCACACTGGTAACCCCCGATCTGGCGATCGGCAGCAATTCTGTGGCTGCGAACCCGGCCGACCCGGCTCGTCCGGCACCGACCTTGCTCGATAGCCACTTCTTTACCGACACAGGCTTTGCCAATTTCGCACTGACCAGCTTCCGCAGCACGCTGACGCGCAATGTGTTTTCAAATGGACTCATCGGCAACACGGTGTTGCTCGACACCAATACCATCGCCATCAACGCCGCCAATTCACTCAACCTGACGCAGTCGCTCATCACGTCGCTGCTTGATTCAGGTCAGATCGCGGGAGTACGCAATCTTGCCAGCGGCGGTGATGTTCGCGGCCTGCTCGGCACGGCAGTGCCCACCGACGCGTGGGACCGCAAGGCCGTCAGCCTGAGCTTCGGCGGGCTTACCGAGGTCGATGTGCTCGCAGGCGGCACCATTACCGGCAGCGACGGCGCATCACTCACCAGCGCCAAGATTTTCGTCGGCGACGGCGGGATGATCCGGATCGCTGGCGGCACCGTGACCCAGGCAGAGACCCTGCCGACAGCATACGCCAGCACCGCCATCGGCGTACGAAGCCTTGCCGACGTGTTCGGCGGCAGCACCGATGCCAATGGCAGATTCGACGAGACCCAAACGATCGTCTCGACCCGCTACACCGACACAAGCGGACTTTCTAACGGCGACCTGGCGACATTCGGCGGGCGCAGCCACCCGATCTACTTCACTGGGCTGCTGGGTCAGGATCAGGGAATCGTCGTCGGTCGCGGCGGCACGATAGATTTGTCGGGCGCTATAATCCTCAACCCGCGCGCTGGCGCTATTCCCAATTCGCTGTTGCAAAAGCAGACTGGGCGCATTGTTGCCGGTGGCACACTGCAGACCTCGGCGCGCTTTGTCGGGACGGGATCGCTGCTGTTCGCCCGCCCGCAATTCGGCCTTGCACGCTATGTGGATCCGATTTCGGGTGACGCACTGGCGAGCCAACGCACTGGCCGCACGCTCGAGGCGGCCCCGGGGTCGACCATCCTGCTTGCTGGCGCGAGCGGCCAGTTCGATGTGGAAGTCTCGCTCGGGGTGTACGAGCTTGCACCGGTGTGGAGCAATGGCGGCAAGCTGACCCTTGCCGCGGGCGGGTCGATCGCCGGGAGTAGTGTCGATGCTCGCGGCGGCACGGTGCCGGCCGGGGTGACGGCGAAGTCCGAAGGCGGCGTACTGACTTGGCTCAATCCTGTCCTGACGCAGGATTATTCGCGCGACGCGAACAACGCGATAATCGTTTCGAACAACGGCGTCGCCGCCACGCAGATCGGCGCGGCGGGCTTCGATACGTTCGTCGCCCAGAACCGGCTGACCAGCACCGGCGATGTAAACCTGCGCCTTGGCCGCGCTTTTTATCTCACCGCCCGCGCCTATGACGGCGATACAAGCACAGCGAACCTCGCAACGTTCATTGCCAATCTTGCAGCGACCAGCGGCACGCTGGCGATCGATGCGCCCTACATTCATCTCGAAAGCCCGCAGCAGCAGATTGCACCGACCAGGTTGGCAGCGGACAATCCGTTGCGTGGCACCGGTCGGATTAATTTCACCGGACAAACAGTCGATGTCGTCGGCGGCGTTTATGCTGAGCAATCGGTTGGCAGCCTTGGTTTCGACATTAGCGGCGATTTCCGGCTTACCGGCGTTCAGCCGACGATCCTGACACTGACCGGCGACCGCGGGGCCGATCCGGTTGCTAGTGCACTGTCAGGCCAACTGGTTGTCAATGGAGACCTGTCGATCAAGGCGGCACAGGTCTATCCCACGACCGGTACAGGTTCGCTGCAGCAGGAGGCCGATGCCCTGCATGCCGGCAGAGCCGTTACCGCAGTCCCGTACCTCATTGCTTCGACCGGTGCGGCCGCCACGATCCGCTTCGCCCGTGCAAGCGGCGCCGACCCCGCAACGCCGTATTCGGCGGGTGGCAACCTGCTTGTCCAAGCGGCGCAGATCGTTCAGGAAGGCGTCCTTCGCGCGCCGATCGGACGACTGACGCTTGGATCGAGCAGCGTCAGGACCCTCGCGGTTTTGGCCAATGGCCTTCAAATCACCCAGGATGTGCCGCTGACGTCGAAATTGACGCTTGGCGCTGGCAGCATAACGTCGGTCTCGGCCAACGGGCTTAGTATTCCTTATGGTACCACGACCGATCTGATCGAATATTTCTTCGCCCCCGCGAGCGACAACCGACTGTTCTCACCGCCCGCCGCTGAACTGCGGCTGGCGGGCGACGCCGTCAATGTTCTGACCGGCGCAACGGTCGACGCCAGTGGCGGCGGCGACCTATATGCCTATGAATTCGCCGCCGGCGTTGGCGGATCGCATGACCTGCTAAGTCGCTTCAACAGCGATCCGTTCAGCAGCCGCAACGGACTTCAATACGCCGATGGTCGGCAGGTTTATGCCATCGTTCCGTCATTGAGCGGCAGCACAACTGCGCTGTACGACCCGATCTATTCCGCCGACTATGGTAATCTATATGCGAGCAGCGACGCCGGTCGGCGCGTTTTTCTCGAAGCCGCGCCGGGTCTTGTCGCTGGCTGGTACACCTTGTTGCCAGCGCAGTACGCGCTGCTTCCAGGCGGTATGCGCGTGGTCGAGAATGTCGGCAGCCCGGTACCGGCGTTCGGCGAAAGTGCCCAGCTGCGCGATGGCAGTGTTGTCGTCGGCGGTCACTACGGCGTTTCCGGAACGAATTTCGAATCGCCTGACCGGCGCAGCTTTACCGTTGAAAACCAGACGACATTCAGGAAATTTTCGAACATTCAGCTGACTTCGGCGACGACGACTTTCGGAAATCTGGCAACACGAGACGGGCTGACGATTCCCCGCTTGCCGACCGATGCCGCTCGATTGATTTTCACGCCGCTGTCCGAACTCAGCATCAACGGCAGGTTCATTACCGCCCCGGCGACCGGCGGCCGCGGCTCGCAGGTCGATATCTCGGGCAACGCCTTCCAGATCATCGCACCTGGTGGTGCGGCAGGACCTGCAGGAACGATCACCCTTACGACGACCGACTTTACCAATCTCAACGCCGCAAGCTTGCTGATCGGTGGCGTGCGCACGGACAATAGCAACGGCAGCACCGACATCTTCGCGACCAGCAAATCGATCACCATCGCCAACGATGCGGCGCATCCGCTGAACGGCCCCGAGATCGTGCTTGCCGTCGACGGGCTCGGCTCATCGATCACCATCGCCGACGGCGCGTCGATCACCGCGACCGGAGCACTGGCCGATACCCGAAGCGGGACGTACGTCATTTCGGCATCGGCAACGACGGGCGAAACAGCGATTGGCGGTATCGTGCGCGTCGCCAATGGTCCCGAACGACTGATCGTGCGTCCCGGCGCGCTGGCATTGGCCAACAGCTTGCAGGACAGCAAGATCACCATCGGCGAAGCAACGCTGACGGGACAAGCGATCCTGCTCGACGACAGCCGCGACCTCGTCATCACCGACAATATCCTGACCAATGCCAGACCGCTGATCACTGCATCGAACAGCCTGGCAATTGGCGGCGACGACATCTTTTTCACAGTCTCGCCGTCGGGTTTCCGCGGTCTTGTCATCACCCCCGATCTCGAGGCGCAATTCGCTGCGGCGCAGCGTTTCACCATTGTCACCAAAAGCATCATCGGTTTCAGCGGCGGCACCCACAGCTTCAACGATCTGGTCATCGATGCGCGCGGCATTCGGCCCTATGGTCAGGCGATAACGCCACCGCCGGCCCCGCGTCAGGACCAGTTCGATGTGGCGGTTGCCGACCTGACGGCGCCCATCGACCTGACGATCAACGCGCACGATTTCAGCTATACCAATTCCGATCGGTCCAGAACGCCGTGCGCCGGTTTCATGACCGTTACCTCATGCGGCAGCACGGGCAATACGCTGACGATCAATGCCACCGCGATCCATTTCGGATCGGGTGGCATGGGCGTGTTAAACGTGGACAAAACGGTCACCCTGAACGCCACGAGGGGCATTTTTATCGAAGGCTCGGGCGCGCTCGATATCGGCGTAGCAAGTCTGGTGGCCAATACGCCATTCTTCGGCGACCGCGCCCTTGTCGCAGATCCGCGCGGCACCAAGGTGCAGCCGACGTTTACCGTGTTCGCAGATGGCGATGTAACGCTCATCGGCGGCGGCGCGGTCGAGGCAGTTGCGTCGGCTCCGGGTGCGACACTTGCGTTTGGCTCGATCGATAACCCCATCCTGTCGTTCACCGCGCGGAACATTGACGTGCGCGCGACAGCGGGGACACTCGACGTTCGCTCGACCGGATCGATTACCGTGACGGGCACCTCGGTCCTCGAAACGCCGGGTTATTCAAAGACTTTTGGCGACAGTGCCGATGCGGTGGTTATTTCGGCTCCCGGCGGCGCGCTCAGTCTGGTCTCGCTGACGGGCGATGTTGTGTTCGGGTCAAGCGTCAAACTGTCGATCGGCGGAGGCACCGGCGAAGCCGGGTCGCTGCTGTTGTCGGCTGGGCTTGGCAAAATCACCCTGCCGGGTTCGATCGATGCTAACGCGCCAAACGGTCGGGCATCGTTCGACTATAATAGCGGTTTGACGGCGTTCGACTTCGGCGGTTTCCTCGCCGGCCAAGGCAAGGCTTTCACCGGCGACATCCGCGTTCGTACCGGTACCGGCGACCTCAAGCTCAATGCGGGACAGATACTGACGGCAACGACCGTTCGCCTGACCGCCGATGGCGGGCTGGTCGATATTGCTGGGACAATCGACACCTCGGGCATCAATGGCGGTTCGATCGGCTTGTTCGGCACCGGCGGCGTCGCGCTTCGCAGCACCGCGCTTCTCGATGCATCGGCCGATGGTTATGGGGCGACCGATACGCGCGCGGCCACCGGCGGAGCGGTGACCCTCGGCACCTCGGGAGCGGCGGCAATCACGGTTGCCAGCGGCGCGATCATCGATGTTGCCGCGCGCCGTCCCGGTGCCCGGCTGGTCACTCAAATTCGTAAGGACTCGAACCTCAACGACCAGACCACCTACAATTACGCCCAATCAGATACCGGTGGGACGGTGACCTTCCGTGCCCCCGCTCTGGGCGGTGACGGTGCCGAAACTGTCAATATCGCCTTCTCCGGGGCCGTGCGTGGCGCCCGCGACGTTTCGGTCGAGGCCTATCGTCGTTATGACCTCGACACCTATGCGACCGATCCCGGCTTTACCGGGGTTTCGAAGGTCTGCGATGCCGGCGTCTGCCGCATCGAACTCGACGTCAACGCCCAAGCCGCCGGCAAGGCAAACCTGCTTTCCGACATCGCGCCCGGCACGATCGCGACCTTCGTCCGCAGCTTCAACCTGTCGGCCGCCAATACCGGATTGGGATCACTGCGCAGCGATCCGAATTTCCACGCCCGGCCCGGCGTTGAGCTCACCGCGGCAGGCGACGTCATACTTTTGTCGAACTGGAATCTCGCTGCAGGCACTGTCGACCTGACGCGCGCGCTTGCCGACCAGGTCATTGTCGCCTCACCGGTGCTTGGCAACGGCCTGAACACCGTCGCCGCCGGGCAAGAAGCCAACATCTTCAACAATTACACGGATTTCATCTATCGGACGGAGGGCAAGGCGAGCGGCGAGGCGCCGGTATTGTCGTTCCGTGCGGGTGGCAATCTCAACATCACCGGCTCAATTACCGACGGCTTCTTCACTTTTGCCGATCAAACCGATTCGGACTACCTCAGTTTCCTTCTGGGTGGCGGCAATCGCCAATATAAACCAGCGTTCAACGTCATCTGCGGCAGCAGCACATTCTCGTGTGGCGATATTGCCAACCTGTATGAACGCAACATCGTCCTGCCGGCGACAGAGATCATTTTGATCGCAACCAATGTGTTGCTTGCCGGTGCCGATATCGGCGAGGCGCTCGGGAACCCGGCGGCGCCGTATAACCCACTCGCCAATACGCCGGGTGCGCTCGGCGCACAAATCGGAGGGGCAGGCGATCCCATCGGCAGCGCCATCCTGTTCCCCTTGTTGAGCAATGGCCGTGCTGCTGCATCATCCAGCTTCCGCCTCGTTGCAGGGGCCGCACCAGTTGGCGCAACGACGTTACCCGACAGTGCCGATCCGCTTTCTGTTGCAGTATCGTCGCCCGCCAGTGTTACTGTTTCGGGGTCGGCGACCTATCGCGCCGCACCGATCCGGACAGCACAGACATTCGGCAGCGATCTGCAACTTCGGGTCTTCGATCCGGGTGCCGGTGCCGCAGTGTTTTCGGCACCGGGCGATTTCATCAACACATATTCGGCGCCTGTCGATCCCAACACATATACCCGGCTGACATTTACCAGTGCCCCCGCTGCGGCACGCAGCTATCTCGTCGCGCAGGCACAGGCCTATTTCACCGCCAACAACACTCCCGTGACCGATTATCAATTCGTCGGACCGGCCAATAATCCAACATCGCTTACCGCCGGGTTTGGGCTGATCACGAGCTTTCTCCAGTCGATCGCAACCGACTATGCCGCCCGGGTTCAGTCGGGCCAATTTGCCTATGCCGCGCCAAACTATCGGGTAGCGCCTTCGACGCTCAGTAACCCGAACATTTCGACCCGCACGCTGGTGCGTACCGGCACCGGCTCGATTGAATTTGCAGCGGCGCGCGATGTCGATCTGAGCAGCGGGCCGCGCGTATTCCATATTTCCAATGACCGGGTGAGCAGCCTTGGCGCGCAAGTCGGCGGCGCCGCTGTCTATACGGCGGGGCATCGCCTGACCGACAGCATCGAGACCGCCACTGTCGCAGGGAGCGCGACGCAGCTGCAGATCAATGCCAATTTCGTGACTGCGGCGGCGACGTCGAATGTCTACCGGCCGACAACCGACGGGGTGCTCAACCTCGAGCCGGTGTTCGCAACGGGCGGCGGCAGCATCGGCATTACGGCAGGCCGCGACGTGCTTGCCCGCCGCGATATCTGGGCCGAGTCGTTCCGTGGTACACGCACGGACGGCAGCCGATACGCCAACGTCGGGACCGATACGCAGCTCTGGCGCGTCGCCACGACGGATGTACTGGCTGCGTCGGGAACGACCATCCGGATCAATCCGCAGCTGTTCTCAGGCGGTGTCGGCGCGCTCGCCGGCGGCTCGATCGAGGTGAGTGCAGCGCGCGATGTTTCCGAACTGCTGATCGCTGCCGACACCAGCGTCGCCACCGCCCGCGCTGCGGCGATTGGTTCAGCAGCAGGCACCGGCGCGCTGACGTTGCAGACGTTTGGCGGCGGCAATGTCGCGCTGCGCACCGGACGTGACGTGCTCGGCGGTTTTGTCGACGTCGCATCGGGTGCGGCGGCAATCGACGCCGGTGGCGCAATCGCCAGCTCGGCGCAGCTGCGATTCAGGTTTCAGGAAGCGCCCGCCGCGGATTCGCTGCGCGAAGCCAATCTGCTTCGCCTGCGCGTCGACGATGCCAATATCGACATCAGGGCCAGCAAGGCAATCGACATCAGTTCGATCACCTCGACCGACGGGCTCGGTTACTATTCGAGCATCGCAGGGGTGTCCGCCTCGACCAATGGCGACTTCCGCCTCGTCAATGACGGTCGTGATGTCCAGACATTGCTCACCCAACCGGAAGGCTCCACCAACACCCAGTCGGCGCTCGGGGTCGTGCTGCCGGGCTCGCTGGTTGTCAGCGCGCTGTTCGGCGATCTGACTTTGACGAATACATTCGGCGCCGATGCGCGGCTCGGGACGATCGTGCTTGCGCCGAGCGCCGTCGGGCAGTTGCGACTGTTTGCAGGCGGCAACCTGGCCGCCACGACCCTGTCGATGGACGATGGCGACCCGTCGCTGTTGCCGGGAATGCTTGGCAGTGGCGGCAGCGCCGTTGGCGGTAGCCGCAGCTTTGGTTTCGCCGGAATTCTGCCCGGGACGACCGAGACGCAGCGCCGCCGGTTGCACAACCAGTCAATAACGCACGCGCTCGACAGCGAACCCGTTCGCATCTTTGCCGACGGCAACATCAACCAGTTGACCTTGTCGGTGCCGAAGCAAGCCCGGATCAGCGCCGGTGGCGATATCACCGATATTTACTTCCTCGGCCAGAATGTTGCAGTAACCGATGTGACCCGCATTACAGCGGGACGCGATATCGTTGCGTCGACAGCGGTGACGCTGGTTCCGACCAGAACCGGCACGGCCAATCTGCCGGTCCTGCAAGGCAATGAATTCGTCCTCGGCGGGCCGGGTGCGCTGTTTATCGAAGCCGGACGCGATCTTGGACCGTTCATCAATTCGGCCATCGTGAAAGATGGCTTGACCAACGTCAGCTATGCCGGTGGCATCATAACCGTAGGGAATGACTATAATCCCTGGCTCGGTTCGGCGGGTGCCAAAATCTACGCGCAATTCGGAGTCGCCAAGGGCACCAATTATAATGCGCTGCGCGCGACCTATGTCGATCCCGCCAACGTCGCAGCACTCGACGGCGACTTGTTCGTCCAGTCGATCGACGTCAACGGCAACCGGCGACCCGACCGGACCAAACCAGTCTATGCAACCGCGCTTGTCGCTTGGCTGGTCGAAAACCAGCCTGGTGCGATTACCGCGGCATTTGGGGCGCCGATCAAAATTGGTGCGGCCGATGTGCTGCCGCTGCTCAACAGCCTCGATGCGTCGGTTCGGACGCAATTCCTGGCCGATCTGCCGTATCTGCCAGTCGGCGGCGGGTTCACCAGTCCGACAGTGGCGATCAACCGCACGGTCGCTGCATCGCCGGTCCTGATCACCGACGCCGCCGGGGTCACCGCCGCGAGTGCCGGCCAGCGCACGACAATCAGCGGCAGTACGCTGATCGGTTGGCTTGCACAGAATGCGCCCTCGGTCCTCATGGCCAAATACGGGGTGACGAACACATCGATCGCGGCCGCCTATTCGCAGCTCACTGCACTGCCGCAACTCGTGCAGCGGCAATTCCTGCTCGACCGCGTGTATTTCAACGAACTTGCCGCCCCATCGCGGCCCGATGGTGCATCATATCTGCAGTACATCCGGGGTTATCGCGCCACAGACCTGCTGTTCCCGGCATCCCGCGGCTATACTGCCAACGACCTCACCGGAGCGACCAATGGCGGCACCCGGGTCGAAACCGGCAATCTCGATCTGCGGCTGGCAACCTTCGAGACGCAGCGCGGCGGCGATATCACCATCCTCGGGCCGGGTGGCCGGGTGCTTGGCGGCTCGGTCGTCGCGACGTCGTCGCAGCCGTCGCGACGCGGCGAGGAAGTCGGCACCTTCAACCTGTTCCAAGGCCTACGCCGCCCAGCGGGAAGCCTGCTCGCTGCAGAACGCATCTATGGCATTCCCACCGGCTATGAGGGCGTTCTGACGTTGCGCGGCGGCAGCGTCCGCGGCTTCACCGATGGCGATTTCCTGCTCAATCAGAGCCGCCTGTTCACGCTCGCGGGTGGCGACGTCACGCTATGGTCGTCGAACGGCGATCTCAATGCCGGTCAGGGTGCCAAGACCACGGCCGACAATCCTCCCGTCGTGGTGCGGTTCGATCCCAACGGCTTCGGGTCGCTCGATCAGGCCGGGGCAGTCACGGGGGCCGGTATCGCCGCCCAGTCACCTACCGATGGCAGCAGGGCTCCTGATGTGACGCTGATCGCGCCAGTCGGCACGGTCGATGCCGGCGATGCCGGTGTCCGTGCCGGCGGGAACGTCTTTGTTGCCGCAGCGACCGTCGCCAACGCCGACAACTTCAAGGTTGGCGGCTCGGCAATCGGCATCCCGGCGGCGGCGGCAGTCGACACCGGGGCGGCGGCAAGCGCCAACTCCGCATCGGCGGCAGCGTCGCAGGCCGCAGCAGCGGTAAATCCGACGTCGAACCGCAGCGGCGACGACCGGTCGCGCATCTCCGTCGAAGTGCTCGGCTTCGCCGGCGAGTCGAAGGACGACCCGTGCGCCAAGCCGCTCGAGCAGCGGCCACCCAACTGCCCTGTCACCCGCCCCTAATCGGGGTGTAAGGTCACCCCAATCGTTGGATCAGGACCGAACCCGGTCGGCTCGCGCTCGGCACTGGAACCACTTAGCCCGTTGATCGGGGTCTTGGACCAGTACGGACTTCATGCTGGGTGCATACCGGTCACAGCCACCGCGCCGATGGCGCACTGCCGATCGCCTGCTGAGCCTCCTGAATTGGTTTTGTAAGTACCGCCGGTGGTCGGCAGCGTTTGGCCGAGGCCGACCATAAGCATGGCGAGGTGCGCTGAGGCCAGCAGGGCTCGGCATCCCACAACAACTGCCCACTCCAGTACCTCGGTGATCATCGACGCCAAAGAAAAGCGGCCCCGGATTGCTCCGGGGCCGCCAGTCAGTGTGACGTTTCTGTCGGATGGAAGGCTTAGGCGCCGACCAGACCCGCGCAGAGGGTGTTGGATGCCGCGGTGTTGGCGGCGGTGGTCGGGGCGACCGTCGGGATCAGGCTCTGGATCCAGAGGTTACGTGCGCCCAGACGCGTGGTCGTGGCGTTCGCCGTGTCGCCCGGCTGGATCGACGACTTGAAGAACGTCTCGGCGATGGCATTCTGCCACGCCGCCGGCATCGCCGCCAGACCGTTGCGAGCGAGAACGCCCTTGGTCGTGTCGGTGATCAGCTTGGCCGGGATGGCGCTCGTCGACACAACCGTACCGGTCGAGTCCTTGGTCGTCTTGCCAACGAACGTCGCCCAGACACCGTTGATCGCCATGCGGGTCGCCGCATCAGCGTAGCAGGTGTAAAGAAGAACGTTCGAGGTACCCATGATCGGGTAACCGGCCGTCGGCGCGGCGAGGCGGTTCGGGACTGCAACCGTGCCGTTCGCACCACCGGTACCGTCCTGCGTCGCACCCGTTGCGGTGTCGACGAGGAACTTGTTGGCCGGGAAAACCCAATCGAGCGGGTTGGCACGGTCACCGGCACCAAGGCTGGCGCCGCCCGAGGTGTTGCACGAACCGACGGTGCAATAGGCACCAGCGGCAAGCTTCGACTGCGGCGGCTGGATGCCGGTGAAGGCCGCAGCAGCGTCCTTGGCCGTCGGGCCGACGAAGGCAGTGGTCGACGTTCCGACAGCGAGGCTGGCGGTGTTCAGGCCGAAACCATTCTGGCCGGTGTAGATGGTGGCCGGAAGGGTGTAGTCAGGTCCGATGTAGCCGAGACGGCCATTGGTTGCGCGATTGCCGGCACCAACGGGATCCGGCAGATAGGCGAGCAACTGAGCAACGCCATCCGAACCGTTCGCAATGGTGAAGCGACCGGCAACTTCGGCGCTGCCGCTGAAGGTCGGCGTCGTGCCCTTGTTGAACACGGCACCGCTGGTCAGCACCTGACCCGAGACCTGGGCTGCTGGCAGCGTCGTTGCAGAATTGTTGAACTTCTGCGTGATCGCTACTGCGGTGCCCGTGCCACCGACGCCATTGGCGACGCTGAGACCGGTGCACTGTGCGGCCATGGCGCGCGTGAACAGCGCGGTCGTGCCCGAGCTTTCCGAACGGCCAGCGAGGATGATCGGAACGCCGGTGGTCGCCCAGTTCAGGTTGGCGTCGTTAACGTCCTTGTTGACGACCGTGGTCGGCAGCTGGTTGTAGTTGGTGATGACGCCGTTCATGATGCCGCAATACTGGGCGCGGGTCAGCTTCAGACCGCCCGAACCATCGGTGCGTGCGCCGCCGACGACGAAACGGAAGCTGTTGACGACAACGCCGCCGCCGTTGACTTCCTTGGCGTAGACTGGCGAGTAGGCAAGCGCGACCGGTGCGATGTACACCGGGATCTGGATCGCGGCGCCATAGCGGCTGGCAGCGGTACCGGCAGGAACGGCGGTGACGCCATCCTTGGCAACCGTAGCAGGCAGGATGCGGTTGTTGTAGCCGATGGGCTGGCCTGCGCCACCGAGGGCGGAAGCACCGGTAACGCCGTTCAGGTTGTTGAAGCTGAGTGCGTTATCCGAGTTCGCGAACTGGACGCCGTAAGCGAAGGTCGCAAAACCAGCTGGCAGGGTGACGCCGTTGTTGGCTGGCGACGGATTGGCAAAGCCTGGGTTGACCGGGTTGTTTTCCGGCGAAACGTGGAACTGCCATGCGGTGATGCCGGCGCCCGAACCGGTCGAGAAGTAACGCGCGGTGATGCCCGGCTGCACGGCACGACCGTTCAGGGTCGGGTTGGCGTCGACATAGCTGTCGTTGCAATTGAACTGGTTGCCCTTGGTCGGCGTGATCGTGGTCGGGAAGTTGAAATCGAACACCGTCGTCGGGTTGCTGGCCGATGCGGCACCCGAGAATGCGAGCGCGGTCTTTGCACCGTAGCAGTCGAACGCCTGACGCTGTGCGCTGGCGGGGAGCGAGGCACCGCCACCGTCGATTTCGGCAGTCGGGAAGACGAACTGGGCCTGGGCAGCGGTGCTCAATACGCTGGCGGCAGCAGCCGCGAGCAAGTGAATCTTGTTCAGTTTCATGATAAAACTCCTAACGATGGGTGAAACATGGGTACGCAAGTCGGTGAAAGCTGGCCCGCACTTGCGGACCATTCGTGGCAGTTGAGTTGGATCGGTCGTGTCCGCAGCGCTTCTTTTATCTGGCCGAAAAGAACCACTTGGCCGCCCTACGGACAGTTCAAATGATGCAAGCTGATTCATCGCGTAACAGTGAGCCAGTCATGAAAATCAATGGCGCTGACTCGCCGTCGATTGACCCTTTGAACCTCCCCTGGGCCGAGCTGTCGCTTGGACGGCTGCTTAGTATCCGTAAGCAGTGACAGTTTTATGATGCAGGCTCATCTTATCCCCAGCCGTTTTTCCCACGCACTGTCGTCATATTATTGCAACGAAACTGTCGCATTTTGATCCTATTGATCTATCCCTGCCTGTGGCGGGCGCAGTTCGCCGCAACGGCAATGTGTGCCCGCGCATTTGCCTTCCCCTTATGGCGCCAGCGGAGCTAATGACCCTGTGATCCGGCAAGCCACCCTCTCGCGCGTCGCGCCTGCAGTCGTTGCGGCGCCGCTTGCCACCGTTCCGCGCGATGTGGCGGCGCTGGTCCGCGAGCGTCGCCTGCTGACCGCCGATGCGTTGGCGCGCGCCGAGCTGGTGCAGCAGGAAACCGGCGAACGACTCGAGGCCGTGCTCACCCGGCTCGGCCTGATTTCGGAACAGGCGCTGGCACAGGCGTTTGCCGATGCCACCGGTGCACCGATCCTGTCGGCAAGCGATTTGCCCGTAACGCCGCTGGCCACGTCGGCGCTGGCACCGGTGTTCCTCCGCGATGCGCAAGCCCTGCCGGTGGCGATCGACGACGCTCATGTGACGGTTGCCCTCGCCAACCCGCTCGATAGTTTCACCATCGATGCAATCGGCTTCGCGCTTGGGCGCACCGTCCGTCGCGCCGTCGTTCGCGCCAGCGACCTCGATGCTGCGCTCGACCGGCTCTACGGGCGCGACAATGGCAACGATGCGCTGGCCGACTCGGGAGCAGACGAAGCCGATCTCGAACGATTGAAAGACATGGCGAGCGATGCGCCGGTCATCCGTGCCGTCAACCGCATGGTCGCCGCTGCCGTCACGGCGCGGGCGTCGGACATCCATATCGAGCCCGCCGACGACCGGCTGGCGATCCGGTTCCGCATCGACGGCGTGCTGCAGGAGCAGGAGGCGCTGCCGCCCAACATGCGGCTCGCGCTGGTGTCGCGCATCAAGATCATGGCGGCGCTGAATATCGCCGAAAAGCGCCTGCCGCAGGACGGACGGATGCGGCTGGCCGTGCGCGGGCACGAGATCGACCTGCGCGTCGCCACCGCGCCTTCCATCCACGGCGAATCGGTGGTGCTGCGCATCCTCGACCGCTCGAACCTCGCACTCGACTTTGCGTCGCTGGGTTTCGATACGGAGCTGACGGCGAAACTGCTGCCGATTCTGCACCGCCCGCACGGCATCGTGCTGGTCACCGGGCCAACCGGCAGCGGCAAGACGACGACGCTGTATGCCGCACTCGCCGAGCTCAACAAGGCAGAGCGCAAGTTGCTGACGGTCGAAGACCCGATCGAATACCGGTTGCCCGGCGTCATTCAGACTCAAGTCCAACCCGCCATCGGCCTGGATTTCAGCGCCGCGCTGCGGTCGTTCCTGCGCCAAGACCCCGACGTCATGATGGTCGGCGAAATCCGCGACATCGAAACCGCGACTGTCGCCGTCCAAGCGGCACTGACCGGCCACACCATCTTGTCGACCTTGCACACCAATACCGCAGCTGGCGCTGTGACCCGGCTGATCGATATGGGGGTTGAGCCATTCCTGATCGCGTCGTCGTTGAACGCCGTGCTGGCGCAGCGGCTGGTGCGACGGCTGTGCCCGACCTGCCGCGAACCCGCGCCCGATGCGGTGCCGGTCGGGCTGGGCAATCTGGTCGGCCCCGGCGACACGTATTTCCGGGCGCGCGGCTGCGACGCCTGTGGCGGCAGCGGCTTCAAGGGCCGCGTCGCGGTGCTCGAACTGCTGGTGATGGACGAGGCGCTGGCGCGGCTGGTGCTCACCCGTGCCGAGGCGCGCGAGATCGAGCGCACGGCGATCGCGGCGGGGATGCGCTCGCTGCTCAACGATGGGCTTGCCAAGGCGCGCGCCGGACTGACGACGCTCGACGAAGTGCTGCGCGTCGCGACCGACGGCTGAGCAGGGTGGCGCTGTATCAATATCGCGGCGTGTCACCGGGCGGCGCGTCGGCATCGGGCCAACTCGATGCACCGAGCCAGGGCGAGGCGTTGGTCAAGGTCCGCGCACTCGGCATCGCGCCGATCGAAATCCGCGAAACCGCCCCCAAGGCCAAGCGCGCCGCGAGCGGTGAAATCGGCGGCAAAGGCCGCGCTGCCGTTACCAAGATGATCGGCGAACTTGCGGTGCTGCTTGGCGCGGGCCTGTCGCTCGACCGCGCGCTGGCGTTGACCATCGAAAATATCGAACATGCGCCAACGCGCGCCAGCATTGTCGATGTGCTTGGCGATGTGCGTGAGGGCATGTCGCTGGCGCGCGCCATGGCGGCGCGCCCGGCGCTGTTCCCGCCGATGGCGCAGGCGATGATCGAGGCCGGCGAAGCCAACGGGCGGCTTGGCGAAGCTTTGGCGCGGCTGGCCGAAACTCGCGAGCGCGCCGAATCGCTGCGTCAGCTGATTGCAACGTCGATGATCTATCCAGCGGCACTGGCGATTCTTGCCGTTGGCGTGATCTTGTTGATGTTGCTATTCGTCGTTCCGCAGTTCGAAAGCCTGTTCGCCAGCGCGCCGGGGCAATTGCCGGCGGCGTCGCTGGCGGTAATGGCGGCAAGCCGGTTCCTCCGCGACAATGGCTGGCTGCTGTTGCTGGCGCTGGTCGCGGTCGTTTTCGTGGCCCGTGCCGTGCTGCGACGGCCGACGGTGCGCGCCGTCGTCGACCGGGTGCTGATGCGCCTGCCGCAGATCGGGCCATTGATCGTCCATGGCCAGACGGCGCAGTTTGCCCGGACGTTATCGGTCCTTGTCGATGGCGGGGTCGCGCTGCCGCAGGCGATGGCGATGGCGCAGCGGTCGCTGACCAACGCCTATCTCGCCGATGCTGTCGGACGGGTGGCGGGGAGCATGAAGGAAGGCGGCGGACTTTCGGGGCCGCTGGCGGCAGCCGGCGTGTTTCCGCGTCTCGTGCTCGGCTTTTTCCGCACCGGCGAGGAGACGTCGCAACTGGGGCTGATGCTCGGGCGGCTGGCGGATGTGCTTGACGCCGATGTCCGGTTGCGGATTCAGCGGCTGATCGGCTGGCTGGTGCCGGCGATGACAGTTTTTCTGGGCGCGGCAGTCGCCGGTATTATCGCATCGGTGATGACGGCGATTCTGGGTTTCAACGATTTGGCGGTGGGACAATGACGATGCGGGAGCGGCGAATGCGGCGGCACGGTGAGCGCGGGTTCACCCTGCTCGAACTGCTCGTAGTGCTGGCGATCATGGGGTTGCTTGCCGCCATCGTCGGGCCGCAGGTGATCAAATATCTCGGCAGTTCGCGCAGTCAGACCGCCAAGGTGCAGGTGAAGAATGTCGCTGCGGCGCTGGAACTCTATCGGCTCGATGTCGGTGGGTACCCCAACCCCGAACAGGGCCTTAATGCGCTCGTTGCCGCGCCGCCGGGGGCACCGGCGTGGAACGGGCCGTATCTGCCGCAAGCCGCCAATCTGCTCGACCCATGGGGGCGACCCTATCAGTTCAAGTCGCCTGGCAAGCACGGCGAGATCGACGTTTTCTCGCTGGGATCGGATAATGCCGAAGGCGGCACCGGGGAGGCCAAGGATGTCGGCAATTGGTGAGCCGAATGGCTTCACCCTGCTTGAGATGCTCGTCGTGCTCGGCATTGCTGCGCTGATTTCCGGAATCGGCTTTCCGGCAATGCAGCGGGGGATCGGCGCACAGGAGTTCCGCACCGGGGTCGCTTCGGCGACGGCTTTGCTGCGCGATGCGCGGGCGCGGGCACTACGCGGCGATACGACGGTGCGGATTGAGGCCGGACCCGAGGGTTTGCGCGCCGGTGACGCGGCACTGCCCCTGCCCCGCACCGTGATCGCGAAACTCGACCGTCCGGTGCTGTTCTATGGCGATGGCTCGGCATCGGGTGGCATCGTCGCCATCGACGGTGCAACACGCCACGCGCAGATTGCCGTTGCCACCGCCACCGGCCTGCCAACGGTTACCACGCCATGACTGCGCGCGGCGGAGAAGTCGGCTCGCTGGTGATCGAGGCACTGGTCGCTGTGCTGATCGTTGCCGCCATGGCGGGATTATGGTTTCAGACGCTCGGCAGCGCGGCGCATGGTCAGCGCGGTACCGCCGATCGGCGGCTGGCATACCTCATCGCTCAGTCGCGGCTGGCGACCGTTGGCGTATTGAATAGCGTCGTTCCCGGCGTCACCAGCGGCAATGACGGCGCGTTCGCCTGGACGGTCGACATTGAGCCTGCGGGGCAGCCCGGACTGGCGCGCGTCACCGTCAACGTCACCGGAGGCGATGCGCGGCCGCTGGCGACGCTGACCTCGCTGCGGTTCGGCCGGTGATATGCGGCATGGCGGCACGGCAGGCTTCACGCTTATCGAAATGCTCGTCAGCTTGGCGTTGCTGGCAGTGACGTCGGTGCTATTGCTTGCCGCCATCACGACTGGACGCGGTGTCGAACGCCGCGCCGAAACCGCGGCGCTCGCGGGCGAATCGGTGGCGGCAGCGCAAACCATCTTGCGCGACCGGATCGAAGCGATGATCCCCGAAACGCTGTATGGCGGCGGCGCACCACGGGTCGATGTCCGCGGCGACGGCGCGGTGTTGAGCTTTACCGCACCCCCGGCGAAAAACGCCCGACCGGCACCGCCGCAACGCTTCCGCATCTTGCTCACGCGCGCGGGCGAACTCAGCCTGTTCAGCGTCGAACCACTCGGCTTGCGGATCAACCCGGACGCACCATCGATCGCCGGATGGCGGCGCGATCCGCTGGTTGGCAATGTCGTGCGAATGGAAATCGGCTATTTCGGGCGCCACCCGCCCGACAATCGGCGGCAGTGGCGCAGTTTCTGGATCGACCGACCGAATGTGCCCGAACTGGTGCGCATCCGAATCGACTTCGCTCCCGGCGACGCACGGGTCTGGCCCGAATTGATCGTGCGGCCCGCCGATACGGTCAATTCGTCATGCCAGATCGACCCCAACACCGGCGACTGCCGCGCCGGACCGCCACAATGACCGCAACAACGTCGATCCTCGATGCCGACATGGCGACGCTGGCGCGCTGGAGCCGCAGCGGCTTCGACTGGTGGCGCGACGAACTCGCGGCAATGGTGCCGCCACGTCTGCGCCGCGCGCTCAGTCCGCGTCCGGCAGTCGTGGCACGGTTCGACGGGCAGGGGTTTATGCTGTCGCGCCAAGGGCGGGCGGTGGCCAACGCGCGCGGGCCTGTCGCGGTCGCAGTGCCGGCGGCGATGGTGCTGGTGCGCGGCGTGCGGCTGCCCGCCTTGGGGCAGGCCGATCTGCGACGGCTCGTGGCGTTCGATGCCGAGCGGCTGCTGCCCTTTCCCGCCGGTACCGCGCTGCTTGACCTCGAAGCGGGGCCACGCGACGCCGATGGGCTCGCCACGGTTGCCATCGCTGCACTGCCGCGCGACCGGGCCGAGGCGATCATCATGACGGCAAATGCGGCGGGGCTCGAGATCGGCCAGTTGGGCGTTGTCGAACCCGACGGTGGTGTACGCTTCGATTTCCTTCCCGCATGGCGCGCCGTCAGCGGTGCGGCGGCCGCCAATCCCCGGCGGTTCTGGTGGGCCGTCGTGGCGGCAGTCTTCGTCGCCAACCTTGGTCTGATGATCGGCCGCGACGTCTATGATCTGCGGCAGACCGAGGAACTGGTCGATACCCATGGCCAGTCGGCGGCGACGGCGCGAACGCTGCGTGCGCGGGTAGTCGCCGAAGACGCGCGCCGCCGAACGCTGCTGACGCGACGCGAACGGCAGGATCCGCTGCCGATTCTCAGTGCCGCCGGTCGCGCGCTCCCCGATACGGCATGGGTCCAGCGACTGGCTTGGGACGGCACGACCTTGCGGCTGACCGGGTTCAAAGGCGGCAATCTCGATGTCGTCGCGGCGTTGCGCCGGTCGCCAAATTTTACCGCTGTGCGCAGCGCGTCGGTCGAGGTGTCGTCGCAGCCGGGTGCCGGACAACCGTTCGACGTTACCGCCGAAACCGGCACCCAGACGGTGGCGGGGGCGCGGCAATGACCGCGCTGTCGCTTCGCGAACGACGTCTGGTCGCGGTGGCAATCCTGTTCGCGCTGCTTGCGGCGCTGCTTTATGGCATCATCCTGCCGGTGGTCGATGGCTTCAGCGACCGCGCCGCCGCACGCACCGAACTGCTCGAGCGTTATGCCCGCGACGAACGCGCCGTAACCCAGATCGCCTCGACTCGCCGCGCCGCCGAAGGACAGCGCGGTGACGCGGCGCGGTACCGGCTCGACGGCACTAATGCCGCACTCGCTGCCGATGGCCTGCGTACCCGCATCGGGACCGCCGTCGCGGCAGCCGGCGGCGAATTGCGCAGCGCTGAAGATGTCGCTGCCGCGCCGGGATTTATCCGCGTCCGCACCGATTGCCGGGTTACCACCGGGCAATTGTCTGCCTTACTCGCCGGATTGCAGCGCAGCGCGCCGCTGTTGACCATCGAAACGCTGACCGTCACTGCCGACCAGGCGCTGCAAACCGGCCGCGCTGCCCCCATGGATGTTCGCCTTGAAATTTCCGCCCCGTATCCCGCCGCCGCGCCGCGCTGACCGGACGCTGCTGCCGGCGGCGCTTGCGGCGCTGCTGACGCTGCTGTTCGCGGCGCAGCTTGTTGCGCCGATGACGGTCGAGCTACCCGATGCCGGGCTGACGCGCCCCATGCGCCTGCCGCCGCTTGCCGTTCTTCCGGTCATCGCCGATCCCGATATCGCCGCGCGCCCGCTGTTCGCCCCGGGCCGCCGTGACGTCGCTGCACCCGGTGTCGCCGACAAGACCGCACCGCTGGGCGGCACACACTTTGTCGGCATGGCGAGCGCCGGGCGCGGGTTGCAACTGTTCCTGCAAGCCCCCGATGGTCGGGTAACACAGACTGGCGTCGGCGCGATTTACGATGGCTGGCGGATCGTTCGTGCCGACCGGGCTGGACTCTTCGTCACCCGCGGTGCTGAAGCCGCGACGGTGCCGATTTCGTCGAGCGTCCCACCGGTCAAACCGCGCGGCCCTGCCGAACCCCCGGAAGAAGAACAGCAATGATCCGCCAGTCCGCCGCCCCGCTATTTGCCGCCCCGATGCTCGCCGCAGCCCTGCTGGCCGGTTGCGCACCGCATCCCGCTGGTCCCGCCACGCCGCCGCCGATGATGCCCGAATTCACCTCGACCCCGCTGCCGTCGCAGGCCGTGAAGGACACTTCCGATCAGGAGGTGCGCGCCGTTATCGTCGAAGGCGTGCCGCGCGCCACGCCGACACAACCGGTGCAGGTCGCAGCCAAGGGCGGCGATGTCAGCGTCAATTTCCCCGCCGCCGATGTCAACGTCGTGGCGCGCGCCGTGCTCGGCCAGATGCTGCGGCTACCTTATACGATTGCGCCGGGCATCACGCAGAATGTCACCTTGGTCACCCAGAACCCGGTGCCGCGATCGAGCCTGTTCGGGCTGTTCGAAGAGGCCCTGCGTGCGGCCAATCTTGGCATCACCCAGGCTGGTGGGGTTTTCACCATCCGCCCGCTTGATCAGGCGAAAGCGCAGGGCGTCAACGGCACCGATCTCCCCGGGTTCGCCACCGAAACCGTAACCCTGCAATTCGTCAGCGCCGACGAAATGCGCAAGATCCTCGATCCGATCCTGCCGGGCGTCGTCGGGCGCAACGACGGTGCGCCGAACACACTGCTGCTTACCGGCACCTCGGGCCAACGCGCCAATGCGCGCAATCTGCTCAAGCAATTCGACGTCAACTGGCTGCGCGGTATGTCGTTCGCGCTGCTGGTGCCGCAACGCACCGATGCACGGCTGATCGTTCCCGAACTCGACAAGCTGATCAACGCCCCCGACGCACCGACCCGCGGCCTCGTCCGGCTGATTGCGATGGAACGATTGAACGGCATTCTGGCAATTACCGCCCAGCGGCAGTATCTCGACGATGTCCGGCGTTGGATCGAAATCCTCGACCGCGAAGGGCAGAACAACGAACGGCGGCTGTTCGTCTATCGCGTCCAGAACGGCCGATCGAAAGACCTTGCCAAGGTCCTCAACACAGCGTTTGGCAACCCGGTTGGCAATGATTCGGGCACCGGCAAGGACGACTTCGCCCTCGACGGCGGCGCGCGCGGCGGATCGAGCACGACGGGCAATTTCGGCGGCAGTTCGGCGCGCCCCGGCGACGCCGCCTATGCCAACCCGCGCGCGCAATCGAACGCGCCGGCGGTTCAGGGGCTCGCCGGCTCGCCACAGAGTGGCCCGAACGGCGGCCAGAATGTCGAAGGCAGCGCCATAAAAGCGAGCATTTCGAGCGACGAAACCAACAACGCCATTATCATCTTCGGGACACCGCGCGACTACGCCGTCATCGAAGATGCGTTACGCCGCCTCGATGTACTTCCCGCGCAGGTGCTGATCGAAGCGGCGATCACCGAGGTCAGCCTCAACGATAAACTGAAATACGGCGTCCAGTGGAACTTCCAGAGCGGGCAGAATAATTTCGCCTTGACCGAAGGCAGCACCCCGGCAGTTACCCGCAACTTCCCCGGTTTTTCGTACCTGTTCAGCGGCACGTCGATAAGCGCGGCACTCAATGCGCTCGAGCAGCAGACCAAGATCAACGTGCTGTCGGCCCCCAAGCTGATGGTGCTCAACAATCAGACGGCGGCACTGCAGGTCGGCGATCAGGTGCCCGTCGCAACGCAATCGGCAGTCGGCGTCGTCAACCCCGATAGTCCGATCGTCAATTCGATCCAATATCGCGATACCGGGGTCATTCTGAAGGTCACGCCGCGCGTCAACGCCGGCGGACTGGTGCTGCTCGATATCGCGCAGGAGGTGAGCACGGTCAGCACGACGGGGACTTCGGCCATCGATTCCCCGACAATCTCGACCCGGCGTATCTCAACCTCGATCGCCGTCCAGGACGGGCAGGTCATTGCGCTCGGCGGGCTCATTCGTGACTCGACGACGAAGGGCAAGAACGGCCTGCCCTTCCTGTCACGCATCCCGATTATCGGCGGCTTGCTGTTCGGCAACACTAACAACACCCGCGACCGCACCGAATTGCTGATCCTGATCCGTCCGCGCGTGTTGCGCAGCATCGACGATGCGCAGGCGATCACCGACGAATTGCGCGCCAAGATCAAGACGGTGCAGCCGATTGCCGGCGGCCGGATGCCGTGAGCGCGGCGCTCCCCCGGCACCACGAGGCGGGCTATGCGATGGTCGCTGCCGTCGTCGCCATCGCTGTTCTGGCGCTGATGTCGCTGACGCTGATCGATACCGGTCGTGGGGTGACGGCCGGCGTGCTTGCCGACGCCGAGCGCGCACGCCTTGCTGCCGCTGCCGATGCGGGACTGGTGTTTGCCGTCGCCAATCTCGCCGCAACCGACCGCGCGGGCCGCTGGAGCATCGACGGACGCGCGCGTACCCTGCGTTTCGCCGGGACCGACCTGACAGTCCGCGTCGAGGACGAACGCGGCAAGATTCCCATCAACCAGCTGACCGAAGAACAGGTGCAAGCGCTATTCGAAACGCTGGGTGGCGATTCAACGACCGTTCGAACGCGGACGGACTCGCTCCTCGACTGGATCGATGATGACGACGAAGCGCGGCAGGACGGTGCCGAAGCCCCCTTTTATACTTCGCGCGGCATTCGACCGCGCAACGGCCCGCTCCACTCGCTCGACGAAATGTTGCTGGTCCGCAGCATCGACGGTGCCACTATAGACCGCCTCCGCCGTGTCGTGACGACTTATGGCAATGAACGTGATGGCTTCGACGAACGCTTTGCCGCACCGCTCGCCCTGGCGATCATGTCGGGCAGCGGGCGCGACTCGCCAGCTGTTATCGACCGCGAACGCGAACTCGCCGGCCAGCGACCGGCGATCGAACTTGCCGCCGCTGAATCGCTGACCGGGCGACCGCTAACGGTGCGGGTCGTGGCTCAGCGCCCCGGCGGCGGGCGCTTCACGCGCGGCTATCTCATCCAGCTCACCGGACGCGCCGACCGGCCCTATGTGGTGCGCAGCGTTGACTGACACCGACACGCGCGCTGATCCGCATCGTTGGCGCACCCGCGCCATCATGCTGCTGATCTGTGTCGCGGTTTCGTACAATTTCCCGCTGTCGATTATCAATGCCCATCTCTTTGGGGTCAGTCGCGGCGCGCTGATTGGGGTCGAGGCGCTGCTGATGGGATCGGGATTGCTGATCGTCCTGTCGAACTGGCGCGCCGACATGACGCGCTGGCTGCTGATGATCGGCTGCTTCTTCGGCCTGTCACTTGTGCTGTCGCTGCTGCGCCAGACCTTCGACCCGAAATCCTTCCGCGACACATTGCAATTTGCGGTGTTCATCATGCTCGGCATGCTCATGCCATATGCGCAAACCCGGCGGCTTTTCGTCGGCATTCACATCGCGATTCTGGCCGTCATGCTGGTCGAGGTCACCTTTCCGGATCAATATGGCGCGCTGCTCGATCCGCGCAGTTATTTCATCAACAGCCGCGGTTTTACAGCGGAGCAGCTGATCGGCGACAGCGATCTGTTCGGCGCAGTGCACGGAGAGGACCGCTATATCTTCCCCTTCCTCGGCTGGAACCGCGCGTCGTCGTTCTTTCTCGAGCCGCTCAGCCTCGGCAATTACGCCAGTTTTTCGATGATCATGATGGTGCTGTTCTGGCGCGACTGGTCGTGGTCGATGCGGCTGTTCATGGCAGTCGGTTCGTTCGTTATCTTCGTCGGCAGCGACGGGCGCTTCGGCGGCACCAGCGCCGCCATTCTGCTGTTGCTCGCGCCGCTGCTGATGCGCCTGCCGGCGGTGTTCGCGGTCGCGTATCTGCCCGTTGGAATCGTGGTCGCGCGTGTTGCCAGCCTGGCGTTCGGCTGGCTGCCGGTGAACGATAACTTCGGCGGCCGGATGGCGCGCGGGATGAAGGGCCTGTTCCGGCTGACTTGGGAGGATGTGGCGGGTTTCGGAATTCCCAACCCGTCGCTGGCGGACAGCGGCATCGCCTATCTGGTCATCGGGCAATCGGTCATCGGGGTCGTCATGTTGCAGTTGTTTCTATACCTGCAACCCAGGCTGCTGCGGTCCGACCAACTCTTCGTCCTGCACGCCACGGCGTTGACGTTTGCGCTTTCGATCCTCGTGTCGATCTCGATGCTGTCGATCAAGACTGCGGCGTTTTACTGGTTCCTGCTCGGCACGATGATCGCGCTGCCCCAACAGCAAAACGCCCGCCAGCCACTGGGGCCGACGGGCGTTGTTCGCCGGTTGAACCGGCCTCAACCGATATAGCTGATCGCCGTCCCGCCGGTGCCGTCACCGACGGCGACAAAGTGGGTCGCGTCGAATATGCCGTCGAGGGTGATGGTGAACGCCTTCACCTTGCCAGCCCCATCGGGGTCGATCGACAGCAGATGGGTGTTGTTGTCATAGGCAAAGGTCGTCGCACCCGGCGTCTTGAGGTTGGTGATGTCGATGACATCGCCCACGCCGAAGTCGGTGATCCGGTCACCCGTCAGGCTCTTGATCGAGTCACGGAAGACATCATTGCCATTTCCACCGGTCAGAATGTCGGCACCAAGCCCGCCGGTCAGCACGTCAAGACCAGCGCCGCCGTTCAGCGTGTCGATGCCAGCGCCACCGATGAGCGTATCGGCACCGGCCGAGCCGGTGATGATGTCGTCACCGCCGCCAGCGATGATGCTCTTGATGCCGACCAACTGAATATTGGTGAAATCGAGCACGTCGGAATTGGCCGACCCGATGATGCTGACATTTTCGAAGCCTGCCGACGTGATAAGCTGAACATTGGTGATCGAACCGATCCCGATGTTGACGTTCTTGGCCGCTGCCGCGAGCGTGTTGAAGCCGGTGCCGCCGTCGAAGCTGTTGATACCGTTGTTGCCGAATGCAAGGAACGTGTCATTGCCGTCGTCGCCGAACAGCGTATCGCCGCCGCTTGCCACAATAGTGTCGTTGCCAAGTCCGCCAGTGATATAGTCCGCACCGCTTTGGCCATCGATATGATCGTCGCCGATGCCGCCATCGATGATGTCGTCGCCAAGCCCGCCGGCAAGGTGATCGTCGCCGTTACCGCCATTGATCGTGTCGGCGATCTTCGAGCCATAGATCGTATCGTTGCCATCATTGCCGTTGATCGCGGCAATATCGCCATCGCTCAGCGTGATGCTGCGCAAGTCGATGGTGTCGGCACCCTGGGTTCCGCCGATGGTCACATTGCCGAAGCCGCCCGAATTGATTTCTTCAATGCCACTGATCGATCCGGTGGTCAGCAGGATGACCGCATCGTCGATATTGCCCACGATGGTGTCATACCCTGCACCGCCACGATATTGATCGACGGCAGCCGTCGCCTGCGACTTGCTGCTGACAAGGAAGAAGTCGTCGCCCTTGCCGCCGTCGAGATAGTTTCCGCCGATGCCGCCATCGATGGTGTCACTACCATCGCCACCGTAAATCCGGTCATTGCCCGCGCCGCCGGTGATGATGTCGTCGCCCTTGCTGCCGATGATCGTGTCATCGCCCGAACCGCCGTCGATCGAGGCGATGCCGGTCAATATGACGTTGGTGAAATCGAGCAGGTCGCTCGTGGGTTGGCCGACGATATGGATGTTGCCGAAACCGTTGGCGGTGATTTCGGACACGTTGACGAAGCTAACGATGCCGATCGTCGCATTTTCGACGATCGCCTTGATGACGTTCGTGCCGGTGCCGCCGTCGTAGCGATTATAGCCGCCGACAAGACCGACTGCGAAAATGTCGTTACCCGCGCCGCCGAAGAGTGCGTCATTGCCGCCACCGCCATTGATGACATCGTCACCGGCCGATCCGGTGATCGTATCATTGCCCGTGCCGCCGTTGATCGACGCGATGCCGGTCAGCGTGATGTTGGTGAAATCGACGGTCTGGGCACCGGCACCAAGATTGATGGTCACGTTGCTGAAGCCGCCGCTGCTGATTTCTTCGATCCCCGAGAACGCGCCGAGGCCGATCACGACGCTGTTGGCGAGCGCCACAACGCGGTCATAACCGGTACCGCCCGCAATCGCATCGATACCTTCGTTCAACCCGACGAAAAAGCTGTCATCGCCTGCGCCGCCACTCAGCACGTCGTTACCAACGCCACCGTAGATCAAATCATTACCGCCGGCACCCGAGAGGATGTCGGCGCCGCCAAGTCCAAAGATCGTCCAATCCTCGTTCGTCGGTGCGACGAACGAATCGACGTTTCGAGTTCCATTGAAGGTCGGCATGGCAATTCCCTTTCGCGTCGCGCACGCCTTGCGCGCCACTCACTCGCACCGGGTAGCGGCCTAGCGTTACGGCCAAGTTACCTATTTGTTACTGTGGCCAAATTTACCTTTGATCGGTTAGCCACGCGGCGAAACCGCAAGCGGCAAGCCCCAGACCCGGAATGGTTCGGGTTGAGCAGTACTGGCGGCAGCCGCATTTGCCTGAACGGGTGCTGTCGCCGCGCTTCCCGGGAAGCGATAGAAGATGTGCGCACCAATCGCACCGATACGGACCATCGCCGAAACCCAGTAAGGCTGGACATAATCGGCGTGATAATGGGTGGCATTGGCGACAACCGCCGGCAGCAACCCGTCAATCGACTGCTCGGCAATCCGTCGTGCAGTGTCCCAAGTGCGGCGCGACAAGACCCGTGCGAGCGAGCCGTCACAGGTGAAGGTGAACTGACACCCCGTCCGCCGGTGCGATCCTTGAAATACCACGCCACAAACGGTTTTAGGGAAGGCCGGGTGTCGCATCCGGTTGAGCACGACCTGTGCCACTGCCGCCTGACCGGATTCGCTTTGGGTTCCGGCCTCATAGGCGATGGCCTGCGCGAGGCAGGTAATCGCGCTCGCACGAGCCTCTCCGGTAGGAGGCGCTAAGGTTGGTGGCTCGGCAGTTGATTCGCTTGGTTGCAGGACCGTAAAATCGGGCGGTGGCAGCAGCCCACCGGCGCTGTCGACAAGTTGGGCTGCCACCGGTGCCGGCAGCGCAGCCGCCAACACCGCCATTATCGGCGCTGCCAATTTGATCGGTGTCAGTTTCAAACGACCGGTTCCCGCCCGCGCTGCGCATGTCGAACGCGAGCTATCGAGGCAAAAGGCTACAGTTCTGTTACGTTTCCCGCGATTGTCACGGAACGGTCACGGTATTGGCCTTATGGAACATCATCGGGGCGGGCGATCGTGCGGAGTCGTAACGAGCGCTGGGTGAATGGGGTGACTTATTCTCGCACTCCGAGCGTCAACCGCGTTCCAAAGGTCCAATGTTCATTTTATGAGTGGCTTCAGCAGCCTGACGCAGATGATGCTGGCGCTTCGCGGGCGCTGGAAGCTGGCTACCGCCGTTGGGGTCGCAGCCGCTCTGGCGGTCATCACGATCTGCGCCCTGCTGCCAAAGAGCTATACGGCAACCGCGTGGGTCGTGTTCAATCCAAAGGGTTCCGACACCGTCGCCGACAAGGTCGATACGCTTGGCTTTGGGCAATATGTGACGAGCGAGGTCGATCTGCTGGGCAACCGGCGGGTGTTGCAACAGGTCGCATATGACCCCGCCTTGCTCGACGATCCGCTGACGCGGGGCCAAGTCGATCGGCATAAAAGGACATGGCTGTTGCAGCCGACGAAGGCGCAGGTGCGCGATTGGCTGATCGACTTTATCGGCAAGGGCACGACAGTCGCCAACGTCAAAGGCACCCGGACCGTGTCGATCTCAGCCGCGTTCGATGACCCTGTATGGGCGGCCAAAGTCGCCAATTTGATCGCCAAAGCGTATCTCGCGACGGCAGTCGATTTGAAAACCGCGCCGGCGCGGCAGAACGTCGCCTTCTTCAAGGCGCAAAAAGAAGCTCGCGGCGCGGAACTCACCGCCGCACAGGCGACGCTCGACGCGTTCCTCAGGACAACCGGTATGACCGGACTCGAGAATAAGTCGGATTCGGAAGATCTTCAGCTGCGTGCGCTTTCCGAACGGCTGAGCCAGAGTCAGGCGGAACAGGCCGGATCGGCGGCGCAGAGCGGCATCGGCGGCATCGAAACTGCCGTATCGGCGGGCAAGATCGCCAACCCGGTGGTCAGCCAGCTGCGGGCCGAAATCGCTTCACAGTCGGCAGCGCTCGAGGACATGATGGTCTTGAGTGGTCCGAACTACCCGACGGTCGTTCAGGCCAAAGCCCGGCTTGAGGAATTGCGCGGCCAATTGTCGGCCGAAATCGCCAAATTGCGGAGTGGGATAAATCGCAACAATCAGGCGATCAGCCGCGAAGGCGCGACCATCGGTTCCCTCGCCGAACAAAAACGCCGCTCGATGGCCGCCAACGCCGGCAACCGATCGCGGCTGCAGATTCTGCAGGGCGATGTCGAACGTGCAAAGGCGAACTACGACGCGGTTGCGGCCCGCCTCGCCGAGGTCGAATTGCAGGCCGTCGTGCAGGCCCCCAATGCTGCGGTACTTTCGCCAGCGGTCGCACCACGCGGCCCGACCTTCCCATTCTGGCCGCTGATCGGCGCATTGGCCTTGCTGATCGGCGGCGTTGCCGGGGTCATTGCTGCGCTGGTCAAGGAATTGCTCGTCCCCCGCGTCCGCTCGGGTTTCGATCTTGAGGCGTTGCTCGGCGGCGCGCCGGTCCTGTGCAATCTGGCGGCCTGAGATGCGGATTTACAGCTCGCAACGCGCTATCGTCGATCCGGTCGAAACGCGTGGCGATGGCTATTCGCCGCCATCGGGCACGGCCGCCGGAGACGGCGCGCGTAATATCGGCGCACTGCTGGTGTCGGGCGGTTTTATCACTGCGGAGCAAGCCGAACAGGTTGCGCGGGCGCAACGCGCATCGGGCGGGCGATTTGGCGACACCGCTGTGGCGTTGGGCTTTGCCTCGCAGGATGCCGTCGACGCTGTGTTGGCAAGCCAGTTCGATTTCGCGGTGGCTTCCCCGGCGGCGTCGCAGCTGGATCCATCGCTGATTGCGGCGCGCGGACGTCGCGACCGGGCGTCGGAACTTATCCGCAGTCTTCGCGCCAATCTCAGCCATGTCCTTGAAGACTGGCCGGGCGAAATGCCCGCCGTGACCGTGGCGAGCGTTACGGGAGCCGTTGGTCGTCGTCTGATCGCGAGCAACCTCGCCATCGCGTCGGCCCAAGCGGGCGTGCGGACGCTCCTGATCGACGCAGATATGCGCCATCCGGCGCTGCATCAGCTGTTCAACACCCCCGATCAGGCGGGCCTATCGACCTTCCTCGCCGGTCGCCAAACCCGGCCCGAACTGCATCGTATCGCGGCGATCCCCGGGCTGACCTTTCACCCCGCAGGGCCAGTGCCGCCCAATCCGGCCGAGTTGCTGGCGCGCCTTGCCGGAGCGCTGCCGACACTGAAGGCCGCTGCCTCGGCCGACATGATCCTGATCAACCCGCCGCCGCTCGATGTGGCGGAGGATCTGTATGTTATCGCCGCCGCAGCGCCGGCGGTCCTGATGGTGGCGCGGAGCCATTTCACCCGCGCCAAGGAATTGACCGCTGCTGCAACCAAGCTGGGCTTGGCAGGCGCAACGATTGTCGGGTCGGTGCTCAATGTGGCGTGATTTCGACGCTTATCCCATGGCGAATGTCGGCCAAGGCACCCTTGTCTTCGGCTTTCCCGACCAAGGCCCGCCTGAGTGGCGGCAATTGTGGCGCGCAATCGTTCGAAGCGTGGCGGTAACCCCGACCCAACATGCCAAAGACGAGTTGCTCGACAATTTCGCCCGCGGCAGCGGTGTCCGAACACTTGGCTTTGTCAACGCCCATGCGCTCAACAGTTGCGTTGCCGATCCGCGCTTTGCGCGGGACCTGCTAGGGCTCGACCAGCTCGTCCGCGACGGAATCGGCGTTCACGCGCTGTACCGGCTCATCGGCAGCCGGTCGGGCCTCAACCTCAACGGTACCGATCTGCTGCCCGAACTGATCGCCCGGTTCAAGGGACGACGCATCGCGCTGTTTGGAACGCAATTGCGGCTCGTCAACTCGGTTGCTGCCAAGCTGCGCACCGAGTTGAA
Source organism: Sphingomonadales bacterium (assembly GCA_038229555.1). Classification (GTDB taxonomy): domain Bacteria; phylum Pseudomonadota; class Alphaproteobacteria; order Sphingomonadales; family Sphingomonadaceae; genus Sandarakinorhabdus. The sequence goes on from JBBROI010000008.1 coordinate 115,180, forward strand.
CTGCGAGGTCATGACTGCCGACGGTTTCCAAGCCGATGGCTATTATCTGGAACGGATTGCGCGCGAACGTCCCGATCTCGTCGTGCTCGGCATGGGTATGCCCAAGCAGGAGCGTGTCGCGCAGCAGCTTAAACACAGCCTGCACCAGGATATCGCGATTGTTTGTGGCGGTGCTATTCTTGATTTCCTTTCGGGCGACAAACCACGCGCGCCGCTGTGGATGCGGCGCGCCGGTCTAGAGTGGGCATTCAGATTGAGCCTTGAACCAAAACGTCTTTTCGGTCGCTATGTGATCGGAAATCCGCTGTTTCTCCTCCGGTCGGCACTGCTGGCACTGCGTTTGCGGTTCAAACCGACACGCGCCCGAACCCTGCCCGAGCGACGAACATCGACCGAATTATTTGGCGTTGGCGGGCCGGTTCCGACGATAGCCGACACGGTCCCGATGACCGTTGTGCAAAGCGCCCCTGCCCCGACGCCAGTGCTCGCACCGCCGTCAACCAAAGCGGCGATATCGGTGTTTTCGGCCAACCGGCCCGTCGTGGCGCGCGATGATCTGTTTGGACGGCAACGCGATATCGACCGGCTGCTGGCGTGGGTGCTCGACCAGAACGGCAATGCGCTGATCTATGGCCCGCGGGGTTACGGCAAAACTTCGCTGGTGCGGGTGTTCGGTGAAATTGCCGATTCGCGGCATCATGTCGTGCTCTATGCGTCCGGTTCGCGCAACATCACCTTCGACGCCATCATGCGGCAATATCTTGGCGAGATGCCGGTTTCGCGCACCGCCGAGGCGTTGCCCAAAGGACTGCTGAGCGTCCAACAGGTCGCAGCGCATCTCGCGAGCGCCAGCGACGGCTCGCTGGTGATCATTATCGACGAATTCGACCGCATCGAGCGCGCCGACACGCGTGAAAGCCTTATCGAACTGATCAAGGATGTGTCCGATCTTATCGCGTCGGTACGCTTTGTGATCGTCGGCGTCGCTACCGACGTCAACGCCATCCTCGGCTATCACCCGTCGGTCCATCGCAGCCTGATGTGCGTTCCCTTGAGCCGCCTTGCGCCCAAGGCGATCGAAGACCTGTTCGTGCGCAAGGCCGCCGCCGACGGCCTCGGCATTGACGACGACGCACTTGCCACAGTCGTCCGGCTGAGTGCGGGCTCGGCTTATCATACGCAGTTGATCGGGCAGAAACTCGTGTCCGAAACCCGCCGTGGCGGGCAGGGAAGCGTCGCTGCAGGGGACCTCGACCGGGTTATCGACGATATCCTGTCGGAAGCTGCGATGATGGATGATGGCTTCGCGCGGCTCGCCCGCGCGATGCGCGATGGAGCGATGCGCGCAACCCTCGTTATGTTGGCGCAACAGACCCTCAGCGACCCCGACGATGTGTTGCACTTGCCGCCGGGCAGCGCCGGTGGTGCAATCGCTCGACTGTGCGCCAAACTGTCGGCCGACGGCATTTTGTACGACGCCGAACCTTCGGCGGCGACCGGACGCGATGGTGATACCGGGGCCTATCGCTTCACCAACGCTTTCCTGCCTCAGCTGCTTTTGATGATCGAACATCGCGCCGTGGCGCATCCGGCCACGGACTGACGATGACACGCGCATCGGCGGGTACCGGGGGTCCGCGGATCACTCATGTCGTTCGGCAGTTCTGGCCCCAACAGGGTGGACTGGAAGAATCGGTGCGCCAGCTCTGTGTCGCGCTGCGCCGCGATTTCGGCGCGAACGTCGATGTCGTCACGCTCGACCGCACATTTTCCGACGGCGCGGTGCATCCCGAGCATGATATGGTCGAAGGCATCCCTGTGCGGCGCATCGGCTATCATGGGTCGCAGCGGTATCCGGTGGCTCCGGCATTTCTGGCAGCGACGGCGGGGGCCGACCTTTTGCATGTCCATGCCATCGACTTTTTCTTCGATAGTCTCGCCTTGGCGCGGACCTTTCGCGATGTGCCGATGGTCGCGTCGACCCACGGCGGCTTTTTCCATACGGCGTTCGCGTCGCGGTTGAAGTCCGCCTATTTCGCCACCGTCACCCGCGCCTCGTGCCGCGCCTATGACGTGATCGGGGCATCGAGCATTGCCGATGCCGAGCGTTTCGCGCCGATCGCCGCCGATCGGCTGGAGGTGATCGAAAACGGCGTCGATATTGCCAAATGGAGCGGTGCGGGATCGGAAACCTTTGCGCCGGTGATGATCGCCATCGGTCGCTGGTCGTCGAACAAGAATATGGCCGCGCTGTTTCCGCTGCTCGCGGCGCTGCGCAGCGATGGCACCCCTTGGCAGTTGATCATTGCCGGCAACCCGCACGACGTATCACGCGCCGACCTCGACCGCTGGGCTACCGCTGCGCGAGTCAGCGACGCAGTCGAAATCCATACCGGCCCATCGACCCAAGCGCTTACCGCTCTCATCGGACGCGCCAGTTTCTTCGTCTCGCTGTCGGACTACGAAGGCTTTGGCATTGCTGCCGTCGAGGGATTGTCGGCGGGACTGGTGCCAATCCTCAGCGATATCGCCAACTACCGGGTATTCATCGAACGGGCAGGCGTCGGGACAATCGTTCCGCGTGACGCCGAAACCGCCGCAGCGCTGATCCGAATCGTTGCAAAACAGGCCGCAGCCAATCCGGGCGAATACCGGCACCGCGCAATGGCGGCAGCCACACAATATGAATGGCGCGCGGTCGCAGCGCGTTGGCAGGCGATTTACACCCGGCTGCTCGATCGACAATCGAGGAAAGACTTTCGTGTTGCAGCCTAAATTTTCCGATCCATTGTCAGACGCACCACGCGCCCTGCTCTTTTCCCAACAGACGATCGGCCTCGGCTACCGGATGACGGGCATGGTCTATTGGGCCGAAACGCTGGCCGAGCTCGGCTGGGACATCGGCATGGTGACGGTGCAGTTGAGCCGGTTGACCGAAATCACCAATCCATCGCGATTTGCCGCGTACCCGACCGATTCGATCAACCGCTGGCGCGATCGTGGGGCGAACCGGCGTGGCTATGTCTGGGTGCCGCCGGTGCATCCGATGCGGCTGCCGACACGCTGGCTCGATCCCGTTACCGTGCTTGCCGCCCGGCGTTACGGAGCCAGCCTGCCCAAAGCGATCCTCGACGACGCGGCGGCCGCCGACATCATCATCATCGAAAGCACCGTCGCCGTCGCGCTGTTCGACACGCTGAAAAAGGCCGCGCCCAACGCCCGCTTCGTCTATTGCGCCAGCGACCGGCTGGTCCCCAACGGCATGTCGCCGGTGCTGCAGGACATGCTCGAACGCACAGCACCGCTCTATGATCTGGTCCGCGTTCCGGCGCAGAGCATGATGACCGACTTCCCTACCGCAACCAACGTTCATCACATCCCGCACGGTGTCGACCGCGCCGCGTTGACCGCCAGTCGCCCGACCCCTTATGCCGCCGGAACCCTCAACCTCGTTGTTGCCGGTGACGGTGCCTATGACCCGCTGGCGACGCGGCACATCGCCAATGCAATGCCTGAAGCGACAGTCCATCTGTTCGGCCGAATGTCCCCCGATTCACTCGGTGGACAAGTAAATGCACGCTTTCACGGCGAGGTGCCGTTTTCGGTTCTGGTTCCGTATCTACAGCATGCCGATATCGGGATTGCGCCGTATGAGGACCGGCCCAACCGCAACTATTTCGCCGAATCAAGCCTGCGGCAGCTGCAGTATATGCTGTGCAAACTGCCGATCGTGCTGCCGACCTTTGCCGCGCCCGCACCCAAATCATATCATTTCCTCTATGACGCCCATCGCCCGGAAACCGCCGGTCCGGCGGCGCGGGCCGCACTTGGCTGCGACCGGTCGCAGATCAGCGATGAAGGCGTGCTCGATTGGCGGCAGGTGATTGGCCGGGTACTGGCACTCGTCGGGCTCGACAGTCTCGGGACGGACCGCCGCGCCGTGCCTGCGGCCTGACGGATGCTGGCCGGCCGCTCTCGCGCGGGCAACCCGGGCCGCTATACCGGTCTTGTCCTGCTCGCCGGAATTGCCGTGCCCGCTGCGGCCGAGCCGGTGCGTGTCGCGCTCGACGCCTCGATTGTCAGCACCTACGACAGCAACCTGTTTCGGATCGCACCGAGCGAAATGGCCAGTGGCGGCTATCGCTCGATCGACGACAATATCACCGTGCCGCGTGGCGCGGCGCAACTTCATGCAGCGATCGGGCTGCAAACGATCGATGCCAGCGCGTCGGTCGGCTACCGGCTGCATCATCTCAATACTGCCCTGAATTCGTTCGATTATGATCTCAATGCCCGCCTGAATTACCGTCTGCCGATTGCATGCAAGGGAACCGCACGGCTTGAGCAACTGCAACGGTTGAGCGACTATCGCGACTTCCTCGGTGCGCCGCGCCGGGTGATTGTGCGGGCGCGAACCAGCGGTATCGACGGCACGTGCAGTATCACCCCTCGCATCGCGGTCACCGGCTCGGGCGAATATCGCACTCGCGAGAATTTCGACCCGCAACTTGCCGTGTTCAATCTTGAAGAGACCGAATTGCGCGGCGAAGTCAGCTATGGCGACGCCGAGACGATCCAGCCTTTTGTCGCCATTCGCAATCGGCTGCGGGCCCAACCCAATTTCATCACCACGGCGCTGCCCGATGGCAGTCACGCGACGATCTGGGATGCCGGCGGCGGGGCGCGCTGGGAGCCGTCGGAATATCTCAAGCTGGCCGCCGCTGGATACTGGTCGCGGTTGCGCGAAAACAGTCACCTGCGCGACACCACGACAGTCTCGGCGACGTTTACCGCCGATTGGGAGGTGACGGGCAAGACCAGCATTCACCTGACCGCCGATACCGGCATCGATGTCGCGCCGAGCATTGGTGCGGTCGCCTATACAACACGTGGGGGTTCGCTGCAGATCGTCTGGAAGGCGACGCCGAAGATCGAGGCGACGGTCAGTGCCGATTATCGTCACCGCGACTTGATCCGCGACCGGATCGACCTGCGCCTCATTCGCTTCGAGCGCGACGACACAGTGACGGTGGACGCCGGTGTTGCGTACCGCGTGACCGATACGCTGTTGGCGCGGGCTGGAATCGGCTACCGCGACCGCCGCGCAAATTTTGAGGACATCACGTTCCGGGCCAAGGTCGCGACGGTGGGACTCACCTATCGATTCGCCGGACCGCCGCTCGACGTGCCATCGCAATGACGACGTACCCAATACGGGGAGGATACCGCGTGCATCGACTGATGATTGCTGCTTGCATGTGCCTGATGGCGCTGCTGCCGGGGATGGTCCGCGCCGACACCCCCGCCAGCTTCATGCTTGGCCCGCTCGACCAGGTCGAGATCAATGTCAGCAATTATCCCGACCTCAAGACCGCGACGCGCGTCGGTCCGGAGGGCCAGATTGTCCTGCCGCTCATCGGCATCGTGTCCGTTGGTGGCCTCGCGCCCGCCGATGCGGCGCACGTTATCGAGGCGCGTTATCGGGACGGCGGCTTCATCAAGGCCCCGTCGGTGCGGGTTGAGGTGCTCGACTATCAAAGCCGTAAGGCCTCGGTGCTGGGGCAGGTCAATGCCCAGGGTCTGATTGTGCTCGATCGCAACTATTCGGTCGCGGAGATCATCGCCAAGGCCGGGGGTCTGGGGGCCGAAGCCGCCGATTCGGCTGTCGTCGTGCGCCAGAAGCTAGGCGGTGGCAGCGAGCGGATCGCCGTCGACCTCAATCAGTTGATCGCAGCGACCGGGACCGGCGCGTTGATGGAGGTTCGCGCGGGCGATGTGGTGTTCGTGCCCAAGGCCCCGACCATTTCGGTGATCGGGGCGGTCAACAAGGCGGGCACTTACCGGCTGACCCCCGGCATGACGGTGCAGCAGGCACTGGCGGCTGCGGGCGATATCGCCCGGATCGGTACGCGTTCGCGGTTGAAAATCCGCCGCGCGCTGATCGGCGGTGCGATGCAGACGATCCCGGTACGGACAGACGATCTTGTGCAACCAAATGACGTCATCATCGTGCGTGAGCGGCTGTTCTGATGCGTTTGGCGCTGACCCTGATATGGCTCGTCCTTGTCGGCGTTCCAGCAGCAGCGGCAACACTGACCGGCGTCAATCTGGCCGGCGGCGAATTCGGCGGACTCAAGGCTGTCTATGGCAAGGGCTATTTCTACCCCGACGCCCGGCAGATGCAGGCGTTCCGCGATAGCGGGATGAACGTATTCCGGGTGCCGTTTCGCTGGGAACGTATCCAGCCGCAGCTGTCGGGTCCGCTCGATTCCACCGAACTGGCGCGGCTCGACGGCGTTGTGGAACTCGCGGCCGGCATGGGGGCATCGGTCATCCTCGATGTCCATAATTATGCACGCTATGCGCGCCAGCCACTCGGTAGTTCGACTGTACCTGCGGCGGCGCTGCGCGATTTATGGGTCAGGCTCGCCGACCATTACAAAACCAATGGCCAGGTCATCTTCGGATTGATGAACGAGCCGGTGAAAATCAATGCAGTGGAATGGGCTGCGGCAGCGCAAGACGCCGTCAACGGCATTCGCGGCACCGGCGCGCGCAATCTCATCCTTGTTCCTGGGACCAATTGGTCGGGGGCGTGGACTTGGTCCAAGCCGCTCGTCGGCGGCAAATCGAACGCCGACGCAATGGGCGGGTTCACCGATCCAGCGCGCAATATGGCGTTCGATTTTCACCAATATTTCGACGTCAACGGTTCGGGCGCGACCGCCGATTGCATATCGCCGGCGCAGGCCGAAGCGCGGGTCGCGGTTGCGACACGCTGGCTACGCGCGACCGGCAACCGCGCCATGTTGACCGAATTCGGCATCGGATCATCGTCACAATGCGCGGCAGTCGCGACCGCCGTGCTCACCCATATGGCGGTCAATGGCGAATGGCTCGGCTGGACGGTCTGGGGTTCGAGCGCGTGGTTCGGCACCTATCACTTCAACCTTTACCCGTTCCAGACTCCGGCGCCGCCGCAACTGACAACGATACAGCCATTTCTCGCGCGATGACGAACCGCGAACCCGAACGGCGGCTCGACAGCCTCGAAGGCTTGCGCTTCCTGTCGAGCATCGCGATCGTCGCCGGACACTTTATTCCCTATGCCGTCGGTGAAACCCGCTTCATCTCGCGGCTGCATCTGGCAGTCGATCTGTTCTTCGTTATCTCGGGCATCGTCATCGCCAATCTCTATGCCGGGCGCATCGCCAGCGCCGCCGACTGGCTGCGGTTCATGACGAAACGGCTGGCGCGGCTCTATCCGCTCCACCTCGCGACGCTTGCCTTTTATGTGGGCATTGGGGTGCTGGTGTGGAGCGGCAAGGTCCATCCGGTCGATGCCGCACGCTACGACGCAACGGCGATCGTGCCCAATCTGCTGCTCGTCCACGCGTGGCTGCCGTCGGGGACGATCTCGTTCAACTATGTCAGCTGGTCGATCAGCGCCGAGTTCTTCGTCTATCTGATCTTCCCGCTCATCGCGCTGGCGGTCGCGCGCCGTGCCGCACTGTCACTTATCGGCATCATTGCGTTGTTCGCGCTGTTCGCTTGGTTCGCTGAAAGTCAGATCGGGCTGCCACTGACGCGCCTCGGCTGGCAGGCCGGCGTCCTGCGCGCCATTCCGGGTTTTGCCTTTGGAGTCTGGCTCCACGCCCATGCGCCGAAACTGGAGGCGTCGATTACGCCGCAACGCGCGGCTGTGCTGTTCAAAATCTTGGTTCTAAGCGTGGCGGTTCTCACCATCATTCCGATCAGCCAATATGCGACGCTGGCGGTGATCTGGTGCATGGTTGCGATGGCCTATCTCTGCGATCGCGCCAACCTGCCGACCTGGATGTCGGTCCGACCGCTCGCGTCGCGGGGTGCGCTGACCTATTCGCTCTATATGCTGCACCCGCTGGTCGCGACGGTATTGCTTGCCGTTATCTTTCCGAAACTGCTGGGAACATCGCTGCCGGCACGGATTGCGGGCGTGGCGATATCGCTGCCGGTGCTGTATGTGTTGGCGATCGCGTCGCTGCGCTGGTTCGAAACCCCGGCGCGCACGGCGATCAATCGCTGGGTCGCCACCCGCCTGCCGGTCAGCGCCGCGCCATAGCTTTACGATGCAACTGTGCGTGGGCGACGCGACACGCCGGCCCCCAGAACGATAATCAGGAAACCCAAACCGGCCGCAGCAACCTCGCCTGCGCCAATCGCCGGAACTGCAGCACGAATGGGCTTCGCGACAGCAGCCGTGACCGGCGGCGATTCTGCACGCGCGGTAGCCGATGCCGAACTTACAGCGCCCAACGCCAGTGCGCCCGCGACTAGATTTTGGAAACGGAACATGCTGATCCCATACCCTTGAAAAAGTGATGGCCGAGGACCCGGTGCCGAATCTCCTATAGCGAAGAAAGATGAATATTTTGCGATGCAGCATAGATTTTCTGCCGCTGCCGTCGTCACAAAGTCTACACACTGAACCGCTAGCTGATGCGCGGACGGAGCAATCGTGTCGGCGCGACGCCGCTTCCCAACCCTTGGAAATTTCGTGATCGATTCGACACTTCTGCGGCAGCGGTTCGACACGCGGGCGATCACCGTTGGCGTCATCGGCCTTGGCTATGTCGGGCTACCGCTCTGTGCTGCTGCCGCCAAGGCGGGGCTCACGGTCATCGGCTTCGATGTCGACACCGCCAAGACCGATGCCCTGACACGCGGCGAATCCTATATCAGCTCGGTGCCTGCCGACGCCATTGCACCGCATATCGCCGATGGCCGAATGGCCGCGACCACCGATTTTTCGCGCCTCACCGAAACCGACGCGATCGTCATTTGCGTGCCGACACCGCTCACGCTGCACCGCGAGCCCGACCTGTCGTTCATCGAAGCGACGGCGCGCACGATCGCCAAGACTTTGCGTCCCGGTCAGCTTGTGGTGCTGGAATCGACGACGTGGCCGGGCACCACCGATGAAGTCGTGCGCCCGATCCTCGATGCGACCGGTCTCGTTTCGGGCACAGACTATTTTCTCGCCTTCTCGCCGGAACGCGAGGACCCCGGCAATGAAAATTTCGGAGCGAGCAATACGCCCAAAGTCGTTGGCGCCGACGATGCGCTGGCCCGCGACCTCGCCGTGAGCCTGTATTCGGCCGTCACAGCGTCGGTGGTGCCGGTTTCCTCGACCCGCACCGCCGAGGCCACCAAGCTGACCGAGAACATCTTCCGCGCCGTCAACATTGCCATGGTGAACGAGCTGAAGCAGGTCTACGACGCGATGGGCATCGACGTCTGGGAGGTCATCGACGCCGCCAAGACCAAGCCGTTCGGGTTCATGCCGTTTTATCCCGGGCCCGGCCTCGGCGGGCACTGCATCCCGATCGATCCGTTCTATCTCACCTGGAAGGCGCGTGAGTTCGAGATTGCGACGCGCTTCATCGAGCTCGCCGGTGAGGTCAACACCGCCATGCCGCGCTATGTCGTGGCGCGCACCGCCGAGGCGCTCGACCGCCGCTTCGGCAAGGGGCTCAACGGCGCGCGGCTGCTCCTGCTCGGCGTTGCCTACAAGAAAAACGTCAACGATATCCGTGAGTCACCAGCGCTCAAGCTGATCGAATTGTTCAGCGAGCGGGGCGCAATCGTCGACTATGCCGACCCACATGTCGCCCAGATCGGCCCGTCGCGTGAGCATGCGAAGCTCAAAGGGATGCAGGCGATCGATCCATCGACGGTAGCACTTGGCGATTATGCGGCGGTGGTGATCGTCACCGACCATGACGGCTTCGATTATGCCGATATCGTGGCGCGCGCGCCGCTGGTCATCGATACTCGCAACGCTTGCGCGCGGCGCGGGCTGGCGATGGCGACAGTGGTCAAGGCGTAGCGGCGGCCTGCACGATCTTCGTCCAGTTGCCGCCGTTGGCCGACTGCCGACGGTCCCAACGATAGCCGATACGCGACAGCGCGTCCCAACCGACAACCCAAGTAAAACGTGGGTCGATGACATAGGTCGCGGGCAGCCCGAGTCTGACCGCGTCAACCGTCAACACCGCGTGATATTCGCCACCTTCGGTCCAAACGAGTGCCAGCCGCAACGACGATGGCGGCCAGCCCTGCGCCAGCAGGCGGGCGCGGGCGTACAGCGCCTTATCCTCGCAGTCGCCACCATTGGCGTCGGCGACCGCCCAATAATCGGCACGGCGGAAGCGATCGACATCGCGCCGATCGGGAAGCGCAAATGCTGCAGCCGCCGCCGCTGACAGTTCCGCCCATCGCGCCGCATCGAGTGACGGCGGCGTCACCGGAGGTGTCATTGCCAACAGCGCAGCGGCAATTAACGGTGGCACGACGGGTCGTCTGGATGGCGTGCACAATATGCGGTCCATGCAACAGGCGACGCTGCTCGCCCGCCGTCGATCATCGCCGTGGTACGCGGCACCGGATCGCAATCGGTCGCGGGCGCACCGCTATGCAGGGCGCAAAAGGCGAACCATCCCGGCGGACTGGGATTCAACGCCGACACTGTCGCCGGACCCGGCAACGCGTTGGCAGTACACCCAGCAAGCCAGGTTGCCGCCAAAATCCATACGCAACGACTGATCATATCGCGATTGACGGAAGCCGCCGGACGCCCTTAACGCGTTGCCGCTGCCCAAATTGGTAAATGCTGCATCGCGTCTGACCCGGAATTGTAACAAGACCTTAACCTGGTTAGCCTAGCGCACGGCGGGTCGGGGAACTGCGCAGCGAGTGAAACGCGCCGCTACGGTGACGTTAACCAACGAGACAGAGCCATCAGCGGCAAGCGCTATGGTATGCCGGGTGACGGCGAAGGGGTGCGGCGGTGGCCTATAGTTCAACCATGGCGCGGGCGGCGGCTACCACGCTGATACTCGTCCTTGCTGCGCCCGTCGGCGGTCAACCGGCGCTTATCTTGCCGCCGCCGAGCGAGAATCCGCAAGCCATCGATTTTTCAACCGATCCCCTCATCGCCTTTGTTCGTGCCGAAACTCCAGCGGCAAGCTTTCGAATTGCCGTTGGCGAAGCCGTCGCCCGTCATCCATCGGTCGGTGAAGCCGAGGCCGGGACAGCCGAAGCGCGTGCTCGCCGGGCCCAGGTCCGCGCCGGACTTTTCCCACGATTTGACGGACAAGTCGTCGTCGGGCGGTCGATCATCCGCGACTTTGGTGCCCGCACCGCCATCGTCGAGGGTCTGCAACAGACCTCGCGCGCCGATGCCACCGTCGGCGGCGACCAACTGCTGTTCGACTTCGGCGCTGTCGGCAGCCGGATCAACAGCGCGTCGGCGTCGGTCCGCGCTGCGCGCGCCGACAGCGAACGCGTCGCATCGGCTACCGCACTGCGCGCGGTCAGCGCCTGGTACACCGTATTGATCTATCAGATGCTCGGCGACGTTTCCGACGCCAGCATCACGCGGCTGCGCGCCATAGCCGGTGACACGCGCACGCGCCAGACCTCGGGCATGGGTGCCGGCGGCGATGTGGCGCGCGCCGATGCGGGGCTCGCCGATGCCATCGGGCGCGGCGCCCGGATCGAACGGTCGCTCGCCGAAGCACGAGCGCAATATCGCGAAGCATTCGGCAGCGAGCCGCCACCGCGCCTGACCCGCCCCGTTCCACCTGCCTCACAAGCCGCAACGATTGAGGTGGCCCGCGCGCTGAGCCATGCCACCCCCACCGCCGCCGTCGCGCTGGCGCGTACCGATGCGGCCAAGGCCGACGCGCGCGCCGCGCGTGCCGATCGCTTGCCGCGCGTCTCGGCAGGCGTCACCGGCACACTCTACGATGTACTCGACCGGGCCCGCGATTACGAGATTCGCGGCAACATCAGTGTCCGCCAAAGCCTGTCGCTCGGCGGTGTCGAACGCGCCCGCGCCGACGAGGCAAAAGCTCGCGCCCGCGGGGCCGAATTCGCCAGCGAGCGCATCATCGCCGAAGCCGAACGTGACGCTGCGTCGGCGCTCGCCGACAGCCAGATCCTCGACCGCAGCCTTGCGACGCTCGATGACGCCTATCGCGCCAACCGCCGCGCCCGCGACGTCACTGTCGAACAGTTCCGCCTGTCGCGGGGCAGCCTGCTCGATGTGCTGCGGGTCGAACAGGACTTTGTCGCGTCGGCGTCGGCCTATTTGCAGGGCGCGGTCGAACGCGATCTCGCACGCTACACGTTGCTGTTACGCACCGGTGAGATTTTGCCGTTCTTCAATATCGTCGTTACCGATGGCAGCGTGCCATGATGTTCGCCCCCCTCAAGACCGGCTCGAAAGGCTGACCATGTCGCTTATACCGCCGCACCGCCCGCGCCTTGCCGCCTGGCTGATGGAGCCGATGCGCGCCAACCGCGCGCTTTATGTCCAGGTCGCCATTGCAGCGGCACTGGTCAACGTCTTCGCGCTGGCGACATCACTGTTTTCGATGACGGTTTACAACAAGATCGTCCCCAACAACGCGACCGACTCGCTGATCGCCTTGATGGTCGGCATCATGGTCGTATTGGTGTTCGATTTCGTGCTGCGGTCGCTGCGTGGCTATTTCATCGATGTCGCCGGACAGAATATCGACCGTCAGCTCGGCGAAAGCCTGTTCAAGCGGTTGCTGACCATGCGGCTGGCCGACCGCAAGGGGTCGAATGGTGCCTTTGCCGGACTGCTGCGCGAGTTCGAAACGCTGCGCGAGTTTTTTACCTCGGCGACGCTCGCCGCCATCGTCGATGTGCCGTTCATTCTGCTGTTCCTCTTCGTCATCTGGATGGTGTCGGGGCCGCTGGTGCTGGTGACTGCGCTTGCCGTCCCGGTCGTCGTGCTCGTCGCCTATGCGTCGCAGCCGGTCCTTGCCAAGCTCGCCGCACAGGGCCTCGGCCAGGGCATGAGCAAGCAGGGTGTCATCGTCGAAGCGATCAACGGCCTTGAAACCGTCAAATCGAGCCAAGCGGGGCCGCTGCTCGCCCAGCGCTGGCGCATTGCTGTTACCGAACACGCCGATTCGTCGCTGCGCCAGCGGCTGGTGTCGTCGCTGGCGATCAATGCGGCCGCAACGGTGCAGAGCCTCGTCTATGTCCTGACCGTGGCGTTCGGCGTCGCGATGATCGCTGACAAGCAGTTAACAACCGGCGCGCTGATCGCAGCGTCGATCCTGTCGGGCCGCTGCGTGGCACCGCTCGGTCAGATCGCGTCGCTGCTGACGCGCCTCAGCCACACCCGCTCGGCCTATCAGGCGCTCGACCGCATGATGGCGGGGTCGGACGAGGGCAATGCCGGGGAGGCGACTCTGCGCCGGCCGCGTCTGGCGGGTGGAATCGAATTCAAGAACGTCATCTTCCGCTATCCCGGCTCGACCAACCGCGCGCTCGACACGGTGTCGTTCAAGATCGCGCCGGGTGAGCGCGTTGCCATCATCGGGCGCGTCGGGTCGGGCAAGTCGACCATCGCGCGGCTGATCCTCGGGCTGTACGAACCCGATGAAGGCGCGGTCATGGTCGACGACGCCGATGTCCGCCAGCTGCACCCCGACGATCTGCGCGCCAACATCGGCGCCGTGTTGCAGGACGTCGTGCTGCTGTCGGGATCGGTTCGCGAGAACATCGCGCTGGGTGCCGAAGGGGTCGACGACGAAGCCGTGCTGCGCGCGGCGCGGCTATCGGGGACCCACGACTTCATGGGGGCAATCGCCAACGGCTATGACCTGAAACTTGCCGATCGCGGTGAGGGCCTTTCGGGTGGCCAGCGCCAGTCGATCGCCATCGCCCGCGCGCTGACCGGCGACAAGCCCATCCTGTTGTTCGACGAACCGACAAGCGCGATGGATACCCAAAGCGAAAACGCCCTGATCCAGCGGCTCGACACCGAACTTGCCGGGCGCACGGTGGTCCTCGTTACCCACCGCCAGACGATGCTCAAACTCGTCAACCGCATCATCATTCTCGACAAGGGCAAGGTCGTCGCCGCGGGCCCGCGCGACGATGTGCTCAAATCGCTCGCCGTTGCGTAAGGATTAAGCCATGTCGCTTGCCACCACCGTCGAGGCGCTGCCCGACCGCATCGAGCCATCGACCGCATCAAAGGTGTTGCTGTGGTCGATCGCGGGTTTCTCAGGGCTGATGATCGCTTGGGCGGCGTTCAGCGAAGTCGATGAAACCGCCGTCGCATCGGGGCGGGTCATCCCGTCGCGGCAGCTGCAGGTCGTCAGCAATCTGGAGGGCGGCGTCGTCCAGGCGATTCTCGTTCGTCCCGGCGAGAAGGTTGTCGCCGGACAAGTGCTGATGCGCCTCAACCCGCAGGTTGCCGATGGCGATTTCGGCAAGACCAGCGCGACGACCCAGTCGCTCGCGGCGCGGATCGCGCGGCTTGAGGCCGAAGTGTCGGGCCATGCCCCCTATTTCCCTGCCGGACTCGAAACTGCCGCACCTGCTGCGGTGGCCGCCGAACGCTCGGTCTATGCCGCGCGCCAGTCCGAGCTGTCATCCGCCAGCGCCAGCGAAGCCGCCAAGGCCGAAGGTGCCGAGCGCGCGCTCAACCAAGCCGAAAGCGACCTTGCCGTCCGCCGCGAAGGCCGCGCGCAGGCCGAACGCGAGGCGTCGCTGATGGCCCCGCTCGTCGAAAAGGGTATCGAGCCGCGCATTGCGCTCGACCGGGCGCAATCGGCGCTGGCGCAAGCGCGCTCGGCCGAAGCTGGAGCGGGAGACGCCGTTCGTCGCGCCAGCGCGCAGGTGTCCGAAGCGCGGGCTGGTCAGCGCACGGTGTCGGGCCGCTTCCGCTCGCAATCGGTCGATGCGCTGGCGTCGGCACGGCTCGAAATCGCCGGGCAATCTGCCGCGCTCCCGGCGCTCAAGGACCGCGTCGCGCGCACCGAAATCCGCGCGCCGATCGCCGGCACGGTCAACCGCGTGATGATGGCGACCGTCGGCGGATCGGTGCGCCCCGGCGAACCGCTCGTCGAGGTGGTGCCTGCCGGCGATACATTGGTTATCGACGCCGATGTCCGCCCCGCCGACATCGCTTTCCTGCATCCCGGGCAAAAGGCGACCGTCAAGCTGACGGCGTATGATTCGGCGATCTATGGCGGCCTGACCGGCCATGTCGAACGCATCTCCCCCGATGCCGTCGTCAACGAACGCACCGGCGAAAGCCATTATGTCGTGCGGATCCGGACCGATCAGGCGGCGCTTAAGGCCTCCGACGGCATGGTGCTGCCGGTTGGCGTCGGCATGGTCGCCGAAGTCGGTATCATCGGCCACAAGCGGACGATCCTGTCGTATCTGCTCAACCCGGTGACCAAGCTGCGCGACAATGCCTTTCGCGAGAAATAGCGGCTATTCGGCGACGATCTCGATCAGGTCGAGGTTCGATTCCCATTTCGGCCATGGCAGTTCGAGCCGCCAATGGCCGTCGCCGACATTGCGCAACACGCCCACCTGATCGCGGTCACGGTCGTCGCCATAGGCCATCATGCCCATCTCCTGCGCCAATGCCATCGACCCGAGGAACACCATCCGGTCGCCGTCAGGGTAGAGCCGACCGGCGATGCGGCGGCCGTCCGATTGCTGTTCGAAATATGCCGTCGCACCGCTGATGCTGATGGTGCAGGGGGCGAAGCGACCCGTGCTCAATGCCACGCCTTCGCCCTGCGTTCCGAGTTTGACGGTGCGGCAGCGGTAGGTTCCCGGCACCGGAAACGGCGCTGCACGCGCGGCATCCGGAACCGCGACGCTGCCCAATCCGGCCACAGCGCCTGCCTGTCCACGTGTCTGCACGTCGTGAAGCGAGCGTGTCCATGCCCGCCAAAGCCCCGCGAGCCGCTTGCGATCGTCATCCCGGATGGTCGTCTGCCACCGAGTCGCGGCAGGCTTGGCGACACACGGCAGCGCCACGTTGGTGGCAACAAGTGCGAGCAACAGGCAATTCTGGATGCGCATGCTGTTCAGTTTACCGCTGCCTCGTGGCCAGAGCGTGAACGACATCAACTGCCGAGCATAGTCCGAACGAACGATGCCAACCCGAGTTGCCGTGATCGCCGCAGCCGCTCAGCGCCCAGAATCGTCTGCAACCGCGCGAAACAGACATCGATATCGGCGTTGACCAGCACATAATCATACGCATCCCAGTGTCGGATCTCCTCCCGCGCCCCCGCCATGCGTCCGGCGATGACCTCGGGATGGTCGGTGTCGCGAGCATAGAGGCGACGCTCGAGCTCGGCGAGATCGGGCGGCAGGATGAAGACGCGGACGAGATCGCGCGAGGTATCGGTCTGACCGAGCTGCTGCGTCCCCTGCCAGTCGATATCGAACAGCACGTCGCGGCCATCGTGGAGCGCTGCCTCGACGGGGCCGCGTGGCGTTCCGTAACGATGGCCGAAGACGTGCGCCCATTCGAGCAGTTCGTCACCATCGACCATCGCGTCGAACCGTTCGGGCGACACGAAGAAATAATCGACGCCATCGACCTCGCCGGGGCGCGGCGGGCGGGTCGTAGCGCTGATCGACAGGGCGATCTCGGTCTCCTCGGCAAGCAGTCGACGCGACAATGTCGTCTTGCCTGCGCCCGACGGCGACGAGAGCACGAACATCAGGCCGCGGCGCGGAGCAGTGGAGCGCGATAGCTGGGTCATTTATGGTCGGTAGCGAGTTGTTGGGGGTTCGTCACGCTTTGCCTTGGCCCTGCCGATCGGGTAATCTGCCCACATGGCCACCCAAGCCCGCCTTCCCGACGACGGTCCGTCCTACGATGCCGATCTCGCCGGCTGGGCCTACAGCCAGTCGGCGACGCTGCTGGAACTGCGCCCGAGCGGCATCGACTGGGCCAATATCGCCGAGGAGCTGAAGGATTTGGGCAATGCGCAATTCAAAGCGTTCGTTAGTGCAATCGAGTTAGTTATCGCTCATTTGCTGAAATGGGACCATCAGCCCGAACGTCGTGGTAATAGTTGGGCAGCAACGATCCGGGTGCAGCGCGACCATTTCCTCACAGATCTTGCCGCCAACCCGAGCTTCAAATCACGGATCGACGAGGCACTGGCGATTGCTTGGCGGCGCGGCGTCAGTGCTGCCTCCGCCGAGATGGACGTGCCGCTGCGCGATCTGCCAACCGAGTGGCCCTATACCTGGCAGCAGTTGGTGAACCGCCCGATCGACTGGCCCGAAGCCTGAGCTAATCTGTGCCGAGCATCGCCTCCGGCCGCACCACTGCGCGGAACCGCGCTTCGTCGATCAGCCCCAGCGCCAGACCGGCCTCGAGCAGCGAAATGCCGTCGTGGTGCGCCTTTTTGGCGATGGCGGCGGCATTGTCATAGCCGATCTCGGGTGCCAGCGCGGTCACCAGCATCAGCGATTTCTCGACCAGTTCGGCCAGTCGAGCGCGGTTCGGTGTCATGCCGTCGACGCAGCGCTCGCGAAAACTGTCGGCGGCGTCGCTGAGCAGCGCGATCGAGCGCAGCACATTATGCGCGATCAGCGGCTTGAAGACGTTCAACTCAAGATGTCCCTGCAGCCCGCCGATGCTCACCGCGACATGGTTGCCCATGACCTGCGCGCAAACCATCGTCAGCGCCTCACACTGGGTCGGGTTGACCTTCCCCGGCATGATCGAGCTGCCGGGTTCATTCTCCGGCAGCGCCAGCTCGCCGAGCCCCGAGCGCGGGCCACTCCCCATCAACCGCAGATCATTGGCGATCTTGGTCAGCCCGACGGCGATGGTGTTGAGCACCCCCGACACCTCGACCATCGTGTCGTGGGTCGCCAATGCTTCGAACTTGTTCGGTGCGCTGACCCATGGCACGCCACCGGTGACCTCGGCGAGCGCCTTCACAAAGTCGTCGCCAAAGCCCTTGGGCGCATTCAGCCCGGTCCCCACCGCTGTGCCGCCCTGCGCCAGCCGCGATAGGCGCGGCCAGAGTGCGACGATCCTGTCGGCGCCGTCGTCGCAGGTTTGCGCATAGGCCGACATCTCCTGCCCGAGCGTCACCGGCGTCGCATCCTGTAAATGCGTCCGGCCGATCTTGATGACGTCGGCCCATTCGGCCTCGTGTCGCCGGAAGGTCGACGCCAACGCGCGTAACGCTGCGAGCAGCCGGTTGCGCAATTCGAGCGCCGCCGACACGTGCATCGCCGTGGGAAAGGTATCGTTCGACGATTGCGCGCGATTGACGTGGTCGTTGGGATGCACCGGGCTCTTGCCGCCGCGCACTCCGGTCAGCAGCTCGTTGGCCCGGCCAGCGATGACTTCGTTGGCGTTCATGTTGGTCTGCGTGCCGCTGCCGGTCTGCCAGACGACAAGCGGGAACTGGTCGTCCCATTTACCGTCGGCGACCTCGGCCGCTGCGGCTTCGATGGCGTCGGCAAGGGTGGCGTCGAGGCCATGCGCCCGGTTGACCCGCGCCGCCGCCTGCTTGATCCGCCCCAGTGCGCGGATCAGCGGGATCGGCATCCGGTCACTGCCAATCGGGAAATTGCCGATCGACCGCTGTGTCTGTGCGCCCCAATAAGCCTCAGCCGCGACCTCGATTGGGCCGAAGCTGTCGGTTTCGGTACGGGTCGTCATTCGAGTCCTCGAATCGCCCCTCCCGCAAGCAGCAGGGGATTAGGTCACTTCTTCCGGAAACGATCCAGCGTCACGACGTTCGACCCCGGCTCGATGGGTTCCGGGGGTTCGGGGTCGGGCTCGGGCGTGGCGACCAGATCACCGTCCTTCGGCTGAAACTGCAGCGCGAAGTTGACCGCCGGATCGACAAAGCCCGTCACCGCCTCGAACGGAATGCTCAACTTCGCCGGCACCTGGTTGAAGCTCAGGCCGATTTCGAAATGCTCGTCGTCGATCAGCAGGTCCCAGTAGCGGTGTTGGATGACGATCGTCATTTCGTCGGGATAACGTTCGAGCAAATGCTTGGGCATCACCACACCCGGCGCGCGGGTGCGGAAGGCGATGTAGAAATGGTGCGCGCCGGGCAGGCCGCCTTCGGCATCGATGCGGTCGAGCACACGCCGGACAACAGTGCGCAACGCGTCCTGCACGATCTCGTCGTACGGTATCAGGCTGTCGGCGGTCGTGTCGTTCACTGGGGCAAGACTCGCTCTGCGCTTTAGGGGGCTAGGTGGCCCGCTCGGCGCGCCGGGTCAAGCCAAGAGGCCGATCAGGGACGAAAGATGACGGTTGCCGCGACGATTGCAGCCGCGCCGACCGCCGTGACCAACCACCCTTCCCATGAAGCAGGCGTCCAACCAAAGCCGAATGTCTTGGGGCTAAACCATCTTCCGATCGGATTAGCGTTCATGCCGGATGCTCCTCAGTCAGTGGGGGGCTTCTGTTGCCCGGTGCCCCCCGTACCGCTGGAATCCGATTCTGTTGCCCGGCTCGGTCCGGCCGCGCTTTCGGCCAGTGTAACTAGGTCCGTGAGGACCTTAGGTTACGCTGCGATTGCGAATGCCTCGTTGTCGTTGGCATTTGTGGGTTTTGAACGGTTTAACGGCTCATTCAGGCCGGGAAAAAATATCGTCTTTGAACACACGTCGATCCTGGTTCGGCCCCGCGCACTTCCCGACAACGGAAGGTGAATGGTGGAGCCGCCGGGTACTGCCCCCGGGTCCGTTGCGTCTATTTCACGACATCGCTTATCGCCATAGCCTCGGTTACCCTCGGCCCTGCTGATATAGGCGTTCCGCTGCGTTCTGCAAAGTGCTCCCGCACCAGCACCCGATAGCGCTCGAGGACAGCACCATTGATGGTGTCCCAATCATAGGGTTGCGCGCGTGCCAACGCCGCCGCCCCGGCCTCGGCGCGCGCTGCGGGGTTGTTGAGGTAGAACGCCAACGCATCGGCAAATGCGGCATCGTTTTTCGGTTCGATCAGTCGCCCCGTAACGCCGTCATCGATCAGGCAACTATTCCCCGACGCCAGCGCGGCGACCACCGGAATGCCGCTCGCCATGGCTTCGAGATTGATATTGCCGAAGGTTTCGGTTGTCGACGGGTTGAGCAACAAATCGAACGACGCAAAGGCCCGCGCCAGATCCTCACCGCCGAGAAAGCCGGTGAAGATCGCGCCGGGAGCCTTGGCTTCGAATTCGGCGCGCGCCGGCCCCTCGCCGACGACCAACAGCCGGTGCGGAACACCGCGCCGCGTCAGTTCGGCCACGGCGGCGGCGACGCAATCAAGGCCTTTTTCGCGCACCAGCCGCCCGACAAAGCCGATCACCGCCTCATGATCGCCGATGCCCAGCGACCGCCGCCAGTCCAGCGAGCGACGGCCGGGGTTGAAACGGACCTTGTCGACGCCGCGGCTCCAGATGGCGAAATCGCCGATGATGCCGGTGGCGCGCATTTCGTCACCAAATGCCTGTGAGGTCAGGAACACCTCATCGAGCCCGCCATAAAACCGCGCCATCGCGCGTTCGGCCCAACGCCGGACAAAGCCAAGGCCGTAATAGGCAAAATAGGTTTCGAAGCGGGTGTGGAACGAGGCAACGACCGGCACATCGAGTTCGCGAGCAAAGCGTTTGGCGGCGTGGTTGAGCGGATCGGGGGCCGACAGATGGATAAGCGTTGGGCCAAAGGCGCGGATATCGTCGCGAATCGCGCGCGGGAGGCCGAGCGCCAGTCGATATTCGCCCCGGCCGGGAATGCTGAACGATGGCACCGAAATCAGTGTGCCCGATGGTGCAAACGCCGGCGTCTTGCTGGTCGGCGAATAGACCCGCACCGCGACGCCCTGCCCCTCCAGATAGGCGACAAGCCGGTTGAGCGCTTGGTTCGCGCCATCCCGAACATAGTTGTAATTGCCCGAAAACAGCGCGACGCGCACGGGCGGGATCGTTTCGGTCATCGCACGGGCTTTAGCACGGCGAAGATGAACGCGCGCATGAAAAAGCCCCGGCGGATCGCTCCGCCGGGGCCATATTCGGTGACGTCGCTGATTAAGCGACGACGGTCGTGCGGCGACGGCGGGCGGCAGCACCGACCAGACCAAAGCCGGCGATCAGCATCACCCAGGTCGACGCTTCGGGAACGCCGTTGAACGAGAACGCCAGACGCTCGAAATCCTGCGAACCATTCAGGAAAGCGTTGCTGCCGACGCGCCAGCCGCCGTCGAGCGCGCCGCCGCCGGTGTGCCAGCACAAGCGCTGATCGGCACCCGCGATATTGCCATCGAAGATACCCGAAGCATCACAGCTGGTGCGGAGGACGCCCACGCCTTCGGGAGCGAAGCCCCATGAATAGCTGTCGTTGAAATACCAGTCGCTGCCATTGGCGTTGTGGGTGCTGTTTGAAC
>JBBROI010000009.1:0-128531 GCA_038229555.1 Sphingomonadales bacterium
CTGCTTGGCGAGCAGGATGTGCTCCTTGGTCTGCGGCATCGGGCCATCGGTCGCCGAGACGACGAGGATCGCGCCGTCCATCTGCGCGGCACCGGTGATCATGTTCTTCACATAATCGGCGTGGCCGGGGCAATCGACGTGCGCATAGTGGCGGGCCTTGGTTTCATATTCGACGTGCGCCGTCGAAATGGTGATCCCGCGCTCGCGCTCTTCGGGAGCTTTGTCGATGTTGTCATACGACGTGAAGGTCGCGCCGCCGGATTCGGCAAGCACCTTGGTGATGGCCGCCGTCAGCGACGTCTTGCCATGGTCGACGTGACCAATGGTGCCGATGTTGCAGTGCGGCTTGTTCCGTTCGAATTTAGCCTTGGCCATCTCGTCTCTTCCTCATCGTGTGCGTGCGCGCCGCGAAAGCGGGGCGTCTAGTTTCAGTCAGTCGGAAATGCAACCTGTGATCAGGCCATCTTTGCCTTGATCTCTTCAGCCACGTTCGAGGGCACTTCCTCGTAGTGGCTGAACTGCATCGTATATTGCGCCCGGCCCTGGCTCATCGAGCGCAGCTGGTTGACATAGCCGAACATGTTGGCGAGCGGGACCTGAGCCTCGATCACCTGCGCGTTGCCGCGGGTATCGGTGCCCTGAATCTGTCCGCGGCGGCTGTTCAGATCGCCGATGACGTCGCCCAGATAATCCTCCGGCGTCACCACTTCAACCTTCATTACCGGCTCGAGCAGCTTGATGCCCGACTTGACGGCAGCTTCGCGCATGCCGCCACGCCCGGTGATTTCGAACGCCAGCGCCGACGAATCGACGTCGTGATAGGCACCGTCGTACAGCACCGCCTTGAAATCGATGATCGGGAAGCCGATCAGCGAACCGCTTGCCGCGATTTCGCGGATGCCCTTTTCGACCGACGGAATATATTCCTTGGGAATATTGCCGCCCTTGACCTCGTCGACGAACACCACGCCGGTGCCGCGTTCGCCGGGTTCGACCGAGAATTTGATGCGTCCGAACTGACCCGAACCACCCGACTGCTTCTTATGGGTGTAATCGACATCGACCTTGCGCGACAGCGATTCGCGATACGCAACCTGCGGCGCGCCGACGTTGGCTTCGACCTTGAACTCGCGGCGCATACGATCGACGAGAATTTCGAGGTGAAGCTCGCCCATACCCTTGATGATGGTCTGGCCGCTTTCCTGATCCGATGTGACGCGGAAGGACGGATCCTCCTGCGCAAGGCGATTGAGCGCGATGCCCATCTTTTCTTGATCTGCCTTGGTCTTGGGTTCGACCGCCACTTCGATGACGGGGTCCGGAAACTCCATCCGCTCGAGAATGATCGGCTTTAGCGGCGCGCACAGCGTGTCACCCGTCGTCACATCCTTGAGGCCGACCAGCGCGACGATGTCACCGGCAAAGGCTTCCTTGATGTCTTCGCGGTTGTTGGCATGCATCAGCAACATGCGGCCGATCTTTTCGCGCTTGTCCTTGACCGAGTTGAGCACGGTCGAGGCAGCTTCCATCTTGCCCGAATAGATGCGGGCAAAGGTCAGCGTGCCGACGAACGGATCGGTCATGATCTTGAAGGCGAGCGCCGAGAACGGCGCGTCATCCGACGCTTCGCGGATCTCGTCTTCATCCTTCAGATTGATGCCATGCATCGGCGGAATGTCGAGCGGGCTCGGCAGATAATCGACAACGGCGTCGAGCAGCGGCTGCACACCCTTGTTCTTGAACGCCGAACCGCACAGCACCGGCACGAATGCAAACGCCAGCGTGCCCTTGCGGATCAGGCGCTTCAGCGTCGCCGTGTCAGGCTCATTGCCTTCCAGATATTCGGTCATGACATCGTCATCCTGCTCGACGGCGAGCTCGATAAGCTCGGCGCGCGCGGTGGCGGCGGCGTCCTTGAGATTGTCCGGAATATCCTTGTATTCGAATTTCGCGCCCAGCGATTCTTCGAGCCAGACAATGGCACGGTTTTCGACGAGATCGACGAGGCCGATAAAATCGCCTTCGAGCCCGATCGGCAGGTACAGGACGGCCGGACGCGCACCGAGGCGGTCCTTGATCATCTGGACGCAGCGATCGAAATTGGCCCCTGTGCGGTCAAGCTTGTTGACGAAGCACATGCGCGGCACTTTGTACTTGTCGGCCTGGCGCCACACCGTTTCCGACTGCGGCTCGACTCCGGCGACACCATCGAAGCACGCCACCGCACCATCGAGCACGCGCAGCGAGCGCTCGACTTCGATGGTGAAGTCGACGTGGCCGGGGGTGTCGATGATGTTGATGCGGTGGTCGTTCCAATAGCAGGTCGTCGCAGCCGACGTGATGGTGATGCCGCGCTCCTGCTCCTGCTCCATCCAGTCCATCGTCGCGGTACCTTCGTGCACTTCGCCGATTTTGTAGGACTTACCGGTGTAATACAGGATGCGCTCGGTCGTCGTGGTCTTGCCAGCGTCGATGTGCGCCATGATACCGATGTTGCGGTACATGTTGAGCTGAGTAGTGCGGGGCATAATCGGTACTCTGTTAAGCCAGCACTACCAGCGGTAGTGCGAGAAGGCGCGGTTGGCTTCGGCCATCCGGTGCGAATCTTCGCGCTTCTTGACGGCGGTGCCACGGTTGTTCGCGGCATCCATCAATTCACCCGACAGGCGCTGTGCCATCGTGTGCTCGCTGCGCTTGCGCGCTGCACCGATCAGCCAGCGAATGGCCAGAGCCTGCGAACGCTCGGGGCGAACCTCGACCGGCACCTGATAGGTCGCACCACCGACGCGGCGGCTGCGCACTTCGATGCCGGGACGGACGTTGGCGAGCGCGTCATGGAACACGCCGAGCGGTTCCTTGCGGGCCTTGGCCTCGATCGCTTCAAGGGCCGAATAGACGATCGATTCAGCGACCGACTTCTTGCCCTCGTACATGACGAGGTTCATGAATTTCGACAGGACGACATCCCCGAAACGGGGGTCGGGGAGAATTTCGCGCTTTTCGGGGCGACGACGACGGGCCATTTATCTGATCCTTCTTACTTGGGACGCTTGGCGCCGTACTTCGACCGGCTCTGCTTGCGATTCTTGACACCCTGGGTGTCGAGCACGCCGCGCAGAACGTGGTAACGCACACCGGGCAAATCCTTGACGCGACCACCGCGAATCAGGACCACCGAGTGCTCCTGAAGGTTGTGGCCCTCGCCGGGGATGTAGCCGATGACTTCGAAGCCATTGGTAAGACGGATCTTGGCAACCTTGCGAAGCGCCGAGTTCGGCTTCTTCGGGGTCGTCGTATAGACACGCGTGCAGACGCCGCGCTTCTGCGGGCATTCTTCCATGGCAGGCGCGGTTTCACGGACGCGCTGTGGCGTGCGCCCATGGCGAATAAGCTGGTTGATCGTTGGCATCGTGTAACTGGTATCCTGCTGTTCGGCGGCTCGAAAGCTGCCTACTCCAAGCTAGTCCCGCCCTCACGGCATAAGCGCGAGCGGCCCGGTTTCCCCGGCCTCACGCGCGCGGCACAGCCTGTCGTTCCAAATTCCGCACGCGACCCGGAACGGGAATGCCCGATACCAGTCCGTGAGCGGAGCGCGGCCTATACTGGCGAGTCCCCAACGCGTCAACGGGATTCAAAACGGGCCGTGTGCGCAATCGGCTGTTGTCGGTGCAGGGATGTCGGCGCGAATCGACGCAGACGCACCGGCACCGGGTAAACGGAGCCCTGACAATAAGTGCTGGCCGTGATATCAGCCCGCGTCAGCGTGGCGGAAATTGATTAGACGCACCGGGCAAAACCCGGAGGTTGCAGGTGAGAACCCTGCCGCTGGCAAAATCAAACCAAAACAACACCCGAAACAGTGTTTGCAGCAGTCGGCGGAGAACGCCACCGGACTTTCCGTTTCGAATGCGAACCGACCCGGGTCAAGAAGCCGGCGTCATCGCCAATAACAATTGCCGACCGCGCGTCATGCGGCATCGAAGTCGGCGCAAACGATGGCCCATGTGGGCATAGTTTATTCGACCTTAGCGCCTCGGCCCGGCCAGCGCCGGCCCCGATAGTCTGTAACTTCGTCTGAAGCGAAGCTAGCAGATCACCGGGGCCGGTCTAAGCCGTCAGAGCCGATGCGCGTCGATATCTCAGGCGGCGACGGCGACCGGACGACGACGGCGCATCGCTGCACCGGTCAGGCCGAAGCCAGCGATGAGCATCGCCCAGCTGGCAGCTTCTGGAACGCCTGCCGTCACGTTGAAGGTGATGGTGTCGAAGTTGCTTCCACCGCCAGCCGAATATTCCGAAAAGCCTCCAGGAGCGCCGGTAAAGAAGAAGCCGAAAGTGCCGGTGCTGTTGATCGCGCTCAAGCTAGGCTGGAACCCGCAGCCGGCGAAACCGCAGCTGCTGGGATCGATGGTGAAAGCGACGGCTGCCGTGTCATAGCCGAAGTGGACATAGTCGGTCAGGCCGACAACGTCGGCAAGCGTATAGATCCCGGTACCGGTATCCACCGAGAAGCTGGTCAGATCGCCATAGCCGAGCACGCCGGTCGAACCGTCGGCAAAGCTGAACGATCCGCTGGCGACCGAAGTTACGCCGGAATTGTAAGAAAATGCCACCGTCGTAGCTTCGGCAGCACTCGAAGCCGCCAAAATTGAAACGGCCGAAACGAGCAGTAGATGACGGGCGCCCATGGTAATCTCCTTGCAAAGTTGCGAATAGCACGCTGCAAGAAATGTGCCAAAACCCGCGAGTCTTAATTAACAGACACTTAAGTAGATCGCGGCGCGCTTCAGGTTATGAAAGTGTAAAAGATTTTTACACTTTAAGCCGGTTTGATCGTTGCAGATCAAGCCGCCACATCCAAAGCACGTCAGCGGATCGATTTCCGGCTCGCGACAACACTTAACATGCCCGCCATGACCATTTGATCGCGCCCGCCATTGGTCTGTCGGTCCCGCGGCCTAGAACGCTCCGTGGCAGTGCTTGAACTTCTTGCCCGATCCACATGGGCAATCGGCGTTTCGCGATACTGCCCGGTGCCATTCGGCGAGATCGTCGGGATCGACTTCGGTGAGTTCCGCCGTCGCCGCTGCCGCGCCCGCCAGCATCCCTGCAGGTAGCTGCCCCAGCGTGTTGCGCGGGCCGAACGCGTCGTTCTCGCCGGTCAACGGATCGATATGCGTCGTGATGAACCCCGGGCCGTTGCCACCACCGAACGGGCCGGTCAGCGGTTCAGGCGGCGGCTGCATCTCGAACCGTGCATTGCTGAGCATCCGCGTCACATCCTCACGCACGATGACCAGCATGCGTTCGAACAGCGCAAACGCCTCCGACTTATATTCGTTGAGCGGCGTTTTCTGGGCATAGGCGCGCAGGTGGATGACCTGACGCAGCGCATCCAGTGTCGCCAGATGTTCCTTCCAATGGTGATCGAGCGCCTGAAGCAGGAAGTTCTTTTCGATCTGGACCCACGAGTCTTCAGGAAGATCGGCGGCCTTGGCGGCCATCGACGCGTCGGCGGCTTCGATCAGCCGGTCGACGACGATTTCCGTATCGATCCGTTCTTCCTTCGGCCATTCGGTGATCGGCAGATCGAGCGCGAGCGTATCGCGCACCGCCGCGTCGAGGCCTTCGACGTTCCATTGCTCGGGATAGGCGTTCGGCGGGCAATGTGTCGCGACGATGGCGTTGATCGTCTCGTGGCGCATATCGACGACAACATCGCCGACGGTCGATGAATCCATGATGTCGGCGCGCTGGTCATAGACCACCTTGCGCTGGTCGTTCATCACATCGTCGAACTGCAGCAGCTGCTTGCGAATATCGTAGTTGCGGGCTTCGACCTTCTTCTGCGCCGTCTCGATGGCCTTCGAGATCCATGGGTGGACGATCGCCTCGCCTTCATCGAGGCCCGAATTCATCATCCGCGACAGCATCGACTGTTGGCCGAAGATGCGGAGCAGATCGTCGTCGAGCGACAGATAGAAGCGGCTGAAACCCGGATCGCCCTGACGGCCCGAACGCCCGCGCAGCTGGTTATCGATGCGGCGGCTTTCGTGGCGTTCGGTACCGAGCACGAACAGCCCGCCCGCCTTGCGCACCGCCTCGCGTTCGGCGAGCACTTCGGCGCGGATGCGGTCGATCTGCGCCTCGCGATCGGGCGCATCGGCAGCGATTTCGCGTCCAATACGCGCCTCGAGGTTGCCGCCGAGCTGAATATCGGTGCCGCGGCCCGCCATATTGGTGGCGATCGTCACCGCACCGGGACGCCCGGCCTGCTCGACGATCGACGCTTCCTGCTCATGGTAGCGCGCGTTGAGCACGACGTGTTTGACGCCTTCCTGCTTGAGGAATTCAGACAGCATCTCGGACTTTTCGATCGACACGGTACCGACCAGGATCGGCTGGCCGCGCCCCGATGCCTCGCCGATGGTCTTGACGATGGCTTTGAATTTCTCTTCCGAATTCTTGTAGAATTCATCATCGACGTCCTGCCGCTTGACCGGCACGTTGGTCGGGATTTCGACGGTGTTGAGCTTGTAGATGTCGAAGAATTCCGCCGCTTCGGTCGATGCCGTGCCGGTCATGCCGCCCAATTTGGGATACATGCGGAAATAATTCTGGAAGGTGATCGAGGCGAGCGTCTGGTTCTCGGGCTGGATCGCCACGCCTTCCTTGGCTTCAACCGCCTGATGCAGCCCGTCGGACCAGCGACGCCCGTCCATCATGCGCCCGGTAAATTCATCGATGATGACGACCTTGCCGGCGCGGACGATGTAATCGGTATCGAGGCGGTAGATGACGTTGGCGCGCAACGCCTGATTGAGGTGGTGGACGACCTGCGTATTTTCGAAATCGTAGAGGTTTTCGCCCTCAAGCATCCCCGCCGCCTCAAAAGCACGTTCGAGCTTTTCGGTGCCGTCCTCGGTCAGGATCACCGACTTCTGCTTCTCGTCGACCTCGTAATCGGCGGGCACCAGCAGCTTCACCTGCGCATCGACCAGCATGTAGAGCTCGGACTTGTCGTCGGTCGGCCCGGAAATGATCAACGGCGTCCGCGCTTCGTCGATCAGCACCGAATCGACCTCGTCGACGACGGCGAAATTGAACGGCCGCTGCACCATCTGCTCGCGGCTGTATTTCATATTATCGCGCAGATAATCGAAGCCGAATTCGTTGTTCGTCCCATAGGTGATATCGCAGGCATAGGCGTGGCGGCGTTCGTTATCGTCGATGTTGGGGATGATGACGCCGACGGTCATGCCGAGGAAGGTGTAGACCTTGCCCATCCAGGCGGCGTCGCGCGCCGCGAGATAATCGTTGACGGTGACGACATGGACGCCCTTGCCGCTGAGCGCATTCAGATAGACCGCCAAGGTCGCGACCAGCGTCTTGCCCTCGCCGGTGCGCATTTCGGCGATTTCGCCGCGATGCAGCACCATGCCGCCAACCATCTGCACATCGTAATGCCGCTGACCGAGCGCACGCTTGGCGGCTTCGCGGACGGTAGCAAAGGCTTCGGGCAGGATATCGTCGAGCGATTTGCCCGCCGCAAGTTGGCCCTTCAGCGTCTCGGTCTGGCCGCGCAATTCATCATCGCTCAGCGCCTCGATCTTCGTTTCGAGCGCGTTGATTCGCCCCACCAGCGGCTGCAGCGACTTTACGTAACGTTCGTTCGATGAGCCAAAAAGCCGCTTTGCAATTGCGCCGAGCATGAACGTCCTAACTGATGCGGGAACCGCGCAAGGCGGTACACAGCGGCGGAACCGCCGCCTTCCCTTTGGCCGCGCGATGTAGGGTTGGGGGGTGGGTTAGTCAATTCGGGCGTGGCGTAGGCGGTGCCGTTACGCGGCAAAGAAGGTCTGCAGCGGCACGTCGTGATCGAGCATGGCGTTGCAGATCGCAAAGGCGTCGTTGAACGCCGGATGGGCGCGGGCGTCGGTCGCCGACAGCTTGCGGCCCAACAACACCTGCCCCGGCCATGGCGACGCAGCCGCGTCGATGACCGACAGGTTGTATTCACCGCCGACCCGACCGAGGCGAAAGGCAAAGGCCGAGCGCACCGCTTCGGCGTCGGCGTCATCGTCACCCCATGCGCCAAGGCCGACGAGAATGTTGGCGATACCGGGATGGCTTTCCGAATATTTGATGAAATAGACCGCAAACAGCCCGCCACCACGGCTGACGAAGCGCGTCAGGCTGGTGGTGATGCCGGTACAACAGTTGCACGTCAGATAGGCCGGAGCCTCGAATTCGATTCTGTCCATGCGGGCCTCTATCGCTGGCAGCGCGCCGCGGCTCAAGGACGTCACCGGCAAACTTGACGTATTTCACCTTATTGGTTATTTGTGCAGGCGGAAGGGCGACCACCTTCCGCGCCGAGGGGCAAAAATGTGGTCGAATTTTCGACTTTTGCGGACTTTTGAGACTTTTGGATTGTCGTGCGGGGTGAAGGGACGCGGCGGGAGGGGCATTTTCGCTGGCGGCAACTCCCGCTATGGCCGGTCGCCATGACCATCTCCCCGCTCGCCCGCCCGTTTCCTGCCATTCCGGAAATCGCCGGAGTGCGCATCGGCACGGCTACGGCGGGGTACAAGAATTGGACGCGCGCCGATGTGACGCTGATCGCCTTTGCGCCGGGAACGACGGTCGCCGGCGTGCTGACGCGGTCGAAATGCCCCTCACCCGAGGTCGGACTGTGTCGCGCCCGCCTGCCGCAAGGCGTCGCACGCGGGCTGGTGGTCAACGCCGGGAACAGCAATGCATTTACCGGCCTGACCGGGCAGCAGGCGGCGGACGCGCAGACGGCCAAGGCAGCGGCGCTGCTCGGCTGCGACGTGGCGCAGGTGTTCGCCGCCTCGACCGGCGTCATCGGGGTGCCGTTGCCGCAAGACAAGGCCGAAAGCGGCGTCGCGGCAGCGTTTGCCGCGCTGGGTTCAGCGAGCTTTGCCGATGCGACGACCGCCATCGGCACGACCGATACCTTCCCCAAGGCGGCCGTCACGACCGCGAGCGTCGATGGCCGGACGGTGACGCTGGCCGGGATCATCAAGGGCAGCGGCATGATCGCGCCCGACATGGCGACCATGCTGGGGTTCGTCTTCACCGACGCCGCCGTCGCGCCGGGGTTTTTGCAGGACATGCTGTCGGCGGCGAATGCCCGGACGTTTTCGTGCATCACTGTCGATGGCGATACCTCGACGTCGGACACCGTATTGGCGTTCGCCACCGGCGCGGCGGGCAATGCGCCGCTGACCGACTGGGGGACGCCCGGTGCCGACGCCTTCGCCGCTGCACTGACCGACTTGTGTCGCCAACTCGCGCAGCTGGTGGTCCGCGACGGCGAAGGCGCATCGAAATTCATCGCCATCACCGTCACCGGGGCCGAAACCGACGCGGCAGCGCACAAGATCGCGATGAGCATCGCCAATTCACCGCTGGTCAAGACCGCCATCGCCGGTGGCGACGCCAATTGGGGCCGTGTCGTCATGGCGGTCGGCAAGGCCGGTGAAGCCGCCGACCGCGACCGGCTGAGCATCGCCTTCGGCGGCGTTCAAGTCGCGGCGCACGGCATGGTGGTGCCGGGGTATGACGAAGCCCCGGTGGCGGCGCATCTGGCCGGGGAGGACATCGATATCGGCGTCGATATCGGCCTTGGTGACGGTCGCGCCACGGTGTGGACCTGCGACCTGACCCACGGTTATATCTCGATCAACGCCGACTATCGGAGCTAATCCAATGACCCCCATCCTCCACCACTACCCCACCTCGCCGTTCGCCGAACTGATCCGCGCCGCGTTGGGGGTGAAAGGCCTGGCATGGCAGTCGGTCATCATCCCCAACATGATGCCCAAACCCGGCCTGACCGCGCTGACCGGCGGCTATGGCCGCACGCCGGTCCTGCAGATCGGGGCCGATATCTACTGCGACACCGCAGCAATTTTGGATGCGCTCGAGACGCTGCCGGGACCCAGCCTGTACCCGGCGCCGCTTGGGCCGCTCCACCGCATGATCGGCGGTTGGGCCGGGGCGGCGCAGTTCGGCGCGCATGTCGGCGCGGCGATGCGACACCTGCCCCCCGGCGTGCTGTCGCCCGAATTCATCGCAGACCGCAAGGCGCGCTTTGGCGGAGCGTTCGATTTCGCTACCCTGCCGCTGGTCGCGCCGCACCTCGAATCGCAGGTCTTCACTGCCGCTGCATGGATCGATTCGGCGCTGACGGATGGACGCGCCTTTATCGGCGGCGACGATCTCGGCCATGGCGACCTCGCGCTGTACGCCAATATCTGGTTCCTGTCGGCGATGCCCTTCGCCAAGGACGCGCACGCCACTGTTATGGCGCATCCATTACTGGCGGCATGGTATGGCCGCATCGCTGCCTTCGGCCATGGCAGCCCGACCGAAATCAGTGCCGACGATGCGATTGCGATCGCCCGCGACGCCGAACCGGCGGTGGTTGTCGGATCGGTCGGCGGCGGCTTTACCACCGGTCAGGCGGTGGCGGTAAAAACCGAAGGGTCGGGCGACACGCCGGTGGCAGGCACGCTGACGCGCTGCGACGCCGGCGGCATAACGGTGATGCGCGAGTCAGGGGCTGCGGGCACTGTCGCGGTGCATTTCCCCCGCATCGGGCAGATCGTGATCCCCGCCTGACGCTCACTCACTGTCGTCCCGGAAACCTTTTGTCATCCCGGCGCAGCCCGGGATCCAGCTTGCTTCCTCAACTCCGAAGAAAAACTGGATCCCGGCCTGCGCCGGGATGACAGGGAGGGTTATTCCACTGCGGCCTTGATAGGCTTCTTGGCCGCAACTTTGGCGTTGGGTTTAACCGCACCCTCGGCTTTGGATTTCGTCACCGCCGTCGCCTTGGGTTTCGCTGCAGCCTTGGGCTTTGCCTTGACCGCCGGCTTCTTCTTGCCCTTCGCCGGAGCCATGGCAGCGCGCGCATCGATCAACGCTGCTGCGGCTTCCGGCGCAATCGACATGCCGTCCTCACCCTTGGGGACCGTCGCGTTGGTTGTGCCATCGGCGATATACTGGCCAAAGCGTCCGGCCATCAGCCGCATCATCGCTCCCGACACCGGATGCGGCCCGATTTCGCGCAGCGGTGCCGCCGCCGTCCGGGCGCGGGGTCCCGCCGCCGCCGCCTCGGCCAGTTTAACGACAGCCGCGTTCATGCCCGTCTCGAACACTTCGGCCGTCGAGGTCAGTCGCGCATATTTGCCCGCATGCGCCAGATACGGCCCATAACGCCCGATGCTCGCGGTTATCGGCTCGCCGCTTTCGGGGTGGGTGCCAACCGTGCGCGGCAGCGCCAGCAGCCGCAGCGCCAGATCAAGGTCGTCGGGCCCGGTCACCGGCGCATCCTTGGGGATCGAAGCCCGCGGCGGCTTGTCGCCCTCGCCGCGCTGTACATAGGCCCCAAAGCGCCCCGAGCGCAGCGTCACTGGCTCGCCGTTCGCGGGATCCTCGCCGAGCAGCACCGGCCCAGCGCTTTCGGTCGCGCCATTCTCCGATGCGAACTGCCGGGTGTAGCGGCATTCGGGATAGTTCGAACACGCCACGAACGCCCCGAACTTGCCGGTACGCAGGCTGAGGCGTCCGGTATTGCACGTTGGGCACAGCCGGGGGTCGTCACCATCGGCGCGCGGCGGGAACAGCAGCGGCGCCAGATATTCATCGAGCGCCACCGTCACATCGGACGGTCGCGTCTCCATGATCTCCTTGGTCTTGGGTTCGAAATCGGCCCAGAAATCACCAAGCACCTTGAGGTAATCGAGATTGCCTGCCGACACTTCGTCGAGCTGCGTCTCCAGCCCCGCCGTAAAGTCATATTCGACGTAAGTCGGGAAATAGCGCTCGAGGAATGCCGTCACCAGCCGGCCTTTTTCCTCGGCCCAGAAGCGGTTCTTCTCGACCTTCACATACGCCCGGTCGCGCAAGGTTTGCAGGATCGACGCATAAGTCGATGGTCGCCCGATGCCGAGTTCCTCGAGCCGTTTGACCAGCGACGCTTCCGAAAAGCGCGGCGGCGGCTCGGTGAAATGCTGCTTGGCCTCGACCGATTTGACCTGCGGGGTTTCGCCCTTGGTCAGCTTGGGCAGGCGACGATCATCGTCATCCTCATCGGCCCCCGGCGCAGCGACCTCTTCACGCGTTTCGGTGTACACCGCGAGGAATCCCGGCGACAGGATAACCTGCCCCGAGGCGCGCAGCCCGGTCTGCCCCGACGCGTCAAGCATATCGACTGTCGTCCGCTCCATCCGCGCGCTCGCCATCTGACTGGCGATGGTGCGCTTCCAGATCAGCGCGTACAGCTTGTCGGCGTCGCCCGACGGCACCTTGCCCGGTCGTGCATGCAGGTCGGTCGGGCGGATCGCCTCATGCGCTTCCTGAGCGTTCTTCGCTTTGGTGGCATAGTGGCGCGGCTTGTCGGGCAGCACGTCGGGGCCCGCCCCGAAATCCTTGGCGATGACGTCGCGCGCCGCCGCAATGGCTTCGCCGGCGATCTGCACGCCGTCGGTACGCATATAGGTGATGCGCCCCTCCTCGTAGAGCCCCTGCGCCACCCGCATGGTGTGGCTGGCGGTAAAGCCGAGCTTGCGCGCCGCCTCCTGCTGTACCGTCGAGGTGGTGAACGGCGGATAGGGATTGCGGCTCGCGGGCTTGGTTTCGACCGACGAAACGGTGAACTTGCCGGCCTCGACTACGGCGCGCGCACGATGTGCATTCTGTTCGTTGGCCAGATCGAACTGGGTGAGCTTTTTGCCCTCGAAGACCGTCAGCCGCGCCGGGAAGTTCGCCCCGCCCGCCGACGCCATTGCCGCCTCGACCGTCCAGTATTCCTTGGCGCGGTGCGCTTCAATCTCGCGTTCGCGGTCGACGACGAGGCGCAGCGCGACGGATTGCACCCGCCCCGCGCTCTTGGCTCCCGGCAGCTTGCGCCACAGCACCGGCGACAGGTTGAAGCCGACAAGATAGTCGAGCGCACGCCGCGCCCGATAGGCATCGATCAGCGGCTGATCGAGATCGCGCGGGCGTTCCATCGCCGCCAGAATCGCGGTCTTGGTGATCTCGTTGAAGGTGACCCGCGTCGCGCCGCCTTTCGGCACGGCCTTCTTGCCCTTGAGCCATTCGAGCAGATGCCAGCTGATCGCTTCGCCTTCGCGGTCGGGATCGGTGGCGAGGATGACGCGGTCGGCGCGCTTCGTGGCATCGGCGATGGCCTTGAGCTGCCGCGCCTTATCGGCCGAAAGCTCCCACGACATGGCGAAATTATGGGCGGTATCGACCGAACCATCGCGCGGCGGCAGATCGCGGACATGGCCGAAGCTTGCCAGCACTTCATAGTTCGAGCCAAGATATTTGTTGATTGTCTTGGCCTTGGCAGGCGATTCCACGATTACAAGGTCCATGCGGGTCCGGTCTCCGTGGGGCGGCAAAGCGGCGCGGCCCCTACGCTCTATATGGGGTGCCATGCAAGAGGGGCGACCGACAATGGCGACAAGCGGACGCGATACCAGCGCGACAGTTGGCCTGATTCACCGGCGCCGCTAGAGCTCGGGCGGCAGGGCGACAGGGCAAACGATACCATGGCAATCACGCACACCGACGATGCAGGAACCGCGAACACGGCCGATTGGGCAGCGCTCGATCATGCCGCGCAGGCCGCTGCCGACTATCGGCGCGGGATCGTCACCAAGGCAACAACGCCAACCGCAACATATGGCGCAATGGCTGCGGCGTTCGCCGGGCCGGTTCCGGAAACGCCCGGCGATCCACTGGCGATCATCGACGATCTCGTCCGGTTGGCGACGCCGGGGCTACGCGCGATGACCGGGCCGCGCTTCTTCGGCTGGGTGATCGGGGCGTCGCACCCGCTGGGCGTCGCTGCCGACTGGCTGACCAGCGCATGGGGCCAGAACGCCGCCAATCTGATTGCTGCCCCGGCGGCAGCCGCTGCCGAGAATGTCGCCGGGGCCTGGCTGCTCGATCTGCTCGATCTGCCGCGCGAGAGTTCGGTCGGCATGGTGACCGGTGCGACGATGGCCAACTTTGTCGCGTTGGCGGCGGCGCGCGGCGAGGTGCTGCGGCGGGTGGGGTGGGACGTCGAAGCCGACGGCCTGTTCGGTGCACCACCGATCACCGTGCTGATCGGCGACGAAGCCCATGCGACGGTGTACGCCGCGCTGAAGTTTCTCGGCCTTGGCGAGCGCCGCGTCGTGCGGATCGCCGTCGATGCGCAGGGGCGGCTGTTGCCCGACGCCGTCGCAGCGGCATTGTCGGCCAGCGTGGGTCCTGTGATCGTCATCGCGCAGGCCGGCCAGATCAACACCGGAGCGTTCGATCCGCTCGACATCATTGCGCCGATGGTCGCGGCGCGCGACGGTTGGCTGCATGTCGACGGGGCATTCGGACTCTGGGCGCGCGCCGCCCCGGCGCTGGCGCACCTCGCGGCGGGGTACGACCTTGCCGATAGCTGGGCGACCGATGGCCATAAATGGCTCCAGACACCGTACGACTGCGGCTTCGTCATCGTCCGCGACGCCGATGCCCATCGCCGCGCCATGACGATCGCCGCAAGCTACCTTCCCGTCGCCGATGGGGCCGAGCGTGACCCGTCGCACTATGCCCCCGAATTGTCGCGCCGCGCCCGGGGCTTTGCCGTCTGGGCGATGCTCCGGCGTCTGGGGCGCACGGGCATCGCGGAAATGGTCGAACGCCACTGCAGCGTCGCGCGGCAGATGGCCGACCGCCTCGCCGCCGAACCCGGCGTTGCGGTGCTCAACGACGTGGTCCTCAACCAGATCATCCTGACCTTCGGCGGCAGCGATGCCGCGACCCGCGCGACAATCATGCAGGTGCAGGCCGACACCATCTGCTTCGTCGGGCCATCGGAC
Source organism: Sphingomonadales bacterium (assembly GCA_038229555.1). Lineage (GTDB taxonomy): Bacteria > Pseudomonadota > Alphaproteobacteria > Sphingomonadales > Sphingomonadaceae > Sandarakinorhabdus. The sequence goes on from JBBROI010000009.1 coordinate 14,898, forward strand.
TGGCGCGGAACGCTCGTCATGCGGATATCGGTCAGTTCGGGCGAAACCACCGAGGCCGAAGGCGATCGATCGGTTGCGGCGATCATCGCGGCGTGGCGCGCGGTGCAGGCCGCCTAGGTCGTCGCCACCCGCCCACCGGCTTGCCGCGACAGCCCGCCGCCGAGTTCGAGATCGAGCAGCACCGCTGCCACGACCGGGGCCGCCAACCCCGACAGGCGGACGATTTCGTCGACCGCGACCGGCGTCGGCGAGAGGAGCGCGGTGACGGCGGCGCGGTCGTGGTCGTCGGGTTCGGCGGCGATGTCGGCATAATGCGCGGGCGATTCGGCGGCGACGAAGCGCAGGCCGAGTTGTGGCCCGCCCCCGAAGGCCGAAAGCGCTTCGATGACATCGGCGGCGGTCTGCACCAGCGTCGCGCCTTCGCGAATCAGCAGGTTGCAGCCTTGTGCCCGCGGATCGAGCGGCGAACCGGGCACCGCCATCACCTCGCGTCCGGCCTCTGCCGCCAGCCGCGCAGTAATCAGCGACCCCGATTTCGGCGCACCTTCGACAACCAGCGTGCCCGCGCACAGGCCGGCGATGATCCGGTTGCGGCGCGGGAAATGCCTTGCCTGGGGCTCGGTCCCCGGCTTTTGTTCGGCCAGAATAAGCCCGCGCGCCGCGACATCGGCCATCAGCGACGCGTTTTCGGGTGGATAGACGATATCGACGCCGCCCGCGACAACGGCGATGGTGCCGCCTTCAAGCGCGCCCTGATGCGCCGCCGCATCGATACCGCGCGCCAACCCCGAAACAACGACCAAATCCTCCGCCGCGAGTTCGGCCGCCAGCGTCCGCGCGAACCGCACGCCTGCCGCACTGGCGTTGCGCGCGCCGACGATGGCCACCGCCGGACGTTCGAGCAGGCCGACATCGCCGTGCGCGGCAAGCACCGGCGGCGCGGTATCGAGCGCCGCGAGCAGCGCCGGATAGGCCGGAGTACCAATGAACAGCATCGTCGCCCCGATGGCGGCCAGTCGGTCGAGTTCGACTTCGACTTCGCCGCGACTGGCAATCCGGGGCGGTACGCCCCCGCCGCGCCGTGCCAGGTCGGGCAGCGCCGTCAGCGCGTTGTCGGCGGTGCTGAAGCGCGCGATGAGCTGACGATAGGTCACCGGCCCGACATTCTCGCTGCGGATCAGCCGCAACCGCGCTACGGCATCGGCGGGCATATCGGGCGCGGTCGATGTCCGGACAGCCGCCGCGAACAGGCTCATTTCGCGCCGATCCGGCTTTCGGTCCCGGCGCGCAGGCGGGCGATGTTGTCGCGATGCTTGATGATCAACACCGCCGTGATCAACACGAAGTGCGCGCCCCATCCCGTCGCGCCCAGCACGAAGGCGGCAATCGTCACCGCGACCGCCGACAGCATCCCGCCAACCGACGAATAGCGCGTTGCCAGAGCGCCAGCGAGCCATGCCAGCAGGCCCGCCAACCCCGCCAGCGGCAGTGCGGCGAGCGCAATGCCGAGCAGAGTCGCCACCCCCTTGCCGCCACGAAACTTCAGCCAGACCGGGAAACAATGGCCGATGAACGCCGCGACCCCGGCGACGATGGCAGCCGTCTCCCCGCCATAATGCCGCGCCAGCAGCACCGCCACCGCGCCCTTACCGCCGTCAAGCAGCAACGTCGCCGCCGCCAGCCCCTTGTTGCCGGTACGCAGCACATTGGTCGTGCCGATGTTGCCCGAACCGACCGTGCGGATGTCGATGCCAACGAGCCGGGTGAGCAACAGGCCGAACGGAATCGACCCGAGCAAAAAGCCAATGGCGGTCCAGAGGGCGAGTGTCGGCATCATTGCGCCAACGCTAGAGCGATCGGCGGCCCAAGCAAAGTCATTGCCGCCAGTTCGGCGCCAATGCGACGCCTGCGCGATGATTCCGCCGTCGGCCCACGTCCACTCGATCGTCGTATATGTGATTGGGTAAATGCTAAGAACAATTCCCTTTAGCCGACTTCCCACCGCGCGGGCGAAGGCGCGCAAGCCGCACCCGGTTGCCCGCCACGGCGCGTCCCCTTAAACCGCCGCTATGTCCCATCGTCTGACCATCGCCCTTGCCCAGTCCAACGCCTCGGTCGGCGACCTGGCGGGTAATGCCGATGCCATCATCGCAGCGCGCGCCACGGTTCCCGGAGCCGACCTGCTGGTGACGCCCGAATTGTCGATCGTCGGCTATCCGCCCGAGGATCTGGTGCTCAAGCCCGCGCTGGTCGCAGCCGCTGCGGCGCAGCTCGAACGGCTGGCGGCGGTAACCGGCGATGGCGGGCCGGCGCTGCTCGTCGGGCTGCCGCTGCTCGAGGATGGCAAGCTGTACAATGCCTGCGCACTGCTCGACGGCGGCAAGGTGACCGGCATCACCCGCAAGCACGATCTGCCCAACTACGGCACCTTCGACGAAAAGCGGGTCTTTGCCGCCGGGCCGCTGCCGGGGCCGCTGGCCTTCCGCGGTGCGCGGCTGGGTGTACCGGTATGCGAGGACATCTGGACGCCCGACGTCACCGAATGCCTTGCCGAGACCGGGGCGGAGATCCTCATTGTCCCCAACGGCTCGCCGTTCGAAGTGGGGAAGGACGACAAAAGGTTGAGCCTAGCCGTCGCCCGCGTCGGCGAGACCGGATTGCCGCTCGCCTATCTCAACCGCGTCGGCGGGCAGGATGAACTGGCCTTCGACGGTGCGAGCTTCGTGATGAACGCCGACCGGTCGCTGGCGTGGCAATTGCCCGATTGGGATGAAACGACCGTCACCACCGTTTGGACGCGGTCGACGCTGGGGCATCGCTGGGCCTGCGAGACGGGAACGCTGGCGACGCTCGATGCCGACCCCGCCGATATCTATCACGCGATGGTCGTCGGCCTGCGCGATTATGTGAACCGCAACCGCTTCCCCGGCGTCGTGCTCGGCCTGTCGGGGGGCATCGACAGCGCATTGTCGGCCGCTGTTGCCGTCGATGCGCTCGGCCCCGACCGGGTCTGGTGCGTGATGATGCCGTCGCCGTTTACCAGCGCCGACAGCCTCGAAGACGCCGCCGCCTGTGCGGCAATGCTCGGCTGCCGCCTCGACACCGTCGCCATCGAACCGGCGATGGCGGCGTTCGATGCGATGCTGGCCCCGCTGTTCGAGGGCCGCGCGCGCGACATCGCCGAAGAGAATATCCAGTCGCGAATCCGGGGACTGACACTGATGGGCCTGTCGAACAAGTTCGGGCCGATGCTGCTGACCACCGGCAACAAGAGCGAGATGTCGGTCGGCTATGCCACCATCTATGGCGACATGGCGGGCGGCTATTCGGTGCTCAAGGACGTCTACAAGACGACGGTGTTCAAGCTGTGTGCATGGCGCAACACCCACCATCCGCGGCTGTCGATTGCCGCGCCCGGCCCGGTGATGCCGCAGCGCGTGATCGACAAGCCACCGACCGCCGAACTGCGCGAAAACCAGCGCGACGATGATTCGCTGCCACCCTACGAACTGCTCGACCGGCTGCTGATTGGCCTTATCGAGCACGAACGGTCCGCCGCCGACCTGATCGCCGCCGGGTTCGACGCCGCCACCGTCGCGCGGATCGAACGCCTGCTTTATGTCGCTGAGTACAAACGACGACAGGCCCCACCGGGGGTCAAGATCGGCAGCCGCAACTTCGGCCGCGACCGGCGCTATCCGATCACCAACGCCTTCCGCACGGCGTAACAAGCACATCGCTCATTGCCTAGACGGAACGAAAGCGAGACTCGCCGGTTAGGCAGTGCACACCCATGCACTTACACGCCGGAGGCCCCATGCCAATTCTGTCCATCATCATCGTGCTCGTCGTCGTCGGCGTGCTGCTGTGGCTGATCAATAATTACATCCCGATGGCCGGGTCGATCAAGAATATCCTCAACATCGTCGTCGTCCTGCTCGTCGTCATCTGGCTGCTGCAGGCGTTCGGGTTGATCGGCGCGATCGGCGGTCTGCGCCTGCACTAGGCGCACCCAGCCGGAGAAGGCTTGCCTCGTCGCGCGCCAATGCGCATAGGCAGGCGATGGCTGTTTCCCTTTCGTTCGCCGGCGAGACGTTCCGGCCGCTGCCGTGCGGCGGGCTGTATTGGCCCGCGCAAAATGCCCTGCTCGTCGCCGACCTGCACTTCGAAAAGGCGAGCTTTTACGGCACCCTCGGCCAATTCCTGCCGCCATACGACAGTGTCGATACGCTCGCGTGCCTGATCGACGCGATTGCTGCGACCGGGGCAACGCGCGTCTGGTGCCTTGGCGATTCGTTCCACGATGCCGGCGGTCCGGCGCGACTGGCGGGTCCGGCGCGCGCGGCGCTGCAGGCGTTGACGCGGACGCTCGACTGGGTCTGGATCACCGGCAACCACGACGACCGTGCCGCAGCAACGCTCGGCGGGCGGGTGATGGTTGAGGCGCAGGCTGGCCCGCTGCTGCTGCGCCATGAGGCCGAACGCAGTGAGCTGCGGCCCGAAGTGTCGGGGCACTATCATCCCAAGCTCCGCATTCGCCTGCGCGGGCGCACCGTGTCCCGGCGCTGTTTCGCGGTGACCACGACCAAGCTTGTACTGCCGTCGTACGGCGCGCTGACCGGCGGTCTCGATATCGGCGATCCGGCGTTTGTCGCGGCGATGGGTGGACCGGTCAGCGCCTATGTCGCGCTCGATGACCGGGTCCTGTGCTTTCCGGCGACGCGCGCTGAAGTCCGCGTCGGCTGACGCCTATTCCTCGCCGAATTTGTCGAAGACTAGGCCCGACAGCTTCGCAACGGCAGCTTCGGCTTCGGGTCCGGTGGCGCTGATGTCGATCGATTCGCCGATGCCGGCAGCCAGCATCATCAGGTCGAGGATAGAGCTTCCCGACACGCTCGCACCGTCGTGGGTGACAGTGACTTCGGCGTCGAAGCTCGTCGCCATATTGACGAACTTGGCGCTGGCGCGCGCGTGCAAGCCCTTTTTGTTGGTGATCGGGACCGTAACCGGTCCGACGCCGCTCAAGCGGCTTCACCCAGCAGCTTCGACGCGACGGTGATGTATTTCCGCCCGGCCTCCTGCGCCGCTTCGACGGCGGCGGCGACCCGCAGCGTCTTGCGCACCGTCGCCAGCTTGATAAGCATCGGCAGATTGACCCCGGCGATGACTTCGACCGTCGGCCCCATGAGCGAAATCGCGAGGTTCGACGGGGTGCCACCGAACATGTCGGTGAGGATGATGACACCTTGCCCGCCCTGCACCCGCGCCACGGCGGCGGCGATATCCGCGCGGCGCGCCTCCATGTCATCCTCGGCCTCGATGCAGATCGCCTCGATCCGCTCCTGCGGGCCGACGACATGCACCGTCGCGGCAAGGAATTCGGCGGCAAGCCGCCCGTGCGTCACCAGAACCAGTCCGATCATGCGGCCGTGCGCTCCCCGAGTGTCAGTACCGCCCCCGGCACCGTCGGCACCGCTGCGATCATCGCGGCGTCGCTGCCATGCTTGGCGAAGTCGCGATGGACGAGCAGCGGCGCATAGCCGAGTGCCGCCAGCCGCTGGTTGATTTCACGCGCCACTGCAACCGAACGATGGCGGCCACCGGTACAGCCAAAGGCAATCGTCAGATAGGCCTTGCCCTCGCGGCCATAGCCCGGGAGCAGCACGGCGAGGAGGTCGGCAATGCGGTCGACGGCGGGGGAAAAGGCCGGGTCGGCAGCGACGAAGGCCGCGACCGCTGCGTCTTCGCCGGTCAACGGTCGCAGCGTGATGTCCCAGTGCGGATTGCTGAGGAAGCGCATGTCGAAGACCAGATCGGCATCGCGCGGCAGGCCATGGGCGAAGCCAAACGACTGGATGGTGATGGTCAACGCATCATGACCCGCCTTGCCAAAGCGCTGACCGATCTGGCGGCGCAGGTCGGCGGCGCTGGTTTCGGTCGTGTCGATCAGCATGTCGGCCCAGCGGCGCAGCGGCGCAGTCAGGATGCGCTCGCGGTCGATCCCATCAGCAGCGGGGCGGTCGGCGGCGAGCGGGTGCCGACGGCGCGTCTCCGAAAAGCGCTGGGTCAGCGTTTCATCGGCGCAGTCGAGATAGATCAGCCGGATGTCGACGCCTTCGCTGCGCAGCGTCCGCAACCGGGCGACGAGCGCATCGGCATTGAAGGCGCGGGTGCGGGTATCGATCCCGAAGGCCAGCGGCCGCGTATCGGTCTCGCCGGGCTTGGCGCTGCGCAGCAGCGATTCGACAAGGCCGAGCGGGAGATTGTCGACGACTTCGTAATCAAGATCCTCGAGCGCCTTGAGCGTCGTCGAGCGCCCGGCACCCGACATGCCGGTCACGATGAGCATCGGCAAGGATGCGCGGTCTTGGTCGGCGGATAGGTCCACGGCGGCGGCTTCTACTCCGCTCGCGCTCCCACGCAAAGCCCCGCTGTGTTGGGGAGCAGTCATCAGGCGGCAGGCAGGGTGACGGTGAAGCGCGCGCCGGTGCCCTGCGATGCCGGACCGACGGCGATTGATCCGCCGTGCGCGTCGATGATTGCCGCTGCAATCGCGAGGCCGAGCCCCGAATGCCGCCCGAAGCTTTCGGCGGCCGGCCGCTCCGAATAGAAGCGCTTGAACACATCGGCGCGGTTTTCTGCTGGCACGCCCGGCCCGTCGTCTTCGACGCTGGCGTTGATGGCATCGGGCGACGCTGCGACCGCGACGCGGATCGTCCCCGGGTTGGGCGAGAAGGAAATGGCGTTATCGATCAGGTTGCGCAGCACCTGTGCCAGCCGGGCGCTTTCGCCATAGGTCATCGCGACACCAACGGCTGGCCGGTCGAAGGTAATCGCGATGCCGGCAGGCAGGATTGTCGTCTCATAGGCCGCGACCAAGCCCCCGGCGAGCGCCACCATATCGAGCGCTTCGAAGCGCGACCGCGACAGTTCGGCATCGAGGCGACTGGCGTCGGCAATGTCCGAGATCAGCCGGTCGAGCCGCGCGACGTCGTCGCGGATCACCTCGAGCAGCCGGGCGCGTAGATCCGCCCGGTCGATGCCTTCCAACGTGTCGACCGCCGAGCGCAGCGACGCGAGCGGGTTCTTGAGTTCATGTGCCACATCGGCGGCAAAGGCTTCGGTCGCATCGATGCGCTGGCGCAACGCCGTTGTCATGTCGGACAGCGCGCGCGCCAGCGCGCCGATCTCGTCGCCGCGTTCGGGCAGGCGCGGCACCACCACCTCACGCGCCCGCCCCAGCCGCACGCGCTGCGCCGCCAGCGCCAGCATGCGCACCGGCCGCACGATCGTCTGGACGAGGTAGAACGACAGGATGAGAGTCAGCGCCGTCACACCGAGGAACAGCAGAAACGAGGTCTGCCGTTCGTGCCGCAACACGCGCGTCAGGTCCGATGCCTCCTCGGTGACCTCGACGATCTGCCGCGACCCCGGGACCGGAGCGACAGCGGTAACGATGATCGTCCCGTCGCGGGCGCGTTGCAGCCGGGTGTGCGATACGCCGTCACGTACGGCGGGTGCAGGTATTGGTATCCCGGACGCAGTGCCGACGGCAGGTTCGTCGAAGGGCGCAATCGGAGTTGCGTCGGTCAGTACCTCGATCACCTTGTCGATCAGCTGCGCCGAGTTGCGGCGAAAGCCGGCATCGTCGGGATCTTCGATGACGAAGCGCCGCACACCCGGTTCGGTCCAGTTGTCGGCCTTTAGTCGCCCGTTGGCATCGAACAGGCGCAGCCGGGTTCCGCGATCGAAGCTCAACTGGCGCACCATTATCGCGGCGTCGGTCGCCGGAGCTTCGGCAAGCATGACCGCGACGGTTTGCGCCTGCCGCGCCATTTCTGCCGAGCGGCCGTCGTAGAGCCGCGTTCGCACCGAATCGACGTAGATCAGCGCCAGCGCGAACAGCACCACCGCGATGACGTTGACCGCCATGATCCGGGCGCGGATCGACCCGAAGCCGAGCCCGCCGAGCCAGATCTGGCCGTCGCGGGGGTCATTCCTCGTTGAAGCGATAACCGACGCCATAGAGCGTTTCGATGGCCTTGAACTCGTGATCGACGGCACGGAATTTCTTGCGCAGCCGCTTGATATGGCTGTCGATCGTCCGGTCGTCGACATAGACATCGTCCGAATAGGCGGCGTCCATCAACTGGTCGCGCGACTTTACGAAGCCGGTGCGCTGGGCGAGCGTTTCGAGGATCATGAACTCGGTCACCGTAAGCGCCACATCGCCGCGCCGCCCGTCGCCGCCATCCCAGATCACCCGGTGCCGGGCCGGGTCCATCGTCAGCCGCCCGCGGGTGATCGGCTGCGAAGCGGGTTCGCTGCTGATCGGCGCATCGCTCTTGCGGTTGGCGGCGCGGCGCAGGACGGCGCGGATGCGTTCGATCAGCAGCCGCTGCGAGAACGGCTTGCCGATATAATCGTCGGCCCCCATCGCCAGACCCAGCGCTTCGTCGATTTCGGTATCCTTGCTGGTCAGGAAGATCACCGGCAGATCGCCCTTTTCGCGCAGCCGCCGCAGCAGTTCGATCCCGTCGAGGCGCGGCATCTTGATATCGAGGACCGCAAGGTCGGGCGGATTATCGGTAAGCGCCTTCAGCGCCGCTGCTCCATCGGCATACATCCGCACGGTAAACCCCTCGCCCTGAAGGGCAATCGACACCGACGTCAGGATGTTGCGGTCGTCATCGACAAGGGCAATCGTGGCAGACATGCGTGGCGGGGTCTCCAGTCGCCCGATGTGCGCGCCGCCGCGCCGAAGTGCAAGACGGCAGCCGCTCACAGCACCGGCAACCGATGACGAAAGTGACGAAAGTGACTCCAAAACGCTCCAGCGTCACGCTCGGCGCGATAGCGCTGCCAATCTCCCGGTGACCCCATCGCGCTGACGTTTCCTTAAGCCTTCTCATTTTGACGAATACGTATGCGTTCGCTATGCGCCCCGGATGGGGAAGACGCCCGGCCGCAACGTCGGCCTGTAATTTTGAAAGGAACGGCGCGTGCCGCATTCGACAGTTTCCAGCCATGGCCTCGACGCGCAAGGGTTTGTCACCGGCGCCGAACTGCACTGGAACCTCGGCACCGCCCCGCTCATCGAAATGGCGGTCAACCGCCGCGAAGGCGTGCTGTCGAAGCATGGCGCATTCGTCGTCGAAACCGGCGCGCATACCGGGCGGTCGGCGAACGACAAGTTCATCGTGCGCGACGCCGTCACCGAAGACGTCATCTGGTGGGACAAGAACAAGTCGATCACCCCGGCGCAGTTCGCCGCGATCAAGGCCGATTTCGCCGCCGCACTGGCCACCAACGACACGCTGTTCGTGCAGGACCTGTTCGGCGGGTCGCAGCCCGAATACCGCGTCAAGGTCCGCGTCATCACCGAACGCGCGTGGCACAGTCTGTTCATCCGCACGCTGCTGGTGCGCCCCGAAGCCGCCGCACTCGCCGATTTCCTGCCCGAATATACCATCGTCGATCTGCCGAGCTTCCGTGCCGACCCCGCCCGCCACGGCTGCCGCAGCGAAACCGTCGTCGCAGTCGATTTCGAGGGCAAGACCATCCTGATCGGCGGCACCGCCTATGCCGGCGAGATGAAGAAGAGCGTCTTTTCGATTCTCAATTATCTGCTGCCATTGAAGGGCGTCATGCCGATGCATTGTTCGGCAAACATCGGGCCGAAGGGCGACACCGCCGTGTTCTTCGGGCTCAGCGGCACCGGCAAGACGACGCTCTCCGCCGATGCCAGCCGCACGTTGATCGGCGATGACGAACATGGCTGGTCGGACACCGCCGTGTTCAACTTCGAAGGCGGCTGCTACGCCAAGGTTATCCGCCTGTCGGCCGAAGCCGAACCCGAAATCTATGCCACGACGCAGCGCTTCGGCACTGTGCTCGAAAATGTCGTCATCGACCCGGTTACCCGCGCGATCGACCTCGACGACAACCGCCTCGCCGAGAACAGTCGCGCTTCCTATCCCATTGGTTTCATTCCAAATGCCAGCGCCGACAACCTCGGCCCGGTCCCCGACAATGTCATCATGCTGACCGCCGACGCCTTCGGCATTCTGCCGCCGATCAGCAAGCTGACCCCCGATCAGGCGATGTATCACTTCCTCAGCGGCTACACCGCGCGCGTCGCCGGGACCGAAATCGGCGTCACCGAACCCGACGCGACGTTCAGCACCTGCTTCGGCGCGCCGTTCATGCCGCGCCACCCATCGGTCTATGGCAATCTGCTCAAGGAGCGTATCGCCAAGGGCGGCGTCGATGTCTGGCTGGTCAACACCGGCTGGACCGGCGGCGGCGCGGGCACCGGCGGCACCGGCAGCCGCATGCCGATCAGGATCACCCGCGCGCTGCTCAACGCCGCGCTCGACGGCAGCCTGAAGACCGCCGATTTCCGCACCGACGAAAATTTCGGCTTCGCCGTCCCCGTCTCGGTCCCCGGCGTCGAACCGCGCATCCTCAACCCGCGCGAAACCTGGACCGACAAAGCCGCCTACGACGCCAAGGCCAAGGCGCTAGTCGCCATGTTCATCGCCAACTTCGCGCAGTTTGCGGAGCATGTCGACGCCGGGGTTATGGAGAGCGCGCCGAAGGCGGCGTGAGGCGAGCGGCTCGCTGCTGGTGACTGTCCTTATCGAAGTGTCGCCATAAAGGAAGTTGGCATCAGTTCGACGTGGCGTTCAAGCGGCGGGCGAATACTGAAAGCGCGCGGTGCCCGGGCGAAGTTATAGAGCCGGATGAGGTGCCAGTCGTCTCGGTGCCGATCAGCAGTGGCCAACTCGTTTCTCGAGATATGGAAGGGAGATCGTTCCCAACCATTTGTAGTTTTGACCTCTATTCGCCGATCGCGACCATCGGATTCGAACGACAGAATATCAAAGCCCGCACCATCGTCGCCTTCGTCGCTCAACCAACGAATCCGCTCTGCAAGATCTGGTCTTCGAGCCATTCGCAAAGTCTGCTGCTCATGGAGCAGGATGCGCTCCTCGCCTGCCCGGCCCAACGCCCGATTGGCCGCATCACGCGCAGCCACATCGACTTTACGGTAAATCGCTTCGAGGGAAACGAGTTCGACAATCGGCGCCACGTTCGATTGAGTCGGCGGTGGGCCGATCCAGAGCATCTCTGCGTCTGCAACGGTGGTGGGGGATCGGCTTGTGGTCTGATTGCGAAGAACAAGCGGGGACCATTGCGGGTGATCGTTAAACCAGCGAAGTACCGCATCGATTAGCGACAACTGAAAGTTCTTCGCGGGTTTATAACCGTTAATCCAAGTCTCGTTCAGTCCGAGGAGCACGGCGCTGATGTTCTGATGTTTAAGTTCGATTGCGCCGCGTCCTCGACCAATTTGCGTATCGAGCGCGCGGTTGTGTGTGGCCTTCTTGTAATCCTGCCTCGACAGTTCGGCCCCGAGCATGGCGAAATAGTCTGCTACCGCGAGGTCATTTTCGGCATCACTCCAAGGTTTTCCGACTTCTGCCATATCCTAAGCTACGCGAATCCGATGCCAAGTCCAGCAACGCCAGCTCCGGTTGGCGCGGACCAAATTTATCGTGGAGCTTTGGTAGGGAAGCAGCAGATATTATCTCAAAACGCCGGGTCGTGGATCCCGCATTCGGTTTTGTCCCAGCCGCGCCATCTGCCGGCGCGGGGGTCTTCGCCGGGTTGGACTTGGGTGGTGCAGGGGACGCAGCCGACCGAGGGGTAGCCTTGGGCTTCGAGCGGGTGGCGCGGCAGCTTTTGAAGCGCGAAGTGGGCATCGAGCGCCGCCTTGTCCCAATCGGCGAGCGGGTTGATCTTTAACCGCCCTTCGTCGAGTTCGAAACGCGGCAGCGCGGTGCGTGATTTGGCCTGAAAGCCCTTGCGGCCCGAAATCCACGCATCGAACGGGGCGAGCGCGCGGCGCAACGGCTCGACCTTGCGCAGGTCGCAGCAGCCGTCGGGGTCGTAACTCCAGCGCAGGCTGGTCGCGTCCTTGGCCGCGAGCAGGCGAGGATCGGGGCGGAAGACGCGCAGGTCGGTGAGGCCGAGCCGCTCGGCGAGTTCATCGCGATAGGCGAGCGTTTCGCCGAAGATCTTCTGCGTGTTGATGAAGATGACCGGGACGTCCTTGTCGATCGCCGCGACCATATCGAGCAACACCGCCGATTCGCTGCCGAACGACGAGACGGCAGCGACGCGACCCAGCAACTCACCCGCCAGCAGGTCGGCGAGCATCGCCTCGGTCGGCACCGCGGCATATTTCGCCGTCAGCCGCGCGATGTCGGCGGGGGTGAACGGCGGCGCGGTGTCGATCGCGTCGATTTGGCGCGCCGCGCTAGCCATGCCGGAGCGCCCAGACGGGCGTTTTGCCGTCGGCGGCCTTCATATAGACATAGGGGTGGCGGTCGAGCGTCGCCTGGACGACCTTGAGATTGAGCGGCTTGGCCGGGGCGAAACTGTCGAAACCGACACGGCGCATGAAGCCGATCTGATCGACGAGGACATCGCCTGCCGCGCGGATTTCGCCGGTAAAGCCCGCCTCGCGCAGGATACGCGCCGAGGAGTAGCCGCGCCCGTCACGGAACTTCGGAAAGGCGATTTCGACGAGCTTCAAGCGGTCGAGGTGCGGCGTCAGCGACCGGACATCCTCGCCGGGTTCGACGCGCACTGCGGCAAAATTGCCACCGCCGAGAAAGTCGGCCAGCGGCGCAATCGGGCTGTCGAACGGCGCATCGTCGCGGAAACGCAGCCGTGCGGGAGCGTCGTCGAGCGCGGGCGATGGCGCGTTGGCGACGGCGGTCTGATCTTGATTATCCATAGACCGCTTCCTTGAAAGTGTCGGCGCCGACGCGGCGATAGGTGTCGAGGAAGCGCTCCGACGGATCGCTGCGGATGCTGCGGTAACGGGCGATAAGCTTTTCGACCGCCACGACGATGCCGTTCTCGTCGAACCCCGGCCCGAGGATTTTGGCGAGCGTCGTGTCTTCGGCGCCCGATCCACCGAGCAGCAGCTGATAGGCTTCCTCGCCCTTCTTATCGACGCCGAGGATGCCGATGTGGCCGGCATGGTGGTGGCCGCAGCCGTTGATGCAGCCCGAAATCTTGACCTTGAGTTCGCCGATATCCTGCTGCTGCGCGACGTCATTTTCGAACAGCGCGGCGATCTTCTGCGAAATCGGGATCGACCGCGCATTGGCGAGCGTGCAGTAATCCATGCCCGGGCAGACGATGATATCGGTAACCAGATCGAGGTTCGGCGTCGCCAGATCGGCCGCCGCCAGCGCCTGCCAGACGGTGTAGAGATCGGCCTTTTTCACATGCGCCAGCACGAGGTTCTGGCTGTGGGTGACGCGGATTTCGTCCTGCGCATAGCGTTCGGCGAGATCGGCGATGACGTCCATCTGCGCCGACGACGCATCGCCGGGAATACCGCGCCTGGGCTTCAGGCTGATCGTCGCGATGGCGTAGCCCGGCTGCTTATGGGGGTGGACGTTCTGCTTCACCCAGACGGCGAAGTCGGGGTCCGACAGGTCGAGCGTGTCGGGCGCGGACAGATCATAGGCCGGGTCGGCGAACTGGGCGATGATCCGGTCGTATTCGGCCTGCGGCGCGTCGAGCCCGAGTGGTTCGAGCAACGCCCATTCGGCCTCGACCTGACGGGTGAATTCGGCGATACCGAGTTCGTTGACGAGGATCTTGATCCGCGCCTTGTAGATATTGTCGCGGCGACCGTAGCGGTTGTACACGCGCAGGATAGCTTCGGAATAGCTGAGATACTGCCCAACCGGGATCCAGTCGCGCAGCACCTTGCCGACGACCGGGGTCCGCCCCATGCCACCGCCGACATAGACGCGGAAACCAAGGTCGCCCGTGTCGCTGCGACGCAACTGCAACCCGATATCGTGGAGCTGGATGGCCGCACGGTCGGTGTCGCTGGCGATGACGGCGATTTTGAACTTGCGCGGCAGGAACGAAAATTCGGGGTGCAGCGTCGACCATTGCCGCAGCAGTTCGGCATAGGGGCGCGGGTCGGCGATTTCGTCGGCGGCGGCCCCGGCGAACTGATCCGAACTGATGTTGCGGATGCAATTGCCGCTGGTCTGGAAGGCGTGCATCTCGACCTTCGACAGATCGTCGAGCAAATCGCTGAATTGATCGAGCTTGATCCAGTTGTACTGGATGTTCTGCCGCGTGGTGAAATGGCCATAGTCGCGGTCGTACTTGCGCGCGATGTGCGCCAGCATCCGCATCTGGGTGCCCGACAGCGTGCCATAGGGGATGGCGACGCGCAGCATATAGGCGTGCAGCTGCAGATACAGGCCGTTCATCAGCCGCAGCGGCTTGAACTCGTCCTCGGTGATCTCATTACGCAGGCGGCGACCGACCTGGTCCTTGAATTCGGCGACGCGGGCATCGACGATGGCCTGATCGAAATGGTCGTAGCGATACATCAGATGACTTCCGTCGAGAGGCTGCCGCGCGCCAGATCGGCGCGGACGCTTGGGCCCGAAGCGCGCACGCGCTCGCGGGTGGTGGTGGGGAGCCAGTTGCCGGGGGTGCCGGTGACGTCGATCAGCACCGGATCGTTGATGCGTTCGGCAGCGATCATTTCGGCCAGCAAAGGCGCGCCGTCGTCACCGATCGCGACCGCGTCGGCAATGCGGGTGCTCCAGTCATGGCCGTCCCACCACAGCACATCGCCGGTTTCGAGCCGGTTTCCGGTTAGAATTTTCGTCACGCAATCGTCTCCAATGCAGCCGCCGCGATCACGGCATCAAGGCCAAGCGTTGCAACGTCGCCAACCACGATCAGCGCCGGCGAGATAATGCCCTCGCGCGTCACCAGTCCGCCAAGATCGGCGAGCAGCGACCGTACCACGCGCATGCCGGGCAAGGTCGCGCGCTCGATGACCGCGACCGGCGTATCGGGGGCAAGGCCATCGGCCATCAGCTTTTCGGCGATGCGTTCGGCACCGCTGACGCCCATATAGATCACCAGCGTCCGACCCTTCCCTGCCAGCCCAGCCCAATTCTGTTCGGCAAGCGCGCGGCATTCGCCCGCGACAAAGCTGACGATCGAGGCATGATCGCGGTGGGTCAACGGCATCTGCGCCGCCGCCGCTGCGCCAAGCGCCGACGAGACGCCGGGGACGACTTCGACCGCCACTCCCGCCGCAACGCAATCGGCAACTTCCTCGCCGCCGCGCCCGAAGATAAACGGGTCGCCGCCCTTCAGCCGGACAACGAGGTTCCCGGCGCGGGCTTCGGCCACAAGCAGCGCGCCGATTTCGGCCTGTTGCAACGTGTGGCGCGCGCGCTTTTTGGCGACCGAGATCAGCCGCGCATCGGGTCGCGCCAGCGCCAGCACATCGGCGGCGACAAGGCCGTCATGCACAACCACATCGGCCGCCGCGAGGACGCGCGCCGCCCGCAAGGTCAGCAGGTCGGCAGCGCCGGGGCCAGCCCCGACGAGCACGACGCGACCGATGGTTCGGGCGGAATCGAAGGGTGAAGTCATGACGGGCATAGACGGGAAAATGGGACGCCGCGCCAGATGTTGCACTGCAAGCAATTCTCGCGGCCGGGCTAGCGTGGCTTGTCTATCATCACGGCAGGGATTGCGCCGCCCATGCCGCATCCGCATATCGCGGCGATGAGTGTTGCCTTCACCAAAGAGTCCGACAGCGAGGCGGTTGCCGCCAACCAGCCCGACCGGCCGATTTCGCCGCATCCCAATCTGGTGACGGCGAGCGGGCTCGCGGCGCTCGACGCCGAACTCGCGGCGGCGCAGACGGCGTATGACGCAGCGCGCGCCGAAGGCGACATCGCCACCGACCGGTCGCCGATGGCCGCCGCGACGCGCGACCTGCGCTATTGGGCGGCGCGGCGGGCCAGTGCCCAATTGGTCGAAGCGCGTGCGGGCGCGACCGTGACGTTCGGGGCCACCGTGACCATCGAACGCGACGACGGGCGTCGTCAGATTTGGCGCATCACTGGCGAGGACGAGGCCGATCCGACGGCGGGGCGGGTGTCGTATGTCTCACCGCTCGCCCGCGCGCTGATCGGCAAGCGCGTGGGCGATGTCGCGACGTTCGGAGCGAACGTCGTCGAACTGATCGCCATCGGTTGACCTGCGGCAGGTTGCCGGTCGCTGCGCATTTTGAACTCGGCTATATCTTACCACCTCACCCCCGCGAAAGCGGGGGTCCATCACGCCGATGTCGAGGAGATGGGCCCCGCTTTCGGGGGGGTGACGAGGGGTTGTTTTGATTTAAACATTTTGGCGCGACGCTTTAAGGACCGTCCATGGCAGACATGCGCAGCCGGATTGCCGACGAGGTCCATAAGCTGGTCAGCACCGGCTCGGCAGCGACGCGGCTGGCGCGGTTGCCCGACGATCCGGGTATCGTCCCCGCCAATGGCGCGGCGTGGCGGGTCCATGCCGACTTTGCCGCGATGATGGTCGGCGGTGTCGCCGCGCTATTGTTGCAGATGCTCCATCCCGCTGCGCTTGCCGGAGTCTGGGACCACAGCAATTTCCGCAAGGATACCCTTGGGCGGTTGCGGCGGACCGCGCAATATATCGCCGCGACAACGTTCGGCGGGACCGACTTCGCCACCGGCCAGATCGACCGGGTGCGGCGTATTCATGACCGGGTCGATGGCACCCTGCCCGACGGCACCCCCTATTCGGCGAACGATCCGGCGGTGCTGACCTTTGTCCATGTCGCGGGGGCCCACAATTTCCTCGCCGCCTTTATGCGCTACCGTGACCCCGGCTTCTCCCGCGCCGATCAGGACCGCTATTTCGCCGAAACCGCCGTTGTCGCGCAGCATCTTGGCGCGACCGAAGTGCCGCAGACGGCGCGCGGGGTCGAGGCCTATCTGCGCGCCATCCGTCCGCAGCTGCGCGCCGACGCCCGCAGTCGCGATGTCGCGGCGGCGTTGCTCGCGCAGCCCGCTGGCGTGGGCGCAGCCGCCCCGGTCAACCGCATATTGATCGAGGCCGGAATCGACCTGTTGCCCGATTGGGCGGCGGATATGCACGGCCTGCGCATTCCCGCCTATCGCAAGCCATTCATCCGCGCCGGGACGTTGGGGACGAGCGCAGTGCTGCGCTGGGCGTTGACCGGCGATGCCGAGCGGCGGGCAAACGCACGCCCGCAACCCGACACCAGGCGCTAAACGTCGAGGTTCGCGACGTTCAGCGCATTATCGACAATGAAGGCGCGACGCGGTTCGACAACATCGCCCATCAGCTTGGTGAAGATGTCATCGGCAAGATCGGCCTCGTCGGCATCGACTCGCAACAGCGTGCGCGCCTGCGGATCGAGCGTCGTCTCCCACAACTGATCGGCATTCATTTCGCCCAGACCCTTGTAGCGCTGGACCGCCAGCCCCTTGCGCCCGGCATCGAGCACGACGTTGAGCAGATCCGACGGGCGGCTGACCGCCTTGTCGCCGACGGTCGCCGGGGCGCTGTAGGTTTGCGCTTCTTCGGCGGCGAGGGCGTGGAGACGCCGCGCCTCCTGGCTGCCGAGAAACGCCGGATCGATGAGGTGGTGGTCGGCGACGCCGCGCCAGTCGCGTCGCAGGTGATATCCGCCCTCGACTGCCGGTTCGACGGTCCATTTCGCGTGATCGGGATCGGCGCGTTCAAGCCATGCCGCCGTGCGCGTGCCCGCCACCGCCGCCAGGTCGCCGGCCAGTCCGGGTTCGAGCGCGCCATTCAACGCCAGCGCTTCGACAACCAGCGCCGGGTAGCGTTTGGGGACATAGTCCATCAACGATCGCAGCCGCCGGGCATGCGCCACAACCGCGCGCAGATCGTCGCCGCTGCGCGGACCCGCCTCGGTCTGCAACACCAACCCGCCGAGCCCCGAATCGACGAGATAATCCTCGAGCGCGGCATTGTCCTTGAGGTAGACCTCCGACCGGCCACGGGTCATTTTATACAGCGGCGGCTGGGCGATATACAGATAGCCGCCCGTAATCAATTCGGGCATCTGGCGATAGAAGAAGGTCAGCAACAGCGTCCGGATATGCGCGCCATCGACATCGGCGTCGGTCATGATGACGATCTTGTGATAGCGCAGCTTGGCGATGTTGAATTCGTCGCGACCGATGCCGGTGCCGAGTGCTTGAATTAGCGTACCGATCTCCTTCGACCCCAGCATCCGGTCGAACCGCGCGCGCTCGACGTTGAGGATTTTACCCCGGAGCGGCAGAATCGCCTGATAGGCGCGGTCACGCCCCGATTTGGCCGAGCCGCCGGCGCTGTCACCCTCGACGAGGAACAGTTCGGATTTGGCGGGATCGCGTTCCTGACAATCGGCGAGCTTGCCGGGCAAGCTGGCGATGTCGAGCGCGCCCTTGCGCCGCGTCAGATCACGTGCCTTTTTGGCCGCCTCGCGGGCGGCGGCGGCGTCGATGATCTTCGCCATGATAGTGCGCGCATGCGCCGGGTTTTCCTCGAGCCATTCGGCGAGCTTGTCGGCGATCAGCGCTTCCAATGGCTGGCGGACTTCGGACGATACCAGCTTGTCCTTGGTCTGGCTGCTGAACTTGGGATCGGGCAACTTGACCGAAACGATCGCCGTCAGCCCTTCGCGCATGTCGTCGCCGGTCAGATTGACCTTTTCCTTCTTCAGCACCCCCGATTTTTCGGCGTAGTTATTGAGCGTGCGGGTCATCGCGGCGCGGAAGGCGGCGATATGGGTGCCGCCGTCGCGCTGCGGGATGTTGTTGGTGAACGCCAACACCTGTTCGTAATAGCTGTCGTTCCATTCGAGCGCGACGTCGATGGCGATATCGCCCGATTCGCCGTGGATGGCGACCGGCGACGGGATCAGCGCGGTCTTCGATTTGTCGAGATACTGGACGAACGCCGCAATGCCGCCTTCGTAATACAGCTCGACTTCGACCTGCTCGGCGTGGCGCGCATCGACGAGCTTGAGCCGAACGCCCGAATTGAGAAACGCCAGTTCGCGGAAGCGGTGCTCCAATTTGGCGAAATCGAACTCGATGATCTTGAAGGTGGCGGGTGACGGCAGGAATGTCACCCTAGTGCCGCGCTTGCCCTCGGCCGTGCCGACGATCTTCAGCGGGGCCTCGGCATCGCCGTGGCGGAAGCGCATCCAATGCTCCTGACCGTCGCGCCAGATCGTCAGCTCGAGCCATTCGCTGAGCGCGTTGACGACCGAGACGCCGACGCCGTGGAGGCCACCCGACACCTTATAGGCATTGGCGTCGGAATTTTCGAATTTACCCCCGGCGTGGAGCTGGGTCATGATGACTTCGGCCGCCGACACGCCCTCCTCGCTATGGATGCCGGTCGGGATGCCGCGGCCATTGTCGGTGACGCTGACCGAGCCGTCGGGGTTCATGGTGATGAGGATGAGGTCGCAGTAACCGGCGAGCGCTTCATCGATGGCGTTATCGCTGACTTCGAACACCATGTGATGCAGGCCCGACCCGTCATCGGTATCGCCGATGTACATGCCGGGGCGTTTGCGCACGGCATCGAGGCCGCGCAGCACCTTAATCGAATCGGCATCGTAATCGGCCGGAGCCTGGTTGGTTTCGTCAGACAAGCTGGAGCCTTTGTAGCGGGCGCAGAACCGCAACCCTAGAGTATCGTTCGGTCATATAGAGACTCGCGCGCGCAGGCGCGAGTACCAACTGCACGAGCGATGCCGTCGAATAACGCTCTTTACGGAGCCGTAGTGAATCTATCATAAATTAGTGGTACAGTACCTACGTAGTGTGGATTCGGGGTGTTGCTGTGGGAACCAAGTCGAAGCTGTTGATCGCATTGGCGCTGCTCGCGGGGGCGGCTGATACCGCAAATGCCGCGGAACTTATCGTCAATGGCGGGTTCGAAGACGGCGATTTCAGTGGCTGGACCCGTTTCGGCGCGAAAGGCTTTAGTGGCGTCAGCACGGTCAACCCATCGGAAGGCGACTACGCTGCCTATTTTTCGCCAAACAGCGTCGGCGGTATTTCGCAGTCATTCGTGACGTTGACCGGAAAAATCTACAGGATCAGTTTCGATCTCAAGCACGAAGTCGCGGCTGCAGTACCGGTCAACTCCTTCTCGTACAGCTGGGGCGGCAGCGTGGTGAACAATTTCGTCAACTTCGCCAATTTCCCATACACCCATATCGGCTTCACGCGGATCGGTGGTGGGGTAAAAACTCTGGCATTCAGCTTCCGCGACGCCCGTCCGACGCAATTCTTCCTCGACAATGTCTCGGTGACGGGATCGGTGCCCGAGCCTGAAGCCTGGGCGATGCTCATTATGGGCTTTGGCCTTGCCGGTGTGGCGCTTCGCCGTCGCGGGCACATGCGTACGGTCGCCGCCTAACCCGCGAGTACCTGCCCGCCTTCGACCCGCAGCAAGGTCGGTTGCGGCACGTCGGCGAAGAGTGCCGGATCGGTTCCGGTCATCCATACTTGGCCACTGCCGCCCGCCAATCGATCGAACAGCGCCGCGCGCCGTTGCGAATCGAGATGCGCAGCAATTTCATCGAGAAGCAGCAGCGGTGGTGCTCCGGTGCGCGCGGCGACGATATCGGCATGCGCCAGCACGAGGCTGATCAGCAGTGCCTTTTGCTCGCCGGTCGAGCCCCGCGCCGCCGGTTCGCCCTTGGCGGCATGGGTGACGGCCAAATCGCTGCGGTGCGGACCGATAAGCGCGCGCCCGGCCGCCGCATCGGCAGCGCGGTTTCCAGCCAGCCGTGTCGCCAGTGTTTCGCCGCCGTCATCACCTGTCAGCGCCAGCTCCGGGCGGGCGAACGGCCCGTCTTGTGCCAACGCGACCTGCGCGGCGAGCGCGACCACGGTGTCCCGCCGCGCGGCGGCCACCGCTGCGCCATGTTCGGCCATCGCCGTCTCCAGCGCCGTCAGCCATTGCGGATCGGCGGGGGCGTCGCCGGTCAATAGCCGCGTCCGCGCCCGCATTGCGGCGTCATAGCGCACGGTTTCGCGCGCATGGCCGGGATGCAGCGCCAACACCAGCCGGTCGAGAAAGCGCCGCCGCGCGCTCGCGGTATCGGCGAACAGCCGGTCCATCGCCGGGGTCAGCCAGACGAGCGACAGCCATTCGCCAAGTGCCGCCGCCGTCGCCGCCGCGCCGTTGACCCGCACCAACCGCCGATCGGGGGCCGCCGCCGCCGTGCCGGTGCCGAGTTCGACGCTGCCGCCCAGACCTTCGAGCGTTGCCGACACCGACCAGCCGCCGGGGCCGCCTACTTCACCGCCGCTGCGCGCCGCATCCGACAGCGCCGCACCGCGCAGTCCGCGCCCCGGCCCGAGCAGCGACACCGCATCGAGCAAATTGGTCTTGCCCGCGCCATTGTCGCCCGTGACGACGACAAGGCCCGGCGCGGCATGCACCGTCGCTGCCGCATAGGATCGAAAGTCGGTGAGCGTCAGGCGGGTGATGGCAGTCATTGTCGGCAACCCTGTTACCGGTTCAGTCCGTAATCGCCCACCCCCTTGCACCATCGGGCAACGCGTCGAGAAACCCCGCCGCCTGTGCACGGATGGCCACCTGCTCACCAGGATCGAAGCGGTCCCAGCCCTTATAGACGTTCCACAGCCGCTGATTGCCGCCAAGCCGCGCCCGGTGCCGCGCCATGAAATCCCAATACAAGCTGTTGAACGGGCAGGCGTCGGGGCCGGTGCGCTGCCGGACGTTGTAGCGGCAGTGGCGGCAATGGTCCGACATGCGGTTAATGTACGCGCCACCCGCTGCATAGGGTTTCGACGCCATCCGGCCGCCGTCGGCGTGGAGCGCCATGCCGATAACGTTCGGGGCCTCGACCCATTCATAGGCATCGGCATAGACCGCCAGAAACCATTCATGCACCTGTTCGGGGTCGATTTCCGCCAGCAACGCGAAATTGCCGAGGATCATCAGCCGCTGGATATGGTGCGCCATGGCGTTGCGCCGCGTCGCTTCGACCGCCTGCCGCAGGCACCGCATGTCGGTATCGCCGGTCCAGTAAAAGGCCGGCAGGTCGCGCGTCGCGCCGAGCGCATTTTCGTGCACATAGTCGGGCGTTTCGCGCCAATAGATGCCGCGCACATATTCGCGCCAGCCAAGAATCTGGCGGATGAAACCCTCGACAGCGTTGAGCGGTGCGCTGCCTGCCCGGTAAGCCGCCTCGGCCGCCGCGCAGATTTCGCGCGGGTTCAGCAGTCCGGCGTTGAGGTACGGCGACAGCAGCGAATGGAACAGCGCATCGACGCCATCGACCATCGCGTCCTGATAATCACCGAATTGTGGCAGGGCAGTTTCGACAAAGTGCGCCAGCGCGGCGAGTGCCTGTGCGCGGGTTACCGCCATGGTGAAGGGTTCGAGATCGCCGAAATGAGAACCGAAGCGGCCGCTGACGAGCGCCAGCACGTCGCGGGTGATCGCATCGGGTGCAACAGCGAACGGTGTCGGAAACTGTGTTCCCTTGAGCGGCGTCTGGCGATTGTCGGCATCGAAGTTCCAGCGACCGCCCGCCGGCGCGCCGTCGTCCATCAGGATACCGGTTTCGACGCGGATGTTGCGGTAGAAATCCTCCATCCGCAATCGCTTGCGGGTCGCTGCCCAAGCATCGAAATTCGCGAGGCTGCAAAAGAAGCGATCGTCGGCGACGATACGGCACGGCAGTCCCGTCAGCGTCGCCCAGTCGTTCTGCATCGCCACGACGCGGCGCTCGCCTGCCTCGGTAGCACGGATCGCGCGCGCACCATGGCGCGCCACGGCGCGCGCGACCTCGCCATCGAAGCTTTGTGTATTGCCGGGATCGTCGAGCCGGACATAATCGACCGTCCAGCCCGCGTCGGCGAGTTCGGCGGCGAAATGCCGCATCGCCGACAGGATAAAGGCGATCTTCTTCTGGTGATGGCGCACGTAGGTCGCTTCGGCGTCGACCTCGACCATCAACACGACCGCATCGGCGCGGTCGGCCCCCGCCAGACTGGCCAGCCCATGGCTGAGTTGGTCGCCCAGCACCGGGAGCAAAAGCGTCATCGGATCGGCAGTGCCCGCGGTCTCCACGGCGGTCAACGCGTAGCGATGTCGCGCCCGACGCGCTCCAAGTGCGCCCTACCGCCGAGGTGACCAGTCGGCCATGTTGACGCTGTCCTCGACGGTAAACAGCGTGCCATCGGGGCCGATGAACAGCGTCTCCATCTCGTCGCGGCGGAAGGGCCGCGCCCCCAGCCGCCCGAGCACGGCGATTTGGTGACCCGTTTCATCGACCGCCCGGTCACGGTCGAGGCCCTTCGAAAGCGCCAGCGCCGGTTGCTTCGTCCGCGCCCAGGCGATCAGTTCGGGAACGGGTTTCGGCGAGAAACCGTAGAAATTCCGCTGACTATCGGGCGAGGTCAGTTGCACGACCTTCAACCCGTTGCGGCCGTCGGCGACATAGGCGAACAGCGAGGCATTGGTGGTGCCGGTGATGACATCCTCGGCATCGGTCAGCGCGCCGTCGGCGGTGAAGCGCTGGACCAGCACCGGCGCGGCGGGGTTCTTCGCATCGATAATCGCCAGCCCTTCGGCCTTGGCAGCGACATAGACATAGGTCCGCGCCACATACAGCCCGCGCGCATCGGCGAGCGGCACGATCGCCCCCGGCAGCGGCACCGGCGCGGCAAGGCGGGTGACGTCGAGCACTTCCAGCCCTCTGGCAGTCGTTACCCAGAGATAGCGGAACTGCAGTGCCGAATGGCGCGGGTCGGCCATCGTTACCCGCGCCGCAAGTTTGGGATGCAGCGGATCGTCGAGATCGACGACGACCAGCGCCTGCGGCGTCGTCACATAGGCGATATGCCCCGCCAGCGTCACATGGCGCGCGCCGGTCAATGCGCCGCCGGGGTTCCATGTCACCGCGCGCCGGAGGAAGTTGTTGCGCGGCTCCCCATCGGCCAGCGTCGTGACATCGACGAGATACAGGCCATCGACGGCATCGGTCACCACCGCATAGCGGTAGATCGGGTGCATCGGCTGTTCCTGATTATAGCCGTCGAGCGTATCGAGCTTCGTATCGCCCTTGGCCCGCCGCAGCTGATCCGATTGCATCCGCGCGTTGCGTTGCCAGCTGACCGGCTGGTTGGTGGCGAGCGCCATGCAGGTGGCGTTGGGTGACGACACATGGGTGTTATGGCCAAGCGGCGAGAACGGCGCGGTGACGATCTTTTCGCTGACACCCTTGTTGGCGATGTTGGCGGCATCGAACACCCGGAACCCGCCGCGCCCGGTTGCGGCATAGACATATTCGCCACGCAGCTGAAGGCAGCGGATCGCCCCGTCGGCGCTCTGCCGGACGTTGTGGATGTCCTCGGTCGGATCGGTTTCGCCCGAGCCTTTGCGATCGGCGATCTTGCCGCGCACCCAATCGAGCAGCTCACGCTTGTTGCGCTCGACGTGGAGCCGGTAATAATCGGGATAGGCGTATTTGTGCAGATAGGAGCCGAACACCGCCTGTGGTTCGCCGAATTCGGTTACCCGCACCGCCTCCAGCCCGCCGTCCAAGCCGACCCACGCGTTCATGCCGATGAAATTGACGAAGTTGGTTCCGGTCAGCAGCAGTTGCGCCATGATGGCATTATTGTCGTTGGTCTTGGCGACATGACAGTCGCTGCAGGTCTTGGTTTCGACAGTGCGCTCGGTGTGCGGATAGTGCGGCGCGAACGCCTGGCTCGAGAACCCTGCCGCCGACACCGGCGGTTGCTGCAGATAGATGCGTTCACGGTTGATATTGGTCGAGGTGAGGATCAGCGCCGAGGATGATCGCACCGGGGCGATAATGCCGCCCTTCGACGTCTGGTGACGCCCGAGCTGGAACATCTCGTCGCGGGCGACCTGCGGGTTGTACGTCGCGAAATTACGCGTCTCCTGTTCCTCATATTTGTGGGTGTCGGTTTTCCAGTTCGCCTCGATCGGCAGGTGGCAGCCGGCGCACGAAGTCGTCCATGACGTATGGCAGCTGTAGCACGCCATATTATCGTCCTTGTGCGCCCGCGCGCTCGCCGGAACGCCGGGACCGAAGGCGAGGCCACCGTTGGCGCTCCATTGCATCCCGACGAGCTTGGCGCGGGCGCTCTTGGCGTTGAAATCGGGGTTGCCCTGCGTCACCGAATCCTTGGTGAGATGGATGCGCCATTCGAGTTTGGGGTTGCTGACCGAGCGTTGCAGCAGCACCCGCCGCCCATCCTGCACCGCCCATTCGAAGCGCGGGCGACCGTCGGGATTGCGGATCAGCGTCAGGTCGCGGCCCGTCGGCGCGGCGGCGAGGTTCGAGGTGTGGAGATTGGGGTAGGCGTCGGCGGTGCCGTGGCAATCCTTGCAGCCGATTTCGACCGCGTTGGCGACTTCGCCATGGATGAAACCATTGCCGTGACCGTCCTGGGCGAAGTGGCAATCGGCGCATTGCATCCCGACTTCGGCATGGACCGACATCATGTGGATCGCTTTACCGGGTTGACCGGGGCCGGGGACGGCGGCGGGTTCGACGAACTGACCGTTGCCCGCCTTGCGCCATTTCTCGGGATCGTCGGGGGCGATTATGTGCGCCGTATCGGTGCCATAGGTCGCCATATTGCCCTTGGCATCGAGCAGATTGCCGTCACGGTCGCGCTTGTACACCGCGCGGAAGTTCCAGCCATGGCCGTGGTAATCGGCGAACTGGGTGTCCTTGTTTGCCGGGTTGCGGTCGTTGACGGTGCGCAGGAAATCGAGATCGCCCCACAGTCCGCGCGCGGCGGCCGCTTCGGGGTTACGTTCGTTGATGGCCCGCACTTGCGCTGCGGTCGGGTAACGCTGTGCCTTGGGCCACATCCGCGGCGCGTCGGATTCATAGTCCCACATCGTGTTGCCGAGGTAGGTGTTCACGAACATGTTCGGCTGATGCATGTGGCAGTTCATGCATTGCGCGGTTGGAATGGCGCGAGTGAAGGCGTGCTTGATCGGGTGGCCGGGTTCGTTCTTCGGAATCGTCGGGTCGGCGCTGGCGCTCATGCCGTCACGCCCGAACTGCGCATACACCGACGATTCGCGCGGCTCACGACTGTTGGCATAGACGACATGGCACGAGGCGCAGCCCGAGGTGCGATAGTCGCCGGGCTGATCATTCGTCCCCATGAACCAGGTGAACGGGTCGTTGAGGCGGGTCTTGTGGATGTTGATCACCGGCACCGAAATCCGCAAACCCGTGCCCGGACCCCGGTTCGACTGGCGGATATCGGGCCGCCCCGGCTCCTCGAGCCGTTGCAACGCCCCGAGCGCATTCGGTAGGCCGATTTCGGGGAAGGTCGGGCTGATATTGCGCCCGCCGCGTTCGAACACCCGGAAGGTATCGCCCTGCAATTCCTTGCCCGTCGGGATCACCTGCCACGTCGGCAGCGGCAGCAGAAACGGCAGCGCCCCGCGCGCCCGGGCTTCGGCGGACAATTCACCCGGTTTCATCCCCGGTGACCCCGGCGACACCAACATCGCTGGGTGACCGTCGCGGGTATAGGCCTCGCCGGTCAGGTAGTTTTTGTAGGGCAGGATGCCGTTGTTATAGCTTGCGCCGCCGAACAGCATCGCGCCGGTGGCCATCAACGAGCGCTCGGCCGCCTCGATACTGTCGAGATGGCACGCCCCGCAGCTTTCGCGCACGACGCGATAATCCGACGGATTGACGAAGCGGACGAACTCCGGGCTTTCCTTGTTGAGCAGGGTGTAGCTGCGCTTGGGGTTGGCACTCGACGGGAAATGCCATGCTTGCGGGAAGCGAGGCAGCACATGCGCGGCGTCGCGGAGCACGGCATAACGCGGGTCGGTCTTGGCGATGCCGGTGGCCAGCACGGTCGTGTTGCCGCCATGGCAATCGGTGCAGCCGAGCACCACGGACTTCGGCGCGTGCATCGTCCATTCGTCGGTTTTGGTGTGGCAACTGAGGCACCCAGCGCTTTTGGCGTCGGCCTGGTCCTGCGTCTGGTTCTTGGGGGCGGGCGGGGCGATGACCCGGCTGTAATCGCGCGTGACGGGCTTTTCACCTTCCGACGCGAGGGTAGGAATGGCGAGTGCCAAAAACACACTGATCGTCACCCCCGCGAAAGCAGGGGTCCACCGCGTCAACGTTGGCGTGATGGCCCCCCGCTTTCGCCGGGGTGACCCGAATACAGAGAACAACCCCCGCATCAGTACGCCACCACGGCGTTGAACAGCACACTGTAATAGCGCGTGTCGCGGCGGCTGTTGGTGAACAGGTCGGCAAAGCCGCTCGACGGAGCGAACAGCGCCCCCGACAGGCGGAAAACCAGATTCTGGTTCATGTGCGGGCGATAGATGATCGCGGTCGAATAATCGGTGCCGATGGTTTTGGGGATACTGCCCTCGACGCGCAGCGCCTGCAGCGTCGCCGTCGTGTCGAACCACAGATGGTTGATGTTTGCCGACACGCGCAGTTCAGGCAGGATTTCAAAATCGGCACCGACACCGACGAGGATGGTGCCGGGGTTGTCGAAGTTCGACTGTCCTTCATCCTTCGACGAACGCAAATCGTTCAGAATGCCGTTGCGCCCGTTGACGCCGATTGCCCGCCCGCCGCCGGCAAAGGGGATGGTCTGGCGGATCCAGTAACTCGTATCGGCCCCGGCGAACTGCGGATTTTCCTGAATCGCGTCGAAGCCGTGTTCGCTATCGTCGTAAGGATTATTGTCGCCCGACGCATAGAGCCCCGACACGCGTACCCGCGTCCAGTTGAAGTCCATGCTCGCTTCGGCGGCACCGAACAGCGCGCTGATCTTCGCCGCCCGCCCGGTGAAGATCGAATTGCGGTCCTCGCCAAAGGCGTAATAGGCGCTCGCTGTCAGATTGACCCGGCCAATCCGGCCATCGGCGTTATAGCCGAGATAGGCCACATCATAGTCACGCCCGCGCAGGGTGCCGAGCAGCGCCGGGCGCACCGGAAAACCGTTGCGATCGACATGGACATCGTTGGCTTCGCGGTTGCGGTTATAGATAAGCGTCAGCTGCGACGTCAGCCCGGGCAGCGGCAGATCCTGGCGGTACACATTGGCGATGAAGACATAATCGTTGCGCGGGGTTTGCAGGACGCTGTTCAACCCCGAATTGGTGTCCTTTTCCAGCCGTCGGAAGACCGCAAGATTATACTGGAAGCGATTGTTGTCGCGGTCGCCGAACAGCCGGACACCGAGCTGATTATCCTGAAACAGAAATCCCCGGAAGTCGGTTGAAAACGGCTGGATGCCGATCCGCAGCGAATCGAAGTCATACCGGTCGCTGACGTTCCGCAAATGGTAATCGAGGGAGAGTTCCTGGACTCCGATGAACGCATCGGTGCGCCGCGTGCCCTTCGATGGTTCGACATACAGGATGCGCCGTTCGGAAATGTTGACCTGATTGATCTGCACAGCGAGCGCGACGCGGACTTCGAATTCAGGCGGCTTGAACGCCGTCGAGCCCTTGGTCAGTGCCGCACCGACAATGAACGTCTGCGCCAGCACCAGCGAATTGGCGCGACCGAAGGTGTCGTTGCTGCCGGGAAGCTGCGTCGTCTGGACGCCGACCGGCGTCGGGAAGCTGCGCGGTTCGATCACCGTATCGCTGATCGCCGACAGCGTCAGAAACAGGTCATGGGTGCCGCAGATCGGTCGGTCACCCTTGAAGGTGTTCTGGTTATAAGGATCGAACCAGCGCGATTTGACCCCGATACTATCCGCCAACCGCCAGCGATCGGGGACCGGGATATGATCGCGCGGGAAGGCCGAGGGCGGCGGCGGTCCCACGGCTCCCACGTTGCGCGGCACGGTGTCGATGGCGAACGGCGGCGGCGCGCGGCCCGGCACACGGCGGCCATCGACCGGGGCGAGGGCAGGATCGGCGGGCGGCGCGACCGCTTCGGGGGGGGCGGCGCGCGCGGCAGTGCCGGTTTCGGGCTTGCAGTCGAACCATCCCGCCGTCGCCGGCTGCGCCGCCGCCAACAGCCCCGCCAAAAGGCAGGCACTAGAGCGTCTGACAGACATTCTGTTCCGACGTATCGACAAAGGGCGCGAACGGACAATTGACGAAGCGCAGGCGGACACCACTCGATCCCGCCAGCGGCACGACGATCGTATCGCTGCGGATCGCCGCTGCCGGCAGGCCGATGCCACCGACACGTAGCCCGCCGTTCACCGTGCCAAGGAAGGAGATCATATCGTCCTGATCGATGCCATCGCCCGAGACGCCGACGGCACCGACAAGCGTGCCGTTACGATAGACCGGCACCGAACCGGGGAAGATCTGGATGCCATTGGCGAGGCGGTTCTTCATCGTGCCCGCGGCGTTGGGCAGGAAGGTACATTGCGTCGGATTACCACCACCGAGCACTTGCACGAGATTTTGGACGATCAGCGCCGATTGCAGTCCGGTCGAAAAGGCCGAGAAATTGGCAATCGGCCGCGACAATGGCCCGTTGGGACGCGCCACTTCGCCATCGGGGAAAAACGGCCGCGATAGATTGCCGATGGCGCGATCGGACACGCCGAATTTGCCGGTGAGGAAGTCGGATGATCCGAAGAAGGCGTTGGTTGCGGCGACAAAATTCCGCACGTTCGGGTCGGCGCTGCTGTCGGCACGCGTCGCCGCCAACAGGTCGGCGGCGGCAAAGCGTCCCGAAAAGAACGCCGCCGTCCGTGCCTTTTGCAGCGAGACATCGATGCCGAAGATCGGCGCATCGGGCGCGCGGACGACGCCGAGCGCCACGCCGCGCGTATCGACCACCGAAATCGATACCTGCGCGCGGCTGTCGAGCGGCTGACGGATTTGTGCCCGCGCTCGCGCCATGATCTTGAAGGCTTCTTCGAGCAGCGCGCGGACCTCGGCTTCGCTGAGTGCCTGACCGACTTCGGCGGCGTCGGTCCCGGCGCGCGGCGGGAAGCGATTCATGCCGTTGCCGTCGGTCATTATGAAGGCGTCGGGATGATTGACTTCGGTCAAGGTGGCGTTGCGGATACCGCTCGCTTCGCTGCCATAAGCGCTGCCGCCGATTGTGCCGCCACCGTAAAAGCCGCCGACCGGAGTCAGCGCGCCCGCCGGACCGTTGAGCGTCGAGAAGGCTGGGGCGACGGCAGGATCGGTCTTGAGGTTCGCCGGATCGGTATCGGTGTAGCGCAGCGTTGTGCCATCGACACTGATCCGGTCGGCACGGATCGCCACCGGGGCATCGAGGCCAACTGTCGCGGCGAGCGCGATATATTCCTCGGCGTCGGTGTCGACGTCGGTGACTTCGGGATCGAAGCCGTAATCGCCATCCGCCATGATGCCGACGCCGCCAACGACGACGCCGTTCTTGTACAGCGGGAAGCCCCCCGGATCGGCAGCAAGGCCGAGCGGTGCGCGCTTGGGCCCCGTCAACGCCATCGACCCGCCACCGCTGGCAAAGCGCGTATTGAAGTCCGAACACGGCAATTGCGAAAACTGCACGCCGAACAACGGCCCCGATTCGAGCCCGACGGTGTTCGCCGACGGCGGAAAATGCTGCTGGACGATCATCGATGCGGTGCGCGTCGAAAAGGCGTTGCCACCCGATGACAGATACGCCCCGGTAATCGCCTTGCTGATCGCGCCGAGGGCTGCCGGGAAGGCCACGCCCTGCGCATCGGTGTTGACGCCGCCAGTGCCGGGCCGCGTCGTCGCGGTGGCAGCCGCGCCGGTCATCGTGAACACCGCGAGCACATTGCCCACCCGGTCGGTCACGGCGATAACGGCGGGCAGGTTGCGCGCCTGCGCCTCGGCAACGGCGCGCGCGATGGCGCCTTCGACATCGGCTTGGGTCAACGCAACCTGCGCCGGTTTGGTGAAAACGCTCGCAGGGGTTGCTGGCGTCGAGGGCGTGCCGCCGGTGCCGCCGCCGCTGGCAGTGCTCGCGCCGCCGCCACCGCCGCAGGCCGCCACCAGCAACGCGCAGCCGGCGACGAGCGCGACCGTTGCGCGATGCGCTCGCTGCATCACAACGCCTTGACCTTTGCCGCGACGGCGGCCAGCGCGGCGCGTAGTTCCGTCGGTTGCCAGCGGTTGGCATCACGCGCGGCGGCATAGGCGCGGTCGAGATCGGGACGCAACGCCAGCACCGCTCCGCGGTCGGCCTGTTTCGCCGTCGCCAGCGCCGTCAGCAGCGTATCGGCGGCCATCACCGCCTGCGCGCCGCCCTGATAATCGGTGTAATTCGCCGCAGCGCCGCTCAACACCGCATCGAGCATTGCCAGCGTCGCGCCCTTGTCGAAACGCGCGGCTTCGAACGCCGTCGCCAGCGCGCCCGCCGTGGCCGACAGCGCCGCGCCCGCCTTGGTCGCCGCCGCCCGGTCACTGCCAAGGCTCGCATGGAACGCCCGCGCTTGTGCCGTGTAGCGTTGCGCCAAGGCCGGTGTCGCGACCTTGGCGGCAGCGCCGAGCATGATCATGTTTTCGTCGTTCCACAGCGGCTGCCCCGGTAGAACCGGACGACCGGGGTTGCTGCGCGCTGTAAGCGCTGCCGCCGGGTCATCGCTGAAAGTCCGGTGGCACGACCGGCAATCGTAGAAATAAAACTCGGGGAAGCTGCCGCCCGATCGTGTCGGAGCCAGCGCCAGCGCGCGCTGCACGGCCAACGCCTGCCCGACGGCCCAGATCTTGACGCCGCCTGCGATGTTCTTGCGCTGCGCATAGTCGGCGTCTTCGTCATGGTGCGACTGCTGCGCAGTAAACAGGTCGAGCTCGAACACCACTCGTGGATGCCCGGCGGCCATGATGCGGTGGGTGACGAATTGCCCGGGCTTGTCCGATCCGAAATGGCAATCGAGGCACAGGTTGGCGCGCAGCCGTGGGCGATCGACGGCAATCATGCCCCGCGCGACGCTCTGCGCATGCGTTGCCACGACGTCGGTATGCGACGCCAGCCAGCCGCCCGCGCCGCCGTGGCACACTTCGCAGCCGACGCCATCGGCCTGCCGCCACAATGTACCGCGCTTGCCCGCTGCAACAGGATCGCCGTGGCAGCCGATGCACTCGCCCGACTGCGCCGGATTGCCGATGCCGAGTCGTGTCGCGATGCCGCGCGCGCGCGGTTGGCTGAGCACCGCCCATGCCCGCGCATGAGCGCCGGTCAGGCCGACCGAATCCTGCCAGGTCATCAATTCGTTCTGGCGGACGCGGACGCCGGTGGCTTCCTGCCGACCATGGCACGTCGTGCCGCCGCAACTCGCGACGCCCTGATGGATGGCCGGATCGACGGGTGCGGCACGCGCAACGCTGGCAACCGTCGCCAACAGGACAAGCAGCGCCGGAAGAACCGCCCTCCAGTTGCCGCCTGTTGCCATTTTCACCCCGAACACCACCCCGCGTCCGATGGTAGCAAAGCCACGACGCGAAGGGAATTGCGGCGTTGGCCATCGGTGTTGGAAACTACAGCGCCTTCATGACCTCGGCGCTGGTCCATTTCAGCGTTCCTGCAACGCGCCAGACTTCCTTGCCCTGCGCATCGTAGAGGATCGATACCGGCAGGCCGCGCGCCTTGATGGCATCGGCGAAATCTCCCGGCTGATCGACGCGCGCCACCAAGGTGGTGAATTTGGCTTTGGCGACGAATTTGTCGACCGCGCGCCAGCCCTCCATGTCCTGACTGACCGGCAGCACCGTCAGCGCCGCGCCCTTGGCCTGCGCCATCCGGTCGAGTTCGGGCATTTCGGCGAGGCACGGTGCGCACCATGTCGCCCACAGGTTGACGAGCACCCGCTTGCCACGGAAATCGGCGACCGTCGTCTTCTTGCCGTCGCGGGTTTCGAACGCCACGGCGGGGGCTGGCGTGCCGGCATGGCTGCGATCGATGGTGTTCAGCGGCGCGCTTGCTTGCGAGGTCGCGGCCTTTACCGTATCGCCGCCATCGCCGCACGCCGACAGCATGACGACGCTGGCAACGATCAGGAGCCTAGAGATCACCACGGACACTGCCTCCAACCCGCCAAGCAACGCGCTGTGGGGCGGCCGGTTCGGCAGCGGTCCGGCAGCGGTGATGCGCGAGATAAACGCCTCGATCGGGATCGACAAGCGGCTGTGGCGTCAAGACCTCGCCGGATCGGTGGCGCATATGGCGATGCTGGGTGAGCAAGCCATCGTCGCCGCCCCGGATGTTGCCGCGATTCTGGACGGGCTGGCGCAGATCGAAGCCGAATATGCCGCCGGTGGTCTCGTCGAGAACCCGGCGCTCGAAGACATTCACATGCACGTCGAAACGCGACTGGCCGAATTGATCGGGCCGGTTGCCGGTCGGCTGCACACGGCGCGATCGCGCAACGATCAGGTCGCGACCGATTTCCGGCTGTGGGTGCGCGGGGCCTGTGGCGACATCGATGCGGCGCTGGCAGGATTCCAGCGTGCGCTGCTCACCCGCGCCGACGACCATGCCGCGACGATCCTGCCGGGTTTCACCCATTTGCAGGTCGCGCAACCGGTAACACTTGGCCACCATCTGCTCGCCTATGTCGAAATGGCCGGGCGCGACCGCAGCCGCTTTGCCGATGCGGCGAAACGAATGAACGAATGTCCGCTTGGCAGCGCGGCACTGGCGGGGACGAGCTTTCCGATCGACCGTCATGCCACCGCGACGGCATTGGGCTTCGACCGGCCGACGGCTAATTCGCTCGATTCGGTATCGGACCGTGATTTCGCCCTGGAATTTCTGGCGGCGGCGGCGCTGACGGGCCTGCACCTGTCGCGGTTGGCCGAGGAAATCATCATCTGGGCGAGCCAGCCCTATGGCTTTGTCACGCTCCCCGACGCCTGGTCGACAGGGTCGTCGATCATGCCGCAAAAGCGCAACCCCGACGCCGCCGAGCTGGTCCGCGCCAAGGCCGGGTTGTTCCTTGCGGCGTTTCAGCGGCTTGGTGTCATCATGAAGGGGCTGCCGCTCGCCTATTCGAAGGACATGCAGGACGACAAAGTGCCGGTGTTCAACGCCTATGACACGCTGGCGCTGTGCCTGACGGCAATGACCGGCATGGTCGAAACACTGATATTCAATGCCGACCGGATGCGCGCGGCGGCCGCATCGGGCTTTTCGACCGCGACCGACCTTGCCGACTGGCTGGTGCGGGTCGCCAATGTGCCGTTCCGCGAGGCGCACGATATCACCGGGCGGGCAGTGCGCGCCGCCGAGGCCAAAGGCATCATGCTCGATGGACTGTCCGACGTCGATCTGGCGGCGGTCGATGCGCGGCTGACCCCGGCGGTGCGCGACGTACTGGCGGTCGAGGCCTCGGTCGCCAGCCGGACGAGCTTTGGCGGCACCGCGCCGGCGAATGTCCGGGCGGCGGTTGCGGTGTGGCGGGAGCGGTTGGCATGATGCGTATCGCTGGTCTGGCCCTGCTGATTCTCCTCGCTGCCTGCGGCAAGCAAGGCCAGCTCAAGCCCCGCGAAGGCCATGCGCCACCGCCCAAGCCGGCCGCCGCGCGCGTCGCCCCGACCCCACAGCAGATGCTCAAACTCGGGCCGCAAGCCCAGCCTTTCCGGGTCGACGATCCGCTCAACAAATCGGAGGAACGGCCCGACGACCGGTTCGACCTCCCGCCGCCAGGACGCTGACCCTTGGACCATTTCGATCTGCACGACGGCGTTCTCCACGCCGAGGGCGTCAGCCTTGAAGCGCTCGCTGCCGAGGTCGGCACGCCGTTTTATTGCTATGCGACCGCGACGCTCGAACGCCATTACCGCGTCTTTGCCGAAGCCGTCAGCCGGCTTGGCAACAGTCCGCCGCTGGTCGCCTTTGCCGTCAAGGCCAACCCCAACCTGTCGGTGCTGGCGACCCTTGCGCGGCAGGGGGCCGGAGCCGATGTCGTGTCGGGCGGTGAATTGGCGCGGGCGCTTGCCGCCGGGGTTCCGCCGGAACGCATCGTGTTTTCGGGTGTCGGCAAACAGCGCCACGAGATGGAAGCCGGAATCGACGCCGGTATCCTGCAGTTCAACATCGAATCCGAAGCCGAAATCGATATGCTGGCAGCGGTTGCGGCAGCCAAGGGCAAGACCGTCGAGGTGGCGATCCGCGTCAATCCCGGCGTCGACGCCAAGACCCATGCGAAGATTTCGACCGGCGGCACCGACAGCAAGTTCGGCATCCCGATCGACCGCGTCCCCGCTGCCTTCGCGCAGGCCGCCGCACATCGATCGCTCCGCCCCATCGGCATCGCCGCGCACATCGGCAGTCAGCTTTACGACCTCGATCCGCTCGAAGCGACCTTCGGCCAGCTTGGCGCACTCGCGGCAACACTGCGCGCGGCGGGGCATAGTGTGTTGCGGGTCGATCTCGGCGGCGGGCTTGGCGTGCCGTATCGCCCCGACCTTCCCGCACCGCCGACGCCCGCCGACTATGCTGCGATGGTGGCGCGCGCCACCGCTGGATGGGACGTGCGGCTGATGTTCGAACCCGGACGGATGATCGCGGGCAATGCAGGCGTGATGGTGGCGCGGGTCATTCTGGTGAAACAGGGTACGTCGAAGACCTTCGTCGTCTGCGATGCCGGGATGAACGATCTGCTGCGCCCTTCGCTCTACAATGCCTGGCACGAGGTGCGCGCGGTGCGCCCCAAGCCGGGCCGCATGACCGCGACGATCGTCGGCCCGGTCTGCGAAAGCGGCGACACCTTTGGCGAGGACCGCGACCTCGATACCGTCGAAAGCGGCGACCTGATCGCGTTCATGACCGCCGGGGCCTATGGTGCGACGATGGCATCGACGTACAACTCGCGCGATCTCGTCCCCGAATGCATGGCGTCGGGCGACCGCTGGGCGACGGTTTCGGTGCGCAAGTCGCCCGCCGAGATGCTGGCGCTCGATACCCGCGCGCCATGGCTGGATGCCATTGAACCTTAACGCGACAGGTGCATTGAGCGGCAGGGAGTTCGGCCATGATTACCGTTACGCGCGATTCAACGGCGGCAATGAAGCACATCGTCACGGTGCGCGACCATCAGGTGCCGGTCGATGTCGGCGTGACGGCGGGCGGCGAAGACTTGGGTCCCGATCCGCATGACCTGTACGATTCGGCGCTTGGTGCATGCAAGGCGCTGACCGTGCTGTGGTATGCCAAGCGTCAGGGCATTCCCGTCGAAGACATCATGGTCACCATCGAACGCGATGCCCGGGAAGAGCGCAGCGGGACCTATCGCCTTGCGACCGTCCTCACCCTTGGCGGCGCACTGACCGATGCGCAACGCCGCGAGCTCTTGTCGGCTGCCAACAAATGCCCCGTCCACAAATTGATGACAGACGTCACCACCGAAATCACCACGAGGCTCGCCGAATGACCATCCGCCCCGTCAAGACCGCCGTGTTTCCCGTCGGTGGCCAGGGAACCCGATTCCTGCCCGCAACCAAGGCGGTGCCCAAGGAAATGCTGCCCGTCGTCGACCGTCCGCTGCTGCAATATGCCGTCGACGAGGCGTTGAGCGCCGGGATCGAGACGCTGGTGTTCGTGACGGCGCGCGGCAAGAACGCGCTTGAAGACTATTTCGATGTTGCAGGCGAACTCGTTGCGTCGCTGAAAGCCAAGGGCAAGACCGCCGAACTCGCGGTGCTCGAGGAGACACAATTGGCGCCGGGTCGCATCGCCTATGTCCGCCAGCAGGAACCGGCGGGGCTAGGCCATGCCGTCTGGTGCGCGCGCCACATCACCGGCAACGAACCCTTTGCGGTGCTGCTGCCCGATGAACTGCTATGGAGCCCGGCAACTCCGGCGCTCAAGGAAATGAACGCGGCGTATCAGCGCCTGGGCGGCAACGTAATTTCGGTGCTCGAGGTGCCCGCCGAGCACACCCATCGCTATGGCATCGTTTCGCCCGGTGCGGTCGACGGGCTGGTCACCGAGGTCAAGGCGCTCGTCGAAAAGCCGCCGCAGGGGACGGCACCGTCGCGTCTCGCCGCCATCGGCCGCTACATCCTGCAACCCGAAGTCATGGCGGTGCTCGAACGCGGCAAACGCGGCGCGGGCAACGAGATTCAGCTGACCGATGCGATGGCCGAACTGATCGGGGTGCAGCCGTTCCACGCGCTCACCTTCACCGGCACCCGCTTCGATTGCGGCGACAAGGCGGGGCACATCATGGCCAATGTCGCGCTGGCGCTCGAACGCGACGATGTCGGTCCGGCGGTGCGCGCATGGCTTAAGGGGCTGGCGCTTTAGAGCGTCACCACCGCCGCGCCCAGACGCACGGCTTCGGTCCGGTCGTGCGTCACATAGAGCATCGGGACGCCGTCGGTCGCGACGTCGGCGATCAGATCGAGCAACGATGCGCGCCGGTCAGCATCGAGGTGCGCCAGCGGTTCGTCGAGCAGCAGCAGGCGCGGCTTGGCGAGCAGTGTGCGCGCCAATGCGACGCGTCCCGCCTCTCCGCCCGATAGATGGCGCGGCCAGCGGTCGAGAAGCGGCGCGATCCCCATGCGCTCGGCCATCGCGTCGATTTCGGTGAATGCGGCGCGGCGCGCATAGGCGAGGTTGGCGCGGACACTGAGGTGCGGAAACAGCCGTCCGTCCTGGAACACCATCCCGATCCCGCGACGTTCGGGGGGGACATCGATCCGCCGCGCGCTGTCGAACAGTGGTTCATCATCGAGCAGGATCGTCCCTCGGGCAGGCCGCACAAGACCGACGATGGCATGCAACAGGCTCGTCTTGCCCGAGCCCGACGGACCGACAAGCGCGGTCACCGGGGCCGCCGTCGCAAGCGCGATGTCGCGGGCGAAGGTGCCGCGCGCCAGCCGGATATCGAGCGTCAGGCTCATCGCAAGTGCCGCCGCGCCCGCCGCTGCCACCACCCCGATGCGAGCAGCGCGCCAAAGGCAATGGCGATCGACAGGCCCGCCAGCCGCGCCGCCGCGCCCTCGCGGCCCGGGACCTGCAGAAAGGCGTTGATGGCGAGCGGCAGCGTTTGCGTCTCGCCGGGGATCGCCGAGACGAAGATCGCCGTCGCGCCGAACTCGCCGAGCGCCTTGGCGAAGCCAAGGACAGCGGCAGCAATGATGCCGGGGGCGGCGAGCGGTAAACTGATGGTGGCGAATACCCGCGTTCGTGAGGCGCCGAGCGTCCGTGCTGCTGCCTCAAGCCGTTGCTCGACGCCCTCGAGCGCCAGCCGCATCGGCGCGACCATCAGCGGCAGCGCCATGACACCAGCGGCAATCGCGGCACCGGTCCATTTGAACACCACGCTGACCCCGACCAAGGCCAGCAGCCTGCCCAACGGCCCGTCATGACCGAAGGCGATCAGCAGGAGGTAACCGGTGACCACCGGGGGCATCACCAGCGGCAGATTGACCAGCGCCTCGATGAGCGACCGCCCCGGCAGCACCGGGCGCGCCAGCAGCAGCGCCAGCCCGAACGCCAGCGGCAACGTCACCGCCGTCGCCAGTCCCGCCACCCGCAGGCTGACGGCAATGGCGCTCCATTCGTCGGGAGTGAGCGTCAAGGTGCGCCGAAGCCCTTGGCGACGAGGATGGCGCGCGCCTGCTTGCCCGTCAGGAAGCGGAAGAAGGCGCGGGCGTCGGCATCGGCGTTGGCGGCAACGAGCGCGGCGGGATAGACGATCGGCGGATGGCTCGCTGCGGGGAAGACCCCGGCGACGGTCACCTTTGCCGAGGCGCGAGCATCGGTCGCATAGACGATGCCGGCGGCTGCCTCGCCGCGTTCGACAAAGGCCATCGCGGCGCGGACGTTCTCGGCGCGGGCGAGCTTGGGTGCAGCAGCGTCCCAGGCACCGAGGCTGGTCAGTGCGGCCCTGGCGTAGCGTCCGACCGGCACCGAATCGGGATCGCCGGTTACCCATTTGCCGTCGCCGACAAAGCCGGCGAAGTTGACACCCTTGACGATCCGGAGCGGTTTTCTTGACACGCCGGCCGGGACCACGACAACGAGGCGGTTGGTTGCGATAACTTTCCTATTCTCTTTTTCAATCAATCTCTTGGCGGCGATATCGTCCATCCATTCGGTGTCGGCGGAGACGAACACGCTGGCCGGAGCCCCCGCTGCGATCTGCCGCGCCAGCGCCGACGATCCGGCGAACACCAGCACCGGGCGCGCCGCCCCGGTGGCGGCATAGGCGTCGGCAATCGCCTCCATCGCTTCGGTCAGGCTCGATGCCGCATAGACCCGCACGGTCGCGGACGCCGGGGCGGCCACCGCCATCGCCACCGCCCACAATGCCAGTACAAACAGCCACCAACGCCGCACGACCGCGCCTCCTCGTTATATCCGAAAGAACATATCGCAGAGGCGCGAGGGATCGCCAACCGCAAAACGTATACGGTCGGGCAATTGACCGGACGGGCACAACCGCTACGGGTGCGCCGATGGAGACCAACCTCGATGCGCGCACCCTGCGCGACGCTTTCGGCTGTTTTGCGACCGGCGTTACCGTGGTGACCGGCATCGCCGCCGATGGGACGCGCGTCGGCCTGACCGCCAACAGCTTCACATCGGTGTCGCTCGATCCGCCGCTGCTGCTGTTTTGCCCGGCCGTGACTGCATCGGCGCTGCCGGCGCTGCGCGCGAGCGGGCGCTTTGCCATCAATGTCCTCGATCTCGACGACGAAGCCGTTGCCAACCGCTTTGCCCAGCGCGGCACCGATCGCTTTGCCGACGCCGACTGGCAGGACTGGGACGGGCTGCCGGTGCTCGCCACCGCCAAAGCCGCCTTCGCCTGCGACCTCCACGCCGATTATGACGGCGGCGACCATCGCATCATCGTCGGGCGCGTCCGGCGGATGGCCTATGCCCGCGAGCGCGAATCGCTGCTGTATCTCCACGGCCGCTACCGGCGGGTGCATGTCGGCGGCTGAAGCCCAAAGCAGCGAAGCGACGCGCGGCGAAACGGTTGCCCTCGCCCGCGGCGGACGCACGAGCTTCTTCGGCTTTGTCCTGCGCCTTGCCGCGCGGTTTCCGTTCCTGTTCATCGCCGGGCGGCTGTATGGGCCCGACGCGCTCGGCCGCTTTGCCTATGCGACGCTCGTTGTCGAACTCGTCGCGGCGCTGGCGACGCTGGGCCTCAAGCGCGGCCTTGCGGCTGCGTTGGCCAGCGACGAACGCCCCGAAAACCATGTCGTCGCCGATGCGCTGACCCTCGGGCTGGTACTGGCGGCGCTTGGCGCCGCGCTGCTGATCGCCTTCCCATTCATCGTCTTTCCCGAACGCCAGATCAGCGGCTTCGACTGGCTGTTCCCGGCGATCACCCTTGCCATCGTCGCGTCCGACATCAGCCTCGCCGCGCTGGCCTATCGCCACGACATCGCCGCAACCGTCCGGGCGCGTTCGATCGTCGAGCCGTGGATGCTGTCGATTGCGTCGCTGCTGCTCGCATTCACGCTTTTGAAGCCCGATGGGCTGATCATCGCCTATGCCGTCAGCATGGCAGCGGCGATGCTCGCCTCGCTCATTCCGTTTTTTGCCGCCTTCGGTCTGCCGCGTGGCTGGTCGCCGCAGCCGGGGCGGCTGCTGCATTTGGCAAAGGCCAATTTGCCGCTCGCTGGGGCCGATGTCGCCGAATGGGGCGCTCGCCGGCTCGATTTTTTCATCCTCGGGCGCTTTTTCGGCAACGAAGTGCTTGGCATCTACTACATCGCCCAGCAGATCGTTTCGCTGCCACAGCGATTGAAATCGAGTTTCGATCCCATTCTCGCCCCGGTCCTTGCCAGCAATCTTGCCGACGGCAACATCGCCAAGGCGGCCGGCCATGTCCGGCAGGTGGCGTTCTGGGTGGGGGTTGTTCAGCTTGGCGCAGCGCTTGGGTTCGCCTTTACCGGACGGGCGGCGATGGGGCTGTTCGGGCCGTTGTTCGCCAGCGGCGCGGTGATTTTGACGATGCTGCTGATCGCCGAACTGCTGGCGGCACAGGCGGCGGTGGCCGAATCGGCGCTGGTCTATGTCGCCCCCAACACCAATCTCGGCTGGTCGCTGCTCGGGCTGGTGCTGCAGACCGGCGCGAGCCTCATCCTCGTGCCACGCTATGGCGGGCTTGGCGCGGCGGCGGGGCTGGCGATGGCGGCGCTGTTCCTGTCGGTCGTCAAGTCGCGGACGCTTTCGGCCAAGCTGCACGCGCCGGTATCGGGTTGGCGCTGGTCGATGCTGGCGGCGGCCGTGCCTGCCTTTGCGCTGGGGTTCGGGATCATGCAGACATGGGAATGGTTTCAGCTGAGCATCGGTTTCTGGCTGATCCTGGGACTTTACGGCGCAATCGTCTGGCACTTCGGCTTCAAGGGTCCCGACCGGCTGCTATTCGCCCGGCGACCGGGGGATGCGCTGAAGGCCTGAGCCCATGCTTGCTGACAACCGACGGTCCGCATAGTGTCGCGCATCCGTACCGATCAGGAGCTTTCGCCCATGATGACCAATGCCAATCGCCGCTCGATTCTGGGCGGCGCGACGATCCTCGCCGCACTCGCCGCGCTTCCGGCTGCCGCCAAGACTATTGTCAAACATGGTGCCAAAGCTCCCAAGGCCGCCGGTGACGCCGGCCTCGCCGCCGTGCTCAAGTCGATCGCCGATGCGCTGCTCAGGCGCGCGCCCGAACAGGCGACCTTGCTCGGGCTCGACATCGGGGCGAACGCCGGGCTGGCATCGAAGCTGTCCGACCTGTCGCCCACCGGCCTCGCGATCGACAAGAAAGTCGTCATGACGGCACTCAACCTGCTCCACTCGATCCCCCGCGAACGCCTGAAGGGGCAGGACCTCGTCAATTACGAAAGCCTCGAATTCGCGCTGACCAGCCGCTACGAGGGCGAGGCATTCGATTTCGACGGCGGGCCCTACATCGTCAATCAACAGAGCGGCGCCTATAATCAGGTTCCCGAATTCCTCGACAGCTATCACCGGGTCGAAAATCAGGCGGGGGTCGATGCCTATCTCAGCCGGTTGGCAGGCTTTGCCACCCAGCTCGACCAGGAAACCGCGATCATCGTCGCCGATGCCGCCAAGGGCGTCATTCCGCCGACCTTCATCGTCACCAATGCACTGGGCCAGCAGGCCGAACTGCGCGCCGTTCCCGCCGCGAAGGCCAAGCTGGTAACATCGGTTGCCGCCCGCGCCAAAAAGCTCGGCCTTGCCGACCCGTCGGCCAAGGCGCTGGCGATCGTCGAAACCAAGGTCTATCCGGCGCTCGATCGCCAGACGGCAGCGCTCAAGGCACTGAAAACCAACGATGACGCCGGGGTATGGAAACTGCCGCAAGGGGCCGCCTATTACACATGGCTGCTCAAGGACCAGACGACGAGCGCGCTCAGCCCCGACGCGATTCACGCCATCGGCCTGCGCCAGAACGACGAGATCGGCCGCGAGATGGATGCCATTCTCGTGGCGCAGGGCATCACCGGCGGCAGCGTCGGCGAGCGGGTATCGAAACTGACCGCCGATCCGAAGTTCCTGTTCCCCGATACCGACGCCGGCCGCGCCGAATGTATCGCCTTTGTCCAGAACCGCATCGATGCGATCCGCCCGCTGATGCCGAAACTGTCGCGGCTCGGGCTCAAGGCCGACGTCAAGGTCAAGCGCGTGCCGGTCGATATCCAGGACGGCGCATCGCTCGGTTACATGAATTTCGCCAGTCCCGACGGCAAGCGCCCGGCGATCTATTACATCAACCTCAAATCGATGACGCTGTGGCCGAAGTTCCAGCTGGCATCGCTGACGGCGCACGAGGCACTCCCCGGCCATGCGTGGCAGGGGGCGTATCTCGCCGAACACGCCAAGGACCTGCCGCCGACGGCGCAACTGATCGGCTTCAACGCCTTTGTCGAAGGCTGGGCGCTGTATGCCGAACAGCTGGTCGATGAGGCGGGGCTGTACAAGACCGATCCGTTCGCGCGGCTCGGCTATCTGCAGGCGCAGCGCTTCCGCGCCTGCCGCCTTGTCGTCGATACCGGGCTGCACGCGATGAAGTGGAGTCGCGAGAAGGCGATCGACTTCCTCGTCGCCAACACCGGACGGTCGAAGGCTGCGGCGACGAGCGAAGTCGACCGCTATTGCGCTTCGCCCGCGCAAGCCTGCGGCTACAAGATCGGCCACAACGAAATCATCCGTCAGCGCGACCGGGCAAAGGCGGCACTGGGGCCGAAATGGGATGTCCGCGATTTCAACGATGCGCTGGTGATGAGCGGCGGGGTTCCGCTGGCGGTGCTCGACGGCGTGGTGACACGGATGATCGACCGGGTGAAGGCGGCGTAGCACCTCTCCCATCTGGGGAGAGGTCGGACTCGCGCCACTTGGCGCGAGCCGGGTGAGGGCTCTTCCGAGCGGCGAAACCCTCACCCTCCCACCGCCAAGCGGCGGCGGGCCCCTCCCTCTCCCCAAGTGGGAGAGGGATTTAGAGGAAACTATACGGGTCGACGTCGACCACGACCCGCACCGACGACGGCACTTGGACACCGGCGATCCAGTCCGCCACGACGCGTTGCAGATCGAGCGTGCGGCGCGCCTGCGCCAGCAGCCGGAACCGGTGCCGCCCGCGCAGCATCGCCAGCGGGGCGGGGGCGGGGCCGAGGATCTGCAAGCCTTCGACGACCGGTGCCGCTTGCCCCAGCGCGCGCGCCGCCCCGGCGGCCGCATCGCGATCCTCCCCCGACACCACCACCGCCGCCAGCCGCCCGAACGGCGGCAGGCCGAGATCGCGCCGCGCGGCGGTTTCGGCGGCGTAGAACGCCCGCGCGTCGCCCGACACTAGTGCCTGCATGATCCGCGCCTCGGGCTGCCACGTCTGGATCAGCACTCGCCCCGGCTTCGCCCCGCGCCCGGCGCGGCCCGCCACCTGCGCCACCTGCTGGAACGTCCGCTCACCGGCG
Organism: Sphingomonadales bacterium; assembly: GCA_038229555.1. GTDB lineage: Bacteria > Pseudomonadota > Alphaproteobacteria > Sphingomonadales > Sphingomonadaceae > Sandarakinorhabdus. Next base: position 58,722 of record JBBROI010000009.1, read on the forward strand.
CGCAAATCGCCCCCCGCCAGCCCGAGATCGGCATCGACGACGCCGACCAGCGTCAGATCGGGGAAGTGATAGCCCTTGGTCACCATCTGGGTGCCGATGAGGATATCGACCTCGCGCGCTTCAACCGCCGCGACCAGCGCCGCCGCGCGCGCCGGCGAGGTGATCGTGTCCGATGTCACCAGCGCCACCCGCGCCGTCGGCCAGATGCGCGTCACCTCCTCGGCGATGCGTTCGACGCCGGGGCCGCACGCGGCGAGGCTCCCTGCCGCACCGCACGCCGGGCAGGTATCGGGCAGCGCCGTCGCATGGCCGCAATGGTGGCAGGCGAGGCGGCGGCTCAGCCGGTGTTCGACCATCCACGCCGTGCAATGCGGGCATTCGATCTTTTCGCCGCAGGTCCGGCACAGGGTCAGCGGCGCATAGCCCCGGCGGTTGAGGAACAGCAGCCCCTGTTCACCCTTCGCCAACGTCTCCGACATCGCCTTGACCAGCGGCGGACTGAGCCATGACCCGCGCGGCGGCGCATGGCGTTTCAAGTCGATGGCGGCGATGTCGGGCAAGGTCGCCCCGGCAAAGCGCGCCGGCAGATGCAGCGCCAAATAGGTGCCGCGTTCGACCTGTACCTGCGTTTCGATCGCCGGGGTCGCGGTCGCCAGCACCACCGTCGCGGCTTCGGCCTGCGCCCGCATCACCGCGACATCGCGGGCGTGGTAATGCACCCCCTCCTCCTGCTTGAAGCTGGTTTCGTGCGCTTCGTCGACGATGGTGACGCGCAAGTCATGGAACGGCAGGAACAGCGCCGACCGCGCGCCGACGACGACCCGCGCCCGACCGTCCGCCACTGCTCGCCACGCCGCACGGCGCTGCGACGACCGCAAATCGCTGTGCCACGCCACCGGCTGACAGCCGAAGCGCCGTTCGAAGCGCGCCAGCCACGGCGCGGTCAGCGCGATTTCGGGGAGCAGCACCAGCGCCTGACCCCCGCCGCGCAACGCCGCTGCAATCGCTTCGAAATACACCTCGGTCTTGCCCGATCCGGAGACGCCATCGAGGACGAACGGGCTGAAAATGCTCGCCTCGACCGCCGCGACCAGCGTCGCCGCCGCCGCGCCCTGCGCCGCCTCGAGCTGCGGCGGGGCATGGTCGGGATCGGGACACGCCGGATCGGCATCGGCAGCAACGGTTTCGGCGAGCAGGGTGCCCGACTGGATCAATCCCCGGATCACCCCGTCCGATACCCCGCACGCACGCGCCAGTTCGGCGACGCTGCCGCGGCGCTCGCCGATTGCCGCCAGTGCGGCGGACCGCGCCGGGGTCAGCCGATCGGGAACCGGGCCACCGCTCCGATATTCGACCGTCGTCCGCCCCGGCTCGAGCGCCGACGGCGAGGCAAGCACCATCCGCAGCACCGCCGACAGCGGCGCGAGGTAGTAATCCGCGACCCATTCGCACAACCGCCGCAACGGCGCGGCAATCGGCGGGACATCGGCTGTGGCGACCACGGCGCGCAGCTTCGCCGGATCGATGTCCTTCCCCGCCAGCCGCTCGGCCTCCCAAACCACGCCGGTAATACGGCGCGGCCCGAGCGGCACGCTGACGATGGCCCCCGGCGTCAACGCCATCCCGTCGGGCACAGCATAGTCGAGCGCGCCAAGCCCCGGCTGCAAAACGACGACACGGACGCGGGCGATGGTCACCAACAGGGTATAGGGATGGCGAGGGCGTGGGTGAAGGGCATCGCGGCGTGGCGAGCGACAGCGCCGTTAATCTTCCCAGTGGAACAGGGCGTCGATGCCGGTTTCGAACAGCCGGGCAAGGCGGAACGCCGATTCGAGCGACGGCGAATAGCGGCGCTGCTCGATCGCAGCGATCGTCTGGCGGGTCATGCCGATGGCGGCGCCGAGCTCGCTCTGGGTCAGTCCGCGCGCCTCGCGTTCCTCGCGCACCCGGTTGGCGATCGGCAGCATTAGGCGCGCCGGTGATGCAACGATAGGAACACCGCCTGGCGCGTGCATTCCGACACGACGATGGCAAGCAGGATGGCATTGGCCATCCGCGACGATCCCGTCCCAAGGTGGACTGTCGCCGCAGCGCCAAGCGTGGTGACGATCAGCGTATAATAGCCAACCGCCGTCGCCCGCCGGTCGATGCCGCGCTCGCGCTCGTCCATCGGCCCATAACGGTCGGCAGACGTCACCGCGATGATGGCAAGGCCGACGACCTGAACGACGACGATGGCGACGACGACGCCGAGCAACAGGGCCAATTGTTCCCGCCCTTCGCCGGTCGAAATCCGATAGAAATAATAGCTGTAGATTGCCGCTAGGCTGATCAGGGTCAGCAAGCCGCTCTTGTAGCGAAAGGACATCACCACGACTCCATGTCAAAGATATTTGACATGGCTATGGAAAATCGGTGCCCGTGTCAAATATTTCCAACATGAATTCATGTGCCGCAATAGGTCGGACTAGCGCGCGGTCGCTTAACCCAGACGTTCGCAAAGCCTGTGGCGGGCATGTAAGCCCCTACCGGACAAGGAATTCGGCCGTGACTTCAGGCCGCCGCCGCCATCCGGGCAAAGGCCGCGCGGGCAGCGGATGCATCGAGCGCATCGTCATCGCCGAGCCATGATTGTGCCGGATCGTCGCGCATCGCCCAACCGGCGAAATGCCGTTCGCCGGTGCTGCCGCCGTCGAGCCGGGTGACGGCCAGATGCCGATCATCGACGCGAATACGGTCGAACAGCGCCGCCAATGCCGCCGGCGGCCCTTCGAGCCATTGCAGATACAGATCGGCGCGGACGATCAACGCCCCGGTGATATCGTTTTTGGGGTTGTTACGGCGTGCCTGCATCAAAATGCCGTTGAGCATCGCGTCGTCGAAGCCGAACGGCTGCGAGGCATAGATAAGATAGTCGATCTGCATGTGCTCGCCCCGGTGAAGCGGCAATGTGGCCGGTGTTGGATAATGGGGCAAGCGAATGCTCCCCTCGACACCTCTCCCATTTGGGGAGAAGGAGGGGCCCGCCGCCGTCTTCAGGCGGTGGGAGGGTGAGGGAGCGGTGGATGCAGACCCCTCACCCGGCTCCCGCAACCCCCGCGAGTCCCACTTCCCCCCAAGCGGGCGAAGTGGCTCATTTGGCGAAATAATGCGCGTACACCGGCGTCGTCAGAAACGGCTCGAGGCCGTCGGCGTTGACCAGCGTGCGGAAGATTTCCGCCGCGTCGCGGTATTTCCCCGCTGCGAAGAAATTGTCGCCGACTGCCGCCTTCCACACGTCGAGCTGTTCGTCGGTGACGCGCGAGATCAGCGCCGCATCGACGGCTTCGCCGCCATCGAGCGTGACGCCCGCCGTCCGCCATTGCCACAGCTGCGTCCGGCTGATTTCGGCCGTCGCTGCGTCTTCCATCAGATTGTGCAGCGGCACTGCCCCCTGCCCGCGTAGCCACGCCGCGATATAGCCGATGCCGACATTGACGTTGTTGGTCAGGCCCGCGAGCGTCTTTGGCCCCGGCAGGACGGCGGTCATTTCCGCCGCAGTGACGCTGCCAGCGGGGATTTTCGTCAGCTGGTTCGGCCCCGGCATGACCCGGTCGAACACCTCCTTCGCCACGCTGACCAACCCCGGATGTGCCACCCAGGTGCCGTCATGGCCATCGGTCGCTTCGCGTTCCTTGTCGGCGCGCACGGCGGCAAAGGCCTTGTCGTTCGCCGCTGCATCGTCCTTCACGGGAATGAAGGCACTCATGCCGCCCATCGCATGCGCGCCGCGCCGGTGACAGGTGCGGATGACGTGGAGCGCATAGGCGCGCATGAACGGCGCGGTCATGGTGACGGCAGCGCGATCGGGCAGGACTTTGTCGCGTGACGCCCGGAACGTCTTGATGAAGCTGAAGATATAATCCCAACGTCCGCAATTCAGCGCGGTGATATGGTCGCGCAGTTCATACAGGATTTCCTCGGCCATGAACGCCCCCGGCAGCGTTTCGATGAGCACCGTCGCGCGAATCGTGCCGAGCGGCAGCCCCATCATCGACTGCGCCGTGGTGAAGATGTTGTTCCACAGTCGCGCCTCGAGGTAGTGCTCCATCTTGGGCAGGTAGAAATACGGGCCGGAGCCTTTCGCCAGCAGCGCCCGCGCGTTGTGGAAGAAATACAGCCCGAAATCGAAGATCGCCCCGGCGACGCGCTCGCCATCGACGACCATATGCGCCTCGTCGAGGTGCCAGCCGCGCGGGCGGGCGATCAGCGTCGCGGTCGTGGCGCCGAGCGCATACGACTTGCCCTTGTCTTCGAGGCTGATCGTCCCGGCGGCGGCATCGCGCAGGTTGATCTGGCCGTCGACCATGACCTCCCACGTCGGGGCGCTGGCATCTTCGAGACAGGCCATGAAGCACGACGCCCCCGAATTAAGCGCGTTGATCACCATCTTGCGGTCGGCGGGGCCGGTGATTTCGACGCGGCGGTCGGTCAGATCGGCGGGCGCGGGGCGCACCTGCCAATAGGGGTCTTCGCGCACCGACGAGGTTTCGGGGGCAAAGTCGATCGCGTTGCCGGCATCCCACCAACGCTGGTGTTCGCCGCGCGCCCGCAGCAGCGACTGGCGGGTCGGTTCGTACATACGATGCAACTGCGCAACGAACGCCAGCGCCGCATCGGTCAGGATCGTGTCATGGCCGGGGCCGAGAGCGCGCGTCAGTTCGACGCCGGGAATTGGCATTGGCGTAAGTCCTAAAGTTGGTGGTGAAGGCAAAACTGTTCGTCACCGCCGCGAAAGCGGGGGGACATCAGGGGACAGTCGAGGCGATGGGCCCCCGCTTTCGCGGGGGTGACGCGCAGGGCGAGACGCATCGCTCAATCCTCCGAGAAACGGAACGGCGTCAGCCCGCGCTGGCGCTCGTCATAGGCGATATGGGCACCGGCGGGCGGCAATGAGCGCTGGCGGCACGCGGCACGGTGACAGGCGGCACAGCCGGGGCCGATGGCGCTGGCGGGACCGGCGAGATCGACCCCGGCGCTCCACGCCAGCCCGCGCGCATGGGCGGCATCGATCCCCAGCCCGATGACGAATTCGGGACGTTCGGCCCCCCATGGCGCCGCCGTGCCGCGCACCGTGCGCGCCAGCGTCAGGTAGCGCTGACCGTCCTCCATCTCGACCAGCTGGCGGCGCATTTCGCCCGGCCGGTCGAAGGCCGCGTACAGCGACCACAGCGCGCAGCCGCCGATACGCGGGATCGGCGACGGCCCATGGGCGAACGATTTCGATACCGTGCCGGCGCGATCGACGCGGAGCATGAAGAACGGCAGCCCCCGCGCGCCGGGGCGTCCGAGCGACGTCAACCGGTGCGCCACCTGTTCGAGTCCGCGCCCGAACCGCGCCTGCAACAGCTCGACATCGTAACCCGTCGCCTCGCACGCCGCGAGGAAGCGCGCATAGGGCATAACGATGGCGGCGGCGGCGTATTTGCCGAGCGCCACCGTCGCCGCGCGGGCGTGCAGCGGATCGGCGATTCCAGCCCCGGCGATGGTGTCGGCGATGATCGACTTGAATTCGATCTGCGCCAGCTGGACGGCGGCGGCAAAGCCTCGCGATGCCGCATCGAGCGCTTCGGACAGCTGGAGCTGCCGCGCATGGAGATCGAGGCGGCGCAGATGCCCCGGCAGCACCTCGACTGGCATGACCCGCACCGAAATGGCATGCCGCCCACGCAGCCGATCGACGACGGCGGCATTCAAATCCGGCCCGGTCAGCCGCAATTCGTCGGCGAGCGCTTCGGCGGCGCTGTCGAGCGCCGCAAAATAATTGCCCGTCGCGTCGATCATATGAACGACGGCGTCGAGGCTGCCGGGTGGCGGCGGCGCGGCGGGCAGGCTCGGCGCGTCGTTGGCCAGCCGGATCAACGCGTGCGCGACCCCCGGCGAGCGTGCCGCGAGTTCGCGCAGTTCGGCGCGCGGTACATCGATGCCGGTCAGCCGCGGATCGGTAAACACCCGCGCCAGTTCGTCGGCGAGGCCGATACCGTCGTCACCGCTCAGGCTTTTCAGGTCGAGATCATAGGTTCCGGCCAGCTTGAGCAGGAACGCCGCCGACAAGGGGCGCTGGTCGCGCTCGATCAGGTTGAGATAACTCACCGACACGCCGAGATCGCTCGCCATGCGGGTCTGCGTCAGCCCGCGCGCCGACCGGACCCGGCGGATGCGCGACCCGGCGAACAATTTGCGCCCGCCGTTTTCGAGCAACGGCAGCGCCGTCGGCAGAGGAACGAGGTTTGTCACAATCTTTACAGAGTTACACCGCAGCGAAGCATAAACCGGACATTTCGACACGATTTCTTGACCGAATCGCTTGACCTCGGCCTAGCCGGGACGCATCGACGACGCAATGGTTTACGGGGAGGCGACGGCGGAGGCAGCGATGAACGCGCCCCGCCGTTACCATGTGTAAGACTGTCAAAGAAAGCGCGCCGCCATGTCGTACCAGGACCATATCGCCCAGACCCAAACGCTGATCACCAGTCACAAGGGCAGCTGGGACGGCATCAGCGCCGAAAGCGTCGCGCGCATGCGCCTGCAGAACCGCTTCCAGACCGGGCTCGACATCGCCCGCTATACCGCTGCGATCATGCGCCGCGACATGGCGGCGTATGACGCCGATCCGGCGCAGTACACCCAGTCGCTCGGGTGCTGGCACGGCTTCATCGGCCAGCAGAAGATGATTTCGATCAAGAAGCATTTCGGCTCGACCGAGCGCCGTTACCTGTATCTATCGGGGTGGATGGTCGCCGCGTTGCGCAGCGATTTCGGCCCGTTGCCCGACCAGTCGATGCACGAAAAGACCAGCGTCCCGGCGCTGATCGAGGAACTCTACACCTTCCTGCGGCAGGCCGATGCCCGCGAACTCGGCATGATGTTCCGCGAAATCGACGCCGCGCGCGCCAGCGGCAACGCCATCGAAGAACAGCGGCTGCTCAATGCCGTCGATAACTACCAGACGCATGTCGTGCCGATCGTCGCCGACATCGACGCCGGGTTCGGCAATGCCGAAGCGACATATTTGCTCGCCAAGAAGATGATCGAGGCGGGGGCCTGTGCGCTCCAGATCGAGAACCAGGTCAGCGACGAAAAGCAGTGCGGCCACCAGGACGGCAAGGTCACTGTCCCGCACGAGGACTTCCTCGCCAAGGTCCGCGCCTGCCGTTACGCCTTCCTCGAACTCGGCGTCGAGGATGGCATCATCGTCACCCGCACCGATTCGCTGGGGGCCGGCCTCACCAAGCAGATCGCCGTTTCGAAGGAACCCGGCGACCTTGGCGACCAGTACAACAGCTTCCTCGATTGCGAGGAGATCGACCTCAACGATTTGGGGGGGACGGCGCGCAACGGCGACGTCATCCTCAACCGCGACGGCAAGCTGATGCGGCCCAAGCGCCTGCCGTCGAACCTGTTCCAGTTCCGCGCCGGTTCGGGCGAGGACCGCTGCGTGCTCGATTGCATTACGTCGCTGCAGCATGGGGCCGACCTGTTATGGATCGAAACCGAAAAGCCCCATATCGAACAGATCGCCGGGATGGTCGACCGCATCCGCGCGGTCATCCCCAACGCCAAGCTGGTCTATAATAATTCGCCGTCGTTCAACTGGACGCTCAACTTCCGTCAGCAGGTCTATGATGCGTGGCTCGCCGCCGGCAAGGACGTCAGCACCTATGACCGCGCCAAGCTGATGGGCGTGGCGTACGACGGCACCGAACTGGGGGCCGAAGCGGACGAGCGCATCCGCACCTTCCAGCGCGACGCCGCCAAGCGCGCCGGGATCTTCCACCACCTGATCACCCTGCCGACGTACCACACCGCCGCGCTGTCGACCGACAATCTGGCGAAGGAGTATTTCGGCGAAGCGGGGATGCTCGGCTATGTCAAGAACGTCCAGCGCGCCGAAATCCGTCAGGGGATCGCCTGCGTCAAGCACCAGAACATGAGCGGCTCGGACCTTGGCGACGACCATAAGGACTATTTCGCCGGGGAAGCCGCGCTCAAGGCTGGTGGCGCCCACAACACGATGAACCAGTTCGCGGCATAAGCGCCGAGCGCCGCCAATATCCTAGCCACTGGTGCCCGACGCGGCGATTCCCTATCTTGGGGTCGCCGCGTTTGGAGAGCCCATGTCGTACCTTGCGCCTACCCGTGCCGAAGTTCGCCGCAATCGTTTGATCGTCGGCGGGCTGGCGTTGCTGATGACGGTCATCGTGATGACGATGTTCCTGCTCGAATCGCGCTGGGGCTATCTGCCGCCCGACCCCAAGCTGATCTATTTTCAAAGCTGGGCCGCCGGACGCACGCGCGCCGATGCGATCGCCATGACCGAACGGACGAAGGCCGCGCGCGAGGCGAAACTGGCGGAATCGCGCACCTATATCGCAACACTGACCGGCAAGGCGCGGACCGACGCGCAAAAACAATACGACGCCTATGTCGCCGGCGGCGGTGCGAAGAAAGACATTCCCTACGTCACCAACGGCAATGCCGGCGACGAACCACCGGTCGAATAGGCGTTGACGGCGCAGCCCGACAAAGCACGACCCGACAGCGTTCGGCCCGATGACGCGCGCTGGATGGGTGCGGCGCTGGCGCTGGCGCAGCGCGGGGTCGGGCGGACCTTTCCCAACCCTTCGGTTGGCTGCGTGCTGGTCAACGACGGTCGTGTCGTCGGGCGCGGCTGGACCCAAGCGGGCGGGCGACCCCATGCCGAAGAGATGGCATTGGCGGCAGCGGGCGACGCAGCGCGCGGCGCAAGCGCCTATGTGACGCTCGAACCCTGTGCGCATGTCTCGCCGCGCGGTCCGGCGTGCAGCGCGAGGCTGATCGATGCGGGCGTGGCGCGGGTAGTCGTGGTGACCGGCGATCCCGACCCGCGCACCAACGGCCAAGGGCTGGCGGCGCTCGCCGCCGCCGGAATCGCAGTGACAATGGGCGTCGGCGCGGCCGAAGCCGAGGCGGTAATGGCAGGGTTCTTCAGCCGTCAGCGGCGCGGGCGACCGCATATCACGCTGAAACTCGGGCTGACGCTCGACGGATCGATCGCGCTGGCGTCGGGGGCGAGCCGCTGGATCACCGGACCGCGGGCGCGGGCACATGCGCATCTCGAACGCGCGCGCTGCGAGTTGATCGTCGTCGGACGCGGCACATGGGAGGCCGATGCGCCGTCGCTCGATGTGCGCCTGCCGGGGCTGGAGGGGCGATCGCCTGCCATCGCCGTGATGAGCGGATCGCCCGTTACCGGCGTGCGTCACCTCGCCTCCCCCGCCGCGCTTGCAGCGGTCACCGATGCCGACCTTGTGCTGGTCGAAGGCGGCGCTGGCGTCGCGTCGAGCCTGATCGCCGCCGATCTCGTCGACCGGCTACTGCTGTACCGCGCGCCGATCCTTGTCGGTGGCACCCCCGCGCTGCGGCTCGATCTCGGTGACCTCGGCGAAGCGCACGGCCGCTGGCGCGTCGGGCCGGTCATCGCCCTCGGCCCCGACCGGCTTGAGACCTACACCCGCATCCGTTAGGCACGCCAAATGTTCACCGGCATCATCACCGACATCGGCACCATCCAAAGCGTCGAACCGCGCGGCGACCTGCGCATCACCATCGGTACCGGTTACGATACGGCGGGCCTTGCCATCGGTGCGTCGGTGGCGTGTTCGGGCGTCTGCCTGACCGTCGTCGCCAAGGCCCCCGGCGCGTTCAGCGTCGATGTCAGCGGCGAAACCCAGGCCTGCACCGCCACCGGGCAATGGACCGCCGGACGCCGCCTCAACCTCGAACGCGCGTTGAAGGTCGGGGACGAACTCGGCGGGCATATCGTCACCGGGCATGTCGATGCCGTCGGGCAGATCCTCGGCGTCTGCCCCGAAGGCGATTCGCATCGCATCGGCATCGCAGTGCCTGCGAGCCTTGCCCCATTCATCGCCGCCAAGGGATCGGTTGCCATCGACGGGGTCTCGCTGACGGTCAACGCCGTCACCGACCAAGCCGATGGCAGCGCGCATTTCGCCGTCAACATCATCCCGCACACCGCGCAATGGACGACGTTCGATACCGTCAAGGCGGGCGACACGGTCAACATCGAAATCGATACGCTGGCACGCTATCTGTCGCGGATGCGGCAGGTGATGGAGCGATAGCCCGGCTCCCAAGCCACAATTTCCGCTCATCCCGAGCGAAGTCGAGGGACGCGCCGACTGTGGCCCTGTCCCTCGACTTCGCTCGGGATGAGCGATTTTAGGTCAAGGGGTAGGACCAGTGACCGCCTAGCCGAGCAGCGCCTTGGCGCTCCAATAGGTGATCCCGGCCGCTGCGTACGCTGCACCGAACATGTAGGCGAACATGAACGCCGGCCATTTCCAGCCGCCGGTTTCGCGCCGCGTCACCGCCAGCGTCGAGATGCATTGCGGCGCAAAGACGAACCACGCGAGGAAGGCGAGCGCGGTCGGCAGGCTCCACGCGCGACGCAGCTTGGTGATCAACCCGTCGGCATGGTCGACGTCGGTGCCCTGCAGCGAATAGACGGTGCCGAGCGCCGAAACTGCCACCTCGCGCGCCGCCATCCCCGGAACCAGCGCAAGGCTGATTTCCTTGTTGAAGCCGATTGGCCAGAAAATATGTTCGAGCCCTGCGCCGATGCGGCCGGCGGCGCTGTATTCGAGCGCGGGCCGCGTCCAGCCTTCGGGCGGCTTGGGCCACGTCGCCAGCGCCCAGAGCACGATCGTCGAAATCAGGATCGTCGTGCCGGCGCGGGTCAGGAACGCCTTCGCGCGCTGCCAGATGCCGATCCACAAGTCGCGCGGCGCGGGCCATTGGTACTTCGGCATTTCCATCAGGAAGGTCGGCGTCGGGCCTTTGGTCACCGTGCGCCGCATCACCCATGCCGCAACCAGCGCGCCAACGACTCCCGCAACGTACAAGCCGAACAGCACCAGCCCCTGCAGGTTGAACAGCCCGACGCGGCGGTCGGGGATGAATGCCCCGATGATGACGGCATAGACCGGCAGTCGCGCCGAACACGTCATCAGCGGCGCGATGAGGATCGTTGTCAGCCGGTCCTTGGGGGCATCGATGGTGCGGGTCGCCATGATGCCGGGGACGGCGCAGGCGAACGACGAGATCAGGGGGATGAACGCCCGCCCGTTCAACCCGACGCGCGCCATCAACCGGTCCATCAGGAACGCCGCGCGGACCATATAGCCCGATTGTTCGAGGCAGATGATGAAGAAAAACAGAATCATGATCTGCGGCAGGAAGACGACCACCGCGCCGACGCCGCCAAGCACGCCGTCGACCAACAGCGAACGCAAATCGCCCGCCGGTAACGCCGCTGTCAGCCCGCCCTGAGCCTGTGTCACCAAACCGGCAAGCCATGTCATCGGGGCCTGCGCCCAGGCAAACACCGCCTGAAACATGAAGAACAACAGCGCCATCAGCAGCACCGGGCCGAACGCCGGGTGCAGCACCAGCGCGTCCAGCCGCTGCGACCAGCGGCGTTGCTGGCCCTGCGCCACCGTCACCGTGCGCGCGATGACGGCAGCTTCGCGCTGCAGCAACCGCGTGTCGGCCTCCCCTGCGGCGACCGGCAGCACCGGGCCGTCGGCACGCAGCACGGCGGCGAGTTGTTCGCCCAAGTCGGCAAGGCCACGGCGACGAACCGCGACAGTAGCGACAACCGGAATGCCGAGGATTTTCGCAAGCTGGGCGATATCGACTTCGGTGCCGTCGCGTTCGGCGAGATCAATCATGTTGAGCGCAACGATCATCGGCAGCCCGAGACGCCGCAGTTCAAGCACGAAGCGCAGATGGTTGCGCAAATTGGTCGCATCGATGACGGCGACGATGGCATCGAGGCGCTTTTCGCCCTTCAGATGGCCGAGGACCGCGTCGCGGGTCACCGCCTCGTCGGGCGAGCGCGGCGTCAGGCTATAGGTGCCGGGCAGGTCGATCAGTTCGGCAGTGCGGCCATCGGGCAGCGCCAGCCGCCCCGACTTGCGCTCGACGGTAACGCCGGGATAATTGCCGACCTTTTGCCGCGCGCCCGTCAAGGCATTGAACAGGCTGGTTTTCCCGGCGTTGGGATTGCCGACCAGCGCCACCACCGGCGTCGCAAGCGGAGCGTTCACGCGGTTATTCGGCTGCGTGGGCGAGGTGGATCGCCACCGGCTCGACCTCGATCAGCCGCGCCATCGCCAACCGCAGCGCCACGACCATGTTGCCGACGCGCATGGCGAGCGGATCGCCGCCCATCGGCGCGCGATGCAGCAGTTCGACATCGACCCCCTCGTCGAAGCCGAGTTCGTGCAGCCGGATCGCCGTCGCCGCGTCGACGCCGTTGCGATCGATCGCGGCAATCGTCGCCACTTCGCCGGGTCGCAAGGTCTCTAGAGTGCGCAAAGGACTCATCTATTGCGAACGCTTATCATGTGCGATTGGCCAAGGCCAGCGGATTCCGCGCCGCGCCAGCGCCGTTAAACCGCCGGATAGCGCAGGCGTCCCAGAAACCGCGCCGGATCGGGCAGGACGCTCAACCCCTTGAGCACACTGGCCTTGGTCTTTTCAAAGCGCATGATCCCGTCGATGCGCCGATCGAGGAAGTCCCAGGTCGCGGCTCGGCCTTCGCTGTCGTCGTCGAGCCAGAACAGCAGCGTCGCCGAATACACCCCACCCAGAATCGCGCGCTTGGTGTAGTGGTTATAGTCGGTCGCGGTGTCGCCCGCCGCCCGCCACATCGTATCGGCGGTGCGCCACAGCGTCCGCGCGCCCATCGCGATATTCCCCGGCAAAGCCATTATGGTCAGCGCGCGGCGGACTGCTTCGCGGTCGCCATCGGCGGCTTCGAGGCGCGATTTGACGGCAAAGCGGATGCGTTCGCGCACCTTCATCGTGTCGGACCCGGCCGCCGCCATCGCCGCGACCATCTGGGCATCGGCGCGCAAGGTATAGCCATCGGCCATCGCCGCCGCATCGGGCAGTGCCAGCGCGGCGATATCACGGTCGATCCCTTCGGCGTCAGCCGCACGATCACGCGCCGCATCCGACCAGCCGTCGAACGGCACATTGGGCAGCATGGCAGCAATCAGCCGACTGCGCAGTTCGGGAAGGGGGACATCCGGGCTCGACATGCACAGATGGTAGCAAGGTTGCGGTCCAATGGCGATGCGACGAACTTGTCCGATAGCCCACAGCTGCCCGGAGCGACGTAGCCCGCACTTCGCGCGGCAGTCACGGTCGCCGCGAGTGCGCACTTTCGCCAATCCCGTGTGCGGCTTATGGATTGACGATGCACCGCTTCCCCCGCCTCCTGACCCTCGCCGCTGTGATGTCGCTGTCGATTGGCGCAGCGCCCACCCCGCTCGATGCAAGTCGCAGCGAAGGCGCGCAGGCCGACGCCCAGCTGAGCGCGCAATTCGGCGGGGCATACACTGCCCGCCCCGCCGACTATGTCCGCACGGTGGGCCAGCGCATCGCCGCGCAATCGGGCATGGCGGCGCGGCCGGGCGATTATAAGGTGACGCTGCTCAACGCCAGCATCGGCAACGCCTTTGCGATGCCGGGCGGCTATGTCTATGTCACCCGCAACCTCGTCGCGCTGATGAACAACGAGGCCGAACTGGCGTTCGTCATGGGGCATGAGGTCGGGCACGTTGCGGCCAACCATGCGCAGAAGCGCCAGACGCGATCGGTCATTACCAGCGTCGGTGCTGCACTGCTCGGGGCGATCACCGGATCGAACACGCTTGGCTCGCTCGCCGGACAAGGCGCGCAACTCTACACACTCGGCTATTCGCGCGATCAGGAGCGCGAAGCCGACAGCCTTGGGGTGCGCTATCTGGCGCGCGCGGGCTACGACCCGTCGGCCGGCGCATCGATTCTTGCGGCGCTCGAGGCGCAGACCACGCTCGACGCACGGCTTGCCGGTCGCGACAACCGCGCGCCATCGACATGGCTGTCATCGCATCCCGCCACCGCCGAGCGTGTCGCAAGGGTGCGGCGCGAGGCCGAAACGCTGCGCAATCGCGCGCGAACCCTGAACCGCGACGCATTTCTCAACGCCATCGACGGCATGCCCTATGGCGACGACCCGGCACAGGGCGTTATCGAAGGGCAGCGCTTCCTCCACCCCGGCCTGCGCGTGGCATTCGACGCGCCGCCGGGGTTTGCCATGCAGAACAATCCCGATGCCGTCATCGGTGCCGCCGAAGGCCGCGGCCAGTTCAAGTTCGGCGGCGGCACCCTCCGCCCCGGCGACACACTCGAAGGCTATAGCGGCAAGGTCTGGCGGGCGGTGGCCGGGGATCAGGCGAATGACGCGTCGCCGCCGCGCCGCATCGGCGTCAATGGCGTCGAAACGGTCGTCAGTACACTGCGCGCCCAAAGCGACGCCGGTCCGGTCGATGTCACGCTCGCGGTGTATCGCTGGGATGCGACGCAAGTGTTTTCGATCCTGACGACGGCCCCCGCCGGTCGCGACCCCGGTTTCGACACGCTGATCAATTCGGTGCGACGACTGACCCCTGCCGAGGCCGCAAGGATTCGCGGGCGGAAGATTTCCGTCGTCAGCGTCGGGCCGCGCGACACGGTGGCGAGCCTTGCCGGGCGCATGGCCTATGCCGACGACCGGGTGGCGCGCTTCACGGTGCTGAACGGCTTGGACGGCAAGCGACTTGCTCCCGGCGACCGGGTCAAGCTGATCGTCTGGAAGTGATGCTGGTATCGGCGGCGGCACTGATCGACGACGCCGGGCGGGTGCTTGTCGCCGAACGTCCGGCGGGGAAGCCGCTGGCCGGGCTGTGGGAGTTTCCCGGCGGCAAGATCGACGCGCACGAAACGCCCGAAGCCGCGCTGGTCCGCGAACTCGACGAGGAACTTGGCATTACCGTCATGGTCCGCGATCTGCTGCCGCTGGCCTTTGCCAGCCATGCACTCGATAACGGCCATCTGGTGCTGCTGCTGTTTGCGGTGCGCCGCTGGCACGGGGTTCCCGAACCACGTATTGGGCAGCGACTGCGCTGGGTGACGATGGCCGAAATGGCCGACCTTGCGATGCCGCCTGCCGATGCGCCGCTGGTCGCAGCGCTCGCCGCGCATCTAGCTGGAGACCGTGTCGCATGACCGTCGCATGGCAGGGCAAATTCCTCGAAGTGCGGTGCGAGGGGACTTGGGAATATGCCGCACGCACGCGGTCGGTCGGCGCGGCGGTGATCCTCGCGCTCACCGATGCGGACGAGATCGTGCTGGTCGAACAGTTTCGGGTGCCGTTGGGGCGGGCGTGCCTCGAGCTGCCAGCGGGGCTGGTCGGCGATCTTGAAGAAGGCGAAACTGCCGCCGATAGCGCGGCGCGCGAGCTCGACGAGGAAACCGGCTTTGCCGCCACGCATTGGGAGGCGCTCGGCGAATTTGCCACCTCGCCGGGGATGTCGAACGAGAGCTTTCAGCTGTTCCGCGCCACCGGGCTGACCCGCACCGGTCCCGGCGGCGGGGTGCCGGGAGAGGATATTGTGGTGCATGTGGTGCCGTTGACGGCGTTGACGGCGTTCATCGCAGCGCGGCGGGATGAAGGTGTGGCGATCGACTGCCGGATTATCGTGGCGCTGGGGTTTGTGGGGGCGGTGACCGCGCAATAACGCCCCTGTCGTCCCGGGTCGAGCCCGGGATGACAGAAAGGCACTACCGCGCCGCGTCGGTGACCCGCACCGGTCCCGGCGGCGGGGTGCCGGGGGAGGATATTGTCGTGCATGTCGTGCCGTTGACGGGGTTGACGGCGTTCATCGCAGCGCGGCGGGATGAAGGTGTGGCGATCGACTGCCGGATCATCGTGGCGCTGGGGGTTGTGGGTGCAGTGACTGCGCAATAACGCCCCTGTCATCCCGGGCTTGACCCGGGACCCAGTTTCCTTTCGGAATTCCGGAAGGAAACTGGGTCCCGGGTCAAGCCCGGGATGACAAAAAAGCTCGCTACCGCGCTGAGTCGGCGACGCGCACGGCCTCGGCGCGTTCGAGGATTTCCCATGCCGCCTGGATGGCGCGAAACCGTTTGGCGGCTTCGGGGTCGGCACCGGCGATGTCGGGGTGGTTGGCCTTGGCGGCGGCGCGCCACGCGATTTTTGCCGCCGCCATGTCGGCATCGGGCGTCAGGCCGAGCGCCGACAGCGCCTCGACTTCGGCGCGGCTGCGGCTGCCATCGCCTGCACCGCCCCATTCCCAATGTTTGGCGCGAGTGTACTGGCGCTGCCCGGCTTCGCTCTGGGTGCGCGCGGCAGCCTCCTCGGCGCTCAGACCGGCAAAATAATCCCAGTCCTTGTTGTATTCGGCCGCATGGGTTTCGCAGAAATACCAGCGTTCGGGGCGGTTCGGCGCCTTGGGCGCCGGGCGGTCGCCGGGGCGGTCGCAACCGTCGCGGTCGCACGTCCGCACATCGACCGGCGCACCCCCGCCGCCGTACGCCCGCCAGCGCGGAAAGCCCCAATCGTCGGTGCGCCGCGCGCGTGTCATGCCGGTGTTCGTACTCGCCCCATCAGATCGCGGGCACCATAGGGATGCCGCCCGCCATCCGCCAGTCAGCGCTTCATGAAGCGCTGCGCCATGCCCATCAAATCGTCGAGCGGGCTGCCGTCCTTGTTGGCATCGAGCATCGCCAGCAACCCCGCCGCCCCCGACGGCGCGCCGCCAGCGCCGCCGCCCAGCAAACCGCCGAGCATGCCGCCGATGCCGCCCGCCGGAGCCACCGTTGCCCCGGCGCTGTTGCCGAGCGCGCTTGCCGCCAGCGTCGCCACCATCGGCATGAACTGTGCCAATGCACCGGCATCGATCCCGGTCTTCTCGGCCGCCGCCTGCGTCACCGCTGCTGTCGTGTCCTGCCCGCCGAAAATCTGCCCGAGAATGTTCGAACCATGATTGACCGCTTCGTCGCTGGCGGCCGATCCGGTCATCACTGCAGCTTCGCCGGCGGCTGCGTTGACGACATCATGGTTGCCCGCAGCGACCTGGTTCGCCATGCCACCGGCAATCGCCGGAGCCAGCGCCGCCATCGCCGCCTGCGCTTGTTCGGGCGAAATCCCGGCGCGCGCTGCCATGGCCGAAATGGCATCGGCCCCGCCCATGCGCATGATCATGTTGACGATATCGGACATGGGTTTTCCTTCGGTGGTTTCGGCGATCTTATCGTGGCGATGTTGCAGGCGCGAGTCGAACCTTGGCCCTCGACGAAGCTTGACCTTTCGTTACGATAGCAGCGGTGATCGCTCTCCTGACCTCGCGGCGCTTCGGGCCGTTGTTCGCCACTCAGTTTCTGGGGGCGTTCAACGACAATCTGTTCAAGACAGCGCTGATTTTCTTCGCGACCTTCCACCTTTATGCCGGAAACGCCGTGCAGGCGGCGGCGACCGCAACCTTGGCGACGGGGCTGTTCGGCCTGCCGTTCGTGCTGTTTTCGGGGCTGGCGGGCGATATTGCCGATGCGCGCGACAAGGCCGCCATCGCGCGCTGGGTCAAGATCGCCGAGATTGCCTTCATGGCCTTGGGCGCGCTGGCGTTGGCGATCGCCTCGTTGCCGCTGGGCCTTGCCGTGATATTTCTGATGGGGGTGCATTCGGCGTTTTTCGGGCCGGTTAAATACGCCATCCTGCCGCAACACCTGCGCACCGACGAACTGCTGCTCGGCACCGGGCTCGTCGAGGGCGGCACCTTCGTCGCCATCCTGCTCGGCCAGATCGCCGGGGGGTTGCTCGCCGCATCGACTGCCGGGCCAGTGGCGATTGCGGTTGCGGCTGCCGGGTGTCTCGCGTCGCGCTTCATCCCGGCAGCGCCACCCGAGCGTGTCGCGCCGATCGACTGGAACCCGGCGACCAACAGTTGGCGGGCGTTGCGCAGCGCCTTTGCCAACCGCAACCTCGCGCTGGCGACGTTGGCGATCTCGTGGTTCTGGGCGTTGGGGGCGGTGTACACGACGCAGTTCGCGCCGCTGGTGAAGAACAACCTCGGTGGCAGCGAGGGCGTCGCGACGCTGTTCCTCGCCAGTTTCTCCATCGGCATCGCGGTCGGATCGGCGGGTGTCGGGCGCTTGCTCGGCGGGCGGGTGTCGAACCGGCTGACGCCGTTTGCCGCGCTGGCGATGGCGGCGGCGGGGACCGATCTGTTCTTTGCCGAACGCGCCATGACCGGCGGTGCGGGTGGGGTCGGTGCCTTCCTCGCAACGCTCGGCGGCTGGCGCATGCTCGCCGATCTGTTTGCGATGGCGGTGGCGGGCGGGGTGTTTTCGGTGCCGCTGTATGCCGTACTCCAGACCGCGACGGCCCCCGGCGACCGGTCACGGACGATTGCAGCGAACAACATCATCAACTTCGGGTTTCAGGTGGCGGCGGTGCTGGCGATCGGCGTGGTGATTGCGCATGGCGCAAGCGTTCCGGCGGCACTGTTGGGGGTCGTGCTGACGGCGGTGCTGATGGTGCCGCTGGTGCGTATGCTGCCGCGATAGCGGCGGCTACGGCGTCACCAACGGAAACCCGTCGCGCGGCTTTTCGAACAGCGCGGTAAACCGTTGCAGAACCACGAAATCGCCGTCGATCTTGAGCACCCCGGCGCCCATCAGATCCTGCGCCTTGGCCTGCCCGCCGATCAGTGCCAGCAGCCCGGACCGGGTGATCGTCAGCGTCGCATCGCCCTTGTCGCCGACGCCGGCCTCATGCAGCAGCACGCCGTTACCGACGCTGACCAGATGGCGCTCGCCGGTATCGCTGATCGCCAGCGCAACGGTGAAGGGTGCCCCCAGCGCCTTTTCGGGAACCACCCGCACCGCCAGCGTATCGAGCAGATCGGCGACCTGCAGATTGGCGGCAATCGCGTTGGTTCCGGTCGGCGGCGGCCGCAGCACGCCCTCGCGCAGTTCACGCGCGCCGGTCAGGTAGAAATCGCGCCACGGCGCGGCTTCGGCACGATAGGCGAGCTGGTCATAGGCCCCGGCGAGCGCGGTTTTTGCCGCCACATTCGCCGGATCGAAGCGCACCAGATGCCCAAGCAGCGTCGCCGCCCAGCGGTCGTCGCCCTTTGCCGCTGCGGCTTGCGCCAGCGCCAGCACCTTCTCCGGCCCGCCGATCACGGCGACATAGCGCTTGGCCGCGTCGTTCCGCGGCAGCGGATCGAGATTGACCGGGTCGCCGTCAAACGCGCCGAGATAGCGTTGATACACCGCGCGCGCGTTGAATTTCACCGACCCATAATTGCCGCGATTGAACCACGCCTTCGCCAGCGGCGTGGGCAGTGCGATCGCTTCGCCAATCTCGGTGGCGTTCGAACCGTTGTTCATCATCCGCACGCTCTGGTCGTGGACATAGGCATAGGCCTGCGCATGAAGCACGAGGTAGCGGTTGATCTCGACCTGCCCCCAGCGCGGCCAGAAGTGCGAGGTAAACAGCACGTCGGTGCGTCCGCCATAGCGCCGCCGCGCCTCGAGCAGATACGCCGCCCAGCCATGCGCGTCGCGGACCAGTGCGCCGCGCGGGGTGAGCAGATTGTGCATCGCGCCATTGGCGTTTTCGGCCATGCACAGCGCCTTGAGATCGGGCAGGTAGAAGTTCATTTCCGCCGGGGCTTCGGTGTCGGGCGTCAGCTGAAATTCAAAGCGCACGCCGTCGATGGTGCGGGTGTCGCCGGTCGCGGAGATGCTGTCGGTCGGAGCGACCAGCGAGACCGTCCCGCCCATGCGTACCGGCCCCAGCCCCGATGAAACATGGCCGTCGGGCGTATGCGGCAGCAGCACCCCGAACATATATTCGGCGCGCCGCGTCATCGCCGGACCGGCAATGACGTTTTCGCCGATGGCGTAGCGCATGAACCCCGCCGGGGCGACGATCGGTACCTTGCCGCTGGCGACGTCGGCGATATCGACGACGCCGCGCGCACCGCCGAAATGATCGGCATGGCTGTGGGTATAGATCAGCCCCGTTACCGGGCGGCTGCCGAGCGTCTTGTTGACCAGCGCCAGCGCCGCCGCGCCGGCTTCGACGGTGGTCAGCGGATCGACGAGGATCCATCCCGTGCTGCCTTTGATCACCGTCATGTTCGACAGGTCGAAGCCGCGTACCTGCCAGATTCCATCGGCGACCTTGAACAGCCCCGCCTTGGCCAGCAACGTCGCGTTGCGCCACAGGCTGGGGTTGACGGTGGCGGGCGCGTCGCCGGTAAAGGCCGCATCGTCGCGGAAATCGCGCAGCACCGCGCCGTCCTTGCCGCGAATGACCGCTTCGGCGGGTCGAGCGACCAGACCCCGCGCCGCAAAATCGAAATCCTGACGGTCGGTCCAGTCGAGCGTTGCGCCGAGCGCGGCGTTGTCGGCGCGCGTCGCCGGTGAAACGGCAGGTGCTGCGAGCACAGGTTGCGCCAGCGCCAGCCCGATCGCGACGAAAATCCGCATGTCGTCCCTCCCCCAAGAGGTGTCCTTGATGGCCAATCGGCGCGACGGGTGCAAGGTTCGTGCAACCGTTGCGCACCCGAATGCGCGTCGCTGCACCTTCACGCAGAGGCCGAAACGGCTCAAGCGGCAGGAACGGTGCCAAAGCGCACTGGTACAATTGGGGAGATCGTAATGTTCAAGACCATGTTGCTCGCGGCCGCACTGATACCGGCTGCTGCCAGCGCCTATACCCTGCCGCTTCACGCCGACGACGTTAGCGGCAACGAACGCGCCATGACCTTCGTCCACAACGCCGGTATCCAGGCCGAAGGCAAGGATATCGGCGTCCGCCGCCGTGCCTCCGACAGCAACTGGCCGTGGCTGAAAACCGACGGCGCCGATGCCAAAACGCTGAACAACTGGATCGTCTATGGCAAGAAGGTTCATGCCATGGGCGCGGGGACGATCGTCGGCTGCTGGCGCAATGCCCCGGAGAACGTCCCCGGCAGCTATAATGCCGACTATGAAGCCAAGAAGTTTGCCGGCGGCGGCAACCACATCTGGATCCTGCAGGACGACGGCGTCACCGCGCTGTATGCCCATATGCAGCCCGGCAGCATTCCGGCGGCAATCTGCCCGCACAATGCCAAGCTGTTCACCGGCACCAACGGCCATGGCGGCAGCCCCGACATCGAAGACGAGGTCAAGGTGACCAACGGCGCGCATGTCAGCGAAGGCCAGTTCCTCGGCCTTGTCGGCAACAGCGGAGCATCGAAAGGCGGGCCGCACCTGCACGTCCATATGGAAAAGGGCGGCAAGCCGGTGGTGATGAAGTTCAGCCGCGGCCTGACGACGTCGTTCACCGGTGGCAAGGCCAGCCTCAACGGGCCTTGGGCGGCGCTGACGGGCAAAGCCTTGCCGAATGCCGATATCCTGTTCTGGCCACCGCGTCCGGTGGGGACCTATACCTTCAACGGCACCCCCGGGGCCGATTATCAGGCGTTCTTCGACCATATGAGCGACAGCGGCATGTTGCCCGACATCGTTACCTGCAAGAACAATGGTGCGACCTACAACGCCAACTGGATTCCGGCGAAGGGCGAATGGCGGTCGCACCACGGCATGAACGCCGCGACCGCTGCGGCGAAACAGGCGCTGTACACGGGCCAAGGGTTCAAGCGGACCTCGTCGTACACCTGCGGATCGGTGACGGTCGCGGTCTGGCGGAAATAAGGGTCCAGCCGCCATTCCGGCCTGCGCCGGGATGGCGGCACTTCTGCCTCTGCCGGTGTCAGTGCACTCGCAGGATCAGCGACTGACTTGCCGTCGCCATAAGCGTGCCATCCTGCGCAAACAGGTGCACCCGGCCATGGACAAAGCCCCCCGAAGCGGCGTGAATGCGGATATCTGCCAGCACCCACTCGGTCGGCACCACGCGGGCAAACCGGATGGTATTGTCGAGACTATTGCCGCCGGCGTTGGTGCCAAGCGCGTTGCCAACCCCCGACGGCAGGAAATCCGCCATCACTGCCAACATGATCCGGTCGATAGCGATCGCCGGGTCGTGTGGCCGGACCCAAATGCGGGCTGCGCCGTCGGGGCTGGGGCCGCCATCGCCGCGCGCCTTGCCGAATCGGCCGTGTGCCGTCCGTTGTTCGATGCTGCCGTTGATATCGTCGTCGCGGCGCACCCAATTATACTCCATCGCCGGGCAATCACCGGGCGGTGGCACGATCGGCATGGCCGCCCATTGCGCCTCGGGAGCCCCCGGACGTTGACCCAGTGCGACGTTGACCGTCAGGATTTCCTGATCGCCGACGCGCGCTGTTACCCGCGCCTGACTCGTATATTTGCCGCTGACCGGGACGGCGAC
Source organism: Sphingomonadales bacterium (assembly GCA_038229555.1). GTDB lineage: Bacteria > Pseudomonadota > Alphaproteobacteria > Sphingomonadales > Sphingomonadaceae > Sandarakinorhabdus. The sequence goes on from JBBROI010000009.1 coordinate 81,010, forward strand.
CTCAAGATCGAGCTGGCTGCCCGGGCGCGCGTAGGACAGGTATTGCGCCGCCGCCCAGACCGCTGGCCGCCCGGTCGCCACCTCGACCGCCGCCAGCGCCGCGCCGAGCCCCGCGCCGCCGAACAGAAACATGCTGTCGGGGTGACCGACGCAGTGTTGCGGCGTCACGATCAACGCGAAACGCATGGGATCGCCCGTGGGCATGGGATCGATCAGGACCATAGCTGGCTTACGCCGCGTCGATAAAGGCGCGAATGCGATCGGTAAAAGCGCGATCGGCAAAGCGGGGGATCGGCGCAGGCGGTGCGGCACGGTCGGCGAGCATCGCCGATACCCGGTGCTGCAGATCGGCGGCGTCGGCGGCAACGTGGAGGCCGGGACGCGCGCCAAGGTCCTTGGCGGTCGCCAGCTGGTGATCGGTATTATGTTCCCCCATGGCGCGCAGGCGCGGCAGCATCAGCAACGGCTTGCCCGCCTGAATCGCCGACAGAATCGACCCGATACCAGCATGCGCGACGAACAACCGGGCATCGGCGACGCGCTGACGATAATCGGCTGCCGATACCATGCGCGCGAATTTGGCATGGACGGGTTCGTACTTGCCGCTGCCGATCTGGATTTCGACCGGCACATCGGGATTGGCCGCTGCCCATTCGTCCATGGCGCGCACCAGCCGGTCGAACGGCATCATCGTACCGACCGAGACGAACACGCCGGTCAAATGACACTGCCCCAATGTTCGATATCGCCCGTCGCCAGCTGCGGCCATTGGGTCAGCGCGCGATCGGCAAAGCGGCTGGCGAGGCGTCCCGAGCCCGACAGCACCTCTGAATTGGCGATGCTATCGATGAACAGCGTCTTGATGCCGGCAAAGCGCGCGAGGCCGACGGCAACCAGCGGCGGCATCGCGCCGGTGGTGACAATGACCTGCGGCCGCACGCGCACCAGAATCGAGAGCATGTCCAACGCCACCAGCGGCAGCCGCCACCAATCCTTGCGGCTGACATCGTGGAAGGTCAGCAGCCGCGCCGGGGCGACTTCGCTGGCGGAATCGGCAAAAACCGTGGCGAAGGTCACGTCATGACCCTCCCACGCCGGACTGAGCCGGAGCAACTGGATGAAATGCCCGCCGCCCGATGCGATGGCGAGAACCCGTTTTTTTGCCATCGTCCGCAGTTGACCCGTTCGCCCTGTTCGTCTGCCCTGTTTGAAAAGGTGACGGAGTCGCCTGTCAAGCGCCACGACGATTGCGGCCGCCGATTCGCTCCAAAAGGGGCAAGTTTCGTGCCGATATTAGGGTTGCGACAACAACTTCTTGAGGCGCGACCCTACGCGGCGGCCAGTTCTTGCGCCATCGCGTCCATCGCCAGTGCATAGCTGCGTTTGCGGTCGTCATGATCGTGGAGGATATTGACCAGCATCACTTCGTCGGCCCGATATTCATCCGCGGCCGCCAGCAGCCCGGCGCGCACGGTCGCGGGCGATCCGGCGACGACCCGGCGTCCAGCGCGGCCGCGCGCCATTTCGGGATGGTCGGCGAGCCACGCCAGCGCGGTGTCCGGGTCCGGCACGCCGATCGATCGGCCCATCAGCAGATGCGCGAACATCATCCGCGCCGGGGCCGCGAGGCGTTCGGCAGCTGCATCGGTTTCGTCAGCGACCGTCCAGACCGCGATCATCACCTGCGGGCGGTCGCCGGGGTGGCGCGGCACGAACCGTGCGCGATACGCGGCGGCGATGTCGCGCCCGTCCGCATTGATGAAATCGGCGAAGCAGTACGGCAAGCCAAGGTCGCCCGCGAATGCGGCACTGTCGGACGAGGAGCCGAGCACCCACGGTTCGGGCGCATGCGGCAGGCCGGGGAGCGTTGCAGCATAGGCCGCGAACGGGTGATCGGGCGGCAGCGTGCCCTCAAGGTATCCGAGCAGTTCGGCAAGCTGGCTGGGGAAGGCGTTCGGAGCGTGTTGCCGCCGGTCCTGCTGGAGCGCGATTGCGGTGCGTTGATCGCTGCCGGGGGCACGGCCCAGCCCGAGATCGATGCGGTCGGGGTACAGCCCCGCGAGCAGGCTGAACTGTTCGGCGACTTTCAACGGCGAATAATGCGGCAGCATCACCCCGCCCGACCCCACGCGAATACGCGACGTCGCCGCCGCAATTGCACCGATGAGGATTTCGGGTGCCGAGCCGGCGAGCGCCTGCGACGCATGATGTTCGGCCACCCAATAGCGGTGATAACCCAGCGCCTCGGTATGCCGCGCGAGATCGATGCTGTTGCGCAGCGCCTGTGCGGGCGGCGTGCCGACGGCAACCGGCGACTGATCGAGAACCGAAAGGATCATCGGCCGAACCACCTTCGCTGTGGTCGCGCGGCCCGCCCCGGCAGCTGCGCGAGAATGCGGCGCTGCTCATCCTCACCGGCGGAGGGCCAGCGCATGATCTCGTCGACGGTGCGGCGGCAGCCTTCGCAAAAGCCCGAACGCTTTTCGATGCGGCAGACGTTGGTGCAAGGCGAGCGGACGGGCATTTTCGGAGATATGGCAGCGAGGGTCCGCCAGCGCTAGGTGCGGTGCCCGTTTCAGCGGCGGCGCACGGCCTTCAGGATAAGATACAGCAGCAGCCCAACTGGCCCCGCCACGAACGTCAGTGCGAGGCACGGCAGCAGCAGCCAGTGCGGCACATGCGCCTCGGGTGCGTCTTCGGTCTCCCAGCTGCCGATGAACAGGTCGAAGGCGAGGTAATGCACCCAGCCAGCGAGCAATGCCGCCTTGGTCGACAGCAGCACCGCGACGCCGTCGAGCGTATTGAAACTCGCCCCCGGCGGCAGCGGCGGCCCGGCAACGAGCGCGTGGACGAGGAACGCCGCATAGGCCCCGCACAAGGTCGCAGCGACCAACCGCGCGACGAGCACCGCGACACTTCGTCTGAACGGCGCGAGCGCCAGCGCGACCCACCCGACAAGCGCCAGCCCCGAGGCAAGGCTGAACAGTTGGTCGAGCGGCATCGGGTTCATGCCAACACCGTCGGCGAAACCGGGCGCGCCGTCAAACCGCGACGCGCGCCGTCACTTCGATCTCGATCTTCATCGCCGGATCGATCAGCCCCGCGACGATCATCGTCGCCGCCGGTGGATTGGCGCCAAAGCTGGCGCGCAGCAGCGGCCAGCATGGCGCAAAGTCGTCAGGGTCGGGCAGGTAATAGGTGACGCGCACGACATCGGCAAACCCCGACCCGGCCTCGGCCAATGCCGTGCCGATGATCGCCAGCGCATTGGCGCATTGGCCTTCGACGTCGGCGGGCAGGATGCCAGTGGCGGGGTCGCGCCCCGTCGTCCCGGCGACGAACACCATATCGCCGCTGACAACGGCGCGGGCATAGCCGACAGTCGCTTCAAACGGCCCGCCACTGAAAATGGCGCGGCGGGTCATCGCGTCAATGCTTGCGCAGCAGCACCGGCGCGCTCAATGCCAGCACATCGGTGCTACTGCCCGATTCAGCGAGACGTTCGAGCACCGTATCCGACAGGTCGTCGGGTTCGGCGAGATTGGCGGCAACGGTGGTGACCTCGCCGCGCGACCGCCGAGTGAGCACCTCGAACCCGGTATCCAAAAGCTCGGTGACATTGCTGTCGCGCATCATCCGGCTCGGCCCGCCAAGCACGACGGCGATCAACCGCGTCCCGTCATGCGCCGCGCTCGCCGCCAGTGTGTAGCCGGCGGCGTTGGTAAAGCCGGTCTTGATGCCATCGACACCGGGCAGCGTCGTCAGCAAATGGTTGTGGTTGACGATCTCCTGGCCTTCGTAATCGACCGCGACCTGGCTGAAGATGCCGTAATATTGCGGGAAATCGCGGACTACCGACCGTGACAGCGTGGCGATATCTCGTGCCGTCGTCAGATGCCCCGCCGCCGGTAGGCCGGTCGCGTTCATGAAGGTCGTGCGCGCCATGCCGAGCCGATGCGCCACCGACGTCATCCGCGCTGCAAACGCCGCCTCGCTGCCGGAGATATGTTCGGCGAGCGCCACGGCGATATCGTTGGCCGACCGCGTCGCGATGACCCCCATCGCCTCGCGCACGCTGATCGTCGCGCCGGGGCGCAGACCGAGCTTCGACGGGCGCTGCGCAGCGGCAAAGCGAGACACGGTAATGAGGTCGCTGTCACGCAGCGCGCCCGACCGCAGCTGTTCGAACGCCAGATACAGCGTCATCACCTTGGTGATCGATGCCGGATAGCGCGGCGCATCGGCTTGGCGCGCATACAGCACTTCGCCGGTATCGCTGTTGACGAGGAAGGCGGCGTATTTGGGAATGGCGTACAGGCTGCCGGCCGATGCCGGGGCGGCAAAGGTCAAAGCGATCAGCGCCAAAGCCGGCAGAAAACGATCCCGCATTTTCGACATTTGGCACCGTAACAGAGAATTGCGCGCCGCAAAATCCCACTTGTCTCGCACACGACTCGGCTCGCCGTATCTTACGCCAGCGTTTTCGGTATTCGGCGGGCGACGACCGGTCCGACGTCCGTCACCAGCAGCGGCGTGCACCGAAATGCGCGCCGATGCACCCTAAGTTCATGTCGTTACACCTCCCGTTACACCGTAAGTGCGCCGATAGGCTCCATCAACAAATGCGACGGTGAGTGACCGACGCAGGCGTCTTGATACCGTCAGCAAATTCAGGAAATTCCATCATGAAACAGCTTCTCAATACTGCAGCACAGGCACTCGCGGCTGCGTCGTCGCCGATGTCGGCGGCGCTCATGGCGAGCAAATCGCTTTCGCAATCGCGGCACCGCTCGCGTTGTGTTCGCGCCTTCCAGCGGTATTGCCAGCACCACGCATAGCATTTTCGAACCGCGCCCCCGACAAACCATTGTGTTGGCGCGGGCGAGCAATGCGGCGACGCTGCGCATCATCCGTCCCGCTTGCCCATACCAGTAATTGCCGCCACAGAGCAGCGATGTCCAATCCGGTTTCCGGCGCCGCGCCCCGGCGCACCTTTGCCATTATTTCGCACCCCGACGCCGGCAAGACGACCTTGACCGAAAAGCTGTTGCTGTTCGGCGGCGCGATTCATGCGGCGGGCGAGGTGCGGGCGCGCGGCCAGAACCGCCGGGCGCGGTCGGACTGGATGAAGATCGAACAGGCGCGCGGGATTTCGGTCACGTCATCGGTGATGACCTTCGAACGTGACGGCACGGTGTTCAACCTGCTCGACACGCCGGGCCACGAGGATTTCAGTGAGGATACCTACCGCACGCTCACCGCGGTCGACAGCGCGGTGATGGTCATCGACGCTGCGCGCGGGATCGAGGCGCAGACCCGCAAACTGTTCGAGGTTTGTCGGTTGCGCGATGTGCCGATCATCACCTTCATTAACAAGGTCGACCGCGAAGGCCGCGACCCGTTCGAACTGCTCGACGAAATTTCGGACATTCTCGCACTGGATGTCGCGCCATTGAACTGGCCTGCGGGCATGGGCGGCGAATTTCATGGCCTGTACGATCTGCGGACGCACGATTTCCTGAAACCCGACGGCACCGCAACCGGCGCGGCAGGTGAAACGGTGGCGACGACAGGCCTCGGCGACCCGCTTATCGACCAACTCTGTGGCCCCATTGCGCAGCGACTGCGCGATCAGGCCGAACTGGCGCTTGGTGGCTATGCGACGCTCGATCCACAATTGTACCGGCAGGGGGCGTTGACCCCGGTGCTGTTCGGCTCGGCGCTGAAGGATTTTGGCGTTGCGGCGCTGATCGATGCGCTCGCCGAATTCGCGCCGCCACCGCGTCCGCAACCCGCGCTGCCCGTCCCGGTCGACCCCGGCGACGGCCAGGTCAGCGGCTTTGTGTTCAAGGTGCAGGCCAACATGAACCCGCAGCATCGCGACCGCATCGCCTTTCTGCGCATCGCCAGCGGGCGCTTTCGGCGCGGCATGAAGCTGAAGCAGGTGGCGACGGGCAAAGTCATCGCGATCAATTCCCCCATTTTCTTCTTCGCTGCCGACCGCGAGATTGCCGATGAGGCGTTTCCCGGCGACATTATCGGCATCCCCAACCATGGCGTGCTGCGGGTCGGCGATTCGCTCGTCGAAAAGGACGATGTGGTCTTCACCGGCATCCCCAATTTCGCGCCAGAAATTCTGCGGCGGGTACGGCTCGGCGACCCGACCAAATCGAAGCAGTTGCGCACCGCGCTGACCGACATGGCCGAGGAAGGCGTGACGCAGCTGTTCAAGCCGATGCTCGGCAGCCAGTGGATCGTCGGTGTCGTCGGGCAATTGCAGCTCGAAGTGCTGATTTCGCGCCTCGAGGCCGAATATCGCGTTGCCGCGTCGTTCGAGGCGAGCCCATGGGAGACCGCGCGCTGGATTTCGGCCGACGCCGCCGACCTCAAACGCTTCACCGAGGAAAACCGCGCCGCGATGGCCGAGGACCGCGACGGTGCGCCGGTGTTCATGGCGCGCGACGGATGGGAGCTGAACTACGTCGCGCAACGCGAAAGCGCGGTGAAGTTCTCGGCCACGCGGGAACGGGCGTGAGCCGTCCCTGCGCGACGAAAGACGGGAAGTGACCGAGGACGACGGCCTGTTGGCGCCGCGCCCTCGCAGCCGCCTGCGCCGTTTTGGCCCCGGCATAGCGGCGGTTTTCGTCGGGCTGTTCCTCGCGCTGATCCTTTGGCTGGTCATCACCGCACCACTGGGCCGCGCGCTCGAACCGCTCAAAAAGCCCTCGCTGGTACTGTTGGCGGATGACGGCCAACCGATCGCCCGGCGCGGCGATTACAAGGAGGCCCCGGTCGATATCGCCAAGCTGCCGCCATATGTCCCGGCCGCGCTGATCGCCATCGAGGACCGGCGTTTCTATGGCCATTGGGGCATCGATCCCAAGGGCATCGCCCGGGCGTTGTTCGCCAATACTAAAGCCGGCGGCGTCACCCAGGGCGGCTCGACGATCACCCAGCAGCTAGCCAAGACGAGCTTCCTGTCGGCCGACCGCAGTATCAAGCGCAAGCTGCAGGAAGTCATCATCGCCTTTTGGCTCGAAGCGCGGCTGACCAAGCCGGAGATCCTGTCGCGTTACCTGTCGAGCGTCTATTTCGGCGATGGTGCCTATGGCATCCGTGCCGCCGCGCGCGTCTATTTCGATACCGAACCCGAACGACTGACGCTCGGTGAAGCCGCACTGCTCGCCGGGATGGTGCAGGCCCCGTCGCGTCTCGCCCCCAGCCGCCATCTCGACGAAGCCCGGGCGCGCGGCGATCTGGTGCTGAAGGCGATGGTCGAAACCGGCGCGATTTCGGCGGCGCGTGCCGAAGCTGCCGAGCCCGCCGACTATAACCCCGGGCGCAAGGCGCTACCGTCGGGGAGTTATTTTGCCGATTGGGCGCTGCCGCAGGCGCGTGCGGCGCAAGGCGAGGCAACCTATGGCGACGTGGTGGTGCGCACGACGCTCGACCCCGGAATGCAGGCCGATGCCGAACGCGCAGTCAAGGCGATCATCGCCGAAACGCGCGGCGCCGGTGTCGGGCAGGCGGCGCTGGTCGCGATGCGCCCCGATGGCCGCGTGGTGGCGATGGTCGGCGGCACCGATTATGCCGCGACGCCGTTCAACCGCGCGACGCAGGCAATGCGGCAGCCGGGATCGTCGTTCAAACTGTTCGTCTATCTGGCGGCGCTCGATGCCGGCCTGCGCCCCGGCGACACCGTCGAGGATACCCCGCTGACCATCGGCGATTACGCGCCCAAGAACGACGAGGGCAAATATCGCGGCAATATCAGCCTTGCCACCGCCTTTGCCGCATCGTCGAACGTCGCGGCGGTGCGGCTGGCGCAGCAGGTCGGCACGGCGGCGGTGGTCGCGCAGGCGCGCAAGCTCGGGGTGACGTCGCCGATTAGCCGCTATCCGGCGATGGCGCTCGGCACCTCGCCGATGACCTTGCTCGAACTGACGCAGGCCTATGCGGCGCTGGCGAGGGGCAACCGCCCGGTCAAGGCGACGGCGTTCGATGCCGCGCCCGAAACCGGGGTGCTGGCGACGGTCAAGGCAACAGCAGCGGCGTTGACGCCGTGGTCGGCGCGGCAACCGATGCTGCAACTGCTGCAATCGGCAGTGCGCAACGGCACCGGCAACGCCGCGCGACTGCCGATCCCGACTTATGGCAAGACCGGGACCACCCAGAACCACCGCGACGCGCTGTTCATCGGTTTCGCGGGCGATCTCGTCGTCGGCGTCTGGACCGGCAACGACAATAATACTCCGATGCGCGGTGTCGTCGGTGGCAGCGTTCCGGCGCGGCTGTGGCACCGCTTCATGACCGCAGCGCTGACCCGCGAAGGCAAGCTGGCGCGGCGGGAGGAGCCGTCAATATTGGGCGAAATCGTCGGTGACATCGCCGGACCCGAAGCGGGCGACGCCGCCGATGCGATGGCCGACGCCGCGCAGACCGCGATCGAAAACGGCTTCGACCCGCCGCCGCCCGATGGTCCGCCGCGCGACGAGCCGCCTCAGTAGCGCCAACTCGTCAGGTCGGCACCCTTGGGGGCGGTTTTGGCGATGCGGTCCAAGATCAGCGGCAGATATTGCGTGTTGTAGTGCAGCCGCGAATAGGCGTTCGATAGTTTGGGGTCGCCGTTCCAGCAATGTTCGGCGCGGTCGCCATAGGCGATGTCGCCGCCCCACGCCGGAGCCTTCAGGTTTTCGAGCGTAGCTTGCGCGAAATAGACAGCATTGGTCAGGAAATAGCTGTCGGCCGAACCGACATAGATGTGCAGCTTGCCCGCCAGCTTCGGGCCGAGGGTCGCCCAATCGCGTTCGACGATATGCGTCAGGTCCCAATGCTCGCGCCAATAGGCGGCAATCTTGGGGTCGATATCGCCGGTCAGCTTGTCGAAAATCGGTGCCGGATAGCCATCGGTGCCGACGGGGGAAAAGACCGCCTGCCAGATATCATATTGTTCGCCCGAGCGGGTCCGGTCGCCGAGCACCCATTCCATCTGGTTGACGTCGCGCACCGTCGCCAGCGTCTGGCCGAGGTAGTTGCGCATCGCCGGGCGGTCGATGTCGCGCGCCACGCCGGGGGCGGCATAGGCGTTTTTGTCGCTGTACAGGTCGAACGACGTATAGGCGCGGAAATCGATCGGGTCGGGGCAGGCGACGAACGCGCCATTGTACATGTCGGGGTAGAAAACCTGCGTCGCCATCGCCTCCCAGCCGCCGGTCGATCCGCCATAGGTGAAGCGTGCCCAACCCTGCGCCAGCCCGCGAAAACGCTTTTCGATTTCGGGGATCAACTCTTGGTTGATGGCGTCACCATAGGGCCCGAGATTCTCGGAATTCACCGCATAGCTGTCGTCGTAATAAGGATTGGCGTGTTCGATCTCGACGACGAGAAAGCGCGGAAAATCCTTGGCGACCCATTTCTGGTAGAAGGCATAGGCCTCCTGCTGCTGAATGCGGTTGTAGCCTGCGAGGTGGAAACGCTCGGAATAGTCGGGCTTGAGATCGGCGTCGGGTGGGGTCGTGCGAAACCCGGCGATGTCGTCGGGGTAATGGCCGTGGAACACCATCAGCGGGAAGCGCGCATTGGGGTGCGCGTCGAAGCCCGCCGGCAGCAGGACATGCGCGCCGAGATACACCGGCCGCCCCCAGAATTTGCTGAGCAATGCGCTGCGGATTTTGAAGTGTTTGATGAAGGGCGTGTCGGGCTTGGGCGTGATCGGCGGAATCACCTGATCGAGCGTCAGCGTCACCGTCGCCGTGCCAGGACCGACATGGAGCGTTTGCGGCTGCGAATAGAGATTGCCGGGTTTTTCGTTCCAATGCTGGCCTTCGCCCATGTCGGGGGGCAGCTTGACCGTCTTGCCCGAGGCAAGGTGAAAGGTCTCATAACGGTTGAGCAGCGCCTGGACGGTATAATCACCCGGCGGCAGCGCCGCGAGGGTTGTGGCGGGCCAGCCATAGGCGGAGGTGCCGAGGGCGATCGTCGCGCCCGGCGCGGCACCATCGATCGTCTGGCCAAAGAATGGCGGCGATTTCAGCGGATTGTGGAGATCGACCTGCTTGATCGGCGCGGGTGTCGCCAGTGGCGAGACGACGAGGATCAGGCGGCCGTCGAGTGGTGCGGTCGCCGCGCCCACCGGAATGGTCACGGCAAATTCGGTTGCGGCGGCGGGCGACGCCACGACCGCCAGCGCCGCCAGCCAATGTTTCCAGTTCATGCCCTGCCCCCTTGCCGTCCGCTGCCGGACCGTCATACGCATAGTCTGCGCTGACGGTCCGGCTTCGACAAGCTCAGCCTGCGCGGGGTCGACCGCGACCGGTCAGTTCCCCGTCGCCGGAAAGCCGCGCTTGTCGAGATAGGCCTTCACGTCCGGGTCGCGGCCACGGAAGGCGCGAAACGCGGCAGCACGGTCGGTGGTGTTGCCGGTCGATAGCACCACGTCCTTGTAGCGCTTGGCGACGGCGGGATCCCAAGGCACCTTCGATTCCTGAAACGCCGCCCAGGTGTCGGCCTCCATCACTTCGGACCAGAGGTAACTGTAATACCCCGCCGAATAGCTGTCGGACGAGAACAGATGCCCGAACTGCGGCAGGCGATGCCGCATCACCAGTTCCTTCGGCATGCCGAGCTTCGCCAGATCCTCACGTTCGAACTTGTCGGGATCGACGACGCCGCCGGGAACGGTGTGCAGGTCCATATCGACGATCGCCGACGACAGGTAACTCGCGACGGTATAGCCTTGGTTGAACTTCTCGCTCGCCTTGACCTTGTCGATCAGCGCCTGCGGGATCGGCGCACCGGTCTTGTAGTGGCGGGCGAATTTGTCGAGCACCTCGCGCGTCAGCACCCAATGTTCGTTCATCTGGCTTGGATATTCGACGAAGTCGCGCGGCATACCGAAGCCCGGATATTTCTGCTGGACGCTGAGGTAATGGATCGCGTGGCCAAATTCGTGGAACAACGTCCGCGCGTCATCCAACGAAATCAGCACCGGCTCGCCCTTGGCGACTTCGGTGAAATTATTGTTGTTCGACGCCAGGATCGTCACCGGGCCGTCGAAGGTCGATGGCGTACGATAGCTCGTCATCCATGCCCCTGAACGCTTGCCGGCACGGGCGAAATCATCGCGGTAGAACAGCCCGACAAAGCCGCGCTTGCCGTCGCGGACTTCCCAGACGCGGACGTTGGGGGCGAACACCGGGACGGTGCCGGTGACCTCCTTGAACTCGAAGCCGTACAGCTTGCCCGCCGCCCAGTACGACGCCTGGATGATGTTGTTGAGTTCGAAATACGGCTTCAGCTCGGCCGCATCGAGGTCGTACTTCGCCTTACGGACCTTTTCGGCGTAATAGAGATAGTCCCATGGCTCGATCGTCAGCTTGGCGCCTTCGGCATCGGCGATCTTCTGCATATCGGCGACTTCTTCATGGACGCGCGCGACGGCGGCGGGCCAGACGCGCATCATCAGCGCCTTCGCCTTGGCCGGGTCCATCGCCATCGTGTCCTGCATCCGCCAGTCGGCGTGGGTGTCAAAGCCGAGCAGCTTCGCCCGGTCGGCGCGCAGCTTGACCATTTCGGCAATGACCGCGTTGGTGTCATTGGCATCGCCATTGTCGCCGCGCGCGATGAACTTGCGCCAGACTTTCTCGCGCACGGCGCGATTGGCGGCGAAGGTCAACAATGGATCGACCGCCGAGCGGGTGTTGACGACGAAGAACTTGCCCGCGCCGCCCTTCTTTTCGGCTGCCGCCTTGTACGCCGCCACATTGCCGGCGGGCATTCCCGCCAGATCAGCATCGCTGTCGACGACGGTCCAGCTGTTTTCATCGGCAAGCAGCTTCGACGAGAAATCGGCGAACAGGCTGGCGAGGCGCTGATTGATGCGCCCGAGTTCGGCCTTGCCGGCGGTGTCGAGATTGGCTCCCGAACGGACGAAGCCGTCGTAATAGCGCTGGGTCAACCGCTGCTGTTCGGCGCTCAGGCCCTTGGGGTTGGCGTTGACCGCCTTGACGCGGGCGAACAGCGCCGGGTTGAAATTGATCTCGTCCGACACGGCGGCGAATTTCGGCGACCAGTCCTTGTCGAGCGCTTCCCACGCGTCGTTGCTGACGTTCGATGTCATGACGCCGAAGATGCTGCCGACGCGATCGAGTTTCTTGCCGACACGTTCGAGCGCTGCGATGGTATTCTCGAAGGTTGCGGGCTTGGGGTTGGCAGTGATCGCAGCGATTTCCGTGCGCTGCTCGGCAATCGCGGCCTCGAAGGCCGGCGGAAACAGCTTGGGATCGACCTTGTCGAAAGGCGGCAGGCCGTCATACGCACCCTTCCAGTCCCACAGGATCGACGGGCTGACGGCGGCCATGCTGGCTTCACTGCCCTCCTTGCGGATGCCGCCAGGTCCAGCGGCGAACGACGGCGCGGCAATGGCCGCAAGGCAGGTGGCGGCAAGAAGGATTTTCACGAGGCAGACTCCCAAGGGTTTTATAATGACCCGAGCTTAGCAGTTTGTATCTGGCGGGGAAGCCGTCTTCCTGCGGCACCCGTTCTGAAATCACACCGCCAGCAACCGGTGCTGCCCCCGGTCGAAGCGGTGGAAAGGAATCGGCCGCCCCGCCTCGCGATCGCGCAGCGCCACTTCGTCGAGGATGGCACGAGTGATCGACGGCAGGTCGAGTGCCGCCGCTGCCGCCCAATCGAACCAGGCGATTTCGTCGAGTTCGCCGCTGCCGGGGCCGGGATCGAGGCTGACCAGATATTCGGCATCGACGGTGAAAAAGCGCGCATCGAACCGCCGCGTCCGCGCCGGTGGCGTGATGGCCCGCGCCACGAACTCGACGCCGCCAAGATCGGGCAGATGCCCGGTGGCGAGAAACTCGCGCCAGTCGCTTTTCGGCGATACGCGTCCGCCACCCGGTCGTCCAAGGATCAGCCCGGTTTCCTCGAAGGTTTCGCGGACCGCCGCCAGCGCCAGCGCCCGGCCCCGATGCGGGGCACAGGTGCGGGCCAGCGCCGCATGGGCGTCGTGCCCGAGTTCGCGCGCCACCGGCACGCCAAAGTCCGAACGGTGGATGCGCCCGCCCGGAAATACCCATTTGTCGGGCATGAAGGCATGGCCACCGACGCGTCGCCCCATCAGCACCCGTGGCACCGGCCCGTCACGCCGGATGACGAGCAGCGTCGCAGCGTCCTTGGGGCGGATCGGCGTCACGCGCTAAACGAGTTCCGCCAGCGCGGCGCGGTCGAACGACTTCAACTCGTCCATGCGGCCATCGCGGACCTTGTGCGCCCAATCGGGATCGACGATCAGCGCGCGTCCGACTGCGACAAGATCGAATTCGTCGCGCTCGAGCCGCTCGATAAGGTTTTCAACCCCGGCCGGACCTGCCGTGCCGCCGGCAAAGCCCTCGATAAAGTCGCTCGACAGCCCGATCGACCCGACGGTGATCGTCGGCACGCCGGTGAGCTTCTTCGCCCAGCCGGCGAAGTTCAAACCGTTTTCGCCGTCGAGTTCGGGAAACTCGGGCTCCCAGAACCGCCGCTGCGAGCAATGCAGGACATCGGCCCCGGCATCGACCAGCGGTGCCAGCCACTCGACCATCGCGTCGGGTGTGGTTGCGATGCGATAGGCGAAATCCTGCTGCTTCCATTGCGACAGGCGGATGATGATCGGGAAATCCGGGCCGACGGCGGCGCGGGTCGCCTTGAGCAATTCGGCAGCGAAGCGCCCGCGATCGGCGATCGTCGGGCCGTTCCACGCATCGTCGCGCTGATTGGTGCCGGGCCAGAAGAATTCATCGATGAGATAACCATGCGCACCATGGAGTTCGACGGCGTCAAAGCCGAGCCGTTTGGCGTCGCCAGCGGCACGGGCGAATGCAGCGATTGCGTCGGCGACGGCGCTGTCGGTCATGGCTTCGCCGTTGGTGCGGCCGGGCATGTAAAATCCCGAGGGGGATTCAGCAGTCACCGGATTGACCCGCGGGTTGATCTTGTTGGGCAGCGCACCGACGTGCCACAGCTGCGGTGCGATGAAGCCGCCTTCGCCGTGAACGACTGGCGGCACCTTGGCCCAGCCATCCAATGCTTTGCCGTGGAATTCGGGAACGTCGGGGTCGTTGGCAGCACCGGGCCGGTCGGGCGCGGTGCCTTCGGTGACGATCAGCCCGACGCCGCCAGCAGCGCGCTTGCGGTAATATTCGGCGACGTTATCGCCCGGAATGCCGCCCGGAGAGAAGCTGCGCGTCATCGGCGCCATGACGATACGGTTGGGCAGCGACAGCCCCTTCAGCTGGAACGGACGGAACAGAGCCGAGGTCATGGAGCGGGAGCCTTTTGCGATGATCGTTCCGGGTTAGGCGAGGTTAACGCGCGCGGCAACCGCAGCATGGGTAAGAATTGGTTGCGTCTCGACAACGAATAACCGTATAGGTAAATAGTCGGTGATCATTACCGCGCCGCGCCGTCCGCACGATCATGGCGGACGCTAGTCCACGCGGCGTTCGCCCGAACGTCGATGGATGAGGGAAATATCACCATGGATCGCTTGTTTTCAACCATCGCCAACCGCATCGCCTTTTTCGTCGGCCAGCCGCTGGCGTTCATCGGTGCGCTGGCGCTGATCATCGGCTGGGCGGCGACCGGTCCGCTGTTCCACTTCAGCGATACCTGGCAGTTGGTGGTCAATACCACGACGACCATCGTCACCTTCCTGATCGTCTTCCTGATCCAGAATTCGCAGAATCGTGACGCTGCAGCAATGCAGGCCAAGCTCGATGAGATCATCCGTTCGATCGATACCGCGCGCAATCAATTCGTCGGCATCGAACACATGACCGACCATGAACTGCAGGCGATTCGCGCCGCGCTCGAAGCCGAATGCGCCGATCTCGCCGATATCCGCGCAGGGCATATTTCGGTGGAACGCCTGCTCGAACGGCGATGATGCCGCTGTCGCGGCGCATTGCCGCCGGGAGCCGCCTCGGCTAGAGCGCCCGGCTGTTTGCACCCAAGGGACCCCGTCATGGCGCGCGCCGATGCCGCCCCGTCCGACCTGCCCGCCCTTGGCCCGCTGTTGCGGTTGGCCGGGCCGGTAATCGCGTCGCGGCTCGGCATCATGACGATGGGGCTGGTCGACACGGTCGCGGTGGGTCGGCATTCGGCCACCGAGCTTGGGTTTCTGGCGCTGGCCTGGGCCCCGACCGCTGTTGTCCTGACCACCTCGATCGGGCTGTTGTCGGGAGTGCAGGTGCTGACCAGCCAAGCCATCGGCGCGGGACAGCCCGCGATAACCGGCGCGATCCTGCGGCGCGGCTGCATCTATGCCTGGTGGATCGGGATCGCCGCGGCGCTGCTGCTCGCCGGTGCTGGCCCGGCGTTCATGCATCATCTGGCGCTCGAACCCGCGCTTGCCGATGGCGCGAGCCCGGTGCTGCAGGTGCTGGCGCTATCGCTGCTGCCGATCCTCATCGCCGATGCCGGGGTGTTCTGGCTCGAGGCGCATGGCCGCGCCGTGCCGGGGATGATCGCGATGTGGGGCGCAAATGTCGTCAACCTCGCGCTCAACCTGTGGCTGGTGCCGGGGTATAGCCCGTTCGGCATCGAAGGTGCCGTGGCGAGCGGCTGGGCGACATTTGGCGCGCGTATTGCGTTGATCGTCTTTGTCTTCGCCCTGATCGCGGCATGGACCGAGGCGCGGACGCTCGGCGTCTGGCGGCGGCCACCGCGCGATCCTGCGGCGAGCGCGGCGATGCGCCGTGTCGGCTATGCCGCATCGGGCAGTTATTTCATGGAGACGGCATCTTTTGCCGGCATGAACATCGTTGCCGGCTGGATCGGCGCGATGGCGGTCGCGAGCTGGGCAATCGTGCTCAACTTCGCCGCGCTGGCGTTCATGGTGCCCCTGGGGCTGGCGACCTCCACCGGCGTGCTCGTCGGGCGTGCCTATGGCGCTGGAAACCTTGTGGCGGTGCGGCGGGCGGCGATGTTGGGGTTCGGCGTCACCGTCGTCGCGATGCTGATCATCTGCGCCATCGTGTTCTTCGGCAACGGGCTGATCGCGGCGGGGTATACCCGCGACCCGTCAGTCGTCGCGGCGGCGGCGGCGGCGCTGCTGTTATCGTGCCTGTTCTTCGTCGCCGACGGCCTGCAGGTGGTCGGCGCACAGGCGCTGCGCGCGAGCGGCGACGTCTGGGCCCCGACGGCGGCGCATATGTTCAGCTATATCGTCGTCATGGTGCCGCTCGGCTATGCGCTGGCGATCCCGATGCAGCTCGGCGTCACTGGCATCGTCTGGTCGGTTATCGTCGCCAGCCTGGTATCGGCGGGGCTGTTATGGGGGCGCTTTGTCTGGCGGGTTACGACCGCAGCGCCTCGATCGGACTGAGCCGCGCGGCGCGATTGGCCGGCCACCAGCCAAAGAAAATGCCGATCGATGCCGACACGGCAAAGGCGATGATCACGGCCGACGCGGTGACGGCGGTGTCGAAGCCGATCGCACCGCCCGCTGCCGTCGCCAGCCCGGTGCCGAGCAGCACCCCGATGCCGCAGCCGAGCAGCGACAGCATCAACGCTTCCAACAGGAATTGTAGGCGGATGGCGGCGCGGCTCGCCCCAATCGCCATGCGGATGCCGATCTCGCGGGTGCGTTCGGTGACCGAAACCAGCATGATGTTCATGATGCCGATGCCGCCAACGACAAGGCTGATCGACCCGATCGCTGCGAGCAGCAGCGAGATCGCCGCCGTCGTCGTTGTCAGCGTGTCGGTAATCGCGGTCAAATTCGCCACCTGGAAATCGTCCTGATCGTCGGCGCGGATCCGGTGTTTGCGGCGCAGCAGCGTCGAAATATCCTCTTGCGCGCCGTCGAGTGCGTCGGCGCTGGCGACGCCGACCGAGATGGTGCGGATCGAGCGGCGAAAGGCGTTCGATTGCAACAATCGCTGTGCCGTTGTCAGCGGTACGATGATGACATCGTCGCGGTCCTGCCCGCCAAAGCCCTGGCCGCGTTTGGCCATGATGCCGATAATGGTGAAGCTGACGCCCTTGATGCGGACGCTGGCGCCCATCGGATCGTTGGCCCCGAACAATTTGTCGGCGACAGTCTGCCCGATAACGGCGACTCGCGCGCCTGAACGCTCCTCGCGGTCGGTGAAGATGCGTCCGTCGGCGGCGGTCCAATCGTTGACGATGAAATACGCCGGCGTCGATCCGGTGGTTTGCGTCGCCCAATTGGCGGGTCCGGCGACGGCCTGCCCCGGAACGCTGACCGAGGGCGCGGCGGCGTTGACATTGTCGAGGCGGCCGATGGCCTCGGCGTCTTCGATGGTCAGGCTCGCACCCGTGCCCGCCCCGCCGAAGATGCCGCCCTGCCGCCCGCTGCCGGCGGTGACGATCAGCATGTTCGACCCCAGCCCCGAGATCGAATCGGCGACCTGTTTCTGCACGCCGCCGCCGATGGCGAGCATCAGGATGACGGCGGCGACGCCGATGATCATGCCGAGCATGGTCAGCGACGACCGCAGGCGGTTGGCGATCAGCGCCGACCACGCCTCCAACAGCATCGTGGCGATCATGCGGCAACCTCGACATGGCCGAACAGCGCGGCTTCGGTGGGCGGGCCGTCGTAGAAGATGCGCCCGTCCTGAATGCGGACGACACGGTTGGTGGCGCGTGCCACTTCGGGGTCGTGGGTGACGATGACCACCGTCACGCCGCGCGTTTCATTGAGATTACGGAACAGCGCCAGCACCTCGACGCCGGTTTTGGTATCGAGTGCGCCCGTCGGCTCGTCGGCGAGCAGCAGCTCGGGATCGTTCGCGAGCGCGCGCGCCACGGCGACGCGTTGCTGCTGCCCCCCCGACAGCTGGCTCGGCCGCGATTTCGGCTTGTCGCCGAGGCCGACGCTTTCGAGCAGCGCCTGTGCCCGGATGGCGCGATCGCGGCTGCCGACGCCGGAATACACCAGCGGCAGCGCGACATTGCCAAGCGCCGACAGCCGCGGCAACAGGTTGAACTGTTGAAATATAAAGCCGATGCCGTTGTTGCGCAGTTTGGCCAGCGCGCTTTCGCCAAGCGTCGCGGTATCGGTGCCCTCAAAACGATAAATGCCCTCGGTCGGCGTATCGAGGCAGCCGATGATGTTCATCAGCGTCGATTTCCCTGACCCCGACGGCCCCATGATCGACAGGAATTCGCCGCGCGCTACCTTGACCGATACCCCGTCGAGGGCGCGGAACACCCCCGCCTCGGACCGATAGTCCTTGACGACATGGTCGAGGTCGAGAACCGGCGCCGCGTTCATACCGCCGGTGCGCCGCCCCGGCCGTTTGCGCCGCGTTTCTGGCTGGTATCGGGCGGACCGAGTTGCAGGCCCTTTTTCTTGTCGGTGGCACCGGCCCCGGTGATGATTGTCTCGCCCACCTTGAGGTTGCCCGAAACCACCTCGCTGAAATCGGCATCCGATGCGCCGACCTTGATGCGGCGGGGTTCGGGTTGGTCACCGACCCGAACGAACACCGTCACCATATCGGGATCGCGCGGGCCGCGTTTGCCGCCGTCTTTGCGGGGTCCACCGCCATTGCGCGCGGCCCCGCCGCGCTGCGCCTTCCAACCTTCGGGCTTGAAGCTCAACGCCGCATTGGGGATCAGCAGCACATCGCGGCGTTCGGAGACGGTGAATGTCGCATTCGCCGTCATGCCCGGCAGCAGCGCGCCATCGGGATTGGCGACACCGACGATGACGGTATAGGTCACTACGTTCTGCAAGGTCGTCGGGTTGAGCCGGATCTGGTTGACCGCGCCGCTGAACTTGCGTCCGCCATAGGCATCGACGCTGAACGTCACCGCCTGGCCCTGCTTGACCTTGGCGATATCGGCCTCGGCGACGGTTGCTTCGATCTGCATCGCCGTCAAATCCTTGGCGATCTGGAACAAGGTCGGGGTATTGAACGACGCAGCGACCGTTTGCCCGACATCGATCTGGCGGCTGATGATGACTCCCGACACCGGCGAGCGGATGATCGAATAGCCAAGGTTCGACCGGTCCTGCTTCAACTGGGCTTCGGCGGCGGCAACCTGTGCGGCGGTAGTGCGTGACGCCGCCAGCGTCGTTTCATAATCCTGGCGGGCGATATAATCCTGCTTAACCAGCAGCCCGGCGCGGCGGACATTGGCGGCTTGCAGCGCCGCGCTGGCGCGGGTGCTGGCAACATTGGCTTCGCTGGCGGCGACGCGGGCGGCGTAAACCGACGGGTCGAGCCGCAGCAGCACCTGGCCCTTCGCTACGCGATCGTTGAAATCGACGTATAATTTCTCGACCGTTCCCGACACCTGCGTGCCGACATTGATGACCCGGACCGGATTGATGACGCCGTTGGCGGTGATGACCTCGGTCAGATCGCCCTTGTCGAGCACGGCCGTCTTGTACGGATCGACCGTGGGCGGCGGGTTGAGCGCGCGCCAGCCAAAAAACGCCGCGACGGCGGCGACAATCAACCCGACGATAATCCAGTTACGGCGCGTCATCGGGCTCCCCTCAATTCGTCGACCGCGTCGCCGATGCCGCCGACGGCGCGCGCCAGATTGGCATCGCTCGTCCGCACATTGAATTCGGCGGTAACCAGCTGCTGCCGCGCGCTCGCCAAGGCACTTTGGGCGTTGAGCAAATCGGTGAACAGCCCGACCCCTGCCTTGTACCGCCCCTGCGCCAGATCGGCGTTGGCCTGCGCGCTGGCAATCAGATCGCGCGCACTGACGAGGCTTTTGACCGCGGTATCGAGTGCGACATAGCCGGTATAGACGGTCAGCCCCGCCTGTTGCCGCGTCTGTTCGGCGAGTGCCGTCTGGCGTTCGCTTTCGGCGCGCGCAGCAGCAATCGTGTAGCGCCGGTTGAAGCCCGAAAAGATCGGCACCGACAGCGTCACGCCGATCTGGCCGCTGTTGCCGGTGACGTTGCGATCGACCGCTGAAATCCCGTCGGACGCCGAGACATTGACCGTGGGCAAGGCGGCCGAACGCGCGGCGCGCAGATTGGCATCGGCGACATCGATATTGGCGCGCGACGCCGCGATGTCGGGCCGCAGCCGTTCGGCCTGCGCAATCAACGCCCGCGCCCCCGATTTGAGCAGCGGCGCTGCCGACAGCGGCGCAACGGCGGCGAGATCGAGCAGCGTTTCGGGCGGCAGGCCGATGGCAACGGCGAGTTGCGCCCGCGATGTCGCGATATTGCCCCGCGCCTGAATCAGCGTCAGCTGCGCCTGGCTGAGCGAGGTCAGCGCCTGCAACCGGTCGGCCCCGGTAATCGTCCCGGCGCGCTTGCGGCCATCGGCGAAATCATAGGATTTCTGCGCGAACGCCACTGTCGCTTCGGCAGCGGTCGCCGTCGCGAGATCAGCCTGCAAGGTGTTGAAGGCGGTCACCGTGGTCAGCGCCACACCCTGCGCGGTATCGGCGAATTGCGCCAGCGCCGCCCGCTGGCTGGCCCGCGACGCATCGATCTGCGCGGCGCGGGTGCCGAAATCGAACAGCAGATAACTCAGCGCCAACCGCGCGGTGGTATCGACCTCGGTCGCGCCGCCGCTGCCGAACGCCGAACCGGCGAAAGCGTCGGTCCGCGTCAGCACCGGGCCGAAGGTCGCGCTGATCGTGGGCAGGTTCGCCGATTGCGCAACGCCGACGTTCGCCGCTGCCGCCCGGACACTTGCCCAGCTGACCGCCGTCGCCGGATTGTTGCACAGCGCAATGTCGACGAGATCGGGGAGCGTCAGCGCCTTGGCCGGGATCGCCCCGCACGCCCGTTGCCCCGCCGAAATCGGCGGACGGGCGGCGGGAATCAGCCCGCGCGGATCGTCATGCCCTGCCGCCAATGTCGGGGCACTGGCAGTCAGCAAAAGCACAAGCGGAAACAATCGCATCGGGGTCCAATAGCGCACAGGGGTTAAACGTCGAGCGAAAGCCGATCCCCCGGTCAGGCCGCGCGCTTCAGTCGCGTCGCGCCACCGGCGATCTCGCGCTTCAATTCGGCGACATAGGGCTCGAAATTGACCTGCATCGTGTGCCGTCGCGACTGGTAATAGTGACCCTGATAGCGCTTCTCGTCATCGGCGATGATGCGGCGCATGGTGTCGGCATCGGGCAGGGCGTACCGCCCGGTGAGATACGCCGCGAGCAGCTTGGCCTGTTGCTCGGCGAGGTTCACGAGCGTCGGCAGCGCTTGCGCCAGCCCCATGAACCACAGCCCGTGCAACGCCGGATCGGCCTGCACCATACGCTTATACAGCGGAATATGGTTGTCGGTGACCGGCGCGTCGGCAGGCTCCAGAAACGGAAAATCGATATTGTAGCCGGTGGCGGTGATGATGACATCGACCGCCTCGACGCTGCCATCGGTGAAGCGGACATTGCCACCTTCCAATGCGGCGATGGCGGGTTTGGCGGTAATGTCGCCGTTCGACATGCGGGTGAGGAATTCGCCGCTCACCGTCGGGTGCGCGTCCAATGGCCGGTGATCGGGGGTCGGCAGGCCGTAGTCTTCCATCCGCCCGACGGCGCGAACGACGGCGCGGCGCGCCAGCAGGCGCATCAGTGGCAACGGCAGCCACGCGGGCAACGGCGTCTTGTCGACCGGCTTTCCGTTCAGAAACTTCGGCAGCACCCAGACCCCGCGCCGGGTCGAGATGAATAACTTCTCGGTCAACGACCGCTGGCCGAGTTCCGACGCAATATCCACCGCGCTGTTGCCCAACCCGACGACGACAACCCGCTTGCCAAGGCAATCGACCGGCGCGAACGGCGTCTTGTAATCGTGCGCGTGGATGATCGTGCCGTCGAACTGCCCGGGCCAATCGACGCGGTTCGGCGACCAGTGATGGCCGTTGGCGATGACGACGTTATCGTAGGTGTCGGTGCCCTTGGGCGTCGTCACGTTCCAGCGGCTGGCGTTACGGCGCACGGCGGTGACCGGCATGTCGAACTGCACCAGCGGACGCAGCCCGAAATGATCGACATAGGCGTTAAAATACTGCGCCATCAGGCTGTGGTGGGGGAAATCGGGCCAGTCGGCGGGAACCGGAAAATCGTCGAATTGCAGCCGGGTCTTCGACGTATCGATGTGCAGCGACTGATACGCCGAACTCATGCCGTTGGGGTTCTGGTACGCCCAATTGCCGCCGATACGATCCGACGCCTCGAACCAGTCGAAGGCGATGCCTTCATCGCGCAACCGCTTGGCGGTTGTAAAGCCGGAACAGCCGGCACCGATCAGCGCTACCTTGGTCATGGCGGCGACGATAGCGCGGCGGCGGCACGGCGCAACTGGCGCGTGACTTCGCCGCGCGCCGGGGCCAAAGTGGCGCAGCATTCTGGGAGAGACACATGTTGAAATTATTTGCTGCCGCCGCGCTGGCGCTCGCCGTGACCGCGCCTGTTGCCGCCAAGCTTGCCGCCGCCGCGTCTATGGCAGCACCCGAGCGCGTGTTCATCCGCGGCAAGGTGGTTTCGTACAGCGGCCAGACGCTGGTGGTTAAAACCCGCGAGGGCAAGACCGCGACGGTCATGCTGACGCCCGATGCGCAGGCCGCAACCGTGCAGACAGTCGCGCTCGAGGACATCAAGCCGACCAGCTACATCGGCACCTCGGCCGAACCCGGCAAGGACGGGGTGCTCCGCGCACTCGAGGTCCATGTGTTTCCCGAAGTCATGCGCGGCACCGGCGACGGCCATTACGGCTGGACGTTGACCAAGAAGAGCTCGATGACCAACGGCAATGTTTCGGCGGTCGATACGTCGGGCAAGCTGGCGACCAAAGCCAAAGGGCGGGTGCTGACCGTCGACTACAAGGGGGGCACGCAGCAGGTGCTGGTGCCCGCAGGCATTCCGATTGTGCAATTCGCCCCTGCAATGCTCAGCCAGCTTGCCCCCGGCGTAGCCGTTTTCGTGATCGGTCAACCCGGGGCCGACGGAATGCTGATGGCCAACCGCGTAACCTTGGGCACGAACGGCGTCGCACCGCCGATGTAACCTGGCCCCTCCCCGGAGGAAGAGGAGACCGCTCAGGTCATCAATACCTCGCCGTAATGCTCCACCACCGGAAACGGATCGTAGAAGGGGTGGAGCGCCGCGCGCCATAGCGAGTAACGATCCGACTGGCGGAAGCCCGGATCATGGTCCTCGACCCGCGCCCAATGGACGAGCAACAGGTACCGGTTCGGCGTTTCGACGCCGCGCCGCACCTCCATGCCGCCAAAGCCCGGCGACGCCGCAATTAGATCGCGCGCGCCTGCCATCGCTGCCTCAAACGCCGCTTCCTCACCGGGGCGGACGTCGAGGCGCGCGGCTTCGAGGATCATGCGTCGATCATCAGCCGTTCGTAACGGCGCAGGTGGTGATCGACCGAGCCGAACTGGCCTTCGATCATCGTCGAGCGCTTGAAATAATGCCCGACCGCAAGCTCGTTCGAAATGCCGATGCCGCCGTGGAGCTGGACGGCGTTCTGGCCGACGAACTTGGCGCCCTTGCCGACCTTGACCTTCGCCGCCGACACCGCCGACGCCCGTTCGGGGGTATCGAGCTTAAGCGTCGCCATCAGCGTGATGGAAACCGACTGTTCGACCTCCATGAACATGTCGACCATGCGGTGCTGGAGCGCCTGAAACTCGCCGATCGGCTTGCCGAACTGCTTGCGCTGCTTGGCGTAATCGAGCGTCGTCGTGTGGAGGACACGGGTAACGCCGCAGGCTTCCGCGCAGACGGCGGCGGTGGCTTCGTCGACGATCTGTTCGATCAGCGGCATTGCCCCGCCTTCGGCCCCGACCAGCGTATCGGCCCCGATGCTGGCGTTTTCGAAGAAGATTTCCGATGCGCGCGCGCCGTCGACGGTGGGATAGTCGCGGCGGACAACGCCCTTGGTGCCGGCCGGGATCAGGAACAGCGAGACGCCGTCGGCTTCGCGCTGGCTGCCGCCGGTGCGCGCCGTGACCAGCAGGTGGGTCGCGTGGGGGGCCGAATAAACCACCGCCTTATGGCCGTTCAGAACGTAACCGCCACCGTCGTGCTTTGCAGTCGTGCGCAGGTCGGCGAGATCGTACCGGCCCTGCGGCTCGGCATAGGCAAAGGCGATAACGGCGTTGCCGGCGATGATTTCGGGGATGACGGCGTCGGCAAGTGCGCCACCCGTCGCCTTCAGCGCGCCACCCGCAATGACGACGGTCGGCAGATAGGGTTCGATGACCAGCGCGCGGCCGAGTTCTTCCATGACGATCATGTTGTCGATGGCACCGCCGCCAAGGCCACCATAGCTATCGCCAAACGGCGCGCCGAGAATACCGAGTTCCTCGGCAAAGGCCTTCCACGTCGCCGGGTTCCAGCCCAGATCGCCGGTGACGACCTTCTGTCGCGCATCGAACGTGTAATTCGCCGCCAGCCAGCGCGACAGCGTATCGCGCAGCATGGTCTGTTCGTCGGTGGTGTTGAAATCCATGTCACTCCCCAATGTCGCCGATATTTCCGGCCAACTCAGCCACACACATTGCGCGCAGACCGTCGAGATGGCCGTGAACAGTCCGCCACAGTAGCGGTACACTCGTATTTTGATATTCGTGGGCTATAAAATTCCGCATTCCGGCGATTTCGCGCCATGGCAGTTCGGAATGTCGAGCCCGGATTGCTACGCCAAGCCGCATCGCGTTTTCACCGATATGCATAACGCGATGGGCCGTCGCATCGATTAGGCGTTGATCGCGTTCGAAAGCAGCTTGGTCCGTGCCGACAAGATCGGCCCGCGAAAGATCGATCAGCTTGACGATCAGGGCCAGCCGCGATGCGTCGGCTGCCATCAAAAGATAGGGATGGCATCGCGGGCGATCGAAGCGCGTAACCCATCATGGAGCCGCCGGTCCAGCAGCGCATGAACCGGTATGCCCAAAGCATCCTCGATTGAATATTGAACCCTGATCAGGGCAAGCAGATCAAAGTCGGGGTAGGCATCGAGATCGACATCAACCAGCACGTCAATATCCGATTCCGGCCCCGCCTCGTCGCGCGCGGTGGAGCCAAATAACGACAGCCCACGCACGCCTGCTTCGCGCAACGCCGATGTTTTGGCGCGCAGGCGTGTAATGGCTTCGGCGCGAGTCATGGCGCTCGTTTAAAGACCCAGCACCATCTTTGCGATGATATTCCGCTGGATTTCGTTCGACCCGCCGTAAATGCTGGTCTTGCGCATGTTGAAATAAGTCGGCGCAGTGCGGTGGCTGTAGTCGGGGCCGATCGGGTGTTCGTTGTCGCCTTCGCCAAAGCCGCGGAAATACGGCGCGCCGTAGTGGCCCGCCGCTTCGAGCGCGAGTTCGGTCAGCCGCTGTTGAATCTCGGTGCCCTTGATCTTGAGCAGCGACGATTCAGGCCCCGGACCCTTGCCCGACGATTCACCGGCGAGCGTCCGCAATTCGGTGAATTCAAGCGCCGCAAGATCGATTTCGAGCTCGGCCACCTTGCGCTTGAAGAACGGGTTGGCGAGCAGCGGCACCCCTTCGTCGAGTTCGGCGCGCGCCACGTCCTTGATCCGCTCCACCCCGCGCTTCGACGCCGCGACCCCGGCAATGCCGGTGCGTTCGTGCGCCAGCAGGAATTTGGCGCAGGTCCAGCCCTTATTCTCTTCGTAGATGCGCTGATCGACGGGAACGATGACGTCTTCGAGCCAGACTTCGTTGACTTCATGCTCGCCGCCCAAGGTGATGATCGGGCGGACGGTGATGCCCGGTGACTTCATATCGATGAGCAGGAACGAGATGCCCTCCTGCGCCTTGACCTCGGAATTGGTGCGGACGAGGAAAAAGCCCCAATCGGCATGCTGCGCCAAGGTCGTCCACGTTTTCTGGCCGTTGACGCGGTAGTAATCCTTGCCGTCGTCGCCGGTGAAACGCTCGGCCTTGGTGCGCAGGTTGGCGAGGTCCGACCCCGCGCCCGGTTCCGAATAGCCTTGGCACCACCAATCATCGCCGCTGAGGATACCCGGCAGGAACCGGGCCTTTTGTTCAGGCGTGCCGAAAGTGTAGATGACGGGGCCGACCATGCTGAGGCCGAAGGGCATCAGGCGGATGGCATCGGCGCGGGCGGTTTCCTCGCTCCAGATATACCGTTGGACGCTGGTCCAACCGGTGCCGCCATATTGGACGGGCCATGCCGGGGCGATCCAGCCCTTGGCAGCGAGAACCCTATGCCACGCGAGGAAATCATCCTTGGACATTTCTTCGCCTTCCTCGACCTTGTCGCGAAGGGCAGCGGGGTAGCTGCTGGCGATGAAGGCGCGGACGTCGTCGCGGAAGGCAACGTCTTCGGGCGAAAAATTCAGATCCACGGCAACATCTCCCCAGATAGGTTGACGTAAGCGTTAAGCGGAATCGCGAGGCGGAGCAAGCGCGGTGAAACGCCGCCTTTAAGTCCCCGACTTAGTGCATTGCTCTTGTAATACAGCACATGATGCTTAAGTTGGGCACATGCTCAATCTCGTCTCGCTGTTCATCGGTGCCATGGCGTTCGTCGCCGCGATGGTCGCCTTCATCCCGTTCCTCGGCTGGGCGAACTGGCTGGTGATTCCGTTCGCCGCCGTTGGCCTAGCGATCGGCGCGATGTCGGATAGCAACGCCGGGCGTAATTTGAACTTGGTCGTCATCGGACTCGGTGCGCTGCGGCTGACGCTCGGTGGCGGATTGTTCTAACGCCCTGGCGGCACCACCAACGTCAGGCACAGCCCCGGGTCCATCCGGCTGCCATCGGGTCTGCGCGCGCTGGCAGTGCGCACTGCGGCCGCCGCCCCGCCGGGTCCGGGGTAGAAGAAAATGTCGAGGACGCACTGCGGGCGGATGAAAACCAGCTGCCGCCCGGTCCCCTCGCTACGGTCAAGCGAGGCGGGACCGAGGAGACCGGTGACGGTCGCGACGCTGCCCCCCAAAATGCGCGTCAATCCGGGCGGCGGCGGTGGCGGCGCGGCAATAATCGACGGTGGCGGAGAATTCGTCGGGGTCGAACAGGCGGCGAGGATCAGCAGTCCGGCAAGGGCAAAGCGCGTCATGGCCGCCGATGATACAGGTGCGTGGCGACTGCGGTACCGATAATCGGTGCAATGAGCCCGGTGAGCGGCAGGGCGAACAGCAGCGCCGTGCCCAGCCCCGTTCCCCAGCGTTCGGTGGCCCGCTGCCGTGGCCAAGCGCGTGCGGCAGCGGCATCGAGGTGACGCGCAGCGGCACTTTCGAGATAGTCGCGCCCCATCAGCCAGCCGTTCAGCCCGACGAACACCACCAGCGGTCCAATGCCGGTAACGATCAGCAGCATATACGCTGGAACGAACAGCAGATTCCAAAACAATATGCGCAATCCCGACCGCAGCCCCATGACGAATTCGCGATGCAGCCCGACCGGTCGACCCCGCGCCGTTGGATAATATCGTGCCTCGACGGCTTCGACGATCTCGTCGAGCCACAGGGACGATACGCCGGTGGCGACGCCGGTGAAGGTTAGCCATAGCATCAAGACGGTAATGCCGACGGCAAGCGCCCCGCCACCGCCCGAATTCCAGATATCGGCGATCCAGCGCGGCCAACCCTGGGTATCGACCTGATGGACCGCCATGAAAACGCCCCATCCGACAGCGGCGAAGATGAGCAACGTCAGCACCACCGAACGCAGCAACACCCGCAGGAAAGCCCGGTCACCAAGTTGGGCCAGACTGAGGATGAAAGCGGCGAGCATCGCTGCGACCGTAGCGGCTTGGTGCGAGGTGGCAAGGCTGGCCTCCGGCTTTCGGCAGGCGGCAGGGGCGGGCGTTGGCAGATGCAGCCAGTGTGGCTATTGCCCCCTCGCCCCCTTCCGCAACTGGGAGGGGAGCCGCATTCCCCTTCGCGCAACCAAAGGCTCCCCATGACCGCCCGTTACGACGTACTCGCCATCGGCAATGCCTTAGTCGATGTCATCGCCACCGCCGACCCGGCGTTCCTTGCCGATCGCGGCATCGCCAAAGGCTCGATGCGGCTGATTCCCGCTGACGAGGCCGAGGCAATCTATGCCGCCATGGGCCCAGGTCGCGAGATCAGCGGCGGGTCGGCGGCGAACACCATGGCGGGGATGGCGGCGTTGGGAGCCCGACCGGCGTTCGTCGGCCGGGTTGCCGATGACCAGCTGGGGCGGGTTTTTGCCCATGATATCCGCGCCGCCGGAGTCGACTATGCAACTCCGATTTCGACCGGCGACACGCCGACCGGGCGCTGCCTGATCATCGTCACCCCCGATGGCGAGCGGACGATGAATACCTATCTCGGCGCGTGTCAGGAATTATCCGAGACCGAACTCGACGCCGAAACCGTCGCGGCGTCGCAAATCCTGTACCTGGAAGGCTATCTGTGGGATCCGCCCGCGCCGCGCGCCGCGATGAAAAAGGCCATCGCGGTCGCCCGTGCCAACGGTCGCCAGGTTGCCTTCACCCTGTCCGACGTCTTTTGCGTCGAAGGCTATCGCGACGATTTCAAGGCGCTGCTGGCGACCCATGTCGATCTGATGTTCGGCAATGAAAACGAGGTGATGGCGCTATATCAGACGCGAAGTCTCGACGAAGCCATGGCTGAACTGGCAAAACACGCCGGGATCGCGGTGGTGACGCGCTCGTCGCAGGGTGCCATCGTGCTCGAAGGCGGCCGCCGTCATCACGTGCCCGCCGAACCGGTCGATCGCGTCGTCGATTCAACCGGGGCCGGGGATTTGTTCGCCGCCGGCTTCATGGCGGCGATGGTGCAGGGCCGGACACTGCCCGACTGCGCCCGCGCCGGGGGCATCGCCGCGGCCGAGATCATCAGCCACTTCGGCGCGCGTCCCGAAGTCGATCTGCGGGCGCTGACGGCGGCGCGGCTGGGTTAGCCCGCGCCGCCGCAGTCGCGGTTAGGACTGATTAATGCCCGGTGCCGGTGCGCCGGGCATCGGTGCCAGACCCATTGGCGGGACATCGCCATCGAGTTCGTGCGCCTCGTTGATGCCGAGCGCGACGTTCGAGCGAGTCCGGCCATAGAGGTAATAGAAC
The DNA here is from genome assembly GCA_038229555.1 of Sphingomonadales bacterium. Classification (GTDB taxonomy): domain Bacteria; phylum Pseudomonadota; class Alphaproteobacteria; order Sphingomonadales; family Sphingomonadaceae; genus Sandarakinorhabdus. The sequence goes on from JBBROI010000009.1 coordinate 110,063, forward strand.
ACCAGTCCCACCGCCGCCCAGCCGAAGAACACCAGTTTGGCGGTCATCGACAGGAACAGAAACAGCAGGACGCAGCCCGATGCGGCCAGCGGGGCCACGACCCATACCGCCGGCGTCCGGAACGCCCGACGACGCGCCGGGTCCGACCGCCGCAACGCCATGATCGCCAGTGCAACGAAGAAGAAGGCACACAAGGTGCCGCCATTCGACACGCTGGCCAGCGCCCCGACCGGGAAGAAGGCCGCCGCGATGGTCACGCCGATACCGGTGACGATGGTGACAACGTGCGGCGTCTTGAACCGCGGATGGACCTTCGACAACGCGGTCGGCAGCAGCCCATCGCGCGACATGACGAAGAAGATGCGCGTCTGGGCATACATCATCATCAACACCACCGATGGCAGCGCGAAACCCGCAGCAAGGCCGAGCATGTTGCCGATTGCGGGATGACCGATCGACCGCAGCACATGCGCCAGCGCCTCTTTCGAACAGACCAGCAGCACATTACCGGTGGCATTGCACTGCGCGACCAGTTCGGGCGAACCCGGCGTCAAGCCGAGGCCATTGGGGCCGATCATCGGCTGCGCACCAAAGCTGCCAATCGCCCCGGCACCGACGAGCATGTAGAAAATCGTGCAGATAACGAGGCTGCCGATCAGCCCGATAGGGACGTTGCGTTGCGGATCCTTGGTTTCCTCCGCTGCGGTTGACACCGCATCGAACCCGACAAAGGCGAAGAAGATAATCGACGCCGCGCTTATGATGCCACCCGTACCGAGCGGCGCGAACGGAACGAAATTCTGCGATTGGATCGCTGGAACACTCAGCGCGATGAATGCCGCCAGTGCCGCGATCTTGACGCAGACCAGCACCGAATTGACCGTGGCGCTTTCCTTCGTGCCGACGACGAGCAGCGCCGTCACCGCCATGGCGATGACTACGGCGGGCAAGTTGATCAGGCCGCCGGTATCCATGGCGGTCTGCAATTCGGGCGTCATCGGACTGAACAGCAGCGTCATGCGCGCAATGATACCGTCGCCATTGGCGATGACACTCGGCACATGGATGCCGGCCAGATGCTCCAAGACCCCGACCGCATAGCCCGACCAGCCAACGGCGACAGCCGATGCCGCGACAGCATATTCGAGCACCAGCGCCCAGCCGACGACCCACGCGAGGACTTCCCCGAAGGTGGCGTAGCTGTAGGTGTAGGCAGATCCGGCGACCGGAACCATCGCCGCCAGTTCGGCATAACACAGCGCCGCCAGACCGCAGACGACCGCCGACAAGACAAAGCTGACGAGCATCCCCGGCCCTGCGACCTGCGCAGCTTCGGCGGTCAGCACGAAAATGCCGGTACCGATGATGCCGCCGATGCCGAGCATCGTTAGCTGAAACGCCCCGAGACTGCGATGCAGCGACTTTTTCTCCGCCGTCGCCAAAATCGCATCGAGCGATTTGATACGCCAATTCACTTGTGAATTCTCCCTCATGCAGGGCGCGCAGCGTTTTCGCCATCGACCCCGTCCATGGTGGAGCATAGGTGCAGGGTTCGCGCGACACGTCAAGGCGGCGGCGCTGCGGAACGCGCCGACCGGTGTCGTTGCGCGCAGTTCAATAAATCACATTGACGATCTGATGTGCGTTTTGCCCACATCGGGTGTGGCGCGATGCCACGCGCTCGGCTACAGCATCGCCATGGATTCGCCTCTCTCCCTAGCCGAACAGGCGGCGTTGCGCACGATTGATGGCGCGCGCGATGCGATGCTGGCGCTGACGGTCGAATGGGCTTCGGTCAATTCCGGCAGCCGCAACCTTTCGGGTCTGGCGGAGATGGCGACATTGCTGTCGACGGTATTCGCCCCGCTGGGAACCGTGACGTTGCGCGATCCCCGGCCGGTAACGGCGGTCGATGCACACGGGGCAGTCAAGCCGCTGGAGCATGGCCAAAATCTGCATGTCGTCTGCCGCCCCGATGCGCCGCTCAAGGTCCTGCTCACCGGGCATATGGATACGGTGTTCGGCGCGGACCATGGCTTTCAGACCTGCCGCTGGCTTGACGCCGATACATTGAACGGTCCGGGCACCGCCGATATGAAGGGCGGCATCGCCGTCATTCTGGCGGCGCTCGAAACCTTCGAGGCGTCGCCATTTGCCGACCGGCTGGGCTGGGAGGTCGTTATCGTTTCGGACGAGGAGGTCTCCTCGCCCGGGTCCGCTGCACTGCTGACGGACGCGGCGCACCGCTGCCACCTTGGGCTAACCTATGAACCGGCGCTTCCCGACGGCACGCTGGCGGGCGCGCGCAAGGGCTCGGGCAATTTCTCCGCCATCGTCACCGGGCGCGCTGCCCATGCCGGACGCGAACCCGAAAAGGGCCGTAACGCCATCGTCGCCGCCGCCGATCTCGCGGTGCGGCTGAAGGCGCTGACCGCCGACGATCTTTCGGTCAATCCGGCAAAGATCGACGGCGGCGGACCCAATAATATCGTCCCCGATGTGGCGGTGCTGCGCTGGAACATGCGGCCATCGACGCCTGAGGCGCAGGCCAGCGCGCAGGCGGCAGTCGCTGCGCTGGCCGCCGAGGTCGCTGCGGCGCATGATGTCGGCGTCGAAGTCCACGGCGGCTTCGCCCGCCCGCCCAAACCGCTCGATGCCAACCAGTTGCGGCTGTTCGCGCTGGTCCGCGATTGCGGCGCGGCGCTCAACCTGCCGATCGGCTGGCGCGACACCGGCGGCGTCTGCGACGGCAATAACCTTGCCGCAACGGGTCTCGCGGTGGTCGATACGCTCGGCCCACGCGGCGGCGCGATCCATTCGTCCGACGAATTCCTGTGCGTCGACAGCCTTGAGGAACGCGCGCGGCTATCGGCGCTGATACTGATGCGCGTGGCGCAAAATGGATGGATAAGATGACCTGGCAAGTCCGCGCCGCGCGCGCATCCGACCTCGCGGGTCTGGCCGAATTGGCACATCTGACCGGCGGGGGATTCACCAATCTGCCGCAGGACGAAGGCTCGCTCGCCAAACGGTTGGCGCGGTCCGATGCGAGCTTTGCCCGCGCCGAGGAGACCCCGCACGACGAGCTGTATATCCTGCTGCTCGAACACGCGCAGACCGGGCGCATCGGCGGCTGCGGCATGGTGTTCAGCCGAATCGGCGCCGCATGGCCATTCTACAGCTACAAGATCGGTACGCTCAGCCAGCATTCGCGCGCGCTCGACCGCACCTTTGCGTTGCAGTTCCTGTCGCTGACCACCGATCACGACGGCGCGAGCGAGGTGGGCGGGCTGTTCCTGCATCCCGATCTGCGCACCGGCGGGCTGGGGCGGCTGCTGGCGCGATCGCGGTATCTGTTCATCGCGCAGCATCGCGCGCGCTTTGGCGGGACGGTGCTCGCCGAACTGCGCGGCGTGCTCGACGATGCGGGCGATTCGCCCTTCTGGGACGCACTCGGGCGGCAATTCTTCGGCATGGGCTTCCCCGAAGCCGACAAGTTCAACGCCATCAACGGCAGCCAGTTCATCGCCGATCTGATGCCCAAGCACCCGATCTACACCGCGTTGTTGCCCGAAAGTGCCCGCGCCGTGATCGGCCAGCCGCACCCGACCGGGCGCGCGGCGCTGGCGATGCTGGCGAGCGAGGGTTTTGTTTACGACAATTACGTCGATATCTTCGACGGCGGTCCGACGGTGACGGCGCGGACCGATGCGATCCGCACCGTGCGCGATTCGCGGATCGAGCGCATCGCGAAGCTGTGCGACGCGCCGGTGGCGCAGGACCGTGCGCTGGTAGCGACGGGGCTGCTCGGCGACTTCCGCTGCTGGATCGGCCATGTCGCACGCGACGGCGAGGCGTGCGTGCTGCCCGCAGGCGAGGCGGCGGCGGCGGGTGTCGCGATTGGCGACGAGGTGCGGCATGTCGGGTTCTAACATCTCCACCGACCCGTGCACCGGTGAAACCCTGTGGAACGGCGCGGATGGTGACGTTGCCGCCGCTGTCGCCGCTGCGCGCGCCGCGCTGCCCGGTTGGGCGAATACTACGCTCGCCGAACGCATCGCCGTCACGCAGGCCTTCAAGGCCGTCGTCCTTGATCGCGCCGATGCCTTTGCCCGGCTGATCGCGCGTGAAACCGGCAAGCCGTTCTGGGAGACCAAAACCGAAGTCGCCAGCGTCGCTGCCAAGGTCGACATTTCGATCACCGCGCAGGCCGAACGGGCGGGATCGCGCTCGGGCGAGGTTGGCGGCGTGCGCCAAGTCTTGCGGCACAAACCGCATGGCGTGCTGGCAGTGCTCGGACCGTATAATTTCCCGGCGCATTTGCCCAACGGGCATATCGTCCCCGCGCTGCTGGCGGGCAATACCATTGTCTTCAAACCGTCCGAACTCACGCCTGCCGTCGCCGATTTCATGGCCGAATGCTGGGTGGCGGCCGGACTGCCGACGGGCGTGCTGTCCGTCGTCCACGGCAGCGGCGATACCGGTCGCGCGCTCGCCGCTGCCGATATCGACGGGCTGTTGTTCACCGGATCGGCGGGCGTCGGCGGCGCGCTGGCGCGGCAATTCGCCGAAACGCCGCACAAGATTCTGGCGCTCGAAATGGGCGGCAACAATCCGCTGATCATCTGGGATCTGGACGACGCGCAACTCGATGCGGCGGCGGCGCTGATCGTCCAGTCGGCGTATCTTTCGGCGGGGCAGCGCTGCACATGCGCCCGGCGGCTGATCGTCCGCGACGGCGCGCATCGATCGCTTATCGACCGGGTGACGGCGCTCGCCGACCGGTTGATCGTCGGCGCGCCATTCGACGATCCGCAGCCGTTCATGGGTCCGGTCATCGCCAACCGCGCCGCCGACGGACTGGTCGCAGGGGCCCAAACGCTGATGGCCAAGGGCGCGACTGCAATTCGCCCGCTGGTCCGCCGTGAGCCCGACCGGCCCTATTTGTCCCCGGCGCTGTACGACGTCACCGGCTTGACCGGTCTGCCCGACAGCGAATTGTTCGGCCCCGTCCTGCAAGTCATCCGCGTTGCCGATTGGGACGCCGCGATCGCTGCTGCCAATGCGACGAAGTTCGGGCTGTCGGCGGGACTGATCGGCGGCGACCAAGCACTCTACGACCGGTTCTGGATCGCCAGCCGCGCCGGCATCGTCAATTGGAACCGCCCGACCAACGGTGCAGCGTCGAATGCCCCGTTCGGCGGCATCGGCCTCAGCGGCAACCACCGCCCCAGCGCCTATTACGCCGCCGACTATGCCGCGTGGCCGGTCGCCAGCCTCGAGGCCGACATGGCCGAGGGCGTGATTACGGTGGGGGTGCGGTCGTGAGGCGCTTTTTCTCCCCGCCCTTGCAAGGGAGGGGCGCAGCAAATGATCGAAATTAACTTCGACGGGCTGATCGGCCCGACCCATAACTATGCCGCATTGAGCTTCGGCAATCTCGCCAGCGCGTCGAATGCGGGCACAACCAGCCGTCCACGCGAGGCGGCGCTGCAGGGCTTGGCAAAAATGCGCTTCGCGCTGTCGCTTGGGCTGACCCAAGGGTTTTTCGTGCCGCTCGAGCGCCCGAACGCCAATTGGCTGCGGCAGCTGGGGTTCAGTGGAAACGCCGGGGCCGTGTGCGCCGCCGCCTATGCCGCCGACCCACGGCTGTTCGCCCAGGCGTGCAGTGCCTCGTCGATGTGGACGGCCAATGCCGCGACGGTTTCGCCGGCCGACGATACCGATGATGGCCGCACGCATCTGTCGATCGCCAATCTGTCGCGGATGACCCATCGCAGCCTCGAACATACCGACACGCTGGCGCAGCTGCGCATTGCCTTTGGCGGCCCGGCCTTTGCCGTCCACCCTGCCCTGCCGCCCGCATTTGGCGATGAAGGTGCGGCCAACCATATGCGGATGAAGACCGCGCATGCCCAACCGGGCATCGAGATTTTCGTCTATGGTGCCGAAGGCGGCCGCTTTCCGGCGCGCCAAAGCCGTCAGGCATCGGAAGCAGTCGCCCGCCGCCACGGGCTCGACCCGGCGCGAACGCTGTTCGTTCAGCAGAGCGCAGCGGCGATCGACGCCGGAGCCTTCCACAACGATGTCGTCGCCGTTGCGAACGAGACTGTGCTGTTCGCCCACGAACAGGCTTTCGCCGATCCCGGCCAATTGAGGGCCGATATCGCGCGCCTGTTGCCGAACGCCGTTATCATCGAAGTGCCCGCCAGCGCGGTGTCGCTCGAAGACGCGATCCGCACCTATCTATTCAATTCGCAGCTGGTGACGCAGCCGACTGGCGGCATGGCGCTGATCCTGCCGAAGGAATCGCAAGCGTCGGAACCGGTCCGGACATGGCTTGAGGCGCTGGTTGCGGGCAACGGTCCGATCCGCGCCGTACACTATGTCGAGGTGCGCGAATCGATGCGCAACGGCGGCGGTCCGGCCTGCTTGCGCCTGCGCGTCGTCGCCGACCCGGCAACCGTCGACCCGCGTTTCCTGCTCGATGCCGCCAAGGCCGACCGCATCGCCACCGTCATCGCCGCCCATTGGCCCGAAAGCATCGGTCCCGGCGATCTCGGCAATCCCGCACTATGGGAACAGGCGTGGACCGCACGCCGCACGTTGCTCGACGCACTGGATCTTGGCGAACTCGTTTAGGCGCGGACTTCGAACACCAGATTGAACGGCGTTTCTGCTGCACGCCGGAAGTGGTTGAACCCCGCTTGCCGTGCCACATCACGCAACCGTGCCTCGCCCGCCTGCGCACCAAGGCCAAGCCCGACCTCCTGACTCAGCGACGCGGGCGTGCACAGGAAGGTCGATGCCGCATAGAAGATCCGCCCGACCGGGTTGAGATTGCCCTCGAGCGTATCGTTGGCAAAGGGTTCGACGAGCATGAAGGTCCCGTCGGCCACCAGCTGCGTGCAGATGTGCGCCGCCGCGCCGACCGGGTCGCCCATATCGTGCAGCGCGTCGAAGATCGTGATGAGATCATAGGGACCGCCGCCGAAATCCTTGGCGGCGGCGGCGTCGAAGGTCACCCGGTCGGCGACTCCGGCTTCGTTGGCAGCGACGCGGGCCCGATCGATCGACGCGCCGTGATAGTCAAAGCCGTGGAACCGGCTCGCCGGATAGGCCTGGGCCATCAGAATCGTCGACGCACCGTGTCCGCAGCCGATATCGGCGACGCTGGCCCCTGCCTTGAGTCGGGCCTCGACGCCGTCGAGCGCCGGAATCCAGTTCGAGACAAGGCTGTTGTTATAGCCGGGTCGGAAAAAGCGCTCGGTGCCGCGAAACAGGCACGGATGGTGTTCGTGCCAGCCGACACCGTTGCCGGTGGTGAAGGCCTCGGCAATCCGCGGTTCGCCGGCAAACATCGCCGCGATCAATTCGAACGCGCCGGTCATGAAGGCCGGACCGCCTTCATCGGCGAACACCATCGCCTGTTCGGGATTCAGCGCGAACAGTCCGTCGTTGTGATCGACATATCCCGCTGCCGCCTGCGCCGACAGCCATTCGCGGACATAACGTTCATGGGTCCCCGTCGCAGTGGCAAGCGCGGCAGGCGTAGATGGCCCCGCCTCTGCCAGTGCTTTATACAGCCCCAGCCGGTCGCCGAGAACAACCAGCGCGGCGGTCATCGCACCGCCAAGGTCGCCCACCATCTGGCCGGCAAAGGCGTTCAATTTGTCCATATCAAGTGCACGCGGTGCGATCGCCATTGCAGCCCCCAAGCCCCTGAGTCGTATCAAGAGTATCAGCTATTGATCGATGCGGGGCAACGCCGTGGCGGGCGACGGGCGGAACTTCGGCGTTCTGTGCCACGTTCAGCCTATCATAATCCCACAGGAGAAAACTTATGCGCACCCTAACCGCACTGACGCGCGCCGCCGGAATATCGGCACTGCTCGCCGTCTCGGCGCTGTCGACCCCGGCATTCGCCGGCAAGAACGACCGCGCGCAGGAGGCCATCGCCGTCGCCAAGAGCAAGATCGAAGCCGCCGACAAGCTGGGTGCCAGCGCCGAAGCCGCCGGTCTGCAGATGCGCGCCCGCGATTCGTTGCGCACCGCACAGGACCTGCTGTCGCACGGCAAGAAGGATGCAGCTATCCTCGAAGCCACCCATTCGGGCGAACTCGCCGATCAGGCGCTGGTGATGACCGACAAGCGCAAGGTTGGCGCAGCACGCGACGCGCAGGCCGATGCGCAGGGTGCAGCCATGGATGCCCAGCGTTCGGCCGCACGTTCGGAAGCCAATGCGGACGCCGCGCAACAGGCAGCCGCCGCAGCCGACACCCGCGCCGCTGCTGCGCAGCAACAGGCCGCAACCGCCCAGGCGCAGACCGACGCGATGCGCGCCATGCCGGCTGCGGCACCTGCGCCGCAGACGACCGTTACAACCGTGCAAACCGAGGATCGTGAAGTGGTGACTCCGGCAGCCAAGCCGGTGGTCAAGCGCAAGGTTGTCCGCCACCATCGCACGCCGCACAGCGTCGCGCACAAGACGACGATCACGACGACCCAGCAACCGCAGTAGTGCGGTCTACCGGGCGGTCACCCACCGCACAGCATTTGTTGTCACCCTCGCGAAAGCGGGGGTGACAACTGTGTATCGAGGGTCAGGCGTGATCGGGCGTGTAGTTGACTGGCCACGGGGCGGACAGATCCTCGAGCACCGCTTCGAGGCACTCGACCGACAGGCGTAGTGCAGCACCTCCGGCGAAATCGAGCGTTAACGATTGACCATCGATGTGAACCGCCAACAGGTCGAGCGGCGTCGCCGGATCGGCAGGCCAGTGCCGCCGCTGCACCGACAGCACCGATTCGAACCGCAATGCCGCGCGCACCCGGCTGGGGTCCGTCGTCTCCCAACGATAGCGGCTGACCATCAGTACCAGCCGCCGCCCCCGACGATCGAACGCCACATCGCCTGACATCAGCAGGGCATCCTGCACCAAGGCCGAGATTGGCCCGAGATCGGCTGCGTCCTGCGCCAGCAGCAGCAAGCGCTCGTCGCGCATCATCCGTCGCTGATCCGTTCGATATCGGCCCCGACGCCCTGCAATTTCTCCTCGAGCCGCTCATAGCCGCGATCGAGGTGATAGACGCGGCTGACGACGGTTTCGCCCTTGGCCGCCAGACCGGCGATAATCAGGCTCATCGACGCGCGTAGATCGGTCGCCATCACTTCCGCGCCGTTCAGTGCGGCGACGCCCCGTACAACTGCCGAACGGCCGCGCACCGTCACATCGGCCCCCATCCGCGCCAGTTCGGGGACGTGCATATAACGGTTTTCGAAAATCGTCTCGGTCAGCACCGATGCCCCGTCGGCCATCGCCAGCATCGCCATGAATTGCGCCTGCATGTCGGTCGGGAAACCTGGATATGGGGCCGTGGAGATCGTCACGCCGTGCAGGCCGTTGAGCCGCTTGACCGCGACGCCGTCGTCGGTCGCGGTGACATCGACACCCGCCTCACGCAGCGCTTCGACCGTCGATCCCAGGGTTTCGAGGTTCGCGCCGACAAGTTCGACCGACCCGCCGGTGATCGCCGCCGCACAGGCATAGCTGCCGGTTTCGATGCGATCGGGCATGACGGCATAGGTCGCGCCGTGGAGTTCCTTGACGCCTTGAATCACCAGCCGTTCGGTGCCGATGCCCTGAATTTTCGCCCCCATCGCGACAAGGCAATTGCACAGATCGACGATTTCGGGCTCGCGCGCGGCGTTTTCGATGACGCTTTCGCCCACCGCCAGCACCGCCGCCATCACGACATTTTCGGTCGCACCGACCGAAACCGTCGGGAAGGTGAAACGCCCACCGCGCAGTTTGCCCTTGGCCTTCACATAGCCGGCGGCGAGTTCGATCTCGGCACCAAGATGTTCGAGCGCCTTGAGATGCAGGTCGATCGGGCGGTTACCGATGGCGCAGCCACCGGGCAGCGACACCGTCGCCTCCCCGGCGCGCGCCAACAGCGGCCCGAGCACGAGGATCGACGCGCGCATCTTGCGGACGATGTCATACGGCGCGACGGTCGAAGTGATGCGGTTGGCGCGCAAGGTCATCACCCGCCCAAACTCGTCGGGGCTGGTGCCCTCGATCGTCGTCGAGACGCCGTGGTTGTTGAGCAGATGGCCGAAGGTATCGATATCGGCGAGGCGCGGCAGGTTGCGCAAGGTCAGCGGCTCATCGGTCAACAGCGCACACGGCATGAGCGTCAGCGCGGCATTCTTCGCCCCGGAAATCTGGATTCGGCCGTTGAGCGTGCGGCCGCCACGAATGACGATCTGATCCATCGGCAATGACTAGCGCGCGCCGCGGCATCGCGCCACTGCCTCATGCCGACCGCAGCACCCAATCATAATCGAGCGGTGTCACCACCGCATTGTAGCGTTCCTGCTCGACGCGCTTGATCGCGGCGAAGGTATCGACGGCGCGTTTCCCCATATAGTCCGCCAGCACCGCCGACCGCGCCAGCCGTTCGGTGGCATAGCCCCAGTCGCTCGGCAGCTGCTCGCCGGTCGAATAGCCATCGGCGGCGACCGGCGCGCCGGGGTCGAGGCGGTGCGTCAGACCGTGGTGGACGCCGGCGAGAATAGCCGCGGCGGCGAGGTAGGGATTGGCATCGGCCCCGGCGACACGGTGTTCGAAATGGCGTGACGGCGACAGCCCAGGCGGCACCCGCAGCGGCACGGTACGATCGTTGACCGCCCAGCCGGCGCGCTGCGGCGACTGGCTGAGTGGGCGAAAGCGGCGGTAGCTGTTGGCATTGGGCGCAAAGATCGCCACCGCATCGGCCATCGTTGCGACGCACCCCGCCAGTGCGTGCCCGAGCGCCGGATTCCCGTGGGGCCGATCGCTGGCGAAGATATTGCGTCCGGCGGCGTCATCGACCGAGACGTGCAGGTGCAGCCCCGACCCCGACAGGCCGGCGAAAGGCTTGGCCATGAAAGTCGCGGTGCGCGCGTGACGACGGGCAACGCCCTTGGCGGCGCGCTTGAACCGCACCGCGTCGTCGCACGCCGCCAGTGCGTCGGGCCGATGCGCCAGCGTCACCTCATATTGCCCCGGCGCATATTCGCCGATCGCTGCCCCCGTCGGCAGGCCCATCGTATCGCATGCCGCCCACAAATCGCGAATGAAGGCCGCATCGAAATCCATGTCATCGAGGCCGAAGACCTGGCGATGTTCGGCGATGTGCCCATCGGGACCGGCGGCCCGTCGAATGCCGCCATCGCGCGACCGCCGCGCATCGACGAGGTAGAACTCCAGCTCGCAAGCAATGACCGGCGTCAGGCCGTCGGCGGCAAAGCGCGCCAGCACGCGTTGCAACACGACGCGCGGATCGAGGTCGCACGGGCGTCCATCGAGTTCGTGCATCGCCAGCATGACTTCGGCGGTATCGTCACCAATCCACACCGCCGGGGCGATGGCACCCGCGACCGGCCACGCCAGCCGGTCGGCATCGCCATCTTCCCACACCGTGCCGAGCTCGCCGATGTCCATGCCGGTGATATCGAGCGCGAGGACCGATCCGGGAAGGTAGCGGCCATCGTCGTAGAGACTGGCGAATTCATGCGCCCGCAGTCGCTTGCCACGCGGGACGCCGGCCAGATTGGTAAAATAGGCTTCGATGAATGCCACATGCGGGTGCGCTGCGCGGAACGACGCGAGCTCGGTGGGCGGAGCGGCTGAGGCGGGACGCATCGCCACGGCGTAGCGCGGTTCGCCGGCGGGAGCGACTCCCCCGCTCAATCGCGCCGCGCCAGTGCCTCCGCCAAGCTTGATTTGGCGCTGCCCGGGCGCATCGGCACCGGCTGGTCGGGTCCCGGTGCCCAACCGGCGAGGTGGAGAATTTCGACCGTGACCGCCGTCTTGCCATCGGGCGCGGCGCGGGCGGCAAAGCCCTCAGCCGCCGCCATCAGCACGTCGCGGCGCAGCGGCACGCGCGAGGCGAGCACCGACCGCGCGCCCATCGCGCTCAGATCGTCGAACAGCGCGAACAATGAGGGATAGCGCACGGTGAGCCGCTCGACATCGGCGACCGGCATGGCGAACCCGGCGCGCTGCAACAGCGACGCCACCGCACTTGCATCGACCATCGGGGCGGTCCGCGCCGCTGCGCCACCAGTGATTGCCGATTCCGCCGCGATAAAGTCAGCACGGACATCGGCGAGCGTCATGCCGCCCGCGAACGCCGCGACGAACAGTCCATCGGGTCGCAGCACTCGCCGCGCCTGCGCGAGCGCGCCCGGCAAGTCCCCGACCGTCGTCAATCCGCCCGCCGAAACCACCAGGTCGAAACTCGCGTCGGCAAAGGGCAGCCGGTCCTCGTCGGCAACGACGTCCGCCGATCCGGTAAGCGCCGTCCGCGTCGCCCCCGGCCAGACCGGGGCGGGGCCGCCAAGATCGAGCACATCAGCGAAGGTCCGGGCGACGGGCGCGACACGTTCGCGAATTTCGTCCGCCATCGCGGCATGGAGGAAGTCGGCATCGCCGAACGTCGCCATCGCCAGCGCGTGGCGACGACGGCGCAGCGCGCGGTCGAATGGGTCGTCTGAAACCATGGCGGCGATGTAGGGTGGCGCGGTCGCTTCGGCCAGCGGAGTATGTCAGCATAGCGGACCCTCCCCGTCATCCCGGGCTTGACCCGGGATGGCAGATTGATTTGGCAGCGTGTTCCAAGCGATACAGGAAGCTGCAACGAGCAGGACAGGCGACATGGTGGCATCGGGGACAGCACTCCGCACAATCGCCGACCACCTGCGCCGCCTGCCTATGGCACTGCTCGATCTCGTCCTCCCCCCACGCTGCCCCGGCTGCCGCCAAATTGTCGGCGTCGATCGCAGCTTTTGCCTCGATTGCTGGTCGCAACTGGTTTTCATCACTGCACCGCAGTGTGCCTGTTGCGGCGACCCGTTCGATCATGACCGGGGAGCAGGCGCATTGTGCGGTCCGTGCCTTGCCGCGCCGCCGCGCTTCACTGCCGCCCGCGCCGCGCTGGTCTATGACGGTCCCGCACGCGAAGTGCTGCTGGGGTTCAAGCACGCCGACCGGCAACACCTCGCCCGCGTCATGGCCCCGCATCTCGTGCGCGCCGGAGGCGATCTGCTGACGCCCGACTCGCTGCTCGTCCCGGTGCCGCTGCACTGGACGCGGCTATGGCGGCGCGGATTCAATCAATCGGCACTGCTGGCGCGGGCAGTAGCGCAGCGCGTCGGAGCCACCCTTGCCGTCGATGCGCTGATGCGCGTCCGCGCGACGCAGCTCAGCAAGGGCCTTGGCCGGACGGCGCGCGCCGCGAACGTACGCGGTGCCTTCCGCGTTCACCGACGTGATCTGATCAAGGGCCGTAACGTCGTGTTGATCGACGACGTGCTGACGACCGGCGCCACCGCCGATGCCTGCGCCCGCCATCTCCGCCGCGCCGGAGCGCGATCGGTTACGGTGCTGACCTGGGCGCGTGTCGTGCGCAACCCATAAATCTGGGCAAAGTGTAACGTTATTGATCGTTCATGACGAATGAAGCACATTCGCCCGCAGGAGAATGCAATGCCGAAGGTCGAAGTCTACACCAAATTCCTGTGCCCCTATTGCACGCGCGCCAAGTCGCTGCTGACGGCCAAGGGGGTGGCGTTCGAGGAACATGATATTTCGATGGGCGGTCCCGGCCGCGCCACTATGCTCGAACGCTCGGGCGGACGCATGACGGTGCCGCAAATCTTCATCGGCGGCCATCACGTCGGCGGCAGCGACGAACTTGCAGCACTCGACCGTGCCGGCAAACTCGATCCGATGCTCGCTGCGTGAGCCTGCGGATCGGTCTCGTCCAGACCACGACGGGCATCGACCCGGCGTTTGAGGCTGATGCGCTTGCCGCCGCAATCGGCACGCTTGCGGCGCAAGGGGCACAGCTCATCTTCACGCCTGAAATGAGCGGTCTGCTCGATCGTGATCGCGGACGCGCCGCCACTGCAATCACCGATGAGGCGCAGGACCCGGTGCTGACGGCGGTGCGCGCGGCGGCGCGCAAGGCAGGCGTCTGGGTGCAGCTTGGCAGCCTTGCGCTGCGTGACCCGAGTGCCGAACGGCTCGCCAACCGGGCATTCCTGATCGACAATCACGGCAGGATTTGTGCCCGCTATGACAAGATCCACCTGTTCGATGTAGCCTTGGGCGGCAGCGAAACCTATCGCGAATCGGCGGCCTATGCGCCGGGAACGGAGGCCGTTATCGCCGAAACGCCTTATGGCGCGCTGGGGCTGACGATCTGCTACGACGTGCGCTTTCCGGCGCTGCATCGCGCGCTGGCGGAGGCGGGTGCGACGATGCTCGCGGTTCCGGCGGCCTTCACCCGTCCAACCGGCGAAGCGCATTGGCACGTCCTGCTGCGCGCCCGGGCCATCGAAACCGGCTGCTTTGTCATCGCCGCCGCGCAAACCGGCGATCATGCCGACGGGCGTGCGACCTTTGGCCATTCGCTGGTGATCGATCCGTGGGGCGTCGTTCTGCTCGACATGGGAACCGCTGCCGGTACGGCGATCGTCGATATCGATCTCGCCGCCGTTGCCGATGCACGGCGACGGGTCCCGGCGCTCGGTCATGCCCGCGCCTATGCCCCTCCAGCACCGCGAACGGCAGCGGCGGCATGATCGTCTTCGACCTGAAATGCGGCAATGCCCACGTCTTCGAGGCGTGGTTCGGATCGTCGGCGGATTATGAAGCGCAACGCGCGCGCCAGCTGATCGACTGCCCCCTGTGCGGAGACGGCGACATCGGCAAGGCGGCGATGGCACCGGCGGTGCCGCGTAAAGGCGATATGGTCAGCGCACTCCCCAAGTCCAACGCGATGGCCGAACTGCTCGCGGCGCAACGCCAGATGGAGGCCAAGTCCGATTATGTCGGGGGCACCTTTGCCGCCGAAGCGCGTGCCATGCACGACGGCACGGTCGCCGAACGCCCGATCTATGGTGAAGCAACCCGCGCCGACGCATTGGCGCTGGTCCGCGACGGCGTTCCGGTCGCGCCGCTGCCATTCCGTCCGCTCGTCACGTCGGACGCCTGACAACCGCCGACCGACGCTTTTTGCTTGAAACGTCGCAAACAGGGCGCGATGGCGATGTGCACGTGCGCCCGTAGCTCAGCCGGACAGAGCAACGGTTTCCTAAACCGCAGGTCAGGGGTTCGATTCCCTTCGGGCGCACCACAGTCTTTTCAATGACTTAGCCATTCTCTCGCGTGAATCGAACTGCCGACCTTCGTGCGCAATTTCCGTGACCTACGTTCCCGACTGGCATCTGCGTCGAGAGACAGAGACGATTTTACAGTCAGAGGTCGAGCGCTAGGAGCCGTAATTCTCTGGAGCCCCAAAACGCGGTCGGCAGATGCGATGCAGAGACGATGCAGAGGTGGCTCGGCTAACCTGCACAGTCGGCTAGGTGGAGTTTCTACCTGAAGGCGGCCAGGATGGCTGCCGAACAGGAGAACAGATGACGAAGCGAATACGCAGGAACCACAGTCCGGCTTTCAAGGCGAAGGTGGCTTTGGCTGCCGTGAAGGGCGAGAAGACGCTGGCCGAGTTGGCGCAGCAGTTTGACGTGCCCCCGAACCAGATCACGACCTGGCTCGGGCAGTTGCTGGAAGGCGCTGCCGGGGTCTTCGGGTCAGATGGCCACGCCGAACCGGCGGAGCCGGCGATCGACCTGAAGACGCTGCACGCCAAGATCGGCGAGTTGACGCTGGTGAATGATTTTTTGTCCGGGGCGCTCGGCAAGGCGGGACTGTTGCCGAGCGCAAACGATGATCGACCGTTCGCATGCGCTGCCGGTGATCCGGCAAGCGCGGGAGCTGGGGATCAGCCGCAGCAGCGTCTATTACTTGCCGCGGCCGACCTTGATTGCCGACCTAGCCATCATGCGGCGGCTCGATGAGCTGCACATGGATTTCCCGTTCGCGGGCAGTCGGATGTTGGGTGACCTGCTAGCCGCCGAAGGCGTCAAGATCGGCCGCTTGCAGGTGTCGACGCTGATCAAGAAGATGGCGATCGAGGCGATCTACCGGCGCGCCAGCACTTCCAAGCCGGCGCTAGGGCACAAGGTCTACCCTTATCTGCTGCGCAAGCTGGCGGTGACGCGGCCGAACCAGGTCTGGGCGATGCGGTCGCTGCTTCCAGCGCCCAGTCGCGCAAGCATTTCTCACGCCTTGTCCGGCTCGCCTATCTCACCCCCGACATTGTCACTGCGATCGTCGATGGTCGCCAGCCTGCAGCACTCACCCGGCAAAAGCTGTTGACCGCAAATGATCTGCCGATCGAGTGGGATGCGCAGCGCCAGATGTCCGGGTTCACTGACGCCCGTAAGCGACTGCATCTCCAGCAAATTACCATCACATCTGCATCTGCTTTGGGGCCATGCTTTTGCGCGCCTGAGACGCGGCGCGATATCAGGCTAAATTTGGGGCCATGGAGACGCTCGAACGGCACGGGGCTGCTGCGAGCACTACCGCAAAGCCACGGAAATGCCGGGATTTATCCCGTCAGATCCCGGATCATCCCGTGGAATCCGGGCTGTGAGGAATGCGTGGTGCGCTTAGGGGCATCGAATAGGTCAACTATCTATCCGATTTTGAACTATTAAAAATCGACATCAAAATCGAAGGCCCCCAAAAAGGCCCCCAAGAAAAATTCCCACGCAACTGGACCGGCGTTTTTCGGTCACCCGACATGCAATTTGGCACCGATCGTTTCGCGGCGCGAACGCCAGCGGACGGATGAAGGATGCTAACGACGCGATACCTCGTGCCCTCGGAACCCAATCGGGAATCGATTGTGCAATGTCATCGCAGGCCCACAAAGCCTGTGAATCGTGACGGGGGCTCGATACCAAGGGGGAGACCTGATCGAATGCGTTGTTCTCTAGAACGAAATAGCCTATATTTCATTCAAGGGAGAGAACTGTGGCCGCCCAGACCCAAGCCGATATTCAGAGTCCTGATGCCGCACGCGCTCTCAGCGATGCCGTTGGCCGGATAGCGGACTTCTGGCAACTGTCGAATGCCAGACTCGGGACCATTTTGGGCCTGTCTGGGCCAACGGTATCGCGTCTTCGCGCTGGCCAGTATCGCTTGGAGTCAGGCAGCAAGCCGTTCGAGCTCGGCCAGCATCTGCTGCGTCTGTTCCGCTCAGCGCGGAGCGGCGCTGTTCGAGGTCGCCCGGAAAATTTGGGTTGGGCCAGGATCGCGAGGCCCAGTCAGCTAGCCTTTAATCATCGATCGCGGCGCGCCGCCTTTTCATCTCGGCAGTTGGGAGGACAGCCAGTGAGAAAAGGAGTTTATCCACGACTTCTATGGCTGCTAGGACCTCGTTGGGAGTGACCTCAGCCGTCCCGCCATGGGACAGCGGGTTCAGCAGGATCGTCGTATACATCTTCACCGAGTCGATCACCGACTTATAGTGCTGGTTCGGCTTATCAAACGCCTCGATGCACTCGAGAAATTTGGATGCCGGGAGAAAGGTTGGCGGCTGAACATACGGAACAGAGATGTCCTTGACAGCGCAAAACTCCCGCAATGCAAACTCGGTCGCAAGCCGCGCTGCGTTACCGGCTGCGTGGACGTGTCCCTCCTTCACAAAACGTCGGGCTGTCGCAAGCGCTTGGGGGGCGACCCCCGCACCCACCTCTGTTGCGATGGGCGCATCATTATGGTCTCCGAGTTGATGGAGTTGCCAGAACGACCAATACTCGTCAGCGCGACCGCGCCATTCGGGAGGACCGCCCTTCCGCAAATACTGTCGGCCAATATCGAACCAGGTTCGATCGTGTGTTAGCAACACCACCTGCCAATCCCGAAAGTGAGTGCTCAGAACATCGAGTAGCGGTAGTCGATTAGTCTGGTCCAACCCAATCAGCACATCGTCGAGCACCATGATCCGCGGTACGTCGTTTTGCGTTTGCCGCTCTGCTAGCTTGCGCCCTGCGAAATAGATAGAAAGCGCGAGTGCCGATAGACGGGCTTCATTTAAGAAATTTTGCGGACAATCAACCGGATCGCCATGAAAAGTGATTTCGGGTGCTACTTCACAGTCGTCATAGTCGCGCCAATCCTTGGAGGTGGCGTTGTTATAGGCAATGCGTTTGGGGGTCAGCGCGGTGATTCGTATGTCGCCGTGGCCCAGTTCGTCGAGCAGCGGGTTGACATACGGCAGTACAGCATCGAGCGCCTCGGCCAACGCGCTATTCAATCTGCGGCTGTCGGCGTTGATTTGTTGAATCTGTGCTTCACGAAGCTGTGGTCGATCAAGCATTTCGAGCAGCCGCTGCCATACGACCCCGATCCGTTCACCTTCGAAGACGTAGTCCCTTAACAAGCTTTCGACGCAGACAACGAATAAGTTTATCTTATCCGTATGGTCGTAATTCGTTGCCAGCAAAGAGCGATAATCGAGTATCGCTTTCGCCCAAGCTGCGTTGACAATACGTTCGTCAGCC
>JBBROI010000010.1:0-125856 GCA_038229555.1 Sphingomonadales bacterium
GGCCGCCGCCAGCGCCTCAGCAATGGCAAACCCCTGCTTCCCCGACGAGCGATTGCCGAGGAACCGCACCGGATCGATGGCCTCATGCGTCGGCCCGGCGGTGACAAGCGCGTGGCGACCGGCAAGCGCCCCCCTCCCTGCAAGCAGGGCGGGGAGCAGCGAAATAGTCGCGCACAACCCCGACAATCGCCGCCACCTCGGGCAATCGCCCCGGACCGAACTCACCGCACGCCATCGTGCCGTCCGCCGGGTCCATCACCGTCACCCCGTCACCGCGCAGGGTCGCCACATTGCGCTGCGTCGCCGGGTGCTGCCACATCCGCACGTTCATCGCCGGGACCATCAGCACCGGCGTATCGGTCGCCAGCAGCAGCGTCGACGCAAGGTCGCTGGCCTGACCTCCCGCCGCGCGCGCCAATAGATCGGCGGTCGCCGGGCAGACGACGATCAGGTCGGCCGAGCGGCTCAGCTGGATATGCCCCATGGTCGCCTCATCCTCGAGGTCCCAGAGCGACGTTCGTACCTTGGCTTCGGCGAGCGCGCCAAGGCTGAGCGGAGTCACGAAGCGCGCACCGTTTTCGGTCAACACCGGCGTCACCCGCGCCCCGGCGCGGCGCAATTCGCGCACCAGCTCGAGCGACTTGAACGCCGCAATCCCGCCGCCGACGATCAGGAGGATGGTTTTGCCCTGCACGATAGCGGTTTAGCGCGGGCAGGCGGGCCTGTCTCCCCTCCCGCTGGCGAGGGTCAGCCGAACCACCACATCGCCGCCGCCCCCAGCCCCGCCGCCAGCAGCAGCCACGGCGTCGACCAGCCCCGCCGCCCACCATGACCCGGCAGCGGTGCCAACGGTGGCAGCGGCGGTGCAGCCCCCGGCACCGGATGTTCGGCAACCCATTGCATGAAGATGCGCGGCAGTTGTGCCAGCGCTCGGCTGGTTTCGACGATGCGGTCGGCGATCTGCGCCTCGGGCCCCATCTCGTCGCGCACCCATGCCTGAACATAGGGCTCGGCGACCTCCCACATGTTGACCTGCGGATCGAGCGTCAGCGCGACGCCTTCGACCATCACCATGGTCTTTTGCAGCAGCAGCAGGTGCGGCTGGACCTGCATGTCGAAGCTGCGGGTGATGGCGAACAGCCCGTCGAGCAGCCCGGTGATGTTAACGTCCTGCGCGCGCTTGCCGCGGATCGGCTCGCCGACCGCCCGCAACGCCGTGGCGAACGCGGCGACATTATGGTGTGCAGGCACATAACCCGCCTCGAAATGAATTTCGGCGACGCGTTTATAGTTGCCAGTCACCAGCCCGTAGAGAATTTCGGCCAGATACATCCGCGCCCGGCGATTGATCCGCCCCATGATGCCGAAATCGATGACGCCCAATCGCGCACCATGCCCGTCGCGCGGCGGAATGACGAACAGATTGCCCTGGTGCATGTCGGCGTGGAAGAACCCCTGCGAGATCGCCTGCGCCAGAAACCCATGAACCAGCACTTCGGCGAGTTTGCGCCGGTCGAAATCGAGCGCGTTTAGCCGCTCGGTGTCGTTCATCTTGATGCCGTTGATCCAGTCGATCACCAACACCCGGCGGCTCGACCGCTGCCAGTCGATCCCCGGCACGATGAAGTCGGGTTCGCCCTGCACGGCTTCGGCGAGTTCGGACGCACTGGCGGCTTCGCGCCGCAGATCGAGTTCGGCTTCGGTCCAGCCCTTGAAAGTGGCGATGACGGCGCGCGGGCGCAGGCGAGCGAACTCGCCGCCGAGGTTTTCGAGATGCCCCGCTGCCCATTCATAGGTTTCGATGGCGCGCGCCAACTGGTCCTCGATCCCCGGACGCAGCATCTTGATCGCGACCACGCGGCCATCGGTCGTCACGCCGCGATGGACCTGCGCCATCGACGCCGCACCGACGGCAACGGGATCGATCGACTGAAACCGCTCGCGCCACGTGCCCCCGGCGAAGCTGGCGTTGAGCGCCTTTTCCATTGTTTCGAACGGCAGCGGCGGCAGCGAATCCTGCAGGCGGACGAGATCGAGCGCGGCGTCGATACCAATGAGATCAGGCCGGGTCGCCAAGGCCTGACCGAGCTTGATCGCGGCTGGTCCCACAGCACCGAGGCCAGCGGCAAAGTCCGGCGTCACCGGTGCCCCGGTGCCGAACCGCGCGACACGGGCGATGGCGCGGACGACAAACGGCGCGCGCGCGTCCTCAAAGGGTCGCAGCGCGCCATGGCGGGCAAGGCGGCGACCCCAGACAAGCAGCCGCCACAGATGGACGGGCACCGCAGTCAAGGTTTCCAGCCGCTGTGAATGGCGACGAGTCCACCAAGGATCGAGCGGGTGCGGACCTGAGTGAACCCGGCGCTTTCGATCATCCGAGCGAATTCGGGCATCGGCGGAAAGCGCCGGATCGATTCGATCAGGTAGCGGTACGAATCGGCATCACCCGCCACCGCCTTGCCGATGCGCGGCATGACCTTCTCCGAATAGATGTCGTAGATTTCGCCGAACCCCGGCCATTCGGTCGTCGAGAATTCGAGGCAGAAAAAACGTCCGCCAAAGCGCAGCACGCGATGCGCCTCGCGCAGTGCGGCGGGAATGTCGGTGACGTTGCGGATGCCGAACGCGATCGTATAAGCGTCGAAGCTGCGGTCGGGAAACGACAGCGTCTCGGCATTTTCCTCGCGCCAGACCATGCTGGTGACCCCGCGCTTGGCGGCGCGTTCGATACCGACGTCGAGCATCGCCGGGTTGATGTCGGCGACGGTGACGCTGGCACCCGATTTTTCGATGCGGAAGGCGATGTCGCCGGTGCCGCCCGCCATATCGAGGATGGTCTCACCCGCGCGCGGCTTCAATTGCGCGACAAAGGCGTCCTTCCACAGCCGGTGCAGGCCGCCCGACATCAGGTCGTTCATGATGTCGTATTTCGACGCCACCGAGGCAAAGACCGCGCCGACACGGCGGACCTTCTCCTCCCGCGGCACTTCTTCATAGCCGAAGCTGACGGTATCCGGCGGGGTGCCGCTCATGCCTTATCCAATGTCCGACGGCCCCGCCCCCACCTGTCATCCCGGCCGTCGCCACAATGACAGGTTGGAATGTACAGCCTGCCCGCACCGTCTAGCGAAGGCTTGGCAGCCCCGCAAACGCGCCATATGTCACGGCGATGCCCGAACTCCCCGAAGTCGAGACCGTCATGCGCGGCCTCGCGCCCGTCTGGACCGGCCAGCAATTCCGCCGCGTCATCCTGCATCGCGGCGATCTGCGGCGACCGTTTCCGCAGGACCTCGGGCAGCGGCTGACAGGCGCGACGGTCACCGCGTGCCGACGTCGCGCCAAATACGGCCTTGTCGATACCGATCGCGGCGACACGCTCATCCTGCATCTGGGCATGTCGGGGCGAATGCGGCTCGATCCGGAGCCGATCGGCAAACACGACCATGTGGTGTTCGAAACCGGCAACGGCCGCACCGTGGCGTTCAACGATGCGCGGCGCTTCGGCTCGCTCGATCTGGTGGCGACGGATGCGCTCGATACGCATCCGCTGTTGGCGGGCCTCGGCCCCGAGCCGCTGGGGCCGGAGTTCGATGCGGCGCTGCTGGCGCGCGTCTTCGCCGGGCGCAGCGCACCGGTAAAGGCGATCCTGCTCGATCAGCGCGTCGTCGCGGGGCTCGGCAACATCTATGTCTGCGAGGCGCTCAACTGCGCGCGCATCCACCCAGCGCGCCTCGGCGGCAAAGTGCCCAAGGCGAAACTTGCACCGCTCGCCGATGCCGTGCGCAGCGTGCTGACCTCGGCCATCGCCGCCGGTGGCTCGTCGCTGCGCGATCATGCCGCCCCCGATGGCACGCTGGGCTATTTCCAGAAGACCTTCCGCGTCTATGGCCGCGAGGGCCAACCCTGCCCGCGCGACGGTGCGATCATCGAACGTATCGTCCAGTCGGGGCGATCGAGCTTCTTCTGCCCCAAGTGTCAGCGTTAAGCTTGACCGGCGGGGGTGCAATCAGTATGCGGCTCCCCTTCCGGTGCGGGGTGACCCGCGCCACTTCCGGCTTGCGCTTTGAGCAGTTGCTCGCGGCGCAGTGTCGGGCAACCGGCACCCATCAAGGATTATCATGGCCAACACGCCCCAGGCTGAAAAGCGCATTCGCCGCAACGACCGTCGCGCCACGATCAACAAGGCACGCGTCAGCCGCATCCGCACCTTCATCAAGAAGACCGAATCGACGCTCGCGGCTGGCGATGCCGATGCCGCGAAGGCCGCATTGCTCGCCGCCCAGCCCGAACTGATGCGCGGCGTCGCCAAGGGCGTCGTCCACAAGAACACTGCCGCACGCAAGATGTCGCGCCTCGCCAAGCGCGTGAAGGCGCTGGCAGCCGCCGCCAACTAGGCGGTTGCAGCGGCGCTGCGGTGCCGCTTTTCAACCTATCGCGACGATCGGCGGTGGTACGGTAACGTACTGCCGCCGAGTCGTTTGTGCGCCAAAGGCAATATCGGCCGCTGTCACATCAGTTTCACGCTCCTGCAACACTGGTGACTCGCCGATTGCGTGCCTTCGCCGAGTGCGAAGCGGCCGGCATCGGTCCAACCGACCATGCGATTCGTTCTGGCAGATCGCTATCATTACAGCCAGTTAGCCACAGTCGCCAGTTCCCGTCATGATTCGGTCATCGACATGTCATGAAAAAACAGGGGTTTGACCGAGCACTCCAGCGATTTGGCGCAACTGCGTGTCAACGGAAATATTTCAGTTTCGCGGTGATTCTGTCGCTTGCTTGGCGGCCCTCACGTTGCTTATCTCTGTGTCTGACAGGTGCTCAAGGGGCTTCGGGCCCTCCCTGATTCGGAGATCGATGGTTCGGCTGCGACGCCGTGCACACTTGTGCACGCGGCAGCGGAAACCTGTGTCTGCGACGGGCATCGGACAGGCGGATTGGGCGTTGGCACGCGTGTTGCCAAAGCGACGATAAAGAGCGGCGCCTCGGGCGACCAGTCGGCGGATAACCGCCGAAACGATGGGGGTAGGTAAGAGTGTCTTCGGCTGCAATTTCTGTCAGCGCCACTGCGCCGATGGCCTATGTGCCAGCGCACGCCCTGCGCGCGCCCGCCTTTACCGGCGAAGGCGAGCGTGGCTGCTGGCAGCAGATTCGCGACCAGATGCGCGGCGAACTCGGCGAGCGCAATTTCGATACCTGGCTCGCGCCGCTCGGCCTGACCAGTGCCGAGGGCGATTCGGTTCGCCTTGGCGCGCCGACGAAATTTCTCGCCGATTGGGTTTCGACGCACTTCCTCGATCGGCTGCGCAGCCTGTGGCTGCTCCAACGCCCTGGAACCCGGCACGTCGTCGTCGAAGTCTCGACCGTCGGCGCTGCGGTCGCCGCACCGCTCGCTGCCGCGCCCGCTGACGCCGCCGCCGCCGACGCCGCCTTCGTGCCCGCAATCGAAAGCCGCTATAGTTTCGACAGCTTCGTCGTCGGCAAGTCGAACGAACTGGCGTATAATGCCGCGCGTGCGCTCGCCGAAGGTGGCCCGGTCGGCTTCAACCCGCTGTTCCTTCACGGCTCGACCGGGCTCGGCAAAACCCATTTGATGCACGCCATCGGTAGCGAGTTTCAGGCGCGCCACCCCAATGCCCGCGCCGTCTATCTGTCGGCCGAACGCTTCATGGTCGAATTCCTCGCCGCCATGCGCGCCAAGGACACGATTTCGTTCAAGCAACGGCTGCGCACCGTCGACCTGCTGATGATCGACGACGTCCAGTTCATCGCCGGCAAGGATTCGACGCAGGAAGAATTCTTCCATACCATGAACGACATCATCGATGCCGGTCACCGCCTCGTCATCACCGCCGACCGCAGCCCGCAGAACCTCGAAGGCATTCAGGACCGTATCCTCAGTCGCATGGCGTGGGGCCTCGTCGCCGACATCAACCCCGCCGACTATGAGCTGCGGCTCAACATTCTCCACGCCAAAGTCGCCGGCATGGCGAGTTGCCAGACGACTCCGGTGCCGAACGACGTCGTCGAGTTCCTTGCCCGCAAGATCACCGCCAATGTCCGCGAACTCGAAGGCGCGTTGAACCGCGTCGTCGCCTATGCGGCACTGACCGGTCGCCCGGTGACGCTCGACTTTACCCGAGAAACGCTTGCCGACCAGCTGCGCGCGCATGAAAAGAAGCTGACGATCGACGAAATCCAGCGCCGCGTCGCCGACTATTACAACCTCAAGCCGTCGGACATGGTGTCGGCGCGCCGCGCTCGCGAAGTCGCCCGTCCCCGCCAGGTGGCGATGTACCTCGCCAAACGGCTGACTCCGCGCTCGCTTCCCGAAATCGGGCGGCGGTTCGGCGGGCGCGACCACACCACGGTCATGCACGCCGTCAAGCGCATCGATGAACTGCGCGTCGCCGATCGCGAACTCGACGCCGATGTCACCCGGCTGACGAAGATGCTCGATAGCTGAGCCGGTCGGGCGGCCACGCCAGTCCAGACCTTGGCGTGTCACTGCGCGCCTTGCCCCTCACGCCGCGCGGCCCTACCTGAACAGGTGAGGGTCGCCCCTTGCGGTGCGAGAACATATCTGGAACAAGTTTTTTCATGCTGACCCATATTCAGGTGCGCGGCGCGCGCGAGCACAACCTCAAGGGCGTCGATGTCGATCTGCCCAAGAATAGCCTGACGGTCATTACCGGCCTGTCGGGCAGCGGCAAGTCGTCCCTCGCCTTCGACACCATCTACGCCGAAGGGCAGCGGCGTTACGTCGAATCGCTCAGCGCCTATGCGCGGCAGTTCCTTGAGCTGATGTCGAAGCCCGATGTCGACCATATCGAGGGGCTGAGCCCGGCGATCAGCATCGAACAGAAGACGACATCCAAGAACCCGCGTTCGACCGTCGCCACCGTCACCGAGATCTACGATTATATGCGGCTGCTCTGGGCGCGCGTCGGCGTTCCGTACAGCCCGACGACCGGCCTGCCGATCACCGCGCAGACTGTCAGCCAGATGGTCGACCGCGTCATGGCGCTGCCCGAGGGCACTCGCCTGTTCCTGCTCGCCCCGATCGTGCGCGGCCGCAAGGGCGAATATCGCAAGGAACTGCTGCAATTGCAGAAGGACGGCTTCACCCGGGTGAAGATCGACGGGACGTTTACTGACATCGAAGACGCCCCGGTCCTCGACAAGAAATACAAGCACGATATCGATGTGGTGGTCGATCGCCTCGTCGTGAAGACGGGCATCGAATCGCGGCTGGCGGAGAGTTTCGAGACGGCGCTGAAGTTGGCCGAGGGGCTGGCGATTGCCGAGATGGCGGATGCACCTTCTGCTCCCCCCGCGCTTGCAGAAACCGAGGAGCAACCATCTCAACCTGTCATCCCGGCGACGGCCGGGACCCAGTTTCCTGCTGCTACCCCACCAAAGAAGAAACTAGGTCCCGGCCTTCGCCGGGATGACACGGACGCTGGGCCCCCCACCCGCATCACCTTCTCCGAAAAATTCGCCTGCCCCGTCTCCGGCTTCACCATCGCCGAAATCGAACCGCGGCTGTTCAGCTTCAACGCCCCGCAAGGCGCCTGCCCCGCCTGCGACGGCCTTGGCGAGAAACAGTATTTCGATCCCGAGCTGATCGTCCCCAACCACGCCCTCACCCTCGAAAAGGGCGCAGTGATGCCATGGGCGAAGTCCAACCCGCCGTCGCCCTATTACCAGCAAGTGCTCGCCAGCATCGGCAGGGCATATGGCTTCACCCTCAAGCAGAAATGGGCCGACCTCAGCCCCGAAGCGCAAAAGGCCGTCCTCCACGGCACCGGCAGCCGCGCCATCGCGCTGCGCTTCGAAGACGGGCGCAAAAGCTACGAAGTCACCAAGCCATTCGAAGGCGTCGTCGCCAACCTCGCCAAGCGCCTCAAATCCGAAAGCGCGTGGATGCGCGAGGAGCTCGAACGCTACCAATCCGCCGCCGCGTGCGAAGTCTGCCACGGCGACCGCCTCCGTCCCGAGGCGCTGGCGGTCAAGATCGCTGGCGAGACTATCGCCGACGCCGTCCGCCGCCCGGTCGGCCACGCTTTCCGCTGGGCCTCCGAACTCGCCGACAAGCTGACGCCGAAGGAACGCACCATCGGCGAACGCATCCTCAAGGAGATCGTCGAGCGCCTCGGCTTCCTCAATAACGTCGGGCTCGACTACCTCAACCTCGACCGCAAGTCCGGCACGCTGAGCGGCGGCGAAAGCCAGCGCATCCGCCTCGCATCGCAGATCGGCTCGGGCCTGTCGGGCGTGCTCTACGTCCTCGACGAACCCAGCATAGGGCTCCACCAGCGCGACAACGACCGCCTCCTCGTCACGCTGAAACGCCTGCGCGACCTCGGCAACACCGTGCTGGTCGTCGAACACGACGAAGACGCCATTCGGCTGGCCGATTATATCGTCGACATGGGGCCCGGCGCGGGCGTCCACGGCGGCCATGTCGTCGCCGCCGGGTCATTGGACGACATCCTCAACACGCCGGGCAGCATCACCGGCGATTACCTCGCCCGCCGCCGCGCCGTCCCCGTCCCGGCCAAGCGCCGCAAGGGCAACGGCAAGCAGCTGACGGTCAAGGGCGCGCGCGGCAACAACCTCCATAATGTCACCGCGACCATCCCGCTCGGCACCTTCACCTGCGTCACCGGCGTGTCGGGCAGCGGCAAATCCACCCTCACCATCGATACGCTCTACGCCGCCGCCGCGCGCGAATTGAACGGCGCGCGCCTGCTCGCCGCCGCCCATGACGGCGTCGACGGGCTGCAGCATCTCGACAAGGTCATCGATATCGACCAGTCGCCGATCGGCCGCACGCCGCGCTCCAACCCCGCCACCTACACCGGGGCGTTCACCAACATCCGCGACTGGTTCGCCGGCCTCCCCGAATCCGCCGCGCGCGGCTACAAACCGGGGCGCTTCAGCTTCAACGTCAAGGGCGGGCGTTGCGAGGCGTGCACCGGCGACGGCCTCATCAAGATCGAAATGCACTTCCTCCCCGACGTCTATGTCACCTGCGACGTCTGTCATGGCCAGCGCTACAACCGCGAAACGCTCGAGGTGAAGTTCAAGGGCAAGTCGATCGCCGAGGTGCTGGCGATGACGGTCGAGGACGGCGTCGAATTCTTCAAGGCGGTGCCGCCGATCCGCGACAAGCTTGCCATGCTGCTCGAAGTCGGCCTCGGCTATGTCCAGATCGGCCAGCAGGCGACGACGCTCAGCGGCGGCGAGGCGCAGCGCGTCAAGCTGGCGAAGGAACTCAGCCGCCGCGCCACCGGCCAGACGCTCTACATATTGGACGAACCCACCACCGGGCTGCATTTCGAGGACGTCCGCAAGCTCCTCGAGGTCCTCCACGCGCTGGTCGAGCAGGGCAACACCGTGGTGGTGATCGAACATAATCTCGACGTCATCAAGACCTCCGACTGGGTGATCGACTTGGGGCCGGACGGCGGCGACAAGGGCGGCGAAATCGTCGCGGTCGGGACGCCGGAGACGGTGGCGAAGGAGAAGCGCAGCTGGACGGGGGGGTATTTGAAGCCCTTGCTCGCCCAAAAACCCCTCTCCCCCTGAGGGAGAGGGCGACTCGCGACCCTTGTCGCGAGCCGGTGAGGGGTGCCTGGCTTGACACAAGCCACAATTTTCGTATCTACGGAAACGACATGGCGCTGACGTTTGACCCGGCCAAGCGTGCGGCAACGCTGGAAAGGCGCGGCCTCGACTTCGCAGATGCGGACAAGGTGTTTGCGGGACTGACCTATGAGTTTGTCGACGACCGGAAGGATTATGGCGAAGTCCGCATCACGACGATCGGTTTGCTCGGCGAACGCATGGTCATCGTGATCTGGACTGCACGCGGTCAGGACCGGCACATTATCTCGATGCGAAAGGCGAACGACCGTGAGTACAACCGATACCAAGAGCAACTGGGTTGACCCCGACGACGCGCCGGAATTGACCGACGAGTGGTTTGAAAAGGCCGACCTCAAATTCGGCGACCGCGTCATCCGCCGTGGCCGCCCGCCGGGCGCGACCAAGCAACTCGTCTCGCTCCGCCTCGACACCGACGTTCTGACGGCGCTGCGCGCCCAGGGGCCGGGCTGGCAGACCCGGGCGAACGAAGTCCTGCGCAAGGCGGCGGGACTGTAGGAGCGCGCGGCGCGCTCGTCGCGCAGGGCAACCCCGTAGTGGGGACGCGAACCCAGCCTTTTGTGGCGTAATGCCGCCGACCGGGTCATCGACCTCTGCCCCGACGGCGGCGACAAGGGCGGCGAGATTGTCGCCGTCGGGACACCGGAGACGGTGGCGAAGGTGGAGCGGAGCGGGACGGGGGGTATTTGCGGGGGTTGCTGGGGTAGTCAGTTTATATCTTACGCCGCAAATTTATCTGTCTCCATATGATCAATCAAGTTTACGGCTAGCAAGTGCATCAATTCAATCATGTCGCGCTGAAGCAAATACATATCACTCGCAATTTCCGATTTTCGCTTGAGCGGATCAAAGCTGATTTCTTCGCCATGGGCACACTCATGGCGCAACGTTGTAATTCTGCCGATTGCACTACGGTATGAATTGAACGGCTTCGGCGACATCCCGATCGATGAAATTGACCAAAAGAAGTTTGATACATTTAAGTTTCCGCACTCAAGGATAATGTCTACCTTTGGGAACGATAGACCGTTATAAAGATCCGGAATTGATCCAAGATGAGATATCAGTTCAGAGTTACTAGAGTTTACTAGTTTCTTTCTTATAATTGCGGCAAATAGGACATCTTTAATTGTTCTACAACTAAGTTCGACCGACAACGATTTCGATATATCGTCAAGCGCCTGGGCAATGACTTGTTTGCAATATCCCTCATAATGAGCGTATGTCAGTGAAACAAATGAGCGGTATGAATACTTAAACTCAATATCAGAAGTCATAGAGACAGCCAACGCCTTTTTCGCCAAAGCACACTCGCGCTCTCGCCAAATTAGCTGATCGTTGATAGCCGAGCGCAATGCTGGCGAAATCAGCATCTACGCTACTTGTATCGCAGCCGTAATTGCACTGATACGACCTCGGAGCTTTGTCCGGTTATTTGCCCCTGCACCGACGTTTGATCTGAAATCTGTTGATTGTCGCGCCGCTATAAGTGATCTTCCTAGATCAATTCGGTCGGCACTTTTAACCCGATCAAGTTCAATGCTAAACGCGACGGCGATCGCCTCGTAATGCGCGGGAGCAAGTCCTCCGATAGGTCTGTCATCCTTAATTTTACAAAATGCATTCTCTCCCAGTACGCTCTCGATCGCTGAAAAAACATTACGAAAAATTACTTCTTCCTGTACATAGTCAAAATGACTATTTCCAAGCAATACTTGCTCCATATAATTGTCAAGCCAGTCAGCAACATGACCGTGATAGCTATTGACTCCGTTCTTTGCCGCAAAGAAGGGGGTGTATCCCCTTCGCATACGGAGTTGACGGTAAGCCTTTGACAACCTAGCTTCCCGGCATAGGGGGAGTGAAATGTCGAAAATCGTCGTCGAGCTGGACGCTTATGCCGTTCCGAACGACCATGTTGTTTTCAAATGCTCGCCCGGGAAGACCTATCGGTTCTATAAGGCGGTCAGAGATGCACATGTGGTCTTCCCAGACATTCGAGGTCTAGACACCCTCACAGGCTCCCCCAGAAAATGGACCGACGCCGATCTGCTCGGTGTGATTTCATCCGATCGCTGGCAACGCGAGCTGCTCAGCAGATCGCGCGGGAATCGCGAGCAGGGGACCGAGGGTGTTAATCAGATTGATCGTCGGAACCTTACTTTTCTCAAGAGGCTCTTTTTCGAAGGTAAGCAGGGCGATTTGGTCGTGGTCCCTGTCGAAGGCTACGCGAAAGAGGTGCTGATTGGTGAATTGCTTGATGCTCCGGGGGAGCTAAGCCTCGTTGAAGCCCGCGACGGCGATTACACTGGCAAGTATATGGGAAGACAGGTCCGTTGGCGCGCTACGGCTCAAAAGCTTCTCCTTAGCCCCGATTTGATCAAGGCCTTGCACACCCAAACAGCCGTTTTCGCTCTCGGCCGGTCATTGCGGGAAGAGGTATACCGGCACGCGTATTCGAACTTCATCTATATGGGGCAGTTTGTCTCGGAATTTCAAGTCGGTAAGCAAAAGTGGACCGCCGAAGACTCGGCGGTTGTCTCAATGTGGCTGAATGGCTTTGACGTGCTGAGAGACGCCATCGACCAAGGCGATCTGCAAAGCATCGCGTCGCAGAGCTTTTATGAACTAGGCCTTCGCCGACTGCCTGACGGGCGGGCAGCGGAGCTGCGGATCAACATTCAGTCGCCGGGTGAGATGTTTGTCCGGTTCGGAACAGCGTTCCCACTGGCTCTCATGGTAATGTTTGCGCTGTCCAGTTGTGACTCAAAATCTATCGTCGACAATGGGGTAACCGTAAAACTCAAGGTCGTTGGAGCCGCGAACGATGACGCTCGCTCGGACATTGAACAATGTGCGAACGCGATGGTTCAAGCGCTTGGGCAAAACCGTCTCGATCAATCGTGCGGATTGGGCGTCAGGGCGGAGAAGGATGCTGTTGTGAGCACAGGAGCGACCTTGCAGTCACCGGCTAAAAAGGCCAATTAGGCAACATGGCCTCAGCTCCGCCCATTCCCTCTACGGGAAACCACCAGTTTGGCCATTGGGCCAAGCTGGTGGTTGGCGGCCTGCTTTCAGCAATCGCCGGCGGCCTCTTTGCGGCTGTTTTCACCTATTATGCTACGGCTAAGCTTAACCACGAAGCCGTCATTCAGCAACAATATCTTGCGGCTGTGCAGGACTTCTCGGCTACCGGTGCCCGGGTGGACGCAAGCATCACCGAACTTGCCGACAGCGTGCTTGATGGTGCCGAGATCAATCAGGCACGGAAAGAGGCGCGGCAAGCGATAGCCGCTCATGTAGCCGCCTCCCAAAGCCTGGTCCAAGTCGTCGGGCACGGCAACGTCGATGCCTACATGACCGGATTGGCGACGCTGAGATTGATGGTCGACAGAACGGGCGATTCGACCGCTGCGTTGAAAACGTCGCGTGCGCGCTTTGACCTCATGTCCAATCGGACAATCATGGTAGCTGAGGCGCGAAAGCGAATTTATGGCCACACTTAAGCAGGCTATCGCCGAAAACGACCTTGAACGCTTCATCGCCGAGCGCGAGGCAGAAGGCGCGCCCGCAGGCGACGCCGCCAAGCTGGACGCTCTTACTCGCCGCCTTTCGGAAACTCCGAAATCAGTTCGGCGAACATCGAAGCCGGTGCCGTCCGCCGGTTGAAGCGGAACTCGAACTCTTTGACGTAGCGCTCAAGGTGCTTGGGGCTAACGCTGATATGCGTGCCGACGATGCTGCACTTGAGGTGCCGCCAAAAGTTCTCAATCCCGTTCGTGCTGGCACCCTGATAGCCGACATACTCGCCCGCACCGTGGTTCACGGTCATGTGGCGATAGCCGTCCAGATGCAGACCGGCATAGCTTGTCAGTTCGTCGGTATGCAGCTCGCCGCCGGGCAGGACGTTCGCCAGCACGACCGGCTTGAGAGTGGCCCGGCGCTGGTTTGGAACGACCTTGGCGATGATGTCGCCGTCGCGCTGCATCATGCCCATGACGACCGTCTTGCCAGCGGAGCCGCGCATGTGCTTACCGCGCTCCGCGCCGCCGACGAGCGTTTCGTCAACTTCAACCGCCGTGCCGGGGCCGCCGATCGGCGCTTCGCCGTCCACGTCCGCCATGTGCTTGCGGATTTCATGGCCCATGCGCCAAGCCGTTTTGTAGGTCACTCCGAGCTGGCGCTGTAGTTCCTTCGCCGACACCCCGTGCCGCGTCGTGGTGAACAGGTGCATGGCATAGAACCAAAGCTGCAACGGCGTGCGGGTCTGTTCAAACGGGGTGCCGACAGTCGGGTGTAGGTGGTGCCCGCACCACTGGCAGGAATAGGCCCGCTCGGCCTTGATCCGATACCAGTTCGCCGGGCGCTCGCACTTGGGGCAGGCATGGCCCTGCCCGAACCGGACGTTGAACAGGTGGTTCAGGCAGGTTTCGTCATCCGGAAACTGCTTGAAGAACTCGCGGGTGGTGAGGGGCTTCGTGGTCATGCCCCATCATATACCGCATCGGTTCTACGTATGCAAGGGGGATACACCCCCAAAGAAGCGTAACACTAGCTCCTCACGTCCCCGCTTCTCAATATCGACGTCAGCTAACGTCTCAGTAAGGTGGAAGAAAGCGTCAAACGTCGACAGTCTCATAATAAATTCGTAGAATGTAATTCCGCGAGCACCAAATAGTCTAGCCGAACAGTTTCTCAGCTCTTGAGGACTTAATTCGGACCCTCCTGTATTAAGACGTTTAAACATCTCATAGCGTAAGAAATGTTGGCTTTGTCGTTTAATTATTATTGCCCGAACAGCAGATCTTTTAACTTGAAGTCTGAGTGTTAGCGGAAGCCGCTCAAATGTAAGTCCGTTCAACGCTGTCACAATATCACAACCGTCCAACACCAATTCATCCAACTCTAAGACAGAGGGTTCAATAAATTGTATCATCGAACTCACTCGCTGTAGACCATCGATCAATTCATACCGTCCATCCTCGTTTTCCACAAAGAAGATTGGTGGGATGGGTAATCGCAGTAGAACGGACTCCACAAGACGTGATTTTTGTTCCGATGACCACCGAAAAAGCCTCTGGTACTCGGGGTCGATACGAATTTCGTTTGAGGTCTTTAAATTGACTAATTCACCGAAAGTCAAGTCAATGGCTTCGATACGGACTTCGCCAATCTTACTGTCGATGGCCTCTAACAACGCCAGCTGAGCACCGTTTTCCTGAGGCTGTGTCGACATTGCATGTCCTGCGTTACGTACCCGGCAGACACTAAACCGTGTCGGTCACAAAACCAATCCTTTTAGGGTCTCGTCGCGGCGAAGCCGCGCTGTCGGACGCGGCAGCTGGCCGCACCGGCCGATCTCGGCTGATGCATCGATTTAGCTCCGCAAAATGGCTAGGCCACCACCATGTGCAACGAAGCCGCCCGTCGTGCTGCCCTCGGCCTCATCCGTGGGGACTTCAACCAGGTGCGGATCGCGCTGACCTTTCCCGAAGGTGCGCCGAACCTCGCCGCCAGCGACAGCATCCGCATCACCGATCCCGCCGCCATCGTCAGCTTTCATGCCGGCGCGCACGCACTCGTCCAGCGGCGGTGGAGCTGGGCCGGGGCGTCTTCGGGTCATGGGGCGGGCAAGCCGGTGTATAATTTTCGCTCCGAAGGGCGGGCGTTCGGCAACTCCGCAACGCAGGGCCGCTGCCTGATCCCGCTCGACGGCTTTTACGAATTCACCGATGCCGGGCACCCGCTGTCGCTCGCCGCCGACCGCGCAGGCGATCCAGCTCTCGATGCGGCCGTACCCTCCCCGCCGCGAAGCAAAGCCCGCAAGGACAAATGGCTGTTCACCATCCCCGGCGCGGCGGAGGGGGAGCGCGCGCTGTTCTGCGTCGCCGGGCTATGGCGGTCCGGGGTGGAGATCGGCTCGCGCGCCACTGGCCCCGCGAGGGGGGGGCGTTCACCATGCTGACCTGCGAGCCCGGCCCCGACATCGCCCCCTATCATTCGCGCCAAATCGTCATCATGCCGCGCGACCGCTGGGCCGATTGGCTCGGCGGCACCGTCCCCGCCGCCGAGCTGATCGCGCCGACGCCGGCGGGGACGCTGGTGGTGACGCGGGTGCGGTGAGGGTTGGAGGCGGCGCGTCCCGTCGGCGCAAATCCGCTGTCCTACAGCGGGGCGGATGCGGTACGGTGACGGTCTCCGCTGACCCGATCACGAGTCCCTGCCATGCCGGACCGCGCGCTGGTGCACCCTCCCCGCCCGACCGCGCGCCACCCCCGCTCGCGCGCACTGGCATGCACGGCGAATGTGGCGAATTTCTCCAATTTTGCGGAACTTTGTGACCTTTAGCGCTGTACCGGATAGCGAATCCGCACTGATTTCGCGTTTTCGCGGACCTTTGTGACTTTTGGCCGGGGGTTCCTGCCCCCGTCGCGCCGCTATGCCGCGACGGTCTTCATGCGGCGGCGGCGAGCGGCGGCGCCGGTCAGGCCGAACCCGGCGATGAGCAGCGCCCAATTGCCCGGCTCGGGGACGCCGGGGGGCGGGTTGATGCCGCCGCCGCCGCCGCCGAACGGGTTGGTGCCGCCGCTGGTGTTGGCGACGCCGGGGCTGAGGCTCAGGGTGAAGTCGAGCGGGTCGAAGCCGCTGACGAGGCCGATGATCGGATCGACATAGGCGCTGAACGAATCGTCGCCCACCGGGGGGTCGTTGGGGCCCGGCGCGATGCCGCCGCCGCCACTGCTCCCGCCCTCGCTCAGGCCGGCAGCGGCGAACAGCGTGATGAAGCCGTTGAAGGCGAGGCTGCCGCCGAGGCGCGCGAGCGAACCGGTGCCGGCGACGGCGTAATTACCGCATTGCGATGCGCTGCGATAATAATAGACGCCGCATTTGAATTCGGTGACCCCTGTCCCGGCATCGATGCGGCCGATGGCTGTGCCATATTGGCCGTTCTGGACGAGATCGATGTGCCCGGCGATGCTGGCTCCGACCCCGGCGTGCGCGGCGAGGTAGGTTTCAAGCTCCGACGCGGCGGCGCCGTCGCGGGCGAGGAAGACATATTCATAGGTCAGGGTGGCGGTGGCACCGCTGCTGCCCGAACCCGAGCCGTTCGTCACATAGGCGGCGGCGAAGGGGATGGGGGCATAGCCTGCCCCGGCGCTGGCCGACGAATTGCCGCTGCCGACCGAACGGCTGCCGGTGCCGGTGCCGCTGTCGCGGGTGTAATCGAGATCGCCATAGACGCGGGTGCTGACACTGTACGCAGCGCTGGCGGCGGCGGGTGCGTGGAACTGCGGCGCGGTGGCCGATGCGGCGGTGGCCGAGAGAGCGGCGAGGACGGCGGCGAAAGTGTTGGTGTGCATGGCGATGCCCCTGGTGAACACGACTGTTACCGATTGCGCGTAGCACCGCGCCGCGACCGGGAATTGGATAAAAGTGACACGTGCGGCGCGGGTGACAGCGCGGCGCTGAAAGAGTAGCATTGCGGCCAACGACGGTGGGGAGGACGAGCGATGACCAACGCAACGCGGGCCAAGACATTCATGCTGCTGGCGATGGCGGCGCTCGCGGCGGGTCCGGCGATGGGGCGCAGTATTGCGGTTGCCGCCGGGGCGGACGCGCAGGCGCGGCTGCAGACGGCACTGATCGATGCCAAGGCGGGCGACACGGTGCGGCTGGCGGCGGGGCGTTTTGCGCTGAGCGAGGGGCTGTCGCTCGATGTGCCCGGCGTCACCGTACGCGGCGCGGGGCAGCACAAGACGGTGCTCGATTTCACCGCGCAAAAGGGCGCGGGCGAAGGGCTGCTGGTCACCTCCAAAGACGTGCTGCTGCGCGATTTCGCCGTCGAGAACGCCAAGGGCAACGGCATCAAGTCGAAGGGCAGCGACGGCATCAGTTTCGTCAACCTGCGGGTCGAATGGACTGGCGGGCCGAAATCGACCAACGGCGCGTACGGCGTCTATCCGGTATCGTCGAAGCATGTGCTGATCGACCGGGTGACGGTCAGGGGCGCGTCGGACGCCGGGATCTATGTCGGCCAGTCGCAGCAGATCGTGGTGCGCAACAGCCGCGCCGAGGGCAATGTCGCCGGCATCGAGATCGAGAACAGCTACAACGCCGATGTCCACGACAATGTCGCGACCGGCAATACCGGCGGCATATTGGTGTTCGATCTGCCCGATCTGCCGCAGCAAGGCGGCCATGCCGTGCGGCTGTTCAACAACAAGGTGATCGCCAATAATCTGCCGAACTTCGCCGCACCGGGGAACATCGTCGCCAGCGTGCCGTCGGGAACCGGCATCATGGTGATGGCCAACCGCGATGTGCATGTCACGGGCAACGAGATCAGCGGCAACGGCGGCAATGCGGTGATGATCGTGGCGTATCAGAACAAGTTCACCGATGCCGCGTACAACCCGCTGCCCCGCGCCATCGGCGTGCACGGCAACCGTTATGCGGGCAACGGTGGCAAGCCGGGGTTCCGGGGCGGCGCAGAGATTGCGGCGGCAGTCGGCGGCACACTGCCGCCGGTGATGTGGGACGGGGTGACGAGTTTCACTGTGCCGGGGGGCGCGGCGACGGTGGCCGATGGCGGGATCGTTGTCGGCGACGGGGCGCTGCTCAATTTGAACTTGAAGACGCAAGGCGCGTCGCCCGCAGCGGCGCAGCCGTCGGTGAGCGCGCCGGGCGCGGTGGCGGCATTGGCCGAACCGGCAGCGGTGGTGTTGCCGGCGACGCAGGAGGCGCGAGCGCGGGCGAAGTGACGTCGGGATTGCGCCGAACGCTACGCGTCATCCCGGGCTTGAACCGGGACCGAGTTTCCTGCGCGCGAGTCCGGAAGATAACTGGGTCCCGGGTCAAGCCCGGGATGACAGGGATTGGATGGCTTGCGGCCTCCAGCGGGCAAGCGGCGTGATCCGCGCAGCAAAGTTCGCACTGGCGCTTGCACTCCTGCCGATCCTCGGCGCATCGGTGCCGCCGCCGGTCGATGGCAAGCGGCTGATGGCCGACGATGCTGCCCCGACGCTGGCGGCGTATCGGCTGTTCATCGACCAGCGCGGGCGGGTTCCGGCGTTCGGTGTCACCCGCTACACGCTCAACACCCCGCTGTTCAGCGACTATGCCGAAAAATTCCGCTACGTCTGGTTGCCGCCGGGGACTGCCGCAGCGTACACCGCAACCGGCGTCGTCGAGTTCCCCATCGGCACCGCGATCGTCAAGTCCTTCGCCTACCCGGCCGATTTCCGCGCCACTGACACCGACGTGCGCATCATCGAAACCCGACTGTTGATCCGCCGCGCTACGGGCTGGGTGCCGCTATCCTATGTCTGGAACGCCGCCGGGACCGAGGCGGTGCTCAAACGCGTCGGTGAACGCGTCGCCGTCAGCTTCGTCGATGCCGCCGGGCAACGCCGTGCAATCGACTATGCCGTCCCGAACATCAACCAGTGCAAGCAATGCCACCAGCAGAATGACGCGGTGACCCCCATCGGGCCGACGGCTGCCAATCTCAATGGCGGGCTGAGTGGCGGAACGGGGAACCAGCTCGCCGAGTGGGCGGCGGCGCACCGCCTGACGGGCCTGCCCGCCGATCCGCCGAAACTGCCGCGTTGGGACGATGCGGCGCAGCCGGTCGAGGCGCGGGCGCGTGCCTATCTCGAGGTCAATTGCGGCCATTGCCACAGCCGCGCCGGGTTCGCCTCCAACTCGGGGCTGTACCTGCAGTTCAACGAGGCCGATCCGGCGCATCGCGGCGTCCTGAAGCGCCCCGTCGCTGCCGGTCGCGGATCGGGCGGACGGCAGTTCGCCATCGCGCCCGGCGACCCCGATGCGTCGATCATGCTCCACCGGATGCAGTCGACCGAACCCGGCGTGATGATGCCGCAGTTCGGCCGAACGGTGGTGCATGACGAAGGCGTGGCGCTGGTGCGCGCGTATATCGCGGGCATCGCGCCACCGTCCCCCTAACCCCGCGTTACCGCCAGCGTTACCGTGCCGCCCTGCTTGCCGAGTTGGACCTGCGCCGGTTGCGCATTGCCGGGGGCCAGCGTGGCGACGATGTTGGCGGTATTGCGGCTGCGCCCGACGATTTCATGGACCTGCAGCGGTGCCGATTGCGCAATCGGCGTGCCCCGCGCATCACGCACCACGACATGCAGCAGCGCCGGATCGAGCGCCGCCTGACCCAGCGGGCGCTGCATGACGATATGCACCTCGTGCGCCTTGCTATGATCGTTGACCCGCGAAACCGCGAGGCGCGGCGTATCGGCTTCGGTCAACGCCACCATACGGGTCACCATCATTGCTCCCACTGCCGCTGCGGCAACGGTGTGGGTCCCCTGCACTGCCCAGTCGCGCTGCTGCAGCACCTGACCGCCAAGGACCGTGTTGATCAACGTCGCCCGAAACGCCAGATCGATCGTATAGGTTGTGCCGACCTGCACATTGGTGAAACCCGGCGCATCGTGCATCGCAAAGACACACCCCGTCGCCTGCGCCGGTGAGTAATTGTCCATCGGCGAGGTCGGGCAGCTGCGATGACCATAGGCGGTGCAACTTCCCGATGGGCACCCATCCTCGAGCCAATTGACCGGCAACATCACAACGGCCCCGCACAAGATGTGCGTCAGTGTCGAACCGTTGACGCGGAAGACCCCGCGAACATATTGCCGATATTCACCCGCTGCGCAGGTTTCACCCGGCCCACAGGCAAAGGTCGCGCTGTTGTTGAAGCTGCTGTTGTATGTGGTGTTATTCAGGGCAGGAACGAGGGTTCCCACAGGCGTGTTGAATGACGCGACGGTCAGAGCCATGGCTCATCTCCCGAAAAATGAAGGGACTGCAAAGCGCCTTACCGGGGCGACGCTGCGCCCCGGTTCGACCGCACAGCTCAATAATATTGCAGCGAGAAGCCACCGTTCGGGTTTTGTGTCACCACGACGCTGGTCTGCGCTCTGCCGGTGAAATCGATCGCCGCTGCCGCTGTCGATGCGGCGGTATAGTCGATGATCGCACCCGGCGTGTAGGCGCCATCGGCAACATAGAATTTGATCACCGGCGTGATATTGAAGATATCGTTCGGCTGGGCAACAAACGTCGCCACCGGTGACGAGATGCCGGGAATATTGCCAGGGCGTGCCAGCCCGAACAGATAGCCGTTGCTCGCGGTGAAGTCGGCATTGGCGATGATCCGGTACGAACCCGAAGCTACGCCGCCATGGACCGCCGGGGTAAAGCCAATACCGGCACCGGTGCCGACAAAGGTCACACTGTCTTGCTGCGACGTATCGACCGGCTGGGTGCCGAACTGTCCCATCGTCGTACCGACGGCGACCGGCGTCGTCGCGGTTGCCCAATAGGCCGAGGTGAGATCGGTATAATCGACCTCATCGGTGCTTCCCGGCAGCACGCCGCTGAACGTTACCCACGCGTTGGTGAACACCGTCGGCTGACCACCTGTGCTGGTGACGATCGGCGGCTGCATGAACACAACATAGCTCTTATTAAATCCTGAATTATTGTTAACAAGAATTTTATAGGCCGCCATCGAAATTTTCCTGCTGTTCGATACGTTCCTTCACGATCCGATCCAGAGTTTACTGGACCGACTGCGCGGAACGACGATCTATCTATTTGGTAACGCAGGCGGCGACAACTCTATTCAGTTGCGTGTCGTGCAATTGGCGGACAATTCGCTTGCGCAGCGCACAAAGCCAAATTTATCGCGGCGCGACCAGCAAGGATTGCAGAAATAGCGTCAGGTAGCTTTTTGCGTCGACGTTCATCGACACGAACAATTTGCGGAACTCGATGATGAAGACGCCTTCGTCGGCATCGAGCGCGCGATCGGCCTCGCGGTGATCGTCCATGGTGCCCCGGCCGAGCAATAACCAGTCGAGCGAAACGTCGAGCTCGGCCGAAATCGCCAGCGCATGTTCGAGCGACATCGACTTGTTTTCTTTCCAACGCGTTACCGTGCTGTCGTTGACGCGCAGTTTCGACGCCAGCACCTGCTGCTTGCGGATATCCCGCGCCTTGATCGCCAGCATCAATCGTTCGCCGCGCGTCGTCATCGCGCGCGGACCGCATCAAGCTGCTGCGTCGCCATGTCTGCGGGCCCACCCTTGCTGTTCGACGATTGGCGACAGTTCGACTATGTTGTTTGTGCGCCGTAACAGCCCCCGGCCACACGCTGGCGCTATGCCCGAAAATGGCTTTCGCTGTCGAGCCGCCTTTGTGTTGCCAATGGGTTAACCGGCGCCAGCGGTCCCGCCTTTCTTCCGCCCAACGCCTCGCCTATACGCGCCGCAATGCAAATCCCCGGCCTTGTCGATCCCACCCCCGTCCCGCGCAAACCGGCGGCACCGCGCGCCGATGGCAAGCGGGCGTTGCTCGGCCTGTCGAAGGCGCAGCTGCGCGAGGCGCTGGTCGCGGCGGGTATCCCTGAGAAGCAGGGCAACATGCGCGCCGGGCAGGTGTGGAACTGGATTTACCAGCGCGGCGCAACCGACATCGACAGCTTCGCCAATATCTCCAAAGACACCCGCGCATTGCTGGCGGAGCATTTCGTCGTCGGGCGGCCCGAGGTCGTCACGGCGCAGGTCTCCATCGACGGCACGCGCAAATGGCTGCTGCGCTTCGACGACGGCGAGGAAGCCGAATGCGTCTTCATCCCCGACGCCTATCGCGGCACGCTGTGCGTTTCGAGCCAGGTCGGCTGCACGCTCAATTGCCGCTTCTGCTTTACCGGCACGATGAAGCTGGTGCGCAACCTGACCGCCGCCGAAATCGTCGGGCAGGTGATGCTGGCGCGCGACGCGCTCGGCGAATGGCCCAATGCCGCGCCGGTGCAGTTCGCGCGGCCCGCGCCCTCGGCCGACGACGATCTCGACGAGGACGACGAACCCCCAAGGATTCCGGGGCAGAACCAGCCGGGGAGCAATTACACCTCCGACGGGCGGATGCTGACCAACATCGTCATGATGGGCATGGGCGAGCCGCTGTATAACTTCGACAATGTCCGCGACGCGCTGGCGATCGTCATGGACGGCGAAGGGCTTGGGCTGTCGAAGCGGCGCATTACGTTGAGCACCAGCGGCGTCGTGCCGATGATGGCGCGCGCCGGGACCGAAATCGGCGTCAACCTCGCCGTTTCGCTCCACGCCGTCACCAAGGAAATTCGCGACGAGATCGTGCCGATCAACAAGAAATACGGCATCGAGGAACTGTTGTCGGCGTGTGCCGCCTACCCCGGTGCCAACAACGCCCGGCGCATCACCTTCGAATATGTCATGCTCAAGGACAAGAACGACAGCGACGCCGACGCCCGCGAACTCGTCCGACTGATCCGCAAATACGACCTGCCGGCCAAGGTCAATCTGATTCCGTTCAACCCGTGGCCGGGATCGGATTACGAAACCTCGACGCCCGAGCGCGTATCGGCGTTCAGCGACATCGTCTTCAAGGGCGGCATCTCCGCCCCCGTCCGCCGCCCGCGCGGCCGCGACATCATGGCGGCCTGCGGCCAGTTGAAAAGCGCCAGCGAGAAGGTGTCGCGCGCAGAGTTGGACCGCAGGGCGGCGGAGAAGGAAGCGGGCTGGGTCGATCCGGTTGCCGCGTAGCCAAGGGTGTCAGTAACGCTGCGGGTTAAACCGACCTTTGTTGGGTCAGCAAAGCCCGGATCAATAGCGCGACCCGCGTCGACCTAGCATTGGCTTTCGCTCGCTTGCCAGCCAATCCTCGACTGCCAGAACGATACCGCGTGCGGTATCGTCGCCTTCTCTCCCGTCACCCATGGAGGGATATTGCCACGCAGTTACGACAATCCCCCCCTCTAAATGCGAGGCCCATGCGCCCAGTGATAGGGCATAGGTCCCGCTAGGTGCCTTTATCAGATGCTGTCGCAGACGATTGCGTAGCGTAGCCTTACGATTTTTCGTAGCGCAGGAACTACCGATATATAATGTGTCGGATATGGTGCAGTTCTTCTGCGGGAGTCTCAATTCACTACGCAGCTTTGCAGTATCGAACGCAATACTGACCTCCCCAGCATCCGCTTCCGCATCTAGAGTGATAACGTAGAGACATCGGTCACGATCGATCAGACTCGTGTCGGTCAACCTTTTGATCGCGGCATCAGCCGTTACGTCGAGCGTGGCAAAGCGAAGCGGTTCTGCGCCCAGATACTTCGGACTGGGCGCAACGGCTAAAGAGTCAGCAGTCTTGTGCAGGCGCGCAGCAGCTTCACTAGCCCAGCATGCAGAATCAAGTTTTTCGGTCATGCCGCAATTCCCAAGTCTCGATTCAGGGTAGGTCAACTTCGGGATGTGTCAACCTACTAGGCAAGTGTCCAAAACTGGGCGTCTGCGGACATTCTTCACTGATAAGACCCCAAGCGCATAAAAACAGGTGGCCGCTGCAGCGACCGCCCTCATGCATCGAAACGGCCGTATTCAGGCGGCGACACGCGCCGACTTGCGCCGCCGCAATGCCGCACCAGTCAGGCCGAAACCGGCGATCAGCATTGCCCAGCTGGTCGGTTCGGGAACGCCGGGGACGGCAGTCGCGACGAGCAACGGGCCGTTGCCGGCAACAAAATCATAGTCGCCGGTGAAATAGTCCGTACCGATCAGGAACGCGCTGCCCGGATCGTTACTGCAGGTGAAGATT
The DNA here is from genome assembly GCA_038229555.1 of Sphingomonadales bacterium. GTDB lineage: Bacteria > Pseudomonadota > Alphaproteobacteria > Sphingomonadales > Sphingomonadaceae > Sandarakinorhabdus. Next base: position 24,340 of record JBBROI010000010.1, read on the forward strand.
CCGCCCGCGAAGCAGATCAGCGCGTAAGACGTATCGAGAAACGCGGCGACAAAATATGCCGATGTTACAAATTCATAGGTTAGTTCCGTCGCCGTGGCAGTCAGCGCATAGCCGTTCTGCCCAAGCAAATTGGCGCTGGCGAACGAAACCGTGCTGTTCACCGTCGTAATCGTCGCGGAAATATTGGTGAAGTTGCTGGTACCCAGCGCGCCGAGCGTGCCATCGGTCTTGAAGGTCACGTCGGCGGTCGCCGTCCCAGCGGTCAGATGACCGACATAGGTGATCGCTTGCGCATTGGCTCCGGCGAGCAGCGCTGCCGTGGCAGCAGCAACAGTGAAAATCCGCATGATGTCCCCTTCATGGTCCACGACGATCCGCTGTTATTGCTCGTCGCAATGATAAAATGTTACGTGAATTTCGGTCGCGATGAAAGGCGAAAACATCGCGGCTGACGCGGCACTTGCTTCGCCGCCGCCGATTGCGCCAGCAGCATGATTGCGGACGGCGCGGTTACCGCCGCGCACTCTGCCAAGTGCCGATGCCGGAGCCAGCAAGCCGAACGCCTGCATTGTCGCCTAAACCGCCATCACCGCAGATACACCCGACCGTGGACAAAAATTGTCGCCGAGTTGTCACCGAAACCTCCTCCGGGTACGAATAGTCGGTGGGGTCCCGACGGTTGGCACGCAGGCCAGCCACGTCGTGCCGGGGACGATTAGAGGATTTCAATGTTTCTGCTCGACCGCCTATTCCGTCGCGTCATCCGGCGCGGCGACCTCAGTGTGACCGACGCGAACGGCCGCAGCTATCGTTATGGCACGCCCGATCCCTTGCGTCCGGCGGTCGCAATTCGGCTGACCACCGCCGCCACCGCGCGCGCCATTGCGATCAATCCGTCGCTGGGGGCGGGCGAGGCGTTCATGGACGGGCGGCTGATCATTGAACAGGGCGACATCCGGGCGCTGCTCGATCTCGTTACGTGGAACCTGCGCTGGGACGGCGACAATGCCGTCCGCGTCGCGCTCTGGCGGCAGGCGAGCCTTGCGGCGAAGTTCGACCAGATCAATTTCGCCCGCCGGTCGAAGCGCAATGTCGCGCACCATTACGATCTCGACGACCGGCTCTACGACCTGTTTCTCGATCCCGAGCGCCAATACAGCTGCGCCTATTTCGCCGATGCCGACATGGGCCTCGATGCCGCACAGCGCGCCAAGCTCGCGCACATCGCCGCCAAGCTCGATCTCACGCCCGGCATGCGCGTGCTCGATATCGGCTGCGGCTGGGGCGGCATGGCGCATTTCCTCCATCGGATCGCGGGTGTCGAGGTGCTCGGCGTCACCTTGTCGGAGGAACAGCTCAAATACGCCCGCGCCCGTGCCGAGCGCGAAGGCGTCGCCGATAGGGTCAAGTTCGAGCTCATCGACTACCGGTCGCTTACCGGCCAGTTCGACCGCATCGTCTCGGTCGGCATGTTCGAACATGTCGGCCTGCCGCACTACGGACAGTTCTTCGCTAAGGTCGCCGATCTGCTCGCCCCCGACGGCGTCGCGTTGGTCCACACCATCGCCCGCGCCGACGGCCCCGGCGCCACCGACCCGTGGACGGCGAAGTACATCTTCCCCGGCGGCTATACCCCGGCGCTCAGCCAGGTGCTGCCATCGATCGAGCGCAACTTCCTGTGGGTTACCGATATCGAGGTGCTGCGGCTGCACTATGCCCGGACACTGCATGCGTGGTTCGACCGCTGCGCCGCCCGACAGGCCGATATCGAGGCCCTGTACGACGCGCGCTTCTTCCGCATGTGGCAATTCTATCTCTCCGCCGCCGAGGTCGCCTTCACCAACGACGGCCATATGGTGGCGCAAATCCAGCTGACCAAGCGCCGTGACGCGCTGCCGATCACCCGCGATTATATGGCGGCGACCGAGGCACGGCTTCAATCCGGCGAGAAACCGGTCTAGCGTTGCGTTATGCAACTGACCGAAGCCCATCTCGCCGACCTGCGGACGCACGGGTACATCATCGTCGAAGGCTTCGCCGACCCCGCCGAACTCAAGGCGGCGCAGGACGCGCTATGGACGCTGTTTCCGACGCCCGAAGCCTATTTCGCCGACCCTGCCGTCCACGCCAAATTCGCCAAGAGCCAGTTCGCCGGGATCAAGCTGTTCCCCTACAACACGCCCGCCATCGACGCGCTGGTCACCAACCCCGATCTGGTCGACGCCGCCGAGCGTTTCCTCGGCACCGACGACCTCGAAATCTACAAGGTCGAGCTATGGGCGAAATATGCGGGTGCCATCGATTACGATCAAGCGATGCACCGCGATTACGGCAACCACACCATCGTCACCCCCGATACCGATCTGCCGCCGGTGCAGATGACGACCTTCATGCTGCTGTCCGATGTCGGCCCCGACGACGGCCCGACGCATATCGTGCCGGTCGAACATACCGCCGATATCGCGATCAGCCCGATGCTGCTCGGCGACACCAGCCTGCACGACAAGGCGGTGCCATTCACCGGGCCGGCGGGGACGATCCTGATTTATTCGCCGCACGTCTTCCATCGCGGCACCAATTTCCGCCGCGCCGACGCTTCGCGCTTCGTCGTCTCGGTCGATTTCAACGTGCGCGGCGCACCATGGCGCGGCAAGATGAGCTGGCCCGACCGTGCGCTCTACCCTGGCTGGACCGATGCCCTTGCCGCGATGAGCCCGCGCGCGCGCCGCCTGTTCGGCTTTCCGGCACCCGGCGACGCCTATTGGACCCCGCGCACACGCGCCGATGTCGGCGCGCGCTATCCCGCGATGGACATGACGCCGTACCGCTGAGCGCGCGCGTTTGCGCTCCGGCGAAGGGGCTTGCGCCGTCCGGCGCGGCTTGTACCGTGCCGCAATGATCAGCCTTCGTACCGCCGTCGCCGCCGCGCTTGTCGCCGCACTCCTGCCCCTCCCCGCCTTCGCCGAAGACGCTCCCAAGGCGGAAAAATCCGACGAGCCGATCCCCCCGCCCAACCGATCGGTGACAAAGCACGCCGGCACCTTCGGCGGGGTCAAGATCGCCTATACCGCGACCACCGGCGAAACCTATCTGAAGGACAAGGACGGTAAGCCGACCGCCGCGATCTTCGCCACCAGCTATGTCAAGGACGGCCCTGTCGACCCGAAGCGCCCGGTGACGTTCCTGTACAACGGCGGCCCCGGATCGGGCAGCGTCTGGCTCCACATGGGGGCGTTCGGGCCCAAGCGCGTCCGGATTCCCGATGCCAGGGATGACGGCGCACCGCCCTACCCCATCGTCGACAACCCCGACTCGCTGCTCGATGTCACCGATGTCGTGTTCATCGATCCGGTCGGCACCGGCTTCAGCCATGCGCTCGGCAAGACCGAGCCCAAGACCTTCTGGGGCGTCACCGCCGACGCCAAGTCGATCAGCGCATTCATCCGGCTCTGGCTCAACGAGAACGGCCGCTGGAACGCACCCAAGTTCATTGGCGGCGAAAGCTATGGCACCACCCGCTCGGCGGCGCTGATCCACGAGCTCGAGGGCCAGTACAACGACGTTGCGGTCAACGGCGTCATCCTCATCTCAACGATCCTCGATTTCGGCGCGGAAGCCGAAAGCGAGGGCAATGAGATGCAATATGTCGTTACGCTGCCGTCGATGGCCGCTGTCGCTGCCTATCACAAGCATTTGCCGCAGCAGCCGACGGCGCTCGAACCCTTCCTCGATCAGGCGCGCGCCTTTGCGCGCGGGCCGTACATCACCGCGCTTCTCAAGGGCACCGCGCTCGCCGACCCCGAACGCGCCGAGGTGCGGCGGCAGCTGGCGGGCTTCACCGGGTTGAGCGAAGCATTCCTCGACCGTGCCAACCTGCGCGTCTCGCCCGACCGTTTCTACAAGGAACTGCTCCGCGAACGCGGCACCACCGTCGGGCGTCTCGACGCGCGCTATCTCGGGATCGATCTCGATACCGCCGGCGAAGGCCCCGACAATGATCCGAGCTTCTACGGCATCGACGGCGCCTACACCGCTGCGATCAACGCCTATGCGCGCGGCGATCTCGGCTTCAAGACCGACCGCCAGTACGTCACCATCGGCGGCGTCGGCGATTGGGACTGGAAACTCGGCAACGGCCGCGACGGCGTCACCTATGTCAACGTCGCGCCCTACCTCAGCCGCGCGCTGCGCGAGAACAGCGGCCTGAAGATCTTCGTCGGCCAGGGCTATTATGATTTCGCCACGCCGTTCTTCGGGGCCGAACAGTCGCTCACCCGCCCCGGCTTCCCCGCCGGCCGCGTCGAGTTCCACTACTACCAGGCCGGCCACATGATGTACGTCCACGACAGCGACCTCGCCAAGCTGACGGCGGATATTCGGGGGTTCATTGGACGGCAGAAGTAGGGGGGTTGCGTTTTGTAACTTATTTGGTTATGGTGCGACGGTAGTGCAGCTAAGATATTCGGAGCTACCTTGCATTCACCGGCGTCAGTCTAATCGAAGCCCTTGACGCAGCTGCCCGGAGTTACAACATTAATACTGCACTAGCTTAACGGTAAAGCCGAGGGCTTTCATCCCTCCCGTCTAGGTTCGAATCCTAGGTGCGCATCACCGTTTTTGGATCGACCTTTATTCGTTATCGATGTATGGCGATTATACGATTAATTGCCTTATCAAGAAAAGCATGAATCTTTTTACGGAATGTCATCGTCCATGTCAGAAAATCTCATGTCAGCCAAATTTCGCGGCCACGATGATATTCTTAGAAATCTTAAGGCTATGATGAAAGGCGGTTTTTCGAAAGTAGACCACCAAGATTATGTAAATTACTTGAGAGAAGAAAGCGACAGAGGGGCCATAATACTAGCCGCAACCCTTGTCGACGATGCATTACAGGAGGCCCTGAAGCGGCACCTCACTGGATTAAATTCTGATGAAAAGACCCGGATATTTGATTATAACGGACCACTCGGTTCTTTCTCAAGTCGCATAATCATGGCGCAGGGGCTAGGCTTTTTTACGCGGACAACTAGGAAGCAGATTGATATAATTAGAGAAATGAGGAATGTGGCGGCTCATGCCCACCTTTTGGTAAATTTCGACGCCCCAATAATAAAAGAAGCGTTCGCAAGCATTTTTGATAAAGTCGATGGTGCCCGAGCGGATGTAGAGTCTTGGGATAGAGAAAAGACTAGAAGCGCTTATTTAATGATGTGCGGCATCAATGCAGATTATATTATTGAGCACGATAAGGTTAAAGACAGAAAAATGGAACATCTGCTGCGAATGCTTAGAGTTACGCATTTCTCTAATAACCTGAAATAAACATCTATGTCACTATTTCTCAATTTTAACTCGTTTAGCTCGTACCGTTTTAATATTAATGAATTCCTGAGGCCGTGTTGACGCAATTCTACCTTAGCGAACAATCTGTCACGAAAAGGTATTCGGCACCTCTCCGCGTAAAATTGAGGCAATAATATTGTTGAGTATTTAAATTTTGTTACCGATAGGTGCGGGGCACCCGCGACACTTAGCCAACCCCCGCCTAGGCCTCGCGTTAGTCGCGTTATTGCCAATAACACCATGATCTAAAACGAAACTTCCACCGACGAATCCATCAGAAATCCGGCAGCACCTGCTCAGCGACGCCCCAGCCGGCCAGCGCTTTCGATCCGGCGCGGTCGATCAGCACGTCGGCGTCGCGCAGGGTGAAGCGCGCGGCGGTGTCGGTGTCGCGCAGTTCCTCCCACGTCACCGGGGCGGCGACCGGGGCTCCGGGACGGGCGCGGACGGCGTAGGGCATGACGGCGGTCGATCCGCGCTGATTGCGCAGCCAGTCGATGAAGATGCGCCCCTTGCGCTTGGCCTTCGACATGGTGGCGACGAAACGCTCGGGTTCGGCGGTGGCGAGCGCTCGCGAGAAGCGGTCGGCGAAATCCTTGACCGCCGGCCATTCGGCCTTGGGCGTCAGCGGCACGAGGACATGCACCCCCTTGCCGCCCGACAGCATGGCGAAGCTGACAAGGCCGAGATCGGCGAGGTGGGTTTTCAGATCGACCGCTGCCTTTTTGACGATATCGAACCCCAGCCCCTCATCGGGATCGAGATCGAAGATCATCCGGTCGGGGCGTTCGACATCGTCGCTGCGCGCGCCCCAGCCGTGGAATTCGATTGTCCCCATCTGCACGCAGGCGAGAATGCCATCGATACTGTCGAGCCAAAGATAATCCTCGCTGCCGCCGTCCTTTTCGCGGATCGGCACCTTGTGGACCGCGTCGCCGAAGCTGCCCGCATCGTGTTTCTGGAAAAAGCATTGCCGCGCGCGCCCCTGCGGACACCGGACGAGGCTGACCGGGCGGTGGCCGAGCACCGGCAGCATGATCGCGCCGACCTTGGCGTAATAGGCCGCAAGCTGGCCCTTGGTAATGTCATCCTCGGGGAAGATCACCCGGTCGGGGTTGGTGATGCGGACCGTCGGTTCGGGCGGCGGCGCGGCGGGGGTTTCGGCGACGACTTCGGCAGCCGCCTTGTCGCCGCGCAGCCCGATGAAGCTGGCGTGGCGGACGACATTGTCGGCGGTGAATTCGGCAAAGGCGATCTCGGCGACGAGCTTCGGCTTGACCCAATGCGCCCCGCGGGCAGCGTCGCGCGGCACGGCGGCGGCGGGCTTCGCCTGCGCCAGCTTCGCCAGCCGCGTGGCGAGGTCGGCCATTGTCGCGGCGTCGAACCCGGTGCCGACCTTCCCGGCATAGCGCAATGTGCCGCCCTCGTTGAGCCCGAGCAGCAGCGATTTGAAGCCCGCGCGGCGTGCATCGCTTTCGGACCAGCCGATGACGACGAACTCCTGCCGGCGGGTGCATTTGATCTTGAGCCAGCCATGGGTACGGCGTCCGGCATAGGGCGCATCGGCGCGCTTCGACACGATGCCTTCATAACCTTCGCGGCACATCGTCTCGAACAGCTGCTCGCCCGCGCCGATGATGTGGTCGGCAAAGCGGATCGGCCCGATGGTGGGAATCAGCGGCTGCAACCGCGCCTTGCGTTCGATGTTCGGCAGCTTGGTAAGGTCGGCCCCGTCGAGCACCAGCAGGTCGAAGGCAAAGAACGTCAGCGGCGTCGCATCCTCGCCCTTGAGCACCGCCTGCAACCGCGAAAAGCTCGGCCGCCCTTCGTCATCGAGCGCGACGATCTCACCGTCGATCAGCGCCGACCCGGCATCGACTGCCGCCGCAGCGTCGGCGATGGCCTGAAACTTCGCGGTCCAGTCGAGCCCGCTGCGGGTGAAGACCTTTGCCGTGTCGCCCGCGACCGCGAGCAGCGCGCGATAACCGTCGTACTTGACCTCGTGGAGCCAATTGTTGCCGGCGGGAACGCTATCGACCAGCGTTGCCAGTTGCACCGGCTGGAACGCCGGGACGGGTTGGCGCTTGCCGTTGCGCTTCGCGGCGGGAGCCGGACTGGCCGCTGCCAGCTTCGATGCCGCACCGGCAGCGATCTCCTCCATCGTGCGGCCCGTCTTGACGCTCGTCAGCGCGCGTTCAACGAGCGCGTCGCTGCCCGCCACCGCGCTATCGGCAACCTTGCGCAGCAGCCAGTTCTCGCCGCGCTCCTTGCCGCGCGGTTTCAGGCGGATCAGCATCCATTCGCCCTGCATCCGTTCGCCCGCCAGCGTAAAGTGCAGATGCCCTTCCTCAAGATCGGCGGCGCTCTTGCCGGGAATCGGCGCCCAGGTACCACGGTCCCACAGCATGACCGTGCCGCCACCATATTCGCCCTTGGGGATCGTCCCTTCGAAGGTGGCGTAGCTCATCGGATGGTCTTCGGTACGCACCGCCAGTCGCTTGTCGTCGGGGTTGGCGCTCGGCCCGCGCGTCACCGCCCAGCTTTTGAGCACCCCGTCGACCTCGATACGGAAATCCCAATGCAGCCGCGTCGCATCATGCTTTTGCACGATGAAGACATCGCCCTTGCCCGCCGCGACCGCGCCGGCCGGTTCAGCGGTTTTGCCGAAGTCGCGCTTGGCATTGTAGCGGGCGAGCGGATCAGCGCGCGGCACGTTTCTTCGCCGCTGGTTTGACCGCTGGTTTCGCCGCAGCTTTGGGAGTCGCCTTGGCCGGAGCCTTTGCCGGAGCCGGTTTTGCAGGGGCCGCCGCTGCCGCACCGGGCTTCTCGAGCGACTTCTTCAGCGCCGCCATCAGGTCGATGACATTGCTGCCGCGCGGTTGGGCAGCGTCCTCGGGGTCGGGTGTCACGGTGCCGTCCTTGGCCTTCAGCTTGCGCGCCACTAGCTCCTTCAGCGCTTCGACATAATGGTCGTGGAACTTGTCGGCATCGAATGTCCCGCTTTTGCGGGCGATCAGCGTCTCGGCGAGTTCGAGCAGTTCGGGATCGGGCGTCGCATCGGGGATGTCGCGGAAATAGCCCGCCGCCTTGTTGACTTCGTCGGCATAGCGCAGCGTTTCCATCACCAGCCCGCGTCCGCACGCTTTCAGGCTGACGACATATTCGCGCCCGCGCACCGCCAGCTGGCCAAGCCCGACCTTGCGCGTCCGCTTCAGCGCCTCGCGCAGCACGATGAACGCTTCCTCGGCAAGATCGTCGGCGGGCACGACGAAGTACGGCTTTTCATAATAGAGCACGTCGATGTCGTCGGCGTCGACGAACTGGACAAGTTCGAGCGTCTTCTTCGAATCGAGCCGCACTGCATCGAGCTCGTCATTGTCGAGCAGCACATAGCTGCCGCGTTCATATTCGAAGCCCTTGAGGATTTCGTCGGGGTCGACCGCGCCCAGTCCCGGCACGACCTTTTCATATTTGACCGGCTTGCCCGATGGTTCGTGGATCTGGCGGAAGGTAACGCTCGCACCGCTTTTGGTCGCGCTGAACACCTGCACCGGGATCGACACCAGCGCCAGCCGGATCTGGCCCTGCCAATAAGGACGTGCCGCCATGAATTCCCGCTCCTGTTCCGGAAGCGATTCAATCCGCGAACGGCGCGGCGGTTCCGGCGGTGCAACTTCCACCCGACCATCCGCGTTGCATCGCGTCCTTGCAGCGCTATAGCTCGCCCCGCCAATCGACCTTGAAAGCACCGCCCATGACCAGCGCCCCCGCCATCAACCGCGTCGTCCTCGCCTATTCGGGCGGCCTCGATACCAGTGTCATTCTGAAGTGGCTGCAACAGACCTATGGCTGCGAGGTCGTCACCTTTACTGCCGATCTTGGCCAGGGCGAAGAGCTCGAACCAGCACGCGCCAAGGCGGTGCTGATGGGGGTCAAGCCCGAACATATCTTCATCGAGGATCTGCGCGAGGAATTCGTCCGGGACTATGTCTTCCCGATGATGCGCGCCAATGCGCTGTACGAAGGCCTGTATCTGCTCGGCACGTCGATTGCGCGGCCGCTGATCGCCAAGAAGCAGATCGAAATCGCCAAGCGCGTCAATGCCGACGCCGTCAGCCATGGCGCGACCGGCAAGGGCAATGATCAGGTCCGCTTCGAGCTCGGCTATTATGCGCTGGCACCTGACATCAAGATCATCGCACCGTGGCGCGAATGGGGTTTGAACTCGCGCGAGGCGCTGATCGCTTTTGCCGAGGCGCATCAGATCCCGGTGTCGAAAGACAAGCGCGGCGAAAGCCCGTTTTCGACCGACGCCAACCTGTTGCACACGTCGTCGGAGGGCAAGGTTCTCGAAGATCCGTGGGACGAGGTTCCCGACTATGTCTATTCGCGCACCGACAACCCCGAAACTGCGCCCGATGCGCCGCAGTACATCACCATCGATTTCGAAGGCGGCGACCCGGTCGCGGTCGATGGCGAGTGGCTGTCCCCGGCGAGCTTGCTTAAAAAGCTCAACGACCTCGGCAAGCTGCACGGTATCGGACGGCTCGATCTGGTCGAAAATCGCTTCGTTGGGATGAAGTCGCGCGGCATGTACGAAACCCCGGGCGGTGAAATCCTCCACCTCGCGCATCGCGGCATCGAATCGATCACCCTCGACCGGGGTGCCGCGCATCTGAAGGACGAGTTCGCGCCGAAGTACGCCGAGATGATCTACAATGGATTCTGGTTCGCGCCTGAACGCGAGATGCTGCAGGCGGCGATCGACCATAGCCAAGCGAAGGTCAGCGGTACGGTGCGGCTGAAGCTGTTCAAGGGCAGCGTGCAGGTCGTCGGGCGCCGGTCGCCGCATTCGCTGTATTCGGCCGGGATCGTCACCTTCGAGGATGACAAGGGCGCTTATGACCAGCGCGATGCGGCGGGCTTTATCAAATTGAACGCACTGCGGTTGCGGATATTGGCGCGGAGGGACGGGCGGTAGAAGGCGATCGCTCGAACCCCGCGCTTCCCCCCGATCCTGTCATCCCGGGCTCGACCCGGGACCCAGTTTTCTGTGGGCCGATTTGGCGAAAAAAACTGGGTCCCGGGTCAAGCCGGGATGACAGGTATTTGGCGATCATTATCTCGCCGCCGCTGCGGTTGGGGATATTGGCGCGGCGGGACGGGCGGTAGAGGGTGCGCGCTCGAAGCGCGCGCCTGCCGACGACCCTGTCATCCCGGGCTTGACCCGGGACCCAGATTTCTGTGGGCCGACTTGGTGAAACAACTGGGTCCCGGGTCAAGCCCGGGATGACAGCGTGTTTGGCGAACATCGCGCTAAACGACGCTTCCATATGCTGCGCCAGTAACACGCGCGTGCGCTTACCAAGGCAGCGTCGCCCCCTCGTAGGTCAGGTAATAATGCCCGGCCGGACGCGCCGCTTCAAGCACATCGGCCATGCCGGTGACGCTCGTCGCCACATCGATATCGGCGGCTTGCGTACCCATGTCGGTTTTCACCCAACCGGGGTGCATGTTGATCACCGACCCGGCGCGGCCCTTGAAATCGGTCGCGGCAAACGTTCGTGCCAGCGAATTAAGCGCGGCCTTGCTCGCCCGATACAATTCCATGCCGCCCGATGTGTTGCCCGCGACCGAGCCGAGGACCGACGTCATGAAGCCGATTGTGCCGGTATCGCTCAGCAGCGGCAGCAGCGTGCGCGCCGTGCGGACCGGGGCGGCGGCATTGGTATAGACCAGCGCCCCGAATTCGGCCGGCGTCGTGGTATCGGCCGATCCGGGCACCGGGCCGAAGACCCCGGCATTGACGAAGATCAGATCGAACTTTCGCCCGGCCAACCGCGCCGCAAGGGCATCGATCCCTGCCGGATCATCGAGGTCGGCGGTCTCGACGCTGGCATTTCCGAAATCGGGGGCCTTGGCACGGTCGCGCACCGTTGCCGTGACCGCCCAACCGCGCTGCGCCAGTTCATGCACCAGGCCAAGGCCCAGCCCGCGCGACGCCCCGATGATTATCGCCGATTTCGTCATGGTCATGCTCCTGAGGTTCGGTTGCCACTATAGGCGTCGAAACGTTCGGCGCGAGGGTGACCTGGCAAAGATCGGCTACCCGATGTTGAAGCTTTGCTTGATGCCATCGACGACGAACTGCGCCGCCAACGCCGCGAGGATCACCCCGAGCAGCCGCGTCATCATCGCTTCGACCTTATCGCCGAGTAGGCGCATGATCGGCCCGGCGGCAAGCAGGCAAACGAGCATCACCAGCAACACAGCGACCAGCGCGCCGAGGACGACAAGGCTTTGCGACAGTCCATCGGCCTTGGCGCTGAGCAGCATGACTGCCGCGATCGACCCTGGCCCGGCAATCATCGGAATTGCCATCGGGAAGACGCTGATGTCCTCGGCCTCGAGCGCTCGCCCCTTGCTGTCGCAATCGCGGGTGATTTCCTCGGCGCGCTCCTCGCGGCGTTCGGTGCGCTTTTCGAAGACCATGTCGATGGCGATCAGGAACACCATGACCCCGCCCGCCAGCTTGAACGCCGGCAGGCTGATGCCGAGCGCGCCCAACGCATCCTCGCCGAACAGACCGAACAGCAGCAGGACGACTCCAGCGATAATGACCGAGCGCATCGCCATGCTGCGCCGATGCGCGGCAGTCGTGCCGGCGGTGAGCGACGAGAAGATGGGCACGCACCCCGGCGGATCGAGGACGACGAACAGTGTGACGGAGGCCGAGATGAACAGGGCGATCACGCCGCCCGCGCCTTCGCTGCCTTGAGCGTATTCGCCAGCAAACAGGCGATGGTCATCGGCCCGACGCCACCGGGGACCGGGGTAATCCACCCTGCCCGTTCAGCAGCGGCGGCGTATTCGACATCGCCGACCAGCCGCCCCTTGCCGCCGGGTTCGGCGGGCGGCAGCCGGTTCATGCCGACATCGATGACGCAGGCGCCGGGTTTGACCCAGCCGCCCTTGACCAGCCCGGCGACACCGACGGCTGCAACGACGACATCGGCGCGGGCAACATGCGCCGCCAGATCGCGCGTCCGCGAATGCGCCAGCGTCACTGTCGCGCTCTTGCCCGTCAGCAATGCCGCTATCGGCTTGCCGACCAATATCGACCGCCCGATGACCAGCGCTTCCTTTCCCGACAGCGTCTCGCCGATGCTCGCCAGCGCTTCCTCGATCAGCATCAGGCACCCCGAAGGCGTACACGGCACCAGCCCGTCGAGGCCGTTTGTCAGGCGTCCGGCATTGACCGCTGTGAGGCCATCGACGTCTTTGGCGGGGTCGATGGCGGCGATCACCCGGTCGGCGTCGATATGCCCCGGCAGCGGCATCTGGACGAGGATGCCATCAATCAACGGATCGGCGTTGAGCGTGGCGACGAGCGCCAGCAATTCGGCCTCCGACGTCGTCGCCGACAGTCGGTGTTCACCCGAGATCATCCCCGCCGCGACCGTCGCCTTGCCCTTGCTCGCGACATAAACCGCGCTCGCCGCATCGTCGCCAACGAGGACGACCGTCAGTCCCGGCGCGCGGCCATGCGCAGCAACGAACGCTGCAACGCCGTCGGCGACCTCGGCGCGCAACCGTTCGGCGCGCGCCTTGCCATCGATTACCACCGCACTCATGCCGCGACCTTCGCCGCAACCAGCGCTTCGCACTTGCGGACAAGTTGTACCGGATCACCGTCGATCATCACCACCTTGGTACGCACGGTTTCGCCCATGATCACTTCGACCTTGGCCTTTGCCACGCCGAGCCATTTGGCCAGCAATTTCTCGACCGCATCGTTTGCTTCGCCGTCGACGGGGGCCGCGGCGACACGGATACTCACATGGGGTCGGCCGTCGGCGTCCGCGCCAACGCCGTCGACCCCATCGCGTCCACCGCGCGGCGTGACGCGCACCGCGAGTTCGACCCCGCCGGTGACGACGCGCCAGGCGTGCGGCAGGCTCACATCACCCCGGTGTCGAGCAGCAGCGCCGGAAGCGCGCGTTGGACGAGGATGATCAGCAAGACGAGTACCATCGGCGACAGATCGATACCGCCCATGTCGGGCAGCACCCGGCGGATCGGCCGCAGCAGCGGATTGAAAAAGCCATCGAGCCCGGTGACGATGCTCCGCACGAAACGATTGTGCAGATTAACGACGTTGAAGGCGATCAGCCACGACAGCACCGACCAAGCGATCAGGGCATAGACCAGCCAGTCGAGCGCGAGTTCGACGACATAGACGACAGCGGCAAGGGTGTTCATGTTGGACAAGGCTCCGGGCGGGTTGCCGAGGATGTAGGAGCGGCAGGCCCGCGTGTCATCCCGGGACAGCCCGGGACCACAAAGTCGCTAATGCCCCAGCGCCTTGACGATGGTTTCGACCATCTTCTTGGCGTCGGCGAGCAGCATCATGGTATTGTCCATATAGAACACCGGGTTATCGACCCCGGCATAGCCGACGCCGCCCATCGAGCGCTTGATGAACAGCACCGTTTTGGCCTTTTCGACGTCGAGCACCGGCATGCCATAGATCGGCGACGTCTTGTCGGTTTTGGCGAGCGGGTTGGTGACGTCGTTGGCACCGATGACGAAGGCGACATCGGCCTGCGCAAATTCGCTGTTGATGTCTTCGAGCTCGAACACCTCGTCATACGGCACATTGGCTTCGGCCAGCAGCACGTTCATGTGCCCCGGCATCCGTCCGGCGACCGGGTGGATGGCGTATTTGACGCTAACGCCTTCCTTGCGCAGCAGGTCGCCCATTTCGCGCAGCGCGTGCTGGGCCTGGGAAACGGCCATGCCATAGCCGGGGATGATGATGACGCTTTCGGCGTTCTTCATGATGAAGGCGGCGTCTTCGGCCGACCCGGCCTTGTACGCCTTGGCAGGTCCAGCATCCTTCGACCCGCCGCCGTCGGTGGCGCCGAAGCCCCCGGCGATAACGCTGATGAAGCTGCGGTTCATCGCCTTACACATGATGTACGACAGGATCGCCCCCGACGACCCGACGAGCGCGCCGGTAACGATCATCGCGGTGTTCTGCAGGGTGAAGCCCATCGCTGCCGCCGCCCAACCCGAATAGCTGTTGAGCATCGAAATGACGACCGGCATGTCGGCACCGCCGATGGGGACGATCAGCAGGAAGCCGATGGCGAAGCTGAGAATGGTGATCGTTGCGAACACCCAGGTCGATTGGTCGACGACGAAATAGCCGATCAGCCCGAGGATGGCGGCAATCAGCCCGAGGTTAATGATATGACGCCCAGGCAGCAGGATCGGCGAGCCGCTCATCCGGCCCGAGAGCTTGAGGAAGGCGATGATCGAGCCCGAGAAGGTGATCGCACCGATGGCGACGCCAAGGCCCATTTCGATCCGGCTGGCGCTGGCGATTTCGCCGGTTGCCGGGTCGAGAATGCCGAACGCGGCGGGGTTGAGATAGGCCGCGACACCGACCAGCACGGCGGCCAGACCGACAAGGCTGTGGAAGCCCGCCACAAGTTCGGGCATCGCGGTCATCTTGATCGCCCGCGCGATGAACCAGCCGATGCCGCCACCAACCGCAATGGCCGCAATGATCAGCGGCAGGCCGACACCATGCTGGAGCAAGGTCGTAGTCACGGCGATGGTCATGCCGATCATGCCGTAGCGGTTGCCCTGCTGCGACGTTTCAGGCGACGACAGCCCACGCAACGCGAGGATGAACAGCACCCCGGCCACAAGATAGGCGAGCGCGACCCAGGCGGGCGTGGCAGCGAGTGTTTCGGTCATTTCCATGTCTGGCCTTCAACCTTTTTCTGTCATCCCGGCGCAGGCCGGAACCCAGCTTTCGTGTTTCGCTTCCAGAGAAGAACTGGCTCCCGACCTGCGCCGGGATGACAGTTTACTTGGCAACGATCGCCTTCTTTTCTTTCTTTTTGTACATCGCCAGCATCCGCTGGGTGACGAGGAAGCCACCGAAGATGTTGACGCTGGCGAGCGTTACGGCAAGCAGCCCCAGCCATTTCGACAGTTCCGAACCCCCCGACGCCGCGCTCGACGCAACCAGCGCGCCGACGATGATGACGCTCGAGATGGCATTGGTCACCGCCATCAACGGCGTATGCAGCGCCGGCGTGACCGACCAGACGACGTAATAGCCGACGAAACAGGCCAACACGAAGATGGAAAGTTGCGAGATCAGGTGGTCCATGGGCGTCTTCCTAATTCCTCCCCGCCTTCGCGGGGAGGGGGACCATCGCCCCTTCGGCGATGGTGGAGGGGTGGCGCTGCCTTACAGCGCCGAGAATTGCGGTAACTGCAGCGTCGAGATCCTTCAGCACATCTGTTGCAGGCAAGCGGAGTATTGCGATACCCTGACAAGTGAGCCAAGCGTCGCGGTCTAAATCGCGCTGAGGATTGTTACCCATGGCATGCACCATGCCGTCGATTTCTACCGCCAGCTTGGCATCGGCCGCATAAAAATCGAGTATATAAGGTCCTGCTGCGTGCTGCCGACGAAACTTGACGCCATTGCGACGCTGGCGAAGCGCCTGCCACAATAATACCTCGGGCAGCGTCATTTCACGGCGGAGCGTTCGCGCCAACCTTATCGCTGCGCCGGCAGGGCGCACCCCTCCACCCCGCGCCGAAGTGGCGCGCGGTCCCCCTCCCCGCGAAGGCGGGGAGGAATTAACGGCACCGGTCGCAGTCACCCTAACAACCGCTCATGCACCACCGCGCCGCCACGCGTCAGGGTGATGCCCTTCACAATCTCGTCATCCGGTGCCCAGACGACCGTCTTCGCGTCCTTGTCCCAGAAGGCGTTGATCAAATTGTAAAGATTGCGCGAATACAGCGCCGACGTGTCCGCTGCCATCCGGCTCGGTACGTTACGGTGGCCGATGATGTTGACGCCGTGCGCCATGACGACTTCGCCGGGCTTCGAGCCTTCGACATTGCCGCCGCTTTCGACCGCCAAGTCGACGATCACCGAACCGGTCCGCATCGTCGCAATCTGCGCATCGCTGATCAGGCGGGGTGCCGGACGCCCCGGAATCAACGCCGTAGTGATGACGATGTCCTGCTTGGCGATGTGGCTCGATACCAGCGCCGCCTGCGCCGCCTTGTATTCGTCGGACATTTCGGTGGCATAGCCGCCCGAGCCTTCGCCCTCGATGCCCTTCACATCAGCCACGAAAATCGCCTTCGCCCCAAGCGATTCGATCTGCTCCTTGGTCGCCGAGCGCACATCGGTCGCCGAAACTAGCGCTCCCAGCCGCCGCGCCGTGGCGATCGCCTGCAACCCCGCAACGCCGACCCCCATGACGAACACCCGCGCCGCCGAGATCGTGCCGGCTGCGGTCATCATCATCGGGAAGGCGCGGCCATAGGCTTCGGCGGCGTCGATCACCGCCTTGTAACCCGACAGGTTCGATTGCGACGACAGCACGTCCATCGATTGCGCGCGCGTGATGCGCGGCATCATCTCCATCGCCAGCGCGTCGATCCCGGCGGCGGCATAGCCATCGGTCCGCGCCCGGTCGGTGAACGGCGACAGGATCGCCGCCAGCGTCGCGCCCGCCTTGTGCCCCGCCAGCGATGCCGCATCGGGGCCTTGGACACCAAGGATCAAATCGGCATCACCGATCACCGCCGCACGCGTGCCGACGGTGGCTCCGGCGGCTTCGTAATCGGCATCGGCAATGCTCGCGGTCAGACCGGCCCCGGCCTCGACCGCCAGCGTCGCACCGAGCGCGATCAGCTTCTTGACGGTCTCCGGCGTCGCGGCGACTCGGCGTTCGGCGTCGGCAGTTTCGCGCAGTACGGCAATCTTCATATCTCGCCCCCAGTTGCCGTGTCAGGCCAGAAAAATTGCCATCAGGATAAGCACCAGCGAGATAAAGCCGATGCCCCATTTCATTACGCCCATGAAGCCATCGTAGGTGCCGCGATGCGCGATCTGCCCCTTGTGCTCGGCCTTCGTTGCGTCGTCTGCCATTATCCACCTTAGAAAGTTGCGCCCCGGCGCTCCGGCACCTGATAGCACAAGCTGCTACGCTGTGAAGACACCGCGACATACTGCCGAAACCGCCAAGGCCTGTACCGTTTCGGCCACATCATGAACCCGGACGATCTGCACCCCGCACGCCGCCGCGTGGAGCGCCAGCGCAAGGCTGCCGGGCAGCCGCTGCGTGGGTGGCACATCGCCAGCAATTCGCGCGATCAGCTGCTTGCGGCTGGCACCGAGCAATAACGGCACCCCGAGCCCATGAAACAGCGGCAGGCCACGCAGCAGCGCCAAATTATGGTCGAGCGTCTTGCCGAAGCCGATGCCGGGGTCGGCGACGATCCGGCTGCGCGCGACCCCCGCCGCCGCGCACGCCGCGATCCGCGCCGCCAGCCAGTCGTACACATCGAGCAGCGCATCGGCATAGGTCGGCGCGTCCTGCATCGTCGCCGGATCGCCCTGCGCATGCATCAGCACAACGGGGGCGCCGCGCGCCGCAACCAGCGCCAACGCCGTCGCGTCATGCGTCAGCGCCGAAATGTCGTTGACCAGCACCGCCCCCGCATCGATCGCCGTCGCCATCACCGCTGCCTTACGGGTGTCGATCGACCATGGCAGCCCGGCGAGCCCCGGCAGCACCGCCGCCAGCCGCGCCTGTTCGGTCGCGGTATCGATCAACGGCGCGCGCGGGCGCGTCGATTCGGCCCCGACATCGATGAGGTCGGCTCCGGCGGCGCGCATGGCATGGGCGGCAGCGACCGCAACCGCCGCATCGGCATGGCGTCCGCCGTCCGAAAAGCTGTCGGGCGTGACGTTGACGATGCCCATGACGGCGGTGCGGTCCGGCGGCAGAAAAGCTAGCGGTGCGCGCGGCGCGGTGAGCGCGGTGCAGTCGAACGCCTGCGGGTCGTGGCTCGACCGTTCGACCTGCCCATTGTCGTGGCGGACAACCTGAACCACCCGAGCAAAGCGCAGCGGACCACCGGCGAGCGGTTCGCCCTCGCTCCCGATGGCCGCGGGCAGCAGATAGGTTCGGGTCATCCCGACCGTCGCGCGCCGTTACGCCGATCAGTCCTTCAAGGTGAAATTGTACAGCACGCCGCCCTTTTCCAGCCCCGCCTGCCACGCCGCGCGGCTCTGGAAGCGCTGGACATAGGTGTGCAGCGTCGGGAAATGCGCGCCCATGCCCTGCGCCACGGCGATTTCGGCGATGAAGCTCATCATGATGTCGGCCCCCGACAGCGTGTTGCCGACGAGCCAGTCGTTGCCGCCGAGTTCGGTCGCGAAGAAGCCGACCATCGCCGCCGCCTGTTCCTGAATGCGCGGCGTCAGCGGTGCGGCAGCGTCGCCGAGGCGCGACGTGTACATTCCGAGCAGGAACGGCAGGATCGCCGAACCTTCGGCAAAGTGCAGCCATTCGAGATAGATTTCATGGTCGCGGCCGGCCGCGGGCATCAACCGACCGCCGCCATAGGTGCGGATCAAATAATCGACGATCGCCCCCGATTCGGCGAGCTTGAAATCGCCATCCTCGATAACCGGTGACTTGCCGAGTGGATGCGCGTCCTTGAGTTCGGGGGGCGCGAGGTTGGTCGTCAGATCGCGGGTGTAGTGCTTGATTTCATAGGGAACCGCGAGTTCCTCGAGCAGCCACAGAATGCGCTGCGACCGGCTGTTGTTGAGATGATGGATGGTGATCATGGCGGGGCTCCTATTGCCAATCTTCCTTACGGCATTCCCGCGAAAGCGGGAATCCATCGTGTCGCGGGGCCGGTGATGGATTCCCGCTTTCGCGCGAATGCCGTATGACGGCCCCATGCCGCCCCCCGCCATCCCCGAATCCGAACTCGTCGAAAGCTTCATCCGGGCGAGCGGTCCCGGCGGGCAGAACGTCAACAAAGTGTCGTCGGCGGTGCAGTTGCGCTTCGACGTCCGCGCTTCGCCGACGCTGCCCGACGATGTCGCAGTGCGCCTGATGCGCCTGGCAGGATCGAAGATGACCCGCGACGGCGTGCTCGTGCTGACCGCCGACCGCTTCCGCACGCAGGACCGCAACCGCAGCGACGCCCGCGAACGACTGGCCGCGCTGGTGGCAAAGGCATGGGAACGCCCGGTACCGCGCCGGGCAACCAAGGTCCCCAAAGCGGCAAAGGAGAAGCGGCTGGTCGGCAAGGCGGTGCGATCGGGGGTCAAGGCGGGACGCGGGCGGGTGCGCGAGGATTAGGGGACTGATCGCTGACTAAAAATGGCAGGGCTGTGGAGGCGTATGGCCCGCCGACATTTTAACATATTCATACCCGAAAGTAGACATTAGTCGAAAGCAGGTGTTAAGCAGTACTATCGATCGCGAAATTTCTGGATCGCTATCCATATGTAGGCAATGAACAGCACCCCATTTCCAACTAGCCACGCCCAAGTTTTGAAATCACGCTCAGGCGCTCTTAGCGAACTAACCACAGCGATTCCGGTAAATAGAAGTATGAAGACAACCAAGCGCCAGTTGAGCAAGGCACGAGCTTGAGCCTTTGATTCAGAAATTGGTCGAGGAGGGACAATTGCCGGCCGCTCTTTAACGAGGCGGCTAGTGGCGAAACCGGCCCAGAGAAACCATATTGACAACCCTGCCACACAAACGGCACTGAAAATTGAACCTGACCAAGCGGGTAGATTGGCAATCCTGGAAATTAAGACCCAGATTACAATAGCCGGTATGTAGACGCCAGAGATTTTCAATATGCCCTTTGGCCCCGCAATTTTTTGCCAATTCGCAACTAATTTACTGTACTCGTCTGCGGTCACCAGTTTACCGCCCACTTTCTTGGATGGATAATACAGATATCCGCCCTCGAAAGGTATAAATTGCTTCGTAAATGTACCCACCGAGTCGAACAATGCCGACGCTCCTGTCAAAGTCGGTTACGGTCAGTGTTCCCACTTCGGTCGAAAACCACCAACACCCCCTAAACCGACTCCACCTCGTGAAATTTCGTATAGTCCAGCACGCGCGTCCCGCCGTCCAACAGTGGCAGGATGTCGGCGAAGCGTGTGTTCCAGCGGAGGTCGTCGGCGGTATAGGCGGTGCGGCCGTGGATGGTTTGGGCGAGGCTTTGGTCGGTGCCCGAGATGATGACGATGATCTCGTCGCCGGCTTCGTCGATCTGTTCGGCGGTCATGCCGTAGAACGGGCTGGCGGCGTCGATCTTGTGCATGATCGTCCAGCTGAGCGCGAACACCGGGTTCGAATTGCGCACCAGTTGCAAATCGTAGAAGCGCCGCATCGGGCGGCCATGGTCGTCGACCATGGCGCGCAGCACCGAAGCGCGCGCCGTCGCTTCGAGGATGAGATTGTGGCGCTGGTTGATGCAGCGCAGCTGGATCGTCGGCACACCTTCGAACGGCGACACCACCGCCACCCGCGAAAACAGGATGCGCGCTGTCGGACGCGAGAAGCGGGTGAACGCCAGCCCCGTCGTCAGCGCGGCGAGCAGCAGACCGACCACCGCCTCGACCGCAACGACGACATTGGCATAGACTGTCACCGGATATACATTGCCATAGCCGATGGTGGCAAGCGTATGGATTGAAAAGAAGAAATCACGCCAGAAGCGCGGCACATCGGCGGTCGAACCGGTGTTCGCCAGCGCATCGGGCATGATGTAATACAGCAGCGCGAAAACCAGATTGAAGCTGAGAAAGACCCCGAGGAAGATCAGCAGCAGCCGCGCCCAGCTGGCATGGAGCAGTTGGTAATAGGCATCACCCACCGGCGAACGGTCGGCCCCAACGATTTTCAGCTGCATCATGTCGCCGCGCACCATCGCCTTCAGCGCGCTGCGACGCGCGGGCAAAGGGGGATTGTCGAGGTTTTTGGGCATTTCGACGGTGATGGTAGCGAAGCGATTGAACCAAATCCAGTTTGCCTCGTTGGCGCTTCACCTCTTCACAACGGCGACCGGTCATCCCATTTGACGGTCGTTACAACCCCGGAAGGAATTTTCCATGGCGATCAATGCAGACACTGTCGAAGGCAAGCTCAACGAATTCGGCGGCAAGGCCGAAGGCGCGATCGGTGCGGCGCTCGGCGACGCCAAGACCGAAGCCAATGGCAAGTTTGACGAACTGAAGGGCAAGGCACAAGACGCCTTCGGCCAGGCCAAGGATGTCTATGGCAAGGCCAAGGACACCGTGCAGGATTGGGCCGACAAGGCCCCTGAGCAGGTCCGCATGGCCAAGGAAAAGGCGCAGGCCTATGCCGACGATGCCACCCAGAAGGTCAAGACCACCGTTCAGGAACAGCCCGTTGCAGTTCTCGCCGGTGGTATCGCCCTCGGCTTCGTCGTTGGCTGGCTGCTGAGCGGCCGTAAGAACTAAAGGGCAGCGCGGCGACGCGCACCCCGACGACGGGTCCGGTTGCACGATGCAAGCGGACCCGTCCAACGTCAGCGCGGGCTATGCCCGCGCTGACGTGTTTTAAGCGCCGCGCTTTTGAGACTTCAGTCACCCCCGCGAAAGCGGGGGTCCATCGCCCTAATATGGGGTGATGCAACCCCGCTTTCGCGTGGGTGACGTCTTCGACTAATGCGTCGGTTCGGCCATCAGTTCGATCAGCACCCCGGCGGTATCGCGCGGGTGGACGAAGATCACCGGCACGCCGTGCGCGCCGATGCGCGGCTCACCCGTACCCAGCACCGTTGCACCGCGCGCGCGCATCTCGTCGCGCGCTGCGATGATGTCGGCGACCTCGAAACAAACATGATGCTGCCCGCCATTCGGGTTCTTCTTCAGAAACCCATAGATCGGTGAATCATCGCCGAGCGGCTCGATCAGTTCGAGCTGACTGTTGGCGACATCGATAAACGCGACCGACACGCCCTGCGCCGGTAGGGCGAACTTGGGCGTCGAAACGTGCGCGTCGAATAGACGTTGGTACATGGCGAGCGTGTCGTCGATCGACACACAGGCGATGCCGACATGGTTCAAGCGTCCGAGCATAATCCGTCTCCTGCCGCGCGTGTGGCGCGGCAGGAGCACGGACGCAAGAGTGTCAGGCTGCGACGAGGCGACGACGACGGAGTGCCGCACCGGTCAGGCCAAAACCGGCGATGAGCATCGCCCAGGTCGCGGCTTCAGGAACGCCGTTGATCGGCGCGTCGAAGCTGACGCTTGCCGACAGCGCGCCGCGCGAATCGAGCACACCCGAATAAAGCAAGGTGTTGTTCGAGTTGTAGATGCTGACGTTGAACAGATCGCGCTCGTTGCAGCAGTCTGTGCGGCCAAAGACCGTCAGGCTCGACAACGTGGCGGGGGCGGCGAAATCGATCTGCAGAAATTCACCGGCGTTCGGGCTGCCGCTGTGGAAAATATTCGGGTAGATACCATTGGTCGAACCATCGTTCGCCTTATCGGGCGTGGCCGGGCCATTCTGGTACACCGACGATGCCGACGCGAGGCCGGTCAACGCAACGTTGGTGGCGCTGAAATCGAACGCCTGAACTTCAGCAACCTGCAACCAATTGGGCAGGCCATTGGTGATCACGACACGCGTCGCGCCGATGACAGTAACGGCAGCCGCCGGAACCGCCGACAACACAGCAGCCGCCATAAGCGTAACGAACGATAGCTTGATCATGTTGAACTCTCCTGAAATCGACGCCTCAAATAACAGCGCTGCAAGATTCGGGCCATCTTCCAGATCTTAATAAATTCAGCGACTTGGTTCGTTGCGTAGCCGAAACGGTGTAAAATATTCCGACACTCGTAGCGGATTTTTGTTCTGGATACGTCACAATAGGACAAGAGGTTTTTTCACGGTTGATCGATGGGTTCGATGCTCCCGACCCCAAATATACCGCATCGTTCGCCCAGCGGTGCGGCTCCACCACGAGATCGGTGATGCCCTCCGCTCAGGCGGGCGGGGGCAAAGTCGGCAATTCAATCCCGACAGCGCGCGGTTTAAACTTGTCGCCGATCCGCGACTACAGCTTCGCCGTCAGTTCCGGCAGCAGTGTGAACAGATCGCCGACGAGGCCGACATCGGCAACCTGGAAGATCGGGGCGTCGTCATCCTTGTTGATGGCGACGATGATCTTCGAATCCTTCATGCCCGCAAGGTGCTGGATGGCCCCCGAGATGCCGACCGCGACATACAGTTCCGGCGCGACGATCTTGCCGGTCTGGCCGACCTGATAGTCATTGGGCGCATAACCGGCATCGACGGCAGCGCGGCTGGCACCGACAGCGGCACCCAGCTTATCGGCCAAGGGATCGATGAATTCATGGAATTTCTCGCTCGACCCCAGCGCGCGGCCGCCCGAAACAATGATCTTCGCCGCCGTCAATTCGGGACGCTCCGACTTGGTCAGCGCCGCCCCGGCGAACACCGACAGGCCGCTGTCGTCCGCGCCACCGACGCTTTCGATCGATGCCGAACCGCCCTCGGTCGCTGCCTTGGCGAACGCGGTACCGCGCACGGTGATGACCTTCTTGGCGTCGCTCGACGTGACCGTGGCGATAGCGTTCCCGGCATAGATCGGGCGGGTAAAGGTATCGGGACCTTCGACCGACAGGATCTCGCTGACCTGTGCGACATCGAGCAGTGCGGCCACGCGCGGTGCGACATTCTTGCCGCGCGTCGTCGCAGGTGCCACGAACGCATCGTAGTTCGCCATCAATCCCGCGATCAGCGGCGCGACGTTTTCGGCCAGCTGGTGTTCGAACGTCGCGTCGTCGGCGAGCAGCACCTTGGCGACGCCGGCGACCTTGGCGGCGGCATCGGCGACGGCCTGCGCGCCCTTGCCGGCGACGAGGATATGAACATCGCCGCCCAGTTGCGACGCGGCGGTGACGGTGGCAAGCGTCGCGTCCTTCAGCTCGGCATTGTCATGTTCGGCGAGAACGAGGACGCTCATGCAACGGCTCCCATTTCCTTCAACTTGCCGACGAGTTCGTCGACAGTCTTGACCTTGATTCCGGCCGACCGCTTGGCGGGTTCGACAACCTTGGTAATCGTCAGGCGCGGCGTTGGATCGACGCCGTAATCGGCAGGCGTTTTCTGCGCCAGCGGCTTCGCCTTCGCCTTCATGATGTTGGGCAGCGAGGCGTAGCGTGGCTCGTTCAACCGCAGATCGGTGGTGATGATCGCCGGGAGTTTGAGGTCGACCGTCTCCGACCCGCCATCGACTTCACGTTCGACATGAACGCGCTCGCCCGCCACGGTAACCTTCGACGCGAAGGTGCCCTGCGGCCAGCCGAGCAGCGCCGCCAGCATCTGGCCGGTCTGGTTGGCATCGTCGTCGATCGCCTGCTTGCCGAGGATGATCAGGCCGGGGGCCTCTTCCTTGGCGATGGCGGCGAGGATCTTGGCAACCGCCAGCGATTCGGTGGTGACGTCGGTGACGACGAGAATGGCGCGGTCGGCACCCATCGCGAGCGCGGTGCGCAGGGTTTCCTGGCTCTGCTGAACGCCGATCGACACGACGACGATCTCGGTCGCCACCCCCTTCTCACGCAGCCGCAACGCCTCTTCGACAGCGATCTCGTCGAAAGGGTTCATGCTCATCTTGATGTTGGCGAGTTCGACGCCGGACTGATCCGACTTCACCCGCACCTTGACGTTGTAATCGACGACCCGTTTGACGGGCACCAAAACCTTCATCGCCCAAGAACTCCTTGCTTGTCCCCGCCCGATTGCGTCAGCGCAGGCGATCAGTCAATGTGTGTCGGTCAGCGACCGGCGCATAAGCGATCGCGACGCTGCGCTGAAGACGGTAAATCACCGCAGCCGCCGTTTCGGCGACTTTCTCCGTCGCAAGCTGATGCCCGAGCTAACGAAGCCAGCGATAATTTGTCCCCAAATACTGGCTTCAGGCACGTTCGTTATCTCGTAACGAGCGTCGTACACCAGTGTTACCCGCAAGCCCTACGGCTCCATCGCCGTCCCTGCCCGCCGCCACAGCTGCAGGCTGAAGCGCCCGCCGTCGTCGCTCCAGTCACGGACCGGGTCCCAGCCGCTGGCGCGCGCCAGCAAACGGGTTTCGGGGAGGGTCCATTTATAGCTGTTTTCGGTGTGGATCGTCTCGTCCGCCCGCATCGCGAAGCACTCCCCCGCCGCCATGAACGCCACGTCACGCGTCGCCACGAGATGCATCTCTATACGGCCGAGATCGGCGTTCCATACAGCGCGATGCGCGAAGGCATCGACCGGCACGTCGCCGCCGAGGTCGCGGTTGATGCGGTGAAGCAGGTTGAGGTTGAACGCGGCCGTCACACCTTGCGCGTCGTTATACGCCGCCTCCAGCGTTGCGCGCGACTTGCCCGCGCCCGGCGCGAGATCGAGGCCGATGACCAGCCAGCTGTCGGGCCCCAGCGTTTCGGCAAAGCCCCGCAGCAGATCGACCGCTGCTGCCGGCGCGAGGTTGCCGAGCGTCGAGCCGGGGAAGAAGCCGAGCATCGGGCTGTCGCCAATGGCGGCGGGCACGCGGAACGGCTTGGTGAAGTCGGCGGCGACCGGCAGCACCGCGACGCCCGGAAAGGCGGCGGCAAGCGCTGCTGCTGCCAGGCTCAGGAACTCCGCCGAAATATCGACCGGAATATAGGCCGACGGCGCGATGGCAGCGAGCAGCAGCGGCGTCTTCGCCGACGATCCGGAGCCGAACTCCACTACCGCGCGCCCCGGCCCGACGACGGCGCCGATCTCGGTTGCATACGCCTTGAGCAGACCGATTTCGGTCTGGGTCGGATAGTATTCGGGCAGCCGGGTGATATCCTCGAACAGTTCGGACCCGACGCGATCGTAGAAAAAGCGTGCCGGAATGATCTTGCGCGGCTGTCCCAGACCGGCGCGAACGGCGGTGGCGAAATCGTCGTGCTCGTCGCGCACCAGCAGCGGTTGCGGCATCATAGATCCTTCGCCAGCCGAAGCCCGGTAAACTGCCAGCGCTGCGCCGGGTAGAAGAAGTTGCGGACACTTGCGCGACTGCTGCCGCGCGGCGTCGCGCAGCTTGCGCCTTTCAACACCATCTGGCCGCTCATGAACTTGCCGTTGTATTCGCCGACCGCACCGGCGACGGGGCGAAAACCGGGATATGGGCGGAACGCCGACGCTGTCCATTGCCAGCAGTCGCCGAACAGCGCGTCGCCGCCCTGCGGTGCAACGGGACCGGCGCGGTCGAGTTGGTTACCGCCGCTGTCATCGGCATCGCGCGCGGCGAATTCCCATTCGGCCTCGGTCGGTAGCCGCGCCCCAGCCCAAGTGGCGAAGGCGTCGGCTTCGTAGAAACTGATATGGGTAACCGGCGCGTCGGGCTCGACGGCGCGGCGTCCGGTAAGCGTGAAGCTCGTCCAGCCGCCCTCGTCCAACCGCCAGTGCAGGGGTGCGGCAATGCCCTCGCGCCGCACCCACGCCCAGCCGTCGCTCAGCCAAAGCGCCGACGTTG
This sequence comes from Sphingomonadales bacterium, assembly GCA_038229555.1. GTDB lineage: Bacteria > Pseudomonadota > Alphaproteobacteria > Sphingomonadales > Sphingomonadaceae > Sandarakinorhabdus. The sequence goes on from JBBROI010000010.1 coordinate 51,106, forward strand.
CATAACCACCATCGGCGATGAACGCCGCCCATTGCGCGTTGGTGACGAGGCGATCGGCGAGCGCGAACGGTCGCAACAATACCTCATGCGCCGGGGTCTCGCAGTCGAAGGCGAAAGCGCTGCCGGAATGGCCGATGGTGACGATCCCGCCGGAGTGCGTGGACCAACGCGCGGTGTCACCCCCGCGAAAGCTGGGGTCCATCTCCCCAAAAGCCGCGTGATGGACCGAAGCTGTCGAGCGAGTGAGGCCGTGCGATGCCGGATACAGCACCGGTTCCAACGGATTGCACGCGAACAGGTCGAGCACATCGGTCAGCAGCAGCTCCTGATGCTGCTGCTCATGGTTGATGCCGAGTTCGATCAGGCTGCGCGCCGCCGCGTCGAAATCACCCCAATACCGGTCAACTGCCGCGTCGACATGGTCGCGGTACGCCAGCACATCCTCAAGGCTCGGCCGGGTGATCAACCCGCGACGGTCGCGGGCGTGGCGCGCGCCGATCGCCTCGTAATAGCTGTTGAACAGGAAATTGAAGCGCTCGTCGAAGCGGCGATAGCCGGGACGACCGTCGAGAACGAACGTCTCCAGAAACCAAGTCGTATGCGCGAGGTGCCATTTAGCCGGGGAGGCATCGGGCATCGATTGCGCGCTGGCGTCGGCATCGGACAGCGGTGCCACCAACGCCACCGACAGCGCGCGCGTTGCCGCCAACCGCTCGCGCAGACTGTCGGCACTGCGCAGCTGTGTCCGCGTCGCCATCACCGGTCTCCCTTGCCGACGCGCCGCTCTAACGGTTCGCGCCGGGCACCCAAAGCACATCGCCGGTGGCAAGATTTTCCACCCGTGCCAGCACAAACAGATGATCGGACAATCGGTTCAAATATTGCATTGCCGCAGGGCTGAGCGGCTCGCCGGCCGCAATCGCTGCAACACCGTCACGTTCGGCGCGGCGCACGATCGTCCGCGCCAGATGCAGCGCCGTCGCGGCGGGCGTTCCGGCAGGCAGGATGAACGACGTCAGCGGCGACAGCGTTTCGTTCGCGGCATCGATCTCGGCCTCAAGCCGCGTCACCTGCTCAGGCACAATCCGCAACGCCTCGGCGATATTGCCCGGGGTCGCGAGGTCGGCCCCAAGGTCGAATAGATCGTTCTGGATCGCCGCGAGCAGCGCCTGCGTCGGCGCGGTCGCCGTCAGACGCGCGAGGCCGATCGCGCCATTCGCCTCATCGACCGAGCCGACGACCTGCAGCAAAGCATCGGCCTTCGACCGGCGCGAGCCATCGACCAGCCCGGTGGTGCCATCGTCGCCGGTGCGGGTGTAAATGCGGTTGAGCTTGACCATCGCCGCCGTCAGGCCGGCTTGTTGATCAGGAACAAGATGATGATGAAGACAATGGCGAGCGCCTGGAACGCGACGCGGTAGCTCATCATCTTGTTTGCCTGGCGACCGCCGACATCCTTGCCCTGCGCCATGATGAAGATGCCCCGCGCCAATACGCCGAGCGTCGCCAGCGCGGCCACCACCATCAGGATCACGAACATCGTCTGCATCGCCGGACTTTCTAGGCGCATTGCGCGCGACCCGATAGATGGGATGCGCGCGGCGAATGCGGAAGGCGTGGGGTTGTCGCACCCGCTGCATGGCGTGAGCGGGATCTATCCCAACCGCTGCGCATGCCAGCGCAGATGATCCTCGATAAAACTCGCGATGAAATAATAGCTGTGGTCGTACCCCGGCTGCAACCGCAGGGTCAGCGGAATGCCCGCCGCCGCGCACGCCGCCGCCAGCAGATCGGGCCGCAACTGGTTGGCGAGGAACGAATCCGCCGCCCCCTGATCGACAAGAATCTCGGCAACCCGCGCGCCAGCCTCGATCAGTGCCACCGCGTCGTGCTTCGCCCACGCCGCGCGGTCATCGCCGAGATAGCCCCCAAGCGCCTTTTGCCCCCATGGCACCTGCGACGGTGCGACGATCGGCGCGAAGGCCGATACCGAGCGGTAGGTGCCGGGGTTACGCAGCGCCAGCGTCAACGCCCCATGCCCGCCCATCGAATGGCCGCTGATGCCCTGTCGCGCCATATCGGCGGGGAAGTTGGCGGCGATAATGGCAGGCAATTCGGCGGTGATATACGCATACATCCGGTAATTGGCAGCAAACGGTGCCTGCGTTGCATCGACGTAAAAGCCTGCGCCAAGCCCGAAATCATACGCCGCCGCTGCGTCATCGGGAACACCATCGCCGCGCGGCGAGGTGTCGGGCGCGACGAGCATCATCCCGAGTTCGCTGGCCACTCGCTGCGCCCCGGCCTTGGTGGTGAAATTCTCCTCGGTGCAGGTCAAGCCCGCGAGGAACCATAGTAGCGGCACCGGGCCGTCGTCGGCCTGCGGCGGCACGAACACCGCAAAGCGCATCGCCGTGCCGGTTTCGGTCGATGCGTGGCTGTAAAAGCCCTGAGTGCCGCCGAACATGCGGTGGGTGGAACGGGTTTCGAGGGTCATTGTGCTTCCTGAAAGTTCATCGTTGCGCGAGCTTCGACCGTCATCTCGGCGCCAGCCTTACCTGTCATCCCGGCGAAGGACGGGATCCAGCTATCTTTCCCAACGATGCGAAAAGCACAACTAGATCCCGGCCTTCGCCGGGATGACAGGGACCAATCAGGCCCTGACTAAGCCAGCAATTCCGTATCCCAGTACAGATAGTCCCGCCACGTCGCGTGCAGGTAATGCGGCGGAAACGCCCGGCCGTTCTCCTGCAGGTGATGCGTCGCCGGCTGGAACGGGCGCTGCTTGAGCGACAGATGCGCCTCCGCCGGCGTCCGCCCGCCCTTCTTCAGATTACACGGCGCGCACGCCGTTGTGACATTCTCCCATGTCGTGCGTCCGCCATAGGCGCGCGGCACGACGTGATCGAAGGTCAGGTCGGTCCCCGCGCCGCAATATTGGCAGGCGAAACGATCGCGCAGAAACAGGTTGAAGCGGGTAAATGCCGGGTGGCTGGCGGGGCGGACATATTGGCGCAGCGCAATGACGCTGGGGATTTTCATCTCGAACGACGGCGAGCGGATCACCCGGTCATATTCGGCGATGATGTCGACGCGTTCGAGGAACGCCGCCTTGATCGCCGTCTGCCACGGCCACAGCGACAGCGGGTAATACGACAGCGGCGTATAATCGGCGTTGAGGACGAGGGCGGGGCACGCATCGGGGGGCGACAAGACATTCGGATGGTACATGCGCGCGCCCGCTCCCGTGTTATCGGAGCAACCGTCCCACCACCGGCCCTGTCGCACTCAAGGCCGCTTGTTAGGGCGACCGTTCCGTGGTTTCCCGGTCCTTACTACAGTTCGTGTGTCAGGCAAATGACAATACCGGATTTAGTTGTGGATACGCACCGCGCTACTTCACGAAGCGCTCCAGAACGACATGCGTCGAAACCTCGGCGACCCCAGCGAGGCTCGCCACTTCAGCGCGAGCGGCCTCGATGCCGTCGACATGTTCGGCAGCAACGCAAATGATCATGTCGATCGCGCCCGTAACCGAATGGATTGCCTCCACTGTCGGCACCATCCGCACTTTGGGCGCAATCTGGGCGCAACGATAGCCGCGTTCCAGCCGCACCATCAGATAGGCGCTCTCCCGCGCCCGCCCGTCGCCATCGACAATCGTGAAGCTGGCGATCGCCCCCGACGCTTGCAGCTTCGCCAGCCGGTCCTGCGTCGCGGTGCGTGACAGGCCAAGATCGCGCGCCAGCGCCACCACCGGCCGCCGCGCATCGCGCCGCAACAGGGTCAGTAGCAGTCGGTCCTTGTCATCCATCGTCTGTCCCCACCGGCATAATGCCGCCAGCGCCGTCGCAATGCCCAATGAAACCGGCACGAAACGCAGCCAATCGTACTGCGAAGGGGGAGCCAATGAAACCGTACCCAATTACGCCGTGCCGTCGCCCGCCACCCGCGCCGCAAGCCACCCCATGAAACCTTGTGCGGCGGGGCCAAGCCTGTGGTCGGAGTTCTGGCAGGACCTCAGCCTCGAAAATAGGCCGCAAGAGCGCTGCCATGTTCCCGGCGACGGGCGATCGGCGGTCGACGGGCACTGGGCGGAGTTTGCGGCGGGCCTGCCGTATGGCGCGCAGGTCATCGATCTCGGCTGCGGCGCGGGCATCACCGGACGCCTGCTGCTTGGCCACCGCAGCGATCTGCACGTCACCGGTGTCGATTTCGCCAAAGTACCGACCCCGCCGGTGGCGAACCTGACGATTTACCCATGGACCAGCATGGAGGCCTTGCCGTTCGCCGATGGTGGCTTCGATGCCGCGATAAGCCTGTTCGGCATCGAATATGGCGAGATCGACAAGACGGCGCGCGAACTGGAGCGGGTGCTGAAACCGGGTGCGCGTTTCAGCTTCCTCGTGCACCATTGCGAAAGCGAAATATTGCGCGAAGGCAGCGCCCGGCGGCGGGCAATCCGCGACCTGTTGTGGGGCAACATGAAGGCGGCGTTTCTGGCGGGCAGCACCGCGCGTATCGATCAGCAGCGACTAAGCCTGCGCCAGCAATATCCCGCCGAACCTATGGTCAAGCTCGTCAGCGACCATTTCCTGCGCAACATCACCCGCACCCGCGCCGAACGACAGGCTGTATGGCAGAAACTGGCCGGCGACGCCGACCCCGAAACTGCGCTGCTGGCGCTGCTGGAACGCAGCGCCAAATCGCCGGTCGAAATGGGCGCATGGCTCGTCGCGCTGTTGTCGGGAATGGCGCTCGTCAGCGTGTCGGTGCTGCGCCGCCGGTCGGGCGAACCGATCGCTTGGGATGTTCAGGGGAGCCGGTAGCGAATCGAAGCGAGGGGCGGCTCGGTGTGACGAGGAGTTAGACCACCCGCCGCCCCCTCCCCCAGCTTTTTAGATACCGCCCCCAGTTCAAATCCCGCCCATACCCCGCTAAGGCTCCCTCATCAGGGGAGACACCGCACATGAAGACCCGCGCTGCCGTCGCGTTCGAAGCCAAGCGTCCGCTCGAAATCGTCGAGCTCGATCTCGAAGGACCCAAGGCGGGCGAGGTGTTGATCGAGATCATGGCGACGGGCATCTGCCATACCGATGCCTATACGCTCGACGGCCTCGACAGCGAGGGGCTGTTCCCCAGCGTCCTCGGCCATGAAGGCGCAGGCATCGTCCGCGAGGTCGGGGCGGGCGTCACATCGGTGAAACCCGGCGACCACGTCATTCCGCTCTACACCCCCGAATGCCGCCAGTGTAAATCGTGCCTGTCAGGCAAGACCAACCTGTGCACCGCGATCCGCGCGACGCAGGGCAAGGGCCTTATGCCCGACGGCACCAGCCGCTTCAGCTACAAGGGCAGCCCGGTGTTCCATTATATGGGCTGCTCGACCTTTTCGAACTTCACCGTGCTGCCCGAGATCGCGGTGGCGAAAATCCGCGACGACGCGCCGTTCAAGTCCAGCTGCTACATCGGCTGCGGCGTGACGACCGGCGTCGGCGCGGTGGTCAAGACGGCAAAGGTCGAGGCCGGCGCAAACTGCATCGTCTTCGGCCTCGGCGGCATCGGGTTGAACGTGCTGCAGGGGCTGAAGATGGTCGGGGCCGACATGATCATCGGCGTCGACATCAACCCGGCGAAGGAAGAATGGGGCCGCAAGTTCGGCATGACGCATTTCGTCAACCCCAAGGACGTCGACGGCGACATCGTCGCGCATCTGGTGGCGCTGACCAACGGCGGCGCGGATTACACCTTCGATTGCACCGGCAACACGACCGTCATGCGCCAGGCACTCGAGGCGTGCCACCGCGGCTGGGGCGAAAGCATCATCATCGGCGTGGCGGAAAGCGGCAAGGAGATCGCGACGCGGCCGTTCCAGCTGGTCACCGGGCGGGTGTGGCGCGGCAGCGCGTTCGGCGGTGCCAAGGGGCGCACCGACGTGCCCAAGATCGTCGACTGGTATATGAACGGCAAGATCGCCATCGACCCGATGATCACCCATGTCCTGACATTGGACGAGATCAACAAGGGGTTTGATCTGATGCATGCGGGGGAGAGCATTCGCAGCGTGGTGGTGTTTTGAGGGTGGCCCCTTCCTGTCATCCCGGGCTTGACCCGGGACCCAGTTTTCTGTCGGCCAGTGAAGAGAGAAACTGGGTCCCGGGTCAAGCCCGGGATGACAGTGTGCAAGCCCGGTATGACAGTGGTGTTGTGGAATGACCCCCCGCCACTTCGACACCCTGATCGTCGGGGCCGGGCAGGCCGGGGCGCAGGTGGCGATGTCGCTGCGGATGGGGGGGTACGCGGGGTCGATCGCGCTGATCGGCGAGGAACCCGATGCGCCCTACGAACGCCCGCCGCTGTCGAAGGATTATCTGGCAGGCGACAAGACCGCCGATCGGCTGCAACTGCGCCCCGCCGTCTTCTGGGCCGAACGCCACGTTGAAATGCTGCTCGGCGCGCGGGTCACCGCCGTCGATGCGACAGCGCACACCGTCACCACCGAAATCGGCGAAACGTTCGCCTATGGCCAGCTCGTCTGGGCCGCCGGCGGTGCCCCGCGCCGCCTGCCGGTTCCGGGGGGCGATCTGGCAGGCGTCCACGTCATCCGCACCCGCGCCGATGTCGATGCGCTGCGTGCCGATCTCGAAACCGCGACCGACGTCGCGGTCATCGGCGGCGGCTATGTCGGGCTGGAGGCGGCGGCGGTGCTGCGCAAGGCGGGCAAGACGGTGACCGTGGTCGAAGCGCTCGACCGGGTGCTGGCGCGCGTCACCAGCGAAACGGTCTCGCGGTTTTACGAAGGCGAACACCGCGCGCACGGTGTCGATGTACGGCTCGGGGCGAGTGTCGCCGAACTGCTGGGCGACGGTGGCCGGGTAACGGCGGTGCGCTTTGGCCCCGGCACCCCCGACCTCCCCGCGCAAGCGGTCATCGTCGGCATCGGTCTGGTCCCGCACAGCGGGGTCTTGGCCGACGCGGGCGCAGCGACGGCGAACGGCGTCACGGTCGACGACCTGTGCCGCACCACCCTGCCCGATGTGTTCGCCATCGGCGACTGCGCCAGCCATGTAAACGCCTTTGCCGGCGGCGCGCGAGTGCGAGTCGAATCGGTGCAGAACGCCGTCGATCAGGCCAAGACCGTTGCCGGGGTGATCCTGGGGTCGCCAAAGCCGTATCACGCGGTGCCGTGGTTCTGGTCGAACCAATATGATCTGCGGTTGCAGACGGTCGGTTTGTGCACCGGGTACGACGCGACGGTGCTGCGCGGCGATCCGGCGGCGCGATCGTTCAGTGTGGTGTATCTCAAGGACGGCCGGGTGATCGCGCTCGACTGCATCAATGCGGCGAAGGATTATGTGCAGGGCAAGGCATTGGTCGAAGGCGGGATCGTCGTCGCGCCGGATGTTCTGGCCGATGTTTCGGTGCTGTTGAAGGCGCACCATCCGACCACATAACGGCTTCCTTCTGTCGTCCTTCCTGTCGTCCTTCCTGTCGCCCTTCCTGTCATCCCGGCGAAGGCCGGGATCCAGTTTCTGCTTCCGCCGGTCGAGACAGATAGCTGGATCCCGGCCTTCGCCGGGATGACAATGCTGAGGATGGGTCAGCCGAGCCGCAGCAGCAGCGTCAGCCCCGGCACCGTCTCCCCGGCCCCCAACCGCACCGCATCGCGCCGCGCCCGGTCGATCACCGCCGCCGCGACGTCGCCCTCGACCCGCAGCGCATCGCAGCGCCCAAGCAGCGCCAGTTGGTTGAGGGTCAGGTCTCCGGGGTCGTCGCTGGTCACGATGATCGTCACCGTCGCGTCGGCGGCAACCGGCGTCGCCCCCGCAATCGCCGCCGTCACTGCCACATCGGCATCGGGCAGTGCGGCGAACGGATCGAGCGGCCCGCCGGGGGCGAGTGCTGCCTCCCACAGCCGCCGCCGGTCGGCCATCGTCGGATGCGCGGCGTTGGTCGCACGGCGCGCTGCGCGGATCGCCCGCGCCAACCCGCCAAGGCCAGCGGGCAGCAGCGCCTCGAACCGCCCGCGCAGCGCCCGCGCAAGGCTCGCCGACCCGCCGCCGGTCGAGATCGCCACCACCACCGGCGAGCGATCGACGATCGAGCCCATCAGGAAATCGCTGAGCGCCGGGCGGTCGACGACGTTGACCAGCAGCCCGCGCTCCCGCAGCCGCGCCGCCGCGCCCTTGGCCGCAGTCTCGTCATCGAGCGCGACAAACGCCAGTGCGGCCTCGGTGGCAGTTTCGTCGGCCACGCGCCCGCCCGCCGCCAAAACAAGCCGCGCCTTCGCCGCCGCCGCCTCACTCTCGCCGACGATAATGACCGCGCGGTGGGCGAGGGTGACGAAGATGGGGAGCGTGTCCATATCGGGCGGCGGTTCCTGTCCAAACATTGCGCACATACACTGTCATCCCGGGCTTGACCCGGGACCCAGTTTCTTCCACCACGTTGCAAAGATAACTGGGTCCCGGGTCAAGCCCGGGATGACAGTGCTGAACGCAACTACGCTCCTGCCCGTGCCACTGCCCCTGCCTTCACCAACGCCTCACCACCGCCGCCTCACCATCGCCGACGATGATGACCGCGCGGTTGACGACAGTGACGAAGATAGGGAGCGTGTCCATGTCGGGCAGGAGTTCCTGTCAAAACATTGCGCATATATACCGTCATCCCGGGCTTGACCCGGGACCCAGTTTCACTTGCAACGTTGCAAAGATAACTGGGTCCCGGGTCAAACCCGGGATGACAGCTGAACGCAACTACGCCCCTGCCCGCGCCACCGCCGCCGGTTCGACCCGCGTCCAGCGCGCCAGTGTCGCCAGTGCTGCCGGGGCCGCCGCCAATCCGGCGATCAGCGCAAAGCGCCCGAGCCGCGACGTGGCGAAGCGCTGCAACATCGTCGCCAGCCGCACCTGCCGCGCCACATCGCCCGCCAGCCGCGCCTGAAACGCGGCAGGAGTTGCCCCCGCCGCTGCCATATCCGCCGCCAGCCGCCCGCTGTGCAGCGCGATCGCCATGCCGTCGCCGCAGAAGCTCGGGATCACCGCAGCTTGGTCGCCGAGCCGGTATAGCGGATCGTCGCCCCGCGCCCGGCGGACGAAACCATAGGGCACGTTCGAAATCGTCAACGGCTTGGCCAGCACCGCCTCGGCATCGCCCAGCGCCGCGAGTCCGGGTTCGCGCAGCAGCACCGTGAACAGCGCCTCCCAACTGCCCAGCGTCGCAAAGCGTGCGCGCGACACCAGCAGGCACAGGTTGATCAACCCGCCTTCGATGCGTTGCACCCCGGCATAACCGCCGTCGAATGCCGTCACCTCGACCGCCCCCGACAGACTGGCCTGCAGCGCGGGTGCGACGCGGAAATACTGTTTGAAGCCGATCAGGTCGTCGATGGTGCCGCGCCGGTCGCGCGCCTGCCCGCGCAACTCGTGCTTGCCCGTCGCCAGCAGGATGCGGTCGGCGGGGAGGTCCCCCAGCGCCGTGACCACCCGCCCCGGATCGAGCCGCCGCACCGCGACGCCGCGCTGCACATTCGCGCCCTGCCTACGGGCGAAGTCGAGCAACGCATCGTCGAGCCGCCGCCGCGACACGCCGGTGGCGACGAACGGCAGCCGCGCCGCTGCCGTTCGCGAGCCGGCATGGATGCGCACCGTGTCGATCCGCGCCCCGCCGAGCGCCGGAACATCGAAACCGAGCGCTGCGAGATGCCGCCCGGCCTCGACCGACAGGAACTCGCCGCAGATCTTGTCGTGCGCCTCGGCCTCGCGCTCGAACAGCACCGGGCGTTCGCCGAGCGCTGCCAGCCGCGCCGCCGCCGCCGTCCCGGCCAGACCGCCGCCGATGATGATCGTGCGGGTCATTTCAACCGCCCGACGCACAGCCGGAACGGCATGTACCAGCGCAGCGTCACCGTCGCCCGATCGATCCCGGCGGCCGCGAGCAGCGCGTCCCAATCGGCCCGGCGGAAGGCGCGACGCACCGATAGCTGGCCGTCGTGACGGACAATCGGGTGCCAGCGCATCACCGTCGCCAGCACGCCAAATCCTGCCCAGGCGAGCGGGTGGCGGTGCAGATCGTTGATGAACCAGCCGCGCCGCGCCGTTGCCTCCATCCATTTGAGAAAGCCGATAAGTTCATCGTCGGTCATATGGTGCGCCACGAGCGAGCTGACAATGAAGTCCGGCGGCGGCAAGGTCGCAGCGTCGCCGGTGACATAGGCGATGCCGAGCGCTGGATCGGTCGCGGCAATGGCAACGGGCGCGCTTTTCGGGTTGAGATCAACGCCCGTCAGCGTCGCCGTCAGCCCGTGCCGCAGTGCCCAGCGCGCGATCGCCCGCAGCATGTCGCCATGGCCGAAACCGACGTCGATCAGGCTGAAGATTTTAAGACCGCGAGTCGCCCGGCTGAGCCATGCGAGGGTCGGCGGTCGCGCGAAGGTCCAGCTGTTGGCGCGCGCCAGATCGGCGAGGACGCGAGTATAGACCGCAGGCGGCAGGTCGTCGGCGTCCATCAGTTCGGGGCCGGGGGCGCGGGCGGCGAAGGAGGGGATGATCATCTCCCTCCCCCTTGCGGGGAGGGCGAGAGACGCCGAAGGCGGCCCGGGGTGGGGGTCTTCAGCGGCGCAGTTGGGGACCCCCACCCCGCTCGCGCAAGGGCGCGAGTCGCCCTCCCCGCAGAGGGGAGGGAGGCTAAACCGCGGTAAATCGGAAACTCTCCGCTGCCAGCCCCGGCCCGAACGCCACGGCAAAGCCCTTCGACGCCTTGGCGACCTCGCCGCCGACGGCTCCCATGATCCGCTGCAGCACGAACATCAGCGTCGCCGACGACATGTTGCCGAAATCCTTGAGCACGCCGCGCGACCAGTTCAGCGCGTCGCCCGGCAGTTCGAAGCTGGTTTCGACCGCATCGAGGATCGAACGGCCCCCGGCATGGACCGCCCAGACGTCATAGTCCGATGGGCGGGTGCCGCGCAGCAGCCCCTCGCCGTCGTTGCGTTCGAATTCATATTTCAGCGCCTTGCCGAGCCGGATCGGCACCTCGCCCGACAGGTGCATGTCGAACCCGGTGTCGCCGATCCGCCAGGTGATCGCGCCTTCGGAATCGGCGATCGCTGCCGACCGGAAATCGTTCATCGCAATCCCGATTTCGTCCGCCGTCACCAACGCCGCCGCGCAGCCATCGCCAAACAGCAGCATCGACAACAGCCGCTCGAGATTGGCAGTCTCCTGCAGATGCAAGGTGCAGAGTTCGAGGTTGACGACGAGCACCCGCGACGCAGGCTCCGACCGCACGATATGGTGCGCCACGCGCAGTGCATTGACGGCGGCATAGCAGCCCATGAACCCGACGACGGTGCGTTCGACCGTCGGATCGAGCCCGGCCGCCTTGACGATCATCTGGTCGAGCCCCGGCGCGATAAAGCCTGTGCAGCTGGCGACCACCAGATGCGTCACCCGCTCGCGCTCGCCGTCGAGCCCGAGCGCGTCGAGCGCCTGCAGCGCCAGCCGCGGCGCAGTGCGTTCGTAATACTCCATGCGTCCCGCAGTACCCGGCCATTCGCCGCGCGCGTAAAACCGCCCATCGTCGGCAATAAAGCCATCGGGCGACGACGTCGGCGCAAAGAACGAAAAGCGGTGGTCGATCTGCGACCGCCCCGTCATGCGCTTGAACAGCAACTGGTCGCGGCGCTCGGTAATCATCCCGCCGGCCAGCGCGACAAAGGCATCGTGAACGTCGTTGGGGGGAACGGCCGTACCGATCCGGTTGATATGCGCCGTTACCACTAAACTTCTCCCGGCCCCCTGCTGTCGCTGACTGCGCGGTAACGCGTCAAAGCGCAAGGCGGGGCATTGGCGCAGTGGATGTTGGATGGGAATCCGTCAGGTGCCGCCTGCGGACACCGCAACGTCGGTCAATGCAAAATCATTGCCTTTGAACAGCAACGGCACGCCCCGCGATTTGGCGAGCGCATAGCTGAACACGTCGCCGAAGTTGAGCGACGCCGGATGGCCGTTACCCTTGCCATAAGTGACAAAAGCGGCGTGGGCGACGGGAATTTCGGTGTCGCCGAGCGGCACGATGGTCAGACCAAAGCCATCGATCAGTGCGTCGAGTGCCGCCACCATCGCTGCACCGCCGCGTCCATAAGCGACCATTCGCGCTTCGATGACGGTCGCAGCCAGGATGACCGCGTGATCGGCGTCAACAATCGCTGCGATGAACCTGTCGCGTTCGGGTTCGCCCAGCAAGATCGCAATCAGGGCCGACGTATCGACCGCGATCATATCGGCAGGCCGTGCTCGTCCCATTGCAGCGGATCGAACGCGTCGGGGCGATCCGGCAGCCGGTCGGCCTCGGCCAGAAGCGCGTAAACCCGCCGCCGGCGCGCGTCGCGATCCGCAGCCACCGCTTCGGCGACCGGTACCAGCCGCACCTGCGGTGCCCCGGCGCGCGCCAGAATGACCTCTTCGCCCCGCAGACTGGCTTCGACGAGACTCGATAGTTTCGCCTTGGCTTGACCTATATTCATATGGATCGTCATGCCCTGAAATTATCGTGACCAAAGGGGTTGGTCAAGGCACACAGCGATCGGTCCTACCCCGGCAACGACAGCCCCGCAAACGGTGCCGGAGCTTCCCATGCTGCGCCGACCGCCAGCGATTTGATAAACGGCACGATCAGCACCGCGTCGCCGCCACTGGCCATCGCCGCCGGGCCGACGTCGCGCAGCAGATGGCGCTGCACCGACAGCGGCAGCACGCCCTTGTCGATCACCGGGTGGCGGGAGAGCATCGCTTCGAACTGGCGGTCGTCGGCATCGGCGTCGCCGCTCAGCACCCCGGTGCGGTGAAGCAGGCATGCCGCCGCCACTGGCGCGCCGCCGGTGTCGGCCATGCACGACAGGGTGATGCCATCCATCAGATCGGCGCGGTCGGCCATCGGGCGGTTGAAGATCGAAAACACCTGGGTGCCGCTGGCGATGTTGACGGCGGCGCAGAACATCTGGTTGCCGACGCTATACGCCCACCCCTGAAGGCGAATATTGTACAAACCCATGCGAAAACTCAGCACGCCGTTGCCGGTTGCCTGCAACATCACATTCTCGCGCACAAAGTTTCCCGGCATTGCCGCCGCCGGGCGGATCGTCTGCCAAAAACCCTCGCACGCCGCCGCCGCCGGAACCGATCCGGCCACCGCGTCCTTGAGGCCGGGGGCCGACAGCCAGGTGCCAAAGCCATCGATGGAGGTCAGTGCCGCAGCAGGCGCTCCAACCCCAAGCTTTTCCGCCAGATCGCCAACCGAATTGTCCCAGTCGACCATCGTGAAACCGGGTCGCAGTCCAGCGATCAGGTGCGTCAGCCGTTCGAGGTTATGCGCCGAAGGGGTGACGGTTCCGGCGCACCAGCGCCCGACGAGCGATTTGTCGACGCCCAATTGCGCAGCGCAGCGCCCACGGCTCATCGACAACGCGTTGAGGACGAGATTGAGCTTTGCGGCGAAAGGCGCGTCGGTCATCGGGGACATACTGTCGCAGGCGTGCGGCGAAATGCAACCCGGGAACGCAACGGTTGCAGCGTTTGCCGCCCGACGTTGCAACTGCCGGTGCACGGCACGCTTCGCCATACGGCCGGCATCCCGGCGACGCGCCGGAAGCCATCAGGGGATACCAGACATGATGAAGACCATCGCCATCGCCGCAGCGCTTGCTGCCGCCCTCACTGCCGCCGCACCGGCGTCGGCATGCCTCAGCAATTGCGGTCCGAAGTTCAACGGCAAGAATTTCAATGGCATAAGCTGGAACGGCATCCAATGGAATGGAGCCAAGCTGAACACCGTCAAGCTCAATTCGGTGAAATTGAACGGCCCCGGTCTCGTCTTTCAGGGTAAATTCTTGAACGGCTTGCAATTCAACGGTCCCGGCATCGTCCTGCAGGGTAAATTCTTGAACGGCCTGCAATTCAATGGCCCCGGCATCGTCATTCAGGGCCCCAGCCCGACGGGAATCGCCCACGCCGAGCGCATCGATCTGACGCTCGCTGTCCACAGCGTCACCCTCGCCAGCGGCGAAGTCGTCACGCTCGACTAAGCGTCGAAACTATTCGCCAAGGCGGCTTCGGAGCGGCATGCTCCGGAGCCGCATCGGTATTGGAGACCGCCATGCCCCGCATGTTGCTGCTGATCCTGCTGGCCTTGGGCACCGCCGCCCACGCGGCACCCAAGCTCAGCGTCGAAGGCCTGCAGTTCGTGCTGACCAAGGCCGATGGCACGCGGCTGACTTCGGCGCAGCTCGTCGGCGCGGTCCTCGACGTGACCGACCCCGACGGCAATCCGGCGACGGTCCGCATCGATGCAGTCGCTCCCGCCGCCGACGCGGTGCTGGTCGCGGGGATGCCGCCGGTGCTGCTCCACAGCCTCAGCGTCCGCGGCTCCGATGGCGGCTGGCGTTCGCTCTGCGACGCCGATGCACAGGGGCGGATGACGGCGTTTCCGGTCGCCGGGCGTTGGGAAAAAAGTGGCCGCTATATCCGCGACCCGGAAAAATGGTTCCTGACCTGCACGTCGGGCAGCCAGGCCAAATGCGTGCTGTGGGGGTATAACCCATGGGACCCGCGCACCGAAGTCGCACTGCTGTATCAGGCGTGTCAGAACCTTGTCCGCGCCGCCTATGACGGGCGCGGCGCCGCCCATACCCGCAACGGCACGATGATCGACATCTGGGATAAACTGGCGATCCAGACCCCCGACCCCAAGCTTGGTGATGAAATGAAATTCGAAGCCGGATGGGGGCCCGACGGCGCAGTGTGCGTGGCGCGGACGCGCTGGCCCGATCTGCTGCCGCTGTCGGTGCTGCTCGCCTCGGCTCCGCGCCTTGCTGCCAACCCGTGCGACGAAGCCGAAGCCCGGCGACGCGGCGCGCTGTTGTTCACCCGGGTAAAATAGGCCGAGCAGCGTCGAAGCCGTGGCATCGCCCCGCGCAACCGACCGGTCAAGATTGACAAAATGAGCCGATCTGGTGGTGATCGTTACATTGCCCTCGAGTGCCAATGAACCCGATCGAAACCGGAATCAGGTAAAAAAACGAAAAACACGGACTTTTGAGACTTTTGAAGCCTGTGGCATGATGGAGCCTCGCAACAGGCTTGACCGCATGATCGATTGCCTCACCGACGTTCCCGGCCTGCGCGTCGGCCATGCGCATGACCCGTTCGTGCGCACCGGTGTCACCCTGATCGTCCCCGATGCGCCGGTGGTGATGGCAGTCGATGTGCGCGGTGGCGGACCGGGAACGCGCGAGACCGATGCACTCGACCCGTCCACCCTTGTCGAGCGGGTGCATGGCCTTGTGCTGTCGGGGGGCACGGTGTTCGGCCTCGCCGCCGCCGACGAACTTGTGTTGCTGCTGTCGGCGGCCGGGCACGGGCTGGCGATGGGGCCGGGGCTGCCGACGGTACCGGTAGTCCCCGGGGCGATCCTGTTCGATCTCGCCAATGGCGGCGACAAGAACTGGGGGGCGACGCCGCCCTACCGCCGCCTCGCCGCACAAGCCTATGCGACCCTCACTCGCCACGATGCCAGCGGGGCCGTCGGTGCCGGCCATGGTGCGATGGCGGGCAGCCGGCCCGGCGGAATCGGCACGGCGTCGGTGCGCCTGACAGGCGGCGGCACGATCGGCGCGCTCGTCGCGGTCAACAGCTTCGGCGAGGTCTATGCCGGTGCCCCACCCGAAGGGCGCGTGCCGATGCCCAAGCTCGAACGCGTGCGCGGCGCGGCCGATCCGGGGCGCAGCAACACCTGCATCGGCGTCATCGCCACCGATGCCATGCTGACCCGCGCCCAGGCCCGCCGCGTCGCGATGATGGCACACGACGGTTTGGCGCGCGCCATCCGCCCGGTCCACACCCCGTTCGATGGCGACACGCTGTTCGTGCTGTCGACGGCGCGTGAGGGCGCGGCAGCCACCGATGTCGTAACGCTGACCGAAATCGGCACGGTCGCCGCCGACCTTGTGGCACGCGCCGTCAGGCGCGGCGCGGGGTTTGCGGATTAAGGTTGCGATGCCGATCACCCTGTAATCCCGGGCTTGACCCGAAGTGCCGACTAAACTGTCATCCCGGGCTTGACCCGGGACCCAGTTTTCTACTCGCAATTCCGAAAGGAAACTGGGTCCCGGGTCAAGCCCGGGATGACGGGGTGTTACCGCACCGCCACCTCTACCGCACTGCGCCCGCTACCGCGCGGCCCCCTGTACCGTACCGCCACCTCTACCGCACCGCTCCCGCTACCGCGCGGCCCCCTGTACCGTACCGCCACCTCTACCGCACCGCTCCCGCTACCGCGCACCCTCCGCTGTCCGGCGCAGCGCCGCAATCCGCGTCCGCAGCGCGGTAAGGCGCGGTGTCACCGTCTCGGCACCCGCCGCACCGTCAACGCCGGCGTCGAGGCCATCGATCCGCTCGGACAGTTCGCCAAGCGGCAGCACTAGCGCATCGAAACGGGTCCGTTCGATCTCGACGGCGATTGCGGCATCCTCGCCGCTACCCTTCCCCATCGCCGCCTGCGTCTTGCGCAATGCTGCGACACGCTCGGGCAGCGCCGCCTCGACCTTGGTAATGGCGCGGTTGATCGCCGCCAGTTCGCTTGCGATGCCGACCGGCAAAACCTTGGCCGGTGGTGGCGGCGGCGCCGGCGGCACGGCCCCCTCGGGCAACGCCGGGCCGCAGCGTTCGCACACCGGTCCACCGCTCGGCCGCTCGCCCGGTCGCGACGCCAGCGATGGCCAGCCAACGCTGGTGTGGCTGGCACACCCCGCCAGCACGGCGAGCAGGAGAATGGCAGGCATCCGCATCGTCGCGCTGCTACGCCGCCCGTCGCGACGCGGCAAGGCCGCGACGAAAAACGGCGCAACCCGGTTGCCAAACCCCGCCACATCCTCTAACTGCCGCCTCCTTCGCGCCCGTAGCTCAGCTGGATAGAGCATCAGACTACGAATCTGAGGGTCGGACGTTCGAATCGTTCCGGGCGCACCAAAATCTCCGCTATCTGCGACGGTCAGGAGCCCGATCACGCAGGCATCTGGCCGCTAGTGGTCGCTTCGCGGGATCGCGTGCACCGTCGCCGTTGTCCGCGCCGGACGGACCCGATAGTCACACTGGGCATACCAGATCGGAGTGGGTTTCGCCGCCATGAATACCGAACCGCATCTCTATTTCGTCCACAACGACGACTTTGTCGCCGATGTAAGGGCGGTCGGCGAACAGATCGGTCGCGACAATTGGGTGCCCGATTTCGTCATCGGCATCGGTCGCGGCGGCCTAGTTCCCGCAGTCTATATCTCGCATCAGCTCAACCTCCTGATGCTGTCGATCGATCATTCGTCGAAGGTTGCCGGGTTCGCCGACGAGCTGCTGGGTAAGGTCGCCGAAAAGAGCGCCAGCGGCACAAGGCTGCTGTTTGTCGATGATATCAACGATAGCGGCGGGACGATCGAATACATCCGACGCCTGCTCGCCGACAATGGCTGCGACAGCGACAATCTGCGCTTTGCCGTCGTCATCGACAACAGCCGGTCGAGGGTGCGGGTCAATTATTCGGCGCAGACAATCGACCGTAATGTCGACAAGCGCTGGTTCGTCTTCCCTTGGGAGGCCGTCGGCGAGGGTGCAAAGATTGTCGAGGAAGCCCGGTCGGTTCCTGAACGCCTTGCCTGACAGCAGCGAATCGCGTCGGGACCTTGGTCACCGGTAGCGGCGTCATGATCGATTGGCTGCGACATAGGCGTCGAGCCGTTCGAGATGGGCGGCGATTTCGCTCGCCGGAAGAAAGGATCCGGTAAAACTGTTGCGGGCAAGCGCCACGAGTTCGGTCTTCCCGAGTCCCCGTGCTGCCGCAACGGCGCTGTAATTGTCGGCGACGTAACCGCCAAAATACGCCGGATCGTCGGAATTGATCGTCGCCCGCAAACCAAGTGCGAGCATCCGATCGATGGGATGCTCGGCGAGATCGCTGACGACGCACAGTTTGAGGTTGGAGAGCGGGCAGATCGTCAGCGTCATCGCGTCCGCCGCCAGTCGTGCCACAAGATCACTGTCCTCGAGCGCCCGGTTGCCATGATCGATGCGATCGGCGTGGAGCAGATCGAGCGCCTGCCACACATAGTCCGGCGGCCCTTCCTCGCCGGCATGGGCGACACGGCGCAGGCCCTTGGCGGCAGCGGCGGCAAAGACCCGCGCGAACTTTTCGGGTGGGTGGCCGACTTCCGACGAATCGAGTCCGACTGCGGTGATCCGGTCGAGCCACGGCTCGGCGGCGGCGAGCGTGGCGAAGGCATCGTCTTCGCTGAGGTGGCGCAGAAAGCTTAAAATCAAACGGCTGGTCATGCCGTGCCGCGCTTCGGCACCCGCCATCGCCGCCAGTAACCCTTCGATCACCACCCCGATGGCGACCCCGCGCACAATGTGGGTCTGCGGATCGAACATAATTTCGGCGTGAACCACTCCGTCCGCCGCCGCCCGATCGAAATAGGCCGCCGCGAGATCGTGAAAATCGGCCTTGGTCCGCAGCACGTCGGCACCGGCGTAATAGATGTCGAGGAAATCCTGCAGGTTGGTGAAGGCATAGGCCGCGCGCACTGCCTCCACCGACGCATAGGGAATGGCAACGCCGTTGCGGCGGGCAAAGGCAAACATCTGCTCGGGCTCGAGACTGCCCTCGATGTGCAGATGCAGTTCGGCCTTGGGCAGGCCAAGAATGAAGGCGTCGAGGTTGGTCATTGCACTGTCTTAGCCAAGTTTTTCGGCGAGCACTCCCCCCGTGAGAATTGGCGTGTGCGACGGCGACGCGCTGGCCGGTCCGAGGCGCTATGCGGCCGGAGCCCGCTCTTTTAACCAGCCAATGCCGCGTCGGAGGAGATCGTAAAACACCGGCAGATCCCACGCGCAACGGTCGACCGTCGGCCACCAGTCGAGCATCGGCTGCAAGTCATAATGCCCGCGACAATGGCCAAGGGTGAGATACAGGACGGACCCCGCGCCGTGCGCCTTGGTATAAAACACCGGATGGGTGCCCGGCGCATTGGCTGCTTCGACGAAACCCGTCCCCGGTTCGTGATTTTCGGTTTCGAGCAGCACATGCAGGTCGCCGTGGGTTTCGAGGTGGTATAGCTCGTCGGTGGTCTCGAATGCTTCGATCCCCGAAATCAGCGAATGGGTCGGGTCGGCAACGGTGACACGATACGGCACGATTGGCGGGTGCGAGATGAACTGCGAGCCGAGCAGGTCCATCATCAGCGGGGCCCAGCGCGGTGCATCCCACAGCGCGGTTTCGAGCAGCCGCAGCACCGAGTTGGTCCCGTGGAGGGCGTACCAGCGCCCGCCCTTCGCCAGCCAGTCGCGCAACGTCTCCTGCGCCTTCAGCGACGGCGTCACATCGCACGTGTAGGTAATGAGGATATCAGCGGCAGCGATCGCCGCGATGTTTTCGTAATCCTCGAACACCCGGCAGCGGACGCGCGGGTCTTCGGCGAGAAGCTTGAGCAGCTCCAATCGCGCAAAGTCCATATCGTGCCAAACGCCGCCGCAGATGAGGACGGCGTCGATGCGCGGCGGGTGGGCAGCATCGGTCATGCGGCGTTCTCCGGTAGATATTTGTCGAGCGTCTTGTGGAAGTGCCGGATACGAATTTCCTGATAGTCCGACAGGTTAACCTTGCCATTCTTCGAACATTTTAGCCCGTCCTGAACGAACGGCAGGTTCGCCATATCCTGCTCGAAGACATCGCCGAGCACGCCGATTTCGGTTGCGGCCGTCCATTTCTCGTCGGGTCCGAGCAGCTTCATCGGTACGCCGTGCGGGATCGGTTCGCCCTTTTTGGCGCGAGTCAGGATGCGCACCTCCATCAGGCAATTGTCGACATCGACCGGCCGAAACCGGTAGACGATGTTGGGCATGTAACCGCCCCACGGCGCGAAATTCGGGAACACGTTATAAACGAGCGCGTCGAGCAATTCGGCGTCGGTCGCCTGACTGTGATCATAGCCGCTGGCCTTTTCATACCCCGCACGCATCGCCTCGCCCAATGCGATCCGCGCGGTTTGGCCCGCGTTGACGGTGACGGCATAGGGGTCGGCATCAGCTTCGTAATTCTCGCCCGAACGGCCGTTGTATTTGGTGAACTCCTCGACGATCCATTGTTCGGTTTTGCCCTGCGGATCGACGTGCGGCGACATGATGCCGAACGGCACGAGGTTGACGTTGATGTTATCGCCCCACGTCCAATAGGCGGCGTTGCAATCGCCGGTGAACGGCAGGATCTGCGGGTGGGTGACGACGGTGTGCCAGCTTTCCATGAAGGCCTCCATCACCACCTTCCAATTGGCGGGCACGACCTTGGCGACCCAGATCGCCGTCGAGCATTCCTCGTGCCGCCAGCGTTTGAAATGCTCGGGCAGCGGCGCGAGAAAATCTTCGAGGCTCGGACCGCCGGAGTTCTCACGAACGAAGATATAGCCGCCCCAGCGCCCGGTTTCAGCTTCGGGCAGGGTCAGGTTTTCAGCCTTCAGATTGGCAAAATCCCATTGGCACGGCATCTGGGCGAAGCTGCCATCCTTGTTCCAGGTAAAGCCGTGGAACGGACATTGGAATTGGTCGGCGGTGCCGGCTTCGGTCCGCAACTTGCGCCCGCGATGCAGACAGACATTGTGGAACGCCCGGACCGAGCCGTCCTCCTGACGGCTGACGAGGAACGAGCGTCCGGCATTTTCATAGACGATGTAATCGCCGGGTTCGGGCAGGTCTTCCTCGCGTGCGGCGAACTGCCAGACATTGGGCCACATGTGGTCGCGCTCGAGTGTCGCGAAGGCCGCGCTGGTGTAGCGCGACGCGGCGATGGAATCCGAACCGAGCGATTCATAGCTTTCGGTCTTGAGGAACTCCGGAACCGGGCGCGCGTCGATTTCCATCAACGCCTCCCAGCTGATCCCCGGCGAGCGGTTGCGGCCATGGTTCAGTTGCGGATCACGGTCGGCCATCACTCACTCCTCAACATATTTGCCCGATCGCAGCCTGTCGTCACGCTGCGGTCAAGGCACTCCGTACACAGCATGGGTTGAACGCTGCCCGATTTCCGGCACTCTGGCCATTAACGATAGTGGGGAGATGCGCGCATGGGCGGTCGGTTGGAAGGCAAGGTGGCGCTGGTCACTGGCGGCACGGCAGGCATTGGCGCCGGCGCGGTGCGGCGGTTGGTCGCCGAGGGCGCACGGGTGGTCTTCACCGGATCGAACGCCGAGGCGGCGGCGGCGCTGACGGCGGCAACCGGCGCGACGTTTGTAGCCCATCGCGTCGAGGATGCCGCCAGCTGGCCAGCATTGATCGACGCCGTGCTGGGCGCGCATGGTCGGCTCGATATCGCCTTTGCCAATGCCGGGAAGGAAGGCGGTGACGGCAGTGTCGAAGGCATCGGCATCGATGGCTGGAACGATATTGTTGCGGTCAATCAGACCGGCGTCATGCTCACCGTCCAGCATGCCGTGCGCGCCATGGCAGCCAATCCCGGCGGTGCCACGGGGTCGATCATCGTCAATTCGTCGATGAATGCGCACCGCGCGATGGGGAATTTCATGGCCTATTCGGTGACCAAGGCGGCGGTGGTGGCGCTCGCAAAATCGGCCGCGATCCATTGCGCCAACCAGGGCTATAAAATCCGCGTCAACGCCATTCTGCCCGGTGTCGTCGAAACCGACATGATCAAGGGCGTCATCGACCGCGCCCCCGATCCGGCAGCGGCGCGCGCCCAGTTCGAAGCCATGGCCCCGATGAAGCGCATGGCACAAGTCGACGAAATCGCCGGGTTGCTGGTATTTCTGGCGTCGGACGAATCGGGATTTGTGTCGGGAAGCGAATTCGTCATCGACGGGGCGACGACGGCGGGGATGATGGGGGTGTAGCACACACTTCTCCCCTCCCACTTGCGGGAGGGGAGCCCGCCTACGCCGCCAACCACTTCCTTGTCGCATCGGCCACAGCCTTCGCGCGCGCGCCGGCATCCGGAAACGCCTCGCGCAGCGCCTTCGAGCGCAGTTCGATACTCAACGGGATTCCCGGCGGCAGTGCGGCGAACAGCGCCGCCAGCGGTAGGCCGCCTTCGCCACATTGGCGGCGCAAATCGATGGCGTCGGTAATGACGGCGTTGAAATCGGCCGGATCGGGGCGTTCGGCCGGCGCGTCGCAAAACTGGGCATAGGGCAGCAGGTGCGGTGGCAGCGCGGCGATGTCAGCGACCGTCGTGCCTGAGCGGTCGACATGGATCGGGTCGATCAGGATCGCCGCCAGCGGATGGTTGACCATGTCGATGATCGCGCGCGCTTGGGCCAGCGATTTCACTGCTGTGAAGATGCCGAATTCGAGCGCGACCCGTACGCCGCTCGCCTCGGCATGGCGGCACAGCGCCCCAAGTTTCGCCGCCGTCGCCGCCATATCGGGATCCGACGAGACACACAGCAGGTTTTTCGCCCCGAGTTCGGCCCCGATATCGAGCGTTCGTTTATGGTCATCGAGCGATGAATCGGGTTTGATCCACACCACCTCGACGTCAATCAGCGGCAAGCCCGTCGCTGCCAATGCCGCGCGCACATCGCGCATTGTTGCCGCCGTCCAGTCGGCAAGTTCGACCCACAGCCCGACCATGTCGAACTTGGCCGTCCGCGCTGCCTCAATAATCGCCAGTGGTCCGAATTCCGGCAGTACGCCCGATGCCAGCGCGATAGGATTGCTCCCCTTCGGACGCGCAAAAACCTGATCATCGATCATATTCGGCCCCTAAACTGCGCCGCTCGCCGCACGATATTCCGCCCGCTTGGCGTCGATTGCGACCAATGCGCCGTCTTCCTCGTAATGCCAAAAGGTCCAGCCGTTGCAGCTCGGCAAGCCTTGCGCCGCCGCCCCCATCTGGTGGATCGATCCGGTCTTGTCGTTCATCGCAAGCGACCCATCGGCACGAACATGCGCGACGTGCCGCCGCGAGGGGCAGGTCAGCCGTGTCCCAGGGCGCACCATGCCGGTTTCCACCAGCGCACCGAACGCCACCCGCGCCTCGCCGCGCTTGCCTTGGCTTATCGCCATATCGCCACCAGTCAGCGGCAACAGCCCGGCGATGCGGCGTTCGGCGACGGCGACATATTTGCGCTCGCGCTCGATGCCGATCCATTGCCGCCCGAGCAGCTTCGCGACGGCACCCGTCGTCCCCGTCCCAAAGAACGGATCGAGCACGATGTCGCCCGGTTCGGTACACGCCAGCAGGACGCGGTACAGCAGCGCCTCGGGCTTTTGCGTCGGGTGCGCCTTGACGCCGTCGATCTTGATCCGCTCGCCGCCAGTGCAGATCGGGAACAGCCAGTCCGACCGCATCTGCAATTCGTCGTTCATCGCTTTCATCGCGTGATAGTTGAATTTGTACCGCGCGGTTTCCGATTTCGCTGCCCAGATCAGCGTTTCATGGGCATTGGTGAAGCGTGTGCCCTTGAAATTCGGCATCGGATTGGCCTTGCGCCAGACGATGTCGTTGAGGATCCAGAAGCCTTCGTCCTGCAACGCCGCCCCGACGCGGAAGATGTTGTGATAGCTGCCGATGGTCCAGATCGCGCCCTCGGGTTTGAGCAGGCGATGCGCCGCCTTCAGCCACGCACGCGTGAAATCGTCGTAGGTCGCGAAGCTTTCGTACTTATCCCAATCGTCGTCGACGGCGGCGACCTTGCCGCCTTCTGGGCGGTGCAGATTCTGCTGCAGTTGCAGGTTATACGGAGGATCGGCGAAGATCAGATCGACACTGCCCGCCGGCAGCGCGTCCATCGCCGCGACGCAATCGCCCAAGATGATCCGGTTGGTCTCCACGTCGCCCCTCGCCTGCCTGTGGATATCTGCATGAGTCAGCGGGGGATAAGGGTCAAGGGGAACAAAAGGAGTCGGAACGGAGTCAGCGGGTTATGGACCGGAGCGTATATGATGGTTGAACACAACCGGTAGCGGTAAGGCCAAGCAAAGGCCGCAACCACTGGCGTTGTGGCGCGAAAGACTCACTCGGCAAATTGCCGATGCGGTTGCAGCGTCCGCCACTCGCGGACCGGCGCAAAGCTTTGGCGATGATGCGGTGTCGGCCCCAAGGCGCGCAGTCCCGCCGCGTGTTCGGGAGTGCCATAGCCCTTATTGGCGCGCCAGTTATAGCCGGGATGCACCGGGCACAGCCCTTCCATGATCGCATCGCGGACGGTCTTGGCGATGATCGACGCGGCGGCAATCGACAGGCTGAGCGCGTCGCCCGAGACGATGGCCGTGGCCGGATGCGACCAACGCGGCAGACGGTTGCCGTCGACCAGCACATGGACGCACGGCGCGGGCAGCGCCGCGACGGCACGCTGCATCGCCAGCATCGTCGCCCAATGGATGTTGAGCGCATCGACCTCCTCGACCGAGGCGACGCCGACGCCAATCTCGGCACAATCGGCAAGCAGCAGCCGCAGCGCGGAGCGGCGCGCGGCAGTCAGTTGCTTGGAATCGTTGAGGCCTTCGGGATAGCAATCGGGATCGAGCACGACGGCGGCGGCGACCACTGGACCCGCCCAAGGGCCGCGACCCGCCTCATCGACTCCGGCGACACGCCCGGCGAAGCGGCGTTCGTGGGTGAAGTCGGGTGCCGTCACAGTAATGGGGAAAACCCCAGCGGCCCATGTCCCGCCCCGAACCCCGGCGCAGTCAAAATGCCCTGCCGCACGAAGGCCCGCGCGCGTTCGACGGCATCCTCGAGCTTCATTCCTGCTCCCAACCCGGTCGCCAGCGCCGACGCCAGCGTGCAGCCGGTGCCATGGGTGTGGCGGCTGTCGATCCGTGGGCTGGTGAAGGCGCGGTGCCCCTGCCCCCAGACCAGCCAGTCGGTCAGCGTATCACCATCGAGATGCCCGCCTTTGGCCAGCACCGCTCGCGGGCCCTGATCGAGCAGTTCCTGCGCCGCCAGCAGCGCATCGGCGGCATCTTCGATCTCGACATTGGCCAGCGCGGCGAGTTCGGGCGTGTTCGGCGTGACGACGCTGGCCAGCGGTAGCAACCGTGCCACCAGCGCCTCGATGGCTTCGTCGGCGAGCAGCGAGGCCCCACCCTTGGCCATCATCACCGGGTCGAGGACGATCGGCACCCGGACGCCCTCCAGCGCCTCGGCGACGGCAATCGCCGTCAACCCATCGCCGATCATGCCGATCTTGATCGCATCGGCGCCGATATCGTCGAGACAGGCGCGGATTTGCGCCGCGACGATGGCGGGCGGGATGGCGTGCACCGCGCTGACGCCCCGCGTGTTCTGCACGGTTACCGCCGTAATCGCCGTCATCGCGTAACCGCCCAAACAGGTAACGGTCTTGATATCGGCTTGGATACCCGCCCCGCCCGAGCAATCGGAACCAGCGATGATGAGGATGCGGGGCGGGCTACCCACGATGATGCCGCACCGTCGATGCCGGCGCTGTCACCAATTTCCCCGCCGGACGGATCGGCCGCCGTTCAAAATTGCCGCCGCAATTCGGGCAAACGCCCGACAGCGGGCCATCGACACAAGCCGCGCAAAATGTGCATTCGAAGGTGCAGATCCGAGCATCGGCGCTTTCGGGCGGCAGGTCGCGCCCGCAGCGCTCGCAATCGGGGCGAAGTTCGAGGGTCACGTCGCTTTCGCCACCGCCGCGCAGATGTCGTCGACGACCGCCGTCACCAGCTTCAAATCCTCGCCTTCGGCCATGACGCGGATCAGCGGTTCGGTGCCTGATTTGCGGATCAGCAGCCGCCCGGTGCCGTTCAGCCGAGCTTCGCCCTCGGCAATCGCTGCCTTGACCGTCGGCGTCTCCAGCGGCGGCGCGCCCGAGAAGCGGACGTTCTTGAGCAGTTGCGGCAGCGGATCGAACAGCCGCAGCATCTCGCTCGCCGGACGCCCGCCTGCCACCAGCGCGGCAAGCACCTGCAGCCCCGCGACCAGCCCGTCGCCCGTCGTCGCATAATCCGACAGGATCAAATGCCCCGACTGTTCGCCGCCGACGTTACAGCCCTTGGCGCGCATCATTTCGAGCACATAACGATCGCCGACGCCGGCGCGGTACAGCGTCAGGTCGCGCTTCTCCAGCCAGCGTTCGAGGCCGAGGTTCGACATCACCGTCGCCACCAGTCCACCACCGCGCAACGTTCCGGCATCGGCGAAGCGTCCGGTAATCAGCGCCATCAACTGGTCGCCGTCGATGACCTGGCCCTTTTCATCGACGACGATCAGCCGGTCGGCGTCACCGTCCAAGGCAATGCCGATCTGCGCACCGGTTTCGAGCACCCGCATCTGCAACGCCTTGGGATGTGTCGAGCCGATCTTGTCATTGATATTGAAACCATTGGGCGCGACGCCGATCGCATCGACATCGGCGCCCAACTCCCAAAGCGCTTCGGGGGCGACCTTGTACGCCGCACCATGCGCGCAATCGATGACGACCTTCAGGCCGTCCAAGCGCAATTTGTCGGGGAAGGTCGACTTGGCAAAATGGATGTACCGACCCTGCGCGTCGTCGATGCGGCGGGCGCGACCGATGAGTTCGGGCGGGGCGAGGCCGATATCGGCATCGATCAGCCCTTCGATGTCGGTTTCATCGGCGTCCGACAGCTTATAGCCATCGGGACCGAACAGCTTGATGCCGTTGTCGTGGAACGGGTTATGGCTCGCCGAGATCATCACGCCCAAATCGGCGCGCATCGAGCGGGTCAGCATGGCGACGGCGGGCGTCGGCATTGGGCCGAGTTGCACAACATCCATGCCAACGCTGGTAAAACCGGCAGTCAGCGCCGATTCCATCATATAGCCCGACAGCCGCGTATCCTTGCCGATGACGACACGGTGGGTGTGGTTGCCGCGCAAAAAGTGCAGCCCCGCCGCCTGCCCGACCTTCATCGCCATCACCGCCGTCATCGGCGACGTGTTGGTCAGGCCGCGGATGCCGTCGGTGCCGAAATATTTGCGGGTCATGCCTGATCGTCTCCTCGCGGTGCTAATAAGCGCTCGCCGCTGGCTTGTCGAAGGTTGGCGCGGCGTTGGACGGCTCACCCCCGACCGGGTACGGAACTTGCTTCGGTCACACGCGTCTTCGCAATACGCCGCCCCATAGGACAACCGATGCCGCTCAAGGTCCAGCCGATCAACTGCACCCTCAAGCGGGGCACGGGCGCGCCGAGTTCAACCGACGCGATGATCGCCGTGCTAGCCGAGCAGTTTGCGGCGCACGGTGCCGAGATCGCCGATACCATTCGCATCGCAGCATATAATGTGCCGCCTGGCGTCAAGTCGGACGAAGGTGGCGGCGACGAATGGCCGGGTATTCGCCAGAAAATTCTCGATGCCGACATCCTGATTTTTGGCACACCCATCTGGATGGGCCAAGCGGCAAGCGTCGCCAAGCTCGTGCTCGAACGGATGGACGCCTTTATCGGCGAAACCGACGATGCCGGACGGATGCCGAGTTATTCGAAGGTTGCGGTCGCTGCGATCGTTGGCAACGAGGACGGTGCTCATGCCGCCTCGGCGCAGATTTTTCAGTCGCTGAACGACACCGGCTGGACGATACCGGCCGTCGCCGCCTGTTACTGGGTTGGCGAAGCGATGGGTTCGATCGATTTCAAGGATCTGCCTGACACCCCAGTCAAGGTTACTAATGCAGCGAAGATGGTCGCCGCGAATGCTGCGCACCTCGCCCGATTGTTAAAAGCAGATCCGTTCCCCGGTTAGCGTCGCAACTCGACCAGCTCGTACCAAGTCTGCATATAGCCGCCGACGCCGCCGCAGACGAAGATCGCATCGTCGTCGGCGGTCACCCACATATCGTACGCCGGATGCTGGGTGCCGCCCATCGCCTCCTCGTCGACAAAACGGAAGTGGCGGCAGGCGAAGGTTCCGGCGGCGACAGTGCGCTCAACTTCGCCGACATAGTCGAGGTGGATATCGACCCGCGCCAGCATCGGCGGCGTTGCGCCGCGATGGTCGGGCGATGGCAGCAACACGGTGATCTCGCGGCGATGGGGGCCGCGCGCGACATCCATGCAGCGCGTCAGATAGCCATCGCCGACGATGGGATGGGTGCCGAAGCCGACCATGCCATCGGGAATCGCCATGCGTTGCGACACCCGACCGATCGTCGGACCATAACTTTCGCACTCGGCGACACCCGCCGCATGATCGAACCGCACCCAGCCCGAGCCGAGGAAAGCATCGTCGAGGCTGAGGCGGACATGGCAGTCCAGCGGTCGCCCGGAACCGTCGAGCGAATACAGGATGTCGCGCATGACCGTCGGCGCCGGCTCCTCGATCTCGCAATGCGCGCGGATCGTCACCGCACCATCGGCATGACGGGTGAAGGCAAAATCCTCGCGTCCGCGTTCCTGATCGAGTCGTTCGGGTTTTTTCGACGTGTAGCGGATGCGCCCGGTGATTGTCCGGTGGCGCATCGCGCTCACTGCCGCGCGACCTTGGGAGCAAGGTTTGCCATGATGCCGTACAGCACCTCGGGGTTTCGACGTGGAAAGTCGAGCAGCGCCATTTCGGCGGCACCGGGGCGGCCGACCGGGATTTCGGGGGTTCCGGCTGCCAGTGCGTCGAGGATTTGCGCTGCGGCTTCGGCGATGGTGATCCCGGCGTTGACCGGATCGTCGCTCGGGCCGTTGACCGAGCCATCGCCCTTCAGCGCGTTATCGGCGATGCCGGTGGCGACGAACCCCGGTGTCAGGACATGGACAGTGATACCGTACTGGGCGATTTCGGCGCGCAACGCGTCGGACCAGCCGACCATCGCATGCTTGGCGGCGCAATAGCCGGTGCGCAGCGGCGAGCCGACCTTGCCGGCGACCGAGGCGTTATTGACGATGGCCCCGCTGCCGCGCGCCACCATCGCCGGGAGCACAAGCTGCGTCAGCCGCAGCGGCGCGAAGAAATCGACCTCCATGATCGTGCGATAAACCGCGAAATCGGTATCGAGCGCGAGGCTGCGTTGGGAGATACCGGCGTTATTGATCAGCATATCGATCGGCCCGGCGTGCGCCGTGACTTCGGCGACGATCGCGGGCAGCTGGTCTAGATCGGTCGTTTCGAATGCGACGCTGAACGATCCCGGGCACTGCGCCGCGACTTCGGCGAGGGCGGCGGCGTTGCGCCCCGACAGAATGAGCTTCGCCCCTTCGGCCGCGAACGCCAGCGCAAGGCCGCGTCCGATTCCCGACGACGCTCCGGTAATCCAGATGGTCTTGGCGGCAAAGCGCATGTCGGTGTCTTTCTAACTACTGCTCTTTGCCGTTCGGCAAAGGCTATGACCACTGCAACGCGGGCAGCCCTATGACCATCGGATGCGCCCAGACCAGCAGTGCAAAAAGTCCTGCCCCGCCGATCAGCGCCACCCAACCCGGTGCCGCAGTCGACCACGCCGCGCGTCCACCGGCCTGCGCCCCAAACGGAATGAACCCGGTCGCCGCCTCATGCACCGAATAGCCTGCAACCTGCCCACGCTTCTTGCGATCCTGCATGGCTGCCCCAAGCAGCGCCAGCACAAGAATGCCCGACGCCAGCACCACCGTCCGCGCATCGGCAGGCAGCACGATATGCACCATCGCCCAGATCGCGAACGCCCACATCATCGGGTGACGGGTGATGCGCTGGACGCCCTGCGGACCGTTCGCGCCGACCTTCATTCCCATCAGCGCCGGATTGGGTGCAGTTACCGATCCGACGAACAGGATCGCCGCGAACAGCATCGCGATGGCTCCGGCGATGTGCAGTCCCGCCGGTGCCACCCACAGCGGCGCGGTCGGCGGAGTCGCGCGCCAGACGCTGACCGCCCAGCCGAGCGTCGCAAAGGCCACCACCGAATACACCAGCGGGAACAGCTTCTCACCGACAATGCCGATCACCGGCTTGCGCAGCGCGTGCGACAGCAGTTCATGGCTGGCGACGAAACTCGCGACCGCGACGATGAGCAGGGTGATGCCGCTCATGGTTTGTACGCCAACGGCAATTGCGGTGTGTTGAGATCGATATAGCGGTCACGCAACAGTGTCTGGCGCGACACCATCGGCTGCGGGACGCCATCGATCATCACCGAAACCGGGGCCGACATCAGTTCGAGCGGATCACCATCCCAGACAACGACATCTGCCCTTTTGCCGGGTTCAAGCGTCCCGAGATCGGTCTCGCCATAGATCGCAGCGGTGTTGCGGGTAATCACCGCGAGCGCCTGAGCATGGGTAAGCCCGACGCCCCCGGGAACCTTTGCCTGCGCCACAAGGTTGCCGGCAAGGTAAGTCAGGTTGCGCGGCTGGAACCCCGAATTGCCGTCGGGGGCACCGAGGCCGACGGTGACGCCCGCCGCCACCAACCGCCCGATGTTCGACCGCGTCGAGGCCAGCGTCTCGAAGGAATCGGGCAGATCGTAGAGTGCCAGGGTGAGCACGGGAACTTTGGCGGCAGCGATTTCCTTCGCCACCAGCCAGCCTTCACGCACGCCGGTGAGGATCAGCCGGAGCTTGGGGAACTCCTGCCGTAGCCGCAGTACGGCCAGAATATCGCTGGCGCGTTCGACATGCACTAACGCCGGAATGCGGCCTTCGACGACGGGTACCAACGCGGCGGCATCGATGCGCTTGACCAATGATTCGCGGTCGCGGCCCGATTCGAACGCCACCGGGTTGCGGGCATAGCGCTGGGCTTCGGCAAAGCCGTTGCGCAGGTTGAGCCACGCTGCCGGACGCGAGCCGCCGGCAATCTTCGCGCCATCTTCGCCCATTTCAATGAACTGAAAGGCGCGCGGTCGGTCGAGGATATCGACCCCGTCGGACAGCCGCACCAGCGCGCCCTGCCCGGCGAAAATCTCGACTTCGGCAGCGGGCGCGACAGCAGCGCGGGTGACGCCGCTGATGCGGTTGATGGCAATCGGCGTGGCACGACCGTTGAGCGCCGGGGTTACATCGATGGCGGCCGAATAGGGCGATTTGCCGGCGCTGGTATCGTTGGTCTGGTTGACCGCTTCGACTTCGTTGATGCCGATATCGGTAAACCCGGCGAAAATGCCCGGGGTCACCCATTTGCCGGTGGCATCGATGACCGTCGCTCCGGCGGGGATGGCAATCCCCTTGCCGACCGCGACGACCCTGCCGTCACGGACGATGACGGTGCCGCCGTCGATGGGCGTATCGTTGGCAACCGTCGCGACGATGCCGCCGGTGATGGCGTAGGTTGCGGCCTGTGCGGGAAAGGCCGCCAATAACACTGCTGTCATCCCGGCGCAGGCCGGGATCCAGCTTTTCTGGATGATGGTCGAGAGCAGAAGGCCGGATCCAGGCCTGCGCCGGGATGACACGAACGAAGCTATCATTTCGGGTCTCCGCTGCCGGGCTGGCCGAGCTCAAAATCCGCCACCGGACGCCGTTTTGCATCGGCCCAGTCGTAGATCACCGCGCCATCGATCCAGACCTTCTCCGGGCGCGAATAGACGCTGAACGGGTCGCCGTTCCACAGCACGACATCGGCGCCCTTCCCGGGTTCGAGGCTGCCGGTGCGGTCGGCGATGCCAAGGCCCTTGGCCGGATTGAGCGACAGCCAGACCCACGCATGTTCGGGCGTGATCGTCAGTCCGGCGCGGCGTCCGGCGGCAATCGCCTTGGCAGCCTCTTGATTGAGCCGCTGAATACCGTTGGCGTCGTCCGAATGGACGATGGCGCAGGCCCCGGCGTGATCGACAAAGGCGATATTCTCGCGGATGCCGTCATAGCTTTCCATCTTGAAGCCGTACCAATCGGCCCACATCGCCGAACAGATATTCTCCTTTTTCAGGAGATCGGCGATTTTGTAGCTTTCGACGGCGTGGTGGAACGTCGTCACCTTATAACCGAACTCGTGGCTCATCGCGACGACGTTGGCCATTTCATCGGCACGGTAGCAGTGGTTCTGGACAAGAATCTCGCCGTTGAGCACGCCCATCAGCGTGTCGTTGGCCAGTTCGCGGCGCGGCGCATCGGTCGGCTTGGCGGTCCCCGCCTTGGCGCGCTTGGTGTAATCGTCCCAGCGACGCTTGTAGCTGACCGCGTCGGACCAGGTCTGGCGATCGTAAGCGATATTACCCATGCGCGTCGCGGGCATCTGGCCCTTCGACCCATAGACGCGCTTGGGGTTCTCGCCGCACGCCATCTTGAGGCTGTAGGGAGCACCCGGAAACTTCATGTCCTGCGCGGTGCGGCCATAGACATTTTTCAGCGTCACGCCGCGCCCGCCGAACAGGTTTGCCGAGCCGGGCAGGACGTGGAACGCCGTGACCCCGCCCGCCAGCGCGCGAGCAAAACCGGCATCCTGCGGCCAGATCGAATGTTCGGACCAGACCTCGGCGCGGTTGGGGCCGGTTGCTTCATTGCCGTCGCTGTTCGCCTGAACGCCGGGGCTGGGGTAATCGCCCAGATGGCTATGGATATCGATGATGCCCGGCGTCACGAACTTGCCCTGCGCATCGATGATCGTCGCGCCAGATGGCGTCGCCACCGTCGCGCCGATTTCGGCGACCTTGCCATTCTCCAGCCGCACCGCGCCGGGCGTGAACTTGCGCCCCGTCCCGTCGTAAACGGTGGCGTTGACGATCA
This sequence comes from Sphingomonadales bacterium, assembly GCA_038229555.1. Taxonomy (GTDB): domain Bacteria; phylum Pseudomonadota; class Alphaproteobacteria; order Sphingomonadales; family Sphingomonadaceae; genus Sandarakinorhabdus. The sequence goes on from JBBROI010000010.1 coordinate 83,778, forward strand.
CCGTCGTTACGCCGGGATAGGCGCGATACGTCGACGGGAACGGATCGAGCGGGATGCTGACCACGTCGGGCTTGCCTTCGACAGGCTTGGCCGATGCTGTCTGCGGCGGCGGTTTCTGCGCACAGGCGGCAACCGCGAGCACCGCGACAAGAACGAATTTCCGCATCATTTGACTCCGTGCATCCAGCGCTTGAGCAACGGTGAGAGCACCAGCAGCACAACGCCGATGCCGACGGCCACCCAGCCGATGACCGAATAGACCGAGGCAAAAGTATCTAGGCTGACCTTGGGGTTGGTCACCTGCCCGCCGACTGTTTCGACGCTGGCATATTGCGCAACGACGCCGGCCAGATACAGGCCGAACGAAATCGACAGGAACCACACCCCCATCATCAACCCGACGATCCGCGCGATCGACAATTTGGTGATCATGCTGAGGCCGACCGGCGATATCGCCAGTTCACCCATTGTCTGCAGAAAATACAGCCCGGCGATCCAGAACAGACTGACCTTGAAGTCGGCCCCTGCACTGCCCATTCCGAAGACCAGAAACAAAAAGCCTGCACCGCAGAGCATCAGCGCCGCGGCGAACTTGACCGGGATGCCGGGTTCGAGACCGCGTTTGGCCAGCGACGTCCACATCATGCTGAATAGCGGCGCCAGCCCGACAATGAAGATCGCATTGAGCACCTGCACCGATCCGGCAGGCACGGTGCCGAACATCGTCTCGCGGTCGGTGTTGCTTTCGGCGAACAGCGTCAGCGACGAACCCGCCTGTTCGAACAGCATCCAGAACACGACGTTGAAGACGACCAATATCGTCGCCACCGACATCATCTGGGCCTCTTGACGGGTGCCGACCTGCCACGCCCAGATCGGAATTCCGATAACCGCGGTGAAGAAAGTCGCCAGCAGCACCTTGCCAAGCGGCGGGGTCGCCATGATCGTCGCCCAGATGCCGCTGCCGCTGGTCGCTGCCGCCGCCATCGCTGCGGCGGTTTCGAGCGTATTATTGAGGATGAGCCAGACCAGTGGAATGGCGATGATCGCACCGATGGTGATCAAGGTGGTGCGGTCCTTGCCCTCTCCCGGCGGTGGATCGCCATAGCCCTTCAGCCGTCCGCCATCGAACTGGAACAATGCCCATGCCGTTGCCATCCCGATGGCAGCGAGAAGAAAACCCGCCCACCAGCCGACCGTCGCGGCGAGCAGCGGGCACAGCGCCTGGCTTCCCGTCGAGCCGATGTTGATGCCCATATAGAAGATGGTGAAGCCGCCATCGCGACGGCTGTCGCCGGGCGGATAGAGCGACCCGACGATGGTCGAGATGTTGGGCTTGAAGAAGCCGTTGCCAACCGTCACCGCCGACAGACCCAGCAGCATCAGCGCAACATACAGCGACGAGCGCGTCGCATCGGTCTGGAACTGCCCATCGGGCACACGCTGCGCCTCGCTGCCATCGGCGCGCAGCAGGCTGACCGATTTGTCGTCATTGCCTTTGATTTTGAGCCGCTCGCCATTCGCCACGACGAATTGCGTTTCGCTGTCGCCATTCGTGACGATGTCGATCGACTGCCGTTGGCCGCCAAGATCGACATATGGCTTGGCCGTCTCACCGCCGAAGCACAGGATGAAATAGCCGACCGCCATGATCAGCGCACCGAGCTTCACCGAGCGTTTCGACCCAAGATAGCGATCGGCAATCAACCCGCCGATCAGCGGCGTCAGATAGGTCAGGCTGGTAAAGGCGCCGTAGAGGCCGGTGGCAGTCCCCTGCCCGAACAGGAAGTGGTGGGTGAGGTACAGCGTCAGGATCGCCCGCATGCCGTAATAGCCGAAGCGCTCCATCGCCTCGGTACTGAACAACCGGGCGAGTTGCGCCGGATGCCCGAACCATTGCGGACGCGTATCGCCGGTTGCTTCTGTCAACGCATAACTCCCCGAACCCTCGTCCCGGCTCCCCGCCGGTTATGACGCGGCACGATAGCGTCGCGCGGGCGCAGGGCAAGAGCCGAGGCCTTGGGTTTGGCCGATGGCTTGTCTATGGCGGCGGCATGGACAATTTCAACGATAACGGCTCCGCCGCCCGTCTGCTCGCCACCCGCCGGTCGGGCAAGGCGCGTGACATGGTCGAACCCGGTCCCAATGCGCCGCAAATGCGTGCCATCCTCGAGGCGGCGATGCGCGTTCCCGACCATGGCAAGCTCGCGCCGTGGCGGTTCGTAACCATATCGAAAGCGCGTCGCGCTGCGCTGAGTGCGGCGATGGAGGCGGCTTATCGGGCGGAGAAGCCTGAGGCTGGGCGGCTCGAGATCGAAGCAATCCGTGGCTTCGCGTTCGAAGCGCCCAGTCTTGTCGTCCTGCTGTCGAAGCCCAACGCCGAAAGTCATATCCCGAAATGGGAGCAGCAATTGTCGGCGGGTGCTGCTGCGATGCAATTGCTCAATGCCGCCCATGCGCAGGGGTTTGTCGGCAATTGGTTGACCGGCTGGGCGGCCTATTCGCCTGGCGTCGCGGCGCTACTTGCACAGCCCGACGAACGCATCGCGGGGTTCATCTTTATCGGGACGGCGAGCAAACCCCTTGAAGAACGCCCGCGCCCGGACTTCGACGCCATCGTCCGCGCCTGGTAGGCGTTAGCCGCAGTCCATCGACCCGCTGCCGGTCTTGCTGATTTGGCAGCGAGCACCGCCCCTGACGCGGACGTTGCCCGATCCGGTGACGCGAAGATTGGCGGTTTGCGACGCATGGGCATTGACGTTCCCCGAGCCTGCAACCCTAACATCGAGACTCGCACAGGCGAGGCCTTCGAGCGCCGCATCACCGCTGCCAGCGACCGCAATTTTGCCAGCACCGCAGCGTCCGGCGGCGGCAATGTTGCCCGAACCGGCAAGCGTCAGCTCAACGACCGGGCTATCGATTGTTGCAATTTTGAGGTTTCCCGATCCGGCAAGTTCGCCGTTGAAGGCTGGACCCGCGCCACGATCGACGTTGACATTGCCCGATCCGGCGAGCTTCACACCTTTGAGCGGTGTCGGAACCGTCACGGCGATGCGCGTATTGTCGCTGCTCCATGATCCCCAAAAGCGGTTCTTGCGACCGATTTTGAGCGTGCCATCCTCGACGCGAATATCGAGAGCATCGAGATGTTCGCTGCTGCCAGTGGCGACCACCGAAAAGCCCTTGCCGGTAGTGACGGCGACATCTTCCGATCCGGCAGCGCTGACCCGGTCGAAGCCGGTTGCGTCGAACCGGCGTTCGGCAGCGTTTGCCGTACCGGCCAGCGCTACGGCAGCAAATATGGTCAGGGACAAGGGCAAACGCATCGGTCATCTCCTTCGTGTATTGTTGTAGCAATACACGAAGGAGACCCTATCGCAAGGGGCAGCTACCGTTTTTTTCGTTACGCGGCCTTCAGGACCTGTTCGATTTTCAACTGTGCTGCGGGTTCGTCGATGTTTTCCATCGCCGCCAGTTCGCGCGCCAGACGGCCGATCGCCGCTTCATAGATCTGACGCTCGGAATAGCTTTGCTCAGGCATATCCTCGGCACGATGAAGGTCACGGACCACCTCGGCGATCGACACTAGGTCGCCCGAGTTGATCTTGGCTTCATATTCCTGCGCCCGGCGCGACCACATGGTGCGCTTGATGCGTGGCTTGCCCTTAAGCGTCGTCAGCGCCTCAAGCAGGGTCGCCTGGCTCGACAGCTTGCGCATGCCGACACCTTCGGCCTTGTTGGTTGGCACGCGCAGCGTCATGCGCTCCTTTTCGAAACGCAGCACATAAAGTTCAAGGATGGTTCCGGCGATTTCGGAGCTTTGCAGTTCGACGACGCGACCGACGCCATGCTTGGGATACACGACATAATCGCCGACTTCGAAACCGAGGGGCTTGGCAGTTGCCATGATTGCGACGTTCCTTTCATCGCCCGATTTTACGGTCAGAACCGAGTCACGCGCCTGCGCAAACGCGCGGCGGCTATGGCATGGTACTGACTCTTCGGACGTCCTGCCTTTGGCGACCAATCTGGCTCGACGCCGGCCCGGCAGGGGGCCAATGGCGCCGGAACCGGCGACACGGCGGCGTTTTATTCGCTACCGTTTGGATGGTGTATCACAAAGTGCGCGCGAATTCCACACTTCTGTCATGAACCCCGTCACGACTTAACTTTGCCGCTGCGATCCGGCACAGGACGACGATGACAATGGTGGCCCGGCATGACTGAACCAAAGCGCCTACTGGCATCGATCCATGATGTCGCACCGAAGTTCGAGCGCCAAATCGATCAGCTCGCCGAGCGGCTCGAACGCCGCGTCGGGGCCAACAACTTTGCCATGCTGGTCGTCCCCGACCATTGGGACACCTCGCCACTGTCGGCCGATGCGGCGTTCGCACGGCGGCTGCGCGGTTGGGCCGATGCCGGGGTGGAGATGTTCCTCCACGGCTGGCGTCACCTTGACGACAGCAGCCATGCGGGCGGCACAGCGTCTTTCAAGGCAAAGCACATGACGGCGGGTGAAGGCGAATTCCTCGGCCTGTCGGAAGCCGAGGCGCGGCAGCGGATGCGCGACGGGCGCGCGGTTGTCGAAGATGCGATCGGGCGACCGGTGGCGGGGTTCATCGCCCCGGCATGGCTTTATGGTCCCGGGGCCATGGCGGCGCTCGCCAGCGAAGGCTTTGCGTTGGCCGAGGACCATATGAAGGTCTGGCGGCCCGCCGATGGCACCGTGCTGGCGAAGGGCCCGGTCATCACCTGGGCGAGCCGCTCGCCGGGGCGCATCCGCAGTTCGCTGTTCTTCTCACGGCTGGCGCGGTTCGGGCTACGGCCGCTGCGAACGGTGCGCGTCGCCGTTCATCCCGGCGATACGACGGTCCCGGCGCTCCTCGACAGTCTCGATGCGACGCTCGACGCGCTGCTGCCGGGCCGGGTTGTGGGGCGGTACGGAGATTTGCGGTGAGGCTGCGGGTGGTCGGCACCGGCCACACCAGTTTTCACACGGTCATCCCGGCGAAGGCCGGGATCCAGTTTTCTGTATGTACCGCGAGTCGTAAGCTGGCTCCCGGCCTGCGCCGGGATGACAGGAAAAGTTGGAGGTGACGGCCTCCCCGCCCCGCCCTCTCATCATCATGCCCTTCCTCCACAGTTTTGAACCCGGCGGAGTGGAGCGAGTGGCGTTGCGGCTGTGCGGGGCGTGGGCGGCGATGCCCGATCTTGACGTGCGGCTCGTTATGGGGCGCGAAGACGGCGCGCTGCGGGGCGAGGCCCCGACGCGCGTTGCGCGCCACGTCATCGGTTCAGGCGGCGTCTCGACGGCACGGTGGGAGACGCTGTGGATGATGATCGTGTTGTGGCGGCAGATTCGGCGGCGACGGCCCGATGTGCTGTTTGCCGCCGGAAATACCTATTCGGTGGTGGCGGTGGTGATGAAGCTGCTGCTCGGCCGCCGCTGCCCGCCGGTGGTCCTGAAAGTGTCGAACGACCTTGTCCGCCGCGATCTGCCGGTGCCGATTCGCACCGTCTACCGGCTTTGGCTCCGCATCCAGGGCCGCTTTATCGATCATTTCACCGGCCTTGCCGGACCGATGCGCGCCGAAATCGTCGCGGCGATGCGCGTCGATCCGCAGCGGGTGTCGGTCATCGAGGACCCGGCGCTCGATGCGGCGGGACTGGCCGAACTGGCGGCGATCGGTGCGGCGCGAACACCCGGCGGACCGCGGCGCTACGTCGCGGTCGGTCGCCTGTCGGGGCAGAAGAACATGACGTTGCTGGTCGATGCTTTCGCGCAAGCCGCCGCTCCCGGTGACACACTGACCATCGTCGGCGAAGGGGGCGACCGCGCCAAACTCGAACGCCAGATCGCGCGGCTTGGCCTTGGTGACCGTGTCGCGTTGCCCGGCCATGGCGCGGTCGCCCCGGCGCTCGCTGCCGCCGATGTCTTTGTCCTGTCGTCGGACTATGAAGGCGTCCCCGCCGTCGTCATCGAGGCGCTGGCGAGCGGGCTACCGGTTGTCGCCACCGATTGCAGCGTGTCGATGGCCAGCCTGATCGGCGACTTCGGCGCGCTCGTGCCCGTCGGCGATGCCGCCGCACTCGCCGCCGCAATGCGTCGCGCCCAACCACTCGATGCTGCGGCGCGCGCGGCTGCGGCTGCGGCGATGCAAGGCTTCACGGTCGAAGTTGCCGCCGGGCGCTATGCGGCGTTGTTCGCGGCGGTTCGGTGATCGGTTAAGCCGCCAACTTGTGCGACGCGCGCTTCGCCTTAAGCTGACGCGATGAACCTTGCCGATCCTGACGCGCTCTACTGGACCCCGCCGCTTGCCGCCCCGGCCCCGCGCGGCCTGTGCACCGATTGCGGAATTTCGCGGTCGAGCGACCCCAAGGCTTGCGGACGCGCCTGCCAGTTCATCGCGCCGGATTATCCCAGGCTCGAAGCGCAGGTCCACGGTCGCGCACGTGACCCGTCCCGCACCGACGAACTGTTCTTCGGCCCGTTCCGCCGCATGGTACGCGCCTCGCTCAAGGCCCCGAAACCCGGCGCACAATGGACCGGCATTACCTCGCGCCTTGCCGAACGGCTGCTCGAACTTGGGCAGGTTGACGCCATTTTGACCATGGCCCCAGATGCGCAAGATCGCTGGAAGCCAGTGCCGGTGCTGGTCACCAAGGCCGAGGGCATGGCGGCGGTGCGCGGCATGCGGATGGGCTATGCGCCACTGCTGGCGCTGCTCGAGCCGGCGCGCGCCGCCGGGTACACGCGGCTGGCGATCATCGGCATCCCCTGCCAGATCCACGCGCTCCGGGCGTTGGAGACCGAACTCGGGTTCGAGAGACTTTACGTCATCGGGACGCCGTGTTCGGACAATACGACAACGGCGAAGTTCCACGACTTCCTTGCGCTGCTGGCTCCCGACCCCGATACGATAACCTATCTGGAATTCCGCGCCGATTACCGGGTCGAGCTGCGGTTCACCGATGGGAGCAGCAAGACCATCCCCTTCCTGCAGCTCCCGCTGTCGACGCTGCCGACCGATTTCTTCCCGATGACCTGCAAGACCTGCGTCGATTACACCAACGTGCTGGCCGATATCACCGTCGGATACATGGCGGGTGAGGGCGAACAATGGCTGATCGTCCGCAACGAACGTGGCGAGGAATTGCTCGGGCTGCTCGGCGACGAGATCAAGGTTAGCGAGGCGGGATCGAAGGGTAAGCGCGAAGCCCATGTGAAGGGTTTCATGGTCAACGTCGAACGCGCCGCCGGTGGCCTGCCGTTACAGCGGATGCCGGGTTGGCTGCGCCCGATTATGGCGCGCTTGCAACCCTTGATCGGACCCAAGGGATTGGAATTTGCCCGGACGCGGATCGACATGAAAGCGATTGAAACTATCCTGCATCTACGCCGTAACTTCCCCAAGCGCATGAAATCGATGATTCCGGACCATATCTGGGCATTGGTTGCGCCGTATGGAATCACGCCTGAGTCCGGCGAGAAGAGATCGTAAGTAAACAATGAGTTGCGTAGTGCAATAATTTGTGACAGTTTTGTGTTTCAGCTATCGGAGGGATAGCGAGGGGTTCGTCAGTGCGCGTATTGTGTTCAGCCTTGGTTCTTGCGTTCGCTATCGGCTCCCCAGCCGCCGCGCTGACCTTCCGTTGGTCGTTTACGCCGACGGTTGACACAACAGGAACGAAAAAGCCGATTATTGGGCTAGTTACCGGTCTCCACGAAGGCGTCAATAACGGCGAACTGGTGCGCGTATCGGTACTGACTGCGCCCTTTGCGTTGAGCAATCGCTACAGCTACGATTTTCAGAGCACAAAGGCTGGCGGCCCGGCGTTCATCGTAACGGGTGGGCAAGTTACCTTCGCCGATGCTGGGTTCATCTATCTTAACAATCAATTCCGCCTTGGCGACCAGGCGGGAATATTTGCGGGCGGCTATTATCCGTCGCTGATCAGCCCAAACAATATGGCCTTCAAACTTTCTCGCGCGCTGTTTACGCCACGGCCCGATAAGGGTGGTGCGGTTGTATTTGTATCACGGCTCGCACCGGTGCCGTTCGCAGGCGACCGCTTCGCCGCCTTCGATTTTGCTACGCCGTCTGCTGCGAACGTGCCCGAGCCGGAAAGCTGGGCCATGTTGATCGCCGGGTTCGGCTTGACCGGTGCCTTCCTACGTAGAAGTCGCGCCACGACGACCCTTCGCAAGCGGGGTTGAGCCACTCTGCCAATCCCGCTATGGCGCACCAAGGGCGGCGGCCAAATTCGCCGCCTTTTTGCATTGGCGCGCTGCGCACGGCAGAGCGCGCTCCGGAGCGACGAGAATGACGATTACCGCCCTGATGCCCGTTTATGGCCGCTGCGATGTCGAGCCGGTGCGCGGCGAGGGCTGCTACCTTTATGACGAAGCCGGGCGCGAATGGCTCGACTTTGCCAGCGGCATTGCCGTCAACTTGCTCGGGCATGGCCATCCCCATCTGACGCAGGCCATCCAGAAACAGGCCGCGACGCTGATGCACACGTCGAACCTGTACAAGGTTCCGGCGCAGGCGAAGCTGGCGCAGCGGCTGGTCGACCTGACTTTCGCTGACACGGTATTCTTCACCAACTCGGGTGCCGAGGCAGTCGAATGTTCGATCAAGACCGCGCGGCGCCACTTCAGCGCCAAGGGCGAGCCGCAGCGGCACAAGATCTTGACCTTCTCTAACGCTTTCCATGGCCGCACACTCGGCACCATCTCGGCGACCGATCAGGCGAAGCTGCGCGACGGTTTCGAACCGCTGCTCGAAGGGTTTGCCGTGCTGGCATTCGGCGACCTCGAAGCGGCGATTGCTGCGGTGGACGAGACGACGGCGGGATTCCTCGTCGAACCGGTGCAGGGCGAAGGCGGCATTCGTCCCGCGACACATGAATTTCTCACCGGATTGCGCAAATTGTGCGACGACCACGGCCTGCTGTTGATCCTCGACGAGGTGCAATGTGGCGTCGGGCGGACCGGCACGCTGTTCGCCCATGAACAATATGGCATCACCCCCGACATCATGGCGGTCGCCAAGGGCATCGGCGGCGGTTTCCCGGTGGGCGCGTGCCTTGCCACCGAAAACGCCGCGAGCGGCATGGTCGTCGGCACCCATGGCTCAACCTATGGCGGCAACCCACTCGCCATGGCGGCGTGCGAGGCGGTGCTCGATGTCGTCACCGAACCGGCGTTCCTCGCGCACGTTCAGGACATGGCGGCACGGCTGCGTTCGAGCCTCGAGCAGATGATCCCCAACCATGACAATCTGTTCGAAAGCGTGCGTGGCATGGGGCTGATGATGGGTCTCAAGATGAAATCCGACAGCCGCGCCTTCGTCAATCACGCCCGCAGCCACGGCCTGCTGCTGGTCGCTGCGGGCGACAATGTCGTCCGTCTGCTGCCGCCGCTGGTGATCGAAGAACACCATATCCGCGAATGCGTCGACAAGCTGTCGGCCGCCGCGCGCGCCTATACGCCCGCCGTCGCCGCTTAGCCCAATGCCACATTTTCTCGACCTCGCCGGGGCACGCGCCACCGGGCTTCGCGCCATTCTCGACGAAGCACATCGTCGCAAGTCGGCGCGACAGGGCTGGCCCAAGGGCAAAGCCGACGCCGACGCGCCGCTCGCGGGCCATGCGCTGGCGATGATCTTCGAAAAGCCATCGACGCGGACGCGCTTCAGTTTCGACATGGCGATGCGCCAGCTTGGCGGCACCACCGTCGTCGTCGGCGCGGGCGATCTACAGCTTGGGCGCGGCGAATCGATCGACGATACCGCCCGCGTTATCGGGCGAATGAGTGACATCATCATGCTGCGCACCGGCGACCACCGGACGCTCGAAACGGTCGCCGAACACGCCGATGTGCCGGTTATCAATGGCCTGACCGACCTCAGCCACCCCTGCCAGGCGATGGCCGACATGATGACCGTCGAGGAACGCCTTGGCCGTGCGGTCGGCGAAACCTGTTGGGCATGGCTCGGCGACGGCAATAACATGGCGCACTCGTTGATCGAAGCGGCGAGCCTGATGGATTTCGACCTCAAGCTCGGGGTACCGCATGGTTATGACCCCGATCAGGGCGTCGTCGCGACCGCCTGTGCGCGCGGCGGCGGCATCGACATTCTGCGCTCGGCCAAGGCTGCCGTCGAAGGCGCCGAGGTCGTCGTTACCGACACTTGGACGTCGATGGGCCAGACCGAAGCCAGAGACAAGATTGCCGCGATGAAGCCGTTTCAGGTCACCGCCGAGGTGATGGCGGCGGCCAACCCCGGCGCGATCTTCCTCCACTGCCTGCCCGCCCATCGCGGCGAGGAAGTCACCGCCGATGTCATCGATGGCCCGCAATCGGCGGTGTGGGATGAGGCAGAGAATCGCCTGCATGTGCAAAAGGCCATCCTGTTATGGTGCCTTGGCAAGATCGGGTGAGGTTCTTACTTCTGCAGTCTCCCAATCCTTTCGTCACCCCCGTGAAAGCGGGGGTCTATCACCCGGCCGTTGGGGAGATGGACCCCCGCTTTCGCGGGGGTGACGCCAAAAATTAAAGTTTGACCATGCTTCAAGAAGGCCTCGCCCCCATCGCCGATCGTTCGCTGAGCTTCGCCGTCCCGGCGCGCGACGTGCGCGGGCGCGTCGTGCGGCTCGATGCGGCGCTCAACGCCATCCTTGCCGCCCATGCTTATCCGCCCGCGCTGGCCAAATTGCTCGGCGAGGCGCTGGTGCTGACGGCGCTGCTCGGCACGACCTTGCGTGAGGGCGTTGGCGACGGCGCAGGGCTAACCTTGCAGGCGCAGGCCAAAGGCGGCGCGGTCGATCTGCTGGTCTGCGATTACAACGCCGGGCAATTGCGCGGCTATCTGCGCGCCGATCCCGACGCCATACTGCCGGACCATGGCGATCTCGCGGCGATTTTCGGCGAAGGTCATCTCGCCATTACCCTCGATCCCACCGATGGCAACGAACGCTACCAGGGCATCGTGCCGCTGGAAGGCGCATCGCTGACCGAGGCGGTCGCCACCTATTTCCGCGATTCGGAGCAGTTGCCGACGTTGATCAAGGTCGGCGTTATCGGCGACAGCGCCAAGGGCTGGGTCGCTGGCGGATTGCTGCTGCAATATCTGCCGCGCGGCGAGGAAGGCCGCGCCCGCCTGTTCGCGCAGGACGAAGGTGCCTCCGAACCCGCCGACTGGCAGCATATGCGCACCCTTGCCGAGACCGTAACCCACGCCGAACTGACCGATCCCGCATTGACTGTCGAAGCGCTGCTGTGGCGACTGTTCCATGAGGAGGAGGTGCGCGTCGTCCCGGCACCGACGCCGACCCGCGGCTGCCGCTGCTCGATCGCGCATATCAAAGGTGTGCTCGAAACCTTCCCCGAGAGCGAACGTGCGACGATGCGCGGCGACGACGGCAAGATCAGCGTCGATTGCCAATTTTGCAGCCGTGTGTTCGCGGTCGATCTTTAACGCGCTACGGTAATCCGGTGCCTAATGCTCCCCTCGCCGTCGTCCTGCTTTCGGGCGGACTCGATTCGACCACTGTGGCCGCGATGGCGAAGGCGGAGGGGTATCGCATCCTCGCACTGACCATCGACTATAACCAGCGCCACCGCATCGAACTCGACAGTGCCGCCAAGGTCGCGGCGGCGATCGGGGTCGAGCGGCATGTCGTTCTGCCGCTCGATCTGCGCGGCTTTGGCGGATCGGCGCTGACCGCCGATATCGATGTGCCGAAAACCGGCGTCGAACCCGGCATCCCGGTGACGTATGTGCCGGCGCGCAACACGATCTTCCTGTCGGTGGCGCTGGGGTGGGCCGAGGCGGCGGGTGCGCGCGACCTGTTCATCGGCGTCAACGCGCTCGACTATTCGGGTTACCCCGATTGCCGCCCCGAATTCATCAGCGCATTCGAAAACCTCGCCAATATCGCCACCGCAGCGGGTGACGGCGGCGGGCGGTTTACGGTGCGTACCCCGCTTGCGGCGATGACCAAGGCGGATATCGTTCGCGCTGCGATGGCGGTCGACGCGCCGCTCGAATTGACGTGGAGTTGCTACGATCCGACGCCCGCAGGCCGGACCTGCGGCGCGTGCGATTCGTGCCGCCTGCGCGCCAAGGGCTTTGCCGAGGCCGGCGTGACCGACCCGGCCCCATGACCTACAGCGTCAAGGAACTTTACACGACGCTGCAGGGCGAAGGCGCGCAGACCGGTCGCCGTGCAGTGTTTCTGCGCTTCGCCGGGTGCAATTTATGGACCGGGCGGGAGGCCGACCGCGCCGCCGCCGTTTGCCAGTTCTGCGATACCGATTTCATCGGCACCGATGGTCCCGGCGGCGGCAAGTTCGCCGATGCGGCGTCGCTCGCCGAATCCGTCGCGGCGGCGTGGGGGCCGGGAAAATTTCATCGCCTTGTCGTCTGCACGGGCGGCGAACCGCTACTCCAACTCGATCCGTCGCTGATCGATGCGCTGCACGCGCGCGACTTCGCCGTCGCTGTCGAGACCAATGGGACGCAGCCACCGCCGCCGGGACTCGACTGGATCTGCGTCAGCCCCAAGGCCGCCGCTCCGCTGAAACTGACGGCGGGCAGCGAACTTAAACTCGTCTACCCGCAGGCGCTGGCACCACCCGAGCGTTTCGCCGCGCTCGCCTTCGAGCACTTCTTTCTACAGCCGATGGACGGCCCCGACCGCGAGGCGAACACGCAGGCCGCAATCGCCTATTGCCTCGCGCATCCGCAATGGCGGCTGTCGCTACAAACGCACAAGCTGACCGGACTCCCATAAGCCGGGTAAGCCGTCGCGACGTCAAAAAGTGGTGACTGCAAGGCGTTACGGCAGCCGGTCGGTTCGAACAGCAACGGAACGGCGACAGCATGGCTGTCAACAGCAGCACGGCTGGGTTTGAGTTAGAACGAACCAACGCGACGCAACATAATAACCTTTTCCATTCTTGAGTTTCTCCGCTGGGGATACGCTTGCAGTCCGCCAAGCCAAGGTCGACTCGTCGCACATCGCTTATCCGACGATCTATTGTTGAACGTGCGATATCAGACAGTTATAATGTAGAAAATATTCGTTACAGATGTAAAATAATTTACCTCCCTGATATTATTTACTGGAACTAAATCCATTTTTCTGCGTCTTGGAGTCGTGGGCCTCGGGAAGGCGTGTCCTGCAATTTTTGCTGAACGCTGATTTTCAGCTTTCGTGGGGAATTGTTATGCGCGCAGCTGCCTTCGCGATGTTGATGCTTTCGCCCGCCGCTGCTCAGGCAGTTATTCCAATCGATCTAGGGTCGGCCAGACCGTTCGGCGTAGTCGCCGGGGCCGCCGTTACTGCGACCGGTAACACCATAATCCACGGTGACGTGGGCGTTTGGCCCGGCGTGACGACGACCGGCTTGGTTCCTGGCGTCTCAGTCACCGGTTTAATCCATGTCGGCGACGCGGTGGCGATGCAGGCGCACGCCGACGCCGCACTGGCCTATGCCGCCGCCGCCGGGGCGAGTTGCGGCCATGTTCTAACTGGACAGGATCTTGGCGGACTCACTCTATCACCCGGTGTTTATTGCTTTGCTTCATCGGCGCAATTGACCGGAACACTGACCCTCGACGGAATGAACGACCCCAACGCCGCGTTCATCTTCCAGATCGGCAGCACACTCATCACTGCAACCGGCGCCCAAGTGCTGCTGACGAACGGCGCGACAGGCGACGGGACATTCTTTCAGGTCGGCAGTTCGGCCACGCTCGGCACGAACACGGCCTTTGCCGGCAGTATCGCGGCGCTGGCCAGTGTTACGCTGACCAACGGCAGCAGCATCCACTCCGGGCGGGCCTTGGCGCTTAACGGCACCGTCGCACTCGACAGTAACGACATCGACGTCAGCGGCCTTGCCATCCCGGTTCCCGAGCCAACAACTTGGTTGAGCATGATGACCGGCTTTGGCATCGCCGGTATGGCGCTACGCCGCCGTCGCTCAACCCCGCCCGCGATAGCCTGTAACGCCTTGATCGGGAACCCATAGCCCTTCGGGTAGCGGGCCGCTCGCCCAGAAGACATCGATGGGAATGCCGCCGCGCGGGTACCAGTACCCGCCGATGCGCAGCCATTTCGGGGCCATTTCGGCGACTAGCCGCTGGCCGATGCCGACTGTCACGTCCTCATGAAAACCGTTGTGGTTACGGAACGACCCGAGAAACAGCTTAAGCGATTTCGATTCGACGATGGTCGCAGCGGGCACATAGTCGATCACCAGATGCGCGAAATCGGGTTGGCCGGTCACCGGGCATAGCGAGGTGAACTCGGGCGCCGAAAACCGCACCAGATAGTCGCTGCCCGGACGGGGATTCGCCGGGTAGTCGAGCACGGCGACATCGGGCGATGCAGGCAAGCCACTGTTGCGGCCAAGATGAAGCGGTTCCGTCATGCGTGGTGACATGACGCGCCGGGCGCACTATGTCACCCCCCAAGCAAGAATAGTGGAGCGTTGCATGACCCCCTTGGTGACAACCGAATGGCTCGCCGCCGAACTTGGCAAGAGCGACCTTCGCGTCATCGATGCCAGCCTGTTTCTGCCCGCGCACGGGCGCAACGCGCGCGCCGAATTCGAAGCGGCACATATCCCGGGAGCGGTGTTTCTCGATCTCGACGAAGTCGCCGATCTCAATTCGCCGCTGCCGTACATGCTGCCGCCGCCGGAGAAATTCGCCAGCCGCATGCAGGCACTGGGTTTGGGCGACGGCAGCCGCATCGTCGTCTACGACAATTCACCGATCAGATCGTCGGCGCGCGCATGGTGGATGCTGATGCTGTTCGGCGCGCACGAAGTGTCGATCCTCGACGGCGGCTTCGCCAAATGGCAGGCCGAGGCGCGCGCGCTCGAAAGCGGAAAGCCCGTCGTCCGTCACCGTCACTTCACCGTCTGGGCCGACAAATCGATGGTCCGCGACATGGCCGGCATCACCGAAAACCTGCGCACCAAGGTCGAACAAGTCGTCGATGCCCGCTCCGCCGCGCGCTTCACCGGGGCCGAACCGGAAGCGCGCGCCGACCTACGATCGGGGCATATCCCGGGGTCGAAGAACCTGCCCTACGACCGCCTGTTCAACGACGACGGCACGTGGAAACAGGGCGAAGCGCTGAAGGCTGAATTCGACGCCGCCGGAGTCGACCTCGATAAGAAGACCATCGCGACCTGCGGGTCGGGCATCACTGCCGCCGTGCTGGCGTTCGGTGCAGCGCTGCTCGGTCACAAGCATGTCGCGATCTATGACGGATCGTGGAGTGAATGGGGTGCGTCGGCGACCAATCCGGTTGTGACGGGTGCGTAAGCCGCCTCCCTCTCCCCAGACGGGAGAGGGGCCAGCAACCCAGCTTACCCACGCCGGTCGTCACTTCGCCGAGGGCATCGTCAATCCGCCGGTCTGGCGCGCCTCGACGATCCTGTTCAAGACGCTCGCCGATCTCGATGCCGCCAATGCTGCGCCCGATGCCGGGCTATTCTACGGCCGCCGCGGCACCCCAACGCACTGGGCACTCGAAGATGCGCTGACCGGCATGGAGCCGGGCGCGGCGGGGACCAAGCTGTTCCCCTCGGGTGTCGCCGCGCTGGCGACGGCAATGATGAGCGTCCTCAAGGCGGGCGACCATCTGCTGGTCAACGACAGCGCCTATGATCCGACACGGCTGTTTTCGGACCAGATCCTCGCGCGCTACGGCGTCACCACAAGTTACTACGATCCGCTAATCGGCGGTGATATCGCCGCGCTGATTCGGTCCAATACCCGTGCCATCCTGCTCGAATCGCCGGGATCGCTGACGTTCGAAATCCAGGACGTACCGGCGATTGTCGCTGCCGCCCGCGCCGCCAATGTCGCGACGATCATGGACAATACATGGGCGACGCCGCTGCGTTTCCGCGCTATCGCCCACGGCTGCGACCTCAGCGTGCAGGCGATCACCAAATATGTCGGCGGGCACAGCGACCTGATGATGGGCAGCGTCACCGCCGCCAAGGGGTCATGGGCGATGCTCAAGCAGGCGACCTACCGGCTCGGGCAGACGGTTTCCGCCGACGATGCCGCACTGGCGCTGCGGGGCTTGCGGACGCTCGCCGTGCGGCTCGACCGCCACGAGGCGAGTGCGCTGGCGGTGGCGCGCTGGCTGGAGGCGCATCCGGCGGTGGCTCAGGTGCTCCACCCCGCCCTGCCCGCGCACCCTGGCCATGCGCTGTGGCAACGCGACTTCACCGGCGCGACCGGCCTGTTCAGCATCGTCCTGAAGCGCGGCACCCGCGCCGACACCGCCGCCTTCATCGACGGCCTCGCGCATTTCGGCATCGGATTTTCATGGGGCGGCTTCGAATCGCTGATCCTGCCGAGCGACCTTGCCGGTGTCCGCAGCCTGCCCTTCCCCCCTCTCCCGGGCCCGCTGCTCCGCCTGTCGATCGGACTAGAGGACCCAGCGGATTTGACCGCCGATCTGGCGGCGGGACTGGCGCGGTGGGAAGCGCAGTTCTAATTCCTCTCCGTCTTCACGGGGAGGTGGCGGCCCACTTGGGCCGACGGAGGGGCGGCGGCACTTGCCGCCGTTGAGTGCGCCAGCACCGCCGTCAAGCGGCGGCAACCCCTCCACCATCGCAAGGGCGATGGTCCCCCTCCGCGTGAAGACGGGGAGAAACTAGACGCCCGCCAGAACCCGTTTCGCTTCGGCAACATGCAGCACCTCGACCATCTTGCCGTTAAACGTCGTGATCCCCTTCCCCTCGGCGACCGCAGCGTCCCAAGCCGCCAGCAACCCGCGCGCCTCGGCGATTTCCCCGGGCGACGGCGAGAACACTGTGTTGCACGGGTCGACCTGCGACGGATGGACCAGCGTCTTGCCGTCGAAGCCGAGCATCAGCCCCTGCCGTGCCTCGGCTTCGAACCCGTCGGCGTCATGGATGGCGGTGAACACCCCGTCGAAGGCCAGCACGCCCGCCGCCCGCGCTGCCACGACAATCGCCGACAGGCTGTAGAGCAGCGGCGTTCGTGCCAGGTCGGGCTTGGTGCGCAAATCCTTCGCCAGATCGGCCATTCCGGCGACCAGCGCGACGACTCCCGGCGTCGCGGCGATCGCGGGCGCTTCGATGACGGCGCGCGGCGTTTCGATCATCGCCCATACCGGCACGCCGCCTGCAGCTGCGACCGCCGCTGCCGCTTCGGCGGCGCTGTCGACCTTGGGGACGACGACCCCATCGAAACCGCCGCGCCGCGCGGCAGCAAAATCATCCACCGACCATGGCGTCGCAAGGCTGTTGACCCGCAGCAGCAGTTCGCGCCCGCCCCAGCCGCCCGCCTGCGCCGCCGCGACTGCTGCTGCTCGTGCAGCGTCCTTGGCGTCGGGAGCGACTGCGTCTTCAAGGTCGAGGATGACGCAATCGGTCGCCAACGTGCGCGCCTTGGCAACGGCACTCTCACGGTTCGCCGGCAGGTACAGTACCGAGCGTCGCGGACGCAGGTCTTTGGTCATCATCCCTCGCAATTCGTTGCGGCAGCCACCATCTTGATCGCTATAGAGCGGTCTCGCGTTCGTGGAGCAAGCTGTGGAACTCGGTATCTTTGCGCTGGTGCTGCTGATCGTCGCGATCATCGCCGTCAGTCAATCGGTCATTGTCGTGCGGCAGGGCTTCGAAGTGACGCTGGAGCGCTTCGGGCGCTTCACCGGCATCCTACGCCCCGGCATCAACATCATCGTGCCGTTCATCGACCGCGTCGGCCGCCGCATCAACATGATGGAACAGGTGCTCGACATTCCGGGGCAAGAGATCATCACCAAGGACAATGCCATCGTCGGCGTCGACGGCGTCGTCTTTTACCAAGTGCTCGACAGCGCCAAGGCGGCGTATGAGGTCAGCGACCTGTACAACGCCATCGTCAATCTGAC
This sequence comes from Sphingomonadales bacterium, assembly GCA_038229555.1. GTDB lineage: Bacteria > Pseudomonadota > Alphaproteobacteria > Sphingomonadales > Sphingomonadaceae > Sandarakinorhabdus. Next base: position 101,724 of record JBBROI010000010.1, read on the forward strand.
GACAACCAACCTGCGCACCGTCATGGGGTCGATGGACCTCGACGAGACGCTATCGAAGCGTGACGCCATCAACGCCCGGCTGCTGACCGTCGTCGATCAGGCGACGCACCCCTGGGGCATCAAGATTACCCGGGTCGAGTTGAAGGATATTCGCCCGCCCGCCGACATCGTCAACGCCATGGGCCGCCAGATGAAGGCCGAACGCGAAAAACGCGCCAATATCCTTGAAGCCGAAGGCCTGCGCGCGTCGGAAATCTTGCGCGCCGAGGGTGCTAAACAGTCGCAGATCCTGCAGGCCGAGGGTCGCCGCGAAGCGGCCTTCCGCGATGCCGAAGCGCGCGAACGGTCTGCAGAGGCCGAGGCCAAGGCGACGACGATGGTGTCGGCGGCCGTTGCGGGTGGCGATCCGCAGGCGCTGAACTATTTCGTCGCGCAGAAATATGTCGAGGCGATGCAGGCGTTTGCCACCTCGCCCAATTCGAAGACGGTGTTCATGCCGTTCGAGGCGTCGGCGCTCGTCGGCTCACTCGGCGGTATCGGCGATCTGGTGCGCGCCGTCCGTCCGGCGAGCGACGGCACGCCGCCAGTCGCGCCGCGCAAGGGCCCGTTCGAATGAGCGGGTTCGTCCTGTCGCCTTGGGTCTGGGCGGCGGCAGCGGTCGGGCTTGCGGGCATCGAAATGCTGGTGCCGGGGGTCTTCATGATCTGGCTGGGCGGCGCGGCGGCAGCGACGGCATTGCTCGCTTGGGCACTGGCCCCCGGATGGGAAACGCAGGTGGTGATCTTCGCCGTCCTGGCCGGCGCGTCGGTGATTGCGGCGCGGCAACTGGCGCTGCGACCGAAAGCGGCTCCCGATGCCACCCTCAACCGCCGCGCCGACCGCATGGTTGGCAGCGTCGTCACCGTTGTCGAAGCCATCCGCAACGGCAATGGCCGGGTGCAGGTCGGCGATTCGCCGTGGTTGGCGACTGGCCCTGATCTGCCCGAAGGTGCCAGGGCCCGGGTGCGCGCCATCAACGGCACGACGCTGGAGATCGACCCGGCTTAGGCGAAGTCCCCTCGCGCAGTGCGAGAGGGCGACGGCTTACTGGCCCGAGGCTTTCAGCCGCGCACTGCAGGCGCTCCAGTATTTCGGCCAGGTCAGGCCCGCCGTCTTGCCTGCTGCCTTATCGGTCTGCCACATCGCCCCGCACTTCTTGATGCGCGCGTCCGACGCGAGTTGGTTGGCGGTACGCGGCTTGCCCGAAGTCGGCGCAGCGGCCTTCATCGAAGCAGCGGTCGGTTCGGGGGGCGTGGCCATTGCGGCAGGGGCAGGCTTTGCAGCCGCCATCGGCGCAGCGGGCTTGGCCATTGCTGCGGCAGGTGCCGGAGTCGGCTGCGACGACACCATCGGCTTGGCGAGCGATGGCGGCGCGCCCTTGAGGCAAGCCGCGCGGAACGTTTCGCGCTCGGCACCATGCAGGCCCTTGGCGGTCGCCTTATCCGAACACGCCTTGGATTCATCGGACTTCGGTACGCCGATCTTGGCGGCGGCGGGGGCAGCAGCCGGTTTCGCCGGAGCGGCCGCCATCGGCGCGGTGGCAGCCTTAGGCGCGGGCGCTGCCATCGGCGCGGCTGCAGCCATAGGCGCGGGCGCTGGCATTGGCGCGACGGCAGGTTTTGCGGCGGCTGCCGGTTTGCCCGCCGGTGCCGCAGTCTTCAGGCAGTCGGCACGAAATTTCTCGCGGTCGGCACCATGCAGCCCTTTTGCAGTCGCCTGATCGGAACACGCCTTGGATTCAGCGGTCGGTGCCGCCATCGCCGGGGCGGCGGCAAAAGCGAGGAAGGCGACGGAAACGAGCAGGCGGCGCATCGGCAATACCCTTTGTGCGACAATTGGTACCAAAGCCTAGGCCTGCCCGCCGCGTAACAAAAGCCCTGTTTTGCGGCCTTCGCGATGCTTTACATTGCGCTCAACCGGCGGTGATGACGCCATGGCGCTTCTTGCCTGCCGACACGCGCGCGCCCGGTCCGACCAACGCGGCTTCGCCGGCCACCGCCTCGCCGTCGATCCGCGCGCCGCCGCCCGCAACAAGCCGCCGCGCTTCGCCCTTCGACGCAGCGAAACCCAGCCCGACGAGCGCGTCGAGAATGGTGACGGGAGCGGCGACCGCAAAACTCGGCAAATCCTCGCCCGCGCCGCCCTCGGCAAAGGTCGCGCGCGCCGTTGCCGCTGCAGCGTCGGCTGCCTCGCGACCGCGACACAGCGCCGTCGCTTCGGTGGCGAGCACCTCCTTGGCGTGATTGATATCGGCCCCCTGCAATGCCGCCAGCCGGTCGATCTCGGTCAGCGGCAGGTCGGTGAACAGCCGCAGGAAGCGCCCGACGTCGGCGTCATGGGTGTTACGCCAATATTGCCAGTATTCGAAGCCGGGGAGAAAATCCTCATGCAGCCACACCGCACCCGCCACCGTCTTGCCCATCTTCGCGCCATCGGCGGTGGTCATCAGCGGTGCCGTCAGACCGAACGCCGCGCCGCCATCGACCCGGCGAATAAGGTCGGTGCCGTTGACGATGTTACCCCATTGATCGCTGCCGCCCATCTGCAACGTGCAGCCATGGCGATGCCCGAGTTCAAGGAAATCATACGCCTGCAGGATCATATAGTTGAATTCGAGGAAGCTTAGCGGCTGTTCGCGGTCGAGCCGCAGCCGCACGCTGTCAAAGGTCAGCATCCGGTTGACGCTGAAGTGCCGCCCGATGTCGCGGAGGAACGGAATATAGGCGAGGCCCGACAGCCATTCGTCGTTATCGACCATGATCGCGGCGTTCGGCCCGTCAAACGCGAGAAAGCGTTCGAAGATGCGCCGGATGCTCGCCTTGTTGGCGGCGATCTTCGCATCGTCGAGCAGCTGCCGCCCCTCATCCTTGCCCGAAGGATCGCCGACCTTGGTGGTGCCGCCGCCCATCAGCACGATCGGGCGATGCCCGGTCTGCTGGAGGTGGCGCATCATCATGATCGGGACGAGGCTGCCGATGTGGAGCGACGGCGCGGTGCAATCGAAGCCCACATAGGCCGTCACGACGCCGCCTGTCGCCGCTGTGTCGAGCGCAGCGGCATCGGTGATCTGGTGGATGAAGCCGCGCGCGTCTAACGTGCGGAGAAAGTCGGAAGAGTAGATCATGGCGGCGGGGCGTTAGCATGAGTGACGGCGAAGGCGAAACACTGACGGTGATCGGCCTGATGTCGGGGACGTCGATGGACGGCATCGATGCGGCCTTGCTCGATACCGATGGCGAGGGCCATGTCGTACCGCGCGCCTTTGCAACGACACCCTATGCGCCCGAATTTCGCACCCGGCTGCGCGCCGCCGCCGCGAGTGCGCTCGAAATGGAGCGCCCCGGCCCCGATGCGCTGATCGATGCCGTCGCTGCCGAACTGACGGGGCTGCACGCCATCGCGGTGCACCGGTTGCTGGCGCAGGCGGGGATTGGTGCCGACGATGTCGACCTGATCGGCTTCCACGGCCATACCGTCGCGCACCGGCCCAACCGGGGCTGGACATGGCAGATCGGCGATGGCGCGCTGCTCGCGGCGGCAGCGCGGATCGCCGTGGTCAGCGATTTCCGCTCGGCCGATGTGGCTGCCGGGGGCCAGGGGGCCCCGCTCGCGCCGGGGTATCACCGCGCGCGCTCGGTGGAGTTGGGGCGGCCGCTCGGCGTGCTCAATCTCGGCGGCGTCGGTAACCTGACATGGTTTGCGGGCGATGCGTCATGGGGCAGTTTCGATACCGGCCCCGGCAATGCACTGATCGACGATTGGGTCAGCGCAAACTCGGCGGCGGGTTATGATGCCGATGGCGCGCTGGCGGCGGCGGGTGCGGTGCATGACGATGTGCTGACGGGGATGCTCGACCAGCCATGGTTCGATCTCGCCCCGCCGAAGTCGCTCGACCGCGCGGCGTTTTCGATAGCCGCAGCGCGCGGGCTGAGCCTGGCCGACGGCGCGGCGACCCTGACAGCGTTCACCGCCGAAACCGTGCGGCTGGCGCTCGGCCATGTTCCGCCGCTGGCACGGCTGTTGGTGACCGGCGGCGGGCGGCACAATCCAACGCTGATGGCAATGCTCGCCGAACGCACGGGGCAGTCGTGCGACCCGGTCGAAGCCGTCGGCTGGAACGGCGACGCGCTCGAAGCCGAAGCCTTTGGCTGGCTGGCGGTGCGCTCGGTCAACGGCGCGCCGTTGAGTTGGCCCGAAACGACGGGGGTCCCGGCGGCAGTGACTGGCGGCGTGTTGTCGCGCGGCTAGTCTGTCTGGCGGAGGCGTTACCGCCCGCCGTTCGCCAGCCGCATATCGAGATACCCATCGACCCGGCCCATCAGATCGGCCATCTCGTGTTCGAAGAAATGGTTCGCCCCCGGCACCGTCTGGTGTTCGATGGTGATGTGGCGCTGGGTCTTGAGCTTGTCGACAAGCTTTTGCACCGAAATACCCGAAACGACTTCATCCATTTCGCCATCGACGATGATGCCCGACGACGGGCACGGCGCGAGGAAGGTGAAATCGTACATGTTGGCGGGCGGCGCGATCGAGATGAAGCCCTTGATCTCGGGGCGGCGCATCAGCAGCTGCATGCCGATCCACGCACCGAAGCTGAAGCCGCCAACCCAAGTTGTCTGCGCTTCGGGGTTGAACTGTTGCATCCAGTCGAGCGCGCTTGCCGCATCGGACAGTTCGCCGATGCCGTTGTCGAACACGCCCTGACTGCGCCCGACGCCGCGGAAATTGAAGCGCAGCGTCGCAAAGCCGCGCCGCACGAAACTGTTGTACATCGCGATGACGATGGGGTGGTTCATCGTGCCCTGCTGCGGGTGTGGCTGAAGCAGGATGGCGACGGGTGCGCGGGGGCGCGACGCGGGCTGATAACGGCCTTCGAGCCGACCTTCGGGGCCGGGGAAAATCACTTCGGGCATGGCTGGCCTTGATTTGCTTGCGGGTGGCGCACGGGTCGCCTCACGCACTATATAGGTGCGCGATGGCCAATTTCGCAATCAAAAGCCGCATCTACCTCGATCACGCGGCGACGACGCCGGTGACCCCGGCGGCGCGGGCGGCGATGCTGGCGGCGCTTGACGTCGTCGGCAACCCGTCATCGGTGCACGGCGGCGGGCGCGACGCGAATGGCCTGTTGGAGCAAGCGCGCGATACGCTGGCGGTATGGGCCGGAGTGGCGCCCGAGCGGGTGGTGTTCACCAGCGGCGGCACCGAGGCGCTGGCAATGGCGCTCCACGGCAGCGGCGCGGAGCGGGTGCTGGTATCGGCGGTCGAACACCATGCGGTGCTGGCGGCGCGACCGGATGCGGCAACAATCCCGGTCGACAGCAATGGCGTCGTCGATCTGACGGTGCTGGCGGCGCTGCTGGGCGAAGGTCCAGCGCTGGTTGCGATCCAGCATGCCAATAATGAGACCGGGGTTGTTCAGCCGATTGGCCATATTGCGGCACTGGTGGCAACGGCGGGGGCAACGCTGCTCGTCGATGCGGTGCAGTCCGCCGGGAAGCTGGCGTTGCCGGATGCCGATTTCGTCGCCGTTTCGGCGCACAAGCTCGGCGGACCGCCGGGAGTCGGGGCGCTTATCGTCGGCGATCCGGGCCGCCTGCAGGCGGTGCAACGCGGCGGCGGTCAGGAACGCGGGCTGCGCGGCGGCACGCCGAACCTGCCGGGGATTGCCGGTTTTGCGGCAGCACTGGGACGCGACGCGGCCTGGAACCGAGTGGCGGCGCTGCGCGACGGTTTGGAGGCCCGGCTGCGCATCGCCTGCCCCGCCGTCCGTATTCACGGCACAAACGCCCTTCGCCTGCCGAACATCAGCAGCATTGGCCTGTCCGGCGTTGTGGCGCTGACGCAGGTGATGGCGCTCGATCTCGCCGGGTTCATGGTGTCGGCGGGGGCAGCGTGCTCGTCGGGCAAGGTGCGCGAATCCCATGTGCTGCGCGCGATGGGGCTGGGCGCAGCGGCGGGCGAGGCGATCCGGGTGAGTTTGGGTCCGGACACCACCGCAGCGGAAGTGGCGGCGTTCGGTGACGCATGGCTGGCGATGGCGGCGCGGCTTTCGCCGGAACGGCGTGCGGCATGAACTCGGCCGAACCCCCTCCCTCCCCCTTGCGGGGAGGGCGACTCGCGCGTCTTCGCGCGGCGGGGTGGGGGTCCCCAACTCGGGCGTTGAGAACCCCCACCCCGGGCCGCGCAAGCGCGCGTCTCTCGCCCTCCCCGCAAGGGGGAGGGATATGAACATGCCCCTCTACCTCGACTATGGCGCGACCACCCCGCTCGACCCGGCGGTCGCCGCCGCCATGGAGCCGTGGGGTGTCACCCACTACGGCAATCCGCATTCGGCGCATCTATGGGGGTATGAGGCCAAGGCGGCGGTCGAGATCGCCCGCGACCGCGTTGCAGCGCTACTCGGTGCGCCGTCGGAAACCGTCACTTTCACCAGCGGCGCGACCGAGGCGGTGAACTGGGCGCTCAAGGGCGTGCTGACCGCGCCGGGCCAGACGCGGCGGCGGATCGTGACGCTCGCCACCGAACACAGCTGCGTGCTCGAAACGGCGCAGTATCTCGAATCACTGGGCGCGCAGTTGACCGTTGTGCCGGTGCGCGAAACCGGCCTTGTCGATCTTGGCGACATCGAACGCGCGATTGGCGAGGATGTCGCGATTGTTTCGGCGATGCTGGTGAACAACGAGATCGGCGTGATCCAGCCGGTCGCCGCCATCGCAGCACTGGCGCACCGCGTCGGCGCGATCATGCACTGCGATGCCGCGCAGGGGTTCGGCAAGATCGCCGCCCATGTCGACGATCTGGGCGTCGATCTGCTCAGCCTGACGGCGCACAAGATCTATGGCCCCAAGGGCATCGGTGCGCTGTACCGGCGGCCATTCACCGTGCTGACACCGCTGCTGCACGGCGGTGGGCAAGAGGACGGCCGTTCGGGAACGCTGCCGACGGCGCTGTGCGTCGGACTGGGGGAGGCCGCGCGGATCGCGGGCGAGCGGATGGAGACCGACCGCGCCCATGCCGAAACGCTGCGCGACCGGCTGCTCGCCGGGCTGACGGTGCCGTATCGCGTCAACGGGTCGCGCGATATGCGCTGGCCGGGGAATCTCAACCTGTCGTTTCCTGAGGCACAGGGCATTCCGTTGCTGCCGCTGCTCCCCGGTGTCGCGCTGTCGGCGGGGTCGGCCTGCGCGGCGCTGACCGGACGCCCGAGCCATGTGCTGACGGCGCTCGGGGTGTCCCCCGCCGAGGCGCGCGCCTCGCTGCGGATCGGGTTCGGGCGGTTTACGACGCTGGAGGAGATCGATGCGGCGGCGGGGCAGATCAACAGCGCGCTGCGCCGGTTAAGGGTCGACGCCGCATGAGCCGCATCCGCTTCGTCTCCGCCGATGGCACCCATGAGCGCATCGTCGAGGCCGCGGCGGGGGCTCGCCTGCTCGAAATCGCCCAGGCCGACGGCCAGCCGTTGGAAGGCACCTGCGAAGGCGCGATGGCGTGTTCGACGTGCCATGTTCTGATTACCGGCCCCGACGCCGCGAAACTGCCGCCGCCGACCGAAGAGGAAGAGGACATGCTCGATTTTGCGGTCGGGGCGTCGCGGGCCTCGCGGCTGGCATGCCAGATTCGGTTGACCGCGGAAATCGGCGAGCTGGTGGTGCGGATGCCGCCGGGGGCGGTGGACATGAGCCGCCGCTGAAGTCAGCCTTGACACCGCCATTCTATTGGTTTGTCGCAATCGGCTGCTAAGTCGGCCATTTTGACGACTGCGGCACGATGGGACGGGACAATGGAATTCGGCGCACTGATCGCGGCGGACGGGGTGGCGGCCCCGCGGCTGTCGCCGTACCCGCGTCGAAATCTCGCCAAAGCAATCTCGTGGCGCGTCGTCGGTACCGCCGATACCTTCATATTGTCGCTGGTGCTGCTGACCTTCCTTGGTCCGCTGCTCGGCATCGAAGCCCCGGCGGTGCACCACGCGCGCACCGCAGGGCTGATCGCCGCGACCGAGATCGTCACTAAGATCGCGCTATATTTCTTCCATGAATGGCTATGGGGACGGGTGCGCTGGGGGGTCATCGCCGGGCCCGATGGCCGCATCCGCGAACTGGGGCGACGCAGCGGCGTCAAGACCTTCACCTGGCGGCTGTTCGCCAGCCTCGATACGACGATACTCGCGCTGGTGTTTACCGGCAGCTTGAAGATGGCGGTGTCGATCGGTGGGGCCGAAGTGGCGACCAAGCTGATCCTATATTACCTCCACGAGCGCATCTGGGCGCGCATCCGCTTCGGATTGCCCGCAGGCGCCTGACCGGACACCGACGCTTGCAACGCCGCGCGCCCTCGCCCATATGCGGCGCGGGAGTCGGGCGGGCAGTGCTCTCGCCAACCCGGTCAGGTCCGGAAGGAAGCAGCCGTAACGAATTCGCGCTGGGTCGTTCCCGGCTCCCACCGTTTCAGCGCAGGACGTCGATGATGACCTGCGCATCGTCGGCGATTGCCGCCCACCCCCGGTCACAGGTGATCGCGCGGCCACCAAGCGCCAGCGTCAGCGCAAGACACGCCCGGTCGCCGAGCGACAGGCCAGCGCGCCGCGTCACCGCCCGCAACCGCCCCGCCGCCTCGGCCTGCGCGCGGTCGAAGGGCATTATCTTCAACCCGGTGTTCTGCATGAGTTCAAGGGCCCGATCCGGATCGGCTCCCCGGTCGACCATCTTGGTTAGAACTTCGCACCAGTTGACCGTGCTTATCGCCGCATCGACGAGCAGATCCCCGATCGGTTCGTGACCAGTCTCCTCGAAGATGAAGCAAAGCAGCGCCGACGCGTCGGCAACGATGGTCATTCGCGCTCGGCTTCGGCGCGGCGTTCGGCAATAAGCTCGTCGACAACGGACATATCAGAGTTTGGCAGCGACCGGGCGTAGGCCTGCAGCCGCTTCAACGCCGCCCTTGCCGACCGCAAACGCAAGTCCCCATCGTCATCCATCACCAGCGTCAGCGTATCACCGGTCTCGACCCCCATCGCCTTGCGGAAGGCTGCCGGGACGATGATCCGCCCGCCATCGACCATCTTGACCTTGACGCTCTGCATGGTTTCACCTCGTCAATCTGCACTTACCGCTTGGTATGGCACATTCCTGCAATCTGCACCAGAGACCGTGGCCGCGGTACCGTGTCGCCGCGCTTGCTCCGCATCGCCGAACGCGCCACTTAAGCAGTAACTATGTCAGATCTTCTCGGCCCCGATTCCGCGCCTCCAGCGCCTGCCGCTCCCGGTGAATATCGGGTGCTCGCGCGCAAATATCGTCCGGCGACGTTCGATACCCTGCTTGGGCAGGAGGCGATGGTGCGGACGCTCGGCAACGCCATCGCGCGCGAGCGACTGGCACAGGCGTGGCTACTGACCGGGGTGCGCGGCGTCGGCAAGACCTCGACAGCGCGGATCATCGCCAAGGCGCTGAACTGCATCGGCCCCGATGGCAGCGGCGGCCCGACGATCAGCCCGTGCGGCATCTGCGATCCGTGTGTCGCCATCGCGGCGGGGCGACATATCGATGTGGTCGAGATGGACGCCGCGTCGAATACCGGCGTCGACGACGTCCGCGAAATCATCGAATCGGTGCGCTATGCCGCCGTCAGCGCGCGCTTCACGATCCACATCATCGATGAAGTCCATATGCTGTCGAAGAACGCCTTCAACGCGCTGTTAAAGACGCTCGAGGAGCCCCCGCCGCATGTGAAGTTCATCTTCGCCACCACCGAAGTGCAAAAGGTTCCTGTGACGGTGCTGTCGCGCTGCCAGCGCTTCGACCTGCGCCGCGTGCCCGCCGAAATTCTGGCCAAGCATTTCGCCGAAATCGTTGTCGCTGAAGGCGTCGAGGCGGAGGCTGAAGCACTGGCGCTGATTGCGCGGTCGGCCGAAGGCTCGGTGCGCGATGGCCTGTCGGTGCTTGATCAGGCGATTGCGTCGTCGGGGGGCACGGTGACGGCGGCGGTCGTGCGCGACATGCTCGGCCTTGCCGACCGCGGCGCGGTGCGCGCGCTGATGGGCCAAGTGCTGGCCGGCGATGCGCCGGGAGCGCTGGCGGCGGTCGCGGCGCAATATGATCTGGGGCAGGACCCCGAACAGCTGGTGCGCGAGTTGCTCGACATCGTGCACGCGGTGACGCGCGCGAAGTTGACACCGGTTGACGACCCGGCGTTGTCGGCGGAGGAGCGTGCGGCGCTGGCGGATTGGGCGGCGCGGCTGTCGTTTCCGGCACTGCACCGGCTGTGGCAGCTGCTGCTCAAGGGGCTCGCCGAGGTGCGCGACGCCCCGGTGCCATTGCAAGCGGCCGAAATGGCGCTGCTGCGGCTGATCCACGCCAGCGACCTGCCCGACCCCGCCGATCTGATCCGGCGACTGACCAACGGCGGTGATATGGCGCTAACAGTGGCCCCCGCTGCGCCCACACTTCCGTCGCGGCACGCTCCGGCGGCAAGCCTGCCCGCGACCTTCGCCGCACTCATCGGTCTGTTCCGTGACCGCACCGAGCCACAGCTGGCGCACATGCTGACCGACGATCTGCGGCTGGTCGAGTTCGCCCCGCCGCTGCTGACGCTGGCTACCGGTACTATGACGCGGAGCGACCTGCTGCCCGAGATCGCCAAATGTCTGTCGAAATGGACCGGCAGCGAATGGACGGTGCGTTTCACCGCCGATGGCGGTGCCCCGACGATCCGCGAGGCCGAGTTGCAAGCCGTCGCCGACCGCCGCGCCGACGCGCGCGCCGATCCGGTCGTCAGCGCGCTGTTCGAAGCCTTTCCCGATGCCGAACTGTCCGGCATCGACGACGCCCCAACCGAACCCAGGAGTATCGCGCGTGCCTAGCCTCGATGAACTGATGAAAGCCGCCCAGGACGTGCAGGCGCAAATGCAAAAGGCGCAGGAAAGCCTCGACCACATCGAGGTCGAAGGGGCCAGCGGCGGCGGGCTGGTCAAGGTCCGCGCCACCGCGCGCGGGCGGATCATCGGCGTCAGCATCGATCCGTCGCTGCTCGAACCAGAGTCGCAGGAAATGCTCGAGGATCTGGTCGTCGCGGCGTTCAATTCGGCCAAGGACAAGGCCGACCAGGCCGGCAGCGCCGAAATGAACAAACTGACCGCGGGGATGCCGCTGCCGCCGGGGTTCAAGCTGCCGGGAATGTAGCGGACAGCGATGCTCCCGACGGAAAGCACCACGGCGCGAGCCGACCCGGACCTTGTCGTCGCCTGGCTGCGGGCACGGTCATCCGTGCGCAAGCTACCGCAGCCCGTCGCGGCCCATGGCGGCTGGCGGGTCGACACCGACTTGCCGAACGAGCGTTGTCGCTATGTGTTCGCATACCCGACGGCGACCATTCGTGTCCTTGCGGCGACGCTGGATATCCCACGGGTTTTCCTCAAGCTCTGCGGGTCGGCCGAGGAGCTTAGCCCGCTGCTTACCAGCGACTGGCAGGTGTTGCCGCCAGCGACGATGATGACCCGTATGCGCCACCGCGACGAAGGGGTGCGTCGTCTACACGGCAACTATCGTCTGCAGACGAGCAGCGATGGTCCGACGACCAAAGCCGAGATATTGACAGCCAACGGGACCGTCGCCGCCCAAGGTTATGCCTGCGAATCCGGCGGGGTGTTCATCTATGATCGCATCGCCACCGACCCTGCGCATGGTCGGCAAGGTCTCGCGACGGTGGTGATGGCAGCGCTGGCAAGCGCACGGCGATCGTCCGCCGCACCGGAAATTCTGGTCGCCACTGCCGACGGCCGCGCCCTATACCGCACCATAGGGTTTTCCGACCATTCACCGTATACCACCGCGACCGTGCCGCCGAGCGGCCAGCCACCAGCGACCGACCCAACAGCAGGAACTCCGCCATGACCACCACCATGCTCCAGCTGCGCTCGCTTGTGACGGCAGGTGGCACCCTCGAACTCAGCCTCGCCGACGTCGCGGTTCCGACCCCCGGCGACAACGAAATCCTCGTGCGGATCGAGGCGACGCCGATCAACCCGTCGGATATCGGGCTGCTTTTCGGCGCGGCCGACATGAGCACGGCGACTGCCAGTGGCACCGCCGACCATCCCGTCGTCACCGCGATCATTCCGGCGGCATACATGCGCGCCATGGCGGCGCGGCTCGACGAATCGATGCCGGTGGGGAACGAGGCAGGCGGTACCGTCGTCGCGGCGGGCAAGGACGCGCAGCATCTGGTCGGCAAGACCGTCGGCATCATCGGCGGGGCAATGTACGCGCAGTACCGCGCCGTGCGGGCGCACGACGCCATCGTCCTGCCCGACGGCACCAGCGCCGAGGCCGGCGCATCGTGCTTCGTCAACCCGCTGACCGCGCTCGGCATGACCGAGACGATGCGCCGCGAGGGCCACAAAGCGCTCATCCATACCGCCGCTGCATCGAACCTCGGTCAGATGCTCAACCGCATCTGCGTCAAGGATGGCATCGATCTGGTCAACATCGTCCGCTCGGGCGAACAGGCCGAAACGCTGCGCGCGCTGGGGGCGAAATACATCGTCGATTCGACAACCCCTTCGTTCATGGACGATTTGGCCGACGCGCTCGCCGCGACCGGCGCGACGATCGCCTTCGACGCCATCGGCGGCGGCAAGCTCGCGGGGCAGATCCTCACCGCGATGGAAATCGCCATCAACCGCACCGCTAAGGAATACAGCCGCTATGGCTCGGCGGTGCACAAGCAGGTCTATATCTATGGCGGGCTCAACATGGCCCCGACCGAATTCAACCGCGGCTTCGGCATGGCGTGGAGCATGGGCGGCTGGCTGCTGTTTCCGTTCCTGCAGAAAATCGGTGCCGCCGATGCCCAGCGGCTGCGTGACCGCGTCGCCGCCGAACTGACGACGACCTTTGCCAGCCACTACACCGCGCGGGTATCGCTGACGGAAGCGCTGAGCCTTGAAGCGATTGCCGGCTACAACCGCCGCGCGACGGGCGAGAAGTATCTGATCACGCCGCAGGCGTAAGCGCTGCCGACGGGCTCCTAGAAACCGAGCAGCAGCTTTTGCCACTCGGCGGCATCAGCGGGCTGCGCGGCAAGCGACGGAACGTCGTCGGGGATGACCACCCACGCCTGTTTGCTTGTTACCCAAACGTGAAAGCCGGGAACGAGCGTTGGACTGTCATCGAGCGTTCCGGCACGGAGGGTGACGATGCCCGGACGCTGATCATTGGTTACATGGATACGGGTGAGACACGTCCGACAGGCGAAAATCTGCGCCACCGCACCGCTCGGCTGGACATGATGACCGACAATCATGTCGCCGGTAATTGTCAGGTCGTCTGCAATGACCGGCAGCTGAATGGCAAAAGCACTTCCCGACCGCGTCTGGCAATCGGTGCAGTGGCACGCATAGGATTTGAACGCGATGCGCGGTTGGGCGACATAGCGCACCGCCCCGCATAGGCAGCCACCAGCGAGATCGGTCACTCCTCAACCCTCCTGCATCGCGGCGCGGTCAATTGCGTAAACACCGGTCGATATCGCCGCGTGCCACCACGCCGATGCGGCGTTCGATGCGGTTGGCGTAGCGCTTGGTATACCGCTTCGGCGCGACCGCACTGCGCTTGATCGGTTGCGGCAGGATGGCGACGATGCGCGCCGCCTGTTGCGGGGTCAGGCGCGCGGCGGGGACATGGAAATAATGCTGCGCGGCGGCGTCGACGCCGTAGATGCCCGGACCCATCTCGGCGATGTTGAGATAGACTTCCATGATCCGCGGCTTGCCCCACACCGCCTCGATCAGCACGGTGAACCACGCCTCCAGCCCCTTGCGGAGGTAGGAACGACCCGGCCACAGAAAGGCGTTCTTGGCGGTTTGCTGCGAGATGGTCGAGCCGCCGCGCAGCTTGCCGCCATCGGCGTTGCGCTCGGCGGCGGCTTCGATGGCTTGAATATCGAAGCCGCTATGGTCGCAAAAGCGCGCGTCTTCGGCACCGATCGCCGCGCGCGGCACGGCAGGCGTGATGTCGGCAAGCGCCACCCAATGGCGTTCGACATGATGGCCCTGAATGGCATCGCGCGCCATCGGCCACGTCATCGGCACCGGCACGAAGCGATAGGCGACGACCCAGACGAGGCTGAGCACCACGAACGCCACCGCCAGTTTGGCGACAAAGCCGAACAGGCGCACGAGCAGGCTGCGGGGCGGACGGCGAGCGGGCATCGCGGCACTGTCGGGGTTTGACCGGCGAGGCGCAAGCGGCGGAGCGATCCTGATGCCCGCACCGCGCACAAAGAAAAAGGGCCAGCCTTGCGGCTGACCCTTCTTCATTCAGAGGCCGGAACCTCGCAGGCCACTTACTGCGGCGTGCAGTTCGTCTGCGGAGGAGGAGGAGGCGCACCACCAAAGGTGATCTCGACGCGCCGGTTCTGCGGTTCGCGGACACCATCGGCGGTGTCGACGAGCGGACGGCTCTCACCGAACGCCTCGGTGGTGATCACACCATCCGGGACGCCCTTGGTTGCGAGATACGCCTTCACAGCGTCAGCACGGCGCTGCGACAGGCGGACGTTATAATCGTCCTTGCCCGACTTGTCGGCGTGACCGGCAAGCGCAACGCTGGTCTGGCCAGTTGCAGCATATTGTTCCGCAGCGCGATCAAGGATCTGCATCGCCTCGGTGGTCACAATCGACCGATCCCAGTCGAAGAACACCAAGAACGGTCCGGGCGTGATCGCAGCCTTGCCGCAAGGCGGCAAAGGTGCCACCGGCGTCGGCGGCACAACAACTGCCTGCACCGGCGGCAGCGGAGCCGGTTCGGTGTAGAAATTGTACGCCAGCGTCAGCAACAGGCTGTGGCTGTGATAATGCGTACGGTTCGCGAGGCCAGTGGTCGTGAAGGTATCGACATCCGGCACGTTGAAGTAACGATACTTCAGGCCGATATCGACATGCTTGGTGACGGGCTTGTAGATGCCGGCAAGAACCTGCCAGGCAAAGCCCGTGTCGCTGTCGTCGAGATAGGCCGCGCCGCCGCTGGCGAGCGAGAAGCTCTTCTGCTGGACGCGAGCGATACCGGCACCACCACCGATGAAGCCGCCGAGATCGCCGTTTTCGCCGCCGAAGTCGAACAGGCCGTTCGCCATGAACGACAGGACCCGCGTGTTGCCGACGGCATCACGATAGTTGCCGACAGCAGGCACGCCCGTCGTGCCATTGGACAGACGGATCGCCGGGATCGCTGCCAACACGTTGACGTTGGTCAGCTCGTTGTCCTTGTAGGCGACTTCGAATTCAGCGCGGAACTTGCCGAAGTCATAACCGATGTTGCCGCCGACATCGTAGCCGATGTTGTAACGGTTACGCAGGCCATCCGACACCTTGACGGTGCGGGCTGCGTTGTAGATGTCGAATTCCTGATTTTCCTGCAGCACGGCGCCAGCTTCGACGCCGATATACCAGGCTTTATCCTTGGCGAGCGCAGGCCCCGCCATCGCGGTGGTGGCGAGCGCAATCGCCACAACGAATTTCCGCATATTAATCCCCTTTCCAGTGCACGTTTCTCACGAACCGTTCTAACGCTCTAACCTAGCCGAATAGATCCGTGCAAGTGGGGATTGGTATGCAGTGTTGCGCATGGGCAACACAATGGAAGGGAACGCGAAACCAGCGCTTCGCGTCATCGGATCATCAGGTAACGATTCCCTGTGACCGCAGCGCCGCGATCAACGCCGTCAACGCCTCCCGGCCTTCGGTATCGATAACGCTACCGCCCGACGGCAACACCACCGCAACCGGTTCGGCGGCAAGGACAGCGCGACCGTCGATGCGCAGGCCCGTCGCGGGCCACAGGCCGTCGGACCAGCCGCCCCCGGTAAAGACCGTGACCAGCGCCGCATCGGCGACCCAGGCGGACATGCCCTCGCGCGGCGATACAAAGGCCCAACCGAAGCCGTCCCAGACCGCGACCGTTCCCGCCTGCCCAGCCCATGCCCCGGTCGCCGCCCCGGGCACGATCCACGCGCTGCCTGCCGCTGCACCGGCTGGCGGGGTGGTCACCTGTTTCGACACGACAGCGAGGTGCAGCAGGCGGTCGATCGCCACCAAGGCCGCATTATGGGTGATTTCCTTCTGCGCCTGCCCAGCTTCGAGCAGCGGCAGGGCAAAGCGATCGCTCTGATTCATGGCCGGATCCTTCAATCGAGGGTGATGCTGGCGGTCGCGCCGGGGCCGACCTGCGCCGATAGCTGCGCGACGGTCAGGGTGAGTGCGCCGGTCGCGCCATCGGCGGCCTGCATGGCGGCAGTATAGGTAAAGCCCGTTTCGGCGACGGTGAGAGCGCGCACCAGATTGCCGCCACGCCGCACTTCGACGCGATACGCTTCGCTGTCCTCGCCGAGCGGCGCATCGACGAAGTCGGCCCAGCCGAACCCCGCGCGGCTGCGGCGGAGCCAGCCGAGGCGCACGTCGCTGCCGTCGCGCATCACCCGCAATACCGGTGCCAGCGGGCGCAGTGCCCGGCCCGTGACGGTCCGCGCGGTTTCGACCGATGCCGCATCCCCCACCCCCAGCGCTCGCAAACGGACCACACCGCCCAACCGCTCGAGCGGGACGTCGACCCGCACCAGCCGCGCCGTGTCGATCAGGACGAACCGCTCGCCCGCCGCATGGCCTGCAATAGCCGCCTCGCTGCCACGGCGTCCGCGCAGAAACCCGCTCAGCCGAAACTGACGTGGACCGAGCGGGGTTGCGGTGGCAAATTGCACCAGCTCGTCGCCGATCAGCGCCAGATTGGCCCCGGCCAGCACCATCGCGGGCGTCCGCGATTCAAGCCACATCGCATCGGACAGCAGTTCGACGTCGACCGTCGCATGACCGTCCCAGCGGTCGCGCGGCCCCGGCGGCAGCGCACCCAGCGCCGTACCCATCACCAGACCGGCCTCGGCCGTTCCTGCCGCTGTATAGCTGCCGCCGTCGTCGACACTCGCCTCGATGATCGCCCGCCGCCAGCCGAGCGAAGCCCCCGCCGCGGCGACCCAAATCTGTGGCTGCACCGGCAACGGACCGGCCAGCGGCGGCAGTTCGAAGGCATGCAGCGCCGTCGCTCCCGGCACCACCAGCGCCTCGGCAAATACGCGTCCAGCGTCGGCCTGCGGCAAAAGCGGCAGTGGCACCGCGCAGGCATCGAGATCGAGCGTCACGACAAAGCCTTCGAACCGCCGCTCCCGCACCCGCCAGACACTGCCTTCGAGCGCCACCCGGTCCCCCGCATCGATTCCGGCATGTCGCCACGGCAGGCGCACCGTCCGCCGGTGACGGCGCAGCGCGGCGCGCGCTAACCCGGTTTCGGCGATCGCCTTGGCCACTGCTGCATCGAACGCCATCGGCAGGTCGCGGTGATCGACCTGCCCGCCGGCATCGCCGCGCCGCGCGCGTTGCAACCCCGCCTGAAAATCGCGCGCCGGATCGAAATAGCCGATTTCGAGCACATCGGGCAGCGTCGCCGCCGCCGCGCGGCTTGTGCGTTCGGGGGGCGTCGTGACGCCGGGGTGCGCGGCGTCGGCATCGTCGGGCGGAATCAGTGTTGCGGCCGTCGCGTCGCCGTGGAGCGTCAGTCCGCCGACACCGCCGACGCGCGCCGCCGCCAGCGCCACGATGGGCTCCAGCGCCGTCGCCAAGCTGCCGGCACGCGCCGCGACATGCCCGGTCAGCGACGGCCAATCGCCGGTGACCGCCACCGTCTGCCCCGCCGCCTCAGCCAGCGCCGCCACCACTCCGCCGGCATCGATCGCACCTGCGTCGGCAATCACCTCGAAGGTCAGATTGGGGATGCGGTTGAACCCGGCGATCAGCGCATCGTCATCGTCGCGGGCCAGCCGCAGGAACGCCTTGCATTCCCCCACCGAGACCGCGAGCGGGCCGGGATCGAAACCCTCCATCACCGGTCCTCCACGCGCAGATCGAGCGTCCGCTCGTCATGCCGTCCGTCGGACAACGTAACGGCATTGGTGACACGATAGACGCGCCCGCGCCCGCCACCGGTCAGCGTCGCGCCGGTGAGGCCGGGAGCCGTCAGGGTCGCGGCGACCGCCACGCCGCCAGGTTGGTCGGGCGTCACACGCCAGTCCGACCCGGCGATCGTCGCGCCGTCGAGATAGCCCGCTGCCCAGTCGATCGCATAATCGATCGCCGCCGCCGGGTCCTTGAGGAAGATGGCCATGGTTTCACCTTCTCCCCTCGCGTTTGCGGAAGGGGCTTCTGCTCCCCTCCCGCTTGCAGGAGGGGCTGGGGGTGGGAAGTGCAAAGCGGGGAAGTCCGGGCGTATCGACACGCCCATCCCCGGCCCCTCCCGAAAGCGGGAGGGGAGTCCTACGACGGCGCGCCGACTTCGACCGACCATCCGGCGATGCTCACCGTGCCGCCGGTGACCAGCGCCTGCGCCGGACACGTCGTCACATACAGCAGCTTCGACGTCGCCCCATCGAGCAGCGCGACATGGTCGGCGGTCCCGGCGGCAATCACCGACAGCCCCACCTTCGCCGCAATGGTTACCTTGCGCCCCGAAACATCGCCGGCCGCGAGCGCAAAATCGCCCGTCGCCAACGCCGCTTCGGCAAGGCGTCCGGCATCGGCGACGGCATAGCTCGCCGGCTGGCCATTGACGGCGACCATGCGGGTTGCGGTCCGCACGATGTTCAAGCTGCCATCGAGCACATCATTGCTTGCAAATTTACCCATGACTGTTCCTTTTTGGTTAGTGGTCGTTCAAGTTTGCAAACCGTCACCCCCGCGAAAACGGGGGCCCATCACGCAACTTCGAAGAAAGAACCCCCGTTTTCGCGGGGATGACGACGCGAGCGACTGCAGCGCGACTAGCTCAGCCCGATCGCCAGTCGGCGCGGATCGGCACCCACGGTCAGCACCCGCGCCGCCGCGGTGGGCGTCGTCGCGGTCGCCAGACTCGGACTGCCCGAGCGCGTCACCAACGACGCACCAGCGGGCATCAACGCCCCGGCCCCGCCGCCGAACAACAGCGGTGACGCGCTCGCAAGCCCGGTGAGACCGGCGGCGGGTGCCAGTACCGTCCGCCAATCCAGCCGCGACGACGTCGAACTTTGGCCGAGAAATGCGGGCTGTGGCACCAGCGCCAGGGTCAACGCGAGCGTCGTAAAATTATCGCCTGCCCGATGCGCCGCTGGTCGCGTCGCGAGCGCCACACTCCAGCCGACGCCACTCGCGCTCGTCGCCGCCGCGTGCATAGCCGATGCCGAAGCAAGTGCGGTCTGCCACGCCAAAGCGGCATCGATCCGCGCCAGCAAACCCAGCGCCAGCCGCGCGTCATAATCGCGCGTTACGTCGGATTTGCCCGACCCGAGGGCAATCGTCCGCAGTACACCATCACGCGCCTGATTGACCAATGCGGTTTCGAGGCGTTGGGCGTCGATGCGGCGCGCCCGCACCAGATCGGCAGCGAAGGCGGCGTCGCGGTCACGCCGCCGTTCGATATCGAGCAGGGTCCAGCCGGTGCCGATGATTGCCTTGTCGAAGTCGTGTTCGACGCACAGCCGCTCGAGGATCAGCCGCAAACCGGCGCGACTGCGCGGTCGCACGCCAGCATCAGTGGCGGCGTCAACGGCCACGTCAACGGGGACATCGTCCATCGGGGCCTCCTAGGGCTAAAACTGTATGGGTGGAGCCGCAAAGCCGTGCCCGATCTGGGCGGACTTCTGAAGCATGCGCCTTTCTAACCAATGAGCGTGCGGATGTCAACCATTATTTGCGTATATGGTTAGTTTAGGCTATTACGACGATCGGCATCGGTGCGAGGAATGATTTGTGCGCCACCCCCCATCGCCGTTAGACACGCCCGACACCGACAGGAGACAGCGATGCAGACGATAGGCGTGATCGGCGCGGGGCTGATGGGCAATGGCATCGCCCATGTCGCCGCCCTTGCCGGCTATGACGTCATCCTGTCCGATGTCGAAATGGCGCGCGCCGAAGCGGCAAAGGCGACGATCGCCAAGAACCTCGGTCGCGGCGTGAAGAAGGAAACGATCAGCCAGACGCAGGCCGATGCGGCGCTGGCGCGGATTGCGCTGACCACCGATACGGCCGCCTTTGCCAGCGCCGATCTGGTGATCGAAGCGGCGACCGAGAGTGAAGCGATCAAGGGCCGGATTTTCGCCGGGCTGGCCGGGCAGCTGCAGCCCGACGCGTTGCTGGCGACCAACACCTCGTCGATTTCGATCACCAAGCTGGCGGCGGCGACCGACCGCCCCGACAAATTCACCGGGCTGCATTTCTTCAACCCCGTCCCCGTTATGACATTGGTCGAGATCATCCCCGGCCTCGCCACGTCGGACGCGACCAAGGCGGCGATGCAGGCGTTTGCGGCGAAAATCGGCAAGACCGCGATCATCGCCGCCGATGCCCCGGCGTTCATCGTCAACCGCATCCTGTGCCCGATGCTCAACGAGGCGATCTTTGCGCTCGGCGACGGAGTCGGCTCGGTGACCGATATCGACGAAGGGCTGAAACTCGGGGCGAATCACCCTATGGGTCCGTTGACGCTTGCCGATTTTGTCGGCCTGGATACTTTGCTCAGCATCATGCACGTCATGCAGACGGCGACCGGCGATCCGAAGTACCGCCCTGCTCCGCTGCTGACCAAATATGTCGAAGCCGGCTGGTACGGGAAGAAATCGGGACGCGGATTTTACGACTATAGCGGGCCAGAGCCGGTGCCAACGCGGTAGGCATCGTCGCCACCGCGATGGCCAAATGCGACCACATGAGTGGGGTACCGGTCGCCAGCGGACCCGAACCGCCTTATGTTGCGTTGCAGCAAACCCGATTGTCGGGCCAAGGAATTCAGCCGATGCCCCGTAGCCGCAGCCATGCGCCGCTCCAATCGCCGCTGGCACCCCTGACGTTTCGGGGTGCCAATCCAGGCGATCTCGACGCGCTGACCTATCTGCCCGCGACGCGCGGCCAGCACCCGCCGCTCGTCGTCGTCCTCCACGGCTGTACCCAGACCGCGGCGGGGTATGATCACGGGGCGGGCTGGTCGGCGCTTGCCGATGCGCATGGCTTTGCGCTGCTGTTTCCGCAGCAACGCCGCGCCAACAACCCCAACCTGTGCTTCAACTGGTTCGAACCTGGCGATGTGACGCGCGGGCACGGCGAAGCGGCGTCGATTGCGGCGATGATCGGGGCGTTTGCCGCCAGCCATGGCCTTGATGCGTCACGGATTTATGTCACCGGCCTGTCGGCGGGCGGCGCGATGGCGGCAGCGATGCTCGCGGCCTATCCGGAGCTGTTCGCCGCTGGCTCGATCATCGCCGGCCTGCCGTCGGGCGTCGCGCACGGCGTCGGCGAAGCGCTCGGCGCAATGGCGCGGCCAAAGGCGGTGTCGCCCAATACGCTGGGCGACGCCGTCCGCGCGGCGAGCCACCATGCCGGACCCTGGCCGCGCGTTGCCGTCTGGCACGGCGATGCCGACCGCACCGTCGCCGCCGCCAATGGCGACGCCGTCACGGCGCAATGGCGCGATGTCCATGGCCTGCACGGGGCGGGCGAAACCGCGCGGGTCGATGGCCATCGCGTCCGGCGCTGGCGCGACCCAGCGGGCGATGTCGCGGTCGAAGCGTGGACGCTCGCCGGTCTCGGCCATGGCACGCCGGTGGCCGCTGCGAGCGGCGGCGCCGTGGGGCCGTTCTTTCTCGAAGCCGGAATCGCCTCGAGCGCCCATATCGCCGCCTTCTTCGGCATCGCCCCCGAACCTCTGCCCACCGTCGTCGCCCCCGCCCGCCCCGTCCGCCCGGTGCCGATGCGCCATGCCGCGCGGGTGCTGCCGAAGCTCGATCTGCCGCATGGCGATGGCGTCGTCGGCAGCGTGACGCGGACGATCAACGATGCCCTGCGCGCGGCAGGGCTGCTCAAGCGGTAGCGGCGGTCTTGATGAACGCCCACACCGCGCTGGAAAAAGGCGGTTTCATATCGCCCTTCCACTCGTCGATCTTGTCGTAAAGCGTCACGGTTTCGGTCTTCATCCGCGCGTCGGCGGCCATGTTGAACGGCGCGAGCAACGCGTTCCATTCGGCAAGATAGGCCTTGGCCTTGGCCGACGCCGGGTCCATCGGCAAATCGGCTTCGATCCGCCCGCCAAGGTCCGTCCACGCAGCTTGATAAGCGGTGTTATCGAAGTTTTCGGGCATCGCGCCCTTGGCCTTCGCCCAGCGTTGCTGATCTTCTGGAGTATAATAGCGATCGATGACTTTCTTCCACTGGTCGGCTTCGGTCATGGCAGTCTCTCCTTGCTTGATGAGGGTACAAAAAGTGTCGATATCGAGCGCGCGGCCCGCATTCAGCCGCGCCCGCGCCGCGCGCAGCGCCGCCTGCGCCTCGTCGATGCGGTCGCGTTCGACATCGAGCGCTTCGAGCTGCGCATCGATGAGGCGCGCCAGATCGATCGGCGCGCGACCGAGCAGCGAAGCGATTTGTGTCAGTGTGAAACCGGCGCGTTTCAAGGTGCTGACCTGGTGCAGTCGCGCCAGTTCGGCGGCACCGTAGCGGCGTTGCCCGGCAGCCGAACGCGCGCTGCCGATCAGCCCGCGCGCCTCCCAGAAACGCAAGGTGCGGCTCGACAGTCCGGTGCGGCGGCAGGTTTCGGTGATGCTGAGTTCGTCCATGCCGCGAGTCGTAGCCGATGACGCAACGTCAAGCGCAAGGGCTAATTCGTCACCCGCTTCCCCCGCCGCGCCGCCTTGTATAGACGGCCCCCATGTCCGACCGCCACGCCCCCGACCCTGCCGTCCTCGCCAAGACCGAAACGCTGATCGAGGCGCTGCCGTATCTGCAGCGCTATGCGGGCAAGACCTTTGTGGTGAAATATGGCGGCCATGCCATGGGCGATGCCGAACTGGCGCGCGATTTCGCCGAGGACATCGTGCTGCTCAAAGCCGTCGGGATCAACCCCGTCGTCGTCCATGGCGGCGGGCCGCAGATCGGCGCGATGCTCAAACGACTGGGGATCGAAAGCCGCTTCGTCGACGGGCTTCGGGTGACCGATGCCGAAACTGCACAGGTCGCCGAAATGGTGCTGGCGGGGTCGATCAACAAGGAATTGGTGGCATCGATCGCCCAGGCCGGGGGCCGCGCCGTCGGCATTTCGGGCAAGGATGCCGGGCTGGTGCGCGCGGTGAAAGTCACGCGGACGGTGCGCGACCCCGACAGCGCGATCGAACAGGCGGTCGACCTAGGGTTCGTCGGCGAACCCGACCATGTCGATACCGGCATCATCGACGTGCTGCTGGCGGCGGGAATTGTGCCGGTGATTGCGCCGGTTGCGGTGGGGGCGGATGGGCATACCTACAACATCAACGCCGATACGATGGCAGGCGCGATTGCCGGAGCGCTCGGCGCGGCGCGGCTGTTCCTGCTGACCGATGTGGCGGGCGTGCTCGATAAATCGGGCGCGCTGCTGACCGATCTGACGCCGGCCGATATCGCGGTGCTGCAAGGTGACGGGACGATCAGCGGCGGGATGATCCCCAAGCTGGAGACCTGCCTTGCCGCCGTCAGCGCCGGCGTCGGCGCGGCGGTGATCCTCGACGGGCGGATCGGCCATGTCATGCTGCTCGAAGTGTTTACCCGCAGCGGCGTGGGTACGTTGGTGCGAGTCTGAAACTCCTCTCCGGCTGACGTAGCCCCTCTCCCGCTTGCGGGAGAGGCGACTCGCGCGCCAGCGCGGCGGGTGAGGGTGTACCCCAGCGGCGAAACACGAGAACACCCTCACCCGGGCCGCGCCAAGCAGCGCGTCTCTCGCCTCTCCCGCAAGCGGGAGAGGGGGAAGGTTAGCGCCGACGTGGCCCCTCTCCCGCCTGCGGGAGAGGCGACTCGCGCATCAGCGCGGCGGGTGAGGGTGTGCCCCAACGGCGAAACACAAGAACACCCTCACCCGGGCCGCCGCAAGAGCGGCGTCTCTCGCCTCTCCCGCAGGCGGGAGAGGGGGAAGGTTAGCGCTGATGTGCCCCTCTCCCGCCTGCGGGAGAGGGGACTCGCGCATCAGCGCGGCGGGTGAGGGTGTGCCCCAACGGCGAA
>JBBROI010000011.1:0-122930 GCA_038229555.1 Sphingomonadales bacterium
AGCTTTAGAAGGGGCAAGTGTCATCTGTCTTTTGATTCGCCAGCAGCTATCACTATCCCGTCTCTGCGCGATACTGTCCCACTTAAGCGGGATGGATTCACATTAAATGCGAATGCATCCCAGCGTGCAGCGAATTCGTCCCACCAATCGCTAAATCAATCCTGCGAGTGATAGATTTTGCCCCACATACCGCCGAACGCGTCCCATCAACGACCAATTTCATCTCACATGGGCACGAATTCGTCCCACAAGGGACGGTTTTGCGCTTCAGATTAAGGCACATATGCCTGTTACCAGACTGATATACCCTGATATCGCACAGCGAATTCCCTGTTTTCGGCCTTTGAATTCCCTGATCGAAGAAGGCGAATAGCAGGCCTAACTCATTGACACCCCCCTACCATCCTCGCCATCAACAGCCAAAATGAGGCAGCGAAAAGTTGGTTTTTCCCTGTTATCCACGAATAATAGGAAATACATTGCGAGACCGGTTCGCCGCAGACTGCGTCGGGCACCATCGCCCCACCGAAGGTGCCGACCCCATGAAGATCACCGCTGCTGTCCTCGACGCTTCGGGTGTCGCGGCACCGTATGCGGACTCGCGACCGCTGCGACTGGCGGCGCTCGACCTTGCGCCGCCGCGTTCCGGCGAGTTGCTGGTGCGGATCGATGCGGCGGGGCTGTGCCATAGCGATCTGTCGGTGGTGAACGGCGACCGGCCGCGCCCGTTACCGATGGCGCTGGGGCATGAAGCGGCGGCAACGGTCATTGAATCGGGTGGCGACACCCCGGACTTTGCGCCCGGCGACCGGGTCGTACTGGCATTCCTGCCGGCTTGCGGACGCTGCGCCGCCTGCGCTTCGGGCGAGGGATATCTGTGCGCTGTCGGTGCAGCGGCCAATGGGCGCGGCGAGTTGCTGCGCGGCGAATCCCGGCTGAGCGAGGCGGGTTGCGGCGTCCGGCATCACATGGGGCTGTCGGCCTTTGCCGACCATGCCGTCGTCGATGCGCGGTCGGCGGTAAAGATCGACGCCGATGTGCCGCCGGAAATCGCCGCGCTGTTCGGTTGCGCGGTGTTGACCGGCGTCGGCGCGGTGATCAATTCGGCCAATGTGCGCCCCGGTGAAAGCGTCGTGCTCTGGGGATTGGGCGGCGTCGGCCTTGCGGCTTTGCTTGGGGCCGTCGCGGTTGGCGCGGAACCCGTTATCGCCATCGATCCCGTCGCCCATAAACGCGACCTCGCGCTCGAACTCGGCGCGCGGGTTGCCGCGCACCCCGACGACGCCGAGATGGCAATCCGCGACGTCACCGGCGGACGTGGGGCCGATGTCGCGGTCGAAAGCGTCGGGTCGGCAGCGGTGCTTGCCGAGGCGTATCGCCTGACGCGGCGGGGTGGGCGGACGGTCACCGTCGGCCTGCCCAATCCGGCGCAGCAACTGACGATACCGGCACTTTCGCTCGTCGCCGATGCCAAGACGCTGATCGGGTCGTACATGGGTTCGGCGATTCCGGCGCGCGACATTCCACGCTACATCGCGCTGTGGCGTGCGGGTCGCCTGCCCGTCGAACGCCTGCTCAGCGCGACGGGCACGCTCGGCGACATCAACTATTTCCTCGACGAATTGGCGAGCGGGCGCGCGGTGCGGCAGGTGATGCGGCCTTAGCCGGCGAGGAGCACTACGGGGGCGACCGCCAGCGCCGCCATCGCCAACAGCGCGCCGAACGGGAGAGCATCGGTCGCGACAACGCGCTCGCCGCGTGCTGCGCGCAATGCCACGATGACGATACCGACCATGCAGGCCGCCAGAAGCACATGCGGCAGCAACTGCCACCCCAGCCAGGCACCGATCGCGCCGAACAGCTTGGGGTCGCCGCCGCCCATTCCGTCGCGATGCCGCAGTCGCTTATACAGGAAGGCAACGATGGTCAGGCTGGCAAAGCCCAATGCACCGCCAATGAGCCGATCGGTCAGCGCCGACGCGCCGGTCGACGCCGCCAGCGCAAGGCCAGCCGCAGCGAGTGGCAGCGTCAGGACATCGGGTAGCCACAGGGCACGAATATCGAGCGCCAACAACAGCACCAAGGTCCAGCCGAAGCCGGCCCATGCCAGCGCCTGCCAGCCGGGGACGAGCAGCGCGGCGCCGAGGCCAATCAGCGCGCAGGCCAGTTCGACCGCCGGATGGGCCGGATCGATCGCTGCGCTGCAGTGTCGGCAGCGCCCGCGCTGGGCGAGCCATGACAGCAGCGGGACAAGGTCGCGCGCGCGCAGCGGCGTCGCGCAGCCGTCGCACACCGACCGCCCCCCAAGGCCTCGACCGGCCGGCCAGCGGACGGCGACCGTCGCCAGGAAGGACCCGATGACCAGGCCGAAGGCGGCAAGCAGGAACGGCATCAGTGCAGCCATGATTTGCCTGTCGCACAGCCCACGAGCGTCGCCAAATCGGGTCCGGAACCCCGCCACATCGGGGTCCATCGCCCGAGCGTCAGGCGATGGACCTCATGAAAGCGGTTGGTATCGGGTCAGGGACGCGCGCCGTTAACCAAACGTCCGCTGCCACCAACCTTTTTTAGGCGGGGCACCGTCGGTACCGGCAATCGCGTTTTCGCCAGCTGGTTCGGGTGTCTCCTCGGTCGACGCGCCGGGAACCGGTTCAGCGACCACTGGAGCGACAACTGCATCGGGTGCCACAACCGCCGCCTTGGCGCGCGACCGTCGAGCCGGTTTCGGCGCAGCGGCAGCCTCAGGTTCGGCCACGGTCGGTTCTGCGACCACCGGCTCTA
Organism: Sphingomonadales bacterium; assembly: GCA_038229555.1. Taxonomy (GTDB): domain Bacteria; phylum Pseudomonadota; class Alphaproteobacteria; order Sphingomonadales; family Sphingomonadaceae; genus Sandarakinorhabdus. The sequence goes on from JBBROI010000011.1 coordinate 2,782, forward strand.
CGGCAACCGGCTCCGCCGCACCCTCGGCACTGTCCGCCTTGCGGCGACGCGGGGCGCGTTTGGGCTTGGCAGCAACTTCCTCGACACCCCCTGGAGCCATCGGTTCAGCTGCAACGGGTTCAGCAGCCGCAACGACGACTTCCGAATCGGCTGCAGGCTTGCGGCGACGCGGCGGACGCTTGGCCTTGGCCGGAGCATCGGTTGCCGTGTCTGGTGCCGCTTCGGCAACCGGTTCAGCAATCGCGGACCCGGCGGCCTCGTCGCCCTCACCCGCACCGGCATCGCCAGCCTTGCGCTTGCCACCCCGACGCCCCCGACGGCGGCGACGGTCGCCACGTTCACGCTCGCCATCGGCGGCGCCGACATCGGCAGTTTCGCCCTCGGCGGCTTCGGCAACCGGCGCATCGGCGTCAACGACACCTTCGCCCGTTGTCGCATCATCACGCGCTTCGTCACGGCCACGCCCACCACGACGGCGGCGGCTGCGGCTACGGCGACCGGTCTCGCCGCGCGGTTCGCGCGCTTCGCCCTTGGCTTCGCGTGCCTCGCGCTCTTCGCCGGTCTCCTCGATGTCGTCGTCACGATCGTCATCGATATCGGCGACATCATCTTCGTCGATGACGCGTACCGGCGTCGGAATCGGGCGCATTTCGATGCGCTTGACCGGCGGCTGACCCGCAGCGTCGATGGCAAAGTTCGGGCCGATCAGGCTTTCGTCGGGAACCGTGGTGATGGTGACGCCGTAGCGGTCCTCAAGATCGGCGAGTTCGAGCCGCTTGCGGTTGAGCACATAGACTGCCACCTCGTCGCCGGCGCGCAGCATGAATTCGCTGGCGCGGCCGCGCAGCGCTTCGGCTTCGAGCGCCCGCAACGCCGCAAGTGCCGCCGACGCCACCGAGCGCACCATGCCGGTACCGTCGCACATCGGGCAGATATGGGTCGACGCTTCGAGCATGCCTGTGCGCAGCCGCTGGCGGCTCATCTCCATCAGCCCGAACGAACTGATGCGGCCGATCTGGATGCGGGCGCGATCGTTCTTCATCGCCTCCTTCATCGCGCGCTCGACCTTCCGGACGTTGCCCGAATGCTCCATGTCGATGAAATCGATGACGACGAGGCCGGCCATGTCGCGCAGGCGCAGCTGGCGGGCAATTTCGTCGGCGGCTTCGAGGTTGGTCTTGGTGGCAGTTTCCTCGATGCCGTGTTCGCGCGTCGACCGTCCGGAATTGATGTCGATCGACACCAGCGCCTCGGTCGGGTTGATCACGAGATAGCCGCCCGATTTAAGCTGGACGACCGGCTGATACATCGCCGCCAACTGGCCCTCGACGCCGAAGCGCTGGAACAACGGCACCGAATCGTCATATTCGACGATCTTCGGCGTATGACCGGGCATCAGCAGCGACATGAAGCGGGTCGCTGCGTCAAAGCCGTCGCGACCCTCGACCAAGATCTGCTCGATATCGCGATTATAGACGTCGCGCATAGCGCGCTTGATCAGGTCGGAATCCTGATGGACGAGGCACGGTGCCGCCGACGACAGGGTCTTTTCGCGGATTTCGTCCCACAGACGGGTGAGGTAGTCGAAGTCGCGGCGGATATCGGCCTGGCTGCGCTTGAGGCCCGCCGTGCGGACGATCGCCCCCATGCCCTGCGGCAGCTTGAGATCGGCCATGATCGTTTTCAGCCGCTTACGGTCGGCGATGTTCGAAATCTTGCGGCTTATGCCGCCGCCGTGCGCGGTGTTGGGCATCAGCACGCAATAGCGCCCGGCGAGGCTGAGGTAGGTCGTCAGCGCCGCACCCTTGTTGCCGCGTTCTTCCTTGACGACCTGGATCAGCAGCACCTGACGACGGCGGATGACCTCTTGGATCTTGTAGCGGCGGCGCAGCGCCTGCCGCCGACGGCGCATGACATCGGTCGGCTCGTCGTGCTGCCCGCCGGTGACGGCGATTTCGTCGCCGCCTTCGCCGGCAGCCCCGTGTTCGCCCGCATCATGATCGCCCGCCGGTTCGGCGCGGTCGTCGTCATCATGATCATGGTCGTGGTCGCCATGATGATCGTCGTGATCGTCATGTTCGGCATCGAGCGCTTCCTCGCGCAGCAATGCTTCGCGGTCTTCGCGCGGGATCTGGTAATAGTCGGGATGAATTTCGCTGAAAGCGAGAAACCCGTGGCGGTTGCCACCATAATCGACGAACGCCGCCTGCAGCGACGGTTCCACCCGGGTGACCTTGGCGAGGTAGATATTGCCCTTCAGCTGCTTCCTGTCGGCAGCTTCAAAGTCGAATTCGTCAATCCGTTGTCCGTTTACGACCGCAACCCGGGTTTCCTCCGGGTGGCGGGCGTCGATCAGCATGCGCTGTGACATTCAAATGCTCCATGGCGCGCAGTGCACCGGGCCAGCGGCTCCGGCGGTCGCGCACGTTGACGCCCGCGCCGGACAGTCCGGCAGAACGGGCAATGTGTGGGTGGACGGTGCGGCACAGGTTCGATGCCGTCCAAGCCGGACCGGCCCGATGGGCGATCCCGGCTGAACTGGTGTACATCGACGTCATCGAAACCCTTGCCTCGGCCGGGCATGACGCGCCGGCAATCGAACGGTCGTGGGTCGCCGCCAAACGCCACCATCGCCGGGGGCAGGACGGATTTCCCATGAGAGACAGCGGCGAAACCGCTGCAATGCCAGAGTTAGCACAGGTTCGCTGCAATGCAAGCGGGAGACAGATCTGCGGTGCGGCACAACGACAATCGCCCCCGCTTTCACGGGGGCGACAATAATCGGACTTCGGACTTTAATGCGTCGTAACCGGGTCGAAAGGGATCAGCGCGAATAGAACTCGACGACCAGATTCGGTTCCATTTTCACCGCATACGGTACTTCGTCGAGCGTCGGCACGCGCACATAGGTCGCCTTCATGCCATCGACTTGGACGAATTCGGGGACTTCACGCTCGGCAAGCTGCTGGGCTTCGAGCACCAGCGCCATTTCGCGCGCCTTCGGCCCCAGCTCGACGACGTCGCCCGGGTACACGCGCGCCGAAGCAATGTTGCAGCGCTTGCCGTTGACGAGAATGTGGCCGTGGTTGACGATCTGGCGGGCGGCAAAGATCGTCGGGGCGAACTTGGCGCGATAGCAGACCATGTCGAGGCGCTGTTCGAGCAGCCCGATGAGGTTCTGCGAGGTATCGCCCTTCATCCGGACCGCTTCGGCATAAACGCCGCGGAACTGCTTTTCGGTGACGTCGCCATAATAGCCCTTGAGCTTCTGCTTGGCCTTGAGCTGAATGCCGTAATCGCTGATCTTGCTCTTGCGGCGCTGACCGTGCTGGCCGGGGCCATATTCGCGCTTGTTGACCGGCGACTTGGGGCGACCCCAGATATTTTCGCCCATGCGGCGGTCGAGTTTATACTTGGCGTTCGTGCGCTTGGTCATGATTCGTCCATCTGCAACAACGCGGCAAGATTGCCGCTCCCCGGTTACGCACCGCCAGACCTGTTGCCGGACGCGGCCACTGCTTCACCGGGGGTGCAGGGCCAATTGCGAAGCGCGGGGCGTTAGAGGATGCGCCGCCATGGGTCAACCCCGGTCAAGCGGTTTGCCTTGACTTTGGCGGGGTCATGGAGCAGTTGCGCCGCTCTTTCCAGATCATCGAAGTCCCGGAGTTACCGCCCATGGCGCGCGTTACCGTTGAAGATTGTGTCGACAAGATTCCTAACCGGTTCGAACTTGTATTGCTCGCCGGCACCCGCGCGCGCGCAATTTCGAGCGGTGCCGAACTGCTGGTCGATCGCGACCGCGACAAAAACCCAGTCGTCGCACTGCGCGAAATTGCCGACGAAATGGTCAAGCCTGCCGAGCTACAGGAAACCCTCGTCAGCTCGATGCAGCGCGTCGTTGCCAATGAGGACGATACCCCCGACGCTATCGGTTCGCTCGCGGCATCGGCCGAGGCGCTTCGCATCACCGCCGCCCAACCGCCGCGCAACCAGAATTTGGGGCCGGATTACGAATAGGTTCGGCCCGCGGCTGAGCCAAGCTTAGTCGCGGACTGTAACGACCAAACGCATGCGCGGGTGGTTGCGCGTCGTGCACCAGTCCCCCACACTCGCGTCATGCTGCGCCAGTACGAACTCGTCGAACGCGTCAAGGCCTATGATCCCACTGCGGACGAGGATCTGCTCAACCGCGCCTATGTGTTCTCATTGAAGGCGCATGGCAGCCAGTTGCGCGCCAGCGGCGACCCGTATTTCAGCCACCCGATCGAAGTCGCCGGCATCCTGACCGATCTCAAGCTCGACGACGAAACCATCGCCACCGCCATCCTCCATGACACGATCGAAGATACGGTCGCGACGCAGGAACAGATCGACCGGCTGTTCGGCCCCGGTGTCGGGCGGCTGGTCGATGGCGTCACTAAATTGAGCCGGATCGAGGCGCAGACCGAAACCGAGCGCGCTGCCGAAAACCTGCGCAAGTTTCTGCTCGCCATGTCGACCGACATCCGCGTGCTGCTGGTCAAGCTCGCCGACCGTCTCCACAATATGCGGACGCTCCACCACATCAAGAATCCCGAGAAGCGCAAACGCATCGCGCGCGAGACGATGGACATCTATGCGCCGCTTGCCGAGCGCATCGGCATGTACGGCTTCATGGACGAGCTGCAGGAACTGGCCTTCCGCGAACTCGACCCCGAAGGCCATGCGACGGTGACCGCGCGGCTTGCCAAGCTGCGCGAGGGCGGCGGCGACACCGTCGCGCGCATCGCCTCGGGCATCAAGCTGCTACTGGGGCAAGCGGGCATCGACGCCGAAGTGACCGGGCGGGAGAAACGACCGTTTTCGATCTGGCGCAAGATGCAGGACCGCCACATGGCGTTCGAGGCGCTGTCCGACGTCATGGCGTTCCGCATTCTGTGTGCCGACACGTCGGAATGCTACCGCGCGCTCGGCGTCGTGCATCAACGCTGGCCGATGGTGATCGGGCGTTTCAAGGACTTCATCTCGACGCCCAAGCGCAACGGCTATAAATCGATCCACACGACTGTGCTGCACAGCGAGAACACCCGCATCGAAATCCAGATTCGCACGTCGGCGATGCACGAGGAATCGGAATTCGGCCTTGCCGCGCATTGGGCATACAAGCAGGGCGGCGATGGTGCGGCGGCGCGGGAGGCCTATCCGTGGCTCGACGACCTGCTCGATGTGCTCCACGATGCCGGGTCGCCCGAGGAATTGCTCGAAAACGCCAAGCTGGCGATGTTCCAGGATCAGGTCTTCGCCTTCACTCCCAAGGGCACGTTGTATCAGCTGCCCAAGGGTTCGACCCCCGTCGATTTCGCCTATGCCGTCCATTCCGAACTCGGCGACACCTGCGTCGGCGCGAAGATCAATGGCCGCGTCGTGTCGCTGCGCACGCAATTGGTCAACGGCGATCAGGTCGAAATTTTGCGGTCGAAGGCGCAGTCTCCCGACCCGGCATGGGCCAGCTTTGTCGTGTCGGCCAAGGCGCGCGCGGCAGTGCGGCGCTTCGTCCGGCAGAAGGATCGCGACGAAAGCCTGACCATGGGGCGCAAGCTACTCGAATCGGTCACGGCGCGGTTGCAGGTCCCGCTGACCGACGAACTGGTGGCCGGTGCAGTAACGCGACTAAAGCTGACCGACCGGGCCGCGCTTGAATTCGGCATGGCAAAAAATCTGCTGACCGACGCGCAGGTGTCGGATGCGCTGGTCCCGGGGTCGGCGGGGGCGGTGAAGCCGCGGCGGCGCAAGGCCAAGCCCGAAGACGGCGCTGTCTCGATCCACGGCCTAACGCCCGGCGTCGGCTTCGTCCTTGGTGACGATTGCCATCCGGTTCCCGGCGACCGCATCGTCGGCATCCGCCATCCCGGACAGGGTATCGAGGTCCATGCCATCGATTGTTCGAGTCTTGCCGACGAAAGCGGCGAATGGCTCGAACTGTCATGGGGCGACGGCAGCGAGGGCGCGATCGCCCGCATCGCCGTCGTCGTCCATAATCAGCCGGGCGCACTGGCGACGCTCACTGCAGCGCTCGCGGCGCACAACGCCAACATCGTCAACCTGTCGCTGAAGCACCGCGACCGCGAATTCCACACCGATATCATCGATATCGAGGTCGAAGACTTGCGCCAGCTGATGGAAATCATCGCCACACTGCGCGCCGCACCGCCCGTCGTTTCGGTGGACCGGGTGCGGGGATAGCTGCGCAGACGAAGCCTGTGCTGCTGGCGTAACGTCGCGCCACTGGCGTTGCGTTCGCGAGCGCGCTAGCCAGAGACTATGACCGACGCCGACATCCTCGCCGAATTCCGTTCCGCCGATGCGCTGCTGGAGGGGCATTTCATTCTCTCGTCGGGGCTGCGTTCGTCGCGGTATCTCCAGTGCGCGCGGGTGTTGCTGGACCCGGCGCGGGGCGAGCGATTGGCGCGGGCGCTGGCGGCGAAATTGCCCGAGGATGTTAAGGCGCGGGTGACGGCGGTGATTGCGCCGGCGATGGGTGGCCTCATCTGCGGCTATGAACTGGCGCGGGCTTTGGGAGTCGAATCGATGTTCGTCGAACGCCCGTCGGGGACGTTCGAACTGCGGCGCGGGTTTCGGCTGAAGCCGGGGCAGCCGGTGCTGCTGATGGAGGATGTGGTGACAACCGGGCTGTCGTCGCGCGAGGCGATTGCGGCGGTGACTGCGGCGGGGGGCGAGGTCATCCACGCCGCCTCGCTCGTTGACCGCTCGAACGGCAAGGCCGATCTCGGCGTGCCCTTCACCCCGCTGATCCGCCTCGATGTGCCGAGCTACGCAGCCGACGCGCTGCCGCCCGAGTTGTCGGCGATCCCTGCGGTCAAGCCGGGGAGCAGAGCCTGATGAAGCGTCTCGTCACGGGAGCGGTCGCCGCTTTGTTGATGACCGCACCGTCGGTTGCCCAGCCGTCGCCCGCCGCGCGGTTCGCCGCAACGAAAATAGCGGCCAGTGCGAATGGACTGCGCGGCCATCTGCTCGTTGGCGACACGACGGCCTATATCGACGCACCCGTTGGCCCGGATAGCAAAGCCGGTGCGCCGCCGGTGTGGCGTTGGGCATCGGTCACCAAGCAGATCGTCGCCACGGCGGTGATGCAACAAGTCGCCCAAGGCTCACTCGATCTCGACACCCCGGTTGACCGCTATGCGCCGCGGTTCGGCATTGCCAATGCCGATCGCATCACGTTGCGCCAATTGTTGCAGCATACAAGTGGACTGCCAAACGTCGAAGACGGACCGCTCAACGAGCGAAAGGACATGCTGGTCCAGTTTCTGCGCTCATCGCCCAAGCCCGCGCCGGGGATCAGCCCGATTTGCAAGGGCCCGGCGAAGGCCGAGCCCGGGCTGCGTTTCGAATATAACGACTGCGATACCGAAGTCGTCGGGGCGGTGCTCGAAGCTGTGACCAAGCTGCCGCTCGCGACGCTGCTCGATCGGCGCATCTTCCGACCTGCAGGCATGGCGTCGGCGCGGTTGCTCGCGCCGGGCGACGCTGCGGGGCACCCGGGCTTCTTCGCCGACGGTCGCGACGACGGCTTTATCGATGTCGGGCGCTTTGGTGCGGCCGGTGCCGTGCGCGGCGATGTTCGTGACCTGTGGAAATTCGACAAAGCCTTGATGGAGGACCGGCTGATCCCCCGCGCACAGCGCGACACGATGTGGCAGGGCAATCCCAAGCTGGGGTTTTCGGCGCTCGGGCAATGGTCATACACCGTTCCGCTCAAGGGCTGCGCCAAGCCGGTGGCGCTCGTCGAGCGCCGCGGCAGTATCGGCGGCGTCGAAATCCGTAACATCATCGCCCCCGATCTTGGGCTGATAGTCATTGCGTTCGATGACCACGGCCTTGATTATGGCGAGCCGTGGCAAGGCAAGGGCGCGGCATATGATTTGCTGTCCGCTGCGCTTTGTACGTCATGACCCGGCACCTGCGCCTTGGCGTCAACATCGATCATGTCGCCACCATCCGTAACGCGCGCGGCGGGCTGCATCCCGATCCGGTGCGCGCCGCGCTGATGGCCGCCGAAGCCGGGGCCGACGGCATCACCGCGCATCTGCGCGAGGACCGGCGGCATATTACCGACGACGATCTCGACCGGCTGGTCGGCAGCATCAGCCTGCCGCTCAACCTCGAAATGGCGGCGACCGACGAGATGCTGGCGATTGCGCTGGCGCACAAGCCGCACGCCGCGTGCATCGTCCCCGAACGCCGCGCAGAGCGAACGACCGAGGGTGGCTTGGATGCGGCGGGGCAACACAACACCCTTGCGCCGATCGTCGCGCGCCTGCGCGACGCCGGTATTCGCGTCAGCCTGTTCATTGCGCCCGAAGCGCGCCAGCTCGAGGCAGCAGCGCAGCTCGGTGCGCCGGTGGTCGAGCTGCATACCGGGCCCTACGCCCATGCCGAGGGCGATGCGGTTGCGGTGGAGTTGGCGCGGCTGAAGGCGGCGGCGGCACATGGCGCAGCGCTCGGGCTCGAGATCCATGCCGGACACGGGCTGACCTATGACAATGTCGCTCCGGTTGCCGCGATCCCGGAGATCGCCGAACTCAACATCGGGCATTTCATCATCGGCGAAGCTGTGTTCACCGGGCTGGGCGAGGCTATCCGCCGGATGCGTGCGGCGATGGACGCGGCATGATCGTTCTCGGTCTCGGCAATGACCTGTGCAACATCGAGCGCATCGAGAAATCGATCGGCCGCTTCGGTGACCGCTTCATCGCCCGGGTCTTTACCGCGACCGAAACCGCCAAGGCCAACAGCCGCGCGCTGACCCGCACCGCGACCTTCGCCAAGCGCTTCGCCGCCAAGGAAGCTTGCGCCAAGGCGCTCGGCACCGGGCTGCGGCGCGGCGTGTTTCTCAAGGACATGGGCGTCGTCAATCTGCCGTCGGGCCAGCCGACGCTGGCGTTGACGGGCGGCGCGGCGGCAAGGCTGGCGCAAATGACGCCGCCGGGGCATAGGGCGGCCATTCACCTGACGATCACCGATGACCATCCATGGGCCTCGGCGGTCGTCCTCATCACTGCGAGCCTCGAATGACGGAAGCCACCATGACCGCGAAACCGGCCAAGCAGCCAACGAATTGGGCGAGCGAAGTGTGGCAGCTTTTCCTACTGCTGCTCGCGGTGCTCGGCGTCCATAGCCTGCTCGCCAAGCCATTCTATATCCCGTCGGGGTCGATGCTGCCGACGCTGTTTATCGGCGACCGACTGATCGTGTCGAAATTCCCCTATGGCTACAGCTATCTGTCGCCATCGTTCAACGTGCTCCCCGAAATGTCGGGCCGGGTTTTTGGCAGCTTGCCCGATCACGGCGACATCGTCGTGCTGAAAAGCCCGCGCACCAAGGACGACTGGATCAAGCGCGTCATCGGCCTTCCCGGCGATACGGTGCAGATGAAGGACGGCGTGCTGTGGCTCAATGGCAAGCCGGTGTCCAAGGTCGCCGAAGCACCGATCGAAATCCCGGTCAGTGCCAACAGCGACTGCACGTCACCGATCGACCAACAATACCGCGTCACCAATGCACAAGGCACCCTCGTCTGCCGTTATCCGCGTTTCCGCGAGACGCTACCGAACGGCCGCAGCTATGACGTGCTCGACCTCGCCGATACCCCGCAGGACAATACCGAGCCGGTGCTGATTCCCGAGGGCCATGTGTTCGTGATGGGCGACAATCGCGACAATTCGGAAGACAGCCGGTTCGATCCGCTGGTCGGCGGCATCGGGCTGCTGCCGGTCGAGAATCTCGTCGGGCGCGCCGAATTTACCACCTTCTCGCTGGACGGATCGACGTCGTTCAATCCGTTGTCGTGGTTCGGTGCGTTCCGTGGCAACCGCGCCTTCATCAAGCTCGATATCTAGCGCCTGAATGGCAGATACCGGCCCAAGCCCGATCGAGCCGCGGACCGAACGCGCCCGCAACGCCGCCGAAGTGGCACTGGTCTGGCTGAGCATTGCGGCGGCGATGTTCGTCGTCTGGCAACTGGCGCAGGCGCTGCTGGTGATCTTTGCCGGACTGATTTTTGCGGCCGGACTACAGGGTGGCGAGCGGCTGCTCGGCAAGATTTGGCCGTCGCCCCGCTGGCTGCGGTTGACGATCGTCGTCCTGACGTTTGTGGCGGTCGTTGCCGGATTTGTGGCTTTTGCCGGAGTGTCGCTCGCCACCCAGAGCCAGCAGCTGCAGGATACGCTGAATGCGCAGGCGTCACAGCTGTCGCGGCTGGCGCGCGACTTCGGCTTTCATGTCGGCCGTCGCGGTGATGTCGTGGCCGCGCTCAAGGCGCAGGTCGGCATGCAGCTTGGCCAGGTGACGCTGCTGCTGGGATCGGCGCTCAGCGCGCTCGGCGGGGTGCTGCTCGCAGTGACGCTCGGCATCTATGTCGCCGCCGATCCACGCCTTTACGAGCGTGGGATCGAATGGCTGACACCCGAAGCCTCGCGCGATCAGGTCGGGCGGACGCTCGCCCAGATGGGGTATGTGCTGCGCCGCTGGGTGCTGGGTCGCCTGATCATCATGCTGATCGAAGGTATCGTCATGTTCGTCGGGCTGTCGCTAACCGGCGTGCCCTTGGCGGCGTTGCTCGGTCTGGTCGCCGGGCTGCTGGCGTTCGTGCCGACCTTGGGCGCGATCATTGCAGGCGTGCTGATCGTCGCGGTCGGCTTTTCGGCGGGAGTGACGACCGGGCTTTGGTCGGTAGCGATCTACCTGATCGTCATATTGTTCGAAGGCAATGTCCTGACGCCGGTGATCGAAAAGCGCACCGTCGATCTGGCGCCTGCCGTCGTGCTCGCGGCGCAGCTGTTGTTCGGCGTGCTGTTCGGCATCCTAGGGGTGGCGCTTGCCGACCCGCTTGTCGCGCTGATCAAGGTCGCCCTCGAACGCCGCGGTGCGGCACGGGCGGCGTTGATCAAACCCTGATTACTTGCCCTTAACGCCGAGCAATTCGACGTCGAAGATCAAAACCGCGCCCGGCGGAATGACGCCACCCGCACCCTTGGCCCCGTAACCCAACGCCGGTGGGATGGTGAACCGATACTTCGACCCGGTGTTCATCAGCTGCACACCCTCGGTCCAGCCGGGAATGACCTGATCGAGCGGGAAGATCGCCGGCTGACCGCGCTGATAGCTCGAATCAAACACCGTCCCGTCGAGCAGCTTGCCTTCATAATGAACGGCAACGGTATCGCTACGGTCGGGCTTCGGCCCCGTGCCTTGCGTCAGCACTTCATACTGCAGACCGGAAGCGGTGGTGATCACGCCGGATTTCGCCTTGTTGGTCTTGAGATAGGCGGTGTCGCCGGGGCGCATTGCTGCGACCTGGGTGCGGGTACCGCCCCAGATACCGGCGACAACGACGAGCAGAATGACGACAGCCGCCGCCACCCATTTGAGAGCACCCGAGGATGCGGGGGCCGGCGCGGTCGTCATGAAACTGGCTTTCGAATTTACTTGATGCCGTCGCGTTCGGCGCGCTTGCGCTCGAGCTTGCGGGCGCGGCGGACAGCGGCGGCCTTTTCACGGGCGCGCTTCTCGCTCGGCTTTTCATAGTGACGGCGGAGCTTCATTTCGCGGTAGACGCCTTCGCGCTGCAGCTTCTTCTTGAGCGCGCGCAGCGCCTGATCGACATTGTTGTCGCGTACCACGATTTGCATAAAGGCCTTGTCGCTCCATTCACGATACGTGCCTCAGCATGGCACGCACTTGTCATAGGGGTAAGATGCCGGACGGCGAGTCGTCCAGCGCGAAGGCGTGGCCTATATCAGAGGCCCTGCTGTGGGTAAAGCGGCGATCGCTCAAGCAGCGGCGCGCAGCCGGACCACGCCGCGCATCGCAAGGCTCGCCGCACCGAAGACCGGTCCGCGCGGACGCAGACCTGCGGCACGGAGCAACATACGAACACCGTTTTCGATGTGCCGGCTACGATAAAGCCGAGCGACATGCGCCGCATACATCCGGGCATGGTCTTGCGGACGACACGGTGCGGCGGGATTCATCGGCGCGACATTGGCGGCAAACCATGCCCAGCCGAGTTCATCGTCACCCGCCTCGGCGAAGCGCCCGATCATGATGCGCAGCGCCGCCCAGCGGTCGAGCCGAGCATAGCGCCGGGCGTGATCGGCAAAGAGCTTATAGTGTCGAAACTCATCAGCGGCGATCCGCCCCGCGATTTCAGTGAGCACCGGTTCGCGCGCTGCATCGCGGAGCGCCGAATAAAAACTCGACGTGCCGGTTTCGACGACCTGCCGCGCGATCAGTTCGCCCGCCCGGCTGCCGCGCGTCGAGCCGCCATCGCCCGGGGGGATGTGATAGCCCTGCTGAAACGTCTTCAATACCGCATCGAAATCGAATCCCGGATCGGCAAGCTTCGCCCAGCGGGCCAGCACCGCGCCGTGCTGACGCTCCTCGGCTCCCCATTGAACGGTGTCGGCAACGAAGGCGTCGTCACCGGCAAACACCGTCTGCAGATAGGCCACATAGTCGGTCGCATTCGCTTCGACGAGCGCAGCGGTCTTGACCACGGCGAGCAGGTTGGCATCGACCTGCGACGCGTCGAAGCGATCCCAAGCGATGCTATCCGGCGTCCAATGCGACACGATCCGCTCTCCGACGCCCTGTGCGCCTATGCTCTCGCGGATCTAGTGCCGCACAGCCTTGGCAGAAATGTGGCAAAACGGTTACGTTCAGCCGTCGTCAGCTCAGTTCATCGATCCGTGTCGCGTCGAGTCCGCCGGGAACGATCATCACGATGCACGGCAATGTGCCGGCACGTTCGCCGGCGAAGAAGGTGACCAGCGGCCCGGGCGCACCCTTTGCCGCCGCCGCCAGCACCAGCGCGCGCACCGACGAATCGGCGGCGATATGATCGAGCACCGCCTGCGCCGCGTCGCCTCGCTTGACGACGAAATCGGGTCGCGCGCCGCCCAACGCTTCGGCTTCGGCCGCCACTTGCGCCAGCAGCGCCTCCGCATCGGCCAGCGCTTCGGCTTCCATCGCCTCCTGCACCGCGCCCCATTGGATAAACTCCTGCGGCGGCACGATATGCAGCAACGTCACCCGCCCCGCGACATGCGCCGCGCGCAACGCCGCATAGCGCAGCGCCACCCGGCTTTCGGCGGTCGCGTCGATGACGACCAGAAAGGTTTGCGCGCTGTCCACTTTCGCCGATGCTACTCCCATTGCCCGAGCCGTCAAAGTCGACAAACCATCGATAGCCGTTCGATACCGACGTATCGTCACATGAGCGATCGTAACTAATTAATTGAGCAGACATCAGCCCGCGTGGGGAGGAACCGGCGCCGGCGACCACGGCGGATCGCCGGCGAAACGGATCGCCGGCATGATGTGATGTGCGCCATCTGGATCGGTCACGATGCTGTTCGCGCGTGCCAGCCCTGCGGTCAGATCGCGAACGGGCGCAAACGCTACGTCGCGCGTGGCAAACCAAGCTTCCCATTGCGCCAGACTGCGCGTCGCAAAGGTCGCCGCCAGAAACGCCCGCAGCGGTGCCTGCGGTGCCCCGGCATCGGCTTCGGCGAACTCAATAAGGTCGGGACGCCCGAGATCGGTGAGCAAAACGCGCGCAAATTTCAGTTCGCGCCCGCAAAGCACGAGATGTTGGCCATCGGAGCAGGCGTACACATTATAAAATGCCGCCCCGCCGAGTGACCTTTGTTCGACGGAGCGTGGTGCCGGACCGCCCGCCACCGCCAGCCCAGCAATATGCGCCGTCCACGGCAGCAACGACCCCAGCATCGAAATGTCGATGTAATCGCCGCGCCCGCTCGCCTGTCGCCCGATCAGCGCCATCAGCACAGCGGCCAGCCCGGTCAACCCCGCCGCCATGTCTGCGGACGCGACGCCCGGAACCACCGGCGTGCCATCGGGGCCGTCGTTCAGCGCCAGCACGCCGGCTTCGGCCTGCACTCCCATGTCGTGCGCCGGATGACCCGCCATCGGCCCGGTTTGGCCAAAGGCCGACACCGAGCAATAGACGATGCCGGGGTTGCGCGCGGAGACAGCGTCGTAGCCAAAGCCCAGTCGCGCGATGACGCCGGGGCGGAAGCCCTCGACGAAGACATCGGCCTCGGCGATCAGGTTCCATAGCGCGGCTTTGCCCGCGGCGGTTTTCAGATCGAGCGTGATAGCGGTCTTGCCGCGGTTGAGGTTACGGAACCACACGCCGTGCCCCGCCTCGAACGGCCCCTGCGTCCGCGCCGGATCGCCGCCGGGGGGCTCGACCTTGACGACGCTGGCGCCTTGATCGGCCATCATACCGGTCAGCATCGGCCCCGGCAGGAACTGGGACAGATCGACGACCCGGAGGTGGGCGAGTTTCGCCACTATCGCGTCCTCCCCCTCAAGGGCGAGGAAAAATTGGCCCCGCTCACGTCATATCACCCCATCCGCCCGCAACCCGGCAATATCCTCCCCGCTCATCCCGATCTCGGCCAGCAGCGCATCGGTATCGGCGCCCAGCGCCGGGGCGGCGCGGTTGGGCAGGCGTTCGCCGTCGATGCGGATCGGGTTGGCGAGCACCCGCATCGGGCCTTCGACCGGGTGATCGACGCTATCGACCATCCCCGACGCCGTGACGCGCGGATCGTCGAGCGCTTGCCCCAGACTGTTTACCGGCGACACCGGAACCTTGCCGCCGAGCAGCGCCACCCAATGCGCCGTCGGCTGCGTCGTGGTGACCGCCTCGATCAAGGCCTCGAGCGCGACGCGATGCTCCTTTCGCCCGGCGGGTGCGGCGAAACGCGGATCGGTCTTAAGCGCAGCCAGCCCGAGTTCATCGGCGAGGCGCTCCCAAAACTTCGGCAGCTGCGCCATGATGAACACCCAGCCATCGGCAGTACGAAACAGCTGCGACGGCACCACCGACGGGTGCGACGATCGCGGGGTACGCCCGATGTCATGGCCGCGATTGAGATACCAATACGCCGGATAGCTCGTTTGATGCAGCGCCGCGTCAAGCAGGCTGATATCCATGTCGCGACCCTTGCCGGTCGTGCGGGCGTCGAGCAATGCCGCGAGCGTCGCCGTCGCCAGCATGGTGCCGGTCATGAAATCGACCATCGATAGCCCGAAGCGCGTCGGCGGGGCATCGGGTTCGCCGGTGACGCTAAGGAACCCGGCTTCGGCCTGCATCAGATAGTCGTACCCCGGCCATGCGGCGCGATCGGTGTCGCGCCCGTATGCCGAGGCATGGACGCAGACGATGGCGGGGTTGGCGGGACCGAGCGCGGCGTAATCGAGCCCGAGCAGCGCCGGTTGATCGCCGCGCGCATTGTTGGTGACGGCGTGTGCGGTAGCGACGAGGCGGTGCAGGATCGCCTGACCCTCGCGGGTTTTGAGATCGAGCGTCAGCGAGCGTTTGTTAAGGTTGAAAGTCTGGAAGAACAGGCTGTCATCGGGACCTAGGAAATACGGCCCGGTAGCGCGGGAGGAGTCGCCCCCCTTCGGCGGTTCGATCTTGATGACTTCGGCCCCAAGCTGAGCAAGGAACATCGTGCCATAGGGGCCAGCGCCGTATTGTTCGAGGCTGAGGATGCGGGTGCCGGCTAGCGGGAGGTGCATATTATTCTTCCGAAGCCCCTCTCCCTTCAGGGAGAGGGAGGGGCCCGCGCGCTTCTTCAGCGCGTGGGAGGGTGTGGGCGGCGAGAATAGCTCGCTGAACGCCCTCGATATTACCCAGCACTTCGGCGTTCCAGAAACGGATGACGCGATAGCCCTTGGTGCTTAGATAGCGAGTGCGAGCCGCGTCCTTCACCCGATCGGCGTCATGTTGGCTGCCATCGACTTCAACAATCAGGCGCGCCGCCGAACAGGCAAAATCTGCAAAGAAGGGTTCGATGAAGACCTGTCGTTGAAAGCGCCAACCCTCTAGGCGACGGTTTCGTAGCGCTGACCACAGCCTGCCCTCGGCTGGCGTGGCTTCGCGGCGCAGGCGGCGGGCGCGCCCTAAAGGGCGTTCGAACTCTTGCGGGTGATCACCCTCTCCCTCCCACGCGCAAGGGCGCGCGGGCCCCTCCCTCTCCCTTGCGGGAGAGGGGCTTGAAGGATAGCGCAACCACTCACCGCTCACACCGGATTCCGCTTCACCCACTGGCGCGCGATAATCATCCGCTGCATCTCGTTGGTGCCCTCGCCGATGCACATGAGCATCGCGTCGCGGTAAAAGCGCTCGATGTCGAACTCCTTCGAATAGGAATAGCCACCGAAAATGCGCATCGCCTCTTGGCTGTTTTCAACCGCCGCTTCGGAGGCGAAATATTTCGCCATGCCGGCTTCCATATCGACGCGTTCGCCACGGTCATAGGCTTCGGCGGCGTCCATCGTCAGCAGGCGGGCGGCGCGGGCGCGCGTCACCATCTCGCCGAGTTTGAGCTGGATTGCCTGATGTTCGACGATCGGCTTGCCCATCGTTTTGCGGACCTGCGCATAATCGGTCGCCAGCCGCAGCGAGCCTTCGGCAAGACCCACGCCGCGCGCCGCGACATTGATCCGCCCAAGTTCCAGACCACCTGTCGCCTGAAAAAAGCCCTGTCCCTCGACCCCGCCGATAAGCTGATCGGCCGGAATACGGCAGTCCTCGAAAATCAGTTCGCCCGAATCGATGCTGTTGTAACCGAGCTTCTTGATCTTCTTGCCGGTCTTGAAGCCCGGCAGGCCCTTGTCGGCAATGAACAGGCTCATGCCCTTGTAGCGCGGGTCGGCGGCGGGGTCGGTCTTCACTAACAGCGCGAAGGCGTGGCCCTTGATACCGTTCGAAATCCACGTCTTGGTGCCATTGACGATATAGTCGTCGCCGTCGCGCACCGCCGTCATGCGAATGCCCTGCAAATCGGTTCCGGCATCGGGTTCGGTCAGCGCCAGCCCGCCGCGGATTTCGCCGCGCGCCATCTTGGGCAGCCATTTGGCTTTTTGGAACGGCGTGCCGAACTTTTCGATCGCCAGCGCCATGATCAGGTGGCTGTTGAAAATACCGGTCGGTGCCATCCAATAATTACTGATGCGCGCGACGATCTTGGCATAGGTCGTGGCGGGCAGGCCGAGGCCGCCGTATTCCTCGCCGATGGTCGCACCGAACAGCCCGAGATCGACCATCTGGCGGACGATTTCCTCGGGCCAGATGTCGCCGTGATCATGCTCCATGATGACCGGGCGCAGTTCGCGGTCGATCCATTTGTCGATGCTGTCGAGCAACTGCGCTTCGAACCCGGCGTCGATACCGCGCGTCTGTTGATATGCCGTTGCCATCATTCGTCTCCGGGGCCGAAACCCGTTTTCCAGATCAGCATGGTGCGCAGGAAATCGCACACCACCACGCCGTCCTGATTACGCCCGATGGTCTTGATCGTCACCAGCCCCTGATCGGGCCGCGATTTCGATTCGCGTTTTTCGATGACCTCACTTTCGGCGTACAGCGTGTCGCCAGCGAACACCGGCGCGGTCATGCGGATTTCCTTCCAGCCGAGATTGGCGACGGCCTTTTGGCTGACATCGCTGACACTCATGCCGACAAGGATGGCGACGGTCAGCGGCGAGGCGACCAGTGGGCGTTTGAATTCGGTTTTGGCTGCATAGACATGGTCGAAATGCGTCGGATGGGTGTTCATCGTCAGCAGCGTGAACCAGATATTGTCGGTTTCGGTGATTGTCCGGCCGGGGCGGTGCTCGTAGACATCACCGACGGTGAACTCCTCGAACGCCCGGCCATAGGTTTCGCGATAACGCTGCGGACCGACTTCGATAACACCCCGGCGCACCGGCATTCTCCCTTTGACCGAGCCCCCAATTTGTCCGGACAACTTGCGATGTCAACTACTGGCTGTCATCGACCAGCCGATTGCGGCAAAGCGCCCATCGCGCTATATGACTATCGCGATAGTCAGGAGGCGTTCATGCCGCAAGTCAGTGTTGCCGATGCCAAGGCGCGGTTGTCCGAAATGATCGATACCGCGATGGCGGGCGAACCGGTAACCATTACCCGGCGCGGGGCGCCGGTGGCGCAACTGGTGGCGATTGCGCAACCGGTAAAGAAGATCGATCTCGAATGGTTACGCACCGTGCGCGCCAAGACACCATATCAGGATGTTCCTGCTGTCGATATCATCCGGGCAATGCGCGACGAGAAATACTAATGGTTTATATCGACGCGTCGGTTGTCATAGCCCTTGTTGTCGAAGAACGTCACTCAGAACGCGCCGAACTTTGGTTGGGGGCAACGGTATCAGCGCTCTACGTCAGCGGCTGGGTTATTACCGAGTGCGCTTCGGCACTGTCTGTCAAAGAACGTACTGGCACGTTGCGCCAAATCGATCGACCGGAAAAAGACAATGATCTTCGTCTGTTTTTTCTGTCGTCTACAACCGAAGTCGACGTAACACGCGATGACTTTGACTACGCTGCACGATCCGCCGCCCGCGCCGATCTCAACCTGCGCGCGGGCGATGCGCTCCACCTCGCCGTCGCGCGGCGGCACGATCTCGAGCTCGTGACGCTCGACCGCCGCCTTGCCGACGCGGGGCCGTTGCTGGGGGTGCGGACGCGCCTGCTATAGTCTAGGGACGCGGACGTGACCCCGCATCGGTATGCTTTTCCCGCCATGTTCGCCGCCTGCGTCGCGCTCGCCTTCGGGCCGTGGCTGGTGCGGCTGTCGGATGTCGGCCCGGTGCAATCGGCATTCTGGCGGATGGCGCTGGCAGTCGTGCCGATCGCCCTGATGGCGCAACTGGCCGAACGGCGCGCCGGCACGCCGCCGCCGCGTCACAGCACAAATATTTGGCTGCTCGCCGCACTCGGCGGGTTCTTCTTCGCCGCCGATCTTGCGCTCTGGCATCTGGGTATCGTGCGGACGACGTTGGCGAACGCCTCACTGCTGTCGAACGCCGCGAGCTTCCTGCTGCCGATATGGGGCATCGTCGTGCTCAAGCATCACCCCAGCCGCGCCGCGCTGGCGGCGATCGGCTGCGCGCTGGCGGGAACGGTGCTGCTCGTCGGGCGCAGTGCCGATATCTCGCCGCAGCATTTGCTCGGCGACCTGTTCTGCCTTGGTGCCGCACTGCTCTATACGGCGTATCTGCTGGTAATCGACCGGCTGCGCGGGCCGGTCGGGGCGCTGCCGCTGCTCGCACTGGCGACACTGTTCGGAGCGTTGTGGCTGCTGCCGATGGCGCTGGTTGCGCCGGGGCGGTTCTGGCCGGGAGACTGGACGCCCATCGTCTTGCTGGCGCTCGGCAGCCAGGTCATTGGGCAAGGGCTCGTCGTCTATGCCATTGGTCATCTGCGCCCGCTCGTCGTCGGCCTGACGCTGCTGGTTCAGCCGGCGATCGGCGCGATCATCGGCGCACTGCGTTTTGGTGAGGTGCCCGGACCGGCGGAGATCGGCGGCGCGGCGCTCGTCGTGGCGGCGTTGGTGCTGGTCCGTTGGCCGGAGCGTGTGCCGCGCTGACCTGCGTTGCCATTTCTGCTATTTCGTTGCGGCACAATCAGGGGAAGCCGTCATGTCGCGCAGTCCGGAGATCGACGCGTATATCGCTGCTGCGCCACCCAAGCGCGCCGAACGCCTGATTGCGCTGCGCGACGCCGTGCACCGCGCCGTGCCCGGCGTTACCGAAAGCATCGAATGGAAGATGCCGGTATACCGCTTTGGCGAAAATTACGTCGCGACGGCGGCCCAGAAAAACTATCTTTCGGTGTATATCGGTGCCGTCGAAGCCGCTGGCATCGCCGCAGCGTCGGGGCTGAAGGGCGGCAAAGGTTGCCTCAACATCACCGACAGTCGACCGTTACCAGTCGAACTTATCGAGGCTGCATTCGGACGTCGGCTGCGCGGCGAAAGCGGCGGCCATGGCTGCTGACGGACCGGATCAACCCACGCCGTCGAGATATTCCACATCGGGCCGTCCTGCGAGCACCGCCCCCAACGCTGGACCAGCAGCCTTGAAATGGTCGCTGCTGCCATGCGCTTTGAGCGCGGTCTCATCGGTGTAGAGCTCGAGCACCTTGTAGGTATTTGGGTCGGTGCGACTGCGGCACAGTTGATACGCGACATTGCCCGGCTCGTTGGCGCGCACCTCGGCGGCAAGGCTGGTAAATGCCGCCTCGAACGCGGCATTCTCGCCGTCCCTGCACTTCAACGTCGCGACCACACCGATCATTTTACGCTCCTTTGGTTGTCACTCACGCGAAGCGCTTGGGTTTGCTGAATACCCGCGCGACTTCTGGAGCGAAGCTTTCGAGGCTGTCGATCTCGAACGCCGGATCGAACGCCGGGGCGTCCCATGTGTCGACAAGCTTTTCGGCAGTGGCGAACCACGGCTCGCCACGGAACTTCTCACGAGCGTTCTTGTCCATCCCGAGATGCTCGTAATAATACAGTCCCTGGAAATCCTGATGGTATTTGATCGTCCAGTACAGGTCGTCCGACACATAGGGCTTGAGGATTTCGGCGGCGATTGCGCCATGGTTGGGGATCGACATCAACTTGCCGATATCGTGGCAGAGCGCGGCGACGATTTCTTCGTCGTTCGCCCCGTCGCGCCGCGCCAAGGTTGCGGTCATCAGGCTGTGGACAAGCTGGTTGGCCCCAAAGCCGACCTCGATCGCTTCGAGCCGCGCCAGCGACTCCATGATCTGCTGCGCGGCGGCCGACTGCTGATGCTTCATATGTTCGACCGAGATATGCGCCCAGTCTTCGCGGGTGCCTTCGAGCATGGTGGTGAACATTGGGGTTACTCCCGGCCAGCGTGAATGGCGCGATACTGCGTCCGCAGCGCGACTTTGTCGATCTTTGCCGACCCAAGCTTGGGCAGCGGTTCCGTTGACATCCAGACCCGCGCCGGAACTTTGAAACTCGCCATGTCGCGCGACACGAACTGGATCAACGCCTCGCCTTCAAGCGCTGCCCCCGGCTTGGGATAGACAACGGCACCCACGATCTCGCCCAACCGCTCATCGGGCAGACCGAAGACGCTGGCTTCGGCAACCGCCGGATGCGCGTACAGCGCCGATTCGACCTCCTGGCAGCTGATGTTCTCGCCGCCGCGGATGATGATGTCCTTCTTGCGGTCGACAATAAACAGATAGCCGTCGTCGTCGAGGTAGCCGAGGTCGCCCGAGCGGAACCAGCCATCGCCAGGGAAGGCCGCGAGCGTCTGTTCGGGCTTGTTCCAATAGCCACGGCAATTAGCCGCCGAACGGATGCAGACTTCGCCCACCGTCCCCGCCGCCAGCCCCGCGCCGACCTGACCGTCGCCGGCATCGATGCGGATTTCGACCAGCGGACGCGACGGTCGCCCGGTCGATGCGGGCTTGCCGAGATAGTTGTCGCGGAAATTGCCCGCCCCGACGCCGTTGGTTTCGGTCAGGCCATAGCCCTGCGCCGGGTTCTTGCCGGGCAACGTTTCGCGGATCCGCGTCACATGTTCGGGTGGACGTGGCGCGCCGCCGCTGGCGATATCGACAAGGCTCGACAGGTCGTATTTGTCGCGGTCGGGGTGCTGCATCAGCTCGAGGCTCATCGTCGGCACCCCGACGAAATAGGTCGCACGTTCCTTTTCGATCAGCCGCAGCGCGTCGGTCGCATCCCATTTGTGCATGATCACCATCTTGCGCCCGATGGCGATCGAAACCAGCAGCACCGGGACCGATCCGGTAATGTGGAACAGCGGCACGTTGAGCAGCATCACTTGCTGCTCGGCGGGCGTCACCCCGGCGCGCTGCGACAGTTCGAGCAACGCCAGACCCGCGACGAGATAATTCATCGCTCCGGAGACGATCCCGCGATGCGTGCTGACCGCGCCCTTGGGGAATCCGGTCGAACCGCTGGTGTACATGATCGTCGCGTCGTCTTCGGGCGCGATTTCCGGCAGGAACCACAGTGAACCTGGGCTCGCTGCCAGTTCGTCATCGAGGCAATGCACCCCGAGTTCGGCGCTGACCGCCGCCGAGGTCCGCACCGCGATCACCTTGGGACGCGACGCCAACGAAGCGATGCGCCGCGCGCGCTCCTCATCGGCAAGCACCAGCCGGGTGCCTGAATCCTTCAAGCCATAGTCAAGTTCATCGGCGGTCCACCACGCATTCATCGGCACCGCCACCGCGCCGAGGTGGAGCACGCCGATGAACGCCATGATCCATTCGGGATAGTTGCGCATGGCAATGGCGACCCGGTCGCCTTTGGCGATGCCGTGGCGGTGCTGAAGCATCGCCGCCATCGCGATGCCACGCGAATAGACCTCGCCGAACGTCAGCCGTTCGTCGCCATAGACGAGGAATTCGCGCGCGGCATTCTGCATGAAGAAATGCCCGAGATATTCACGCATCGACGGCGGTGCGGCGGCGAAGACCGGCAGGCTGGCCCCGCGCACGGCAGCATGTGCCACCTCAAGCTGACCGCCCGGCGCGATGATCGCATCGATGACGGCATCCATGGCGGTATCGAGCGCGGACTTCATTTGGCCTCCCCAGGCGGTGTCTGCGCCTTGTGGCATGCGCGGTCGGAGGGAGCAACGGCGGCGACCCCCTCCCGATTGCGGGAGGGGGAGATCAAAGCATCAATACCCCAGCAGCCGCGCCATCCGGTCGCCGTGGAACGCCATGTCGCCGAAAGTCTCCTGTGCGGCGCGGGCGCGTTTCATGTAGAAACCGATGTCGAAATCGTCGGTCATGCCGATGCCGCCATGCATCTGGACGCCCTCGTTGGTCGAAAGCTTGGCGACTTCGCCGACCTTGGCCTTGGCGAGCGAGGCGAACACCGGTGTACGCTCGTCGCCTTCGTCGAGCGCCACCAGCGCTCGTAAGGTCGCCGACCGTGCCAGTTCGACCTCGCAGAACAGATGCGCGGCGCGGTGCTGCAGCGCTTGAAAACTGCCGATCTTCGCCCCGAACTGGTCGCGCTGCTTGAGGTAGTCGATGGTCCGCGTGAAGCTTTCCGACGCAACGCCGAGCATTTCCGCCGCAAGCGCCGTGCGTCCGGCATCGAGGACTTTTTCGAGCAACGCCAGCCCCTTGCCGACTTCGCCGAGCACATCTGCACCATCGACCTGAACATCGGCGAGCGTCACCCGTGCAGCGTTGCGGTTATCGACCATCGCGCGACGTTCGATGCCAATGCCGGAAGCCTTGGCATCGACGAGGAACAGCGTAATGCCGTCGTCGTCGTGCGTATCGCCCGAAGTGCGCGCCGCGACGATCAACGTGTCGGCGACATGGCCGTCGAGGACGAAGCCCTTGACCCCGTTCAGTTTGAAGCCGTTGCCCGAGGGTGTTGCACTGGTGGCGACATTACTCGGCGCATGACGCGCGGCCTCGTCGGCGGCCAGCGCGAACAGTCGCGCCCCCTCGGCGATCAGCGGCAGATACTGGGCCTGCTGCTCGGGCGACCCACCCTCCTTCAACGCCGTCGCACCCAGGATCGCCGTCGACAGCATCGGCGCGGCGCTGAGATTGCGCCCGATCGCCTCCATGATCAGCCCCGCCGCGACATGGCCGAACCCCGCCCCGCCATGCGCTTCGGGAACCAGCACGCCGGCGAACCCCATTTCGGCCATTTTCGCCCAAGTGGCGCGGTCGAAGCCGGTGGCATCGTGGCTGTCGCGCAGGCGGCGATGCTCGGCGACGGGGGCATTTTGCGCGAAAAAGCCGTCGGCGCTGTCGCGGATCATTTTCTGGTCGTCGGTGAGGGTCAGGGGCATTGGCTTCTTCCACTTCCCTCTCCCGCTGGCGGGAGAGGCGAGAGACGCCGCACTTGCGGCGGCCCGGGTGAGGGTGTTGTTCGCTTGCGTCGACGGTGGGGAACACCCTCACCCGCCGCGCTGGCGCGCGTGTCGCCTCTCCCGCAAGCGGGAGAGGAAGACCGTCATCCCGGCAACGCCAGCACGCGCTTGGCGATAATGTTGAGGTTAATCTCGCTCGTCCCGCCTTCGATGCTGTTCGCCCGTGACCGTAGCCACGACCGCGCCGCATCGCCGCCGTCATCGTCCCACGCCAGTGCATCGCTGCCGCCGACGGTCATCAGCAATTCCTGACGGCTCTTGTTGAGCTCGGTGCCGTAATATTTCAGCATCGACGACAGCGCGCCGACGCCTTGGCCGGCCTTGGCCTCGTCCTTCACCCGCTCCATCGTCAGCATGAACGCCCAAGCGTTCATTTCGTGGCGGACGATATCGGTGCGCAGTCCGGCATCGGCGAGCACCGCGCCGTCCATTTCGAGCGTCCGCTTGGCGATCTGGCTAAGCGAATCGCGCCCCGTTCCGGCCGATCCCATATCGCCGATCATCTCGCGCTCGTGGGTCAGCAGGTATTTGGCGATATCCCAGCCCTTGCCCGGAACGCCGACGAGATTTTCCTTGGGAACTTCGACATTGTCGAAGAACGTCTGGCAGAACGGCGACGCTCCCGAAATCAGCCGGATCGGCGAGGTGCTGACCCCGGGCGACGCCATGTCGAACAGCAGGAATGAAATCCCGAGGTGCTTCGACACCGTCGTATCGGTACGGACGAGGCAGAAAATCCAGTCGGCCTTGTCGGCATAGCTCGTCCAGACCTTTTGGCCGTTGACGAGATAATGGTCGCCTTTATCGTCGGCAGAGGTGCGTAGCGAAGCAAGGTCGGACCCCGCGCCCGGTTCAGAATAGCCCTGGCACCAGCGGATTTCGCCGCGCGCGATCTTGGGCAAATGCTCCCGCTTCTGCGCCTCGTTACCGTATTTGATGAGCGCCGGCCCGAGCATCCAGATGCCGAACGACGACAGCGGCGAGCGCGCCTTGATCCGGCGCATCTCGCTCGCCAGCACCTTGGCTTCATCCTTCGACAGCCCGCCGCCGCCATAGTCGGCGGGCCATTCGGGGACGGTCCAGCCCTTCGCTCCCATCGCATCGAGCCATTGTCGCTGCGCACCGCTCAGCACCGCATTGCGCCCGCCCCAGCAGACATCGTCGTCGCGGGTAATCGGCGTGCGCATTTCGGCGGGGCAATTCGCCTCCAGCCAGTTGCGCGTTTCGGCGCGGAACGTCTCGAGATCGGCCATGTTCACTCCCCGATTGTCTGGCACTGGTCTTATCGAACCCCGCGGTTATGGTGCGCCGCGCGTTTGCGAGCAAGCGTGACCAAGCCCGCGCCCTGCGGGCAAGCATGACAAAGGGACAGACCGTGCTCGACGCACTGCACATCGCCATCGATTTCATGACGCTGCCGGTACGCCCCGACGTGTTCACCATTCCGGCGTTCGAAATCGGCAGCAACATCCTCGGGCCGTTTTCGCTGCGCTGGTATTCGCTAAGCTATATCGCAGGAATCCTTTTCGCGTGGTGGCTGCTGACGCGGATGACCCTGCGGCCGGCATCGCCGATGACGGCGGAACACGTCGATGGCTTCATCACCTGGGCGACGCTCGGGGTCATCCTGGGTGGACGGCTCGGCTATGTGCTGTTCTACAATTTCAGCGAATATCTGGCGAACCCGTGGAAAATTCTGAAGGTCTGGGATGGTGGGATGTCGTCGCATGGCGGGATGATTGCCGTGATCGTTGCCGTCGGTGTGTTTGCGGCGGTCAACCGGATAAACGGTGTGCGGCTGCTCGACTATGTCGCGGTGGCGTCGCCGGTCGGGTTGGGGCTTGGGCGGCTGGCGAACTTCGTCAACGGCGAGTTATGGGGTCGCCCGACCGGCAGTGACTGGGGGGTGATCTTCCCCGATGCGGGACCGGAGCCACGCTATCCATCGCAGCTGTTCGAAGCCGGCCTCGAGGGCCTGCTACTGTTCGCCGTGCTGGCATTTCTGTTTTGGCGCACCGATGCGCGACTGCGGCCGGGCGTTCTCGCCGGCGTATTCGGTATCGGCTATTCGATCTGCCGGATTATCGTCGAGAATTACCGCGAACCCGACCGGCAATTGGGTTTTCTATCGACGGGTCTGACCATGGGCCAGACGCTCAGCCTGCCGGTGTTCATCGCCGGAGCGGGGCTGCTGGCTTATGGTTTGGCGCGGCGGCCGGTGGCCCTGCCTGCGGCGTGAGCGCGCTGGCGGCGGCTCTGCGGGCGCGGATTGCTGCCGATGGTCCACTGCGGCTCGACCATTGGATGGCGGC
This sequence comes from Sphingomonadales bacterium, assembly GCA_038229555.1. Taxonomy (GTDB): domain Bacteria; phylum Pseudomonadota; class Alphaproteobacteria; order Sphingomonadales; family Sphingomonadaceae; genus Sandarakinorhabdus. The sequence goes on from JBBROI010000011.1 coordinate 28,913, forward strand.
GTGCAACGCGCATTATTACGCAACGCGCGACCCGTTCGGCACGGCGGGCGATTTCGTCACCGCACCCGAAATCAGCCAGATGTTCGGCGAGCTTATCGGCGCGTGGATCGTCGATCTGTGGGTGCGCGCCGGATCGCCGCCGTGCCGTCTCGTCGAGCTGGGGCCGGGCCGCGGGACATTGATGACCGATGCGCTGCGGGTGGCGCAACGGGTGCCGGGGTTCGATGCAGTGCCGGTCGATTTCGTCGAGACCAGCCCGGCGCTGCGCGCGGCGCAGGCGACGCGGGTACCCGGTGCCGTGTGGCATGCGGCGTTCGACGACGTGCCGGACGACCGGCCGTTGATCGTCATCGCCAATGAGTTTTTCGATGCCCTGCCGGTGCGGCACGCGCGGCTTGCTCCCCTCCCTTCAAGGGAGGGGTTGGGAGAAGAGCAGTTCGTCGCGACCGATTTCGCGCCGGTGTGGTTGTCATCCGACACCGTGCGTACCGGTGAATGGTCCGATGCCGGCGAAACCGTCGCTGCCGCCATCGGCACCCGCCTGCGTAATCAAGGCGGTGCGGCGCTGATCATCGACTATGGCTATGCCGGGGAGTCACCCGGCGATACGGTACAGGCGATGCGCGGCCATGCCACTGCCGATCCGTTCCGCGATCCGGGGGAGAATGATGTGACGGCGCATGTCGATTTTACCGCACTCGCCCAGTCGGCGGGTGTCGCCGCGCATGGCCCGGTGCCGCAAGGCGTCTGGCTGGCGCGGCTTGGAATCGAGGCGCGCACCGCCGCACTCAAGGCGCGCGCCACCCCAACACAGGCGGCGGGCATCGAGGCGGCGCTGGTGCGGCTGACCGCGCCGCAGCAGATGGGGACGCTGTTCAAGGCGATGGCGCTGACCGCGCCCGGCTGGCCGGTGCCCGCGGGGTTTGCCGCATGATCGTCTATCGCGACGCGCATCCCGACGAAGCTGTCGCCGTGCGCGCCATTTATGTCGAAAGCTTCACCGACACCTTTGGTCACCTGTATTCGCCCGCCAACTACGCAATCTTCATGGCGGGGCAGGACGCGCCGCGCTGGCGCGCCGAAATCGCCGATCCGGCGTTCGCCGTCCATGTCGCGGCCGATGGCGCGCATTTGCTCGGCTTTGCCAAGCTCGGCCCGCCGTCGATGCCCTTCGACCCCGGCGACCGAACGGCGATCGAGTTGCGCCAATTGTATGTCCGCCCCGAAACCAAGGGGACAGGCGTCGGCAAGGACCTGATGGCATGGACCGTCGCCGAGGCACGGCGGCGCGGCGCGCAGGACCTGTGGCTGTCGGTGTTTACCGAAAATCAGCGCGCGCGGCAGTTTTACGAACGCTATGGTTTTGTCGAGGTGATGCCGTACCAATTCATGGTCGGCGATCAGGCCGATGAGGACATCATCTGCAAATTGGCGCTGGATTGAGGGTGTTCATGTGTCTTTCTGTCGTCACCCCCGCGAAAGCGGGGGTCCATCGCAGCATGGGGGTGATGGACCCCCGCTTTCGCGGGGGTGACGGTTGGTCCCGGTGGGACGCATGAATCCCCCCTTCGTTACAACGTCCGCCCTCGTCGGAACCCGGCACGGCTTTCTCGGACGCGAGGGCGGAGTCTCCGGGGGCATCTTCGCCAGCCTGAACGTCGGGCTCGGTTCAGCGGACGACCCCGAGGCCACACGCGAGAACCGTCGCCGCGCCGTCGATGCGGTCGCGCCAGGTGCCGCGCTCGTCACACTGCATCAGGTTCACAGCAATATCGTCGTTCCCGTCACCGCTGTGTTTCCCGATGCCGAACGCCCGCGCGCCGATGCGTTGGTCACCGCCACCCCCGGCTTGGCGCTCGGGGTGCTTGCCGCCGATTGCGCGCCGATTCTGCTGGCCGATGTCGAAGCCGGGGTGATCGGTGCGGCGCATTCGGGGTGGAAAGGGGCGCTCGCCGACATCGCCGGCGCGACTGTCACTGCAATGGAGGTGCTCGGCGCACGCCGCGACCGTATCGCTGCCGCCATCGGGCCGTGCATCGCGCAGCGGAGTTACGAAGTCGACGCTGCGTTCCGCGACCGCTTCCTCACCGAATCGGCGGCGCACGATGCGTTCTTCGCACGCGGAAAGGGCGACCGCTTCCAGTTCGATCTCGAAGGCTTTGTGGCGATGCGGCTGGCGGGCGCTGGGGTCCGGCGGGTGGCGGCGCTGGGGCTCGATACCTACGCCGATGGCCAACGCTGGTTCAGTTATCGGCGCACGACGCACGCAGCCGAACCGGATTATGGGCGACAGTTGTCGGTGATTGCCCTGTAATCGTACCGCTTCCGCAATGACTGGCCAAGTGGATTGTTGCTCATCGATGACGCTCCCGCTAAGAGCCGCTGCACGCGCCGAAGGGGTCACGCCGCTATGAAAATTCTTGCCGGCAATGGCAATCCCGAACTCGCGCAGGCAATTGCCGCCTATCTCGAAATGCCCCTCATCGGTGCCTCGGTGCGTCGCTTCGCCGACGAGGAGATTTTCGTCGAGGTGCATGAGAATGTGCGGGGCGAGGACGTCTTCGTTGTGCAATCCACCTCGGCTCCGGCCAACGACAACCTTATGGAACTGCTGATCTGCATCGATGCGCTGCGCCGTGCATCGGCGCGCCGTATTACCGCCGTCGTGCCCTATTTCGGCTATGCCCGACAGGACCGGAAATCGGGGTCGCGCACGCCGATTTCGGCCAAGCTGGTGGCCAATCTGATCACCAAAGCCGGGGCCGACCGGGTGCTTTCGGTCGATCTCCACGCCGGACAGATTCAAGGGTTCTTCGATATCCCGACCGACAATCTGTACGCCGCGCCGGTCATCGCGGCCGATATCGACGCGCGGCTCGGCAAGCAGGATCTGACCGTCGTGTCACCCGATGTCGGTGGCGTGGTGCGGGCGCGGGCGCTGGCGAAACGCTTCGGCAACGCGCCGCTCGCCATCGTCGACAAGCGCCGCGAGAAGGCCGGCGAATCGGAAGTCATGAACATCATCGGCGACGTTCATGGTCGCATGTGTGTGCTTGTCGATGATATCGTCGATTCGGCGGGCACATTGTGCAATGCCGCCGCCGCATTGATGGAGGCCGGGGCCAAAAGCGTCACCGCCTATGTCACCCATGGGGTGCTGTCGGGGGGTGCGGTGGCGCGAGTCGATGGCTCGGCGCTGACCGAACTGGTCATCACCGACACCATCGCCGCACTCGACGTCGTCAAGAGCGCCCGCAAGATCCGCCGCATCACCATCGCGCCGCTGCTCGCCGAGGCGATGCGGCGAACGAGCGAAGAAAGCTCGGTCAGCTCGCTGTTCGATTAGCCTATTGCGCCCCGCCCGCCGTGCGGTTGACGATCCGACCGTCGGGCAAATACGCCTTTTCCGCCGTCACATATTCGCCCTTGGGCGTGCAGATGCCGCCGGGGTCCTTGGCGCGCATCTTGGCGCAGAATTCGGTGTCGGGACGCGGTTGAGCCTGCGACAGGGCCGGCACGGCAGCAAGCGTCGCGACGGCGGTGAGGGCGAGTATAAAGGTCTTCAACATCGATCGTGGTCCATCGGCGGAAAGCCGCCTGCCCGCCTGATCGCATGGCAGCGCTTTCTGAACGCTGAATGTGGCGACATATTCCGGTTGTGCAAGTTTGTCATCGCGCGTCGCCATAGCTAAGCGCTCGGGGCTAATGCCCGCACCGCCCGCCAATGCCCGTCTGACGATCGATCGCGCCGCGATTGCCGCCAATTGGCGCGCCTTTGCGGCCGCGAGCCGACCCGCAGCCTGTGGCGCTGCGATCAAGGCCGATGGCTATGGGCTTGGGGCCCGCGAAGTCGCAGCCACCGTGACCGCTGCCGGGTGCCGCGACCTGTTCGTTGCGCACTGGGCGGAGGTGGTCGCGCTCGGGCCGCAACCCGACGGCGTGCGCATTGCGGTATTGCACGGCGTCATGCCGCAGGAGATGGCGGTCGCACGCGCGTCTCCCGCCGTGCCGGTGCTGGTCACGCCGGGGCAGGTCACGGCATGGAAGCCGACTGGGCGACCCTGCGACGTGATGATCGATACCGGCATGAACCGGTTGGGCATTGCGCCGGACGATGCGCTGTCGGGGCTGCTCGATGGCCTGACCATCGACACGCTGCACGGCCATCTCGCCTGTGCCGAAACCCCCGAACACCCGCTCAATGCGCAGCAGCTCGCGCGGTTTGTCGATATTGTCGCGCGCATTCCTGCCCGCCGCCGGGCTTTTGCCAATTCGGCGGGCGTGGCTTTGGGCGCGGACTATCTTTTCGATCTGACCCGACCTGGCCTTGGCCTAGCCGGCGCGGGCGTCGCACCTGGCAGCACGCCCCTCGCTCCGGTGCTGGCGCTTGCCGCGCGCGTCATTCAGTGCCGGACGATTCCGGCGGGCGCGACCGTTGGATATGGGGCGACTTTTACTGCGCGCCGGGAAACGCGCGTTGCGGTCGCTGCCATCGGCTATGCCGACGGATACGTCCGGGCGCTGTCGAACCTCGGCGTGGCACGCATCGATGGGATCACCTGCCCCGCTGCCGGGCGTGTTTCGATGGACCTGACCGCCTTCGACGTCACCGATGCGCCGCCACTGACCGAAGGCGACTGGCTCGCCATCGATTTCGACATCCCCGCTGTCGCTACCGCAACCGGACGTTCGCAATATGAGTTGCTGACAGGCTTGGGCGACCGCTATCAACGCGACTATAGATGACCAGCCTTGCCACCCCGATCGCCGCCTTCCTGATTGGTCTGGGCCGTCTCGTCATCGCCATGCTGGCGTCGATCGGTCGGCTGGCGCGCTTTGCCGCGATTGTAGTGGCGCGCGGTCTTGCCCCGCCATGGTATCCGCGCCAGTTCGCCGAACAATTGCTGGTGATCGGCTATTTTTCGCTGCCGGTGGTCGGCCTAACGGCGCTGTTCACCGGATCGGCGCTGGCGCAGCAGATTTACATCGGCGGCAGCCGTTTCAACGCTGCGTCGACCGTTCCCGCAGTGACCGTGATCGGCATCGTGCGTGAACTTGGCCCGGTCCTTGGCGGCCTGATGGTCGCCGGTCGCGTCGCGTCGGCGATGGCGGCCGAACTCGGCACAATGCGGGTTACCGAACAGATCGACGCGCTGACAACGTTGCGCACCGATCCGTACCGTTACCTTATTGTGCCGCGCGTGCTCGCGGCAGTGATCGTCATGCCGTTCCTCGTGCTGGTATCGAACGCCATCGGCGTCCTCGGCGGCTATCTCCTTGCCACCCAGCGCCTGCATTTCAACGCGGCGGCGTATCTGCACACCACCGCACAATATCTGAAGGTCGACGATGTCGCGTCGTCGATGGTCAAGGCTGCGGTGTTCGGCTTTTTCATCGCACTGATGGGGTGCTACCATGGTTTTCATTCGCGCGGCGGGGCCGAAGGTGTCGGGCGCGCGACCACCAACGCTGTTGTCTCGGCCTTCATCCTCATCCTGCTGTCGAACCTCATTATCACCGTGATCGTCTTCGGGTCATGAGCGCAATACCCAAGATCAGCCTGCGCGGCGTGTCGAAGGCATTCGGGCCCAAGCAGGTGCTGAACGGCGTTGATCTCGATATCGCGTCCGCTGAATCGATGGTCGTCATCGGCGGTTCGGGAACCGGCAAGTCGGTGATGATCAAGTGCATCCTCGGGCTGATCCGCCCCGACGCCGGGGTGATCGAAGTCGATGGGAAGGACGTTACCCGAATGACCGGGCGGGCGCTCGCCGACCATCAGGCGCGCTTTGGCATGTTGTTCCAAGGCGGTGCGCTGTTCGATTCACTGACTGTCTGGCGCAACGTCAGCTTTGCAGTGGGCGGCAGTGCACGGGTGCGGCGCGAGGCGGCGGTCGCCATGCTGGCGCGGGTGGGCTTGGGTCCGGATATCGCCGATCTGCGGCCATCCGAACTGTCGGGCGGGATGCAGAAGCGCGTCGCATTGGCGCGGGCGATCGCATCGGGACCGGAAATCATCTTTTTCGACGAACCAACGACCGGGCTCGATCCGATCATGGCCGATGTCATCAACGATCTGATCCGTGAGCTGGTAACCGGACTGGGCGTTACCGCACTGACCATCACCCATGACATGGCCAGCGTGCGCAAAATCGCCGATACGGTGGCGATGCTGTACGGCGGTAAAATCATCTGGCACGGTGCACGCGGGGGGATCGATGCATCGGGTAACGCCTATGTCGACCAGTTCGTTAACGGCCGCGCCGACGGCCCGATCCGCATGCAGGTGAGACCGGCGTGAGCGGGGCGGCCGAACTCACCGCGTTGCTCGTTAAGGCCGCTGACGGCGACCAAGTGTCTTTCCGTGAACTTTATGATCGCACCAGTGCGAAGCTTTTTGGCATCATCGCCCGTATCTTGGTCGAGCGCGGCGAAGCCGAGGATGTTTTGCAGGAGGTTTATGTGACGGTTTGGCGCAAGGCAGCGGAGTTCGATCCCGCGCGCGCCAGCCCGATCACCTGGCTGGCGACGATCGCGCGCAACCGCGCCATTGACCGTTTCCGCGCCCGTGCGGTCCGTCCGTCGTCCCCGCTCGACGAGGCCGCCGAAGTGCGCGACGAGGCCCCGTCCGCCGATGTGCTGATCGACGCCGGGCGCGATGCCGTGCGGGTTCAGACGGCTTTGGCGGAGCTCGATCCGCGTCACGCCGCAGTCATCCGTAGCGCGTATTTCGACGGGCTGACCTATGAAGCGCTGTCGATGCGCGAGGGCGTGCCGGTGGGCACGCTGAAAAGCTGGGTCCGCCGCGGCCTCATCCGCATGAAGGCGGGACTGACATGAGCGACGATCGCGCCATGATCGCGGGTGAACCGCATGACGATTTCAGCGTCGACGAGGCGCTGGCGATGGACGCGGCGCTGGGGGCGCTTGGCCGCGAAGAATTGCGCGCGGCCGAACGCCGCATGCGCTCCGATCCGGCATTCCGGACATTGGTTGAAAATTGGCAGGCGACACTTGCACCGCTCGCCGACGACATTGCGCCGCTCGCCCCGCCGCCCGCCGTATGGGACGCTATCATGGCCGACATTGCCCCCGCTCCGGTACTGCGGACGGCTGCGGCGGCACGACCGTCGCTGTGGAACAGTTTGGCACTCTGGCGTGGCCTGGCGCTGGCGGGTGGGGCTGCCGCCGCCGTTGCGCTGTTGCCACTCGCCGGCCCTGCGCCTGCCGTCGCCCCGATGCTCGTCGCAACGCTTGCTGCCACCGACGGTACAGCGCTGGTGGCGGCGGCTTATGATCCGGCGCGCGGTGCGGTGGTGCTCGCCCCTGCCGGGCATCGCGACGATCCCGGCAAATCGGCCGAGCTTTGGGCAATCGAGGGCACGGCTCCGCCACGCTCGCTCGGTGTGATCGAAGTCGATCATGCCAATGCGCATTTGCTGACAAAAGCCCGCCTTGCCGGGTTGAAGCCTGGGGTGACGCTCGCCATCTCGATCGAGCCGCTCGGAGGGTCGCCGACTGGCCTGCCAACCGGGCCGGTGGTCGCCACGGGGACGCTCAAAGCCGTCTGACCGTTGCAACCTTTGGTGTGGTTGGTGCGTAGCTCATGGTATCCAGACGGTCTGGATCAGCTTTTCTCTTGGAGACACTGATGTCGATTTCAAAGAACTCACTGCGCGCCGCGTTTTTCGCAGTCGCTGCCGCTGGCCTTGTCGTCGCTCCCGCGTCGGCCAAAATGTCGACGTCGAAGACCGTAATGGTCGGCGGCGCGCCGATGTATCCGTCGAAGGACATCATCGATAACGCCGTCAATTCGAAGGATCACACCACACTGGTCGCCGCCGTTCAGGCCGCTGGCCTCGTCGAGACGCTGAAGGGTCCGGGGCCGTTCACGGTGTTCGCGCCGACCAACGCCGCGTTCGCCAAGCTGCCCGCCGGGACGGTCGAAACGCTCGTCAAGCCCGAGAACAAGGGCACGCTGACGACGATCCTGACCTACCACGTTGTCGCAGGTGCAATGGATTCGAAGAAGATCGCCGCCGCGATCAAGGCCGGTCATGGCAAGGCCGAACTGACCACCGTGCAGGGCGGCAAGCTGACCGCGTCGATGATGGGCAAGAAGCTGATGCTGACCGATGCCAAGGGCGGCATGTCGACCGTCACCATCGCCAACGTCTATCAGTCGAACGGCGTGATCCACGTCGTCGACACCGTCCTGATGCCATAACCCTTCGGCTTAAGTTCAGTTACCTGTTGCGTGGCGTATGTACAAACGGGCGGTCCTTCAGGGCCGCCCGTTTTTTATTGTGCAAGTTCACACGGGTGACCGGTCCCTAGCGATTTGCGAGCGACGTTCGGCGCGCATCCCGCTACTCCGCCGCGAGCGCCCCTACTGCAACCAATGGCGCCTCGTCGGCCTCTGCCTGTTGCAGCGCCCACATTTCGGCATAGACGCCGCTGCGCACCAACAGTGCATCGTGCGTGCCACGTTCGACAATCCGTCCGGCGTCCATCACGATGATCTCGTCTGCATCGGTTATCGTCGAAAGCCGGTGGGCGATGACGAGCGTCGTGCGACCACCCGAAACGCTGCGCAACGCGCCTTGAATTTCGGCTTCGGTGGCGCTGTCGAGCGCACTTGTCGCTTCATCGAGGATAAGGATCGCCGGGTTCTTCAGGATGGTGCGGGCGATTGCCACGCGCTGCTTCTCGCCGCCCGACAGCTTCAGCCCGCGCTCGCCGACGGGCGTTGCATAGCCGTCGGGCAGGCTGACGATGAAATCATGGATCGCCGCCCCGCGCGCCGCCGCCTCGACTTCGGCCTGCGACGCCCCTTCGCGGCCATAAGCGATGTTATAGCCGATGGTGTCGTTGAACAGCACGGTGTCTTGCGGGACGATGCCGATGGCGCGGCGCAGGCTGTCCTGCGTCACCGACCGCAAATCCTGTCCATCGACCGTCACACTGCCGCTGGCGATATCGTAAAAACGGAACAGGATGCGGCTGAGTGTCGATTTGCCCGCGCCCGAATGACCGACGATCGCGAGTTTCTGCCCCGGCGGCACATCGAAGCTGACCCTGTGAAGGATCTGCCGGTTAGGTTCATAACCGAAATCGACATTGTCGAATCGCACATGCGCGCCGTTCAATTGTAGCGGCGGCGCGCCGGGGGCGTCGATGACCTCGGCCGGCGTATCGGCGAGCGCGAACATCGCTGCCATGTCGACCAGCCCCTGCCTGATGGTGCGATAGACCATGCCGAGCATGTCGAGTGGCCGGAATAACTGCGCCAGCAAGGTATTGACGACAACGACCTCGCCCGGTGTGAAGCGCCCCTGCGCCCAGCCCCAGACGACAAAGCCCATCGCGCCGAACATCATCGCATTGGTGATCAGCGACTGGCCGATATTGAGCCATGCCAGCGACACCTCGACCTTGACTGTCGTGCGCGCGAGCGCAGCGGTGGCGGCGGCATAGCTCGCCGATTCGCGCGCTTCGGCGTTGAAATATTTGACCGTCTCGTAATTCAGCAGCGAATCGACGGCCCGCGCCGTCGTTGCGGTATCGTGGTCGGTCCATTGCTCGCGCAGCTTGGTCCGCCATTCGGTCATCCGCTGGGTAAAGACGATATAAACGACGACCATCACCATCGTCGCCAGCACCAGCGCGATGCCGAACTTGATCCAGAACAAGGTCAGCACGATGGCCAACTGCACCACCGTCGGGGCGATATTGAACAACAGGAAATACAACATCGTATCGATGGATTTTGTGCCGCGTTCGATGACCTTGGTGACCGCCCCCGTCCGCCGCGCGAGGTGAAAGCGCAGCGACAGGCGATGCAGATGCGTGAAAACGTTTTCGGCGAGTTCGCGGGTCGCGTCCTGCCCGACGGTTTCGAAGATCGCATTGCGCAGATTGTCGAGCAGCACCCCGGCGAAGCGCGCGCCCGCATAGGCGGCAATCAGCGCCACGGCGATCGCCACTTCGGCCTGTCGCCCCGCCGTCAGCCGGTCGATTGCCGCACCGTATGCCAACGGCATGATCAACGTGGTGATGGTGATCGACAGCAGCACCAGCAGCACCGAGCCGACGACACGCAGCCGCAGCGCCGGTTTATCGGCGGGCCAGAGGTAGGGGATGAAGCGCTTCAACGTGCCGAAGTCGGCATCGCTTTTTCCGGGACGGGCGTGGAAATCTCGCATGCCCCCATGTGGCGTCACAAGCCGCCGAGCGCAATCGGAACAGTCCCGACATCAGTGCGTTGAACAGGTCTGGAACGGAGACGAGCCGATGTACCCCGCCGCTTTTTTCGTTATGGCCATCCTTGGGTGTGCCGACGATGGAGTCGATTGCCGTCAGGTCGGTGTCGCGCCAACGCGGTTTATCAGTGCCGCTGCTTGCAACATCGCCACGCGCGCCGAACTCGAACGCCAGACCGATCAGCCCTATCCGGTCATCATGGCGCAATGCGCGCCGGCCCCGATGGTGCAGGTCGCAAGCGCCGGGAAGTAGGTCCGTCGCTCAAGTTTAAGGGCATTTGTATTTGCCCTGCGTCGCGCAACCGCGCACAACCTCCCGATGCCCCGCCGCCCCCCACCCGCGCCGCCGGGTTTTCCCACTCGTGATGCCATTCTCGCCTTCGTCCGCGGCGCGCCGTCGGCGGTCGGCAAGCGCGAAATCGCCAAGGCGTTCGGGCTCCATGCGCAGGACAAGATCGCACTGAAGGGCCTGCTCAAGGAGATGGCCGACGATGGCTCGCTCGACGTCGGGCCGGGGCGGACGCTGCACAAGGGCGGCGGGCTTCCCAAGGTCACCGTGCTGCGCATCGTCGATATCGCTGACGATGGGCCGGTGGCGACCCCGGACCGCTGGGACCATTCGACTCCGCCGCCGCGCATCCGGGTGATCGAGGGCAAGCGTCGTTCGGCCTTCGGCGTTGGCGACCGAGTGCTCGCGCGGATCGAAGAGGCCGGCGCGGGGTACAAGGCCTTCCCGATGAAGGCGCTCGCCAAGACCGAAGAATTCGTCCTTGGCATTTTGCGCAAGGAGGAGCGCGGGTTTCTCTTAGTGCCAGTCGATAAAAAGGCGCGGACCGATTTCTTTGTCACCGATCCCGGCGACGGCAAGGCAGGCGATCTCGTACTGGCCGAACCCGGCGGGCGACCACCGCGCCAGACAGCACGCATTGTCGAAGTGCTCGGCGATCCGTTTGCCCCCAAGGCGTTCTCGCTGATCGCCATCCACGCCAAGGGCATCCCCCACCGCTTCGCCGACGACGTGCTCGACCAAGCCGACGCAGTGGCGAAACTGTCGCTCGGCGCGCGCGAGGACCTGCGCGCCCTGCCGTTCATCACCATCGATCCCGCCGATGCGCGCGACCATGACGACGCCGTCTGGGCAGCAGCGAACGACGACGGCACATGGGACGCGATTGTCGCCATTGCCGATGTGTCGTTCTACGTCCGCCCCGGCACCCCGCTCGACCGGTCGGCGCGCGAACGCGGCAACAGCGTCTATTTCCCCGATCGCGTCGTGCCGATGCTGCCCGAAACGCTATCGGCCGACGTCTGTTCGCTGGTCGAGGCGCAGGACCGCGCGGTGCTGGCGTGCCATTTGGCGATTGCACAGGATGGCACGGTGACATCGCAAAAATTCACCCGCGCGGTCATCCGCTGCGTCGCCAATATCGCCTATGAGGACGCGCAAGCGGAAATGGACGCCGCGCAACCCTCCCCCTTCGAGGGGGGAGGGATATCAAACATCCTCGCCCCGCTCTGGGGTTGCTGGTCGGCACTTGCGGCGGCGCGCGCCAAGCGCGAACCGCTCGATCTCGATCTCCCCGAGCGCCGCGTCCGGCTTGACGACATGGGGCGGATCGCCGCGATCGAAGTGCGCGAACGCCTCGATGCCCATCGGCTGATCGAGGATTATATGATCGCTGCCAACGTCGCCGCCGCCAAGGCACTCGAGGCCAAAAAGGCCCCGTGCATGTACCGCGATCATGAAACACCGGGGCGCGAAAAGCTCGTCGCCTTGCGCGAATATCTCGAAACTTTCGATATGAAGTTGGCGCTTGGCCAGGTCGTGCTACCCAAGACCTTCAACCGCATTCTCGCCGAAGTGAAGGGCAAGGAATACGCCCAACAAGTCAGCGAGCAGGTGCTGCGGTCGCAAACCCAGGCCTATTACTCCCCCGACAATAAGGGCCATTTCGGGCTGAGCTTAGGCAGTTACGCCCACTTCACCTCGCCGATCCGTCGCTATGCCGATCTCGTCGTCCACCGCGCGCTCGTCGCGGCGTACAAGCTCGGCGACGGCGGACTGTCGGATGCCGACGGCGCATCAATGGCGCGCACCGCCGACCATGTCTCGATGACCGAACGCCGCGCCATGGAGGCCGAACGCGACACCGTCGACCGCTATGTTGCGGCGTTCCTCAGTACCCGCGTCGGCGAAGTCCTGCCGACGCGCATCACCGGCGTCGCCAAGTTCGGCTTCTTCGCGCAGGTGGTGGATTTCGGCGGCGACGGGCTGGTGCCGGTTTCGACGCTCGGTGACGAACGCTTCGTCTTCGACGATGCGACGCGGGTATTGGAGGGCATCGAAACGGGTACGCGCTACACCATCGGTCAGCGGCTCGACCTGCGGCTGGTCGAAGCCAACCCGATTACCGGGGCGCTGCGCTTTGAATTGCCGCTTGGCGAAGGTGCGACCCCGCGCCCGCGCTTCGACCGCGCGCGCCCCGGGCGACGACCCGGCCAAAGCCGGGTGCCGCCGGGAGTGCGGCGCGGCCGTTAGGCAGCAACGGTCCGCGCCATGCCGCGCTGACGGCGAAGCGCCGCACCGGCAAGTCCGAAGCCTGCGATGAGCATCGCCCAGCTACCCGGCTCGGGAACCCCGGCGATTGCTTCGATCGTAATGTCGCGGTTGATCAACACATGCGCCTGACGCAACGGGCTGACCGACGCGAGTGCGCTAACACCTCGGCCTTCGAAGGCGCCAAAGCTGCTGACCGATGGCAATGGTCCGAGTGTGTCGGTATAGGATTGGGCGGTGATGGTCAGAAACAGGCTTTCGCCGGCGTTGACTAGTCGCGTCCAGCTGAGCGAGAAGGCGGCATAGCCCGACACGTCGCAAAGCCCGCAGCTATCGAGCTCGTAATAATCCTGCCAGATCGCGTCGCCCAAGGCATCGAGCTGCCACGTTGCAATAATTGCCTTGCCATGACCCAGCCCCAAGCCGCTGTAATAGCCAAAGGCATCGAGCTTCACCTGCCGTGCACCGCTGAGCGGCGCATCATATTGGTAGCGGGTCGAGGCATAGGCCGAGCCGTCGCCGGTTCCCGAAAAGACAGCTTCGACGTTGCTGCCAGAGATGTTGACTGCCTCGGCATAGGCGACGTTGCCGCCGCTGTTGGTGGCGAAACTGAAGTTCTGATCGGGCCCTTTGTAGGTGACGTTATCGATAGCGATCAGGCTGTACGTCGATGCAGCGGCAGGTGCAGCAATAAGTGCGGCGGCGAGTGCGATAGTCTTGAACATGTGATTGGCTCCCCTGTTGGCGGGGACGGTTTAGCGGCGGGCGACAACTGGGGTTTGAGGCGGCGGACCAATCGCTTGTGCGTCAGTGCCAGCCCATCAGACCAGATCGGCGACGGCATCGCGATAGAGTTCGGCAGGCGTTCGGCCGCCCTTCGGACCATCGACGGTGCGGTCGTTGATGTGGCCACGCAGATCGCTCATCGAATAGCCGAAGTTGGCCTTGAACTGATTGGCCAGATGCGCTGCATCCTCGAAGCCGCAGTCGAAGCCGATTTCGCCCAGCGCGCGTTGATCGAGCGGATCGGCGACGGCGCGATGAACAAGCCGCAACCGCCGTCGCCGGTCGAAGGTCAGCACACCGCCTTCCTTGCGGAACACGCGGAACAGGCTCGACCGTGTCGTGGCAAGATCGGCAATCATCCGATCGACGTCGAGGCAACCGGCGGGTTGCGCCCTGACATAGGCGTGCGCGCGCGCCTTTAGCGTTGTCGCGGCGATCGCACCCTCGGGTCGGGCGATGCCCGCGACCGCATTGGCGAACAGGTCGCGGACGATGCGCGACAGCGGCGCGACACTGGCAGGGGTCGTCGATGGCAGTTGCTCGACAAGCGAACGCAGGAAAGCGACGAACAGCGATGCATCGGGCGTCCGCGGCAGCACGCCGTGAATATCGACCGGCCCCGTCGCCTCCTCGAGAAAGGCGCGCGACAGGGTGATACCGATACTGTGATGCGGCGCACCGATGTCGCAGCGACCGAGGCGATTGAGATTGGCGACGACGATATCACCCGGTTCGCACAGTTGATCGATTCCTGGCGCCGTGAAGCGGTACGCGCCGGTGTACGGAACGACGATCAGGAAATGATTGGCCGCAGTCGATTGCAGATATTGGGCGTCGCGGTCCATGGCGAAAGGATCGGTAGTCTGAACCGACACCAGCATCCGGTCGAGGTTCCAGAAATCGGCGCGCGCCATAAATGGCCCGGTGCCCGGTCGTGTCAGCCGCGACTGCGTGGTGAACGCTGCCCATGCCGCGAATTGCGCGTCCGCCGGCAACGCCTCGGTCGTCAGATGCATCGTCGGGATGACAGGGCGCGATATGTCCATGCGCCGATTGGTAGGCGGCGAACACCCGACACGCCAAGGATTTTCATCGCCGCCGTACCGCCAATTCCGGCCGACGCCCGAGCCCCCTCTGCGACGGCATGAGGGGCCGTCGCGATATTCTAAAACGGCTGCCAATTGCCCTTCTTCGAGAACTTCATATAGCCGCCGCTCAACCCGATGCGCAGGCCGACACCGAGCTTGATCGGCACTACCGTGACATTGTCCCGCTGCAGGTAGTTGGCGGTAAAGCCACCGATGAAATACGCCTTGCCCTCGACCGCCGGATACCGCCGAAAGATTTCCTCGCTGTCGTTCAGGTCGTAGATCAGCGCGAAGACCTTGCTCGCGTCGCCGCCGAAATCGACGCCGATCGACGGCCCGGTCCATGATACCGGGCGCTGGCCTTCGATCTTGTGAAACAACGTGCCGCCGCCGTAACGCAGTCCGACGATGAATGCACCGCCGACCTCGCGCCCGACGATATAGGCGTTGGGCCGCCCGCGCTGTTTGAAAGTGCGCTCGACGATCTCGGCGAGGCCCTTGGCTCCCTTGCCGAACACGCCCTCGGCGGCAGCCAGTACATCGCCCTGTTCGAAAGTCGCGCTCGCCGGGATGGTTCCCGCACCTGTCGCCGATCCCTTGGTGACGTCGCTGGGTCCATTCGGATCGGCCGCAGGCAGTACCGGTGCGGGCGTTGCAGTGGCCGAAATCGGCGCGGTGGTAACAGTAGGCGGCTCGGTCTGCGCCAATGCCGGGGTGGCAGCGATCAGCAACAGGGCGGCGATACGCTTCATGAACGTCCTCCTTTGGTTGGCACGGCATGGCGCGGCGGAACTGAACATGCGCTGACTATGCCTTTACCTTTGCGCCGTAAGGACCCCGTGCTAGGGCGCGCGGCGTTGCCCTGCAATGCAGCAAACTGCGGAGAAGGAAGTCGATGCGCGTCGCGATGATCGGATCGGGATATGTTGGGTTGGTTTCGGGCGCGTGCTTCGCCGACTTCGGCCATGACGTCGTCTGCGTCGACAAGGATCCGTCGAAGATCGACCGGCTCAATACCGGCATCATGCCGATCTACGAACCCGGCCTTGCCGAACTGGTGACCGGCAACGCCAAGGCCGGACGGCTGAAGTTCACCACCGACCTCAAGGCCGGGATCGCCGGAGCCGAAGCCATCTTCATCGCCGTTGGCACCCCGTCGCGGCGCGGCGATGGCCATGCCGATCTCAGCTATGTCTATGCTGCGGCCAAGGAAATCGCCGAGGCGCTGGAAGGCTATGCCGTCATCGTCAACAAATCGACCGTCCCCGTCGGCACCGGCGACGAAGTCGAAGCCATCGTCCGCGCCGCCGCACCGAATGCCGAATTCGCCATCGTCTCCAACCCCGAATTCCTGCGCGAAGGGGCCGCCATCGGCGATTTCAAGCGTCCCGACCGTATCGTCGTCGGCACCGAGGACGCCCGCGCCCGCGAGGTGATGACCGAGCTGTACCGCCCGCTGTTCCTGAACCAGTCGCCGCTGCTATTCACTTCGCGCCGCACCGCCGAACTGATCAAATATGCTGCCAATGCCTTCCTGGCGACCAAGATCACCTTCATCAACGAAATCGCCGATCTATGCGAGGCGGTGGGGGCCAACGTCCAGGACGTGTCGCGCGGCATCGGGCTCGATAACCGCATCGGCGCGAAATTCCTCCACGCCGGCCCCGGCTATGGCGGATCGTGCTTCCCCAAGGACACGCTGGCGCTCGTTCGCACCGCGCAGGAGGCCGGACGCCCGGTGACCATTGTCGAGGCGGTGCAGACGGCGAACGAAAACCGTAAACGCGCGATGGCGAAGAAGGTCGTGGCGCTGGCGGGCGGATCGGTGGCGGGCAAGACCGTCGCGGTGCTCGGGCTGACCTTCAAACCCAACACCGACGACATGCGCGACAGCCCCGCCATCGCGGTGATCGAGGAATTGCAAGCCGCAGGGGCAACCATCCGCGCGTACGACCCCGAAGGCCATGAGCAGGCGGCGCTGGTGCTAACGGATGTGCATTACTCCGACGACCCATATGATTGCCTCGCCGCCGCCGATGTCGCGGTGCTGGTCACCGAATGGGACGCCTTCCGCGCCCTCGATATGGACCGGGTGAAGCGTACCATGAAAACCGCCGCGATTGCCGACCTGCGCAACGTCTATCGGCCTGACGAGATGGCACGGCGTGGCATCGCATACGTCAGCGTGGGGCGGTAAATCGGTTCCTCAAGGGTTCGACCAGCCTGCCGCACCAATCCATCGCAATGCGTTGAGCGACGGCATGAACATATACTCGCCGCCCTTCATGGTATTGAACGTGGTGATGCCGGTTAGCCGACGCCGCGCCGGTTCGTGCGGGATGGTGAATTGTCCCGGCGTATTGTGGACACCAACGATCGGATCGCGTTCGCTGCCAAGATCGATGAAGTTGCCGCCGTTGATCCACTCCTGTTGCATGAATTCGATGGTGTCGAAGGCTCGCGCGCTGATAAAGATGAAAAAGATGCCGCGATCGCCCTTGTCGTCGTCGCCGAACGTCACGGCGCGCGACCATTTGGGGCCAAACGTCGATGAGCGACGAATGATGCGGTGAATATTGACGTCGGTGAGGATCGTCAGCACGCCGTTGCGCGGATTGAGGCGGCGCATATGGCTTGAGTACGGACACATCATGCCCTGTTGGTCGTCGGCAAAATCGAAATCATTGTTGCGCGCCGGGTCGGCACCCAGCGCTTCGTCGTCGCCATCAGGCGACAACACGAGCGGCGCGCCGCTGCGCCAGCGCCCGAACATCTTGGCACCAAGCCGGTCTTCCTCGGCCGCATCGGCGGCCTCGGCTTTCAGGAAATCGTTGAACGCGCCGACATGACTGACATATTTCCGCAGCACGACATAGGAACCGTTCCTGCCCAGGACTGGCGGCTCGGGAACCCCGAGTGGCGATCCCGTCTCGCTGTTTTCGCCCAGGATGAATTCGCCGGCCGCGATCGCGCGTTCCTGCCCGGGCTGCGGATCGACGCCGGCTCCGGCAACTGTGGGTTGGGAGATCGAATCGCGAAATCCGAAAGGGTTTTTAGCCTCTGCATCGGCGCCGAACGCGTGCGTGCCGAGCAACTTCACTCCCGTCGAGCAATCTAGCTCGCCCATCGCGCGGTCGGTAGCGGCTGCGAGTTCGGCTGCATCCCGAGCATAAATGGTCAGCGCGATATGACAATTTCCGGGATTGAAGACATCATCCCAATTTTCGGGCGCATTGACGCCGTCGTCCGCAAGCTGGAGCGCGCGGGCCGCCATTCCTTGTTGGAACGGCAGCGGAAAGGATTCGAGCGATGCCGCGGGAACACCCAGCGCCTTCAGCCCATCATGACTGATGGCAACGCCGGTCCACGCTGTCAGGTCGTCGGTCCAATCTGCGGCGGACGACACGTGTTCGGCCAGCTTGGCGAGTAGATCGCGCCCGCCGGTGGCATCGTCGATCTGCAGCATTGCATGGATGCCGACATAAGGCTCGGGCCGCGCGCGCAGAATCAGCGCCTGGATGTCGTCCAGTTCCAGAGCGACGCGGTCGCGACGGAACCGGGCTTGCAAGGCAGACATGATCGTCATCAATAGTCCACGGCTTCGGGTTTCGAGATGCTGTCGGTCATCGCTTTCAACGCCGCCATGGTCGCCGGATCGAGGTCGGTGCGTCCCGACATCGCGTCGAGAAATTCATCGAGCGCCTTTTCGGTGCGCTGGAAACGGCGGACATCGACCACCGTGACCTGCGGATTGGCGACGAACCATCCGGCCGCATCGATCTGCACACCGGCAATGAAATCCTTGACCGACGGGCTGTCGATGCCCGGCCAACCTTCGAGGTTGGCGAACAGCAGATCCATGAGTTCCGGGATCTTGGTCGCGAAATCGTTGATATAGCTGTCCCAATCGCCATCGTAGGCGGTTGCGAACAGGATGCGGGTATTGTTATCGAAAAACACGAAGCGCATGTCGTGCAATGTCGAAACGCGCTGCGCCCCGTCCATGTTGCCGTTGGTCAGGTCGAAGATGCGCTGCAGACGAGCGGCACCGCCGGGCTTCAAGGTTCCGATTGCCGTCAGTTCCGATACCTTGCCCGATCGCAAGCCGACCCGCCCGGCTGATTGCGCCGAACCTTTGAGGTCGGGGTTATGTTTGCGCACCATGGTTTCAAGCGCGATCTTGGCGATCGCAGGCGCATCCTTGGCGACCTCCTCAATGCGCCGCCGGATTTCGGCGAGGGTGCTTTCCTCCGCAAGACGTGGATCTGCGACACTGGACATCGTTTGCTCCTTTTCCGACTCAGTCGGGGATTTGGTCGAGGCTGTCGGGTTCGACACGGTCGATCGCATTTTCAGCATGGCGGAACGCCGTCGAACGTTCGTAAGCGGGTTTTCGCACGCGCATGATCGAACCAAGCGGTCGATGCGCCTCGATCCCGTTCCACGGATTGAATGACAATACGTCGTCGCCATAAATACGGCGGCGCGGCGTCCGGGCGTCTTGCGGCCAGATCGTCAGCGTCGCGATCGGTTGTTGCGGCGCAATCGCCTCGTCCCATTGCACCCCGGCATCTTCGACCGGCATGGTTGCAAGATCGGCGCACAATTGTGCCCGCAATTCATATTCCGCGCCGTTCGACCGAAAATAATCGCAAACGACGTCCCGCATCGTCGAAAAGCCGTCGACCCTTATCGGTTCGCCCGTCAGGGCGCGGATATTGTCGGACTTCGGCGCGAACGACAGCTTGGCGATGTAGTCACCATAGCGAACCGCCGCCTGGGTGTGGAATGTTTCGCCCAGCATATGATCGTTGTCGCGCGCCAACCCCTGCAGGACCGCGCCGGCTGTGCCGCCGAACGCTTCAACTACATCCTGGGCGAGACGCGCCGAGCCGGCGACGGCCTTTTGGAAGAAATCCGGCGCGTGCGCATTTTTCTCCAGCAATCCAAGCATCTGCTTATATTTGGCGACGGTGCCGAACGCCAGCACCGGAAAATTCACCATGAGAAAATCCTGATTGTGGCCGCCGAGCTCGGGCACGAGTCGATCGCCCGCCACGCCGATGATCTTGGTCGCAAAACCGCGCGGCGCCGGGATCTCATCCGAATGGATGTCGCCGGGCGCCGACGACATGCGGACCACGGCGTCGAAGGCGCGGGGCGCAGCGAAGATGCCTTGCGCCAAGTAGGTCGGCAGACCCTCGTGGACGGTCAGGCGAGCCTTCAGTATGGCGTGGCTTTTGGCGTGAGCATCGCGGATCGCGTGCCGGTGCCGGTCGGCATTGGCAGTTTGCGTCGCCGCCATCATTCCCAGAATCTCGTGGACCAGCTCTGCCTCGTCGGCAGTAACGACCTCGACCGACAGATCATAGGGTTGCAGCCCGACCACGATTGTCTCCCAATTCGAGCATTGCAGGCAACGACGCGACCAATATGCTCGTCGCGTAATTGCCAAACAGTGCGCGAGTTCCCACCAGATTTGCCAATTCCGAACGATTGCGGTGCAAGACACGAACATCACTCGCAAATTATTTTTTGCCGCGATCGCGCAATGTAAGAATTCTTGCAGGGCACAGCGAAGCTGATAGCCTCCCGGCCAAACAGGGAGGCTCCACCCATGACGACCCGCCGCCAGATCCTCGCCGGAGGCACCGCCGCCGCGCTCGCTGCGCCGACGATATTGCGTGCCAAAACCGACCCTTGGGTCGCCCAGCGCGCCGAACTGGCGAAGTCGCACGACGCCAACGTCAAGCGCCTGCAGGACTGGATCGCCCAGCCGTCGATCGCCGCCGAGCAGCGCAATGTCGAAGGCGGTGCGCCGCTGCTGGTGACGATGCTTAAGGACGCCGGGTTCCAGCGTGCCGAGGTGGTGCCAACGCGCGGGATGCCGGGGGTGTTCGCGACGCTCGACGCCGGGGCCAAGCGCACCGTCGGCATTTATTTCATGTACGACGTCAAACAGGCCGATCCCAAAGAATGGTCATCGCCGCCATGGGAAGGTCGCCTTGTCGACCGGGCGGGGATGGGGCAGCTGCTGATCGGGCGTGGTGCCGTCAACCAGAAAGGGCCCGAGGCGATCTTCCTCGCGGCACTCCATGCGATGAAGGCAACCGGGCGGAAGCTGCCGGTCAACCTCGTGCTGGTCGCCGAAGGCGAAGAGGAGATCGGCTCACCGCACTTCGCCGATGTGACGCAGCGCCCCGATATCCGCGCCGCGCTCGCCAAGACCGTCGGCATCTACATGCCCGCGACATGGCAGGCCCCCAATGGCCAGGTGCCGATCAATCTGGGGGCCAAGGGCATCATCGAGCTCGAACTCGTCGCCAGCGGCAAGGCGTGGGGGCGCGGTCCGGCGGGCGACATCCATTCGTCGCTAAAGGCTGGTGTCGACAGCCCGGCGTGGCGGCTGGTAATGGCGTTGTCGACCCTAGTGTCGAAGGACGGCAACACGCCCGCGATCGATGGCATCTTCGATAAGGTGAAACCGCTCAGCGACCGCGACAAGGCGCTGCTCGCGACACAAGCGGCCCGCGAGGATGAGGCCGGGCAAAAGGCCGGGCTCGGCGTCAAGGTGTGGATCGACGATCTGCCCTACCGAGCGATGCTCGAACGGATGGCAAGCCAGCCGACGGTCAACATTGAAGGGCTGGTCGCGGGCTATACCGGCCCCGGTGGTAAAACGGTGTTACCGGGGCGCGCAGCCGCCAAGATCGACATGCGGCTGGTCCCCGATATGACCGCCGACGATACGCTGGCCAAGCTCAAGGCGCATCTCGCCAAGCGCGGCTACGGCGATATCGAAGTCAATATGACCGGCGGTTACGACCCGACGACGACGCCGTTCGAATCGAAACTGATCGCCGCGATGGCCGCGACGTATAAGGCGCGCGGTGTCGAAGCGCTGTACAACCCGCGCCTTGCGGGGTCATGGCCGGGGCATCTGTTCACCAACCCGCCGCTGGCACTGGCGGCGGGGCATTTCGGGCTGGGGCGCGGAACAGGTGCGCATGCGCCCGACGAATATCTGGTGATCAACTCGACCAATCCCAAGGTCTCGGGCTTCGACGACGCGGCGCTGTCACAGCTCGAATTCCTGCAGGCACTGGCGGCGGTGTGAGGCAGCGCGCATCGAGCGGTTGCCAAGCGCTGCCCGCCTTCGCTATAGCCGCGCCTTCGCGGAGTCGTGGGTGAGCGGCTGAAACCAGTAGTTTGCTAAACTGCCGATCTGGGTAACCGGATCCGAGGGTTCGAATCCCTCCGACTCCGCCAAATTTCGATTTCGACCGGTTCTGTCCGGTTCCATAGGGTTCACGCTAGTCTGGACGATCACGGACGTAACGACGCCTGCCACAAAAACTTTGGCGAAGCTCGACGAGCCCGGTCGATCTGCCGCTGCTGACGGTCTGCGCCTTCTCGACGGTTAAATGCAGTGCTGGCAGGTCTGGGGGGCGCTTGCCTATTTCTCGCGAAAAGCATTGTCGCGGAGTTTACTGACCGGCGTCAGGAGATAGCTTAGAATCGAGCGCTTGTGCCCGAGCACGTCGACTTCCGCGATCATGCCGGCACCGATCGGCAGTGGCGATCCATTTTGAGCCTTGAGCGCCGTCTGACGCGTGCGGATGCGGATGGTAAAGTGGCTCTCGCCCGTGCGTTCGTTGACGATTGCATCGGGCGAGATCCGCTCGACGGTGCCGTCGAGCGCGCCATAGACCGAGTAATCATACGCCGTCAGCTTGACCGTGGCGCGCTGACCCGGATGGATGAAAGCAATATCGGCAGGCTTCACATCGGCCTCGACAACCAGTGCGTCGTCCTGCGGAACGATTTCGACCAGTGGCTCGCCCGGTCGCACGCTGCCGCCAACGGTGGTGACCAAAACCCGATTGACGGTACCTGCAATAGGCGCGCGCACTTCGGTCCGCGTCAGCCGGTCCTGCAGCGCGGGGAGGCCGACACCCAGTCCAGCGCGTTCGGCGCGGGCCACGGTCAGCGCCTCGACGGCCTGACTGCGATAGCGTTGATGCACCGATTGTACCGCCGATCGCGCCTCGACGACGGCTGCACGCGCCCGCCGCACGGCGAGCGCCGCACTGGCGGCGGCACCCTGCGCCTGCGCCTGGGCGGTTTCGGCACGCATTAGTTCGATCCGCGGCTCGATCCCCTTGGCGACAAGTGGTGCGATCAAGGCGACTTCGCGGTCCGCCGCCGTGGCACCGAGCGCGCGCGTCCCGGCCTCGACTTCGGCCTGCCCTAAAGCGCGATCGGCCTGGTCTTGCTTGGCTGACTCGACGCTCGCCGCCGCTGCCAGATCGGCAAGCCTTGCCGAATAGAGCGCGCGCTCGGTTGCAACCAGTACAGGTGCGCGCGCCAGCAATTCGGACGGGAAGATCGGCGGGCGGCCTGACACCTCAGCCTGCAATCGCGCCGCCCGCGCCTCCAGCGCATCGAACGCCTCGCTGGTCTTGCCGAATTCAGCGGTAAACTGCGTACTGTCGAGCTGCACCAATGGCTGCCCCGCCTTCACTTGGGCACCGGCGCGCACGAGGATTGCCTTGACCCGCCCACCCTCAAGATTGGAAACGATCTGCAACTGCCGCGACGGGATGACCCGGCCCTGCGCTGTGGCGACTTCGTCGACTTCAGCCAGCGCCGCCCAAAGCAGCAGGGCGACGGTTACTGCGCCGATCACCCACAGCAGGATCTTCGAGACTTCCGATGGCGCGATGCCGTCGATTTTCGTTTCAAGGGTTGCGGCGAAGGTCATGGCGCATGTCCCAATTTACGGCGACCGACTTCAGCACATCGTCGCGCGGGCCTGCGGCGACGACCTTGCCCTTGTCGAGGATGATGATGCGATCGACCAATTTGAGCATCGACTGGCGATGCGTGACGAGCACCACGGTGCGGCCGCGCAGTTCGATTTCGAGCCGTGAAATCAGCGCGTTCTCAGACTGGATATCCATTGCGCTGGTCGGTTCGTCGAACAACAGGATGGCGCGTTCATGGGCCAGCGCCCGCGCAATGGCGATCGACTGGCGCTGTCCGCCGGACAGGCCCTCGCCGCGGTCGGCAAGGCGCATGTCATAGCCGTTGGGCACTTGGCTGATGAAATCGTGCGTGCCGCTGATCCGCGCTGCACGCAGGACTGCAGCGTCGTCGATCGCGGCTTCGCCAAGGCTGATGTTCTCGCGCACCGATCCGGTCAGCAGAAAAACATCCTGAAGCACTGCGCCGATGTTATGGCGTAAGTCCTCGGGGTGGAGCTGGCGGACATCGGCACCATCGACAAGGACGGCACCGTCGGATGGTTCGTACAGCCCAAGGATCAGGCGCGCGATCGTCGATTTGCCCGATCCGACGCGACCGACGATGGCAACGTGCTCGCCGGGCGAAATGCTGAAGGTGACATCGTCGAGCGCGCGTGCCGTCGAACCGGGATATTTGAAGCTGACATTGCGGAAGTCGATACCACCGTCGAGCATCGGCCGACGCAGATATTCGGTATCGGCGCGCGCCTCGCCGCCGGCCTGCATCAGACGGTCGAGATGGGCATAGGCCGAGCGGGTATGGCTGATCCGCGTAAGCAGACTGGCGATCTGACCAAGTGGTGCGACGCAGCGCCCGGCGAGGATCGAGGTGGCGACCAGCCCGCCCATGGTCAGGTTGCGGCTGGCGATCATCGCGACCCCGGCAATGACGACCCCGACATAGCAAATGTTCTGTGCCGATGCAGCGATATTGATGCTGATTGCCGCGATCAGCCGCTGCTTCAACGACGATGCCGCATGGTCATCCACAGCGGTTGCCCAACGTTGTGCCAGCAACGGCCCAGCCGACGACGACTTGACCGTCTCCAGTCCCGAAATCGCCTCAACCAATACGCCCTGTTTCGACATGCCCTCCGTCAGACCTTGTCCGGCAAGCCGTGCCAGCGCCGGTTGGCAGGCAAGCCCGGCGCCGACAACGAGCGGGACCATCAGCAACGGCACCATCACCAGCCAGCCGCCGATCGCCGCAATCACAATCAGGAACAACAGGATGAACGGTACATCCACAACGGCGGCCAGCGTGGCCGATGCGAAGAAATCGCGCAGCGCCTCGAACTCGCGCAGCAGCCCGGAAAACGCACCGCTCGAGGTTTTGCGGTGCTCCATCCGCATCGACAACATACGCGCGAAGATCGCATTGCCGACGACCCGGTCGATGCGCTGCCCGGCGATGTCGATGAAATACCCCCGGATCAGGCGCAGGACGAAATCGGCGATCATGATGATGGCAACGCCAATCGACAGCGCGATCAGTGATCCGGTGGCATTGTTGGGAACGATCCGGTTGTAAACCGTCATCGAAAACAGCGACGTGGCGAGGCCGAACACATTGACCAATGCCGCCGCCAACGCGACCTGAAGATAAAGTCCCTTGTTGGCGAGGATGGGATCCTTCAGCCAAGCGGCGATGCGGGGTTTACGCGCGGTATCGTCGATACCAATCATTTCGGGATCCTTTACGAGCCGGTCGCAGTGAGACGGATGCCTGCGGCAGGCAGGATTTCGCCGGTCCGGGTGAGCAGAGTGAAGCGCGCAATATCGAGTTCGACGGCACCCTGCAGATAGCTGGCAGCAGCGCCGAAATACTCCTGTTCGGCGCGGAGCAGCTCGATCAACGTGCCGCGCGAAACCCGGAATTGTTCGACATAGGCATCGCGCGCGCGGCGGTTGGCGATATACGCCGTTTCGAGCGTCGCTGCCGTCCGCGCAAGGGCACTTACGTCGCTGTAGGCGATCCCGGCGTCGCGTTCGGTTTCGCTGGCACCTTGATCGGCGGTGAATTCTGCCTCGCGGGATCGCGCCTCGGCTTCGGCGATGACGCCGCGCTGGTGCCCGCCCGCAAATAGACCCTGGCGCAGCGACAGCGTTCCCCGCACATCATAGTCGGGCCCGGTGAAGATGCCGTATCGCGTGCCGTTTACGCCGGCGGACAGGCGCGGCAATCCATCGGCGCGAACCGCCCGCCAGTCTCGACGAGCAGCTTCGGCGCGCCGAAAGCCGGCCTGCACTGCGGGCGACGCGTGGGCAAGTGCCTGCGCAGCATCGCGACTGCCGGCTTCTGACGGCGGCGGTGCAATGCGCGCAAGATCGGACGGGGCATCGTTGCCGAACGCCTCATGGTAGCGTTCACGGGCTTGCGCCAGCAGCCGATCATACCGCGCCGCCTGAGCCTGGGTCCCGGCAAGCACCGCCTCCGCCCGGTCGGCATCGCCACTGGCACCCATTCCTTGCGCAACCCGGGTCCGCACATCGGCGAGGATCGCTTGTTGCCGCAGCACAGCTGCCGCGCCGAGTGCCGCCAATGTCTGATAGCCGACGACGTCATACCAGGCCGCAACAGCGTGCAAGGCGACCTCGCTGGCGCTGCGCTCGAGTTCGGCCTTCGCGGCATCGATCCGCGCGTCGGCGGCGGCAATGCGATTCCCCGTCGCGCCGAAATCGAACAGCAGCTGACTGCCGCTGACAATGGCATCGGTACGACCGCGCGGCTGCAGGCTATCAACCACCGCCGACTGGCCGGCGAAGTCACGAACCAGTGAGTGCGATGCGCTCAGCTGAAAATCGACCTGCGGCAACTGCGCGGCGCGGACCTGCGTGCGGACACCGGTCGCCGCGGCGATGCGGGCGATTGCCGCCAGGACTGCGGGATGCGCTGCAACCGCCTCCCCCAATGTCGCCAGAAACGGTCGTAACGGTGCGGCCGCATGACCGAACGCCAAAACCGGGTCTTTGGCAAAGTCGATCGATTGCGGTGCCCCGCTGGGCGCAGGCAGCACCAAATCGGCAGCGGCAGCCGGCGTCAGACCAAGGGTGCAGGCAAACGCGAGCGCGTGGCGCAGACGGTGACCCTGGGTGTCGTTCGGCTCGCTCGGTATCACGCGCCACTGACTTGGCCGGATGGCCGCCGGGTCCGCAGCCGCGCGCCCACAATGCCAAACCCTGCAATCAACAGCATCCACGACGCCGGTTCGGGGACTGCCGCGACCTGATCGACGCTGTCTTGCAGTGTCACAAAGCCAATCGACGACGCGCCAGTGTCGAACGACGTCAGCGACACCCGCACTTGGGTAAAGGCAACATCGCTGCGCAAGCCCAGAAAGGCCGCGCCACCATTGGCAATCAATGCCGCGGTGCCGCTGCCGACGAGATCGACGAGGAGTTCACCATCGATATAGGCAAAATCGAGATCGGTAACGCCGCCGAACAACCCGATGCCGTAGGTCGGCTGGGTAAAATTGAGGATCAACGTGTCGCTGTCGAGCTCGGTTGACAGCAGATTACTGCCATTTCCGGCGAGTCCGCCGTCCAGACCGGTGATCGTCAGGCCGCCAATGGTAAAATCACTGACGAACACCGGCGACACACCCGGCAGATTGATCGGAAGGGTCAAGGCCTGCGGCATCGCCGCAATGAAACTGACCCGGTCGGCAAAGCTGTGGGTGATCGTGGCGGCTGCCATACCCGGCATCGTTGCGCCGATGACGAGTGCAACAAGCTTCGATTTAAAGTTGGTCATGATAATCTCCCTGTTTGGTCGGAATATCGCTGTTACGCGACGCGCATGAACTGCATGTCGCCTTGCACGAACATGTCGTTGGCGAAGTGCGGCGGCAGTAGGTCGCTGCTGCGATCGGGCAAGAATACGCCGGCCACCAAGGCATCGTAGTTTTCGGTGAACGTGACCTTGTCGAGAACAAAGGCCCCGCTGTTTGCGCTGACGATGATCTCCGCAACGCCGTGAAGGTTGGACAACCCGAACGATGCGGCGCTGGTCGTGTCGGTGCGGATGATGGTGCCATGCGAATCGTGCAGTTCGATCTTGGCGCTGTCGCCACGTTCGAAGCGGGCGAAATCGATCGTGAAGGCGCTGAGTGTACCGCTGTCGAAATCGAACTTCAGTGCTTCGCCGCTGGTGATTTCCTGCGGTAAGCCGGGGGCACCCTTGGCCTGACCCGAAACACCCAGATCGCCCGCCAAGATGTCGCTGCCGCTCAGCAGCTTGGGATTGGCGGTACCGAAATCGACCGCACTATAGACAGGCTCGCGCGCATTCAGATTGGCGGTGTGGGTGATATGGACGCCGTGCGCTGTCCAGGCATCGGCCCAGGCATTTGGCGCAGCGCGATTGAAGCGCGCCGGCGCGTCGCCGATGGTGCGGGTGAGCGCCACCAGACTATCGTGAACCTCGAAGACCAGCGGTGCCGTATCGTAATGCGGACCGCCGCCTTCGGTCGATACGAGGGCGTTGCCCAAGAGTGCGGGTTTGACCTCAACCGAAACCGATTCGTAACGCGTACCGTCGTTGCGGCCGTCCGACAGCGCCACGGCATCGATGTGACCGGTCAGGCCGTCTTTGGCCGAAATCGTGCGGACCACGTCATGGCCAGCACCCGCGCCAAGATCGATTCCTGCGGTTGGGTGGAACGTGACGCTCAGTGCACCAGTCGCGCTGCCACCGGTCGGAACCGTCAGACCGAAATTGATCGGGCGATGTTCACCTTCGGCGATCGGCGTTTCGGCACCGTTGACGAAGAAGTGATTGACGCTTTCGCCGCGGAAGCTGCCGCCGCGGATCAGGATGCCCGAATCGAGCAGCCCGTCGCGCACATCCTTCACTTCGATCTTGAGGATGTTTTCGACGCCCGGATTGATCGCTCCGGTAAAATGCAACACCTTGCTGTAGCCGTCGGCGCGGGTCTGGCTGGCAGCGGGGCCGGTGCCCACGGGGTTGTAGATGAAGTCCGAAACGATGGTGTCAGTGCGCAGGTTGTGAATGTCGCTGGTGGCGCTGCCGCCCGCGTTCGGTGCGTACAGCGTATCGATGCTGGCCGCCGAACCGTCCGACAACAACGCGAGGTTGACGCCGTTCAGGGTAATCTTGAACGTATCGTTGAACCCCGACTGCACATATTCGACGAGCTCTTCAGAGAAGAACACGAAGTCGAAGGTGACCTGGTTGATCGACTGGTCGGGCACGTCCTTGTTCCCGAACGGTGTGAAGGCATAGGTCAGCGAGATATCGTCGCCCGCGATGCCGGGTGCACCCAGATCGGTGCTGAGATCGGTGGGCGAATTGAGCCGGTCGGCCGACGCGGTGAAGCCAGCCGAAAGCTCTTCGCCATTGGCGCCGGTTTCGGCGACATAAAGGTACAGCGGACCAGCAGTGCCGACTGTCTGATTGAGCTCCAGTCCGAGCTGTCCGCCGTCGCCAAGCGAGAGATAGCCGCTAAGGTTGGGATCGGCGAACCGATCGAAACCAACGGTTTCGAAGAGCGGCAGGCCATTTGCCGAGCCGGCAAGATCGGCGGCGTTGTCGAAGCCCGATGAAGGCGGCCGTTGCGATCCTGGCGTAAAGACTACGTGGGCGGCATCGAACTCGAAGGCGTCGATGCGTGGCAGGATGGCGCTGCTGTCAAGGTTGGTGCTGTTGGTTACGGCATCCAGCTTTGTGTGGCTGAGAGCGACCGCGCCAATGTCAAACCCGCTCGCCCTGCCGCCGCTGCCGCCAAGGCCGCCGCTGGCATCGCCCAGCTTGAGTGACTTGATATCGAAACCGATCCCCGTGAGGTCGGCACGATAGATGTCATTCAGCCCGACATGGCCAATCTTCACGAAATGCAGATCATGAGCCGGAGCGATCTTGTGACCGCCGTCGATCAGGTTGACGCCGGCCAATTGGGTTACATCGCCGGTCGAAATGACGATGCCATGACCAAGACCGAACGGATCGCCGTTGAAGGTGCCAAAGGCGGCACCGTCGCCCTGCAAGGTAAATTTCCCCTGCGACAGGTTTGTCTGGCCATTGAACAACGCCGCCCGCAGATCGGCCGGATTGCTGGTTTGCGTCACCCAATCCGGCGCGGGCGAGGCGTTGTTGCTCAGCAACGCGGCCGACTTCAGCACCGGCGCGACGTCGTGAGGCACCGGAACCGGATTGGCGAACTTCACCTGCGCCACCGCTTCGACGGTCTGCGCCCCAGAAGTCTGCCGAGCCTCCAAGGATGCCGCACCGTTAGCGGTCGGGTCGGCAGCGATCAGGCGCAGTGTCAGCGCATCGGTAACCGGAGTCGGCGCACCGACCCGTCCGCCACCCGCCAAGACGCTGCTGCCCACATAGGTTACGTAGGGCGCATCGAGACTGAAACTGGTGACGCCCTTCAGTTCGGCGATGAGCTCGTCATTCTTCGGTGCCGCGATACCACCGCCGTCAAGCCCGTCACGCAGGTAGATAAAGGTCGAGCCGCCAATCGTTTCCGAGCGGTAGTCGCTCTGCACACCGCCGAGCTGGATATGATCCTCGGTGGCGAAATCGGTGATGATCGCGCGGTTGGAACCCGATATCGTGCGGTCGCCGACGGCGTTTCCGCCTACAGCAAGCGCGGCGCCATCGTTGTAATAGACCAGCGGCAGCGCTCCGCCGAGGTCGGCACCGAGGACGAACACGTCGGAGCCCTTGCCGCCGGTCAGTGTGTCGATCTCGCCGCGATCCACCACCGGGCCGCGACTGGTGCCCACCGAAGTGCCAAGCAGGACGTCGTCGCCGTCGCCGCCGAGCAGCGTATCGTCGCCGGTATTCCCAATCAGCAGATCGTTGCCGCCACCACCGGACAGGTGATCGTCGCCGCGCAGGCTCTTGGATGAAGCGATTGCACCGTCGGGACCGACGTTGCGCCCGAACAGCAGATCGGTGCCGATCAGCAGATCGCCTGCAGACGACCCGGTGACGTCGAGACGTTCGATATTGACGAAATCGGTGCTGTTCGCCCCCGATGTGTAATTGCCGCTGTTGGACTGCAGCAGCGTTTGGCCATTGGCAGACTTGACGAACAATTGGGTTGAGGCGGTGTGCACACTGCCAAAAACTGCGGTACTTTCAGTGCTGTAATCGAGCACCAGCAAGTCACCGTCGTTGGCATAGAGCGCGTCGATCGGCCCAGTCGGGGTCAGCAAGCCATTGGCATCGGGGCCGCTGACTTCGCTGCCTATGCGGAATTCGATTCCGCCATCGACATAATCCTTACCGAGTCCCGACCGGATTTCATCGACCCCGAAACCGGTGACAAAGAAATTGTCGAACGTGCCTGGTTGGGTGATCTTGTCATCACCCTGGCCGGTGACGACGGCATAAAGCAGTTCGAATTCGCTGATCCCGGTGCCGTTTTTCAGCGCGGCATTGACGCCGTCGAAGTCGGCGGTGCCGTCGGTGCCGGTGAGCACGACGTTGCCCTTATAGGCTGCAAGCGATATCGACAGCGTATCGATTCCGGAGCCGCCAACCAACTGGACCTCGTCAGTGCCGCCGAGCAGCGACAGTTGGCGCGTCGCATCCGATCCGGACACGATGATGTCGTTGCCCGCGCCGCCAAACAGCCGATCGACGCCGAGACCGCCGAAGATCAGATCATTGCCGCGCCCGCCATAGACGGTGTCGTTGCCGCCGCCACCGAAGACGATATCCGCCTTGGCAGTTCCGGTAACGTTGAGCTTTTCGATGCCCGTGAAGATCACGCCGTCGCGCTGGGCGGCGGTGTTGAGTTCCTGCCGCGAGAAGGATCCGCTGTCGAACGACCCCATATCGAAGCCACCGACGAGGCCCTTGCCAACATCGCCACGTGAATAATCGAGCACCAGAGTATCCACACCGGCACGGCCATCGACAACGTCGGTGAGGCCGAAGCGCGACAGCCCGGGATCGATCTCGTTGTCGCCAAAGCTACCGAGCAGAGTATCGGCATAGTCCGATCCGCGCAGGTTTTCGATGCTGACGAGGACGTCGCCGAGCGCATCGCCTTTGCTTCCGCCGCCGACTGCCAGATCGACAATCACGCCGTCGGTCGAATCGATGTAGTCGGCAAGGTCGATGCCAGCGTCACCATACAGGGCATCGGCCCCGGCGCCGCCGATCAGCGTGTCGTTGCCGCCCATGCCGTGGATGATGTCGTTGCCGGCCAAGCCCTTGATGACGTTGTATTGATCGTCGCCAGTCAGCGTATCGTTGAATTTCGACCCGGTCAGGTCTTCGAAGGTGCTAACGTGGGCAGCGAAGACATCGACGTCCTGCGCTCCGTCGGCCTTGTGGATCAGTGCACGGGCAATCTTGTCATCACCGCTGTTATTGTATTTGTCGTTCTTGTCACCGGCCCATAGGTCGACGGTAACGCCCGTGGAATTGTTGCTGCTCTGGAACCGTTCATAGGTCAGCAGGTCATGCCCGCGGTTGAAGTTCGTGCCGCCGCCATCGAGTTCATCGCCGTCGGCACCGCCATAGACAATGTCATCGCCTTCGCCGCCCGAAACCGTGTCCTTGCCGCCACCGCCCGACAACCGGTCGTCGCCGTAATAGCCGTCGATGATATTGCGTTCGGCGTTGCCGGTGATGACATCGTCGTAAACCGACCCCTGGACATGCTCGATGCCCTTGTAGGTGTCGCCTTCGGCGTCGCCGCCCGAACCCTTGCCGGTGACGAGGTTGACCACGACGCCAGCCGCCGAGGTGACGAAGCTGGTGCCGTCGCCGCCGGTGTCACCGCCGCTGTTGTCGCCGCCGATCAGCACATCCGCGCCGGCACCGCCGATGATATAGTCGTCTTCGTCGCCACCGACGAGAATATCATTGCCGGCGAGGCCTTCGAGCGTGTTCTTCTCGTCGGGGTTGCCATACAGCCGGTCGTCGAAGTGTGAGCCGACGATATATTCGACGTTTTTGAGCGTATCGCCCTCGGCTTCGCCACCATGGCCGTGGAAAACACCGTCCTTGTCGGTGTCGCGTGAGAAGATGACGCCTTGCTTGGAGTGTTCGTAGGTCACCTGGTCGATGCCGTCGCCACCGTCGATGTTATCGGCACCAAGCCCGCCTTCGAGGGTGTCGGCATCTTTTCCGCCAACCAGCGTGTCGTTGCCCGCACCGCCGATCAGATGGTCAAAGCCTGCGCCGCCGATGAGGATGTCCTGTCCAGCACCGCCGACCAGAAGATCATCACCGTCACCACCATCGATCAGCGAGCCGACTAAGACGTCTTCGGCAATCACCAGGACATCGCGCTTGTCGCCTAGCGTGGCGTTGATCTGGAACAGGATGCCGCCATCGCCGTAGGTTTCATGAATCGTGTGCGACGACACATCGAGCTTGTTCGGAATGAGGACGCCCATGCCGTCGCGCGCATTGCGGATCTCGAAATGCTCCGACGTGTCGGTCCCTTCCTTGCCGTTGATCTGCCAGAAATGGGCATTTTCACCGGCGTGCAGCAGGACCGTACGGTCGCCCGCTCCGAATTCCGCCAGACCGTGGCCCGGTTCGCTGGTTGGCGCGTCGCAACCGAAGCTGAATTCGGCGAGCGTGATATCGGCGATATCGAAGCGGTGCTCCCACTGGAAGAAGATGAAGTTGATCGAGAAATCGACGAACACCGTGGCATCGAATTCGCCGGCAATCGGCGACACCAGACAGCCGGGATGCGCCAGATACAGGCGGCCCGACGTTGGATCGGCATCGAGATAGGCATTGAGGTTGGCGGCAAGCCCGCCACCGACTTCGATCGAGACGAAGCCGAGGTTGATGCCGGCAGCGGCATCGATTTCGATACCCATCGAGGCGGCGGGCGCGAAGTTCTGGCCGTTGTGCGGCTCCTGCGGTTTGGTGAACAGGTAAAAGCCGTCTTCGAAATGCCCCGACGCGATGCCCGAGGTGTCATAACCGAAATTGACGTCGATCGTGGTGCCGAACTTGCCTTTGAA
Organism: Sphingomonadales bacterium; assembly: GCA_038229555.1. GTDB lineage: Bacteria > Pseudomonadota > Alphaproteobacteria > Sphingomonadales > Sphingomonadaceae > Sandarakinorhabdus. Next base: position 62,388 of record JBBROI010000011.1, read on the forward strand.
GCCGATGCCGATGGGCCCGATGATCGGAAAGAACTGTTCGTACGTCGCGACATAGGTCAATTCGGGCACGTCGTAGGTGATCAGCGGCACCGGCGGCCCACCAAAGCCGCTTAGCAGCAGCGCCTTCACCGTCTGTTCGGGATTGGTGAACAGCGGGACGTCGAGCCCGGCCTTGCTGAGGATATTGACCAGTGGTTCGAGAATACCGCCGAGGCCCGGTTTCGGCGTCGGGTTGTTGCCCAGTTGTCCGGATAGACCGGTCGTCGCGGCGTCCTTGACCTGCTGGCCGGTCGGACCGCTGAAGATCGCGTCGCCAACGCTATATTCGTTGGGAATTTGCAAGGCATTGCCATTCTGCGCCGCCGGAGCATCACCGAGGAGTGTGAGCGAACCGAGACTGATCGTGGCGTGGCCCGAGCTCGAGGCTTCGCTGATCCCCTTGATCAGGTTGAACGCTAGCGCGAAGTCGCCGAGCACCTTGGCATCGGCTCCGGCATAGGCAGCAATGTCGAGCAGATTGATGACGCCGTCGGGGCCGACGACGTCGAACAGGTCGGTCAGTCCGATCGCATGGACCGCCGGGTCGATGATCGGAATCGGCGCGGTCGCAATATCGATCAATGGGCCGAGCGGGAAGGTTCCAAAGATGTCATGGATGATCGGGCCGAAGGTCTTGGCCAGAAAATCGACCACCGAACCAAGTTCGAGCTGAATGTCTTCAAGCGCGATTGTCGGTGTGACCCCAAGGCCCGATAGACCGCTCGAAGGATCGAAGGCGGTGACGTGATAGCCGACGTGCAGGTCGGTGGTCAGCTGTGGCAGGAGCTTTGTCGACAAGTCGGTCGTCAGGCCGAGCAACAGGTTGACGTCGCCGCCGATCAGCGTCTTGACGTTGCCGAGGCCCAGCGTGGTTACGTCCTTGCCGTCATCGATATTGATCGCGACTTTAAGCGCAAGTTCGGGATTCGGGTTTTTGTCCATGATATCGACGCCGATGAAGCCAAGCTTGGCGCCGCCGGCGATATTGAATCCGGCGTTGAGATCGAGCTCGATCTCCTTGGTACCGACCGCCGTCGTCAGAATGTGCGACTGGGTGTCGTACGACAGGCCGAGATTGAGCGTGTAGCCAAGGTTGAAGTTTGCCGTTCCACCGACTTCGAATTTGAGTGCGGGCAGGCCGACCTCCAGACTGAAGGGCGATGCTGCAGGCGTGAATGAATCGTGGGTGCCAATCTGGAAATTGACGACATTGCCCACCGCCGATGCAGTGACATCATCGAGATCATCGAGCGCCTTGGCGATCTGTTGTGGCGTGCTCGCCGCGTCAAGGGCTTCAAGCGTCGCGTTGATCTTGGTTTCGAGCGTGGTGAGAAACGGTACGCCGCCTTGGACGACGCTCGACAATGCGCTGCCAACAAAGGGCAGATTGGTACCAAATGCGGCGTCGAGCGCTTTAGTTGTTATATAGGTAAATAGACCATCGACCCGGGTTTCCAGATCCGCCAATACAGTCGCCATGGAATATTCCCCTCGATATGACAATACTGCACTCGCCGTCGATACAATTCGACAGCGACCGATGCAGGCGATCATTCGAGGTCTTAAGCTCGCATGATCGTTTGATGATGATGATGATGGGAGTATTGATTGCGACGAAGTTTCGCTATCCCCGGAATTGGGTACACGCGGCGTTTGTCGGCGTTCAGCCGGTGGCGAGCACGGTGTGCTGGCTCAATGGCAGCCAGATCGAAATGCGGGTTCCCGCGCCAATCGTGCTGTCGCAATCAAAATGAGCATTGAGCGCCTCGGCACGCGCCCGCATGTTCGATAGACCGCGACCGCGCGCAGTCGCGCTGGTGTTGAACCCCCGACCGTTGTCGGCAATCAGGATGATGACGCCGGCTGCACCGCCGCGGTGAGCAGGTGCGCACCCCACATCGACGAGGTGGGCACCGGCGTGCATCAGTATATTGCCGATGGCTTCCTGCAGAATCCGCAGCAGATGCAGAGCGGCAACCGGATCGAGCCACGGCAAGGCCGGTGTTGCCTGCACCTTCCAGACAAAGGCGACCCCGGCATCGCGCAGTTCATGTTCCATCCGGTGGCGCAGATTGGCCAGTAGTGTGACGACGTCGCCATCGATCGGCTCGAGCGAATCGACACCGATCCGCAGGTCGGTAATCGAGCGTTTCAAGGTGGCGATCGTCCCCGGCGACTGGGACTGGCGTTCAGCAACGGCCAGCGCGGTGATCAGGCTCGACCCGATGCCGTCATGAATCTCGCGCATCATGCGTTCGCGCTCGATTTCGACGGCGCTGGCCACTTGCAGCTCGCGGCGCTGGGCTTCGCTGGCTTCCAGTCGGGCGGTCGCCTGCGCCATCCGGCGCTCGAGCGTCATGTTGACATCCTCGTTGGTTGCCAGCGCCACGAGCATACGGCGGCCGAGCGCAAGGCCAAATGCCGAGAACACCAGCAGGCTGCCATAGGGCTGCAAATAAATTGGGATGCTCGCATCGCCCCGCGACACCAGTAGCAAGTCGTGAAAGGCAAAGCCCGTGGCGGCCGCTACAGCGAGCAGCATGAGGAAGTTTTCGATGCTTACCTGTCGCCAGGCGGCTCGCGCCAAGATCAGCAACGTGGCGACGGCTACTGGAATTGTCAGCAGAAAACTGGGCACATCGGCGAGGTTCGCTGCGACCAGTAAGTGGCGCGACACAATGCCCAAGCCGCACACCAGCGCTGCAGCGGCAATCACCCGGGACTTGTTGGGTAGGTCGAAGAAGGTCGCCGCAAAGCCATAGACCACGACCATCAGCACGAATATCGAATCGGTCGTCAATATCCAGAACAGATCGTTGTCGAACGGCGGACCCGCAATGAAATAATGCAGATTGCGAAAGAACCAGACGCAGCCGACAAGCGCCAGCCAGCCGAAAACCTGTTCCTGCGGTCGCACGAACCAGAACAGCAGCACCCCCAGCGTCAGCGTCGCCAGGATGCCATTAATGATCTGTGGCGCGCTGCTGTTGAAGAACAATCGTCGATCGAACAAGGCGCTTACCGCTTCGTCGCCACCGATACTGACCGTGCCGATCGACAGCGGTCGCGCTGGATCGCTTTCGATGTGGACGACGATCTCGTTCATTTCGGCGCGGAGCAGGCGTTCCGGCAGCGGGGCGAACAGCGGACGGTGCCAATCGAAATCGGTATCGTCGGGCCTGCCGTTGGTTCGGGCAATGTCGACGCCGTTGAAGAAGACGGTGAAGCGCTCGCGCATGAAATCGCACATCAGCGCCATCGGTTGACCCTCGAAGCTGGCGCTGTCGAAGCGGTAGCGGACCCAGACGGCGGGCGCGGCCAAGCCGTGCGCGCGGGCCAGCGGCCTGACGTCCAGCCCGTTGTGGCCGCCCGCGGCCCATCCGGTGACGGGCGGCTTGGTCACGTCGGCAAAGGCAATTTCGGCAGCAACGAACGTCTGGACGGGGCGTCCCGCCGCCGCATTGCCCGGGGTGAACAGCCCGCTCGCCACCAGTGCCAGCACGCCAGCACACACGACTGCGACGATCAACCAGACCGACGCTTTAATGGACATCCATAATCCCGCGGCTCGACGCTTCGAACACCGCTTCGGCGCGGGAATTGACCTCCAGCTTGCGGTAGATCCGTTTGACATAGGTGCCGACTGTCTGCGGCGACAGAGTCAGCAAACCCGCGATTTCTGAATAGCTGAAGCCTCGGGCCAGCAGGTTGAGCACTTCGGTCTCGCGCGGCGACAAGGGTTCCTGCAATGGCCCGGCGGTGTTGGTTGTAGGCGGCCCCAATTGCTGCAGCAACTGGCGGGCGATGATCGGGCTGATCGGTGAGCCGCCGCGGCGGATTTCGCGAATGCCGTCGACGCAGCTTTCTAGCCGTTCATCCTTAACGAGATAGCCGCGGGCACCGGCCTTGATGCTTTCAATAACCTTGGCCTGGTCGGCAAAGATGGTGATGACGATGATATCGGTTTCGGGGTAGCGGCGTGCGCACTCGCGGATCAAAGCAATGCCGCTGCCATCGGGCAGGCCGAGATCGCAGAGCAGCACGTCGAAGCCGCCGGCAGCGACCAGCGCCATCCCCGAATTCAGGTTGCGCGCCACCGCGACGACGGCAATATCATCGGCTGAATCGATCGCGGCGCGAAGCCGGTCGACCGCCGCCGGATCGTCTTCGATGATCGCGGTGCGTATCACATCGCCCCTTTAACGCCGACCGTTCGGCACAGCATCCTATCGAACAGCGCTCCTGTCCACCACTGCCCTCCTGTCCCGTATTCAGGGGACAGGCCGCCACTCTCGCCCCCAATAGGGGCTACGGACCCTTTCGGCTCGGCAATGGTTGGACAATTCACGTTCGGCGGCGGTTCAGCCGCAACGGTGCATCTGCGCTGCATTCAGTGTCGGGAGACCATCCATGTTTCAATCCTATGCGCCTTCGCGGCTTGTACTGGCGGCGATGTTGGCGGCACTGCCACTCGCCGCATGTGACAAGGGTGCGAGCAATCAACAGACGGCGGCCACGACGACGCCCGTCGCTGCAACCGACGGTCAACCGGTGAGCGCCCCGCCGATCGCGGCGCTACCGCTCGCGACAGCAGCGCCGCCGCCGCTTACCGCTGCGCCGCTTGAATCGGCGCTGCCGCCACCGGTGCGTGCCGTGCGCATGGCGACACCCAAACCACGCCGCGAACGGTTTCGCCCGGTCGCCCGCGCCTATGCGATGGGGGAGGCGTTCGGCGATACCCCTCCGGACTACACCGTGGATTATGGCGGCAGTCGCCCATGGGTGTGGCGTTCGGACGACGGAGCCTACCGCGTCGTCGAACAACTGCCGCGCGGAGAACGCACCTATTATTACGATCGCGATGCCGAGGAACCGTTCTTCGTGCGTGATCCCGACTATGGCTATGCCTATGATAACGGCGAACTGAGTGGCGTCTATGATTCGGGCGGGGTGCCGCTCGACGAAATCATCGCGGCGCGCCGTGCCGATGCGGCGGGGCGCTATCTCGACCGGGCACGCGCGCTTTACCGCGCGGCGCGCAATGATCGCCGTCAGGCTGCCTATGCCGCCGACTGGCAATCTCGACGCGACGATTTCGCGGCTCAGCGCCAGCGCTGGAGTGCGACGCAGCAGCGCGATGCCGACTGGCAGCGCTACGGCGACGACGAACGCCGCCAATGGGAGCGCGAGCGCAATCAACGCCTCGCCTATGCAGCCGCAATCGGCGCGGCAGGCGTCGGCGCGGCGGTGCTGATCGACCAGCGCCGCGACAGGGCGCGTGATGGCTATACGGGCAATGGCTATGATCGCGGTCAGGGGCGTGATCCGCGCCTGATCGCGCTGGAGCAGGAGGCTGCGCGGCGACAGGCCGCGGCGGCCGACCAGGCACGCATCGCGCAGCAGTCGGCTGCGCTGGCACAGGCGAACGCGGCAACCGAGGCGCAGCGTCGTCAAGCCGCCGTCGATGCCCAGCGTGCCGCCGAATCGGCGCGGTTGGCCGAACAGGCGCGCCGTGCCCAGCTCGAACAGTCGCGGCAGGCAGCCCTGACCGCTGCATCGGCAACGCGCGAGCAGCAGCGGCTTGCCGCAGCCAAGGCGCGGAGCGATGCCGAGGCAACGGCTAAGGCGCGCACCGATGCCACTGCGGCGCAGCGCGATGCCGCTTTCAAGGCGCGCGCCGAAGCACAGGTCGCTGCCAAGGCAAAGGCCGACGCGGCGGCGGCGGCGCGTACGCAGGCTATCGCGACCCGCGCCAAGGAGCAGGCGGCGCAAACTGCGCAGCGAGATGCCGCGATCAAGGCGCGCACCGACGCCCAGGCCGCCGCCAAAGCCAAGGCTGACACCGATGCGGCGGTGCGGGCTCAGGCCAGCGCGGCGCGAGTCAAGGAACAGGCTGTGCAAACCGCGCAGCGTGATGCCGCGATCAAGGCGCGCACCGACGCCCAGGCCGCCGCCAAGGCCAAGGCTGAAACCGATGCGGCGGCGCGGGCTCAGGCCAGCGCGGCGCGCGTCAAGGAGCAGGCGGTGCAAACCGCGCAGCGCGATGCCGATACCAAGGCGCGGGTCGAAGCGCAAACTGCGGCCAAGGCGAAACGCGACGCCGAGCAGGCCGATCGCGCCAAGGCCGCCGACGCCGCCAAGGCGCAGCGCGACGCCGCTGCTCAGGCCAATGCCGCTGCCCGGGCACAGCACGAACAGGAACTGGCGCAACGTACAGCGGCTCGAGCCGCTGTTGATGCCGATCGCGCCAAAGCGGCCGAGGTCGCCCGGTCGCAGCGGGAGAACGACGCTGCAGCACGCGCCAAGGCCGCCGAAGCCGCAAAGGCCCAGCGCGATGCCGCCGCCCAGGCCGGTGCGGCGGCGCGGGCGCAGCATCAGCAAGAGCTTGAAGCGCGCGTCGCCGCCAACGCCGAACGCGCCAAGGCGAACGAAGCGGCACGCGCGGCAAACGCGGCAAAGGCAGCGGCGAAAGCCAAGCCCGCTGACCAGCCGCCGGGGTGATGCCGCGCACCACCCGTCGCGCGCCGCAACCGTCCGAGCCTGCAACGGTTGCGGCGCGGGGGCATGGCTGACATGGCCTCGGACATGCCGGTAGCGCAGCACGCCTTCGGAACTCTGGCCGACGGTCGTCCCGTAACGGCGGTTCTGCTCGCCAATGACGCCGCCGAAGTCGCGATCCTGACCTATGGAGCAACGCTGCAGCGGTTTCTGACGGCCGACCGGGATGGCAAAGCCGATGACATCCTGCTCGGGTTCGATACGATTTCCGGCTATCTTGCCGACACGCAATATCTTGGTGCGACCGTCGGGCGAACCGCCAACCGCATCGGCGGCGCGCGCTTTACTCTCGACGGGACCGAATATCGGCTCGACGCCAACGAGCCGCCGAACCAGCTTCATGGTGGGGCTGCCGGACTGCATGCCAAGCTGTGGGAGATCGTCGCGACCAGCGACGCGCCGCCGTCGGTGACATTCGCCGTGACATCATCCGATGGAGAGGGCGGCTATCCGGGCAATATCGCGTTCGAGGCGCAGTTCACGCTCGACGCCGACCGACTGACCATCGCCTATCGCGCCACCACCGACCGGCCGACAGTCATCGGCATGACCAGCCATGGCTATTTCAACCTGTCGGGCGGCACCACATCGGCGCTCGATCATACGCTGACATTGTTTGCCGATGCCTACACACCGCTCGGGGCGGGTTTGATCCCCACCGGCGAGATCGCAGCCGTTGCGGGGACGGGTTTCGATTTTCGCGCGCCGCGCCGCATTGCCACGACTGTTTACGACGACAATTTCGTCGTGCGCGGGGTGCCCGACACCATGCGACCCGTCGCGCGGCTGGCCTGCGCCGCAACGGGCCGGGTGCTCGACATCGCCTCGACGGCACCGGCGCTGCAATTCTATGCCGGTGCGCATCTTGGCGGCTTGGTCGGCAAAGGTGAGCGGGTACACGCGCCGGGCGACGCGGTATGCCTTGAGCCGCAAGCCTTTCCCGATGCGCCGAACAAGCCGCAGTTTCCCAGCGTCCGGCACGACCCCGATACACCTTATGCGATGACGATCGGCTTGCGGTTCGGGGTGGCGTAGCGCTTACCGCCGCCCGCGCTTCGCCCCGCCATCGGCTTCGAACAGCGCCGCCAACTGATCGATGATCGTCCCGCCCAATTGCTCGGCGTCCATGATCGTCACCGCTTTGGCGTAATAGCGCGTCACGTCATGGCCGATGCCGATTGCGGTCAGTTCGACCGGTGAGCGGGTTTCGATGTGCTTGATCACCTGCCGTAAATGGCGTTCGAGATAATTGCCGCTGTTGACCGACAGCGTCGAATCATCGACCGGCGCGCCGTCCGAAATCACCATCAGGATGCGCCGGTCCTCCGACCGCCCGAGTAACCGGTCGTGCGCCCACAGCAGCGCTTCGCCGTCGATATTCTCCTTGAGCAGCCCCTCGCGCATCATCAGGCCGAGATTCTTGCGCGCCCGCCGCCACGGCGCGTCGGCGGGTTTATAAACGATGTGGCGCAGGTCGTTGAGCCGCCCCGGCTTTGGCGGACGCCCGTCGGCGAGCCATTTCTCGCGGCTCTGCCCGCCCTTCCAGGCGCGGGTGGTAAAGCCGAGGATTTCGGTTTTGACCGCGCAGCGTTCGAGCGTGCGTGCCAAAATGTCGGCACAGATCGCGGCAATGCTGATCGGGCGTCCGCGCATCGACCCCGAATTGTCGATCAGCAAGGTCACCACCGTATCGCGGAATTCGGTATCGCGTTCGACCTTGTAGCTCATCGCATACGACGGGTTGGTCACGATCCGCACCAGCCGCGCTGCATCGAGCAAACCTTCCTCCTGATCGAAATCCCAGCTGCGGTTCTGCTGCGCCATCAGGCGGCGTTGCAGCCGGTTGGCGAGCTTGGTCACCGCCGATTGCAGCGGCACGAGCTGTTGATCGAGGTAGGTCCGCAGCCGCGTCAACTCCTCGGGGTCGCATAGATCGTCGGCTCCGACCACCTCGTCATGGGTGCGGGTATAGGCGCGATAGTCGAAGTCCGGCGGCAGATCGCTCAGCGGAGTATTGGGCCGCCACGGGGTCATGCCCTCCTGCCCTTCGTCGCCCATTTCGGCTTCGGACACCATGTCGGTGTCCATTTCGACCTCACGCGATTCAGACGATTCGGCGTCGTCGTCGGATTGCTCGCCCCGGGTTTCGGTCGATTGCTGGTCGCCGCCCTGCTCCTGATCCTGCTCGTCGCCTTCGTCGCCGGGTTGCTCTTCCTCCTGCCCCTCGTCCTGATCATCGCCGTCTTCCGGGTCGGCGTCGGGATCCAGCCCCAGTCCGAGATCCGACAAGACCCGGCGCATCACCTGCGCAAACGCCGCCTGGTCGCCCTGTGCGGCGATCAGATCGTCGAGATGGCCACTGGCTTTGTCTTCGATCCCGTCGCGCACCAGATCGACAGCGTTCTCGGCGATCTTGGGCACTGCCGCGCCAGTCAGCCGTTCGCGAACCAGCAGGCCAAGTGCCGTTGCGAGTGGGACTTCCTCAGCCGTCCGTGCGCGCACGATCGGATCGGCGCGCACGCGCATTTCGGTCATACGGTCGAGGTTACGCGCCACGCCCGCCATTTCAGCCGAGCCAAGAGCCTCGATGCGCGCCTGTTCGACAGCGTTCCAGATATCGCGCGCCACCCCCGCCTCAGGCTGATCGACGCCGTGCAACTTCGGATCATGATGACGTTTGCGCAGCGCGAAGGAATCGGCCCAGCCGCGCACTTCTGCCACCTGATCGGCAGGCAGCGCGCGCGCCGGTTGCGGCACCCGCGCCTGATCGCCGAAGCACGACGGCTTGTCGGCGGTAAAGGCCAGTTCGACATCGGGAGCATGCCCCATGGCGCGCAAGGTCGCCGCCACGGCGGCGCGGAAATCTTCGAGCGGGTTTTCGGGGGCAGGCATGGACTGCGATGTAGCAGCGAAATTGCCGGTGGTGCCAGCGCCCAAATCGTGCGGGAGCGATGCCGACGTCCTTTGTCGGGTCAGTTGCAGTTCCGAAACTGCTTGCCCCGCATGCCCCGGCGGCGCAAATCGGGCTTATGCTCTTGTTGAACCTTGCGGTTGCTGCGGCGCTTTCGGCGAGCGCTCCGGTCGCCGATGCGTCAGGCCCGACGATCCCGGCGGCGACAATCGACGACACGCTCGAGATCACCGGTGAAGCGCTTGCCGCCGAAGAGCGCCGCTCGCGGCTGTTCCTCGATGTGCGGATTAACGGCAAGGGGCCGTTCCGCTTCGTCGTCGATAGCGGTGCCGACCGTTCCGTGGTGGGGTCGGCGCTTGCTGCACGACTGGCACTGCCATCGGAAGGGAAGGCCGCGCTGCGCAGCATGGCGGGCAGCAGCGACGTGTCGCTGGTCTATGTCGACAGTCTTGGCATCGGCCCCAGTGAGGTCCGCGCGATCAGCGCCCCGGCGCTCCCCGAACGCTTTATCGGGGCGCAGGGGGTCATCGGGATCGATGCCCTTATCGACCAGCGGATCATGCTCGATTTCGACGTCAAGCGGGTGACGATCCAGGATTCGCGCCGCCCCGCAGCGAAGGAGGACGGCGAAATCATCGTCACCGCCCGCCGCCGCAAGGGTCAGTTGATCCTCACCCAAGTCAGCGTCGAGGGCGATAAGAGCTTTGCGGTTATCGATACCGGTTCCGAATTGACGCTGGGCAATTCGGCGATGGAAAAGCTGGTGTTTCGCGGCAAGAATCCGCCAGCGATGCAATCCATCGAACTGATCAGCGTCACGGGTGAGACGTATAGGGCCAAGGTCGCGCAGGTCCGCCGCATCACCATCGGCGGCATTGTCTTGCAAGACGTCATGGTCGCCTTCACCGACGCGCCGCCGTTCGGCCTGTTCGGGCTGGAACGCCAACCAGCGTTGCTACTGGGAACCGACCTGCTCAAATCGTTCAAGCGGCTGTCGCTCGATTTCAGGAACCGCAAAGTGCGGTTTGTGCTGCGGCGGTAGTCTGGCGGGCGTTACACCCTCCCCAAACAACAAAGGGGAGTCGGCCTACCGCTTCCCCTTTACCGCGACGCTCTCGGGCAGATCCTCGCCGAACACCCGCTGGTAATATTCGGCGACGATGCCGCGTTCGGCCTCGTCGCACTTGTTGAGGAACGACAGGCGGAAGGCGAAGCCGATGTTGGCGAAGATCGTGGCGTTTTGCGCCCAGGTCAGCACGGTACGAGGCGACATCACCGTCGAGATATCGCCGCCGATGAAGCCCTGCCGCGTCATGTCGGCGACCTTGACCATGTTCGCCACCTGCTTGCGACCCACTTCGGTATCGAAGCCCTTGGCCTTGGCGATGACGATGGCGGTTTCGGTCGAGGCCGGCAGATAGTTGAGCACCGAGACGATCGACCAGCGGTCCATCTGGCCCTGATTGATCTGCTGGGTGCCGTGATACAGCCCGGTGGTGTCGCCGAGGCCGACGGTGTTCGCGGTGGCGAACAGCCGGAAGTACGGGTTCGGTCGGATGACGCGGTTCTGGTCGAGCAAGGTCAGCTTGCCCTCGACCTCGAGCACGCGCTGGATGACGAACATCACATCGGGGCGGCCCGCATCATATTCGTCGAACACCAGCGCAGTCGGCGTTTGCAGCGCCCAAGGCAGCAGGCCCTCGCGGAACTCGGTGACCTGCTGGCCATCTTTCAGCACGATGGCATCCTTGCCGATCAGGTCGATGCGGCTGATGTGACTGTCGAGGTTGATGCGGACGCATGGCCAGTTCAACCGCGCCGCAACCTGTTCGATGTGCGTCGATTTGCCCGTGCCGTGATAGCCCTGGATCATCACGCGGCGGTTGTGGGTAAAGCCCGCCAAAATCGCCAAAGTGGTGTCGGGATCGAATACATAAGCTGGGTCCAGATCGGGAACGCGTTCATCGGCGGCGCTGAACGCCGGCACCGCCATATCGACATCGACGCCAAAGACTTCGCGCGCATCGACGGTGGTGTCGGGGGCCGCAAGGACGGTGGCGGGGGCTTCGGCGAGGATTGCTTCGGATTGCAGATTAGCCACGTCGGTCAGGACTCCGTTCGAAAGGCGCGCGCGCTTTTGAGGTGCGTATAGGCGTTGACCGCGACCTGCAACTTTCCTTCCAGCGAACGGTCACCGCCATTGCTGTCCGGGTGATAGCGCCGGACGAGCCGCTTGTAGGCGCGGCGGACATCGTCGGGGGTGGCGGCATCGCCGAGCCCGAGCGCCGATAGCGCCTGTGCGTCACCGGTTCCGCTCCAGCGCTGCGGTTTGGCAGGTGTACGATCGGCGCCGAACAGATTGTGCGGGTCGCCAAAGGTGAAGGCCTTGCCATGGACATCGCGTTCCCATCCGGCGATGGGCGACTGGGCTTCGTGGATTTCGTCGGTACTCAGGCCGTCGAAGAAATTGTACCGGCTGTTGAAGGCGCGGACATGATCGAGGCACAGGAACTGCCAGCCGCCCTTGTCGCCGGGAACGCGGTTCGACAGCGGTGCGCGGAATTCGCCGGCGGCCGTACAGCCGGGGTGGGCGCAGCCGTCGGGGGCAGGCGCGGCCGCGCGGCCGTGGAAGCGCGAACCCTTGGCACGGTCGCGGGCGTGTGGGCCGCGGGGGCCGGGGTCGGTTTCGTCGGTAATCTTTTGGTCCTTATGGCAGTATTGCCCTGTTGGGCCGTCGGTTTACCTGTCATCCCGGGGCTTGACCCGGGACCCAGCTTCCTTGACTCGTGGCTCGAACAGAAAGCTGGGTGCCGGGTCAAGCCCGGGATGACAGCGGGTTGCGGAGTTTTACCACATGGGACCGATCGCGCACGAAATCGAGGCGCGCCTCAACGCCGCACTGGCACCGACCGACCTCATCGTCACCGACGACAGCGAAAGCCATCGCGGACACGCCGGACATCGTGGATCGGGCGAGAGCCATTTCACTGTGGCGCTGACAGCCGCTGCGTTCGCCGGGCTGTCGCGCATCGCACGGCAACGCGCAGTCTATGCCGCCCTCGGCGACCTGATGGCTCCGGACCGTATCCATGCGCTGATTATCAAGGCCAGCGCTCCCGGGGAGTGATGCCTTTTCTGCGCCAATCCGGCCATCGCGCTTCTTCCGCGCCTGAGGACCCGAGCATGTCGATTTACCGTCGTTGGCGTGATTTGAGTGTCAATATCGTCACGATCGCCCTTGCCTTCCAAGCGCTTTCTTCTTCGGCTGCAGCGCGTACCGAACGCACAAATGACGTAATTTCGGGAATTGCCGTCATCGAACGGCTCGAAACTGGTGACTTGCTGCCGAATGCGACCCATCGCTTCTGGTTCCGCGCCGGTGACAATGCCGTCGGACAAGGCTGGTACGTGCCGGTCATCGTCGTCAAGGGCGCGAAACCCGGCCCGCGCCTGTTGCTGACGGCAGGCATCCATGGCGACGAACTAAACGGCATTTCGGTCATCCATCGGCTGGTGGCCAAACTCGATCCAGCCACGCTGTCGGGAACCGTCGTCGCCATTCCTGGGCTCAACACCCCCGGGCTGCTCGCCAGCAGCCGCGAATTTCCCGCTGATGGAGCGAATCTCAACCGATCGATGCCGGGCGACGCGGCGGCGGGCGGCGCAAAAGCCTATGCAGCACGGTTGTGGAGCCGCCTGTTGCGCCCCAATGCCGATGCCGCGGTCGACCTGCATACCCAGTCGCGCGGCACAGCCTATGTGCTCTATGCCTTCGCCTCGACACCGCGCACCCGCCGCATGGCCGAACTTGTCGGGCCCGACATCGTCAAAATGGACACCGGCGACAAGGGCACGGTTGAAAACGAGCTGACCCGCGACGGTGTCCCCGCGATAACCTTCGAACTCGGCTATCCCGAAGTGTTCGATGGACCGACCATCGCGCGCGCTGCCGCGGGCATCGAAAACTTGATGACCGAGATGGGGATGATCGCCGGCAGCGTTCGCCCGACACTGCCATTTGTCGCCAACCGCCTGCTGGCCGTTCGTGCGTCCGTTGCCGGTTGGATGACCTTGATCGTGCCGCTGGGCAGCAGCGTCGCAAAGGACCAGCCGATCGCCACCATCGCCGATCCGTTCGGGCGGGTCATCGCCACCGCCACCGCTCCGGTCGCCGGCCGCATCAACACTATCGCCACCGATCCGCGCCGCAACCCCGGTGACATGGTCGCCCGAATCGTCTGGTGGGACCCCGATCCCAAATGCGCCGACGGCTGTTGAGTTGATTCTTCCGCCCGCCCGCGCTAGCGCCGCGCCAGCGCCGGATTAGCTCAGCGGTAGAGCAGCGGTTTTGTAAACCGAAGGTCGGGGGTTCAATCCCCTCATCCGGCACCACGCAGTCCCTGCTCCCGGGATTGCACGGGATTGTCCGGGACGAATTTGTGTCGTATTCGTCGAAGTTGCCGGACCTGCGGCGTCGTCGCTAGCACCAGAGATGCTAAAGCACTGCGGCGGCTCGCGATTTCATGGTGAGATACGTTGGCGTTGGTTTTGGCAGTCGTCAGTTGCGATGATTGTTTGATGCTCCGCTAGCCGCAGCGCGCTGTTGTCGCGCTCGAAGTCGATTCTCAGCGGCCTACGAAATCCCAACGTTAGGCGTTGAGCGGTCCAGTCGACTAGGAGGTTGGTCGTCCTCGCGAGCCGTTGGCGGGTGAGTGACACAGAAGGACTTCAACCTATACTAGGAAGGCCGTCCGCGTCGAAGTTAACGATGCATTTGATCCGAGTATCTGTGTGACAAACGATGCGGGTGGCCCGCGGACCACTGTGCCCCTTTGCTTCCAACAGAGGAACCGAGAAGGCGGGTGTTCAGTGAAAATCTCGCGACCGTGGCAAAACACGTACGTTTCGCGGATGACCATGGTGGCGCGGATAACCAGCGTGCAGCGCCTCGTCAGCACGCGCCGGTTCGGGGTCGGTCGAGTGCGTGTCCGATAGCCGCGAGAGAATCGCGCTGCGGTCCTCGATGCGCGTGGCCATCAGGTGGATGACGCCTTCGGGGCTGCGCTGCAACTTGCCGCTGACCACCATTAGCCGTGCCGCCATGATGGCGCGGCGATAGCGCTCAAACAGTCGCGCCCAGATGACGACGTTGGTGATGCCGGTCTCATCTTCGAGCGTTACGAAAATCGCGTTGCCCTTGCCCGGTCGCTGGCGGACCAGCACAACGCCTGCGGTGCGGACCGTGACCCCATTGAGCGCGGCTGACGTGGCGGCGCAAGTCAGCACATTGTCGCCGTCGAACAGCGACCGCAGCAGCGCCATCGGATGCGCCTTCAACGATAGCCGGATCGTCTGGTAGTCGGCCGCGACCTGTTCGCCCAACGCCATGGGCGGCAGGGATGCCGGCGTTTCCTCGCCCAGCTCGCGCGCCGCCGCCGCCTCGAACAGCGGCAGCGCATCGCCCGGCGTGCGCCGGGCTTCCCAAAGTGCAGCGCGCCGGTCGAGTCCAACCGATCGGCAGGCATCGGCATCGGCGATCAATCGCAATGCCCGGCTAGGTAGCACCGCCCGCCGCGCGAGGTCTTCGATGCCAGCGAATGGTCGCGCGGCCGCCAGCCGTTCGGCCCATGTCTCGCGGAATCCGGTAATCTGGCGCAATCCGAGTCGCAAGCCATTGCCCGCCTCTAGCGTGTTGTCCCAATTGCTGGCGTTGATATCGATCGGTCGCACCTCAACGCCGTGTTCGGCGGCGTCGCGGACGATCTGAGCGGGGGCATAAAAACCCATCGGTTGGGCGTTGAGCAATGCTGCCGCGAACGCTGCCGGGTAGCGGCATTTGAGGTAGGACGAAACCCAGACCAGCCGGGCGAAGGCGATGGCATGACTTTCGGGAAAACCGTAGCTGCCGAAGCCTTCGATTTGCTTGAAGCAGCGTTGGGCGAATTCGGGATCATAGCCGCGCGCCACCATGCCGCCGACCATCTTGGTCTCGAACGATTCCATCGTGCCGAGGTTGCGGAAAGTCGCCATCGCTCGTCGCAGCTGATTCGCCTCCGATGGCGTGAAGTTCGCCGCGACCATCGCCAGCCGCATCGCCTGCTCCTGAAATAGCGGCACGCCGAGCGTCTTGCCGAGCACGTCGCGCAGTTCGCCGGGGTCGTGCGGATAGCTGGGCGACGGGAAATCGATCGCTTCGCGCCCCTGCCGCCGTCGCAGATAGGGATGCACCATGTCGCCCTGGATCGGCCCCGGCCGCACAATAGCAACCTGGATGGCGAGATCGTAGAACTCGGCAGGTTTCAGACGCGGCAGCATATTTATCTGCGCGCGGCTTTCGACTTGGAACACGCCGATACTGTCGCCACGCTGGAGCATGGCATAAACGTCCGAGGCGTCATCGGGGACGTTGTCGAGGGTGTAACGCGGGCCGCCCTCCGCCTCGATCAGGTCGAACGCCTTCCTGATGCAGGTTAGCATTCCGAGCGCCAGTACATCGACCTTCATCAGCCCCAATGCATCGATATCGTCCTTGTCCCATTCGATAAAGGTGCGATCGGGCATCGCGGCATTGTGGATCGGGACGGTCTCGTCGAGCCGGTCCTCGGTCAGCACGAAACCGCCGACGTGCTGCGACAAATGCCGGGGGAAATTGAGGATCTGCTGCAGGAACAGGTTCAGCCTGGCGATTTCCGGCGCATCGGGATCGAAGCCGTTTTCGGTAAAGCGCTGCCGTTCCATCGCGCTGGCGAAACTTCCCCAGACAGTGCTCCCGAGCCGTGTGGTGACATCTTCACTCAGGCCCAGCGCCTTACCGACTTCGCGCACCGCACTGCGTGGGCGATAGTGGATGACCGTGGCGGCGATTCCAGCGCGGTCGCGGCCGTAGCGTTCGTAGATATACTGCATCACCTCCTCGCGGCGTTCGTGCTCGAAATCGACGTCGATGTCGGGTGGCTCGCGGCGCTCCTCGGAGATGAAACGCGAGAACAGCAGATTGTGCTTGGTCGGGTCGACGGCGGTAATGCCGAGAACGAAACACGCCGCTGAGTTCGCTGCCGATCCACGTCCTTGGCAGAGAATGCCCTTCGATTGGGCGAAGCTGACAAGGTCGTGGACGGTCAGGAAATAGGCCGCGTAACCGGCCTTGCCGATGATCGCGAATTCTTCGGCGAGCAGGGCTTCAACCTTGGCCGGAATGCCGTCAGGCCAACGCTCCCGCGCCTTTGTCAGCGTCAGCGTTTCGAGCCAGGCTTGCGGGGAGTAGCCCGGCGGCACCGGCTCGTGCGGATATTCATAGCGCAGCTGGTCGAGCGAGAAGCCGACGCGCGCCAGCAGCCGCTCAGTTTCGGTCAAGGCTTCAGGGGCATCGGCGAATAGCCGTGTCATTTCCAGCGCCGGTTTCAGATGCCGTTCGGCGTTGGCAGCAAGCAATCGCCCGGCGTCGGCGATGGTGCGGTGCGCGCGAATGCAGGTCAGGATATCGTGCAACGGGCGCTGCTCGGGCGTCGCGTAAAGCGCATCATTGATGGCGATCAGCGGAACGGCGGCGGCGCTGGCGATGTCCTTCAGCCGCGCCAGCCTGCGGCGGTCGCTGCCACAGCGATGCATTGCCGCCGCCAGCCAGATCGATCGAGGAGCGGCGAGCGCCAGTCCTTTCAGCAACGGCGGCAACCCATCCAACCGCTGGCCCGGTACCACGATCAGCAACAAATCGTCGAGATGATCCAGCAGATCAGTCAGGTGCAGGATGCAATCGCCCTTGACCGCGCGGCGGTTGCCCAAAGTCAGCAGTCGACACAGTCGTCCCCAACCGTGCCTTGTCGCCGGATAGGCGATTATATCAGGTGTGTCATCGACGAACACCAGCCGGGCGCCCGTGATCAGCTTGAACGGAATCTCATTTTCGGTGTTTTCCACCACATCGCGCAACGCCACAAAGGCTCGCACCACCCCCGCCACAGTATTGCGATCGGCAATGCCGATCCCGGCGTGACCCAACTCAATCGCCGCGGCAACCATATCGGACGGGTGCGATGCACCGTGCAGGAACGAATAGTTGGTGACCGCCGCCAGCTCGGCATAGCTGCTCATGCAAACAGTCCGTGCAGATACCAGTTGGGTTGCGCCTTCTCACGTCCATAAAGTCCATGGCGAAACAGCCAGAAACGCCGCCCGCGCACATCCTCGACCCGATAATAATCGCGCGTCAGGCCCTTGCCGTTTTTGCGCCGCCACCATTCGGCAGCGATGCGTTCGGGGCCTTCGTGGCGCAACACGTCATGCATCTGCGCACGCCATTTGAACCGTCGCGGTGGTCCGTCTGGAACCTCTGCCATAACCTCGATTCGTTCGGGCGGATCGAACAGATAAAGCGGTCGTTGCGGCGGCTCGCCCGGTTCGGGGATCGACCAGACGGTGGCCGGAGTGTCGGCGATGGCGGGCAAGTCGAACGTTGCCTGTTCTGGGATATGGCTGTCGCCGGGGACGGCGCGGGTGACGCGCTCGCGCCCCAGTCGGGTGCTAAGCTGATCGATCAGCGCCGCCATGCTGTTCTCTACAGCCGCCCCGCCTTCGAGCTTCAGTTGAAGCGCTTCCAGCGGTTCGAGCAAAGGCACAGCCAGCCGGATCAGATCGAAGCCGAAACCCGGATCGAGCGGATCGGCGAGGCTGTCAAGGCGTTCGGCGAACAGCTTGGCGATGCGGCGCGGGTCGCGCAATGGCTGCGCCGTGTCGACCGCCAACCGGGCGACATGATGATCGGTGCGGAACAGCGTCACTTCGAAGCGCCGCCCGCCCATGCCGCGCGCTTCGAGCGCGCGCGCCGTCTGCAGCGCCAAGTCGCTGATCACCCGCAACGCCTCTTGGCTCCGCAATATGGGTTCGGCAAGCCGCGCTTCCGTCAGCACTGGTGGCGGCGCGCGGCGAGGTATCAACCTTGCGTCTTCCTCGCCCAATATTGCGGCCAAACGGCCCAGCATTGCATTACCGAACCGGGCCGCCAGCGCTGACCGTGATTGGGCGGCGACGTCGCCGATTACGCGCAATCCTGCACGCCTCAGCGCCGTCGTCGCTTCAGCACCGAGTTCGAGCGCTTGCACAGGTAGATCGGTAATCTTGTCCAATGCCGCTGCGTAGCGCGCCAGCGCGATGGCGGCGGCGGGTGTGTCGGCGACCGCCGCTTGCACTGTCAGTCCGAGCCGGCCAAAACGCCGCAAGGCGTCGTTGCGCAGCCCGTGTTCGCCACCGACGAATACATGCTCGCAACCGCTGATATCGAGCAACAACCCGTCGCTGGCGGCTGCGATGGCGACGGTTGGCGTATAGCGTCCACAGGCATCCGCCAGCGCCTCGAGTAGCGCTTGATCGGCGACCGGGTCATGGTCTCGAACGGCCAAGTCCGGCACCCGCGCGCGCGCGTCAGCGAGCGTAAGCCCGGGAGCCAGCCCTAGCGCAGCGGCCTTAGTATCGACCGCTTCGAGCAGCAGCGCGCCGCGAACCTTGGCCACCAGCGCCATAGGCCCGCAGGCGGGCCTATGGCGCAGCTGCCGCTCGGACGCCAGCCACGGAAGGTGCAGCGCCAAATAGCGGCGCATCCCGGAAGCATCGTTGATCACTGTCCCACTCCACACGCGCCGAAAAGGGCGCGATTCCGCCGCGATGTCGCAGCAAATTCAGGTCGAACGCCGGCAGCCCGGGGGCGTTCTCAGCGAGCCCCGTTGAGGGTGCCGATGTAACTTGCCAGCGCGTCTGTGCCGCGCTCGGCGTCGGCTCGGCGGCCAGCCGCAATAGCAGCGTCGGCAACCCCATCCGCGCCGTTACCAGCGCCAGCCGCCGCGATGCCGTCAGATCGAGCGCGAGCGTGCGGCCGGCCGTCGCGATCACGACGGCCCCGACGGCCCCCGACTTGATTGCGTCGGCACCTGCTTGCAGCACAGCGATGCTGCTCGCCGCAGTAACTTGGAGCAGCGAATCGACCGGCATACCAAGTTCGATTAAACTGGGCGCATAAAGCCTGCCAAACCGCCGGACATCACGGTCTTCACGGAGCAAAATGATAGGCTTGCCAGCCACAGCGCCGCGCAATGCAAGCAGTAGCGCGACTGCGGTGGCGGCCGCCGCATTATACTGATTTTCTGTGATAATTTCATGCAATGCCGTTTGATCTAGGCCGCCATGCAACCGTCTATCCAAGCTCGGAGCACCAAAGCCGAACTGTGCCACGATCGGCGATTCGGCCCAGTATGATGGACGTGGGGTGAGCAGGAGATCGAGCATAATGTACTCTGTTTGTTCTTATCAACCCCATGCGAGTCAACCCCATTCGTGGCCAGCTGACGCTTCTGATCCAACGGACGTGTGTTTTCTATGCTCGTCCCGATAAAGCTGTGTCACTAGTTTCGGCCCCATTCCTGCCGGAGACCAGCGACCGCTCATGAGCGTCGTCGCAGGCATGCCGAATGTCGAATACTGAATCCACACCTGACTGAGTGCTCTTCTGCTCGACATCGGCCACATACACTCGCACTGGTTCGCCACCGGCGGCACTCGAAGGTGGTGAACCGCCATGACGTCCTGGCGAATTGCTACTTCGAAACAACGAGCGCTTCGAACGAGCCCGGTACAGCCTTGGGCCGCTGGCCGGGCGGCGGAAAAGCGTGCGCCGGGCAGATAGACGTTGCCAGTTGCGGGATCGACGGCTCCGGTGCGCGAGCCTTTCTGTGTCGCCACCACGCCGATAGCATGGGGTACGCCATTGGTGTCGATCACAGTCAGCGCGCCGTCGCCGCCAGTTGGGGCATAGGCGCGGTTGCGCGGCCCATCTAGATCACGACATCGGGTCGCGCGCCGATCGCGATATCGGCGAGCAAGTGGCCGGATTTTGCCACCACGGTCTTGGCATGGCCGTTGGCACGAGCGGCAAAGGGATACCCCTATTTGTTTGCGCCGGATCATTCGTCGCTCGCGCCGTGGCCACCGCATAGCGAAAGACGCGACTGGCGAAGGATCGCAGCCGCCGTGCCGTCTCGCGCTTGCCTTGGCGCTCCAGCCCCCTCAGAACGGCGAGCAGTTCGTGCGGGGTTATATCGGCAACGGGACGCGTGCCAAGCGCGGGCGTCAGCTTGCCGAGCAGCCAGCGTGCTTTCGCAACCGTCACGTCCGCCCGGCCCTCCAGTTCGCCTTTGGCAATGTATTCATCGGCAACTGCTGCAAAGGTGTTGGCCGCGTTGAAGCGAGCGGTGATTCGCGCCGCCTTCTTGGCAAGCGCGGGATCGGCCCCGCTTTCCATCATGCGGCGGGCGTCGTCGCGCTTGGCGCGCGCGTCTTTCAGGCTGACGTCGGGATAACTGCCCAACGCGAGCTTCTTTTCCTTGCCGTTGGCCCGAAATTTGAGCCGCCAAAGTTTAGACCCGGACAGTGTAATCAGCAGGTAAAGCCCGCGCTCGTCGGCCAGCTTGCGATCCGCCGTTCCGGCCTTCGCGCTGCGGATCGTCATTTCGTTCAGTGCCACGGGCCATCCTTCCGGCGTGCGGCTGGAGGTGTCGCTTGGGGGCCTCTTCAAAAGGCCCCCAAAAAGGCCCCCACATTTTGCCGAACATCGGCGAACATGGGCAACCGCACCCGGCTGGTTAGGGTGCTTTTATGGCTGATTTCCTTGGGTTTTTCAATCCCCGGCGGCTATGCGCGAACAGGGTTATGGTGCCCGGAAGAGGACTCGAACCTCCACGCCGTTACCAGCGCCAGCACCTGAAGCTGGTGCGTCTACCAATTCCGCCATCCGGGCACAGAGAACAATCAAGTTCAGGTAGGCGAGGGCGGTTAGGGGGACGGCGCGCGGTTGTCAACGGGCGACGGGTGCGCCAATGAGCGCGGCGACTTGTTTCCGTCACTGGTTTAGGCTCTTTCCATGTCATCGCTCGCACCCGGTTCGCTCGTCACGGTGGTCGGCGGTTCCGGCTTTATCGGTCGCTATGTCGTTCAGCGGCTGGTCGAGCGCGGATTTCGGCTGCGGGTCGCGGTACGCACCGTTCAAACGGCAGCATTCCTCAAGCCGCTCGGCGGGCTCGGCCAGATCGAGATCGTCCGGGCCGACATTCGCTCTGACACGGACATGGCGCGCGCATTCGATGGTGCGGGAGCGGGCGTCAACCTTGTCGGCATCCTGAGCGAGAGCGGCGCGCAACGATTCGATGCGGTGCAGGCCGAGGGAGCGGGACGCGCGGCTCGCGCGGCAGCAGCGGCAGGAGCTCAGCACTTCGTGCAGATCTCGGCGATTGGTGCCAATGCGGCGTCGCCTGCCGCCTATGCGCGCAGCAAGGCGCGGGGTGAGGCCAATGTCCGCGCGGCGTTCCCCGATGCCGTCATTCTTCGCCCGAGCATCGTCTTTGGCCCCGAGGACCAGTTCTTCAACCGTTTCGCCGCGATGGCGCGAATTGCGCCGCTGATGCCGGTGATCGCCGGGGCGACGCGGTTCCAGCCGGTCTATGTCGGCGATGTTGCCGACGCCGTGGTGGCGGCGCTGACCGAGCCGGTGGGCGGCGGCACCTATGAACTTGGCGGACCGACCGTGTATAGCTTCCGCGACCTGCTCAAATTCATCGTCGCCGAAACCCGTACCGGGCGGCCGCTCGTCGAAGTTCCCGATGCCATCGCCAAACTGATGGGCCGGGCGGGTGACTTCCTGCCGTTCCTGCCGATGACCTCGGACCAGTTTGCCATGTTGCAGCGGGACAATATCGCCGATGCCGCGCTGCCGGGGCTCGCGGCGCTGGGTGTGCCGCCGACACCGGTCGAGGCGATCGTTCCCGCCATGCTCGAACGCTACCGGTCGAGCGGACGGTTCAATCGCGCCGACAACGCGGCGTGAGGCGACCACTGGCGTTGGCCTCGCGTCGCCGCTAGGTCTGCCCCGCCGGTCCATCCGGCAACGGAGGCCGCGTGGACAATTTGCTCGATATCATCATCCTCGGCATCGTCGAGGGCGTCACCGAATTTCTGCCGGTCTCGTCAACCGGGCACCTTATTCTTGCCAGCACCTTGCTCGGTTATGACGCCGAGCGCTGGCGGGTGTTCAACATTGTCATCCAGCTCGGCGCGATCCTTGCCGTTGTCGTACTCTATTGGCGGACGCTGCTGACCGTGGTGACTGGACTGGTACAGGGCAAGCGCGACGCAATGGTGTTCACGCGCAACCTGCTGCTGGCATTTTTTCCGGCGGTGGTCATCGGCCTTGCCGCGCGCAAGCAGATCGAGGCGCTGCTGCTGCGGCCCGACGTGGTCCCTATCGCGCTGATCGTCGGGGGCATTGCCATTCTGGTAATCGAACGGCTGGTCAAGACCGCAACGGTGCGCGGCGTTTCGGCGATGCCGGCCAAGACGGCGCTAGGGATCGGGCTCGTCCAGTGCATCGCGATGATCCCGGGTGTCAGTCGGTCGGGGGCAACCATTATGGGAGCGCTATCGTTCGGTGTCGAACGGCGGACGGCGGCCGAGTTCAGCTTCTTTCTGGCTATCCCGACGATGCTTGGGGCAACCACTCTCGAGCTCTACAAGAACCGCGACGCGCTCGACGCGCATCAGTTCAATGAAATCGCCATCGGTTTTGTCGTGGCATTCATTGTGGCGATCATCGTGATCAAGGCCTTTGTCGGGATCATCAGCCGATACGGGTTTGCCCCCTTCGCCTGGTACCGGATCATTGCCGGATCTGCCGCGCTAATCTGGCTCACGGTGCGATAAGGCCGATGTCGGACTAATACCACCGGCGTTTACGAAGCTGTCCGCTTCTAGAGTTTTCTTTAGTACCGATATGATACCTTATCGTCGGTTTTCGCGTGACAGCGCCGTTGTGATGTGGATAACGCGGCGTTGGAAAGGGGCGCGCGATGGCCGAAACACCGATGTTGAAGTTCACCGATCGTGCACAGGCGTATCCGCCAAAGCGCCCGACCGACGAACGCGCGCACGATTTTCTCGAAATCGCGCGTCCCTATATCATCGCCAAAGCCGAGGAGCAGGCAGGACGCTGTTCGCAGTGCGGGGTGCCGTTCTGCCAGGTCCATTGCCCGCTCCACAATAACATTCCCGACTGGTTGAGGCTGACTGCCGAAGGGCGGCTCGAAGAGGCGTATGAGTTGTCGAACGCCACTTCGACGATGCCCGAGATCTGCGGCCGCATCTGTCCGCAAGACCGGCTGTGCGAGGGTAATTGCGTTATCGAGAAGGACTTCGGCTCAGTCACCATCGGCGCGGTCGAAAAGTTCATCACCGATACCGCGTGGGAACAGGGGTGGGTCAAGCCGCTGCGGATCATTGCCGACCGCTCGTCGCAGTCGGTCGGCATTATCGGGGCCGGTCCGGCCGGGCTGACGACCGCCGAACTGCTGCGTGGCAAGGGCTATACTGTCCATGTGTATGATCGTCACGACCGTCCCGGCGGGCTGCTGACGTATGGCATTCCGGGCTTCAAACTCGAAAAGCCCGTTGTGCTGCGGCGCACCGACCGGCTGCGCGATGCGGGAGTCGTGTTTCATCAGGATTTCGAAGTCGGCCACGATGCCAGCTTGGACGAGTTGCGGACGCGCCATGACGCAGTGCTGATCGCCACCGGAGTCTATAAGGCGCGCGACGTCGCCGTGCCCGGCAGCGACGGCGAACGCGTCATCGAAGCACTCGACTTCCTCGTCGCCGCCAACCGGCGCGGCTTTGGCGACGATGTTGGCGAAACGGCGCAGATCGATGCAGCGGGAAAGCATGTCGTCGTCATCGGCGGCGGCGACACCGCGATGGACTGCGTTCGTACCGCCGTTCGTCAGGGCGCGGCATCGGTCAAATGCCTCTACCGCCGCGACCGCGCCAACATGCCGGGATCGATCCGCGAAGTCACCCACGCCGAAGAGGAAGGCGTCGAGTTCATCTGGCTGGCGGCCCCGGTTTCCATCGGTCCAAACGGCGTCACTGCCACCCGCGTTCGCCTTGGCCGCGCCGGACCCGATGGCCGCCGCCAACCCGAAATGGACCCCGGCAGCGATTTCGTGCTGCCCGCCGACCTTGTCATCAAGGCGTTGGGTTTCGACGCCGAAGACTTGCCCCATCTGTTCGGCAGCGCCGATCTCGGCGTCACCCACTGGGGCACATTGCGCACCGACAATGTCACGATGATGACCTCACTGCCCGGGGTATTCGCCGCCGGTGACATCGTCCGCGGCGCGTCGCTGGTGGTCTGGGCGATCCGCGACGGGCGTGACGTCGCCGCGCAAATGCACCAGTATCTGCGCGCGGCCATCGCGGCGCACCCTACCCGCGCCGCCGCCTGAGACGCTTGACAAGGAAAATTCGGAAAATGCCTATTCTCCTCGCGGCTGTGATCGCCGCCGCGACTGCCCAGTCGGCACCGCCGCCGGTCGATCCTGCGGCCCTGCAAGCCGCGACCGCGCTGGTGCAGCAACTCGACGTCAAAGGTGCGGTGTTGCGCAACCTTCAGCGCAATGTCGCCGGGATGCGCGCGGGCCTCGCGCTGCGCAATATGCTCGCCGCGCAGCCCGGATTTGTCCCGGCGTATAATGCCAACAAAGCGAAGTTTGATGCAGCGCTGACCAAGGCGGGCGCGATTCAGGCTGACATCGCCGAAAAAATAATCCGCGACAATTCGGGTTCGATCGCGCCGGGTGCCGCCACCGCCTATGCGCGCAACTTTACCGCGGCCGAAATCAAGGGGCTCAGCGAATTTTACAAGACCCCGCTGGGGGCGAAACTGCGCGAGCGCAGCAATCGCGTCGATGGCGAAATTCTCGCCTTCGCCGGGCAGGCCATCGGCGGCAAGATCGATGCGGCGATGCAGGCCGCAGCGCCCCGACTGCAGGCAGCGCTGGCACCGCTGAACAGCGGGCCGCCGCCAGCCGCACCGCTGAAGAAATAGCGCAAAAGGACCGCGCCATGACCGCTTCCCCCGCCGAACGCGCTCGCATCGCCGAATTCGGCATGTACCGTCCCGAATTCGAAGGCGACGCCTGTGGCGTCGGCATCGTCGCGGCGACCGATGGCAAGCCGAGCCGCCGTGTCGTCACGGCCGCCATCGATGCGTTGAAGGCCGTCTGGCATCGCGGCGCTGTCGATGCCGATGGCAAGACCGGGGACGGTGCCGGCATCCATGTTGAAATCCCGTTGGATTTTTTCCACGAACATATCGGCCGCGCCGGGCACAAACCCAAGCCGAACCTGC
The DNA here is from genome assembly GCA_038229555.1 of Sphingomonadales bacterium. Lineage (GTDB taxonomy): Bacteria > Pseudomonadota > Alphaproteobacteria > Sphingomonadales > Sphingomonadaceae > Sandarakinorhabdus. The sequence goes on from JBBROI010000011.1 coordinate 88,115, forward strand.
TTGCCGTCGGCCAGGTATTCCTGCCGCGCACCGATTTGGGGGCGCAGGAGACCTGCCGCACCATCGTCGAAAGCGAAATTATCGGTTTTGGCTATAAGGTCTATGGCTGGCGGCAGGTGCCGGTCGATGTCAGCGTGATCGGCGACAAGGCGCAGGCCAGTCGCCCCGAAATCGAACAGATCATGATCGCCGGACCGATGCCGGGACCGGGTGCCAGCGAGGCGTTCGAGAAAGATTTGTACCTCATCCGCCGTCGCATCGAAAAGCGCGTCGTCGAGGCCCAGACGCAGGGTTTTTACATCTGTTCGCTGTCGGCGCGGTCGATCATCTACAAAGGGCTGTTCCTCGCCGAAGGCCTGTCGGTGTTCTACCCGGACTTGCAAGACGAACGCTTCACCAGCCGTTTTGCCATCTATCACCAGCGGTATTCGACCAACACTTTCCCGCAATGGTGGCTGGCGCAGCCGTTCCGCACGCTGGCGCATAACGGCGAAATCAACACGGTGCGCGGCAACACCAACTGGATGAAAAGCCATGAGATCAAGATGGCAGCATCGGCGTTCGGCGAGCATTCGGAGGACATCAAGCCGCTGATTCCTGCGGGTGCGTCGGATACCGCCGCATTGGATGCGGTATTCGAGGCGCTGGTGCGGTCGGGCCGCGACGCGCCGACGGCGAAGGCGCTGCTCATCCCCGAAGCTTGGTCGAAGGACGATACACTGCCCGCCGCGCATCGCGCGATGTATGCGTTTTTCGCCTCGATAATGGAGGCATGGGACGGCCCCGCCGCGCTCGCCATGACCGATGGGCGCTGGGTTGTGGCAGGCATGGACCGCAACGCGCTGCGGCCGATGCGGTACTGCCTGACCCATGACAATCTGTTGATCACCGGCTCCGAAGCCGGGATGATCGTCGTTCCCGAAGACAGCGTCATCGCCAAAGGCGCGCTCGGACCCGGCGAGATGATCGCGGTCGATCTCGATGGCGACGCGGACGGTGGCCCGCGCTTCTACAGCGATACCGACATCAAGGATCGGATCGCCGGAGCGCACGACTATGCGGCGATGGTCGCCGGTTTCTCGACCTTCCAATCGATTGCGGGCCATGATGGCGCGCAGCCTGCACCGGCCTTCGATCGTGCTGAACTGCGCCGCCGCCAAGTTGCCGCCGGGGCGACAATGGAGGACATGGAATTGCTGCTCGCGCCGATGGTCGAAGATGCCAAGGAAGCCACCGGCAGCATGGGCGACGACACGCCGCTCGCCGTTATTTCCGACAACCCACGCAACCTCAGCCACTTTTTCCGCCAGAACTTCAGCCAGGTCACCAACCCGCCGATCGACAGTTTGCGCGAGACACGGGTGATGAGCCTCAAGACGCGCTTTTCGAACCTCGGCAACATTCTCGACGACGAGGTCCGCCAAGAAGGCGTCATGGTCATCGACACACCGGTAATGACCAATCTCGGCTGGTCGCTGCTTAAGACTCATTTCGGCAAGCAGACCGCCGAGATCGATTGCACCTTCGATGTCGCGGGTGGCCCCGATGCGTTGCGCGCCGCTATTGCCCGCGTCCGCGATGAAGCCGAAATCGCCGTGCGCTCAGGCAAGAGCCAGCTATTCCTGACCGACGAAAACCAGTCGGCAACCCGCGCCGGGATTACCATGATCTTGGCCACGGCCGGCGTTCACACCCACCTCGTTCGCAAAGGTCTGCGGACCTTCGCGTCGATCAACGTGCGGTCGGCCGAAGCGCTCGACACGCATTATTTCGCGGTGCTGATCGGCGTCGGCGCAACGACGGTGAATGCCTATCTGGCGCAAGAAGCCATCGCCGACCGCCATGCGCGCGGGCTGTTCGGGGCGCTGAGCTATGACGCGTGCGTCAAGCGCTACAAAAAGGCGGTCGAGGACGGCATTTTGAAGATCATGGCGAAGATGGGCATCGCCGTCATCTCGTCGTATCGTGGCGGCTATAACTTCGAAGCGGTCGGATTGAGCCGCGCGCTGGTCAACGACTTCTTCCCCGGCATGCCCGCCAAGATTTCGGGCGAAGGCTATGAATCGATTTTCATCAACGCCGAAATGCGCCACGACAAAGCGTGGGACGAGGATGTTATCGCACTGCCGATCGGCGGGCTCTATCGCTACCGCGCGGGGTCCGAGGCGCACGCGTATCAGGCGAACCTCATCCATTTGCTCCAGCATTCGGTGTCGAACGACAGCTATTCGGAATTCACCCGCTTCAGTCGCGCCGTCCGCGACCTGCCGCCGATTTACCTGCGCGACTTGCTCGACTTCGTCGACAAGACCGTGCCGGTCCCGATCGAACAGGTCGAATCGATCACCGAAATCCGCAAGCGCTTCGTCTCGCCGGGAATGAGCCTCGGTGCATTGTCGCCCGAAGCGCACGAAACGCTCGCCATCGCCATGAACCGCATCGGTGCCAAGGCGGTCAGCGGCGAGGGCGGCGAAGATGCGTCGCGGTACACGCCGTACGAAAACGGCGACAACGCCAACTCCGCCGTCAAGCAGATCGCCTCGGGCCGCTTCGGCGTCACGGCGGAGTATCTCCTCGCCGCCGAAGAGATCGAGATTAAGGTGGCGCAAGGGGCCAAGCCCGGCGAAGGCGGGCAGCTGCCCGGCTTCAAGGTGACGACGACGATCGCCCGCCTGCGTCATGCGACACCCGGCGTTAGCCTGATTTCGCCGCCGCCGCACCACGACATCTATTCGATCGAGGATCTGGCGCAGCTGATCTACGACCTGAAGCAGATCAATCCGCGGGCGCGGGTTTGCGTCAAGTTGGTGAGCAGCGCCGGCATCGGCACCGTCGCTGCCGGTGTCGCCAAGGCGCATGCTGACGTTATCCTTGTGTCGGGGCATGTCGGCGGGACGGGGGCATCGCCGCAAACCAGCATCAAATATGCCGGCACTCCGTGGGAAATGGGGCTGTCGGAGGTCAATCAGGTGCTGACCCTCAATGGCCTGCGCCACCGGGTGAAGCTGCGCACCGATGGCGGGCTGAAGACCGGACGCGACATCGTCATCGCCGCGATTCTTGGTGCCGAAGAATTCGGCATCGGCACGCTCAACCTCGTCGCCATGGGGTGCATCATGGTGCGGCAATGCCATTCGAACACCTGCCCGGTCGGTATCTGCACGCAGGATGAGGCGCTGCGGAAGAAGTTCGACGGCACGCCCGAGAAGGTCATCAACCTGATGAGCTTCATTGCCGAGGAAGTGCGCGAGATCCTCGCCCGACTTGGCGTTCGGTCGCTCGACGAGATCATCGGCCGCACCGAACTGTTGCGGCAGGTCAGTCGCGGTGCCGAACATCTCGACGATCTCGATTTGAACCCGATTCTCGCCAAGGTCGATGCCCCCGAACATATGCGGCGTTTCGGCATCGCCGGGCACCGCAACGAAGTCCCCGACGGCCTCGATGCCGAGATGATCCGCGATGCCGATCATCTGTTCAGTCGCGGCGAGAAGATGCAATTGACCTATACCGTCCGCAACACGCATCGCGCCGTCGGCACGCGGCTATCGTCGGAGATCACCCGCCGTTTCGGCATGACAGTGCTGTCGCCGGGCCATGTCCATATCCGGCTGCGCGGGTCGGCGGGGCAAAGCCTCGGGGCGTTCGCGGTGCAGGGCGTCAAGCTCGAGGTGTTCGGCGAGGCCAACGATTACGTTGGAAAGGGCCTGTCAGGCGCAACGATCGTCGTGCGCCCGATGGTGGCGTCAAAGCTCGCCAGCCAGGACAACACGATCATCGGCAACACCGTACTCTACGGCGCGACGGCAGGTCGCTTGTTTGCGGCTGGCCGTGCCGGTGAGCGCTTTGCCGTTCGCAACTCGGGCGCCACCGTGGTGATCGAAGGCTGCGGGGCCAATGGCTGCGAGTACATGACCGGCGGCACGGCGGTGATACTCGGGCATGTCGGCGACAATTTCGGTGCCGGCATGTCGGGTGGCATGGCCTTTGTCTATGACGCGACCAGCGATTTCGAACGTCGGGTCAACAGCGACTCGGTCGTTATCACCCGGCTCGCGAGCGCGCATTGGGAGGGCGTCCTGAAGGCGCTGATCGAGGAGCATGTCCGCGAAACCCAGTCGAAATGGGCGATCGAACTGCTTGCCGGATGGGACCGGACGGCAGCGGCATTCTGGCAGGTCTGCCCCAAGGAAATGCTGACGCGACTGGCGCATCCGCTCGACGATCGTCCGATGTTGCAGGCGGCCGAGTAAGCGGGGGCTTTACCGCTGGACGGCGCGTCCCCATGTGGGCTGTTACCAAAAGGGAGTGCACTGCATGGCGACACGGAACGACGGACTGACCGAGCTGCTGCTCAAGTTCGCGTCGAACAGTGCCGAGTTGATCGAACGCGCGCGTGCCGCCGGGATCATCAAGGACAAGGCCACGACGGTCGATGTGACGGCGACGCCAACGCCGCCACCCGCCGCCCCCGACCTTGCCATCGACGCGGGCGAAAAGACGGCGCTACAGAACATCATCGTCAGCCAAGCCATCAAAATCGCCGCGCTCGAGGCTGAAGTTGCCCGCCTCGCGGCTGCTACGGTCAAGACCGCCGACTGACCATTATCATCATCCCGGCCGACGCCGGGATGACGACAACGCTTTGGCCCTTTCGCCTTGCGGTGACTGCGCTAAGACTGCCGCCCTAGCATGTGGCGTCTCCATCAATATCAGCTCTGCCCGTTCAGCCGGAAGGTGCGCTTTGTCTGCGCCGAAAAGGGCGTGGACGTCGAACTTGTGCGCGAATATCCGTGGGAGCGACGGGACGGCTTTGCCGCGCTCAACCCCGCCGGGCAGACACCGGTGTTCGCCAACGAGCGGGTGACGCTCGCCGATTCTGCGGCGATCTGCGACTACCTCGAGGAAACCGTCGACCGCACACCGCTGCTTGGTTCGGGCCCTGACGAACGCGCCGAGACGCGGCGGCTGCTCGCGTGGTTCGACCAGAAATTCTATGGCGAGGTCACCGCGCCGCTGCTCGGTGAGCGCATGTACAAGCGTCTGATCGCCCATGCCCCGCCCGATACCGGAACGCTGCGCACCGCCGGGCGCAATGCCGAGGCGCATCTCGACTATATCGATTATCTGCTCGATCATCGCCGCTGGCTGGCGGGACCGGCGTTCGGCCTCGCCGATATTGCAGCGGCAGCACAGCTGTCGGTCGCCGACTATCTCGGCGGGATCGAATGGGACGGCCATGAGCCGGCGCGGCAATGGTATTCGGCGATTAAGTCGCGCCCGACGTTCCGGCCGTTATTGGCCGATCGGATGGAGGGGCTGCGACCTCCCGTGCACTACGACAAGTTGGATTTCTGAACGAAAAAACGCCGCGCTCCTCGATGAGCGCGGCGTCAATATTCGTAAGCGACTAAGGCCGTTACGCTTTCGGGTCAGTATCGCGGCTCAATCCCGCAGCCGGCTCCCCGAACCCGCCGCGACGCCCGGTCTTTGGGATGGCCGAAACGCCCGATGCCGGACGCGCCACCGGGTTGGACAGGCTCGCCGAACGGTCGATACTTTCGCCCGCGAGGATGCGCTTGATCTCGTCGCCGGTCAGCGTTTCGAGTTCGAGCAGCGCTTCAGCCACCCGCTCCAGCTGATCGCGGTTTTCGGTCAGCACGCTGCGGGCGCGTTCGAGTCCGGTGTTGACGATGTCGCGGATTTCGGCGTCGATCAGCTGCGCGGTTTGCTCGCTGATATTCTGGGTCCGCGTCACGCTGTGACCAAGGAACACTTCTTCCTGATTGTCGGCATACTTCAACGGTCCGAGCTTATCCGACATGCCCCATTGCGTGACCATCGCGCGCGCCAAATCGGTCGCGTAGCTGATGTCCGACGATGCGCCCGACGAGACCTTCGAATGGCCGAAGATCAATTCTTCCGCGACGCGACCGCCCATCGAGACGGCAAGGTTGGCGAACATCTTGTCACGGTGATAGCTGTATTGGTCGCGTTCGGGCAGCCGCATGACCATGCCGAGCGCACGCCCACGCGGGATGATCGTCGCCTTGTGGATCGGGTCAGACGCCTCTTCGTGACACGAAACAACGGCGTGGCCGGCCTCGTGATAGGCGGTCATCTTCTTTTCGTCGTCGGTCATCACCATCGATTTCCGCTCGACGCCCATCATCACCTTGTCCTTGGCGTCTTCGAATTCGCGCATCGCCACCAGCCGCTTGCCGCGCCGGGCGGCGAGCAGTGCCGCTTCGTTGACGAGGTTGGCGAGATCGGCACCCGAGAAGCCCGGCGTGCCGCGCGCAATGACCCGGCCGTTGACGTCGGGGGCCAGCGGCACCTTCTTCATATGGACGGTCAGGATCTTCTCGCGGCCTTCGATGTCGGGACGCCCGACGACGACCTGTCGGTCGAAGCGGCCCGGACGCAGCAGCGCGGGATCGAGCACGTCGGGGCGGTTGGTCGCGGCGACAATGATGATGCCTTCATTGGCATCGAAGCCGTCCATTTCGACCAGCAGCTGGTTGAGCGTCTGCTCGCGCTCGTCGTTGCCGCCGCCGAGCCCGGCCCCGCGATGACGACCGACAGCGTCGATTTCATCGATGAAGATGATGCACGGCGCGGATTTCTTCGCCCGTTCGAACATGTCGCGGACGCGGCTCGCGCCAACACCGACAAACATTTCGACGAAGTCCGACCCCGAGATGTTGAAGAACGGCACGTTCGCTTCGCCGGCAATGGCGCGCGCCAGCAGCGTCTTGCCGGTGCCCGGAGGCCCGACGAGCAGCGCGCCCTTGGGGATCTTGCCGCCCAGCCGATGGAAGCGCGACGGATCCTTGAGAAAATCGACGATCTCCTGCAATTCTTCGCGCGCTTCATCGATACCCGCGACATCGTCGAAGGTCACGCGGCCTTCCTTGGGGACCAGCAGCTTGGCGCGCGATTTGCCAAAGCCCATCGCGCCGCCGCGTCCGCCGCCGCCCTGCATCTGGCGCATGACGAAAATCCAGATACCGATCATCAGCACGAAGGGCAGCATGTTGATGAACAGCTGCGACAGCAGCGAGCGGCTTTCCTCGGGCTTGGCGTCGAACTTGACGTTCTTGGCGCGCAGCCGCTCGATCAGCTGGATGTCGCCGGGATTGTAGGTGCGGTATTCCTCGTCGTTCGAGGTCTTGCCCGAAATCTCGGCCCCGCGAATTTCGGCGGTCTTGACCGCGCCTTCATCGACCTTGGTCAGAAAGTCCGAATAGGCCATGGCGCCTGCAGCGCTCGATGACTTCGACGGCCCCTGCATCAAGTTCACCACGACGACGAGACCGAGCAGAATGACGAACCACAAGCCAAGGCTTTTCATCCAGGGCGCGGGCGGCTTTTTGTTGTTGTCGGCCATGCGGCGGTCTTTCGTAACGGGACCCGACGATTCGGTCCTAAGAGGTCTAAGATAAGCGTCTTACGCGCGCATGCAATTGCCGGTTGCAGTGCGGCGCAACGCCACTGTCATCTCAACGGCGCGGGGCCGCCTTGCTAAAGCGCCAAACTGCGCCGCCCGAGGCCCGGATACCGGCGAGTGTCGCGGTTTTTCCGCTGCTTAGCGCGGCAATGAACCGCGTCACTGCGTCGCCGCGCAACGCTCCGTCCGGGGCGAGTGTCAGTAGCGCGCGCACGGTTAGACGGTGGACGAGTTCGCCCGGCAGTCCGGCGGCGTCGAGCGTTACCGAGTCGGGGCGAACGTCGGCGCGGCCCGCCCAGGCGCGATCGGCCGCCCAATCGAGCGCCGCCTCGGCATCGGCAAGGCGCGCCGCGCTTTCGGCAAGCCGCTGCGGATCGAACCAAGGCGTTGCGGCCAAGGCAGCGCGGACCAGCGTGCGGTCGAAGCGGGCATCGCGGTTCGATGGGTCGTCGATCGGGATCAGTCCGGCCTCGGCCACCACCGCCGCCAGCGCCGCCTTGCGCACCGAAAGCAACGGCCGCACCAGTGTCACGTCAGGGGTCAGCGCACGGACCGCGCGGATCGCCGACAGGCCGCTGCTGCCGCTGCCGCGCGCCAGCCGCATCAGCAGCGTTTCGGCCTGATCGTCGGCGTGGTGCGCGGTCAGCAGCAACGGCACGCGGTACGTCGCGCACCAGCCGCTCATCAACGCATAGCGCGCGGCGCGTGCCGCCGCCTGCAGGTTGGCGCGAGGCTTGGGTCCGTCCCAACGCAAGGTTGCCTGCGGCACCCCGCGCGCTGCGCAGATCGCCGCAACCGCTTCGGCTTCGGCTGCCGATCCGTCGCGCAGGCCGTGATCGACCGTCAGTGCCCAAGTGCGGCCTTCGAAGCGCTGGGTGGCCAGCACCAGCAGCGCGAGGCTGTCGGGTCCGCCCGACACCGCGACGGCGACAGCTTCCTTCGCGCCGACCGGTCGCCCAAGTACGGCGGCCATCTGCGCCGCAAGGTCGATCGGCACGATCGCCTCAGGCAGGGCATTTCGCCTTGGTGCGCGCCGTCGCTGCATCGGCCTTTTGCCCGCCGGTCAGCTTGTCGCCATAGGCATCGAGTTCGGCGAGCACGCGACAGGCATCCTTGGGCTTCTTCAGCGCCGTCATTGCCGTCGCCAGCCCGATCAGTCCGTCAGGCGCGCGGGCATGGTCGGGATAGGTCTTGTAGAGTTCCAGATAGGCGCGTGCCGCCTGCGCATGTTCGCCCTGTTCGGCATGCGCCTTGCCCAACCAATATTGCGCTTGCGGTGCACGCGGCGATTTGGGGTTGTCGGCGAGGAACGTTTCCATTGCCGTTGCCGCTTCGCCCCACTTCTTCGCGGTGACATTGGCATAGGCGGCGGTCCACGCAGCGGCGGGGGACAGCGGCTTGGCGGGCGGCACCGGGTCGGGCTTGGCCTTGGCGGCGTCGCCCAACTTGACACCCTTGACGACTGGAACGCTAGGCTTGGGGGTGACAAGCTGGGGTTGCTCGGTAGCCGGTTTGGCGGCGGCTTCGAGGGCGTTCAACCGGAATTCGAAATCGGCGCGCGCCTTGGTCTGCGCCTCATTGACTTGGCGCAGCTTGAACTGGAACGCCTCGTTTTGTCCCGTAAGTACCTGTATTTGCTTTTCTAATTCGCCGACGCGGACGGTCAGGTCGGTGATCGGCGTGGTTGCCGGATTGCCGACCGGCGCGGCGACGACCGGGGCGGCAGGGCCAACCTCGGGTTCGAAGAACCGCGCATCGCCGCCGGGGAAGACCTTGCGCTGCACCGCGCGCATTTCGGACTCGAGCTTGCCGAAGCGCTTTTCGGTGCGCGCCGGATCGGCGTCCTGCGCCAGTGCGGGAACGGCTGCGGCGAGCAATGCCAGAACGATCAACGCCTTCATTGCGGGGCTCCGGCGGGAACGGCGGGCGCAGCAGCGCGCGCGAGCAGGTCGGCGGGCGCGAGGCTGACATCGCGCACGGTCTGGACGGGGCCACCGAGCGGCGGGATAGCGCGCCCACCGACGGTCACCGCGACCGCCCCGGCCTTGCCGGTCCACAGCAGCAGGCCCGGCTGATCGGCGGGAACGGTGAAGGTTTCGCCGGTCTTCAAAATGCCGACCTTGGCGCTGGTGCGGGTCGTGCGGTCGTAAATCTTAACCCAGACATCTTCCTTGGCGGTCAATACCACTGCACCGCCAGCGGCGACCGCCGGTGCCGGTGTCGCCGTGTTCGGCGCAACCCCCGCAGCGCTCGCCGGAGCGATCGCATTGGGGTCGGCGGGCGGCGTGCCAGTGGCATCGCCGGGAACTATTGCCTGATCGGTGGGAACGACGGGCGCTGCCACCGGCGGCGCAGCAACGGCTGCAACGGGGGCCGCCGGCGGCGGCGCATCGAACAGGCCGCTTCCCCACGCCGACAGGCCACCGACAATCAGCAGGACGGCAGCGACGCTGGTCAGCACCAGACCGCGCGACGGCATGCGGCGTTCGTCCAACGGCTCGATCGCAGCAACGCTGGGAACGTGCGGGGTCTGGCTGGTCTCGCTGCGGAATTGCCGCGCCACCGTTTCGGGATCGAGCCCGACCGACCGCGCGAAGGACTTCACAAAACCGATCGAATACGGCAGCGCCGGGAGCGCGACATGATTGTCGTCCTCGATGGCGCGCAAATGGCGGAGCGGCACCTTGGTTTCGCGCGCGATGTCGGTCAGCTCGAGTCCGGCGGCGGCGCGCGCCTCCCCTAGCAGCTGCCCGGTCTTGCCGGCGCCGACAAAAGTTTCCACACTCACCTCTTCACCGTCTTCCGGCCCCGTCATCAGGCCTTCCTCCGTCCGCCCGGTGCCCCGCCGCATCGGACTTGCGAACGATGCGCACCGTTGCGCAGCACATCGGTGCAAGTCAACACGGGCGGGCGCATCCTGGGCTCGTTCCGACGTTCGCCGCGCCCGCCCTTGTTGCATTGCGACAAAGCGGCTAAGGGGCCGCGCTTGGCCGCGACTTGCGGTTGCCCTTTTCTGCACACCCCACAGGACCGATTTCATGGCCTTGCGTAACATCGCAATCATCGCGCACGTCGATCACGGCAAGACGACGCTTGTCGACCAGCTGTTCCGCCAGTCGGGCACCTTCCGCGACAACCAGCGCGTCGCCGAACGCGCCATGGATTCGAACGATCTCGAAAAAGAACGCGGCATCACCATTCTCGCCAAGTGCACGTCGATCGAATGGACCGACAAGGACAATGGCGAAACGACCCACATCAACATCGTCGATACGCCCGGCCACGCCGATTTCGGCGGCGAAGTCGAACGCATCCTGTCGATGGTCGATGGCGTCGTGCTGCTGGTCGATGCCGCCGAAGGCCCGATGCCGCAGACCAAGTTCGTCACCGGCAAGGCGCTGGCGCTCGGCCTGCGCCCGATCGTCGTCGTCAACAAGATCGACCGCCCCGATGCGCGCGCGCAGGAAGTGCTCGACGAGGTGTTCGACCTGTTCGTGACATTGGAAGCCAATGACGATCAGCTCGATTTCCCGGTGATCTTCGCGAGCGGCCGCAATGGCTATGCCGGCGACAATCCCGATGTCCGCGACGGCAACCTCAACCCGCTGTTCAAGACAATCGTGGCGCATGTCCCGCCGCCCGCCGCCGATGTCGACGGCGAATTGAAGATGCTGGTGTCGCTACTCGACCGCGATTCGTTCGTCGGGCGCATCCTGACCGGGCGCATCCTGTCGGGAACGCTCAAGCTCAACATGCCGATCAAGGCACTTAACCCCGATGGCACCGTCGTCGAGGAAGGCCGTGCGTCGAAGATCTTCGCCTTTCAGGGCCTTGAGCGCGTGCCGGTCAACGAAGCGCGCGCCGGCGACATCATTGCGCTCGCCGGTCTCACCAAGGCGACCGTCGCCGATACCATCGCCGATATCAGCGTTACCGAGCCGCTCCATGCCCAGCCGATCGATCCGCCGACGCTCAGCATGACCTTTTCGGTCAATGACAGCCCCTATGCGGGTCGCGACGGCAGCAAGGTCACCAGCCGGATGATCTCGGACCGGTTACAGCGCGAAGCCGAAGGCAATGTTGCCGTCAAGGTCACCGAAAGTTCGTCGAAGGATGCTTTCGAAGTTGCCGGACGCGGTGAATTGCAGCTCGGCGTGTTGATCGAAACGATGCGCCGCGAAGGCTTCGAACTGTCGATCAGCCGCCCGCGCGTCATCTATGGCACCGACGACAACGGCAAGCGCACCGAGCCTTACGAGACCGTCGTCATCGACGTCGACGAGCAATATTCGGGAACCGTCGTCGAGAAGATGGCAGGCCGCAAGGCCGAAATGACCGACATGCGCCCGTCGGGCGGCGGCAAGACGCGGCTGACGTTCTCGGCTCCGGCGCGCGGCCTCATCGGCTATCACGGCGAATTCCTGTCGGACACCCGCGGCACCGGCATCATGAACCGGCTGTTCGAGAAATACGGCCCGTACAAGGGCAATGTCTCGGGACGCGGCAACGGCGTGCTGATTTCGACCGAAACCGGCGAGGCGGTCGGCTATGCGCTCGGCTACCTCCAGCCGCGCGGCATCTTGATGATCGAACCCGGCGAGGCGGTCTATCAGGGCATGGTCATCGGCGAAAACGCCCGTGACGAGGACCTTGAGGTCAACCCGCTGAAGTCGAAGGCGCTGACCAACTTCCGCGCCAGCGGCAAGGACGATGCGATCCAGCTTAGCCCGCCCAAACGTCTGACGCTGGAACAGGCGATCGCCTATATCGACGAGGACGAACTCGTTGAAGTAACGCCGAATTTCATCCGCCTGCGCAAGATTCACCTCGACCCGAACGAGCGCAAGAAGGCGAGCCGAGCGAAGAACTCGGGGTAGAATTTTTGCCTCTATCGTGTTAAGTGACCAACTAACTGGTCCGGAGCACGTGATGAAAACAGTCAGCCTCGCTGCTGCCAAAGCTCGCCTCAGCGAACTTGTCGCCGAGGCGGAGGCAGGCGGCGAGGTGCTGATCGCGCGACGCGGCAAGCCGGTGGCGCGACTGGTTCCGGTCGAGCCGGTGGTCGGACCCTATGACTGGGCCGAGCACATGGAATGGCTCGAGGCGCAGCCGCTGCAGCCCGTCGGTGCCGGCGAGTTCGTCCGCCAAATGCGTGATTCCGATCGCTACTAGGCGTGAATTATTTCGATACGTCGGTGTTGGTGTCGCTGTTGACGCGCGAACCGCTTTCGCCCGCCGTTGGAAAATGGTTCAGGGACGTGCCGTTGGAATCGCAGGCTGTTAGCGCATGGGTTATCGCCGAGTTTTCATCGGCGCTGGCCGTCAAGGTTCGTATCGGTGTTCTCGACGCTGTGGAACGTGGCCGAGCATTGGCCCGTTTTCATCGACTTCGGCAGGGTTTCCAGCTTCTGCCTATTGAAACGATGCACTTCCTCGCTGCGGCGCATATGGTTGACCGAGCGCGCAATCTGCGTGCCACCGACGCGCTCCACCTTGCGGTTGCGGGATCGGCGGGTGCGACGGTGTGGACACTGGACGAGGGGATGGTGAAAGCTGCCAATCAATTGTCGCTGCTCGCTGCAATTCCACCGCTTTAAGGCCACCCATGGACGAAGATGATTTCCCGATTCTGCCGTTGGCGGCACAGGTCGAACCGATCCCGACGGCCGATGCCGAGGCGGCGGTGCGGACGCTGATCCGCTGGGCCGGCGACGACCCCGACCGCGAAGGGCTGCTCGATACGCCGGGCCGCGTGGCGCGCGCCTATCGCGAGTATTTCAAGGGCTATCACGAAGACCCCGGTGTCCATCTGAGCCGGACCTTCGCCGAGGTCGGCGGCTATGACGAGATCGTGCTGCTGCGCGATATTCCGTTCCAGTCGCATTGCGAACATCATATGGCGCCGATCATCGGCAAGGCGCACATCGCCTATCTGCCGAGAAAGCACGTCGTCGGCATTTCCAAGCTGGCACGGGTGCTGCAGGGGTTCGCCAAGCGGCTGCAGGTGCAGGAACGGCTGACCGCCGAAGTCGCCGACTGCATCCAGAAGCATCTCGACCCGGTCGGCGTCGCGGTGATCATCGAGGCAACGCACGCCTGCATGTCGGCGCGCGGCGTGATGACGGCGGGCGTCGTAATGACCACCAGCCGGATGATGGGCGTCTTCCGCGACGACGACCGGTCGCGCAAGGAAGTGCTGGCGCTGATCGGCAAGGGCTAGATTTTTCGGGGCGCGAGCGTTATAGAGCGCGTGCTACTTCAAGTGGCTCATCACCTTCCGGGCCTCGCTTGTGTCAGCGGGCGAGGTCCAAAATTTGGGGCGGGCAGTGTCAGCTGCCCGCCCCGTTACGTTACGACCTTGACGCCTTGATGATCGAAACCACCAAGGCGGCAAGAGTTAACGCAACCATTGCTACTTCAAAATTGCTCATTCACTTCACCTCCTTGTGACGGCGGATTGCGTCCGGTGTCAGACCGGTCGCTGCCGTCGAAGGCAGTTATTTCACAGCACGCCTCGTGATGCACCAACACAGGCTCGAAGGTTTTAAACCCTCGGAAATCAGGCTGCCAACGGCTCCAGCACGGCCTCCGGCATAACTACGGCCGCCTTCGTAAACCGCAACTCCCCATCATCGACCTTGCCGAAGCGGAGTTCCATCGTGTCGAGTGCGTAGTTCGCCGTGACCTTCCACGGGGCGCGGTTGCCCGAGCGCGGCAGGGCGTCGGCACCGCGCTGCACATAGCCCGACGACAGGTCCATCGCGAGGCGTTCGGGGACGACGTCGGGGCCGGGAACCGGCGTTGCCACGACGGTTCCGGTTGCCGTCATATGGTTGAGGATGCGCCCGACATAATAGGCGATAAGGTCCGACCGCAGCGTCCACGACGCATTGATGTACCCGAACGACACCGCAAGATTGGGGATGCCCGAAAACATCATCCCCTTATAGGCGAGGCAATCGGCGGGCTTGATCGGCGTACCGTCGACCGAGACGGTCATGCCGCCGAGGGCCACGAGCTTCAGCCCGGTCGCCGTCACCACGACATCGGCGGGCAATTCGCGGCCCGATTCCAAACGGATGCCATGCGCCGTGAATTTTTCGATCCGGTCGGTGACGACCGACGATGACCCAGCCTTTATCGACGCGAACAGGTCGGCATCGGGGACGAGGCACAGCCGCTGGTCCCATGGGTTGTACGTCGGGGTAAAGTGCGTCGCGATATCGTAATCGGGGCCGAGTTCGGCGCGGACGCGACCGAGCAGATTGGCCTTCACCTTTTCCGGCTGCTTGCGGGTCATCCGGTAGAAGAACATGCCAAGGCTGACATTCTTCAGCCGCACCAGACTATAGGCGAGCTTGGGCGGCAGCGTGTTGCGCAGCCAATCGGCAATCGCGTCCTTGGCGGGGCGGCTGACGACATAGGTCGGCGACCGCTGGAGCATCGTCACATGCGCGGCGACTTTGGCCATTTCGGGGACCAACGTGACAGCGGTCGCACCGCTGCCGATGACGACGACCTGCTTGCCGGCATAATCGAGGTCGGCAGGCCAGAATTGCGGGTGGACGACCGTTCCCGCGAAGTCGGTAAGCCCGGCGAAATCGGGGGTATAGCCTTCCGCATAGCTGTAATAGCCGCTGCACATGTACAGGAAATTGCAGGTGTATTCGACCGGACCGGCCGCCGTCTGCGTGCTGACCGTCCACCGGGCGTCGACCGACGACCAGGCCGCCGCCTTGACCGAATGGCCGAAGCGAATGTGGCGTTCGACATCGTGTTCGTGCGCGGTTTCGCGAATATAGGCGCGGATATGCGGGCCATCGGCGATGGCCTTGGCCTCCTTCCACGGTTTGAACTTGTAGCCGAGCGTGTACATGTCGCTGTCGGAACGGACGCCGGGGTAGCGGAACAGGTCCCACGTGCCGCCGATCGCCTCGCGGCCTTCGAGGATGGCATAGCTGCGGCCGGGGCAGTCCTTTTGCAGATGCACCGCCGCGCCGATGCCCGACAGCCCTGCCCCGACGATGAGCACGTCGAAATGGGACGCGGAGCGCGTATCGATTGCCGTGGCCATAAGGCACCTTCCGTTAACGTCAACCGCATAGTGGCGCGCGCCGCGTCGCGAGTCGAGCGGCATTGCGCCGCCCACCCTTAACAACGCGGCGCGCATTGCCTATGGTCGCCGCCACAACGACATGGGGTCTGTATTTATGGCGAATATTCTGGGCAATCTGAACCGCGCGCTGCTGCTCGGCACCGTACTGCTGCTGGTGGCGATCGTCGGGCTGCATGCCGGGGTCATCGACAAGGGCTATGGCGTGCCGTTCCTCGTCTTCCTGCATGTGCTGTCGGGGATCGTCTGGATCGGTTTGCTGTATTATTTCAACCTTGTGCAGATTCCAACGATGCCCAAGGTGCCCGCCGAACTGAAGCCGGCAGTGTCGAAGTATATCGCACCCGAAGCGCTGTTCTGGTTCCGCTGGGGTGCCATCGCGACGCTCGTCACCGGCCTCGCCGTCGCGGGTCACAAAGGTTATGCCGTCGAGGCGCTGACCTTCCAGCCCGGTTTCCGCGTCATCGGCACCGGCATGTACCTCGGCATCATCATGGCAGCCAACGTCTGGATGATCATCTGGCCGAACCAGAAAAAGGCGCTCGGCATCGTCGAAGCCGATGCCGATACCAAGGCGACAGCGGCCAAGACCGCGATGTTGGCGTCGCGGACCAACTTCGTCCTGTCGTTTCCGATGCTGTATTGCATGGTGACGCAGATTTATCTGGCGGTTTAACGCTTCCTGTCATCCCGGCGAAGGCCGGGATCCAGTTTTTCTTCGGTGACACAGCAAGCTGGATCCCGGCCTTCGCCGGGATGACAGACCTACTGCGCGGCAAACACCCGCTGCAACACCGCGTCGTAAATCGCCACCAGCGCATCCAGATCGGCAAGCGCGACGCTTTCATCGACCTTGTGCATCGATGCCCCCGGCAGGCCGAATTCGACGACCGGGCACAGGCGGCGGATGAAGCGCGCGTCCGACGTGCCGCCGCTGGTCGACAGTTCGGGCACGACGCCGGTGACTTCGGTGATCGCGGCGGCGACGAGGCCCGACAGCGCGCCGGGTTCGGTCAGGAACGCCTCGCCCGAAATCCGCACCACAAGGTAGGCGGATGGTGCATGCGCCGCGACGACACTGCGCAGCCACGCTTCGAGGTCGACGCCACGCTGATGATCGTTGAAGCGGATGTTGAGCCGCGCCGACGCCTGCGCCGGGATGACGTTGGTTGCCGGATTGCCGACGCTGATGTCGGTGATTTCGAGGTTCGAGGCATCGAACCAGTCGCTGCCGCTATCGAGCCCCCGGGCCTTCAACTCACCCAGGATCGCCACCAGCCGGGTGATCGGGTTATCGGCGCGCGCCGGATAGGCGACATGGCCCTGCGCGCCGTTGACGGTGAGCCAGGCGTTCAACGATCCGCGCCGCCCGACCTTGATCGTATCGCCAAGCGCCCGCGCCGAAGTCGGTTCGCCGACAAGGCACAGGTCGGGGACATGGCCATTGGCTTCCATCCAGTCGAGCAACGGCGCAGTGCCGAAGGTCGCCGGACCTTCCTCGTCGCCGGTGATGATCAGGCTGAGCGTGCCCGGTGCGCCGCGCGCGACGTGACGACCGGCAGCAGTGACGAACGCTGCGATTGCGCCCTTCATGTCGGCGGCACCGCGTCCGACAAGGCGACCATCGGCGACATGCGCGGCAAATGGATCGACGCTCCAGCCGCCGCCAGCCGGGACGACGTCGGTGTGCCCGGCAAAGGCGAAGCGCGGCGACCCGCTGCCCACCGTCGCAAACAGATTGTCGATCGGGCCGTCGGGCACCTCGCCGAAGGTCAGGCGGTGGACGGCAAAGCCCAAAGGTTGGAGCGCCGCCGCGAGCACGTCGAGCGCGCCGGCATCGGCGGGCGTGACGCTCGGGCAGGCAATCAGCGCCCGCGCCAGCGCCAGTGTCGCACTCACGCCGGGACGCCGCCCGACTTCAGATAACGCGCGAACGGGAAGGTTTCGGCCTTGGCGGCGTCGGTCCATTCGACCATCCACGGATGCGCCGCGACGGCATCGCAATAGGCGCGGGACACGTCGCTGACGGGCAGGCTGTAGGTGCGGATACGGGTGACGACGGGGGCATACATCGCGTCGGCCGCGCCGAACGCCCCGAACAGGAACGGGCCTTCATGCGCGACACCGGCGTGGGTGCCAAAGCGCGACCGGGCCTCGCTCCACAGCGCGTCGATCCGCGCGACATCGGCGAGGACGGCGTCGTTGGCAACGAAATCGGGAAAGTTGAACTTCAGGTTCATCGAACATTCGCCGCGCAATCCGGTAAAACCGCTGTGCATTTCGGCGCTAATGGCGCGAGCAAAGGCACGCGCCGCCATGTCGCGCGGCCAGAAATGCCCGCGGCTCAACCGGGCCTCGCGCACCTTGTCCGCCAGCCAGTCGATGATCGCGAGGCTGTCCCAGACAACGATGTCGCCGTCCCACACGGTCGGCACCTTGCCCGATGGCAATTCGCCCTTCGATGCGCCGGCATCCCATTGAGGCGTGTCCATCGGCAGCACGACAGTGTCGAAATCGAGCGCCGAGAGTTTGCACGCCAGCCAGCCGCGCAGGGACCAGCTCGAATAGGCGCGGTTGCCGATGATGAGACGCATGAGCGGACCTTTGCTGCTCCCCTCCCGCTTGCGGGAGGGGTTGGGGGTGCGGACGTAATGGCAAAGACCGGAGCGCGTGGGAAGGGTTTCCCCACCCCCAACCCCTCCCGCACGCGGGAGGGGAGGATTTTCAGCCCTCCGCCGCGCCGACCACCGCTGCGCGCAGTTCGGGAATCCCCACGCCGGTTTCGGCCGATGTCCCGAGGACGATGGGGTAGGCGGCGGGGTGTTTCGCCGCCGCCACTGCGACCGTTTCCAGCGTGGCGGCAAGCGCTGTCGGCTTGATCTTGTCGCCCTTGGTCAGCACGACCTGATAGCTGACCGCTGCTGCGTCGAGCATGGTCATGATCTCCTCATCGACCTTTTTCAGGCCGTGACGCGCATCGATCAGCAGCAGCACGCGCTTCAGCACGACGCGGCCGCGCAGATAGTCGAAGATCAACCGTTTCCACCGCGCCACCAGATCGCGCGGGGCCTCGGCATAGCCATAGCCCGGCATGTCGACGAGGCGGAAAATCCGCGGTTCGCCGACGTCGAAGATATTGAGTTCCTGCGTCCGCCCCGGCGTCGTCGACGCGCGCGCGAGGCCATGCCGCCCGGTCAGCGCATTGAGCAGCGACGATTTGCCGACGTTGCTGCGCCCGGCAAAGGCGATTTCGGGGACGTCGGGCGCGGGCAGGAATTCGAGTTCCGGCGCGGACAGGCGGAACTCCACCGGTCCGGCGAAGCGCCGCCGTGCATCCTCGATCAACCGCCGAGCGTCGATTTCTTCGTCGGTCACGTCGGTGTGACCGTCGCGGGCGGCGTCGCCGGCATCGGGTATTTCCGCAGCATGTAAAGCTGCTGCAGGATCGACACGAGATTGTTGGTGATCCAGTACAGCTGCAGCCCCGCCGCAAAGCCCGCCATGACGAACATGAACACCCATGGCATCAGCGCGAAAATCTGTTTCTGCGCCGGGTCCATCGGTTGCGGGTTGGTCTTTTGCTGCAGCCACATCGTCAGGCCGAGCACGATCGACAGCACGCCGAGCGCCGGAATGAACGTCGGCAGCGTCCATGGCGCATAGCCGAACAGGTTGAGCGGCGTCAGATGGTCGGGGGCCGACAGATCCTGGATCCACAGCACGAACGGCTGATGCCGCATCTCGATCGACACCAGCAGCGTCTTGTAGAGCGCATAGAAGATCGGGATCTGCAGCACGATCGGCAGGCAACCGGCGAGCGGATTGACCTTTTCGGTCTTGTACAGCGCCATGACTTCCTGCTGCTGCTTGACCTTGTCGTCCTTGTACTTTTCCTGCACCGCCTTCATTTTCGGCGCGACGATGCGCATTTTCGCCATCGATTCATACTGCTTCTGGGCGATCGGAAACAGCAGCGCGCGCACCACCAGCGTCAGCCCGATGATCGCCACACCGAAGTTGCCGGTCAGTTTGAACAGGAAATCGAGCACGCTGAAAATCGGCTGGGCGATGATCTTGAACCAGCCCCAGCTGACTGCGAGATCGAAGTGCGGCAGCCCAAGATCGTTCATGTAACGATCGAGGAGGTTGACCTCCTTGGCACCGGCAAAGAAGTGCGATGTGACGTCGAGCACCGCGCCGGGGGCGACGGTGGCGGCGGGCGCGAGGTAATCGGCCTGATATTGACCGCCCGGTGCCGCGGCGAAACGCGCATCGACCCGGGTTTTCTGGTCGGGAATTGTCGCCGCCAGCCAGTATTTCTCGGTGATGCCAAGCCAGCCGCCGGTGGACGCAAAACGCTGCGGCCCCTTCTCGCGGAGCTTGGCGTAGCCGACTTCGGTGTCCTTGAGCGTCCCGTCGAGAACGCCGAGCGGGCCGACGTGGAGGTTATAGGCGTCCTTCTCGCTGCCTTCGCCCAACCGCGACACCAGCCCCCAAGTCTGGAAAGCCAGCGGCGCAGTTCCATTGTTGCGGACACGCTGGCGCACGGTGAACATGAAGTCGTTATCGACCGAAATCACCTGTTCGAAGACGATGCCAGCAGGCGACGTCCAGCTGAGTGTGACCGGCGCGGCGGGCGTCAGCGCGGGGGCGCTGGCGGTCCAGACGGCATCGACCGGCGGCGCACCGGGACCAGTCCAGCCGAACTGGCCGAAATAGGCGTCGGCGGTGCCGCTCGGGCTGAGCAGACGGGTGGCCGGCGCAGATTTTTCGATGGTGGTGCGATAGGTCGGTAGGATCAGATCATCGAAGCGCGCCCCGGCGAGATTGATCGTCCCTTCGAGCTTTGGCGTGACGATACGCAGGCGCGGGGTGGCGGCGAGCAGCTTGCCGCGATCGGCGACGACCGGCACCGGGGCCGTGCCGGGGACCGCACCCGGCGTTGCCGCCGGAACCGCTGCCCCGCCATCGGCGGCAGCGGGCGTCGTTGCCGTGACCACCGGGCGCTTGGGCTGGGGAAAATATCGTTCGGACACGAAGGTCCAGCCGATCAGCACCAGCGCCGACAGCAGTATGGCAACAATCATGTTGCGGGTATCGGTGGACACGGGCGGCTTTCTGAAATCGGAATCGGGAGTGTGGGGCGGGGCTATAGCGGCTCAGGGCACCGGGTCATAGCCCGATGACCCCCAAGGGTGGCAGCGCCCGATCCGTCGCACCGCCAGCCAACCACCCTTCAACGGCCCATGGCGTTCGAGCGCGGTAATCGCATAGGCACTGCACGAGGGCGCGAAGCGACACGACGGCGGCAAGATGCGCGACAGCGTCACCTGATAAAGCCGGATCGGCGCGATGAGCAGGCGCGCCACCGGGTTCATGGCAAAAGCCTTTCGTCACCCCCGCGAAAGCGGGGGTCCATCACCCGCAACCTGGGGAGATGGACCCCCGTTTTCGCGGGGGTGACGGGTTGTCGTGCGCATGGCGTCATTTGGTGCCGACATGGCCTTTCGCAGCGCCGCTTCAAGTTCGGCGGTCATTTTGGCGAAATCGCGTTCGATGCCGCCGTCGCGGCCGATCAGGATATGGTCGGCACCCGCGACACCATGGCGCGGCAGCAGATCCCGCGCCAAGGCACGCAAGCGGCGCTTCATGCGGTTGCGAGCGACCGCGCCGCCGATTTTCTTGGTCACGGTATAACCGGCGCGCAGGGCCGGTTCGCCGTCGCTGCGCGGGTGAACGAGCAGAATGAAACCGGGGGTAACGACACGACGACCTTTATTGGCCGCGAGATAGTCGCGCCGCAGCCGAAGCGTTTCGAACGCCGCCAGCGTGCCAGTCCGGGTTAGGCCGACAGCTTCTTGCGACCGCGCGCGCGACGAGCGGCAATCACCTTGCGGCCGCCAGCGGTCGCCATGCGGGCGCGGAAGCCGTGCCGACGGGCGCGGACAAGGCGCGAAGGTTGGAAAGTGCGCTTCATGAACCAGTTCCAAATGCGAAGGGCGCAGGAGACGGACCCCGTGCCGAAATCAAGCGGCGCGGTTAGCGGCTTGGCCGGTCTGAGTCAACCAGCGTGGTCGGTCGTGGCCGCAGGCGTGGGTTGCGCTGTGGTGCTCGCGCGCCGCCGAAACAGGTCACCGGGCTTTTTGTGTCGCTGCAGCCCGAACTCGGTGATCCGCCCGGCGCGCGGGTAGCGGCGTTTCCAGCGGACATAGCGTTTGCGCGCCCAAACCGAATTGCGCAGCACCAGCGCCAGCCCAAGCCCGAACGACACCAACCCGATCGGGAAGGGCACCGGGATCGGCGCGCCGATCAGCGGCCCGACGATCATCAGCAAGACTCCAGCGGCAAGCTGCGCCACACGCGCGGGTTCGCTGCGAATCAGCGACTGGAGGAAGGTCGGGCGGCGCACGATACGGCCCCTGTATCGTTGCCTTGGGGCGGCAACAAGGCATGGCTTGAGCTTGGCGCGGCTGCGACCTATTGTTACGGGCAGGGGTCGTGGCGAGAACATTTTCAGGGGCATACGATGGTCGCGCACGTCGGTACCGTCGCGTTTCTTGGGCTTGAGGCGCGCCGCGTCGAAGTTCAGGTGCAGATTTCGGCGGGCGCGGTCGGTTTCTTCATCGTCGGCCTGCCCGACAAGGCGGTGAAGGAAAGCCGCGAGCGGGTGCAGGCGACGCTCAGCGCCATCGGCCTTGCGCTGCCGCCGCGCCGCGTGGTGGTCAATCTGTCGCCCGCCGACCTGCCCAAGGAAGGCTCGCATTACGATCTGCCGATCGCTCTCGGGCTGCTGAGCGCGATGGGCGTTATCGGCAGCGATGCACTCGATGGCTTTCTGGTGGTCGGTGAGCTTGGCCTCGACGGCCGGGTGGCGGCGGTGCCGGGCGTTCTGCTCGCCGCACTCCACGCCGCCGAAAATGAAATGGGGCTGATCTGCCCCGGGATGCAGGGCGGCGAGGCGGCATGGGCGGGCGAGGTCGATGTCGTCGCCGCGCCCGATCTGCTGGCGCTGATCAACCATCTGAAAGGCACGCAGCTATTGTCGCCGCCGGTGCGTAGCATCGCCGAACTGGTGCGCACCGGCCCCGACATGGCCGAGATCAAGGGCCAGGAAACCGCCAAGCGCGCCGTCGAGATCGCCGCCGCCGGGGGGCATAACCTGTTGATGAGCGGACCGCCGGGGTCGGGCAAGTCGCTGCTCGCCGCCGCCCTTCCCGGCATCCTCCCCGAACTGACGCCCGCCGAGGCGCTCGAAGTATCGATGGTCGCGTCGATGGCGGGTGAACTCGAGGGCGGACGACTGGTGCGGACGCGGCCATTCCGCAGCCCCCATCACAGCGCCTCGATGCCCGCCCTCGTCGGGGGCGGGATGCGAGCGCGACCGGGCGAAGTCAGCCTTGCGCATCTGGGCGTCCTGTTCCTCGACGAACTGCCCGAATTCCAGCGCGGCGTGCTCGATTCGCTGCGGCAACCGCTGGAGACCGGCAGCGTCGTCGTGGCGCGCGCCGCCGCCCATGTCACCTATCCGGCGCGGGTGCAGTTGATCGCGGCGATGAACCCCTGCCGCTGCGGGCATTTGGGCGATGCCTCGCTGGCCTGCGCCCGCGCGCCGCGCTGCGCCGCCGATTACCAGTCGCGGATTTCGGGGCCGCTGCTCGACCGGATCGATCTCCACGTCGATGTCCCCGCCGTCAGCGCCGCCGATCTCAGCCTGCCACCGCCCGCCGAAAGCTCCGCCGATATCGCGCGGCGGGTTGCTGCGGCCCGCGCGCGGCAGACGGCGCGCTATGCCGGATACGCCGCGCGCACCAACGCCGAAGCCGATGGCAAGCTGCTGGAAGCCTCGGCAACGCCCGATGCGGCGGGGGCGAAGCTGCTCAACCAGGCGACGCAGGCGATGCGCCTGACCGCGCGCGGCTATCACCGGGTGCTGCGGGTGGCGCGGACGCTGGCCGATCTGGCTGGCACCGACGACGTGCAACGCATACATATCGCCGAAGCGCTGAGCTATCGGCGGCAGGCTCCGGTGAATTGATGATGGGTAACAGTAGCACTGTCGGGTCGGCAAAGCGCGCTATCGGTCACGCACTAGCTAATTTTGCAGAATTCCACGGTCGCGCAAGCCGCGCCGAGTTCTTGTGGCTGTTCGGCCTCTATATGGCGGTACGCATCTCTCTTGAATTGATCGACACATTGATCGGCGCAGGCCCAGGCTGGTTCATCGTTGTTGGCGAATGCTTTGTCTTCCTGCCCGTTTTGGCGACTGCCGCGCGCCGGCTACACGATAGCAACCGCAGTGCGCACTGGCTTTGGTTGCCTTTGGCACCTTTGCTGATCATCGTCGTTGCAACGCTAATAGCTATCGATGACGATAGTCCGCCCAAGCAGCTTTCCGTCTTATGTGGCCTTTCGGCGATTGGGCTTACGGCATTGATATTCGTTTGGCTTTGTCAACGCGGAACCTACGGCGACAACCGCTTCGGACCGGACCCGCTGGCCGAAGCCTGATGCGGTTCATTCTGGACCAATGCGACTGTCTGAAGGTTGAACTCCCGGCGATCCATTCCATCTCACGCAGGAAAAACGACAATGAGCACATTCGACTGGATGATCGCGCCGCTGCGCAACTATGCCACCTTCACCGGGCGCGCGCGGCGGTCGGAGTTCTGGTGGTTCATCGTGTTCATGATCATCGTCAGCACATTGCTTGGCGGGATCGATATCGGCATCTTCGGCCTGCGCTGGCTGTCGTCGGGCAATCCGATGGGGCCGCTGTCGAGCCTTGCGTCGCTGGCGCTGGTCATCCCGAGCATCGCGGTTTCGGTGCGACGCCTGCACGATCTCGATAAATCGGGCTGGTGGTATCTGCTCGGCCTTATCCCGCTCATCGGCGCATTGATTCTGCTGATCTGGTTCGCCAGCAGCGGCACCGCTGGGTCCAATCGTTTTGGCGCAGAACCGCCCCTCAGCTGATTTTAGCGCGGACCCGACCGGCCCGGCGCGCGTTCATCCTCGGCAACCCGCGCAGTCTGCGCGGGCAACAGCCAAAGGACGCACCATGAGCCTGTATGATTTCATCAAGGACAAATTGCTCGGTCACGGCGGCCCCGATGCCGAAGCAATCAAGAAGCACGTCATGGATCTCGGCCTGCAGGTGCAGAACCTCGGGGTCGCAGTTGCCAACGGCACGGCGACCGTCACCGGCATTGCGGTCAACCGCGCCGAAGCGTCGAAGATCGTCATGGCGGTCGGTAACAACGACGGCATCCAGAAGGTCGACAACCAGATGCGCGTGCCGCTGTCGTCGATCCAGTCGGCAACCCCTGCCCCCGCCGGTGCGACCGACGATCATGCCGATGAGGACAAGGTCAGTTTCCACAAGGTCGAAAGCGGCGATACGCTGTCGGCGATCGCCAAGCGCGTCTACGGCGATGCCAGCAAGTACCCGGTCATCTTCGAAGCCAACAAGCCGATGCTGACCGACCCGAACAAGATCTATCCGGGCCAGATGTTGCGCATTCCGGCGATGTAAAGTCGGCACCCCCGCCGAATGATGCTGCGAACGCCCGCCCATGTAAAAGGGCGGGCGTTTTGCATTGCGGTCGCTGCGCTCAGGCGAACAGCCATTGCCCCAGCATCCGCCCGAAGGCGAAGGTGAAGGACCCGGCGACGAGCAGCGCGCCGATGACCATGCCGCGCACCGCGCGATGGTGGCGAACCGGATCATGCTGGCGGGCGCGGATGACGATCAGCGGCACCTGAAACAGCGTGTACACCGAAATGATGTGGATGAAGCTGAAGCTGCCGTTATTGGCGAAGCGCATCGCAAAGCTGCCGAGCGCCGTCGCCATCATCGCGGTGACCCAGACATACCCCAGCACGCGGTGCCGCCGGTCGCCCTTGCGCCGCAGCAGCATTACCGGCGTCAGCGCCAGTGCGGTGATCGTCGTCGCCAGATGCGGCCACAGCACGCCGGGCACATTCGGCCAATCGGCGCGCCCGCGCACCATGGCGGTGAGGACACACGCCAGCAGCAGTGCCGCCGCCGCCGCCAGCAAACTGTCGGGAAGCAGGCGGTTGAAAACCCCGGCGATGCCGGTTTGCGACAACGCGCCGATGCGTTGCCCGTCCGATGCTCGTGTCGCCATTGCTCACCCCGCCCGTTGCCCACTAGGTTGCAGCCTAACGTCGCCGCCGTCGGACGCAATGCGGCGGATGCACCGAAGGGGTACACGATGCGCGCACTGATGATCGCCATGCTGCTCGGCAGCGCCGCGCCGCTGGTGGCAGCACCTGCCGACGATCTGGCGGGAGTGATCCGCGATCACTGGCAATGGTCGCTCAACGCCGATCCGTTCCTGGCGACGCAGGTCGGCGACCGGCGCGGCGACGGCAAGCTTGGCGACCCGAGCCTTGCCGAAGCCGACCGGCAGGCAAAGGCACAGCAGGGCTTCATCGACCGGCTCGACACTATCGACCCCGCAGCGCTGTCGCCCGCCGACCGGGTCAACCGCGCCGTGCTGCGCCGCATGCTGGCGGCCAACGTCGCGGGCAATGGCTTTGGGCAGCGCGCCATCACCTTCACCACCTATTCGGGCTGGCATACCGGGTTCGCCGGCCTTGCCGATTCGGTGCCGCTCGAGACCAAGGCCGATTATGTGTCGTATCTCGACCGGCTTGCGGCCTATCCGGCGTACAACACTGCAGCGATCGCGGTGACGCGCAGTGGCGTGGCGGCGGGATATGCCCAGCCGTGTGCTCCGCTGACGGGGTTCGAAAAGACCATCACCGCGCATGTCGTCGCCAAGCCCGAGGATTCGGTGTTCTGGAAGCCGTTTGCCGGGGCGAAGCCCGCCGCCATCGCCGCCGCCGACTGGGCAGCGATGCAGA
Source organism: Sphingomonadales bacterium (assembly GCA_038229555.1). Classification (GTDB taxonomy): domain Bacteria; phylum Pseudomonadota; class Alphaproteobacteria; order Sphingomonadales; family Sphingomonadaceae; genus Sandarakinorhabdus. The sequence continues at coordinate 114,568 of JBBROI010000011.1, forward strand.
CGCGGGCGCGGACGCTGATCATGACTGCCGTCGTCCCGGCGTATCGCGACCTGCAAAGCTATTATGTGAAGGATTATCAGCCAAAGTGCCGCGCCAGCGTCGGCACCGGCGATACCCCCGGCGGTGCCGCATATTATGCCTATCGCGCCCGCACCGAAACCACGACCGACATGACGCCCGAAGCGATCCATCAGCTTGGATTGTCGGAAGTCGGCCGGATCGGCGCCGCGATGGACAAGGTTGCGGCCGATGCCGGATATAAGGACCGCGCCAGCTTTGTCGCGCATATGCGCACCGATCCGCAATTCTACGCCAAAACCCCGCAGGAGTTGCTCGAAAAGTCGGCCTATGTCGCCAAGCAGATCGACGACTGGCTGCCGCGGATCATCGGCAAGCTGCCGCGCCTGCCGTTTTCGGTAAAGCCGATCCCCGCCGAACAGGCCGAGGGCACGACGACCGCCTATTCGGAATGGGGCAGCGTCGCGACCGGCCGCGCCGGGGTGTACCGCGTCAACACCACCCATCTCGATCAGCGGCCGTTCTACGAACTCCCGGCGCTGACGCTCCACGAAGCGGCTCCCGGCCATCAGACCCAAGGCTCGCTGCAGCAGGAAAACGCCGTTCCCGACTTCCGCAAGCATCAGGCATCGTTCACTGCCTATGTCGAGGGCTGGGCGCTGTACGCCGAAAGCCTCGGCGAGGAGATGGGGCTGTACGACACGCCCGAGAAGAAAATGGGCCGCTACAGTTATGAAATGTGGCGGGCGTGCCGATTGGTTGTCGATACCGGCATGCACGTGAAGGGCTGGAGCCGCGACCGCGCGATCGATTACATGCTGACCAACACCGCGCTGACGCGGCACAATGTCGAAGCCGAGGTCAACCGCTACATCACTTGGCCGGGGCAGGCGCTCGCCTACAAGATCGGCGAACTGACGATCAAGCGGCTGCGCGCCAAGGCCGAGGCGTCGCTGGGGCCGAAGTTCGACGAGCGCAAATTCCATGACGCGGTGCTGGAAAACGGCCCGGTGCCGCTCGATGTGCTCGAGGCGCATATCGATGAATGGGTGGCGACGCGGAAGGGCTGACCGGCTTTGCACAGCCGACCCGCCCGCCTATGGATTGCCTGAACCTGTCTGAGCTCATGGAGACCCGAATGCCCTATGTCCGCCCCGACGTGCAGGCGATGCTGGCAATGCTCGCCGCCGCGCCCGGCCCGAAGATTTACGACGGGGACGCCGCGACGGGGCGGATGATGGCGCGGACGATGGCGCAATTCGCCGAACGCCCGCGCGGACCGATTGCGGCAGTAACCGACCTGACGATTCCGGCGCACGACGGCCATGCTATCCCGGCGCGGCTGTATCGCGACAGTGCCAGCACTGTGCCTGCGCCGGTGCTGCTCTATCTCCACGGCGGCGGCTGGGTGATCGGCGATCTCGACACCTATGATGGGCTGTGCGCCGAAATCGCCCGAACCTTGGGCGTGACGGTGCTGTCGATCGACTATCGCATGGGGCCGGAGGTGCGCTTTCCGGGTGCCGCCGACGATTGTGTCGCCGCTGCGCAGTGGCTGGCGCGCTCACCCGCCGAAATCGGCCATGCCGTCACCGGCATCGTGCCGGGCGGCGACAGCGCCGGCGGCAATCTGTCGATCGTGCTGTGCCATGAGTTGAACGGCAAATTGCCGGTACCGATCCTCGCGCAATGGTTGATCTATCCCTCGACCGACATGGGCTGGACGCATGGGTCGATGGAGGAATTCGCCGAAGGCTATCTGCTCGAAGCGCGGACGATGGACTGGTTCGCCAGCCACTATATGAACGCCGACGACGACCTCACCCATCCGCGTGCCGCACCGCTGCGCGCCGTCAGCCTCACCGGACAACCGCCCGCGATGGTCTATGTCTGTGGCCTCGATCCGCTCCGCGACCAGGGCCGCGCCTATGCCGCCAAGCTCATTGAGCACGGCGTCCGCACGATCTTCCGCGAAGCGGCAGGCCAAGTGCATGGCAGCATCAACAACCGCGCCGCAATCCCGTCGGCGCATGACGATCTGCTGGGCTGCCTCGCCGACCTGCGGCTGTTGATCGACGAAGCGGTTGCCGCGCTCCCGGCGGCCGCGATGGCGGCTGAATGATCAGCGTCGGGGACCGCGTCCACCCGTCGGGCCGCCCCTATCGGGCGGGTGTCGGAATCATGCTGATGAACGCCCAAGGCCTGGTCTTCGTCGGTCAGCGCATCGATTCACGGCTCGACGCGTGGCAGATGCCGCAAGGCGGCATCGACGACGGCGAGGCCCCCCTGCCCGCCGCCTTCCGCGAGCTGGAGGAGGAAACCGGCGTCGCGGCGCATCTGGCTGAATTGGTCAGCGAAACCCCCGACTGGCATTTCTACGATCTGCCCGACGATCTGCTCGGCAAGCTGTGGAAGGGCCGTTACGGCGGGCAGCGCCAAAAATGGTACAGGATGCGCTTTCTGGGCAGCGACAGCGACGTCGACATCGCCACCAAACACCCCGAATTCCGGGCGTGGCGCTGGGCCGATGTCAGCGAACTCGAAGCCATGGCCGTCCCGTTCAAGCGCGATCTGTACCGTGACGTCGTGGCCGCGTTGACCGGCGACGATCTGCCCCGCTGACCGCCGCCTTCCCAGTGGTGGCGTCCTAACCCGCCAGCACCAGCCGCGCCGTGCTCGCCAGATGCGCCAGCATCGCCGTCGTCACCGGGCCGCCCGACCGCGCGCGACGGACCGGACCGGCGATGCGATCGACCTGCGTCGCATGCTCGGCGATCCACGTTTCGACCGCCGCTGCCGGATCGCTGCCCGGCGCCACAATTCGGCGCAAAAGATCGAGCCGCAACTGTTCGAAATCGCGGACCAGCCCGGCCTTGAGCAGTCGCTCCCACGGATCGGCAGGGTCGAGCGCGGTCGCGGCACCCTTGGCCCAATCGAGCCCGGTCGCCTCGCCGAGCGCGGTATATGCCGCCGCCGTCGGTGCCTCGCCGACCCCCAGATCGGCCGCCAGCAGCCCGACGCCGACGCCGCCATCCAATGCCTGGATGCCGATCAGCCGCGCCGCGATGTCGGCGGGTGCCCCGCGCGCCGCCAGCGCCGCCGCCAGCCGGTCAAGCTGCGCGCGCGGTTCGGGACGCAGGATGGTATCGAGATCGGCCCCCAGCCGCTGCAGCCCCGGTTTGACGCGGGCAACGAGCGCCGACGGGGCCAGCCCGCCGCCAGTGCGCAGCAAGTCGGCGACCTGTTCGCGCAGCACCTGAACCGCCGCGACATGGAGATCGAGATGCACCGGGCCGGGCACATCGGCACTGTCGATGGCGTGCCAAAGCTCGCGGAAGTCGAACAGGTCGCGCGCGGCGACAAACGCCGCAGCAACTTGCGCCAACGGCACGTCGAGCTCTTCGGCGAGTTCGAACGGCAACGTCAGGCCCGCCCGATTGACGAATTCGTTGGTCAGCTTGGTGGCGATCAGCTCGCGACGCAGCCGGTGCGCATCGATGGCGGGCGCAAAGCGGGCGCGCATTTGCGACGGGAACGCCGCGTGGAGATCGGGAACCAGCAGCGGATCGTCGACCAACGGATCGCCAACCACCGAATCATAAATCGCCATCTTGGCATAGGCCATGACGACGGCGAGTTCGGGGCGTTCGAGCTGCCCGCCGCTGCGCGTCCGCGCCGTCAGTTCCTCGTCCGATGCCAGCCCTTCGACCGCGCGGTCGAGTTCGGCGGGACCGGCTTCGAGCGTCTGGATCAGCCGCATCTGGCCGCGCAGCGCCGGAGCGCCGCCGCGTTCGGCAATGCTGAGCGCCTGCGTCTGCAGGGTGTTATCGCTGAGCACGAGCGCTGCAACTTCATCGGTCATCTCGACGAGCAGCGCATCGCGCGCCGGCTGGTCGAAGCGTCCCGCTGTGACCTCGGCATTGAGCGCGATCTTGATGTTGACCTCGTTATCTGAACAATCGACCCCGGCCGAATTGTCGATGAAGTCGGTGTTGATCCGCCCACCGCGTGCTGCGAATTCGATCCGCCCGGCCTGTGTCACACCAAGGTTGGCACCTTCGCCGACCACGCGCGCGCCGATGTCGGCACCGTTGATGCGGTGGGCGTCGTTGGCCCGGTCACCGGCGTCGGCGTTGCTCTGATGCGCCGCCTTCACATAGGTGCCGATGCCGCCGAACCACAGCAGATCGACCTTGGACTTCAGGATCGCAGCGATAATTTCAGACGGCGACAGCGCGGCCGCAGTGACGCCGAGCAGGTCGCGAACCTCGGGTGACAACGGCACCGATTTCAGGCTGCGCGGAAAGATCCCACCGCCCGCCGAAATCAGCGCCCGGTCATAATCGTCCCATGACGAGCGCGGCAGGACGAACATGCGCTGACGCTCGACGAACGACCGCGCCGCATCGGGTGTGGGATCGAAAAAGATGTGGCGGTGATCGAAGGCAACGACCAGCCGGATGGTTTCGCTAAGCAGCATGCCGTTGCCGAACACATCGCCCGACATGTCGCCGACACCCGCCACCCGCACCGGATCGGTTTGCACATCGACGCCCAGTTCGCGAAAATGGCGCTGCACCGAAATCCACGCGCCCTTGGCGGTGATCGCCATCGCCTTGTGGTCATAGCCGACGCGCCCACCGCTGGCGAACGCATCGCCGAGCCAGAAGCCGTGCGCCAGCGCAATAGCATTGGCGGTGTCGGAGAAGGTCGCGGTGCCCTTGTCGGCGGCGACGACGAGATAGGGGTCGGGCGCATCGTGGCAGACGACGCCGACGGGCGGAATGTTCGCCCCATCGGGGCTGAGATTATCGGTCAGCGACAGCAGTGCGCGGACGAATACCGAATAGGCCTCGGTTCCTTCGGCAAGCCACGCGTCGCGGTTGGCGGCGGGCGGCAGCTGCTTGGGATAGAATCCGCCCTTGGCACCCGTTGGCACGATGACGGTGTTCTTGACCTTCTGCGCCTTGACGAGCCCCAGCACTTCGGTGCGGAAATCGTCGCGCCGGTCGGACCAGCGCAGACCGCCACGGGCAATCGGCCCGCCACGCAGATGGATGCCTTCGACGCGCGGGCTGTACACCCAGATTTCGCGGTACGGCACCGGCGGCGGCAGATCGGGAACGCCGTGGCTGTCGAGCTTGAACGCCAAGGCTTCGGGGCCACCGTCGACAAAGGCGTTGGTGCGCAGGGTCGCGACGATGACGGCGCGGTACAGCCGCAGGATGCGGTCGTCATCGATGGCGGTGACCGTTGCCAATCCGTCTTCGAAGCGCGCCAGCGATGCTGCCGCCGCGCGGTCGGTCGAGTCCGGCGCAAAACGGTCGCGGAACAGCGTGATCAGTTCACGCGCCAGCGCGGGATAGCGGCGCAGCGCGTCGACGACGGTCATCAGCCCATAGGCGACGCCAGTCTGGCGCAGGTAGCGGAAATAGGCGCGCAGCCAATTGGCTTCCTCGGCGACCAGTCCTGTGCCGGTAATCAGCGCATTGAAGCCGTCATTTTCCTGTGCCCCGGTCAAGGTCGCGGTCAACGCCGCCTCGACGCGCGCGGCGAACGCCTCGAAATCTTCGAGCAGACACGGGTCGGCGACTTCGACGAGGAAGTCGTGAATCCACCCTAGCTTGCCGCCAGCGAGATCGAACGGGAATTCCTCGATCACTCGCAGCCCGAAGTTCTCGAGCACCGGAACGGCTTCCGACAGGGGAATGACCTGGCCGAGACGGTAGATCTTCAGCCGCAGCTGATACGCGCTGTCGCTATCGCGCCGCGACAGCCGGACGGCACGCGCGCGCTCGGTCTCCAGTCCGGCAAGCGCGCTGACATCGATCGCCGCGTCGGCGGCATTGTGCTGGGCACGGTAGCTCGGTGAGAACGCCCGACCGTGGCTGACCGTCAGCCGCGCCGCACGCACCGGTCCGGCAAGCGCAATCAGTGCCGTCTCGAGCGCCTCGTCCCAGCCGCGCACCAGCTGCGTCAGCCGCAGGTCGAGATCGGCCTCGTCGACCGCCTCCTCGTTCGCCCATGCGCCTTCGGGCACATCGATGATGTAGTGGACGCGGGCCAATCCTTCGGCGTGGAGTTCGACCTCGTAACGGCTCAGCGTGCCGCCGGTGGCGGTCGTCAACATCATGCCGACGGCCTGCCGGACCTCGGTCGTGTAACTGTCGCGCGGCACATAGACGAGCACCGAGATAAAGCGCCCGAACGGATCGTTGCGAACGAACAACTTGGGTCGCGGTCGATCGAGCAGCGACATCTGGCCCAGCGCCATCGCCTGCAGCCGCTCGGTCGAAATCTCGAACAGCTCCTCACGCGGGAAGGTCTCGAGGACGTGGAGCAGCGCCTTCCCGGTATGTCCCGACGCCGCGAACCCCAGCGCATCGACGACCGCGCCGACCTTGCGCCGCAGCAGCGGCACCTGCCGCGGCGATGTCACCAGCGCCGCCGACGTGAACAGCCCGACGAACCGCGTTTCGCTGACGACACGTCCCTGCCGGTCGAAGCCCTTGACCGAAATCAGATCGGCATTGGCGCGGCGGTGGACCGTCGTCACAGCGCCGGCCTTGGTGATCGTCAGTGGCTCGTGCGACGACAGCAGCTTCTTCAGCCGCGTCGACCCATCGGCACCCGACCCGGTCCAGATCTGGAAATTCGGATCGCGCATGATCCCGAGCCCGGCATCCACCCCCGGCACCATCGCCGGGTCGTCGAGATCGCCCGACAGATCGTAGTGCCGCACGCCGAGCAGCGTGAAATTATCCGCCGCGAGCCATTCGAGGAAAGCGATCGCCTCGGCATTCTGGTGCGGCGCGATGGGCGGTGGGAAATTCGACAGTCCACGCGTCGCCGCGCGCAACGCCGCCAGCATCGCCGGCCAATCCTCGACCGCGGCACGGACGTCGCCGAGCACCTGTGTCAGATTGGCGAGGAGCGCGGTCCGCGCCTTGGCGGCGGTACGTTCGAGTTCGATGTACAGCACCGATTCGCGGCACGTGCCGGGGGCAACCGATCCCGACGCAGTGCCGAGCACCTCGACAAGATTGCCGTCGGCATCCCGCCGCACATCGACGACCGGGTGGAGGATACGATCGATCGCCAGCCCCTCGGCGGTAATCGCTGCCGACACGCTGTCGACGATAAACGGCATGTCGTCGCCAACGATGGCAAGGCCAAGGCGGCGACGCCCCGGCGTAAGCGCTTCGTTCGGCGCGGTATCGAGCGCGATGACCGCGCCCTTGCCCGGGCGGTGGGCGGCGGTGGCGGCAACGAACGCCGCAATCGCCGCGCGGCTGGCGGTATCCAGATGTTCGAGCTCGCCGGGCAGTGCGCCGCCGAAAAGCGCTTCGGCGAGGCTGGACTCCGCCGCCCCAGCGCCCGAATCCTGCGCTCTGGTTGTCGTCGCCACGCTTATACTCCGTCCACTGTTCGCGGGCGCGCTTATGCGTCGCGGCGCGGCAATTCGGCAAGCCGCGACGCGATTTCGTGCAGGTTTTGTCACAAAAAAGGGTCGGTTGCCGGCAAATCGGTGACCAGCCGCAGCGCTCCGCCCAATTCCCGCCGCAACCGCGCCGTAGCGCTCCGCCCAAGCACCTCGCGCCAGCCGATGACAATCTGCACCTGCTCGACATCTCGCCCCAGTGGCAGTGCCACCGCGCGCACCAGAACGCAGCCGCGCCCGACTGCCGCGGTCATCGTCTCGAAACACACCGGCTCGGGCCGCAAGGCAATCAGATCGCAGGCGGCACGTGCCTCGGCGGCAAGCCCCGGCGCGTCGAGGGTCATCCCGGTGCGCAGCCCGAACATTCGCGCCACCGCCGCTCCGGCGCGGAGCACCATCGGGCGCCCGGCAGGATCGACGATATAGACGCTGCTCGCATCGAACGCCGTCACCGCCTCGCCACCGCGCGCCTGCCACGCATCGATCGCCCGCCCGGTCAGCCGCCGCTCGATCCGCATCGGCGCGATCTCGAACGGCAAGCTGGCCCGCTCCAAAACTGCCACGCCCGCCATCGCCGCCTCCGTGTTTATCGACGAAACGGTAACGGCGGTGCGCCGTCGGACTTGCGTGCCACATTTGCGGTGCCCCATTTGCGGTGCCCCATTTACGGTGCCCCTTTTGCGGTGAACGCCTTGCGGCCCGCCCACACCCCTGATACAGCCCCGCACCATTGCCGCTTTAGCTCAGCCGGTAGAGCACATCATTCGTAATGATGGGGTCAGGTGTTCGAGTCACCTAAGCGGCACCATTTTTCCGTTCGCCACAGTCCGCCGAACGTTGAAAAAACCAAGCAAATCAGATACATTAAACGCTGGATCGGTCGCCAGCGTCCGCCAGCTTTCGC
>JBBROI010000012.1:0-92909 GCA_038229555.1 Sphingomonadales bacterium
GCAGGGAGGGGGGCGCTTGCCGGTCGCCACGCGCTTGTCACCGCCGGGCCGACGCATGAGGCCATCGATCCGGTGCGGTTCCTCGGCAATCGCTCGTCGGGGAAGCAGGGGTTTGCCATTGCTGAGGCGCTGGCGGCGGCCGGAGCACGGGTGACGCTCGTCGCCGGTCCGGTGGCGCTACCGACTCCGTTTGGCGTGGCTCGGATCGATGTGACCAGCGCGCGCGACATGGCGGCGGCTGTTGCGGCGGTGCTGCCTGCCGACATTGCCGTGTGCGTTGCCGCCGTTGCCGACTGGCGGGTCGAGGCGGCGGGGAGCAAGTTGAAGAAGGGCGCGGGCGGGCCACCGGTACTCAATCTGGTCGAAAACCCCGACATCCTTGCCACTGTCGCGGCGCCGGGACCCAATCGTCCGGCGCTGGTCATCGGCTTTGCCGCTGAAACCGGCGATCTTGTGGCGACCGCAACCGCCAAGCGAACGCGCAAGAATGCCGACTGGATCGTCGCCAACGACGTCGCCGACGGCGTGTTCGGCACCGATGCGACGCATGTTCATCTGATCGACGCGGCGGGTGCCGAGGATTGGGGACCGGCGTCGAAGGCCGATGTGGCGGCGCGGCTGGTGGCGCGGATTGCCGATGCGTTTACGTCGTGACTGTCATCCCGGCGCAGGCCGGGACCCAGTTTTCTACCGTCACACCCGACACAAGCAGCTGGATCCCGGCGGTCGCCGAGGTAACAGGGATACTTCATGACTGACACCATCGATATCGCTGTTCAGGTCCTGCGGCATGGCGTCGGCCTGCCATTGCCCGACTATGCCACCGACGGCGCGGCGGGCATGGATGCTGTGGCCGCGCTCGATGCGCCGCTGACGCTGGCACCGGGCGATCACAGCTTATTTGTCATCCCGGCGCAGGCTGGGACCCAGTTTTCTACCTCCACGCCGGCAAGAACAGCTGGATCCCGGCCTGCGCCGGGATGACAGGGATACTTCATGACTGACACCATCGATATCGCTGTTCAGGTCCTGCGGCACGGCGTCGGCCTGCCATTGCCCGACTATGCCACCGACGGCGCGGCGGGCATGGACGCCGTTGCCGCGCTCGACGCGCCGCTGACCTTGGCACCGGGCGACCGGGCCGCGGTGCCGACCGGGCTCGCGATGGCGATTCCGCCGGGGTTCGAGGTGCAGGTGCGGCCACGCTCGGGGCTGGCGGCGAAGCATGGCCTGACGGTCGCCAATGCGCCGGGGACGATCGATTCGGATTATCGCGGCGAGGTGAAGGTACTGCTGATTAACCTCGGGCCCAAGCCCGTTGTCATCGAACGCGGCATGCGGATTGCGCAGCTGGTGCCAGCGGTGGTGACGCGGGCGCGGTTGGTTGAAGTTGACAGCCTTGACGATACGGCGCGGGGGAGCGGCGGCTTTGGTTCGACGGGGCACTGACACCTCTCCCCTTGCGGGAGAGGGCGACTCGCGCGCAGCGCGGCGGGTGAGGGGGGCTGCTATGCGCGACCGAAAGACCCCTCACCCGGGCCGCGCGACGACGCGCGTCTCTCGACCTCTCCCGCAAGGGGAGAGGTAGTTTGCTCTCCGACGATGAACTCGATCGCTACGCCCGCCACATCGTTCTGCGTGAGGTGGGTGGGCGGGGGCAGGTGCTGATCAAGGCGGCGTCGGTCGCCGTTGTCGGGGCCGGGGGGTTGGGCAGCCCGTGCCTGTTGTATCTCGCCGCCGCCGGGGTCGGGCGGATCAGCATCATCGACGATGACAGCGTCGCGCTGTCGAACCTGCAGCGGCAGGTGCTGTTCACCACCGCCGACACCGGCGCGGCCAAGGCGGCAACGGCGGCGGCGCATCTGACCGCGCTCAATCCGCATGTCGTCGTGACGCCCGTCGTCGCGCGGCTCGACACGGCCAACGCCGCCGCGCTGCTCGCCGGACACAGCGTCGTCGCCGATGGCAGCGACAGTTTCGCGACGCGGCTGGCGGTCGCCGATGCCGCATATGCCGCGCGCATTCCGCTGGTGTCAGGCGCGGTCGGACCGTTCGACGGGCAGCTTTCGACCTTTCGCGGCTGGGAGGCCGAGCTGCCGTGCTACCGCTGCCTCGTCGGGGCGGCGGCGGATCGCGACGGCGACAGTTGCGCCGCGGCCGGCATCATCGGCGCGCTGGCGGGGATCATCGGGGCGATGATGGCGCTCGAGGTGCTGCGTGAGATCGCCGGGTTCGGTGACAGCCTTGCCGGGCGGCTGCTGCTGTACGACGCATTGGGCAGCCGGATGCGCACGGTCCGCCTGCCAAAAGACCCGGCGTGCACAGGATGCGGCGAACCGTTCGATAAGTGTAACACACTGCCGTTGTAAGTGCGGCAATTGCGCCCTAGATGGCGGCACCTGTGGTCCGCCCCCCCCTCCGCCAGTCACGCCGCCCGAGCGGTTTCGCCCGCGCCATCGGCCTTGTCGTCAAGACGGGGATCGTGGTGGGGCTGTTCGCTGTGCTGGCGCTCGCGGTCGCCGTCGGCATTACCTATTCGGACCTGCCGGGCTTCGACGAGCTGATGAAATCGCCCAACGGGCAATCGGTCGAAATTCGTGGGTCCGACAATAGCGTGCTGGTGTCGCTGGGGCCAAGTTATGGCGAGTGGCTGCCATTTGCGCGCATCCCCAAAACAATGACCGGCGCGATGGTCGCGGTCGAGGACCGGCGTTTCTGGTATCATCCCGGTGTCGATCCGGTCGGTATCGCGCGCGCGGCGGTGGTCAATCTGCGCGCCGGGCATAATGTTCAGGGCGCTTCAACGATCACCCAGCAGCTGGCGCGCAACGTCTTTCTGACGTCGAACAAGACCATTGGCCGCAAGGCGCGCGAACTGGTGCTCAGCCTCGCCATCGAGCGCAAGTTCACCAAGGAAGCGATCCTCGAACTCTATCTCAATCGGGTCTATTTCGGCGGCGGCGCCTATGGCATCGACGCGGCGAGCCGCAAGTTCTTCGGCCATTCGGCGACGACGTTGAGCCTTGAGGAAGCCGCCGTGATCGCCGGGCTGGTCAAGGCCCCATCGCGCTATGCGCCATCGGCCGATGCGGTTGCCGCCAAGTCGCGCGCCGGCACGGTCATCGCGACGATGGTCGATTCGGGCGAGGTAACGCCGGCGCAAGCGGCGGCATCGAATATGGCAACGCTGGTATTCGCCGCACAGGAACGAACCACCGGAGTGCGTTATTTCACCGACTGGGTATTGAGCCAGGTCGAAAACCTGACCGATGAAACCGTCGAGCCGCTGCAGGTGATGACGACGCTCGATCCGGCGGGACAACATGCGGCCGAACTGGCGCTGTCGACCGAAACGCCGGCGGGGGCACAGGGCGCGCTCGTGGCGCTGGCGCGTGACGGGGCGGTCAAGGCGATGGTCGGCGGGCGCGATTATGTCGCGTCGAACTATAACCGCGCGGTGCTGGCGCGGCGGCAACCGGGGTCGGCGTTCAAGCTGTTCGTGTATCTGGCGGCGATCGAGCAGGGGGTGAACCCTGACGATCAGGTCGTCGATAAGCCGGTGACGATCGATAACTGGACGCCGAAGAATTCGAACGGGCGGTTCCTCGGCGCGATGACGGTGAAGAACGCCTTTGCGCTGTCGGTGAATACCGTGGCGGTGCAACTGGCGCAGCGTGTGGACTTCGATACGGTTGCCGAAACGGCGCGGCGGTTCGGCATCACGACACCGATCGACCGGCGTCCGGCGATGGCGCTGGGGGCGTCCGACGTGACCCTGCTCGAAATGACGTCGGCCTATGCCGGTGTCGCGGCGAGCGGCAACGAGGCGCGGCCCTATGCGATCACCCGGATCAGCACGGCGTCGGGCAAGGTGCTGTATCAGCGCGAGGCTCCCAACGCGCGCGTCCTTGTCGCGCCGTATGTCGCTGCAAAGATGACCGAGCTGCTGCAGGCGGCGGTCGAAACCGGAACCGGCCGCGCGGCGCAGATCGGGCGGCCGCTGGCGGGCAAGACCGGCACCACAAGTTCGAACAAGGACGGCTGGTTTCTGGGCTTCACCAACGAACTGACTACCGGCGTCTGGATGGGCCGCGACGATGCCCGCGCCGTGCCGGGCCTTGCCGGCGGACGCGCCCCGGCGCGGGCGTTCGCCGCCTATATGGCGCGCGCTGTTGGCGGCACCCCGCCATCGCCGTTGACCACCGATGTCGCCACCGGCGATCTGGGGATGGAACCCGACGATCAAGTGTATGGCATCACCCCGCAGGATGCGCCGCCGGGCGATCCGCTCGGCCCCGATGGTGTGCCGCCCGAGGACCCTTCGGCACCGGTACCTGCCGATGGCCAGCCGCGACTCAACGAGCAGTGGCTCGACAAGACATTGGGCGATCGGCGGTAGGGCGCTCCTATGTCCGTCACCCCCGCGAAAGCGGGGGTCCATCACCGCAACTTTGGGGCGATGGATTCCCGCTTTCGCGGGAATGACAGGTTAGGCCCGCCTACAGCCGCTCGATTCGACCTGCCGCCTCGTCGATGATCGCTGCGACTTCGAACTGCAGCGCCTTGTCGACGCCGTCTTGCGACAGGCGGCCGTGGAGCACAGCGTGGAGGTTCTGCATGGCGCGGCGAACCGGGGCCGCGTCGGTGCGGGCGCTTTCCTTGGCCATGGTTTCGAGCCGTTCGAACGCCGCCGTCACGGCTTCGGTATTGTCGCCGAGGAAGGCGCTGCCTTCAGGCGTGATGGCAAAACGCTTGCGCGATCCATCGGCCTGTTCGGTAACATGGCCCATGTCGGCGAGCAGGGTGAGAGTGGGATAGATTACCCCGGCGCTCGGCGCATAGACGCCGCCGCTTTTGGCTTCGATCTCTTTGATCAGTTCATAGCCGTGGCGCGGCTGCTCCCAGATCAGTTTGAGCAGGACGAGCTTGAGTTCGGCGCTGTCGAACATCCGACGGCGTCCGCCGCCCCGCCCGCCGCCGCGTTGCCAGCCGAAGCGGTCGGCCATGTGCTCGGCCATCGCTTCGGCCATGGGATGACGGCCGAAACGGTGGCCGCGATTATGGTGTTTATGAAACATGTGGTTACTCCTTTTTAATGTTTCCGATGGGTTGAAGATATATCTTAAAAGGGTTTCGTCAAGGGATAGGTGAAAATTTGTTTCGGGGAGGGGAGGCGAGGGGGAGGGGGCGAGCCTTCACTCCCTGTCATCGCGGGCTTGAACCGGGACCCAGTTATCTTTGGTGCCTGCGGACAGAGAAACTGGGTCCCGGGTCAAGCCCGGGATGACAGTGAATGTGGTGCGATAGTAAGCGGTTGGATTCCGATCTTGTCCGGGGGGAGCCTGTGTCCGCACTGCGCCACCATCTCCAACGCGCCACCATCCCCACCGCGCCACCATCCCCCACTGCGCCGCGTTCCCCACTGTGCCACCGTCCCTGTCATCCCGGGCTTGACCCGGGACCCAGTTATCTTTGGTGCCTGCGGACAGAGAAACTGGGTCCCGGGTCAAGCCCGGGATGACAGGGAGGAAAGTGCGATAGTGCATTGGGTGCGGCGGGAACCAGCTGGATCCCGGCCTCCGCCGGGAAAACAAGCGCTGGGGGCGACAGCGGCCCGATCCGCATCACCCGCTGCGCCCATCGACCGCCTTCCGCCGCCGCGCATCCCGGGCTAGGGACGCACCATGCTTGCCCGCCGCTTCCTCTGGATCATCGCGATCCTCATTATGCTCGTGATCGCCGCGAAGTTTGGTTACCGGCTGTTTGCCGAACAGCTGCTGCGTGCGGCACTAGTCCCGTCGGCGGTGTTCGTGGCCCCCCCGGTCAACACCGGGCCGGACTATAAATTGGCGGCCAATTGGGCGGCGCGTCCCGACCTCGTCCGCGATGCCGCGCGCTGGACACCCGTCGGCTACGCGCCCGCCCAAGCGCCAAGGGTTGCGGTGTTCTTCATCGCGCCCACGAGCTTTTTCGACCGCACGCGCTGGAATGCACCGATGAACGACGCCGACGCCAACGCCCGGCTCGATCTGTTCCTGCGCGGGCAGGCGAGCGTCTTCAACGGCGTCGGCACGATTTGGGCCCCGCGCTATCGGCAGGCGACCTTTGGGGCGTTCCTGACCGACAAGCCCGAGGCGACCCGCGCCATCGACCTCGCCTATGCCGATGTCCGTGCGGCCTTTGCGGCGTTTCTGGCAGCGCAGCCTGCCAACCGCCCGATCATCCTCGCCGGGCACAGCCAGGGCTCGCTCCACCTGCTGCGGTTGCTCAAGGAGGCGGTTGCACCCGATGCAGCGCTCGCCAAGCGCATCGTCGCTGTCTATGCCCCCGGCTGGCCGGTGTCGGTCGAGGCCGATTTGCCCGCGCTCGGCGTTCCAGCGTGCACCGCACCCGATCAAACCGGCTGTATCCTGTCATGGCTGAGCTATGCCGCCGACCCCGATTTCAAGGCGGTGCGTACCCGGTTCGACCGTGACCCCGGCCTGACCGGGGCGACGCGGCGCGGGACGGCGGTGCTGTGCACCAACCCGCTGACCGGCGTCGCCAGCGCCGTTGCCGCACCGCCCGGCGCGAATGCCGGCGCACTGGTGCCCAATGCCGACTTCACCGGCGGCACCCTCGTGGCCAAAACCATCGGCGCGCGTTGCCTTGCCTCGGGCATTCTCGATATCGGCGAAGCGCCCGAAGGCTTCACCAGCTATGTCCTGCCCGGCAGTAACTATCATGTCTACGACTACACGCTATTCTGGGCGAACCTGCGTGCCGACGCCGAACGCCGCGTCGCCGCCTTCGCCCGATGATCGCCGCCAGCCCCGCCGATTTTGCCGTTGCACTGCCCGATGGCGGCCGGTTGGCGGGGCTCGACGCCGGGACGAAGACCATCGGGCTGGCCACCTGCGACGCCGGTTGGGCCTTTTCCAGCCCACATTCGACCATCGCGCGAACCAAGTTCGCCGCCGATCTCGCAGCGCTTAGGTCCTTCATCGCCACCGAACGGATCAAGGGCCTCGTCCTCGGTCTGCCGCTCAGCATGGATGGCAGCGATAGCCCGCGCACCCAATCGGTGCGGGCGCTGGCGCGCAACCTCAACGTCCTCGCGCTGCCGCTGCTGTTATGGGACGAGCGCTGGTCGACGCAGGCGGTCGAGCGCGCCATGGTCGCCGAAGACCTCAGCCGGGCGCGTCGCGCCGAACGCGTCGATCGGCTGGCGGCGGCGTATATTTTGCAGGGCGCAATCGACGCATTGACGCGCCTCCCCTTGGCGGATGGTAACGACGACGCCATCTCCGCCGAATAGTCCGGCGAAGGAGCCACATATGACCGACAAGATCCTGACCCCGGCGCAGAAGGCCGTGCTGCGTGACCATGCTACCGAACGCCCGTTCAGCTCGGCGTTGAACGACGAGAAGCGCGCCGGGGAATTCCGCTGCGCCGGGTGTGGTGCGGCGCTTTACGCATCGGGCACTAAGTTCGACAGCGGCTCGGGCTGGCCGAGCTTCTTCGCCGCCGAAGCCGGGGCGGTGGCGACAACCACCGACACGACGCACGGCATGACCCGCACCGAAGTCCATTGCGCCAGCTGCGAGGGCCATCTCGGGCACATCTTCCCCGATGGCCCGCATCCGACGGGCCTGCGCCACTGCATCAACGGGCTGGCGCTCGAGTTCGTGGCAAAGGACTGACAGCTCCCTTGCCGCGACTCGAATTTCGCGTCACGCTGCGGCCATGATCCTGCTTCTTAGCGCTCTTCTCGCCGCCGCCGCACCCGCCGCACCGCTCCAGCCCGACGAGATCGTCGCTGCTGCGCCACCGGCGGCATGGCGGACGATTGCGCCCGACAATCTCGTGCTGTTTGAAACTGGGGCCGGGACGATGGCGGTCGAACTCGCTCCCGACTTCGCACCCGAACATGTCGCGGCGATCCGCGCACTGGTGACGGCGGGACGCTTCGACGGTGGCGGCATCACCCGGGTGCAGGACAATTACGTCGTGCAATGGGCGGTCAAGGCGGTCGGGGACGCTGCCGCCGCCGTCGGCCAACCGCCCGATGTCCGCCCGAAGCGCGTCCGCGAAAAGCCGTTGGCGGCCGAATTCGAACACCCCGTCAAGGGCATGACGATCACCCCGCTCGGCTCTCCCGATGCCTATGCCGAAGCCGGGTTTGCCAACGGCTGGCCGGTGGCCCGCGACCGCAAGACCGGCACCGTCTGGCTGGCGCATTGCTATGGCATGGTCGGCGCGGGCCGCAACATGCCCCCCGACAGCGGCGACGGGTCAGAACTTTACGCCGTCATCGGCCATGCGCCGCGCCATCTCGACCGCAACATCACCGTTGTCGGGCGCGTGATCGCCGGGATCGAAGGCCCGGCAGCGCTGCGCCGCGGCACCGAAGCGCTCGGCTTCTATAAGACGCCGGAGGAACAGACGCCGATCATCCGCGCCCGCCTTGCCAGCGCATTTCCCGACGCGCCGCGCTACGAGGTGCTCAACACCACCAGCGCCGCCTTCGCCGCCTACAAAAACGCCCGCGCCAACCGCACTGGATTCTTTGTGCGGCCGGCTGGGGCGGTCGATTTGTGCAACGTCCGGGTGCCGGTGCGCGCGGTGAAGTGAGCCGTGCAGGCGAAGGCCGATTTAGACTATCGTACCCTAGACATTCATTCGTCACCCCCGCGAAAGCGGGGGTCCATCACCCCATCGTTGCGGCGATGGACCCCCGCTTTCGCGGGGGTGACGGACAGGGAGTTTCAGACCTAATCGGCCTTCGCAGTGCCCTTCAGCGACGGCTTCGACGCATTGCCCTTGGGGGGCTTTGCCGCCTTGGGTTTGCGGGCTTCCTTGTTGGGTCGTTGTTCGCCGCTGGCCATGATGCGCTCCTCGTTTGAAGTAATCATGGACGCGTCGCTGGGAATTGTCGACCACCGTAGGTGACGGCGGCGCATCACGCTGCTATGGCCCCGCGCCTATGTTCAGCATCAACGGTGTTACCGTCCGCCTTGGCGGCAGGACGATCCTTGACCGCGCCACCGCGGCAGTGCCGCCGCGCGCTCGCGTCGGCCTTGTCGGGCGCAACGGCGCGGGGAAATCGACCCTGATGAAGGTCGTGCTCGGCCAGATCGATCCCGACGATGGCGGCATCGCGATGCCCAAGGCGGCGCGCATCGGATCGGTGGCGCAGGAGGCCCCCGCCGGGATCGCCTCGCCGTTCGAAACCGTCCTTGCCGCCGATGTCGAACGCGCCGCACTGATCGCCGAGGAAGAAACCGGCAAGGCATCGGCCAACCGCATTGCCGAAATCCACGAGCGCCTGTCGGCGATTCAGGCGCATCTCGCCCCCGCCAAGGCGGCGCGGATTCTTGCGGGTCTGGGCTTCGACGAGACGATGCAGCACCGGCAGCTATCGTCCTTCTCGGGCGGCTGGCGGATGCGCGTCGCGCTTGCCGCGCTGCTGTTCGCCGAACCCGATGTCATGCTGCTCGATGAGCCGTCGAACCATCTCGATCTGGAATCGACCCTGTGGCTCGAAAGCCATTTGCGCTCCCTACGCTCGACGATGCTGATCGTCAGCCATGAACGCGACCTGCTCAACAATGTCGTCGACCATATCCTGCATTTGCAGAACGGCGAACTGACGCTGTATCCGGGCGGCTATGACGATTTCGAGAAACAGCGGCGTGAGCGGCAGGCGCAGCTCGAATCGGCCCGCGCCGGGCAGATGGCGCAGCGGGCGAAGCTGCAGGACTTCATCGCGCGCAACTCGGCGCGCGCCTCGACCGCCAAGCAGGCGCAGTCGCGGGTCAAGGCGCTGGCGCGGATGCAGCCGATCGCCGAACTGAACGACGATCCTTCGCTGATCTTCGATTTTCCGTCGCCCGCCGAATTGAAGCCGCCGCTGATCCAGCTCGACCATGCCTCGGTCGGGTACAACGGCACGGCGATCCTGTCCGATATCGCGCTGCGGCTCGATCCTGACGATCGGGTGGCGCTGCTCGGGCGCAACGGCGAGGGCAAGACGACGCTGGCACGGCTGCTGGCAGGACAATTACCGGCGATGACCGGCGATGTCGCAGCGCCCGGCAAGCTGCGCGTCGGCTATTTTACCCAATATCAAGTCGAGGAGTTGGACGGCGACGACACGCCGCTGGCGCATATGGCGCGGGTCATGCCCAAGTCGGGGCAGGGGCAGGTGCGGGCGCATTTGGGGCGCTTCGGCTTTACCGGCGACACCGCGTTGCAGCGCGTCGGCAGCATGTCAGGGGGCGAGCGGGCGCGACTGGCACTGGCGCTGGTGACCCGTGACGCGCCGCACCTGTTGATCCTCGATGAGCCGACGAACCATTTGGATGTCGATGCGCGCGAGGCGCTGGTGCAGGCGCTGGCGAGCTTTGGTGGCGCGGTGGTGGTGGTCAGCCACGACCGTCACATGCTCGAAGCGACGGCCGACCGGCTGGTGCTCGTCGAGGGTGGTCGCGCGCTCGAATACGACGGCTCGCTCGACGATTATACCGACCGGGTGCTCGGCAAGACCGCCGATGGACGCGGCGGTGCCGGTGGCGACCGGGCGTCGAAGGCGTCGAAGAAGGATGATCGCAAGGCAGCAGCGGCAGCACGCGAGGCCCAGGCCGGGCTGCGCAAGGCGGTCAAGGACGCCGAGGCCGAAACGGCGAAACTGACGGCGCGACGCAGCGAGATCGACCGCGCGCTGTTCGATCCGAAGTCGGCAACCGGGGCCGATACCAAGATGACGGCGCGCGACCTGATGATCCTGCGCGCCGATGTCGAACGCGCGCTGGTCAAGGCGGAGGCGCGCTGGGTAGAGGCGAGCGAGGCGCTGGAAGGGGTGTAACTGCGCCCCTCCCGCTTGTCGGAGGGGAGACGTTATTCGTGCAGATCCGGTGCCTTCACCCCGGGGCTCGGTTTCCGCAGGATGATCAGCAGCGGCATCACCGCCACCGTCACCCAGAACATCAGGCGATACACATCGAGATAGGCGATCATCGCCGCTTGACCCGTCACGGCATTGTTGAGCATCGCCAGCACGGTGTCCCCGGTGGCTCCCAGCGCCCGCGTCACCTGGTTGTCGGCCCAGGGAATTGAAAACGGCGTCAGCGCGCCGCCGATATCCTGATGCGCGATCTGCGTCTGACGGGCGAGGATGCCGACCGAAAGGCTGACCCCGACCGAGCCGCCGACATTGCGCAGCAGCATGAAGAAGCTCGCAGCATCGGTGCGCAGGTCCGGGGCAAGCGTCGCGAACGCCAGCGTGTTGAGCGGCACGAACACGAGGCCGAGGCCCGCCCCCTGCAGCGCACCGCTGATATAGAACGGCATCGCCCCCATCGCGGGCGAAAACAGGCTCATCAACCACAGCGACGTCGCGGTCATGGCGAGACCGGCGCCCATCAGCAGTCGCGCATCGACCTTCCCGATCAGCCGCCCAACGAGGAACATGGTGAACATCATGCCGACCCCGCGCGGGGCCATCGTCATGCCGGTCGTCATCACCGGGTATTTGTACAGCCCTTCGAGCATCGTCGGCAGCAAGGCCGTCGTGCCGACCATCAGCAGGCCGATCAACGCAATGAACAGGAACCCGGTCATCATATTGCGATCGGCAAGAATGCGGCGATCGAGGATGGTATCGCGCCCGGTCATGACATGGACGCCGAACGCCCAAAGCGTCGCGCCCGCGACCCCGGCTTCGATAATCACTTCCCAACTGGCGAACCAGTCGAGCTGCTGGCCGCGATCGAGGCAGAGCTGGAGCGCGGCAACGCCGGTGGCCAGCAATGCAAAGCCGAACAGGTCGAACCGCCGCGCCTCCTGCCGGACATCGGGCAGCACGGCGGCGGCGAGCGATAGCCCCACCAGTCCAACGGGCAGGTTGATGAAGAACACCCAGCGCCAGTCGAAATTCTCGGTCAGCCAGCCGCCGATGACGGGCCCGAGGATCGGCCCGACCATGATGCCGACGCCCCATAGCGCCATCGCCTGCCCGTGTTTTTCCTTGGGCCAGGCATCGAGGACATAGGATTGGCCGATGGGGGCGAGGAACGCCCCGAACGCCCCCTGCATCAGCCGAAACGCGACCATCTGGTCGAGCGATTGCGCCAGCCCGCACAGCGCCGACGCGCCGACGAACCCCGCCATCGACACGAGGAACAGCCGTCGCCGCCCGATCTTTTCGGCGAGCCAGCCGGTCAGCGGCGTGGCGATGGCGGTGGCGACGATGAAGCTGGTCAGCACCCACGCGATGGTGTCGGCAGCCGCGCCGAGGCTCGCCTGCATGTACGGCAAGGCGACATTGGCGATCGTCGAATCAAGGATCGTCATGAACGTGCCGAACATCACCACGAGGGTGATGACGGTCGGGCTTGCGGCGCGGCGGGGTGCGGAGAAGGCGGGGGCAATAGTGGCCATCAGTCATCCTTCCCCTGAAGGGGGGAGGCGACTCGCGCGGCTTCGCGCGGCGGGAGGGGGTGGTCCCTTGTGCCCGCGTGAGTCCACCCCCTCCCGGGCCGCCTGCGGCGTCTCTCGCCTCCCCCCTTGAGGGGGAGGAAGACATCCGTCACTTGCCCGTCTCCACCGTCACCTTGGCCGACAGCCCGGCGATCAGCGGTACGCTGGTGTGCGCGGGCAGGGCGATGCGCACCGGGACGCGCTGGGTCACCTTCACCCAATTGCCGGTGGCGTTCTGCGCCGGCAGCACCGAAAATTCGCTGCCGGTACCCGCGCCGATGCTTTCGACCCGGCCCGCGATCGGCGACCCCGGATAGGCGTCGAGCTTGACCCGCGCGGTCTGCCCGACGCGCATATGTTCGAGGTCGGTTTCCTTGAAGTTCGCCTCGATATAGGGCTTGTCGCTGATCACCAGCGACATCGTCGGGATGCCGGTGGCGACGATTTGCCCCGGCTGGACCTTGTCGGTCTGGCTGACGAGGCCGTCGGCGGGGGCGCGGATCGTCGTGCGCGCCAGATCGAGCGCTGCCTTATCGCGTTGCGCCATTGCCGCGAGAACGAGCGGGTGGGTGTTGGGATTGCCCGCGCTGTTTGCCGCCGTGCGCGCCATAACCTGATCGGAAATCGCCTGCGCAAGGTCGCTTTGTGCCTGATTGAGCGCATGTTCGGCCTGCTGCATCCGGGCGCGGGTGGTGAAGCCGGCCTTCATCAACTCCTGCTGACGCTGCAGATCGATCCGCGCAAAGCCGACCGCCTCGCGCTTGCCGCTGACGTCGGCGTCCTTGCCCGCAGTGCCTTCAAGCAAGCCCGTCACCTGCATCCGGGCCGAGGCCAGCGACGCATTAGCCTGCGCCAGCGCGATGCGAAACGGCAGCGGCTCGATGCGGATCAGCACATCGCCCTTCTTCACCCGCTGACTTTCGTGGACCAGCACGTCGCTGACCCGGCCGGTGACATCGGAGCTGATCGAGACTTTGTCCTGCTGGACATAAGCGTTATCGGTCGCGACGCTGCTGGCACCGGCGAACCAATAATAGACGCCCGCGCCGATAATCAGCAGCGGTACGATGAGCATGGCAACCAGACGCCCCCAGCGGCGCTGCGGCTTGACCTCGGTATAGTCGGCAGGATTGACGCGGGCGTGCATCAGCGTGCTCCTCCGGCATTGACGGCCTGGGGGGCCGCGACTTCAGGATCGCCGCGCCCCGAAAGATTGGTCCGGACTCGCGTCAACACATCGATCAGGGCGGCCTGTTCGTCGGGCGCAACCCCCGACAGCGCGTCGCCCATGACGTGATCGGCAACTGCCCGCAGCGCGTCGAGCACCGGGTGCGCCTTGGGCGTCAGGTGTAGCCGCCACGCCCGACGATCGGCCGGGTCGGCGCGACGTTCGACGAACCCTGCCTCCTCGAGCCGGTCGACCATCCGCCCGACGGTGATCGTTTCGACCTCGAGCATTTCGGCAAGCCCGGCCTGATTGATCCCCTCGTTGCGCGACAGCGCAAACAACACCGTCCATTGCGCCCGGCTGACGCCAAGGCTGCGCGCGCGGGCATCGAAGCGACGGCGCAGAAAGCGGGCGGTATCGGAAAGCAGGGTCGCGACGATGGTGCTCATAGTCATGGAAATAATAAGCATGCTTGCAACAAGCAAGTCCTGTTGCGACGCAGCGACATGTCCGGGTCAGGATTCGATGACGAGCAGCCGTGCGCCGTCGGTGGACGAAACCGCGCGCGCGGGTTGCAGGGCACCGGCAGCAAGTGCGTCGCGCCCGTCCGCCTTGGCCGCGCCCGCAATCAGAATGACCCGGGTTGTCGGCGTTCCGGTCCAGTGCCCGCCCGGCACGATGTCGATGATCCGCACGGCAATGCCAGCGCCGTCGTCGACGATCCGTTCGCTGCCCCATGGCTTGGCAGTCACGACCGGCCGTTCGAGCGTGGGGTCGCCCGCCAACCGTGTCGTAATCTGTTTGACGGCTTGCGAAGACCCTGCCGCCGTTACCAACACAGCGTCGGGCGTGGCGACAATGCGCAGTCCGGTAACGCCGATGGCGGCGAGGGTGATTCCGTCGGCATGGAGCAAATTGCCAATGGCATCGACGGTTTCGACGCGACCGCTGCCGCTGACGACATTGGCGGCTTCGTCGGTCGCGGCATGCGCATACAGCGAATCCCAGCTGCCGATGTCGGACCAGCCCATCGCCACCGGGACGACCGCGACGCGTGCGGCATGTTCCATGACGGCATAGTCGAGCGAGATCGATGGCGATGCCGCAAACGCCGCCGCGTCGGGATGGATCGTGTCGCTGGCGTCATCGATGCCGATGAGCGACTGTAGCACTGCCGCATGGACGTCGGGCGCATGCGTCGCCATCGCGGTCAACAGCGTGTCGGCACGGAACAGGAAGATGCCGCCGTTCCAGGCGTAACCGCCGTCGGCCAGCATCGCTTCGGCGGCCGCGCGCGCGGGTTTTTCGACAAAGCGTTCCGCTGCATGGACGCCGTCGGCAATTGCTGCACCAACGGCGATATAGCCATAGCCGGTTTCCGGCGCGGTCGGGGCGATCCCCAAGGTCACCAGCCATCCAGCTTCGGCTACCGGACGCGCACGCGTGACCGCGGCGGCAAACGCCAGCGGATCGGCAATGGCATGGTCCGACGGCATGACCAGCATCAGGTCGTCGGGTCGGCCGCGTGCGGCGATTGCTGCCGCCGCCAGCATAACGGCAGGGGCGGTATTGCGCGCGCACGGTTCGATGATCAGCGTCGCCCCGACGATGGCGATTTCCGCGAGTTGTTCGGTAATCGCCACGGCATGGGCGGCCCCGCACACGATCAGCGGCGGCATCGCGGCCATTTCGACGCCGCGCAGTGCCGTGTCCTCGAACAGCGTCCGCGCGCCACCCAGCTTCAGAAGCTGTTTGGGGTGTCGGGCGCGCGACAACGGCCACAGCCGGGTCCCGGCACCGCCCGACAGAATGACCGGCCAAAGCCTGTGCACGTCCATTATTCAGCGCCGCCGATCATGCCATATCCCGTCATCCGCGCGTCCTAGCCGTTGGCGGCGGGTCCCGCCAGCGCCGCTGGCATGCCAGAGATCAACGCGCTACATTGTTGCCGGTAGGGCAATTATGGGGGTTGCGGTACGTGCTGCTGACCGAAGTCGGCCTGTTCAGTCACTTGATCGCCGCGATCGGCTTTGCGGCGCTGGCGATTGCCGTGCTGTGGCAGCAGGGCGGCGCGAGCTTTGGGCTGGCGCTTGCTGCTGCCACCACCAGCGTCTGGGCCGTCACCTTCGTTCTTGCCGCACGCTATGGGGCACCGTGGATCCAGTATCTGTCGCTGGCCGAAACGATCCGGACGTCGGCATGGATTATCTTCCTGATCGCGATGCTGCGCAGCACCTGGCAACTCGACGAACGCTGGCGGTCATCATTCGTCATCGCCGGCACGCTGGGGTTTGTCGTGTCGTTGCAACTGGCGCTCGATCTGCTTGGCATGGCGGGGTCGTTCAGCATGAACGGCGTTGTGGCGCACCTGTTCGTCGTCACCCGGCTGACGGTTGCGGTGTCGGGGCTGGTTCTGGTCCATAACCTGTACGTCAACAGCACGGTGTCATCGCGCAATGGCGTCCGGATGCTGGCGATCGGCCTCATCGGCTTCTTCGGCTACGATCTCAATTTCTACACACTGCAGTTCCTGCTGCCGCCGCCGTCGTCGGACTTGCTCAACATTCGTGGCGCAGTCGACGCCATCGTCGTTCCGCTGCTCCTGATTTCGGCGCGCGAAGCGTGGGCGGACCGCCTGCAGGTATCGCGGCAGGTAGTGTTTCACAGTCTCAGCTTCTCGATCATCGGGTTTTACCTGATCGTCATGGCGATTGCCGCCTATGGACTGCGGCTGGTTGGTGGCGATTGGGGGCTGCTGCTGCAGATCAGCTTCCTGTTCGGCACGGCGATCCTTGGCGCGGTGGTTTTGGTGTCACCGCGTTTTCGCGCCGCGCTGCGTGTGCAGATCGCCAAGAACTTCTTTGCCTATCGTTATGACTATCGGCAGGAATGGCTGCGCTTTATTGCAACGGTGTCGCGCACCGGCGACCGCGCCGGATCGCTGAACGAGCGCGTGATCGAAGCGGTGTGCGCGGTGGTCGATTCCCCCGGCGGTGCCATTTTCTTGCGCGATGACGACAGTCTCGAACCTGCTGCCACGTGGAACTTCCGCAACTTCCGTGGCGGCGCACTCCCGCTTGAACAGGGGCTGGCCCGCTTTCTTGGCGACCGGCAGCGGATTGTCGATTTCGACGAGATGCGCGCCGGTACCGGCGATTATGATGGCGCATCGATTCCAAGTTGGGTCGTCGCCGACCGCCGTATCTGGCTTGGCGTGCCGCTCGTCCACCTCGAACGCCTTGCCGGGTTTATCCTTGTCGAACGGACCGTCGCGTCGCGTGCGCTTAACTGGGAGGATTACGATCTGCTGCGCACGCTCGGTCAGCAGGCAGCCGGTTATATCGCCGAGGCCTCGACCCAGGCGGCGCTCGATGAAGCCGGCAAGTTCGATGAGTTCAACCGCCGTTTTGCCTTCATCATGCACGACATCAAAAACCTTGTTAGTCAGTTGAGCCTTGTCGCGCGCAACGTCGAACGCCACGCCGACAACCCGGCGTTTCGCGCCGATATGATCGCCACGTTGCAGGCGTCGGTCGGCAAGATGAACGACCTGCTGGCGCGGCTGTCGCAGCGATCGACAAAGATCGAAACACCCGCAAAGCCAGTCGATTTTGCAGCATTGCTTGGCGAGATCGTCCGCATCCGCCGGCATGCCCATCCGGCGTTGACGCTTGAGATCAGCGGTGAGCCGCCGTATTGCGATGCCGTGCCGGGGCGGATCGAACAATTATTCTCGCATCTTATCCAGAATGCGATCGACGCGTCGGCGCCCAACGCGCCGATCGTTGTGTCCCTGCGCACCGTCGACGATGCAATCGTGACAACGGTCGCCGATCAGGGGAGCGGCATGTCGGCGCGCTTCATCCGTCAAGAGCTGTTTGCCCCGTTCCGATCGACCAAGGCCGAGGGTTTCGGCATCGGGGCGTATGAAGCGCGCGAGATCGTCAAGGCGGCCGGCGGTCGGCTCGAGGTCGATAGCATCGAAGGCAAAGGGACAATTTTTACCGTGAGCTTGCCATGCCGCGCCGCGAACGCCGCCAATGATCCTGCGGCCAATGCCGCCAACCGGGCAGCCGCCGAATGACCGCCCCGCCACGTAAATTGCTCGTCGTCGAGGACGACGAAGGCCTGCAGCGGCAGTTGCGCTGGTCCTATGAGGATTACGAAGTGCTGACCGCCGGCGACCGCGAGACGGCGATGCTGTTGCTCCGCACCCATTCGCCCGCCGTCGTGACGCTCGATCTCGGCCTGCCGCCCGACCCCGACGGCGTCACCGAAGGCTTTGCGACGCTCGAGGAAATTCTCGCGGTCCGGCCGGCGACCAAGGTGATCGTCGCCTCGGGCCATGGTGCTCGAGAAAGTGCGCGCCGCGCCATCGCCACGGGGGCTTTCGATTTCTATCACAAGCCGGTCGATATCGACGAACTCGGCATGATCGTTCGGCGGGCCTATCATGTCGCTGATCTTGAGGCCGAAAACCGCCGCCTTGCCGAAACGGCGTTGGGTTCGGACGTGCTCGGCGGCATCATCACCGGCGCGCCCGAAATGCTCAAGGTCAGCCGGATGATCGAGCGCGTTGCCACCGCCGACGTCTCGGTCATGCTGCTCGGCGCAAGCGGCACCGGCAAGGAATTGCTGGCGCGCGGGCTGCACAATGCCTCGCTGCGGATCGGCAAGCCGTTCATCGCGATCAACTGCGCGGCAATCCCCGAGAACCTGCTCGAATCCGAACTTTTCGGCTATGAAAAAGGGGCGTTCACTGGCGCAGTCAAGACGCAGGAGGGCAAGATCGAGCTCGCCGAGGGGGGCACGCTGTTCCTCGACGAAGTCGGCGACATTCCGCTGCCATTGCAGGTCAAGCTGCTGCGCTTCCTGCAGGAACGCGTCATCGAGCGCATCGGCGGGCGGCGAGCGATACCGGTCAATGTCCGCATTGTCTGCGCCACCCACCAGAACCTTGAAGCGATGATCGGCACCGGCCAGTTCCGCGAGGATCTTTATTACCGCCTCGCCGAAATCGTCGTGCGGATTCCGTCGCTTGCCGAACGCTTCGGCGATGCGGCGTTGCTGGCGCACCACTTCCTCGCCAAATTCGGCCGCGAGCATAACCGGCAATTCCGTGGCTTTACCCCGGATGCCATTGCCGCAATCACCGACTGGCACTGGCCGGGTAACGTCCGCGAACTTGAAAACCGGTTGAAGCGCGCGGTGATTATGGCCGAATCGAGCCGCCTGACCGCCGCCGATCTCGATTTGGGCGACCGTGACGACAGTGCCGCGCTCAACCTCAAAACAGCGCGCGAGGCGGCCGACCGTGTCGCCATCCGCAAGGCGATCGCGCGCTCCGACGGCAATATAACGACGACGGCGCGGCTGCTCGGCGTCAGTCGTCCGACGCTCTACGACCTGATCAAGCAATATGGGCTGGAGGCAGTCTAACCCAGTCACGCGCTTGCATCGCCGGTCCCGCTAGTCTAGTGCCGCCGCTCGGTCGGAGCGTGGCGCAGCCTGGTAGCGCACTTGACTGGGGGTCAAGGGGTCGCAGGTTCGAATCCTGTCGCTCCGACCAGTCGATCGATCCCCATTGCTACCAGTCTGGCTGCTCGGTTGCGTCTGAAGTAGCCAGCGACAACCGGTGCAGCTTCGCCACCTCGACATAGCCGGCACATCCCAATCGGTTGCGTGCGATCTCGTCGGTTGACAGCGTCCGCACACATACCGCTGGCCGCCCGGTCCACAGTTCGCCGCGCCGAATCCGCTTGCCCGGCGTCAGCAAGGCGCCCGCTCCCAGCATGCCGTCGCTCTCGACGACGCAGGTGTCCATGACGATCGCGCCCAACCCGACGAAGCTGTGGCTTTCAAGGGTGCAGCCATGGACGATCGCCAAGTGTCCAACGAGGACGTCATCGCCGATTTCGGTGCCGTAGCGCTTGCCGGTGACATGGACTACGCTGCCGTCCTGAATGTTCGATCGCGCCCCGATGCTGATCCGTTCGACATCGCCGCGCAGGACGGCGTTGTACCAGATCGACGAGTCTTCGCCGATAGTGACGTCGCCGATGACGCGTGCGCCGGGCGCGATGAAGGCCGACGCGGCGACCTGTGGATAGGCATCACCGAACCGGTACAGGGTCACGGTCGCAGCACCTCATAGGTCAGGTGCGGGCGCAGCGGATCGTCGAGCGCCAGCGCTGGATGATCGAAATCGAGATCGTGCCGCCGGACCATGCCGAGCCGCTCCATCAGGCCCCAGCTGCGGACATTGCTCGGCGTGGTGATGGCGATGATGCGGTCATCGGCCAAGTTCGCCCAGCCCCAGTCGATGCAGGCGGCCGCTGCCTCACGGGCATAGCCATGGCCCCATGCATTGCGGCGCAACCGCCAGCCGATTTCGATGGCGCCTTCGATACCGGGAATGGCGTCAGGGGCGATCTTGAGGCCACAAAAACCGAGAAAGCTGCCGTCGGCGCGATCTTCGAGTGCCCAGAAGCAATATCCGCGCGCGCCTTGCACGGCGATCTGGCGGTCGATCGCGGTGTCGCTTTCGGCGCGCGTCTGCACCGGGCCAAGCGTCGCCATGACTTCGGGGTCGCACGACATGGCGTGGAACGGCGCACGGTCGCTGTCGCGCCAAGGCCGGACGATCAGGCGCTCAGTGTCGATCACGGGAACAGCGGGGCCTGTTCGAGGCCCATGGTTTCGGGCAGGCCGAACATCAGGTTGAAATTCTGAATAGCCTGACCGCTCGACCCCTTCACCAGATTGTCGATCGCCGCGATGACGATGGCGCGACCCGGCACCCGGTCGGCGAAGACGTTCACCACACAATGGTTCGACCCGCGCACCATCCGCGTCGCCGGGGCAACGCCTTCGGGCAGCAGATGGACGAACGGCTCGCAGTCGTAGCGCGCCTCGAGCATGATGCGCAGGTCGGCAACGGTCACGCCCGCCGCCAGTTCGACGATACAGGTGACCAGCTCGCCGCGGTTCATCGGCACGAGATGCGGCGTGAAGCTGATCACGACCCCGCGCCCGGCGGCCGCCGACAATTCCTGTTCGATTTCGGGCATGTGGCGGTGGTGGCCGATGCCATAGGGGTGGACGGCTTCGGCAACTTCGGCGAACAGGTTCGCCTCCTTTAGCCCACGCCCGGACCCCGAGACGCCCGACAGTGCATTGATCGTGATGCGGTCCGGGGAAATCGCGCCCGCGGCAACCAGCGGCTTGAGCGCCAGTAGCACGGCAGTAGGGTAGCACCCGGGGCAAGCGACAAGGCGCGCATCGGGTAGGGCATCGCGCGCGAATTCGGTCAGGCCGTACACAGCGGCGTCGAGCAGCGCCGGGGCCGGATGCGCGCCGCCGTACCAATCGGCATAGGTCGCAGCGTCCTTCAACCGGAAATCGGCCGAAATATCGACGATGCGCGGGCCGTTGAGCGTCGAAAGCAATGCCGCCGAAGCGGCATGCGGCAGGCAGCCGAACACGGCATCGATCTGTGCAAACTCCACCGCTTCGCTTTCGATAAGGCGCGGCAGGCGCGGGTATGGGGCAAGATGCGGCCAGACCTGCGCCATCGTCTGCCCGGCCTTGGAATTCGCCGACAGCGCGGCAATTTCGATGCGCGGATGAGCAAGTGCGAGGCGCACCAGATCGGCCCCGGTATAGCCCGAGGCACCAAGGACGGCGATGCGAATGCGGTCGGTCATGGCGGCGGCGTTATGCGAATTGCCGCAGGCGAGCAAGTGTGACCACATGTGGTCATAATGCGCGGTTTGTGGTACGTCCGGTCCATGATGACTTTGTCGATCCGTCAGGCCAAGGCGCGCTTTGCCGAAGCGGCCGCCGCTGCGGCGCGTGGCGAGCGCGTGACGATCACCAAATATGGCAAGCCGTTTATCGAAATGGTGCCTGCCGAGACGCCAAAGCCCGAGGATTTATGGGCCAAGCTTGACCGGATTCAGAAAGATCTGGGGCTTGACGGTGTGACGGTCGATTGGCCTGAGAATTTTGACGATCCAGCCTTCAGCCGTCAGGTATTGGGTCTCGAAGATTGACGCTGCTGCTCGATACGCACTTTGCATTTTGGATTCCCGCATTGCGCGCGCTTGTGACGACGGTCGAACTGGCAATGGTCGCGAGTGCAGACGAGATCGTCATTTCCACGGTATCGCTTTGGGAACTTCGGCTGAAGTGGAACAGCCTCCACGCCTCCGGCAGTCGCAAGGGTCCGATCGACCCCGAAGATTTGCTGAAGATTATAGCCGGCGGTCCCTATCGGCTGCTGCCTTTGCTGCCGCAGCACACGGTCACCAAACTCGACTCCCCCATGTCGCACCGCGACCCGTTCGATGAACTGCTGCTCGCCCAGGCGCAGGCGGAGGGTTTGCGGCTGTTGACGCGCGACCGCGAACTATTGGCGCACCCGCTCGCTATTGGTGCTAAATCACGCTGCAGGGCGGAACCGTTGGGCATTCCGTCGATTATCGCACCAAGCCAGTGAGGAGCGCATGCCCAAGACCATCCTGATCGTCGAGGACGAAATTTTCGTCGCGATGGATATCGAGCGGATTCTTGCGGACGCCGGCTATCACGTTACCGCGATTGCCGCCGATGCCGACGAAGCGCTGGCGCTTGGCGAAAAGGTCGATCTGGCATTTGTCGATGTCAATCTGCGTGATGGTCCGACCGGGCCAAAGATCGCCGCCGAACTCGCCGCGCGTTATGGCACCAAGGTCGTATATGTGACCGCCAACCCGGCGCAGATCGAACCAAAGGCCGCGACGGCAATCGGTTATGTCCGCAAGCCTTTTCGCGATGAGGCCATCGTGGCGGCAGCGCGGCTGGCGGCCGGCGACGGTGCCGCAGCACTCCCGCTACCGGCAGGCGTCAGTCTTTTCGACTGAGTTTGCGCCGCATTGCCGTAAGCGGAACGGCGATCTTGACCACAAGTCCTTCGCTTTTCCACTCGCGCACGACCGTCCCGCCCAGCTGTCGCACCGCGCTGAGTTCGATCAGGCGGGTGCCGAACCCGCTACCGGCCGGTTCGGTTACGGGGGGGCCGCCGTGCTCGCTCCAGCGCAGATCAACCGTATTTTCCGCACAGGCGATGGCGATCGCCACAGTGCCGTCGGCGACCGAGAGCGCACCATATTTCGCCGCGTTCGTTGCCAGTTCGTGGAAGAGCAAGGCCAAGGGGGTCGCCGAACGGTCGTCGATATCGGGGTCGTCGCCGGTGACGACGATCCGCGCTCCATCGTCCGATTGATAGGGCGCGACGAGTTCGTCGAGCATGCCATGGAGGCTTGGCTGAATGGCCGTCTTGCGCGACGCTTCGCTGTGTGGCCGGACGAAATCATGCGCCCGCCCGAGCGCCATGACCCGGTCGCGCAGTTCGTCGGCCACCGCGCGACTTTCCGGAAATGCCCGCGCCGAAATACTGATCAGTCCGCCGATAACCGAAAAGATGTTCTTGATGCGATGGCTGAGCTCATGCGAAATAATCTCGCGCTGTTCGAGCGCCAGTTTGGTTTCGTGGATATCGGTGCACGTGCCGAACCAGCGGTCGATTGCGCCATCGGGTCCGCGCATCGGCAAGGCCCGACCGAGCACCCAGCGATATTCGCCACCGGCGTCGCGCAGACGGTATTCGATTTCGTAAGGATCGCCGGTGGCAAGACTGTGCCGCCAAACGGTCCAGGCGCGTTCGCGGTCGTCAGGGTGGAACATGTCGTTCCACGCTTCGCCATCGGTCGACCCGGGCGGCATGCCGGTGAATTCGTACCAGCGGGCGTTGTAGTAATCGTGATAGCCGTCGGGCAGCGTCGACCAGACCATCTGCGGCATGGTGTCGGCGAGGATGTGAAAGCGTGCCTCCTGCTGCGCGAGTTCCTGCTTGACGGTGGTTGCCACCGTGTTGCGATCCTTCTGCACCCGCGCCGCCCGCAGTTCGGCCATGACGGCCTGAGCGAGCGTTTCGAGGCCTTCGCGCTGTAACGGCGTCAAGCCGGTGCGGGGTGCGAGGTCGAAAACGCATAATGCCCCGAGCGGCGCGCCTTCGTCCGATACCAGCGGTGCACCGGCATAAAAGCGTAGATGCGGCGGACCCGCGACGAGCGGATTGGCGGCAAAGCGCGGGTCGGCAGTGGCGTCGGGAACGACCATCACCCCGGCATGGTGCATGGCATGCGCACAAAAGGCGGTTTCGCGCGGTGCCTCATCGGCATCGACGCCGGTGCGCGCGGCGAACCAGTGGCGCGACGTCTCGATAAAGCCGACCAGCGCAATCGGCGCGTCGCAGAGCTTGGCAGCAAAATCGCTGATGGCGCTCAGTCGACGATTGTCGGCAAGCTCCGGAATGTCGTGGAGCGCCAGCACCGCCAACCGCCGGGCATCGCCCTGCAGACCCGTCCACATATCGGGCCAAGTCGTTGCTGGCATGGAATAATTTTACCTCGAACTATAGTGCCTACATAGCGGGCACAACCGTCGCCGCCAAGGACCTCGATCGAACCAGCGATTCCTCACGAAACGCCACGGCGCGACCAGTTGTTCCGGCTGCGGTGAACGCTGGAAAAATGCTGCCGCGTACCGCCGGGAACTTACTGAAGCCCGGCGCAGAATCCGGGTTGCTCGGTCAATTCCTGCACCTTGGCGAGCATCGCATCGCATTGCGGAGCGACTTCGGCCTTTTGGTTGCGGATCGGGCCGAACTCACCGCGACTGCCGCCGCTGGTGCGCAGCACGACGGCGGCATATTCGGTGGCGAACGCCGGGCAGGCTTTGGTCAGCACCTGCCAATCATGGCCGATGCCTTCGCCCCAGTTCCTGGCGTCGGCGGCCGAACATTTGACGGTCTTGGCGAAGGTCTCGAGCTCGCAGGCACGGCCACCCTGACGATAGGCTTCGAACAGCGCCTTCAGCGTCGGATGCGCCTTGTTGACGCCCCACGAGGTCTGAAACAGCCCCGCCTCGGCCGAATCGGCAGTGGTGAAATTGGCCGACAAATCGCGCCCGACGCAATGTTGCCCCGAGCTTTCGCGCATGCCCAGGCCGATCAGCAGGGCATAGCTGTGGCGCAACACCTCGACGCCGGCGGTATCGTTTGACAAGCCTTTGGCAGCGAAGATCGGCCGGTAGAACGCCATCGCGTCGGTCTTTATCTTGGCCGGGATCGGCGTAGCCGCCACGACGGCGACATCCGGATCACCGATCCGGCACGCCGATTTGGCGAACATGATCGCCATGCCGCGAATATAGCCGCGGGTGGCGCGCCCCCGGTCGTTCCAGTTCGTCGCAGGGCAGGGTGAGGCGTCGACGACGGCGTTGATCTCGTCACGGCTGGCGGCACTGGCGGGATTGGGCAGCGCTAGTGCTGCAACGATCACCAAAGCAGCAAAGCGAACCACAGCCATGATATGCCTCCCCGGAACAGTGCAATCCTAGTGTAGCAGCTTTGCCGCCAAGGGCGCAAAATAGGTCAGTACCCCGGCGCAACCGGCGCGCTTGAAGCCGGTCAGCACCTCGATCACCGCGCGGTCGCGGTCGAGGATGCCGGCGGCAACACCCGCTTCCATCAACGCATATTCGCCCGACACCTGATAGGCGAAGACCGGCACGTCGAAGCGGTCGCGGACGGCGCGGACGATATCGAGGTACGGCATGCCGGGCTTGACCATGACGCTGTCGGCCCCTTCGGCGATATCGAGCGCGACTTCGCGCAGCGCCTCGCGGCTGTTCGCCGGATCCATCTGATAGGTCTTTTTGTCGCCCTTCAAATAGCCGCTGCTGCCGACCGCGTCGCGGAACGGTCCGTAAAACGCCGACGCATATTTCGCGGCATAGGCCATGATCTGAACGGCATCGAAGCCTTCGCTCTCCAGCCCCGCACGAATTGCGGCCACACGCCCGTCCATCATGTCCGACGGTGCGATGACATCGGCCCCGGCGCGCGCCTGATTGAGCGACTGGCCGACGAGCACCTCGACCGTCGCATCGTTCAAGATGCGCCCGTCATCGTGCATCAGGCCATCGTGGCCGTGGCTGGTATAGGGGTCGAGCGCGACATCGGTCAGCACGCCAAGGCCGGGTTCGGCGTCTTTCAACGCCTTGACGGCGCGGCAAATGAGATTGTCGGGGTTGAGCGCCTCGCGGCCATCCTCGGTGCGGCGATCGGGCTGAGTGAACGGGAACAGCGCGACACACGGAATGCCGAGCGCCACCGCCTCGCGCGCTGCCGCCGCCAGCATATCCACTGATAGCCGGTTTACCCCCGGCATCGTCTTGACCGGCTCGGTGACGCCATGGCCCTCGACGACAAACAGCGGCCAGATCAGATCGGCGGGGCTGAGGATGGTTTCGGCATGCAGCGCCCGGCTCCATGGAGCAGAGCGGGTGCGGCGGAGACGGGTGGCGGGAAAGGAAGGGTGCATGGGGGAAGGGTTAGCGCGAGCACGGGCGATTGTCATGGGGGTGCGGGAGCGGAACTTTCACCAAAAGCACTGTCATCCCGGGCTTGACCCGGGACCCAGTTCTCTTGGCCAAGCTGCAAAGAGAACTGGGTCCCGGGTCAAGCCCGGGATGACAGGGATGTTGGGCACACCCCCATAGGGCATCGACACTCCCGCACCACTTTGCAACGGTACGGCATGACCGCCGCCACCATCCGCCAACTCAACCCCGCCGACACCGTCGCATACCGCGACCTCCGCCTCGAATCGCTACGTGAGCATCCCGACGCCTTCACTGCCGACTGGGACGAGGAGCGCCAGCATACCGACAGCTGGTTCGGCGATCGGCTGGCGAACGGCTTCGTCCTAGGCGGCTGGTACGACGATGCCCTGCTCGGGATGGCGGGCTTCTATGTCCGGCAAGGGCCCAAACTGCGCCACAAGGGCGTGCTGTGGGGCATGTACGTTCGCCCCGCCGGTCGCGGCACCGGCCTCGCTCGCGCGCTGATCGGCGGTATCATCGACCATGCCCGCGGCAAGGTCGCCGAACTGACCCTTGGCGTCGCGACCGACAACGCCCCCGCGCTCGCCGCCTATCGCGCGCTGGGCTTCACCGAATGCGGCTATGAGGCGCGGGTCATGCGGGTCGGTGGCCGCGACATCGATGAAGTGACGCTGTCGGTGCGATTGTAGCGGGCAGGCAAACTACCCCATCAAATGCCGCGCCATCGCATGGTACGCCGGGATCGACGTCGGATCGAGCGCGGCGTTGGCGGCTTGCGGGTGCGAGGCGAAGCGGGCGATGACCATTTCGGCCTTGGGGTCGATGTAGATCGCCTGACCGTGAACCCCGCGCGCTGCATAGGCGCCGTGGTCGTTGTGCAGGCACCACCATTGCGACCGGTAACTCGCCCCCGGTAAACGGAAATAGCCTGCCGGAGCGAATGCCGCCGGGTCGCCACCGGCAGCGATATCGGCGACGACTGCGGCGGGGACAATGCGGGTGCCGTTGGCGACACCGCCGAGCCGCATCGCCTCGCCGAAGCGTGCCATGTCGCGCACGCTGGCACATAGCCCGCCGCCGGCAAAGTCGAAGCCGTTGCTGTCGATGGGGAAATAGGCGTCGTGTTCGGCCCCCATCGGTGCCCAGATGCGCGCCGACAACAGATCGCGCAGCGGCATGCCGATGACGCGGCGGAGCAGCCAGCCGAGCACTTCGGTATTGGCGGTCTGATACAGGAAATTGCCGCCCGGTGGAGTGTTGCGGACGACTGTCGGCAAATAGTCGGCGAAGCTTTCGGGTCCGGCGAACCCTTCGGGACGCGGTACGAAACCTCCGGCGACGGTATAATAGGCGATGTCGGCGACGCCGCTGGTGTAATCCTCGTTGAAGCGGATGCCCGACCGCATGTCGAGCAGGTGGCGGATGGTGACGCCGCCAAAGCCGCTCGCCGCCAGTTCGGGGAGATAGGCGTCAATGGGTGCGGCGAGATCGATTGCGCCTTCGTCGGCGAGTGTCGCGACCAACGTCCCGACGAAGCTCTTGGTCACCGAAAAGGCGATGTGCTGGCGGTCGGGCTGCAGCGCGCCGAAATAGCGTTCCTGGACGATTACGCCCTTGTGCAGGATGACGATGCCGTCGGTGTAGTTGGCGGCGAGCGACGCCTCCCATGTCATCGGCGCATCGAAGCCGCTGTCGGCTTGCGGCGTGAACGTCACGGCATCGAGATCGTCGCGGATGGCGCGCGGCAGATGCCAGACACTGTCGCCGCGCGCCACCGGGGCGGTCGGCAGCGTCTCGCGGATATGACTATAGGTCCAGCGCAACTGCGGAAAGCGCCCTGAGGTGCCATCGGCAAAGGCAATGCGCTTGTCGGGCGGTGGCGGCGACCCCTGCATCCAGCCAAGGATATTGGGGTCCGACGCGGCGGCATCGAGCCTGACTTTGGCCTGCGGCGGTTCAAGGGTGATCGGCTGGCTGGTCGTCATCGGTTCACCCACTGTGTTGTGGGGCAGAGCCTATCATGCCGCCAACCGCAGGCAACCGGCGTCTCAGGCGACCGGAACCCCGATGACACCCGACAGCGCCGCAGCGATCCGCCGTCGCGCTTCGGTCGAAATGCGTTTGCGGTCGGGATAGTCGGCGGGGTCGAAGGGTTCGAGGAAATGCACATTGACGCAGAAACTGCTTTTGCGCGTGAATACCCGCCAAGCGTTTTGCGGGGCGGTTTCTTCGCCGATCCACGCCAGATCACGCCCGGCGCGGTCGAATTCGAGCAGCACCGGCTGGATCATCAGCGCGCGCGGTGGCGGCATCAACACTTCGAATAACGGCGCCTTGAACGGCAATAGGCTGCCGCCGTCGGTGGTCGTACCTTCGGGGAAGATCGTCACCGGTTGGCGTTCGGCGAGTGCCGCGCGCAGTTCCTCGATCTGCGTCGCGATCGCCATGCGGTCGGTTCGCGATACGAAGACCGTATGGTTGAGCTTGGCGAGCCAGCCGATCAGCGGCCAACTGGCAATCTTGTCCTGGCTGACGAACGCCGTGTTGGTTGTGCCGCCAAGGATACAGATGTCGGTCCACGACAAATGGTTGGCAACATAGAACACGTCGGACTTCAGCGGCTTGCCGACCGTCGTGACCTTGGCCCCGCTGGCGCGCGCTGCCATCTTGAGAAATTGCTGCGCCCAGGGACTCGGCCATTTGAACAGTCGCCAGAGCAGGTGCGGACCGAGGCACAGGCCAAGCACTCCAGCAAGCCACAGGACGCGACTGACAAAGCGGATATAGTCCCTGATGACCGGTGTGGCAGATGCAGGTGCGGCCATTGGGCTCCGAAATCCGATATCGACCGCGCCACCGCTATTGCTTTGTCGGGCGGTCTGCAATGGAATCGACATCGCGGCGACGCTTTCACCTATGCTAGCACTATGCTAGCAATGCTTGATCGAAAGGGCCGACCATGCCGACGCTGACCATCCGCCGACTCGATGACAAAGTCTATGCGCGCCTGCAAGCGCAAGCCCGCGCCAACAACCGCTCGATGGAGGCGGAGGTGCGGGTGATTATAGAAGGTGGCCTGCCTGAGCCGTATGACGTTGTCGAGCGACTTCGCGCCTTTCATGACGAGATGAAGGCCAAGCATGGCCTGTTGCCAGATAGTACGCAAATGATCCGCGAGATGCGTGAATCCGAATGATTGTTGTCGATGCAAGTCTGGCGGCCAAATGGATGCTTTGGGAAGAGGACTCGCCTGACGCCCTAAATTTTCTGAATATGCATAGCAGGGAATTATGCGGTCCTGATTTGGTATTTGTCGAAGTTGCCCAAGCGATTGTCCGGCGGGCCAATGCGGATAAGAGCCTGCATGACGATGCGCTCCGGGCGCTCGATAAGTGGACGGTGGCATGGACGGACCATGTCCTGACCGCACATCGTATCACCCAAATTCGTTTGCAAACGGCAGGCGAAATGGCACTCGGCTTGGGGCATCCGCTTGCCGATTGTATCTATCTCGCCTTGGTAATGGAGTTGAATTGCGAGCTGGCGACGTGCGACATTAAATTCGCCGAGAAAGCCGCAAAACTTTGGTCCAAGATACGGTTGCTTCGCAGCTATTCGGATCCTTCACTGCATTGACCGCCCCGATCCTCATCTTCGATTCGGGTGTCGGCGGGTTGTCGGTGCTCGACGATATTCGCGCGCTGTTGCCCGGATTGGGCATTGTTTATGCTGCCGACAATGCCGCGTTTCCGTACGGCACCAAGAGTGAGGCCGAGATCGGCGCGCGGGTTCCGGCGCTGCTCGGGCGGCTCGTCGAGCGGGTGCGCCCGGCGCTCGTCGTCATCGCCTGCAATACCGCTTCGACGATTGCGCTCGGCGCGGTGCGGGCAGCGCTCGATGTGCCGGTTGTCGGAACCGTCCCGGCGATCAAGCCAGCGGCGGAACATTCGGCCAGCCGCGTCATAGGGGTGCTGGGAACCAACGCCACCGTTCGCCAGCCCTATGTCGATCGGCTGTCGGCGGAATTCGCGTCGGATTGCCTGGTTCTGCGCCATGGGTCGGCGCGGCTGGTCGAACTTGCCGAGGCGAAGCTGGCGGGGGAGGCGGTGACGGCGGCCGATGTCGCTCCCGAACTTGCTGGGTTGACCGGTCAGCAAGGCGGCGACCGGATGGATACCGTGGTGCTCGCCTGCACGCATTTTCCGCTGCTCGAGGCGGAGTTGCGCGCCGTCAGTCCGCAGCCATTGGCCTTCGTCGATGGTGGCGCGGGGATCGCGCGGCGGGTAGCGCATCTGCTCGGTGCGGGCGCGGGGCAGGGCGCTCCGCGACCAGGGCGCATCTTCTTCACTCGCGGCGACGCGCATGTCGAGGCGCTGCGTCCGGCGCTGCGCCGCTTCGGGTTGAGCGAGGTCGCGCTGTTATCGTGACGCCAGCTTGACCCCGTAGCGCGCATATTCCTCGTCGATGCGCGGCGACAGCAGCCGGGCACCGGCAAGGTCGACCGCCTGCCGCGGGTCGGCGGTGCCGCGTTTTTCGAGCACGGCGGCGCGCAGGAACAGGCTGCCGGCTTGTTCGGGCCGCGCGTCGAGTGCGGCATCGAGATCGGCGAGGGCATCGTCCCAGCGCTGCAGCTTGAAATAGACCATCGCCCGGCTGTCGAGCGCCTGTGCGCCGCGCCCCAGTTCGATGGCGCGGGTGCAGTCCTTGAGCGCTGTATCGAGTTGCACCCCCAGCGTCCCCTTGAGCCAGCAGCGGGAATTGAGCAGGCCGCCGTCGCCGGGCTTGGTCGTCATCGCGGCGCTGAGCAGTGCAATCGCGTCGTCGGCATTGCCGCCGCGCGCGAGGATCTCCGCCTTGATCTGCTGCATCGTCACCTTCTGGTCGCCACCGGCGGCGATCCGCTCGTCGAGGAGCGTCAGCGCGGCATCGCGTTCCCCTTGATCGGCCTGTTGCGATGTCAAGATTGTCACGGCTTCCTCGGAACCGGGGTCGAGCGCATAGGCCGCCTTGGCATCGGCCAGCGCCTTGGCATCCTGTCGCAGGTCGTAGTGCAGCCCGGCGCGGCCACGATAGGCCTCGATGCTCGGGCGTTCGGCGATGACCTTGTCGAGATCGGCGATGGCGCCCTTACGGTCGAAGACGTTGGTGCGGAACTTGGCGCGGCTGAGATAGGCGGGCGGTTTCTCCGGCGCGGCGGCGATGATCTGCGCGTACGCCGCCTCGATCGGCTGCAACCGCCCGGATTTCTGCGCGGCGGTGATGACCTGCCAGCGGCGCGGATAGTCGCGCGGCGCGACGATCTTGAGCAGCCGCGATTTGGCCTGCGTCAACCGCGCCTTGACCGCTGCGAGGTCTGCCGGGGCGATCTCGACGGCGGTTTCCTCGATCCGGTCGTTGAGCGTGACGATACCGTCGGTGTTGGTGACCGAACGCGTGATCCGCGTGCCGGCCAACAGCGATGGCAGCACCTTGTCGCCCTCCAGCTCGAACCCCTTGCCGCGGTCGGGCAGGCTGACGGTGACGCGGATTGCGCCGGTCAGGATACCGGTGGTCGCCACCGGAATGTCGCGCCATTCGGAGCGCGCCCGGTTGCCGTCGAAGCCGATCTTGTTGACCGACCGGTCGAGCGTCCATTCATAGCGCTGGTCTTCGCGCGCCCAGTCACCATCGACCAGACCGGCAACCCGAAGCACCGCCGTCGCCGTCGCCGGGTCATAGTCGATGTCGCGCTGGGTCAGCAGCGCCGGATGGAGCAGTTCGCCGACCAGGCGATCGACAATTTCGTTCTTCTTGTCGGTGCTGACCTGCGCCGCTGCCGCCTTCATCGTGTCGGCGAGGCCACCGCGTATCATCAGCGTCGCCGAAAAAGGCGCGACAATGCCGATGCCCGCCGTCTGGTCGATCCGGTCGTCGACCTCGATAATGGCGCGGGCGTTTGCCCGGGTGACGATCGGCTCCAGCGTCGCGCCCTCACTACGCACCGGCAGGACGAAGCGGAAGTTCGGCGTGTCGTCGAGATCGGCGAGCCGCGCCCCGGTGGCGGTACCGTCGAGGAACAGCGATTGCCCGCCGATCGTCGCGCGGACGAGGATATGGTTGAACGCACCCGCCGATGGCAGCCGCTTGGGCAGGTAATCGCCGATCTGGATGTGCGCCAAAACCGGTTCGGCGGTGATGCCGAGTTCGCTGAGCAAAGCCAGCAGCAGCATGGTCTTGGCCTTGCAATCGCCATAGCGCACCGTCCAGGTTTTCTCTGGCGTCTGGGGCACATAATTGCCGTTGTTGAGACCGTTGAACAGGTAACGCACCTCGCTCTGCACCGTTTGCAGCGCCATGGCGGTGCGGGTGCGCGGGTCGGTCGTCGCGGCCTTGATCCGCGCCACTTCGCGCGCCAGCGGGCTGCCGGGCGGGATGGTACCCGCTGTCCGATACAGCGGCGCCATCACCTTCGACACCTCCTGCCAGTCGGCGAACGACGACGCCTCCAACAGCGGCAGCGGGCGATAGCGCAGCGGCGCGTCGGCGGGCGTATCGGGCTGCTTGGCCAGCGGCAGGATGACGGTCAGTTCGTGAAAGCCGTCGACCATCGCAAGCTTCGGCGCCTTGATGTCGGCGAGCGCCTTCCAGCGGACCTTGTCGCCTTTCCATAGCAGTCGTTCGCGGGCGAACCCGGCGCGTGCCGGGTCGCTAAGTAGTAGCGCCGACGACTGCATGCCGCCCTTCAGCACCGGATCGCTGTGCGTCGTCGAAAAAGTGACGCGCAGCACATCGTCGACCTGCAACCCCTTGACCGCCATCGTCGCGGTCAGCACGCCGTCGATCATCAATTGCTCGAGCCCGCGCTCGCGGCGCAGGATGGTAAACGGCTCGGGGTCGGCGAGCAGGTCGATCGTCTTGCCGTCGCGCACGATGGCGACGGTGTGGACGATCAGGTCGCCGCCCTCGGGCTGCCATTGCAGGTTGATCGTCCCAGCCTGTGTCAGCATCGCCTCCGACGTGATGCGGGTGGCGCGATCGATGTACGACCAGACCTCGCCGTTATCGAGCCGCTGCTGCTGATCGAAGATCAACAACCCGGTGTCGCCCGCGCCGCGCGGCAGGCTGGCGATGGCCGGGGCGGCTGCCACCCACTCCGGCGTCGGCTGAATCAACGGCTTGGTCCCGGCGCTCGCCGTGGCGGGAAGCGCGAGACCGATACCGGCGGCAAGACCGGCGAAAGTGTTGAATGTGTTTCCCATTCCTTCTTGTTGCCGGTTGGCGTTACGGGAGCAAGTCAGGCGATGACGATTGCCCGACGGAGGCGGTGCCAGCCGGGGATTGTCGCGTGCGCGGCGTGCCCGGAAGACGGTCGTAATTGTCGGCAGGACCGACCGGCGTGCTGGTTTGGCTGTAGGATGAATTGCGGGGCATTCGTGTAGGACCAGAATCCTATTTCGCGTGACCTATCTCTTTAACTTTATTGATAGTTTTGCAGCAAACGCGAATGCGACGCGACCCGTTTCGATTGAAACGCATCTCCTATTTGAAGCGCGGTGCGACACGCGGAAGCGTGGCCGAGCTTGCGGGCGGTTCGAACCGGCAGCGGCGGACCCGACGCCGGTGCGCTTGGCAGCAATGAGCATGGCTTCATCAACTCCGGACTGGACGATTGCGACGGTTTATAACCCGATAGGCTCGTGTAGGAAAATGTGACTACCCTATGCCTTACAAAGCGCGTGCCTTGCCGCCGCGGCGCTCGCCGTGCGAAGGGAACGGGCATGCCGATGACCGACGCCGAATTGCTCGAACGCATGAACAAGTTCGTGCCGCCGACTGCCGAACTCCTCGGGCAGGAGATTCTCGAGATCGACAGCGCGGCGGGGCGGGTGCGGATGAAGTTTCAACCGATTGCGGCGTGCTGCAACCCGATGGGCAATGTGCAAGGCGGCTTCGTCGTCGCGATGCTCGACGACGCGGCGGCGTTTGCGGCGATCGTCAAGTCGGGCGAGCGCATCGGTATTCCCACGATCGAATTGAAAGCCAGTTTCTTCGCGCCGGCGCGCGCCGGGGTGCCGCTGTACGCCGAAGGTCGCTGCATCAAGCTGGGCAAGCGCATCGCCTTTATGGAAGCCGATCTGACCGATGAGGCCGGAACGCTGCTGGCGCGTTTGACGACAAGCGCAGTTCCCGTGCCGATGCCGCCCGGTGCCAACCTTCTGGAGCGTCCATGACCGAAGTCGCCACGCCGCCGGACGTTCTTGCCGAAGTCCTTGTCGAACGCCGGGGCCGCGCGCTGTGGCTGACGCTGAACCGCCCCCACGCGTTGAATGCGCTCAATCGCCCGATGGCGGTCGCCATCCACCGCGCGCTTTACGCCGCCGCTGCCGACCCCGATGTCGAACACATCGTCATCGACGGCGCGGGCGAGCGGGCGTTCTGCGCCGGTGGCGATGTCGCCGAACTGGCACGGCGCGGGCGCGAGGACCGCGACTTGTGGGAGGGCTTTTTCCACGACGAATATCGGATGAACCAGGCGATTGCGCGGCTGTCGACGCCGTATGTGGCGATCCTCGACGGCGTGACGATGGGCGGCGGCGTCGGCCTGTCGATCCATGGGCCGTACCGCGTCGCCACCGAACGCACGCTGTTTGCCATGCCCGAAACCGGCATCGGCCTGATCCCCGATGTTGGCGGTACCCATGCGCTGGCGCGGCTGCCGGGTGAAATCGGTACATGGCTGGCGCTGACCGGCGCGCGGTTGAAGGCAGCTGACCTTGTGTATGCCAAAATCGCCACGCATTTCGTACCGGTCGAGCGGCTGGCGGTGCTGCGTGACCTGCTGGCGACCGCCGACGAACCGGTCGATCAAATCCTCCATACGCTGCACGGCGACGCCGGACCCTCGGCGCTCGAGGCACTGCGCGAGGGCATCGATTTCCATTTCGCGCATGACAGTATCGAAGCGATCCTCGCCAGTCTGGATGGCGGCGACGATTGGGCGATGGCACAGGCCGCCATCATCCGTCGCATGTCGCCGACATCGTGCAAGCTGGCGCTGCGCGGGCTCCGGCTGGGGGCGGGCGCATCGATCGAACAGGCGCTGATCAACGAATACCGCATGGTCTGCGAAATCCGCCACGGCCATGATTTCTTCGAGGGCATCCGCGCCCAATTGATCGACAAGGATCGCAATCCGCTGTGGTCGCCGGCGCGTTTCGAGGCGGTAAGCGACGACGATGTGGCGCGTCACCTGAAGGAACCGGCGAGCGGCGACCTGACGTTCGATTAGAATCTAGGCTAGAATAGCACAACCTTGGCTGCACAAAGGTGCCGCTGAATCATTTGCCGCGCTGCCGCGAAACCACTACATGTGCGACCCATCCACGACAGCACCGCAGGTTCTAGTTCCTTGTCGCTCACCATCGCCTTCGCATCGGATCACGCTGGCTTCGCGCTGAAGTCGATGCTCGTCGGTGAATTGCGCGCCGGCGGGCACACCGTCCTCGATCTCGGGCCCGATAGCGAAGCCTCGGTCGATTATCCCGATTATGGGGCCAAGCTCGGTCGCGCCATCGCTCATGGGCGCGCCGCATTCGGCATCGCCATCTGCGGCTCGGGCATCGGCATTTCGATCGCCGCCAACCGCAACCCCGCCGTGCGCGCGGCGCTGTGCACCAGCGGGTTGATGGCGCGGCTGGCGCGGCAGCACAATGATGCCAATGTGCTGGCGCTCGGCAGCCGGATCATCGGTATCGAAGTCGCCCGCGATTGCGTCGAACAGTTTCTCGCCACCCAATTCGAAGGCGGGCGCCATGCCGCCCGCGTCGCCAAACTCGGTGTAGACGCCGACCACAAGGAAGCCGCCGAATGAGCAGCCACGCTGTCGCCGTTACTGAGACTCTGCCGACGGGCTTTTTCGACACCTCGCTCGCGGTCGCCGATCCGGCGGTCGCCGCCGCCGTTGCCGCCGAACTCGATCGCCAGCAGAACCAGATCGAACTGATCGCGTCCGAAAACATCGTCTCGAAGGCGGTGCTCGAAGCCGCTGGATCGGTGTTCACCAACAAATATGCCGAAGGTTATCCCGGCAAGCGCTACTACCAAGGCTGCGGCC
The DNA here is from genome assembly GCA_038229555.1 of Sphingomonadales bacterium. GTDB lineage: Bacteria > Pseudomonadota > Alphaproteobacteria > Sphingomonadales > Sphingomonadaceae > Sandarakinorhabdus. Next base: position 36,171 of record JBBROI010000012.1, read on the forward strand.
CGTCCGACGTCGTCGAACAACTCGCCATCGACCGCGCCAAGCAACTGTTCGACTGCGCCTATGCCAATGTGCAGCCGCATTCGGGGGCGCAAGCCAACGCTGCCGTCATGCTGGCGCTGGTGAAACCCGGCGAAACGATTCTGGGCATGAGCCTCGATGCCGGTGGTCACCTGACCCACGGTGCCGCGCCATCGATGAGCGGCAAATGGTTCAACGCCGTTCAGTATGGCGTGCGCCGCGAGGACCATCTGATCGATTATGACGAAGTCGAGCGCCTTGCCGTCGAGCACAAGCCCGTCCTCATCATCGCTGGCGGCTCGGCATATCCGCGGATCATCGACTTTGCGCGCTTCCGGGCGATTGCCGACAAGGTCGGCGCGAAACTCCATGTCGATATGGCGCATTTCGCCGGGCTGGTCGCGGCGGGCATTCACCCGTCGCCGTTGCCGCACGCGCATGTGGTGACGACGACGACCCACAAGACGCTGCGCGGCCCACGTTCGGGGCTTATCCTGTCGAACGACGAGGCGCTCGGCAAGAAATTCAACTCGGCGGTTTTCCCCGGTATGCAGGGTGGCCCGTTAATGCACATCATCGCCGCCAAAGCGGTGGCGTTCGGCGAGGCGTTGCAGCCCGATTTCAAGGATTATGCGGTGCGCGTCGTCGCCAATGCGCAGACGCTGGCGGCCAAGCTCAAGGAGCGCGGCTGCTCGGTCGTCGCGGGCGGCACCGATACCCACCTCGCACTGATCGACCTGACGCCCAAGGGCCTGACCGGCAAGGATGCCGACGAGGCGTTGGAGCGCGCCGGCATCACCTGCAACAAGAACGGCGTGCCGTTCGACCCGCTGCCGCCGACCAAAACCAGCGGCATCCGCGTCGGTTCACCAGCGGGCACGACGCGCGGTTTCGGCCAGAGCGAGTTTGCCGCGATCGGCGACATGATCGCCGATGTCCTCGATGGGCTGGCGGCAAACGGCGAGCAGGGCAATGGCGACGTCGAAAAAGCGGTCAATGTCCGCGTTCGCGCGTTGTGTGCACGGTTTCCGATCTATCCGAACGGCTGAACCAACCAACAGGAGGCAGCAATGAACGACGACAACACCACTGGCAAAACCGGCGATTTCAACGCCAAGGTCGACAAGCTTGCCGAAGATGCGCGTGCAGCAGGCAACAAGTTCGTCGAGACCGACGCCGGCCGCAAGGTCGCGGACGCCGCCAACACAGCGCTCGACAAGGCCGAGGAATTTGGCCGCAAGGCACTCGACAGCGACATGGCCAAGAAGGCGCTCGATACCGAATTCGGGCGTCAGGCGAGCGGTTTCGCACAGGAAGTCACCGACAAGACGCGCTCGGCGATTCCAAACGATCTCGCACGCAGCGTCGCTGTCGGCGCGGCGGCGGGCGCGGTGGTCGCGATCCCGATTCCCTTCATCGGCTCGATCCTCGGCGCGCTTATCGGCGGCGGGCTTGGCTATCTGCGCGCGGTTACCAAGAAAAGCTGATGCGCTGCCCGTTCTGCGCCAACGACGACAGCCAAGTGAAGGACAGCCGTCCGACGGAAGACGGCGGCGCAATCCGTCGGCGGCGGCAGTGTCCTGGTTGCGGCGCGCGGTTCACGACGTTCGAACGGATCCAGCTGCGCGAACTGACGATCATCAAGAAGTCGGGTAAGCGCGAGGTGTTCGATCGCGACAAGCTGGCGCGGTCGGTCGAGATCGCCTGCCGCAAGCGCCCGATCGATCCGGCGCGGATCGAGCGACTGGTCAACGGCGTTGTCCGCCGCCTTGAATCGATGGGCGAAAGCGAAATCGAGGTCGGCCGCGTCGGGGAGATGGTGATGGAGGGCCTGCAGGCGCTCGATCCGGTAGCGTATATTCGCTTCGCCAGCGTCTATCGCGATTTCCGCGAGGCGCGCGATTTCGAAACCTTCGTCGGCGGGCTGAAGGGTGGATCGGCCGTGCCGCTGTCGCCCCAACGGACCGGCGGCGAGGAGTGAGCGCATGCGCTCCTCTCCCGCTTGCGGGAGAGGCGAGAGACGCGCCGCTTGGTGCGGCCCGGGTGAGGGTGTTCTTCTTCTCTTTTCTCGAAGTTCGGGGCCGACACCCTCACCCGGGCCGTCGGCTTCGCCTCCGTCTCTCGCCTCTCCCGCGAGCGGGAGAGGGGCAATAATCCCTCCCGCCATCATTCTCGTCCGACCGCAGCTTGGGGCCAATATCGGCGCCTGTGCGCGCGCCATGTTGAATTTCGGGCTGACCGACCTGCGGCTGGTCGCGCCGCGCGATGGCTGGCCCAATGTCGATGCCGGTCCGTCGGCGAGCGGGGCCGACAGCGTGCTGGCCGACGCGCAGGTGTTCGACACTGTCACAGCCGCCTGCGCCGGTCTGGGCAAAGTCTATGCAACGACGGTGCGCAACCGCGAACTCACCCGGCAGGTCGCGACACCGTTGCAGGCGGCGCGCGAATTGCGGGCGATGGCGGGGCAGGGCGGGGTGATGTTCGGCCCCGAACGCACCGGCCTCGAAACCGAAGACTTGGCGGTCGCCCATGCGATCCTGACGATCCCGGTCAATCCCGATTTCAGTTCGCTCAACCTCGCCCAAGCGGTCTTGGTCACCGCCTATGAATGGTTCCGCGAGGGCAGCGAAACGCCCGAAACGCAGCTGGCGAATTACGAAGGCCCAGCGCCGCACGACGAGCTCGAAGGCTTGATCGACGCGGTCGATGCGCAGCTGACGACGAATGGTTATTACAACCCGGTTCCCGGCAGGGCGGCGGCGGCGCGGCTGACGATGCGCAACCTGTTCACCCGGCCCGAATTCACCGCGGGCGAGGTGCGGACACTCCGGGGGATCGTTCGCGGGCTGAGTAAACCGCGCCGGGGATAGAGGCGAAATCGCCTCTATCCCTTTTGCTGGACGGTACCGCCTAAGCGACCGCGACGATCCGCTCCGGCTGCGGATCGCGGAGCGAATAGCCGCGGCCCCAGACGGTTTCGATGCAGCCGCTGGCCGGCGCGCCGGCCTGGTAGAGCTTCTTGCGCAGCTTGCAAATGAAGACGTCGATGATCTTCAGTTCGGGTTCGTCGCGCCCACCATAAAGGTGCGTCAGGAACATTTCCTTGGTCAGCGTCATGCCCTTGCGCAGCGACAACATCTCGAGAATGGCATATTCCTTGCCGGTCAACCCAACCCGGCGGCCATCGACTTCGACGGTGCGGGCGGCAAGATCGACCTTGACCGGGCCAGTAACGATCAGCGATTCGGCATGGCCTTGACTGCGGCGGACGAGCGCATGGATACGCGCCATCAGCTCGGCCTTGTCGAACGGCTTGGTGACATAATCGTCGGCACCGGCACCAAAGCCCGTCACCTTGCTGCCGGTTTCGGTATCACCCGACAAGATGAGCACCGGCGTCATGATGCGCAGCATGCGCAACCGCTTCAACACTTCGTGCCCATGCAGGTCGGGCAAAGTCAGATCGAGCATGATCACATCGAATTCGTACGAGCGGGCGAATTCGAGGGCGACTTCCCCAGTCGCTGCCGTTTCATGTTCGAAACCGGCCTCATCCAGCATTTTTTCGACGGCGCGGGCCATTGCCCGGTCATCTTCGATCAGTAACACACGCATTAAGAATCCTTTCGGGTCCACACCTTCGGCAACCGCCCCTCCCTGCGTTTGCCCAACCCTGTCACAATCTTCGGTCATTCCGGCTGCGAGGTAAAGCCCTGTGCGACGAATTACCTGCGGTGGATGTTGAGTGGAGTTCATCGCCCGATACCTGCCTCGAATACTGGCCGATAAATCTGGACGCGGGTCACCCGAAGTCCCGGTACACCGGCGCAAGCGACGGCATGCTCCCACAGGCGCAGTTCGGCATCGCTGATTCGGTACCGCGTGCACGCTTCGCTGCGTGACAAGCGACCGTCGGTGATCGCTGTCAGCACCGCAGCCTTGCGCCGCGCAACCCAGCGGGTGGTATCGACCGGCGGCAGGGGTTCGACCTCCGCCTTCGCACCTCCGGCACTTTTCGCCATGACCCCTGACCCTTTGTTAACACTGACTGTTGGATGGATGACGGCTGCGCGCCGCCATGCCTAAGCGGCGGCTTTGGTTAACAACCCGGCGCGCTGCCGGTTGACGCGGGGGCGCGGTTCGTGACACCGCGCGGCGATGTTTCCCGATCTTGCCTTGTTGCGGGGCCGACGTGTCGCCGTCGCCATGTCCGGCGGCGTCGATTCTTCGGTTGTCGCCGCACTTGCTGCCGAGGCGGGGTGCGATGTCGTCGGGCTCACGCTGCAGCTGTACGATCAGGGGGCGGCAACGGCGGCACGCCCGGGGGCGTGTTGCGCCGGTGCCGATATCCGCGATGCCCGCCGCGTCGCCGATCGGCTCGGCATCGCGCATTATGTCATCGATATGGAAGCGCGCTTCCGGGCGGCGGTGATCGACAAATTCGCCGCGAGCTATGTCGGCGGCGAGACACCGGTACCCTGCGTCGAATGCAACCGCACGGTGAAGTTCACCGACATGCTCGGGTTGGCGCGCGAATTGGGTGCCGAGGCGCTGCTCACCGGTCATTACGTGCGGCGGATCGCAGGGGCCGACGGCCCCGAACTCCACCGGGCCGCCGATCCGGCGAAGGACCAAAGCTATTTCCTGTGGGCGACGACGCGCGCTCAGCTCGATTATCTGCGCTTTCCGCTCGGTGGCCTGCCGAAAAGCGAAGTGCGGGCGCTGGCGGCACGGTACGAACTGGCGGTGGCGGCGAAGCCCGACAGTCAGGACATCTGCTTCGTACCGAGCGGCGACTATGCGGCGCTCGTCGAGCGGGTGGCACCCGACGCGCTGCACCCCGGCGACATTGTCGATGGCAACGGGCAGGTCGTCGGACGGCATGGCGGCATTCACCGCTTTACCGTCGGGCAACGGCGCGGGCTCGATCTCGGCGGGGCGAGCGAACCATTATACGTCGTGCGGATCGATGCGGCGGCGAACCGCGTGGTCGTCGGGCCGCGCGCCGCGCTGGCAGTGGCGGTGGCGCATCTCGACGATGTCAACCTGCTTGCAGGCGATGGCGCCGGTCCCGTCACGGCGAAGGTGCGCTCGCTGGCGCGTCCGGTGGCGGCCGATTGGGATCCGGCGGCGCGGACCCTGACGTTTGCCGTGCCGGAATTCGGTGTCGCGCCGGGGCAGGCGGCGGTGCTGTATCGCGGCGACCGGGTGCTTGGCGGCGGTCGGATCGCGCGGACCGTTGGCACCGAAACAATGTGTCGGGATGTTGACACTGGCGTCAAGATTTTGACGACTCAAACGTCAAGTTTTTGACAGGTCTCGAGCCGGAACCCGGATTATAGCCGGTATTTTAACTATTGAGCAATATCTAAGGCTTGGCACAAGACTTGCTTAGCCTTGGCTATGGACACGCCTGTCACTGCGCCGCTGCCGATCCTGCCGACCCCGGCGGCGCTGACGGTCATTCCGTCGCTGCGGCCCCAAGCACTGGCCGTGGTGGGACCGGGCGACCCCGCGCCGACAACGCCGCACATCCGCATCGCATCGGCGCATCGCGGGTCGGTGCAGCGTATTGCCACGACCCTCGCGCTTGAAGTCGCACCGGGCGAGGCGACCTTTGCCAAGGCGCTGATCGACGCTTTCGCGACGCCGCCCGGCCATCCCGTCGCTGCCGCTGCCGCCAGCTGCGATTTGCTGGCGCTGGCGACGCGGATCGCCGCGCGCGAGGCCACCGTCCTCATCGAAGGCCCGACCGGGGCCGGCAAGGAGGGGCTTGCCCGCCTCATTCATTTTCAGTCCCCCCGCCGCGACTTTCCCCTTGTCGCGGTCAACTGCGCCGCGCTCCCCGAAACCATGTTGGAAGCGACATTGTTCGGACACGAGCGCGGCGCCTTTACCGGCGCGCTGAGCGCGGGCAAGGGACTGTTCCGCGCAGCGCATGGCGGAACGCTGCTGCTCGATGAAGTCGCCGAACTGCCGCTGGCGTTGCAGGCGAAATTGCTGCGCGCCGTGCAGGAACGCGAAGTGCTGCCGATCGGTGCGACGCGGCCCGAGCCGGTCGATGTGCGGATCATCGCCTGCGCCAATCGCGATCTTGCCGGCGAAGTCGAGGCCGGACGGTTCCGCTCCGACCTGTTCTACCGGCTGGCGGTGTTCCCGCTGCGGATGACCCGGCTGGCCGAGCGGCGCGACGATATTGCAGTCATCGCGGCCGCCCTGCTGCTGCGCGGCAGCCCCGGCGCGGCAGTTCCATGGCTGACGGCGGCGGCGCTCGCGCGACTGCAAAGCCATGACTGGCCCGGCAATGCGCGCGAACTCGCCAATGTCATCGAACGCGCCCGCATCCTTGCCGACGACGAGCGTATCGAAACCGGGCATATCGTCTTCGATCGTCTGCCGGGCACGACCGCTGCCGCGCCATTGCAGCCCGTGGTCAGGCAACACGAAGACCGCGTCATCCGCGCCGCACTCGCCGAAGCTCCCGACCGCCGCGCCGCCGCCAGCCGCCTTGGCATCAGCGAGCGGACGTTGCGGTACAAGCTCGCCGCGATGACGGCGCGCGCCAACCGGCCGCTGGCGGCGGCGCTGCAATGATCCCGCCGGTCGATACCCGCGCGGTGCTCGCGCTACGGGCGCAGATCCTCGAACGCAGTCAGGCGCTCGCGCCGGCAAAAGCCGCCGGGGGCGGCTTCGATGCAGCGCTGGGCGATGCGCTCAAATCGGTGAGCCGGGTGCAGAACGACGCCGGGGCAAAGACCGAAGCCTATGAACGCGGCGACAGCGACGATCTGGCCGATGTGATGATCGCGCGGCAAAAGGCCTCGCTGGCGTTCGAGGCGACCCTGCAAGTCCGCAACCGGCTGCTCGGGGCCTATAAAGACATTATGAGCATGCCGTTGTGAGACGGGCATGAGCAATACACTCGCCCTCGCGCCGTCGGGCTTTGGCGATTGGCGGAGCCGTATGGCAGCGATCCGTCAGTCGGACGTTGCGCGCCGTTGGTGAGCGCCGCGCCATCGCTGGCCGAGGCGCTGCCGTCGCTATCGTCATCGATCCAGGTGCTGCTGCTGCTGTCGGCGCTGACCGTGCTGCCCGCCGCCGTATTGATGATGACCAGCTTCACCCGCATCGTCGTCGTGCTGGCGATCCTGCGGCAGGCGCTGGGACTTGGACAAAGCCCGCCGAACCAGCTGCTCGTCGGGTTGGCGCTGCTGCTCACTCTGTTCGTCATGCGGCCGACGCTGAACGTTATCGAAGCGCAGGCGTACCGTCCGTTGATGGCGGGATCGGTGCCTGCCGAAATCGCACTGGCGCGGGCGGGCGACAGCCTCAAGACCTTCATGCTCGCCCAGACCCGCAAGCGCGATCTTGAACGCTTCGTCCAGCTTGCCGACGCCGGCACCTTCGCCAAACCCGCCGATGTGCCGCTGAGCATCGTCGTTCCGGCCTTTGCGGCGAGCGAGTTGAAGACGGCGCTGCAGATCGGCTTCGTCATCTATTTGCCGTTTCTTGTTATCGATCTAATTGTCGCCAGCGTGCTGATGGCGCTCGGCATGATGATGGTGTCGCCGATGACGGTATCGCTGCCGGTGAAGCTCGCGCTGTTCATTTCAATCGATGGCTGGACCTTGGTGATGGGGTCGCTGGCGCGGAGTTTTTCGCCATGATGATGACCGCCGACGATGGGGTACTCGTCGATAGCGCGCGCGCTGCCGTGACGCTTTTCGCCGGGACCGCGACCCTGATGCTGGCACCGGTGATGATCGCAGCCGTTGTGGTCGGGGTAATCCAGACGGCGATGTCGATCAGCGAACAGACGTTGAGTTTTCTGCCAAAGCTGGCGATCCTCGCGCTGGTGCTGATCATCGCCGGCGGCACGGTGATGCGTCAGCTTGGCGATTTCGCCACCGGCACACTCGGCGACATCGTCGTCGCGCTCCACGGGCCGTGACCCTGTGCCCGCGATCCCCGATGGCTTCGAGATGCTGGCGCGGTTCTGCCTGTTGACGGTGCGGCCGCTGGCGACGCTGCTGTTGCTGCCGTCGCTCGCCGGGACGGTGTTGCCGTGGCGGGTCCGGCTGGGGTTGGCGGCGGCGGTGGCGGTGTTCGCGCTCGGTCATGCGCCGCACCGCCTGCCGATCGATGGCGCGACATTGGTCGGCGAGGCGCTCGCAGGGCTGAGCATCGGGCTGGGGCTGGCGGCGGCGTTTGCAGCGGCGATGCTGGCGGGCGAAGTGGCCGGGCAGATGCTCGGGCTAGGGTTCGCGGCGTTCGCCGGGCCGGGAGGGAGTCCGACGGCGCTGGCAGGACTGTATGTCATGACGATGTGGCTGGCACTGCTGACGACGGGTGCCGAGGGCGAGCTGTTTGCCGCGATGGCAGGTGGCTTCCGCACCGTCGCGCCGGGGGCGTTCCTCGACGGCGCAGGGGCGGCGGTGGTGACGCTCGGCAGCACGGCGTTTGCGGGTGGGTTGCGGCTGGCGCTGCCGCTCGTCGCGGTGCTGTTGCTCGGCAATCTGCTGCTGGCGATGGTGACGCGCTCGGCCCCGCAACTGGGTGGCCTGTCGATCGGCCCGCCGGGCTTGCTGTTGCTGACCATGGCGGTGCTGCCGTTGATCTTCGACGATCTTGGCGGGCGGGCGCGCGATATTCTCGGCAATGCCATGGCGCTGGTGCGCTGATGGCCGACGATGCCGATAGCAAGACCGAGGAACCGACCCCCCGGCGGCTCGAACGCGCGACACGCGAGGGGGAGGTCTGGCAACCGCGCGAACTGGGTCCGGCGCTGGCGTTGCTGGTTGGCGCGGGTGGCCTGTCGCTGGCGGGCGGAACGGCGTGGACGATGCTGGCGCGCTATCTGGCGAGCGGGCTCGATGGCGCTGCTACCGCGATAGCCTATGACGCCGGTTTGCGGGTCCTTGCTCAGACACCGGTGGCGATTGTCCTGATTGTCGCGGCTGCGGCAGCCGTGGTCCACACGCTGGCGGGGTTGGTGGTGGCGCGCGGCTGGGTGTCGGCGCGGCTGACGCCGAAGTTCAACCGGATCAATCCGCTCGCCGGGTTGGCGCGGCTGTTTTCGCGTGAGGGGCTGACGTCGGCGCTGCTGGCGCTGGCGAAGCTTGCGGCGTTTTCGGCGGCAGGGTGGATGCTCTTTGCGCCCGGTTTGGCGGCGTTACTGCGGCTTGACGGCGGGCTTGCCGACAGCGGTGGCGCGATTGGCGCAGCGGTCGAACGGTTGACGGCGATGATGGCGGTCGGGCTGGTCGCCATTGCTGCAGTCGAAGGTGTCACCTCGTTCACCGCCTTTCGCCGTAAGCTGAAGATGTCGCCCGACGAGGTGCGGCGTGAGCAACGGCAAGATAATGGCGCGCCGGAATTGAAGGCCGCGATCCGCCGCGCCCAGCTGGCAAGCGCGTCGCGGCGGATGCGCAAAACCATGGCCGAAGCGACGGTCGTCGTCGTCAACCCGACGCACTTTGCCATCGCGATGCGCTATCGCCCGGGGATCGACGCCGCGCCGGTATTGCTCGAAAAGGGTCGCGAACTCACCGCCGAAGCGATCATCGCCACCGCCCGCGCCCTGGCGGTGCCGATCGTTCGCGCCCCGCGCCTCGCGCGCGCGGTTTTCTTCACCGGGCGCATCGGCGACGTGGTGCGCGAGGAGCTGTTCGGCGCGGTCGCCATCGTCATCGCCTATGTCCTGAGCTTCGATTCTCCCGCCGATGTCGGCGATGCCGCCCCCGCCGTGCAGGTGCCGCCCGCCTTCGATTTCGACGAAAGCGGTGCGCGGCGAAAGCCGGGAACCCCCGCGCCGTTATGAGGCTGCCATGATCTCCGCCCTCACAGCCCTTGGTGCCGGTTCGGGCATCGATACGTCGACGCTGATCGACCAATTGGTCAGCGCCGAACGCACGTCGCGGACCGCCTCGCTGACGACCCGCACCACTGCAGTCGACGCGCGGATTTCGGCGATGGGGCAGATCCGCGCCGGGATAGCCTCGATTGCCACCTCGCTCGACAACCGCATTCGGCAGGGGGGACTGGGGGTCGTGCTGGGCAGTGACACCGCCAGTGTCGGGATCGAGGCGCGCGGCGACGGTCCGGCAGCGCCATTCGAAAGTGCGGTGCGCGTCGACCAGCTGGCGGCATTCCAGACCCTGCGGTCGGTGCGGCTGGCATCGGCGGCGGCACCGGTCGGCACCGGAAGCCTCACGCTAACCCTTGGCACACGCACACCACGCGCCGACGGCGGCTTCGATTTTGCTGCGGGAGTCGCCGCCCCCGTCCAGATCGCCATTGGGGCGGGTGACAACAGCCTGACCGGGTTGCGCGACGCGATCAACCGCGCCGGGACGAGCGTCCGCGCGTCGATTGTTGCCGATAGCGCCGGGGCGACGCTGGTGTTGAAGGGCGCGAGCGGCGCTGCCAGCGCTTTTACGCTGACGGCGGCCGCGGATGCGGCAGCGCCGGGTCTCGACCGGTTCGATTATCGCCCCGCAGCGGCGGCTTTGACGCTCGGCAGCGAGGCTGTCGATGCGCAATTGCTCGTCGATGGCGTCGCCGTGCGGCGGGCATCGAATGTCATCGACGATTTGCTCCCCGGCGCACGGGTCCGCCTGACTGCGGCGATCCTTGGGCAACATGTTGACGCGACCCGAAGCTTCCGCCATCCCCCTCCGATGACTGCATTATCATGACAAAAGGCTGAACTTATCCACAGTCAAGACGCATCCGAAATGAACGGATTTTCCGGGGTCGAAGCATAATATATCAGGGGGTTGAGTGTCGAACACCACCATACGCCGGGCCATAGTCAGTGATGAGGCTATAGTTAAGATTTCGGCTGAAGGCTGGCTATTTACATCCGTAGCGACGCTTCCCGACAGCAAAAATGCCGATGCAGATTGCATTATTGTCGCGGTCGAACATCGGCAAAATCCGCAATCGCTGACCGATCGGACTCCGGGCATCCCACTGATCGGCTGGGTGTCGACGGCTGCTGTAGGCGTCAGTGACGTCATCGATGCGTGCGACGACTATCTTCTCGAAGGCGACGACGCGGCGACTGTCGGACGCATCCTCGACGCGGTCGTCGCGCCAACCGGGCAACTCCAGGTCAGCGATCTGTCGGACCGCACGGCGCGAACCATTGGCGAGTTAAGCATCGAAGCGAGCCGTATTGCCGAAGCGTTGCAAATGCTCGTGGCGCGCGAAACGCCGGGACAGCCCGAGCCGGTTACCGCTGTCACGGTCCGCAAATTGATCCGGCTGCGGCGTGATCGTGACCGCTTCCTACCGGCGTTATTGTTCGCCGATCCGGCGTGGGACATGTTGCTCGACCTGACGGCGGCGCGGCTCGAGCAGCGCGAGGTGCCGGTTTCGAGCCTGTGCATCGCCGCCGCCGTGCCGACGACGACGGCGCTGCGCTGGGTTCGGACCATGACCGAGGCGGGGCTGTTCGAACGTCACAACGACCCGAACGACGCGCGCCGCAACTTCATCCGGCTGACCGATGCCGCCGCCGATGCCATGCTGGCGTGGCTGCGGCACTTCAACCTGCATTGGCGGGCGATGTAATCTTTTCAAGCAGTTGCCGTACCGGGGCGAGCGCGAGGTCGGGGGCTTCTTCCATCGGGATATGACCAACACGGTCGAGGATGGTCACCGTCGCATTCGGCAAACGCGCCTTGAACCAATCCGCCGAGGCAACCGGAATCAGCTTGTCCTCGCGGCCCCAGACAATTGCCGCTGGAACGTTGAGCGGGGTATCGGGGCCATGGGCTTCGTTCGGGTAGGCGGCAAAACGGTCGATTGTCGCCAAGCGATTGCCGGGATAGCGCAGCAGTTCCCAATAGCGATCGACCATGGCGGGCGTGACAATCGACTGCACCGAAACCGTCTGATGCAGCGAATCCTCGAGCATCGAGCGCGGCGTGATCGTCGTCATTAGATCGCGGACGCCGGGCATCAGCGCGACGCGGAAACCGATGGGCAGTTTGCGCTGGCCGGGGTCGGGCTGCCCGGCGGCATCGACGAGGATCAACCCGGCGATCTGATCGGGATGGGCATGGGCATAGGCAAAGGCAACGCCGCCGCCCATCGAATTGCCGCCCAGCGCGAAGCGCTTGAGGCCGAGCCGCGCGACGACGGCTTCGGTGACCTTCACATAGGCGCTGCGGGTGTAGTCGCGCGACGCGACCGGACTCGACAGGCCGTGGCCGGGGAAGTCGAACGTGATGACGCGATACGTCGGGGTCAGCGCCTTGACCCACGGCTCCCATGTCTGCACCGAGGCGTTCGAGCCGTGCAGCAAGACGACCGGGAAGCCATCGCGCGGGCCTTCGTCGCGCAGATGCACGACCTCACCCGGAGCGAATTCAATATATTGCGAGGCGGCGCTGCCATATTTGGTGCGAAGCTCGGCGACCGAAATATCGGGCGTGCGGAAGGCCGCCCATGCGCCGACCAGCACGATGGCGATGACCGCGAACGCGATCGCGATGCGGCGGCTCCAGCGGCGCATCAGGCGATCCGCTCGATCCGGACGGGCAGTCCGTCCTTGGGGCGCGGAATGGGGAACATCTGGAAATCGCCCTCATAACCATCGGCGAGGACGATGCGGTGGTCGGCAAGCAGCGCGAACAGCAGCGCCTTGGTTTGCATATAGGCAAAGTGCAGCCCGAGGCACATGTGCTGACCACCGCCGAACGGCACCCAGGCATATTTGTGCCGCCCCTTCGAATTTTCGGGCGTGAAACGCAGTGGATCGAAGCGTTCGGGATCGGGCCAGACATCGGGCAGGCGGTGGGTGATCATCGTATTGATCCCGACATGCGACCCCGCAGGGATGACATGGTTCATGAAGGTGAATTCGCGCAGCGCCCGGCGCGGCATCGATGGCACCGGCGGGATCAGCCGCAGCGATTCCTTGAACACCATCTCGGTCAATTCAAGCTTCGCCAGCGTCTCATAGGTCAATTCGCCGCCGGTTTCGGCCTTGACTGCCATGATCTCCGCGCGAAGCTTTTGCTGCCATTCTGGATGTTTCCCCAGAAAATAGACCGCCGATGTCAGCGACGAAGTCAGCGTGTCGTGCGCCGCCATCATCAGGAAGTTCATGTGATCGATGATTTCCTGGTCGGTCAGGCGGCTGCCATCCTCGTTGGTGGCGTTGCAGATCTGGGTGAAGATATCGTCGCCCGCCTTGCCGCGTCGCCCGGGGATCTCGCGCCCGAAGAATTCCGACATGAACTTGCGACCCTGCACGCCGCGCCGCATCTGGGTGAAGGGCAGGGGCTTGCGGACGATACCGGTCGCCGCCAGCACCATATCGACAAAGGCGCGGTTGATCTTTTTCGCTTCGGGCCCCCATGGCACGCCAAGGAATGAGGCGGCGGCAAGATCGAGCGTCAGCGCCTTGATCGCCGGGTAGAATTTGAATTCGCCGCGGTCGCCCCAGTCGGCGATGCCGCGCACAATCCCGGTGTTCAATTCGCCGAGATAATGCCGCATCGGCTCGGGCTTGAAGGCAACCCCCAGCGTCTTGCGGTGGACGCGATGCTGTTCGAAATCCATCAGCATCAGGCCATTGGGGAACAGCAGTTCGAGCACCGGATTCCAGCCGAGCGCCGACGAAAAAATCTTGTCCTTGTTGAACATCACCAGTTCATTGGCTTCGGGGCCGATCATGGTGACGCCCCAGCCGCCGAAGTCCTGCCGCCGGAAAACCCGGCCATAGGTTTCGACCATCGCCTTCGAAACGCCGAGCGGATCCTTCAGGAATTCAATGGTGCGCAAGGTCCGGAACCGCGCCGGCTGCATGCCCGGCAGATGCGCCAAATCGGCGAACGACGGTTCGGGCAGGTTTTCCGGAATGAAGGCGGCAGGCGAAATCGGCGCGTTCATCAGTCTCTCCCGGAAATACGGAGTGACGATACGCAATCAACGATTTGAGTGCAACTCGGGAACCGTGGTGGAGCAAGGGAGGATCGAACTCCCGACCTCAGCAGTGCGATTGCTGCGCTCTCCCATCTGAGCTATTGCCCCACACCGACGGAAGGCGGCCCGTTTAGCGGGCGACATACGCCGACGCAACGCCAAAGCGCGCGGTCACCACGACAGCATGACCTTCCCCGATTGCCCGCTGCGCATGGCATCGAAACCGGCCTGAAACTGGTCGAACGGCAGGCGATGGGTGATCAGCGGTTCGAGATCGAGCCCCGATTCGAGCAGACCGAGCATCTTGCGCCACGTTTCGAACATCTCGCGGCCATAGACGCCGCGCACGGTGATCGCCTTCATGATGACGGTCCCCCAGTCGAACTGCATCGTGCCATCGGGAATCCCCAGCAGCGCGAGATTGCCGCCCATCGCCAGCGTGTCGATCGCCTGCAGCAGCGCCGGGGCCGCACCGCTCATTTCCAGCGCGACATCGAAACCGTCGGCGATGCCTTCGGCCGCCATCACGTCGCGTAGGTCTTCGCGCCCTAGATCGACGGGCCGGACATCGGCAATGCGCGTCGCCAGTTCGAGCCGATAGGGATTGATATCAGTGAGCACCACCGATCGCGCGCCCGCCCGCCGGGCGACCGCGGCCGTCATGATCCCGATCGGTCCGGCTCCGGTGACGAGGACGTTTTGCCCCAGCAGGTCGAACTGCTGCGCGGTATGGACGGCGTTGCCGAACGGATCGAGCATCGCAGCGACATCGAGGCTGACGCGGTCGGGCAACGGCACGACGTTGAACGCCGGAATGCACAGATATTCGGCAAAGGCACCGGGGCGGTTGACACCGACGCCTTGCGTATTGGGATCGAGGTGGAAGCGACCGGCGCGGGCGGCAGCCGAGTTCATATCGATGATATGGCCTTCGCCCGAAACGCGCTGACCGACGTGCAACGCGCGCGACACCGCCGACCCGATTTCGACGATCTCGCCGCCAAATTCATGGCCGACGATCATCGGCACGGGAATCGTCTTCGCTGCCCAGCCGTCCCAATTATAGATGTGGATATCGGTGCCGCAGATCGCGGTGCGCTTGACGCGGATCAGCACGTCTTCGGGACCGGGTTCGGGAATGGGGAAGCGGTCGAGCCAGATGCCGGGCTCGGGCTTCAACTTGGCCAGCGCGGCCATCGTGGTATTCATGGTCACGCGATCACCCCCAATTCCCGGCCTGCCGCGACAAACGCCGCCACGGCATGGTCGATATGCGCCGCCGTCAGCGCTGCGTTCATCTGGACCCGTATCCGTGCCTGTCCGCGTGGCACAACGGGGAAGGAGAAGGCGGTGACATAAATGCCTGCGGCAAGAAGCCGCGCCGCCATCTGCTGCGCCAGCGCCGCATCGCCGAGCATGACCGGGATGATCGGGTGCGATCCGGCAAGCAGTTTGAACCCCACATCGCTCATCGCGGTCCGGAAGTGCACGGCGTTGGCGGCGAGGCGCGCGCGCAACCGGTCGCCCTCGTCGCTGTTACTGATCGTAATCGCCGCCAGCGCCGCGCCGCACACCGACGGGGCGAGCGCGTTCGAGAACAGATACGGCCGCGCGCGCTGCCGCAGCAGATCGACGACCGGCTGCCGCGCGGCGATGAAGCCGCCCATCGCCCCGCCGAGCGCCTTGCCATAGGTGCCAGAGAGGATATCGACCCGGCCCTCGACGCCGCAATGGCTCGCCGAGCCGCGACCGCGCGCGCCGAGCACCCCGGTCGCGTGGCAGTCGTCGACCATCAGCAATGCGCCGTGCCGTTCCGCCGCATCGGCGATGCCGCCAAGGTTGGCGACATAGCCGTCCATCGAAAATGCCCCGTCGGTGGCGACGATGATGTGCTGCGCCCCGGCGGCGCGCGCCTCGCCGAGTTGGCGGTCGAGATCGGCGATGTCGCCATTGGCAAACCGGTAGCGTTTCGCCTTGCACAGCCGGATGCCGTCGATGATCGACGCATGGTTGAGCGTATCGGACACGATGGCGTCGTCTTCGCCGAACAGCGGCTCGAAAACGCCGCCATTGGCATCGAACGCGGCGGCAAACAGGATCGCATCGTCGAAGCCGAGATAGTCGGCGGTGGCGCGTTCGAGATCCTTGTGGATCGTCTGGGTGCCGCAGATGAAGCGCACCGACGCCAGCCCCGCGCCCCAATCATCGACCGCCTGTTTGGCGGCGGCGCGCACCCGATCATCGTCCGCCAGCCCGAGGTAGTTGTTGGCGCACAGGTTGATCGCGGGGCCGGCGGCGGTTGCAACATCGGGGCGTTGGGGGGTGGTCAGGACGCGTTCGGGTTTCAGCAGCCCATCGGATTCTATCGTGCCCAGTTCTGCCGCAAGGCGTTGGTAAAAGCCTTCATCGCTCATTTGGCACCACGGGCATGAGAGTGCGCCGGTTGTCCGGCGGTCCAGCCGTCATCGACGTCCAGACTGTGCCACTAATAAGTGCGGATGCGTCGGAAGCAAGGAACTCCGCTGCTACCGCACCGACGCCGCATTATTTCGTTGAGGTCCATTCAAGCCGTTCGATCTTCCAGCCATCGGCCAACTTCGCTAGCACCGCCGTCTCGCTGACGACGGTGTTTCCCGGCTTGTCGCTGCGGTTACTCACCATGCGCATTTTGGAAACGATCCGCACGCGCGTCGAGCTGTCGTTCAAGACAGCACGGTCGAGCAAGACCGTTTTGACCGTCTTCTGATAGGCAATATCGGCGCCAAGGTGCCCGGCAATATAGTCGGCATAATTTTCCTCGATACCGGCCTCGACAACTTTCAGGCCAGGCGCGAGGCGGGTGATCGCGAGATCGCGGTTGCCGACCTCGAGCGCATCCGAAAAAGCTTGGAGGGCGGCTTCGGCCGGGCTGATGTTGCGACGGACCAGCGCCTTGGGTGCCGGTGTCATGGTCATGCCGCCATGGTCCATCTTGCTGTGGTCCATTTTGCTATGGTCCATTGGCGCGGCTGCGGCCGGGGCGGGCATGGCATGTCCGGCGTGGGGATCGACGGTTTGTGCCAGTGCCGGCACGGCGCATAGCGCGACCGCAACAAGAACGACGGGCTTGATCATGACGACAATCCTGCTTCTCAGACGGCCCGGCGCACCGGCGCGCCAAATTCCGGATCGGTACTGACCCGCCGCGCGACGGTGCCGCCCGGAAAGCGGTACCAGCCGGGGTCGCGGTAATCACCGCGCGCCAGATCGTCGCGAACTTTAACCACGGTGAACATGCCGCCCATTTCGATATTACCGAACTGACCGTTGCCGACCATCATCGCCATCGTGTTCGGCGGGCCGGGGTGGCCGCCGTCGGTATGTTCCTGATGTTCGGCCATGCCATCGCGGCCCATCTTCAAATAGCCCGGCAGCATCGCCCGGACCTTTGCCTCGACGCCGGTTTGATCGACACCGGTCGGGTTGGGGGTGCCGTGGCCCATGGCGTTCATCGTGTGGTGCGACATGTGGCAGTGGAAGGACCAGTCGCCGGGAATGGCGGTGAATTCGATGTCGCGCATCTGCCCGACGTTGACGACTTCGGTGACTTCCGACGTCCATTGCGATCGCGGTCGCCGCCCACCATCCGAACCCGTCACCTGAAACTCATGGCCGTGCAGGTGGATCGGGTGGTTCCACATCGACAAATTGCCGATGCGGATGCGCACGCGTTCGCCGCTGCGCGCGACCATCGGGTCGATCGCCGGAAAGACTTTCGAATTGAACGTCCACAGGTTGAAATCGACCATGATCGACGGGTCGGGCCGCCACGTGCCGGGATGCAGCGCCCAATTGTGCAGGATGAAGGCGTAATCGCGGTCGATCGGCACCGGTTCGGCCCCGCGCGGATGGATGATGAACAGCCCCATCATGCCGAACGCCATCTGGGTCATTTCATCGGCGTGGGGGTGGTACATGTGGCTGCCGTGCTGGCGCAGGGTGAATTCATAGACAAAGGTTTCGCCCGGCCCGATGGCGGGCTGGGTCAATCCGGCGACACCGTCCATGCCCGACGGCAGGATGAGGCCGTGCCAATGGACGCTGGTGTGTTCCTTCAGCCGGTTGGTGACATAGATGCGCACCCGGTCGCCTTCGACCGCCTCGATCGTCGGGCCGGGGGTGGACCCATTGTACCCCCAGCAGGTCGCCTTCGAACCGGGGCCGAATTCGTGGACGATCTCCTCGGCGACAAGGTGGAATTCCTTGGCGCCGTCGACCATTTTCCACGGCAGGGTCCAGCCGTTGAGGGTGCGAACCGGCGTGTAGCGCGGATCGCGGGGTCCGCTGGGCATCGGCGCGGAGCTGGCAGGCATCGGCATCGCACCATGGTTCATCGCCGCATGGTCCATCGCGCCATGATCCATCGCACCCATGTCATGCGCCTGCGCAGCCGCGCGGTCGGCGGCGGCGAGGACGCCTGCAGCAGCAGCCGCCCCGCCGCGTAGCAGCAGGTTTCGGCGATCGACGATCACGACGGGCCTCCGGGGTGGTGGTGCGCCGGTGCGGCTTCCGGTGGCGGTGCGGGTTTCGGTTGCGCTGCGCCCTGCGAGGCATGGTCCATACCCGGCATGTCGGCCATCGGCTGCGCCGTTGGTGCGACCCCGCCACCATGGCCACTATGGTCCATGGTGACGCCGCGCGGGGTGAGGATTTCGCTGACGCTCGGCGTCTGGCCGGTGATGGTCTTTTCGCTCGGCAAGCGTCCGCCGATCACCCGCATCAGATCGAGCCGCGCCAGCCAATATTCGCGAATGGCCTCCAGATACCCCTGATAGGCATCATATTCCTGCGTTTTGGCCTGGATCAGTTCGAAAACGCCGATCAGCATGAAGTTCTGTTCCTGCTGACTGCGTTCGACGATTGTCTCGCGTGCCGGGATCAGCGCGTCGCGGTGGGTTTTGACGACTTCGGCCAGTACGCGCACCCGTTCGGCGTTCAGCCGCACGGCATTGTCGGTCTTCAACTGCAACGCCGCCAATTGCGCCTTGGCTTGCAGGTACCGCGCCTCCGCCCTGGCGACGCGCGCACCGCCCTGATTGAAGATCGGGATCTCGATGCTTGCGGTCGGGCCCTGGATGACCGAACCATCGGTCTCGCGCTCGCGTTCAAAGCCGATCTGGGTGTCGCCGAGCAGCCGCAGTTTGCGGGTGATGCCGGCGGACGACCGCAGGATATCGACTTCGCGCGCCTGCGCCAGCAACGCCAGATTGCCCTGCTTGGCCATCGCTTCGAGCGCCGCCGGGTCGTCTTCGGCCGCCACCGGCAGCGGCAACCGGTCGCTGGTCTTCCACTCGGCATCGGTACCGCTGAGGCCGATCGCGGTATTCAGCTCCAGCCGCGCCATCCGCGCAGCCACCTGCGCGCGTGCCGCATCGATGCGAGCCTGCGCAGCAGCCGCTTCCTCACGCTTCAACTGGAGTTCGCTGATGTTGCCCGCGGCATAATATCGCCGCGACAGTTCGGCGGACGTTTCCAACCCCGATGCAACGGCAGTGCGCATATCGGCAACCTGTTGCGCGCCGACATAATCGACCCACGCCGTTTCGACATCGAAGCCGACGCCCAGCACCGAAGCGGCAATTGCCAGCTTAGCGCGTTCGAAATCGGACCGAGCAAGGCGGACGCGGGTCGGCAGCACGATCAGATCGATCAGCGGCATCGTCAGTCCAAGGCCGAACTGGCTGCCGGGGCCACCCAACGCCTCCAACCGTCCGATGCTGAACCTTGGGTTGGCGATCTGTACGGCTTCCATGATATCGGCACGCGCCAACCCGAGCCGGGCATATTCCTCTTGCAGCCGCGGGCTGCGCAGCATGGCGACCCGCACGGCGCGTTCGGCCGTCATCGGTTCGGCAAGCCATTGCGTGACAAGGGCTTGGTCGGCACCGTTGCTGTTTTTTTCCCAGCCCAGCGCGGGCGCGCCGCGCGCTGCGAGCAATTGGTTGATCTGTGGCGGGTCGAGGCCGGGGTGGACGGTCGCACATCCCGACAGCAGCGCGGCGATGCCGATCAAACCCAATAGACGCCGGTTGCGCCCCAACACCTGCGCGCGTTTCTGGCCCGAAGTGTATTTCACCGTTTCGCCATCGCTATCCGATCAAGCAAATCAGCGGCTTGGCCCCCCCAGTCTGGATGCCCCGCGAGGATTCGAACCTCGATAAACGGAGTCAGAGTCCGTTGTCTTACCGTTAGACGACAGGGCAGTGCAGACGGGCAATCCGGTAGGCGGGCCAAATAGGCGGCAGGTGGCGGGCTGTCAATCGATGCACAGTGGATCGGGGGTGCGTTTGCCAAGCCGTTCATCTCCGTATAGCCTGACTGCAGGTTCCATCGGTCACGTCCGATGGTGAAATGACAGGATTTTTTACGACAATGGCCGCATTCGACGGGCCAGATGAGGCAATTGCCTCCGCCACCGACAGTGGCCATGCAGTCGTGCACACGCGCATTGCCGCGCCGTTCCGCACCCGCTCGCCGTATCGGGCACCCTTTCAACGTGGTCGCACCTATGGCGCGCTCGATCTTGGCACCAACAATTGCCGCCTGCTGATCGCGCGCCCGGCACCCGGCGGGTTCACCATCGTCGATGCCTATTCGCGCGTCGTGCGATTGGGCGAGGGGCTGATGGAATCGGGGCGGCTGGGCGATGCGGCGATGGAGCGCGCCGTCGCTGCACTGGCGATGTGCGGGGAGAAGCTGGCGCGCCGCGATGTTCGACTGACGCGCAATGTCGCCACCGAAGCCTGTCGCCGCGCCGCCAATGGCGTCAAGTTCATCGACCGGGTCTATGCCGAAACCGGTATCGCGCTCGACGTGATCAGCGCCGCCGAGGAGGCGCGGCTGGCGGTGCTCGGCTGCCAATCGATGATCGATCGCGACGGCCCTCCGGCGCTGGTGTTCGATATCGGCGGGGGCTCCAGCGAGATCATGCGGGTCGATGCGCGCGGCAGCCATGCCATCGACGAATGGACAAGCGTGCCGTGGGGCGTCGTCTCGCTTGCCGAAACCGAAGCGACTTCATTGCCGCCCGAGGAACGCCAGCCCGCCTATGACCGGATGCGCGCACGCGTTGCCGAGCATCTGGTGCCGTTCGCGGCGCGGTTGGGCGCGGCGCAGCCGTTGCAGTTGATCGGGACGTCGGGGACGATCACCACGCTCGCCAGCGTCGAGCTCGGCTTGGCCAGCTATGACCGGCGGCAGGTCGATGGCTGCACGGTCGATGCGGCGGCGATGCGGACATTGTGCCACGATATTGCGTTGCGATCCCCCGCCGAGCGGGCGCGGATGCCGTGCATCGGCCACGACCGCGCCGACCTCATCGTCGCCGGTTGCGCCATTCTCGATGCGATCCTCGCGGCGTGGCCGACCGGGCGCGTCAAGGTCGCCGACCGTGGTATCCGCGAAGGCATTTTGCGCACCCTGATGGCGCGCGACGGAGTATGGTCATGAGCGGCCCCGGTGATACCAGTGGCGGCGGCGGCGGGCGCTCGCGCGGCGGCAAGGTGCGGGTGAAAACCGCCAAGCGCCGCACCAGTTCATCGAACCGCTGGCTCGAACGCCAGTTGAACGACCCCTATGTCATCGCCGCCAAGGCCGCCGGCTATCGCAGCCGCGCGGCGTTCAAGCTGAAGGAGCTCGACGCCCAGTTCGGGCTGCTCGGGCAGGTCGATCGCGTCGTCGATTTGGGCGCGGCACCCGGCGGCTGGTGTCAGATCGTCCTCGAGCGCCGTCCGCGCGCGACGATCGTCGCCATCGACCTGCTGCCGATCGAGCCGCTGACCGGGGTAACGATCTTCGAAAAGGATATCCTCGACGAGGATACCGAAGATCTGTTGCGTGCGGCACTGGGCGGCGATGCCGATATCGTCATGTCGGACATGGCGGCGAACACCGTCGGCCACCGCCAGACCGACCATCTGCGCACCATGGGCCTTATCGAAACCGGCCTCGACATGGCGACGCGGATGCTCCGCCCCGGTGGGACGTTCGTCGCCAAGGTGCTGGCCGGCGGCGGCGATTCGACCCTCACGGCGGCGCTGAAACAGGCGTTTGCGACAGTGAAGCACGTCAAGCCGCCCGCCAGCCGCAAGGGCTCGAGCGAATGGTATGTCGTGGCGCAGGGGTTCAAGGGTGGGGATGGCGGCGCGGCTGGGTGAGGGCTGGCGGCGTCAGTGCTGGCGACGGCTTAGGGGTGCAAGCAGTCTGGCCGCTTCGAGGTGAAGCGACAAAGAAAGCCGCTGCTGCATCTACGCATCAGCGGTCCGGATGTCAGCGCAGCTTACGGCGCTTCCAGCGCGTCAGCAGTAGGGCGGCAAATGTGCATTCCACGATGCCTACGATCAGCGCAGACCCAAGCGGCAGTGGCGTTGAGCGTGCAATAGCAACGGTGCCGACCATCGCCAATACTCCGCCGAGCACCCAATATGCGGGTTCGCCGTAGATGGTGCGGAACGCGAAATACCGTGCGCCGATGGCTACCGCCAAGGCAGGAAAGACAAGTCCCGACGCAACGCGCAACAGTGCGTAGCTGATCAGGATGCCCGCGAAAAGCACGATTGTGCCTTCGAAACCGAGGCGTTCGAAGGGGTTGCCGGCCGACACCTTGGGCGCGCTGAACAGCACGCGGGCGATCAGAAGCGAGACGGGAACGATCAGCATCCCGCCAACGAACAGCACGGCAAATGCCGCTGGTACGCCGTGGCTCGGCTCCACCACTCCGGCGATCAGCCAGGCCACACCCGATACGAGCACACCGGGAGCGCCGCCTATATAGGCGGTCGCCATATCTCGCTGTGCTGCTGCTATATCCATGCATACCCCTCGCTATCGACAGCGAACAAGAAGGGAAGTCAGGTGTCAATGCGAACAGCCTCGGGGGCTTGAGGGGGGCGATCAAAATGACATGACTATTCATGTCAGCTTCTGAGCTCAGCCGGATCCACGCCAGACGGCTAATTCGGGGGCGATAGCGGTCAATCCATCCCTCCGCCGAAGGCTGGCCTCCTCCGCCTCGAACTCCCAACCGCGTTGCGTCCGCCCGCCGTCTTGCTTATCCCTGTTCCATGACCGCCCGCCAGCCCGCCGAATGGATGCCGCACGCCGCGACGTGGACGGCGTTTCCGTCGCATCCCGAACTGTGGGAGGACGATCTTGCCCCGGCGCAGGAGGAAGTCGCGGCCATGGTGCGCGCCATTGCGGCGTATGAGCGGGTCGAGCTGCTGGTGGCGACCGCCGAAGCCGAGGCGCGGGCGCGCGCGCTGATCGGCAGCGCTAATGTTGCTCTCCACCGCTACGGCTTTGGCGATATCTGGCTGCGCGATACCGGACCGCTGTTCCTCGCGTCGAGCGCCGGGGCGGCGGCGGCAGGGTTTCGATTCAACGGCTGGGGCGGCAAATACACGTTGCCGGGTGATGATGGCGTGGCGGCGTTCGTTGCGGCGGCGGCCGGGGTGCCGCTGGCGCGCCACGACTGGGTGTTGGAAGGCGGGGCGATCGATGTCGACGGCTCGGGCCTTGCCGTCACCACCGAACAATGCCTGCTCAACCCCAACCGCAACCCGCGCATGGACCGCGTCGAAATCGAATCGCATCTGCGGCGCGATCTGGGAATCAACCGGCTGCTGTGGCTCGGCGAGGGCTTGCAGGGCGATCATACCGACGGGCATGTCGACAATCTGGCGCGCTTTGTTGCCCCCGGCGTGCTGGCGCTGCCTGCCCCGGCACCCGACGATCCCAACCGCGACGCGTTCCTCGATGCGCACGACCGCGCACGCGATTGCGGCGTCGATGTCGTGACCATCCCGTCGCCGGGCGCGGTGCGGCGCGACGGCGACCTTGTCGCGGCGAGCTATATGAATTTCTATATCGCCAACGGCATCGTCGTCGTGCCGACCTATGGCGCGCCATCGGATGACGCTGCTGTCGCCGCAATCGCCGCGCTGTTCCCCGACCGCGATTGCGTGGGCCTGCGCGCCGACCATATCCTGACCGGTGGCGGATCGTTCCACTGCATCACCCAGCAGCAGCCGGCGTAAGGCCGTGCTGTACGCGCTGATCAAGGCGCTGCTGTCGGGTGCAATCGTCGCCACCGTTTCGGAAACCGCCAAGCGCAGCGCCGCACTCGGTGCGTTGTTCGCGTCGCTGCCGCTGGTCAGTGTGCTCGGCATGATCTGGCTGTGGCGCGACACCCGCGATATCGAGCGGCTGTCGGTACATGCCGGCGCGACATTCTGGTATGTGCTGCCGTCGCTACCGATGTTTCTCGTCATGCCATGGCTGTGGCGGCACGGCATCGCATTCTGGCCGGGGCTGGCGCTGGGTTGCGCCCTGACGGTCCTGCTCTACATCGGCATGGCAGCGGCGCTTTCGCGTTTCGGCGTCGCCATCTAGGACGAAACCATGCGCCAGATCACCGTCGCCGCCCTGCAACGCGCCTTCACCGGCGACCGCGATACCGATATTACCGCGACCGCACTCGCCGTGCGCGCCGCAGCAGCGGAAGGCGCGCAGGTGATCCTGCCGCCCGAGCTGTTCGAAGGCTATTATTTCTGCCGTCACGAGGACGAGGATCTGTTCGCCCGCGCCATGCCGGTCGAAACTCATCCGGCGGTGGCGGCGATGCGTGAAGTGGCGCGCGATACCGGCACCTATATCCCGTGCAGCTTTTTCGAACGCGACGGCCACCACCACTACAACAGCCTCGCGATGATCGACGACCACGGCATGGTGATGGGGGTCTATCGCAAGAGCCACATCCCCGACGGTCCGGGCTATGAGGAGAAATTCTATTTTCGCCCCGGCAATACCGGCTTCAAGGTCTGGCCGACGAAGCACGGCGTCATCGGCGTCGGTATCTGCTGGGACCAATGGTATCCAGAGACGGCGCGCGCGTTGATGCTGCAAGGCGCCGAAGTGCTGATGTTCCCCACCGCCATCGGGTCGGAACCGCATGATGCCAACCTCGACACGCGCCGCATGTGGCGGCGCGCGATGGTCGGCCATGCGGTGTCGAACGTCGTGCCGGTCATCGCATGCAACCGTACCGGCACCGAAGAGGCGGGGACGCCGCACGCCCAGACTTTCTATGGCACCAGCTTCATCGCCGACGAACGCGGCGATATCGTCACTGAATTGGGCGACATCGCCCAGGGCCATGTGTTGGCGACGTTCGATCTGGACGTAGTGGCGAAGCACCGCGCAGCATTCGGGTTTTTTCGTGACCGGCGACCGGAGTTGTATGGGCGGCTGGCCCAGGATATTTGAAGCGAGATCTCGATCCAACGAAGAGCAGCACCGCCCGTCGCTGTCATCCCGGGCTTGACCCGGGACCCAGTTTCCTACCCGCAGCGTCGAAGCAAACTGGGTCCCGGGTCAAGCCCGGGATGACAAAAGCGGGCCGCTTGGTCCCAACGCTCCCGCCCGCTCCATGCGTGCTGCCACCACCGGTCCCAGAACACCGCGCCGCGTTCGTTCAACCGCGCGATATAAGCCTCGTCGCGGACCACGGTCAGCTTGAGTGGCGGGCGGCCCGGTTGCCATACCCAACGGGGAGCAGCACCCTCCTGAACTGTCATCCCGGGCTTGACCCGGGACCCAGTTTTCTACGGCATTCCCCAAGAAAACTGGGTCCCGGGTCAAGCCCGGGATGACGGTTGCGGCGAACTAAGCTCCAACCCCAATGCTGCCGGCTGCCGCTCCGTGCGTGCCGCCACCACCCGTTCCCAGAACACCGCGCTGCGTTCGTTCAGCCGCGCGAAATAGGCGGCGTCGCGGATCACGGTTAGCTTGAGCGGCGGGCGGCCCGGTTGCCATACCCAACGGGGAGGAGCACCCCTCCCTCGCTGTCATCCCGGGCTTGACCCGGGACCCAGTTTTCTTCGGTTGCCGCGAGTAGAAACTGGGTCCCGGGTCAAGCCCGGGATGACAGTTGCGGTGAACTAAGCTCCAACCCCAGCGCTCCCGCCCGCCGCTCCGTGCGTGCCACCAGTACCCGGTCCCAGAACAGCGCGCCGCGTTCGTTCAGCCGCGCGATATAAGCCTCGTCGCGGGCCACCTCGAGGTGTAGCGGCGGGCGGCCCGGTCGCCACACCCAAAAGTCGATCGCCGCGAAGCCCGTTACCGCCAGCGTCTGCTGCAACTGCCCGACATAGTGGAGCGGCACGCGGTCGGACGTATAGACTTGCTTGTACGTCGCCGGGCCGCATTTGATCTCCAGCGCGCGACCGGTGGCAAGGTCGATGCCGTCGAGGCTGGCACGCTGCCATGGCCGGTCACGCGATTCGAGGCAAAGCGGCACGCAGGCGAGCGCATGGTCGGTACAGTAACGCGCCCGCGCGCGGCCTTCGAGGCTGGTGTCCTTGGCCGGCGGCGTTGCGCCGAACAGATCGACAGGTGGCGAAGACCGGCGTGGTCGCGCGTCCCAAATCCGCGCCGGGCGGACCTTTTCGGCGAATAACGCCTCGGCACTGCGCCATGGGTTTTCGCCCATCAGCGCCGGGGCGTCGGATGCGCCGATACCGTCGTGCCGCCAGCGTGCCCATGCTGGCGATCCCTGGTCGAGATCGACGATGCGGAACGGCGGTTGAGCATCGATCGGCGTGGTTATGACAGCACCTCTGCGCCCGCATCGGCATTCGCCCGCTGCCACGGCTGCCGTCGGTTATAGGCGAGGCTTTTCCATAACCATTCCGCCGGGCCGGTTTCGAAACGCCGCAGCCAAAGGTTGGCGGCCAGCAGTTGCACAGCGATGATCACGACGGCCATCGCAAACAGCGTACCAAAGCCGAACCGGCCCCATAGCCCCAGCGGCGGACCGAACACTATGATCGCCGTCGCCGACGCGCTGAAGTAGACCGTCAGCGGCATCCGCCCGCTTGCCTCGAATGGTCGCAACAGCCGTCGGCCAATCGGCGTCGACAGCGCGAGCGAAACCGCTGCGAGATGACCGATGGTCATCGGCAGCCGCGCCAGTGGATGCGTGAACATGCCGATATCGGGCTGCGCGTCGAAGTGCAGTTCGGCGATGATCGCAGGAATCCGCAACGCCAACCCGGTGCCATAACCGGCGATCAGCAGCCACCAATAGGTGCGGGGTGCTGCCGTCCCCTGGACAATGCCGAGCTTGAACAGCGCCATGCCGATCAGCATCGTCCCGAATGCCTCGACGACATTTTCGAAATAAATGCCTATGCCGGTGAACTGCACATAGGCCCATGATTGCTGCTGGAACGCGACGAAGCTCTGCCATCCTCCATGCATTTTGGCGATAGTATCGGCAAGCGTCCGTGGATCGGGGGCGGCAACTTCATTTTGGGTCGTGCGCCATTCCTTGATCGCCGCTGCGTCGGCAGGTGTCGGCGGCGTACCGGCCGTCTGGTGCATTTGCGCGGTGCTGACGCGCTCGACCAAGGCCTGACGATCACGATATTCGTCAAAATCGCCAGCAACCAGCACGGCGTTGACGGCAATGCCGATGATCAGCAACTGCCGGACGTTGAGCGTGCGGAAGGCGAAAACCAGCAACGCTGCCGTGCCATAGCTGAACAGGATTTCGCCCGGCCACAGAAAGATCAGGCCATGCGCAACCCCGAATACCATCAGCCACAGATTACGCCGCAAATGAAGATCGGCGACGGCGACCGGACCGCTCGGGGTCATCGCGGTGCGGGCCATGATGAGCACACCGGCTCCGAACAGCAGTTCGAGCAACCCGCGTTGGGTGCCGTCGATCAGCCGGTTGACCCACCACGCCGCTTGATCACCGCTCGTCCAGCTGATGCGGCGCGGGAAGTAATCGGGGTCGCCAAGATCCCCCATATACTGGATATTCATGAACAGGATGAATAAGATGGCGATCCCGCGCAACACATCGAGATTGGCGATGCGTTCGCGTCTCGGAACGCGCGCGACCTGTCGGCTATCGCTGGTCATGGCTGCTCCCGGAACTCAAGCGCCTTGGCGAAGACGTCCTCGAACATCGCCGCCGTCAGCCGCCCGGTGTTCGTATTGTAGCGGCTACAATGATAGCTATCGATCAGGATCGGCCCCGTGTGCAGCCGGTGGACATTGCCATGGCCGAAGGGGTGTTTGGGCAATTTGCCGCCAAGCGCCTTGACCGTCGATTGGTGCGCGATCGCCCCCAGCGCGATGACGATTTTCAGGTTCGGCAGCGTCGCCAGCCGGTCGATCAGAAACGGGCGGCAGGTGTGGATTTCGGCGGGTTCGGGCTTGTTCTGCGGTGGGACGCAGCGCACCGCATTGCTGATGAATGCGCCGTTGAGCGTCAGGCCATCGTTGGGGTCGGCGGCGTAGGTACCGGTGCTCAGGCCGAATTTCGCCAGCGTCTCGAACAGCAAAATCCCCGCCCAGTCGCCAGTGAACGGTCGTCCGGTGCGGTTGGCCCCCTGCATGCCGGGGGCGAGGCCGCAGATCGCCAGCCATGCATCGGGGTCGCCAAAACCGGGGACGGGGGCGTTCCACCAATCGGGGTGCTTGGCGCGGGCGTCCTCGCGGAAGGCGACAAGCCGCGGGCAGAGCGGGCAATCGCGCGGGGCGTCGCCGGGCTGCGCGACATAACCGGGCCAGGGTGGGGTTTGCGGGTTCATCGCGCCAGCGTGTAAGCCTGCGCCATGTTCGGCGTCGAGGGCGATCTTCACGAAAGGCTTGGCGCGGCCGCAGCGTGGGGTGGCGTGCGCGGGGGCCGATTCCGCAGCAAGCCGGGTCGCGGGTCAAGCCCGGGATGACCGGCGAGCGGGATATACTGATCGCGCTCGGGTCGAACCGGCGACACCGTCGCCATGGCTGCCCCGAAGGCGTGGTGCGCGCGGCGATTACTGCGCTCGATCGGGCAGGGCTTTCGGTCATGGCGCAATCGTCGATCCGCGCGACCGAACCGCTCGGCCCCGGCGGGCGGCGCTTTGCCAATGCCGCGGTTGTCGTGCGGACGGCGCTGCCGCTTGCCGAGGTGCTGGCGCGGCTCAAGGCCATCGAGCGCGCGTTCGGGCGGCGGCGCGGGCGGCGCTGGGGGGACAGGGTGCTCGATCTCGATATTCTTGCCGCCGGCGACGCTGTCGCCGATGGCAAAGGCCTGACCGTGCCGCATCCGGGCATCGCGCAACGTCGCTTCGTTCTCGATCCGCTTGTTGAAATTGCGCCCGATTGGCGGCACCCGGTGCTGCATGCGACCGTCAGGCAGTTGCGCGCGCGGGCAATGCGCCCTATGCCGCGCCGCGCACGACACAAGTGCGGGTCCATAGCTCAATCGGTAGAGCGCGCGCCTTTTAAGCGCTAGGTCGCGGGTTCGAATCCCGCTGGACCCACCACTGTCATCGTCTCTTCATGCTTCGTTGGTTGCTATCGCAGGCTGTAACGCCCAGTGCTGCACCTGCGAACAAGAGATCATGACCATGACCGCCCCCGCACGGCCCGATCCCGACCGCGTTCTCGTCCTGCAAGGTGGCGGCGCGTTGGGCAGCTATCAAGCCGGTGTGTTCGCGGCGCTCGATGAAATGGGTAAGCCGCCGAACTGGGTGGCTGGAATTTCGATTGGCGCGATCAACGCCGCGCTGATTGCCGGGAACCCGCCCGAACTCCGCGTCGCGCGGCTGCGGGAATTCTGGGACTTGGTGACATCGGGGTTTACCGCGTCATTCCCCGGTCTCAGTGACAGCGCGCGCGGCATGTGGAATGAAACGGCTGCTGCTTGGACGATGGCGTCGGGTGTGCCGGGCTTTTTCAAGCCAAGATTTCCGCCGCCACTGCCGTGGCTCGGGGGTTCGGTCGCGTGGTACGATACGGCACCATTGAAGGCGACGCTCGAACGGCTGGTCGATTTCGACCGGATCAACAACGGCGATGTCCGACTGTCGGTCGGTGCGGTCAATGTTCAGACCGGCAACTTCCGCTATTTCTGCAGTCAGCAGGAGCGCATCTGCGTCGAACATATCATGGCATCGGGAGCCTTGCCGCCGGGCTTTCCGCCGATTGAAATCGATGGTGAATGGTGGTGGGACGGCGGACTGGTTTCGAACACGCCGCTCGATTTCGTGCTCGATCACGAAGCGGTGCGCGACCTGCTGATTTTTCAGGTCGATCTGTTTCCCGCCAAGGGCCCGATGCCGACGTCGCTCGGGGCGGTCGATGAACGCGCCAAGGACATCCGGTTTTCCAGCCGGACGCGCTTTACCACCGATCAGAACATGAAGTTCCACAAGGCGCGCGATGCCTTCAACATCCTCGCAGCGCATCTGCCGGAGGCACTGCGCGACAGCGATGAGTTTCGCCTGCTCAGCGACCTTAGCCACCAGAATGCCGTGGCGATTGCCCAGCTGATCTATCGCGACAAGGCGTATGAGAGCAGCAGTAAGGATTACGAATTTAGCCGCGCCACGATGCTCGAACATTGGCAGTCGGGGCATGACGACGTCCAGCGCACTCTCGTCAACGCACCATGGCTGACGCAGCCGCTGGCACCCGGCATCAAATCATACGACTTGAGCGGAGAGCTTCATGAATCGCAGTGATATCCTGCGTGTGCCATCGATGCCGGCCTTTGCGCCGAGCTATCCGCACGGTCCGTTCCGGTTTGTGCGGCGCGAATATCTCATCATTTCCTACGAGACCGATCCCGATCTCATCCGCGCCGCATTGCCCGAACCACTCGAACCGGCACCTGGCAATCGCGTTTTCTACGAATGGATGAAGATGCCCGATGCGTCGGGTTTCGGCGATTATGAGGAGAGCGGTACCGGCATCTACGCGCTGTGGAATGGCGAGCCGTGCAATTTCTCGCTGCAGATGTATTTGGACGATGAACCGCCCATTACCGGCGGACGCGAAATCTGGGGATTTCCGAAAAAATACGGCGTGCCGCGGCTGAAGACGCTGAAGGACACGCTTACCGGCACGCTGCATTATGGCGATGAGCGCGTTGCGATGGGGACGATGACTTACAAGCATGTCAGCCTCGCCGACCGGCTCGACGACGTGGCGAAAGGCATCGGCAAGCTCAACGTCAATCTGAAGCTGCTGCCCGATGTCGACGGGTCGCCCAAGGTCGCACAGCTTGTCGGCTATAATTTGCAGGATGTTCACGTCCACGGCGCGTGGGACGGCGACGCGCGGCTGCATCTTATCCCGCATGTGAACTGCCGCGTCGCGGACCTTCCGGTGCGCCGGATCGTTGGCGGACGACATCAGATTGTCGATTTCACCCTGCCATATGGTCGGGTGCTGCATGATTATCTCGCCTGATCAGGAGACACGACCATGACACTCAGCGGCAAGACGGCGCTCGTCACCGGCAGCACCAGCGGCATCGGCCTCGCCATGGCAACGGCACTGGCGACCGAGGGGGCGAATATCATCATCAACGGCTTTGGTGATGCAGCCGCGATCGAAGCCGAACGCGCCAAGCTCGAGGGCCTCGGCGTCAAGGCGCTGTATTCGGGTGCCGACATGTCCGACGGCGATGCCATCGCCAAGATGGTCGCCGAGGTTGGCGGGCAGATGGGTGGGATCGATATTTTGATCAACAACGCCGGCGTCCAGCATGTCGGGCCGATCGAGGAGTTCCCGGTCGATCAGTGGAACAAGATCATCGCGATCAATCTCAGCGCGGCGTTTCACGCCATGCGGGCGGTCATTCCCGGCATGAAGGGCAAGAAATGGGGCCGCATCATCTCGACGGCATCGGCGCACAGCCTCGTCGCCTCGCCGTTCAAATCGGCCTATGTCACTGCCAAGCATGGCCTTGCCGGATTGACCAAGACGGCGGCGCTCGAGGTCGCGACCTTCGGCATCACCGCCAACTGCATCTCGCCCGGCTATGTCTGGACACCGCTTGTCGAAAAGCAGATCCCCGATACGATGGCAGCGCGGCACATGACCAAGGAACAGGTCATCAACGATGTGATCCTCGAAGCGCAGCCGACCAAACAGTTCGTTACCGCCGAACAGGTCGCGGCGCTGGCGGTGTATCTGTGTTCGGACAACGCCGCGCAGATCAACGGTGCCAATTTGTCGATCGACGGCGGCTGGACGGCGGCATAGCCGGCCCTAACAATCGCGCGACTTTCTGATAGGTTTCCCGAGTCGGCGTCTTGAAACGACGCCGCAGCTTGGGGGACCTGTCATGGCACACGAAGATCATGTTGACCTGCCGCGTTTCATCGAGGGCGTGAACAAGCGCAATCCTGGCCAGCCCGAGTTCGTTCAGGCGGTGACCGAAGTCGCCGAAGATATTTTCGATTTCATGGCCGACAAGGTTAAATACCACGAAGCGCAGATTTTGCGCCGCATTGCCGAACCCGATCGCGTCATCTCGTTCCGCGTCTGCTGGGAAGACGACAAGGGCAATATCCGCGTGCAGCGTGGGTGGCGCGTCCAGAACAACAACGCCATCGGGCCGTACAAGGGCGGCATCCGCTTCCATCCGTCGGTGACCGAAAGCGTGCTGAAGTTCTTGGCCTTCGAACAGACGTTCAAGAATGCGCTGACCGGGCTGCCGATGGGTGGCGGCAAGGGCGGATCGAACTTCAACCCCAAGGGCAAGAGTTCGAACGAGATCATGCGGTTCTGCCAATCGTTTATGACCGAATTGTATCGCCACATCGGGGCCGATGTCGATGTGCCGGCGGGCGACATCGGGGTCGGCGGGCGCGAAATCGGCTTCATGTTCGGCCAGTACAAGCGCATCACCAACCAGTTCACCGGCGTGCTGACGGGCAAGGGCCTCGAATGGGGCGGGTCGCTGATCCGCACCGAAGCGACGGGGTATGGCGCGGTCTATTTCCTGCAGAACATGTTGAAGACCAAGGGGCAGGACCTTGAAGGCAAGACGGCGGTCATCTCAGGGTCGGGCAATGTCGCGACGCATGCTGCCGAAAAGATCGTCCAGCTTGGCGGCAAGGTGCTGACGCTGAGCGATTCCGAAGGCTTTATCCATGATCCCGATGGCATCGACCAGGCGAAGATCGATTGGGTCAAGGCCCTGAAGAACGTCCGGCGCGGGCGGATCAGCGAGTATGTCACGGAATTCACCGGCGCGACGTTCCATGGCGGCGGTGCGCGGCCTTGGAGTGTGGCGTGCGATGTCGCGCTGCCCTGTGCGACGCAGAACGAATTGAACGGAGCGGAGGCCAGGCAACTGCTCGCCAATGGCTGTATCGCGGTGTCGGAAGGGGCCAACATGCCGACCGACCTCGATGGGGTCCATGTCTTCAAGGCGGCGAAAATACTCTATGCACCGGGCAAGGCATCGAACGCTGGCGGCGTCGCGGTGTCGGGGCTCGAAATGAGCCAGAATTCGGCGCGCATGAGCTGGAAGGAGGACGAACTCCAGAAGATGCTGATCGACATCATGGGCGGTATCCATGGCGCATGCCTTGAATATGGCCGTCACCCCGATGGTCATGTCGACTACGTCAAGGGTGCCAACATCGGCGGCTTCAAGAAGGTTGCCGATGCCATGCTGGCTTATGGGGTGGTGTAGGCTAGACTGGCCATCCAAAGGGGCGCGATCGAGGCGGCAATGATCGAATCAATTATCAAATTGGTGACGGTTGCGAGTGGAAGCCAACTGGCGCTGGCGGCATTCCTGTCGATTGCGGTCGCCGGACTCTGCTATTATTTCTTTCGCGATCAGGTCGTCTGGGCGCGGCTGTTAGCGTTCTTTGGCGTCCTGATTTTCGCATTTTTGCTGTCCATTCGGCTGATCGTGCCACCGACGCCCGCGCCAACGCCCGCGTCATCGCCGGCGCCAAATCCCGCGCTCGTTCAACAACCGGCAGCGGGGCAGCAACCAATTAATCCGCTGAACCTGTTGCGACTGATCAAATTATTTCCGCCGGGCGAGCGAATGGCCAAGTGCATGCTGGTCGAAACCGCGCCGAATTGCACAATCCTGATCGACGCGATTGCCGACCTGACCGTCGCCGTTGCCCCTGCGCCATTGCAGGCGAGGGCGACCGAGGCGCTGACTGCGCGGGTCGCGTCGCCGGCATTTGTTGCGGAAGTGGCGCGACTGCAGCCGAGGGCCGCCGATACGGTCTATAGCATCGGTGCCGGCAATGGCTGGAACGTCGATGTGTTCTGGTGTCAGGGCATCAACGATGGGACATTATTGGCGCGCGGAAAGCTGGTCGCCAACGCGCTTTCGAGCAAGGTCGGCGCTGACATCGGCGGCGGTACGGTGGTCGGCCGCATCCGCTTGCGCGGCCTCGCGACTGGCTTTCAGGGTAATGGGTATCCGTCAACCGGGCTGTTGCTGCGTGCCGAAGCCAGCGCCGATGAACAACGGGCAGCCGACTCGATCATTGCGTACCTCAGCACCGCAAGTGGCATGGTCTTCGCCAAGGGTTCGAGCAAAACACGGACGCCACGATATCTGAGTGTTTTTGTCTGTTCCTGAAGGAAACCTGCCAATGAGCGCGGTCATCGACCGGCGAGTGTGTGCCGAGATCGACGGACCGTTCGTGCTCTTCCTGATCGGCATGCGGATCAACCATTTCTGGAAGATCGCTGCCTGGCTGCCAGTCATTCGCGCTATGACCCGCATGCTGATCGAACTCGGGCGTAATCCGCAACTGGGCCTGCTCCACGCGCGCAGCCATTTCGGCCTGCGCAATGTCATGGTCGTCCAATACTGGCGCGATATGGAGTCGTTACAGGCTTACGCCACCGCGCGCGACGCGGCGCATCTGCCGGCGTGGACGGCGTTCAACACCGCTATCGGCAGCAGCGGCGATGTCGGCATCTGGCACGAAACCTACCGGGTCGATCCCGGTGGGTGCGGATCGCTGTATCACAATATGCCGGCCTATGGCCTTGGCATCGCGGGTACATTGCGCGATGCAACGGGCGTTCGGGCGCGCGCCGCCGGTCGCCTCGCTGCGACAATCGGCACGGGAACGGGCGGTCCCGGAAAGGGTTAGGCCATCGCGAAAGGATAAAGCGATGGCAGACAAACCGTTGAAGGCCGGAGACGCTGTCGAATGGGATTCGTCAGGCGGACATTCGACCGGCAAGGTCGTCAAGAAAATCACTGGCACCGCCAAGGTCAAGGGACACACCGCCAAGGCAACGCCGGAAAACCCCGAATATCTCGTCAAATCGGATAAGAGTGGCGGCGAGGCCATCCACAAACCGTCGGCGCTCAAAAAATCCTGACGGCTATCTCGATTAGAGTGGGTTGAACAGGATCAGATCGGCACCCTGGGTAATTTTCAGACCGGCAAAATGATCGACCAGCGTAGCCGCCGGGCGAATGACATCGGGTACATCGAGATCGATAAACGCGGTGAATTTCCCGACCGCTGCGACAAAGCTGTCGAACGCTCCGATCCGCTTCAACGAATATGGCCAGTATTCGGTGACGACGGGAATGCCCGAAGCGATGATCGCGCTGGCACCGGCAAGCACCAGTCCTTCATAGCCCTGCGTGTCCATCCACAACACGTCGGGCTTTTCACCCAAATCAGCCGCGATAGCGTCGATCGAGCGCATCGGCACGGCGATCCGCTTGCGACCTGTCTCGCCTTGCGCAGCGACTCCATCACTAGTGGCCGGCGCAACGCGGTGATCGCCCCAATTGCGTTCGTTGACTTCGAGATCGACGCTGCCGCCGTCTTCGGCACCTGCCGCGCACTCGGCGACTTTGATGCGGTCATCGAGACCATTGAGTGCGATGTTGGCGCGCAATATGCGGGCGTTGGTCGGATGCGGCTCGATCGCCACGGCACGTGCCACATAGCCACGGGTGACGGCCGGCACGCAGATTGTGCCGATATTCGCCCCGACATCGTACAGGCAGGCGATCTGGTCACCGATCAGGCGTTGGTCGCGCAGGATGGTGACGGCGCGTTCGAACTTGTCGAAGTCGAAATGCCCGACGCGGTAGACAGCGCGTGAAATCACATCGTCGCGGCAGTTGACGATCATCGTCTCGTGCATGCCGTCGACGCACAGGTGGTGGATGGTGGGATTGGTCTTGATGGCGTGGAAGGCGATGTCGCGCAGGTGGCGGTTGCGTACCCCAAAGGCCAGCCGGACGGCGGGGCCGAACAGCGCCGCGCTACCGACCGACCGTGCAAGCGCCCGCAGACGCAGCGCCGCCAACCCGGGAAACTGGTTTCCCGCCATGGTCAGGCTGGAAGCTGGAGGATTGCGCGGTGCATGTTGCTGGCACTAGGCCAGAAATAAGACAAATCTGCTGCATCGCCATGGACAGTCCGCCACGGGCATTTGGTGCTTCCCACGGCGCGCGACGCCATGCACTATGTGCGGCAAATCCGGGGACCGACAATGACCAAAGCATCCGACCTGCTGGTGCAATGCCTTGAAGGCGAAGGCGTTGAATATGTGTTCGGTGTCCCCGGTGAGGAAAACCTCGATTTTCTCGATTCGCTGTCGCGTTCGACCAAGATCAGGCTGATCCTCACGCGCCACGAACAGGGCGCGGGCTTCATGGCGTCGACCTATGGCCGCCATACCGGCAAGGCCGGCGTGTGCGTCGCGACGCTTGGGCCTGGGGCGACGAATTTCGTTACTGCGGCAGCGTATGCCTTCCTTGGCGGCATGCCGATGCTGATGATCACCGGGCAAAAGCCGATCAAGAAATCGAAGCAGGGCCGGTTCCAGATTTTGGACGTCGTCGACATGATGCGGCCGATCACCAAATACACGCATCAGCTGGCCAGCGCCGACAACATCCCGGCGCGCGTGCGCGAGGCGATGCGGCTGGCGCAGGAGGAAAAACCCGGCGCGACGCACCTCGAACTGCCCGAAGATATCGCCCACGACCCAACCGATGCGACGCCGATCGCGCCGAGCTATGTCCGTCGCCCGGTCCCCGATGCCAAGGCGGTGAAGGAAGCCGTGCGCGCCATCGAAGCGGCGAAATCGCCGATCTTCGTCATCGGCGCCGGAGCCAACCGCACGATGACCTCGCGGATGCTCAATCAGCTGATCGACAAGACCGGTATTCCCTTTCTGACGACGCAGCTGGGCAAGGGTGTCGTCGACGAACGCCATCCGAAATTTCTCGGTTGCGCGGCGCTCTCGGCGGGCGATTTCGTCCATGCCGCGATCCGCAAGGCCGATGTCATCGTCAACATCGGCCATGACGTGATCGAAAAGCCGCCGTTCTTCATGCAGACTGGCGGCGCGACGGTCATCCACATCTCGAACCGGTCGGCCGAGGTCGATCCGGTGTATTTCCCGCAGATCGAAGTCGTCGGCGATATCGCCAACGCCGTCTGGCAGATCAAGGAAGAGATCATGCCGCAAGGGCGGTGGAACTTCACCGGAATGCTGGCGGCGCGCGCGGCGGAAGTGGCGCACCGCGAGGCCGCGGTGGGCGATATGCGCTGCCCGATCTATCCGCAGTATCTTGTCGATCAAATCCGCAAGGCGATGCCGTCGGACGGGATTATCGCGCTCGATAACGGCGTCTATAAAATCTGGTTTGCTCGCAACTATATGGCGCATCAAGCGAATACCGTGCTGCTTGATAATGCGCTGGCGACGATGGGGGCGGGGCTGCCGTCGGCGATGGCGTCGGCGATGGTCTATCCCGATCGCAAGGTCATGGCGATCTGCGGCGATGGCGGCTTCATGATGAACAGTCAGGAGATGGAGACGGCAGTGCGTCTTGGCGTCAACATCACCGTGCTGATCCTGAACGATAACAGCTATGGTATGATCCGCTGGAAACAGGCCAACATGGGCTTCAAGGACTGGGGGCTGACCTATGGCAACCCCGATTTCGTCAAATATGCCGAGAGTTACGGGGCAACCGGGCATCTGGTGACCAGTGCCGAAATGTTGCCGGGGCTGCTGGCGTCGTGCCTCAACGCCAAGGGTGTGCAGTTGATCGAGTGCCCGGTCGATTATGCCGACAACGACCGCATTCTCAATCAGGAGATCAAGGAGCTGAGCGCGGCGCTATAGCGTTCCTACAACAGTCGCGATGATGTAAGGGATCCGATATGGCAACGCAGCAGCAGCCCCTTGATGACGACGATGACGATTGGGGCGTCTTCGAAACCGATGATGAAGCGGCCGAATTGGCGGCGCTGGCGCGTGCTGAGGAAGATATCGCGGCCGGCCGGGTCATTAGCCACGAGGCGATGGTGGCATGGCTTTCGACATGGGGTACCGAAAATCGCTTGCCGCGTCCTAAATGCGGCGAATAGTTTGGACAGACGAGGCCGCGGCCGACCTCGATGAAATTTTCCGATATATTGAACAGTTCGATCCTGCGGCCGCGTCGAGGACAGCGCGCAGGTTCATCATCCTATCGGATAGCCTGATTGAACTTCCGCACCGCGGCACACCGGTCAGAGGCGATATGCGCCGGATTTCGATCGTTCGACCCTATACAATGCAGTACCGTGTCACCGATAGCACCGTCGATATTCTGATGATCCGGCACATGGCCCGCCGACCGAAAAAGAGGTGAACATGCCCGCTCTGAACCCGACCTACCCGCTCTACATCGCCAACAAGGCGGAGCAGCCGAACACCGATCTGGCGGTGACCGACAAATTCACCGGTGAGGTTGCGACTCGGGTCGCGATCGCCGATGCAGCGATGATCGACCGTGGCATTGCCGCCGCCGTCGCCGCTGCCGAGCCGATGGCCAAGATGGCGGCCTATGAGCGGCAGGCGGTGCTGGCGCATTGCGTCACGCGCTTTACCGAACGCCAGGACGAACTCGCCTATGCGCTGTGCATCGAAGCGGGCAAGCCGATCCGCGATTCACGCGGCGAGGTGGGGCGGTTGATCGATACGTTCCGCATCGCGGCCGAGGAATCGGTGCGGATGACCGGCGAAGTGCAACCGCTCGATATCGCGCCGCGCGCCAAGGGGTATCAGGGCATGTGGAAGCGCGTGCCGATCGGGCCGTGCAGCTTTATCTCGCCGTTCAACTTCCCGCTCAATCTGGCAGCGCACAAGATCGCCCCGGCGATTGCAGTCGGCTGCCCGTTCGTCATGAAGCCCGCCAGCCGGACGCCGTTGGGGGCAATCATCATCGGCGAGGTGCTCGCCGAAACCGACCTGCCGCCCGGCGCGTTCTCGATCCTCCCCGCCCACCGCGACGGCGCCGACCTGTTCACCACCGATGACCGGCTGAAGCTGCTGTCGTTTACCGGATCGCCCGATGTCGGCTGGGATTTGAAGGCGCGGGCGGGGAAGAAGAAGGTCGTGCTCGAACTCGGCGGCAACGCGGCGGTGATCATCGACAAGGATGCCGATCTCGACGACGCCGCCGACCGCACGGTGTTCGGGGCCTTCTACCAGTCGGGCCAGTCGTGCATCGGTGTTCAGCGCATCATCGTCCATGCGTCGGTGTACGACGCCTTCAAGGCGAAGCTCGTCGACAAGGCGTCGAAGCTGATCGCCGGAGATCCCCATGACGAGGCGACGTTCATCGGCCCGATGATCGACGTGAAGGAGGCCGCGCGCCTTGATGGCTGGATAGCCGAAGCGCGCGCTGCGGGCGCGACGTTGCTCTGCGGCGGCGGACGCGACGGGGCGATGCTGCAGGCGACCCTGCTCGAAGGTGTACCGCGCTCGGCGAAACTGTACCGCGAGGAAGCCTTTGGTCCGGTGGCGATCTTCTCGACCTTCACCGATTTCGATGCGGCGTTGGACGAGGTCAATGATTCGAAGTTCGGGTTGCAGGCCGGTATCTTCACCCGCGACCTGTTCAGCATGTTGAAAGCATGGGACCGGCTCGACGTCGGCGGCGTCGTCATCAACGATGTCCCCAGCTACCGGGTCGACAATATGCCGTATGGCGGCGTCAAGGATTCGGGGCTGGGCCGCGAGGGGGTACGCTTCGCGATGGAGGACATGACCGAAATCCGCAATCTCGTCATCCGGCGGCGGGCGGGGGATATGTGATGGGGGTATAGTCCCGCGATATATAATTCCTGTCATCCCGGGCTTGACCCGGGATCCAGTTTCTACTCGCAATTCCCGTAGCAAACTGGGTCCCGGGTCGAGCCCGGGATGACAGATAGGGTGGGTATTGCCCCCAACTACCCTGCGGCAACCCGCCCGGAACCGCTGCCCGCCCGGTCCGTTCCACCCCGGCTATGGAAACCGTCGCCAACTGGGCTGCACCCATCTTCACCACGCTGGCGGCGATCATCGTCGCGGCAAACCTTGGCAGCCGCATTACCGGCTGGGGTTTTGTCGTGTTCTCGGCTGGATCGATCGCGTGGATCGTCATCGGTGCCACCACGGGACAAGCCAACCTGCTCTGGCAGAATGTCTTTTTGCTGGCGATCAACGGCGTTGGCATTTGGCGCTGGCTCGGTATCCGCGCCCGCTATGAAAAGGGTGCCAGCGAAGCAACCGAGCGCACGCGCGTCTTTCGGAGGTTCCGTTGAGCGCGCATGATGAGGCCGAAGTCGTGGGCGGGCACGCCTCGACGCTGATGGCCGCCGGGGCGTTGATCGAGGCCCCGGTGTACGGCAGCGATGGCAAGCGGCTCGGCAAGGTGGCCGATGTCATGGTTACCGCCGGGACGGGCCACATCGCCTATGTGGTGCTTGCCGCGGGTGGATTTCTTGGGTTTGGCGAACGACTGCATGCCGTGCCATGGGGCGCTGTGACGGTCGATCCGGCGTCGGCACGGCTGTCGCTGGCTATCAGCACGCGTGATCTCGACGCGGCGCGCGGTTTCGATAAGGATGCCTGGCCTGCCGATGCTGACACCTGCCGCTTTCCCCCTGCGTCCTGATGCGGCTGATCCGCGCCCGCTGATCCTCACGGCGCTGCTCGAACCGGCGGCGCAGGCGCATTTCGATGGGCTGCGGCGCGCGTATTTTCCGCCTGAGCGCAACTATATTCCGGCGCACGTCACGCTGTTTCATCATTTGCCCGGCAGCGAACTGGCAGCGGTGAAAACGCGGCTCAAACGGCTTTGTGCCGATGCCCCGCCGCCGCGCATCACCGTCGCCAGCGTCAAATTCACCGGTAACGGCGTCAGTTACAGCCTGCAATCGCCCGAACTCGACGGCCTGCGCGCCGAACTTGCCGACGCGTGGGCGACGCTGCTGATACCGCAGGATCGCAACGGCTTTCGTCCACATGTTACCGTGCAGAACAAGGTCGACGCTGGCGTCGCGCGGACAACCCATGCGCAATTGGCGAGCGGCTTTGCACCGTGGCCGACGCGCGCGGTGGCGTTGGCGCTGTGGCGCTATCTCGGCGGACCGTGGGAGGCGTTGGGCACGACGGTGTTCCGCGAGCGGTAGTTTTCTAATACCTGTCATCCCGGGCTTGACCCGGGACCCAGTTTCTTTGGTCGCTGACCAACAGAAGCAACTGGGTCCCGGGTCAAGCCCGGGATGACGGCGAAGACGGGGTGGAAGACAATCACAGCTGCCTTGGCGAACCCCGCGCCATCGGTTAGGGAGATGTCATGCTCAGTTCCCGCGTTGCGCGTTCCGTCCTTGCCGTCACTGCTGCGGCGCTTGTCGTCAGTGGGTGCGCCACTACCAAGACGCGCAAGGATCAGGCCTATGTCGCGCGCGACGTCGAGACCCTGTACATCGTCGCCAAGGAAAGCCTCGATAAGGGCCGCTACAAGGAAGCGGCGGCGATTTTCGATGAGGTCGAGCGCCAGCATCCCTATTCGGTCTGGGCGCGGCGGGCGCAGTTGATGAGCGCGTTCAGCTATTATGTCGCCAAACAATATAATGAATCGATCCTGTCGGCGCAGCGCTTCCTGTCGCTCCACCCCGGCAGCCGCGAGGCTCCCTATGCCTATTACATGGTGGCGGTGAGCTATTACGAGCAGATCACCGGGGTCGATCGCGACCAGAAGATCACCCAGCAGGCACTCGATGCGCTGGGCGAGTTGATCCGCCGTTACCCCAATACTGCCTATGCGCGCGATGCGCGGCTGAAGGTCGATCTGACGCGCGACCATCTTGCGGGCAAGGAAATGGAGGTTGGGCGCTTTTATCAGCATGGGCAGCTGTATCTCGCCGCCACCCAGCGCTTTCGCACGGTAATCGACCAGTACAACACCACCAGCCACACGCCCGAGGCGCTCGAGCGGCTGGTCGAATGCTATCTGTCGCTCGGGTTGCCCGAGGAGGCGAAAAAGGCCGCAGCCG
The DNA here is from genome assembly GCA_038229555.1 of Sphingomonadales bacterium. Classification (GTDB taxonomy): domain Bacteria; phylum Pseudomonadota; class Alphaproteobacteria; order Sphingomonadales; family Sphingomonadaceae; genus Sandarakinorhabdus. The sequence continues at coordinate 78,299 of JBBROI010000012.1, forward strand.
TGCTTGGGTCGAACTACCCCGGTAACGTCTGGTATCAACGGTCTTATGATTTGATCAATAAATACAAGGCCGCCTGAGCGCCGAAACCGTTTAGACGGTTAGTCGGGCGCCAATCAGGCCGCGCAGCGCATTGCCGATGAAAAAGCCTTGGGCGAGGTCGTCGGGAGCCAACACCGCCTCGGTCGCCGCGCCGCTCGCCAGCAGGCTCTGGCGCAGCACCCCCGGCAATAGTCCGAGCGAAAGCGGCGGGGTCAGCAATTTTCCGTCGCGCGGCACGAACAGGGTGGTGAAGCTGCCCTCGGTCAGCGCACCATCGGGAGCGACGAACAGGCATTCGAACGCGCCTGAAGTCCGCCGCGCCGCGTCGTAGAAGGCACGATCGGTGGTTTTGTGCCGCAACCGCCAGTCGGTTGCCGGGACGGGCAGCGGCGTGAGGACGACTTCGACGGGCGCGGTGGGTGCATGCGGCAGGGGGGACAGCTGCACCGCCAGTGCGCCCGATGGCGAACTGAGCAGTCGCAGGCGGCAGGGTAGGGTGGCGCTGGCCGCTGCGACGTCGACCGCTGCCCGCGCCGCGTCCGCATAGAATGCCGACCCCAAAAATGCCGCGCTCGCCGCCATCCGCGCCAAGTGCAATTCGAGCAGTGCTACGTGTCCATCTTCGACGCGCATGGTCTCTATGAGGTCGGGCGGGGCGCTGCGTCCAAGGAAGGCCGCCTTGGCAAGGCATTCCTCCCACTCGCTTGCCGCGTCGCTATCGGCGACGATGCCCGAGCCGAGGCCGAGTTGCCCGGTGCCTGGGCCGGTCATCACCAGCGTGCGGATGGCAACGTTGAACACTGCGTTCCCGTCGGCGTCGATTGCTCCGATGCTGCCGGTATAGGCCCCGCGTGGCGTAGGCTCGATGGCGGCGATGACCTCCATGGCGCGGATCTTCGGGGCACCGGTGACCGATCCGCATGGGAAGATCGCGCGCAGCACATCGCCGGCGGTCAGCTCGTCGCGCAGTGTCGCGGTTACCGTCGAGGTCATCTGCAGCACGGTCGGATAGGTTTCGATCTCGAACAGCGCCGGGACGGCGACCGAACCCGCCACCGCGACCCGCGCCAGATCATTGCGCAGAAGATCGACGATCATCAGGTTTTCGGCGCGATTTTTCGGGTCTGCCGCCAGCGTCGCCGCTCGCGCGGCATCATCCGCCGCATCGCTACCCCGCACGGCGGTGCCCTTCATCGGCTTGGCGGTCAGGCGGCGTCCCGCGAGCCGGAAGAATAATTCCGGCGAAAAGCTCAGTAGCCATAGATCGCCGGTGTGCACCAGCGCGCCATAAGGGGCCCGACTGCCGGCGCGGAGATGGCGATACAGCGCCATCGGGTGGCCGTGCGTCGCGACCGCCGCCGGAAAGGTCAGATTGGCCTGATAAATGTCGCCAGCGCCGATCAATGCCTGTACCTGCTCCAGCGCTGCGTCATAGGCGGTCCGCGAGACTGCCGGTTGCGCCGGGCCCACGCCTGCCGGCGTATCCCCGAGCAGTGCGACGACGGCGCGATCATCGAGCATTTGTACCGCGCCGAACGCGCCGAACCAAAGGAGCGGCTGCCCCGGCGGCGGCGTCCGCCCCAATGCTGCAAGGCGCGGTTCGAGCGCATAGCCCGCTTCGAACCCAGCGAACCCTGCCCAATTGCCGGGGGCAGACAGGTGCGCCAATGCCGGGGCGACCTCGATTGCGTGGTCGGCGCGGACCGTCCGCTCAATACCGGAAAACAGGCGCGCCGTCCCTGCCGCGACATCGTCGAGCAGGACGAAGGGCTGACGGGGATCGAACATCCGCTGTATGTAGTCGGGGTCGGTGCGGACGGGAACCGCACCGCATTCTGCCCCACGGTTCCGCCCCGGAATATCGGTTCGGAAATGCAACCACTTTTCGGTATAAAATCCCAACCGTTGGTCATTGAAAGCAGCATACTGCAATGTTGTTGTAATACACCAAGCCATAACCCATTGTTTTCTTTATAATCAAATTTCGCAATGCACTTGGCACGACCTATGCAATGCTGTTGGCATGGAGGCCGGATGGTCCGGCCCCCAGCCAGACAAGGACCCAGCCAATGTTCAATTTCTCGCAAACCACTGTTGCTCGCGCTGTCATCGGCACCGTCGGCACTGCCTTCTGCGCCAGTGTCTGCCTGCTCGCCGCCGCTGCTCCTGCTGCCGCCGAACCGGTCAACCAGACCCGCGTCGTCAGCTACGCCGATCTCAACCTGTCGACCACCGCCGGCCGCAACGTGTTGGCCAACCGCATCGATCAGGCTGCCCATGCCGTTTGCGGCGCTGGTGGCAATGCCGATCTCGCCACTTGGGTCGAAGCCAACCGCTGCGTCCGTGCCGCCAAGGCAAGTGCCCAGCCAAGCACCATCGCCACCACGACCGAAGCAGTCTCCGGCTGAGCGTCCCCTTGCGACCTGGCCGGACGCGTAGCCGATCGGCGCGCCCGGCCAGGATCCTGACCCGCTACGCCGGGCGCTTGCTCCACACCGGCCGCATGTGACACACCGGTGCTTCCCCCGTTTCTGCGGAGCACCGATGCGCCCCTTCTTTCTCGCCGTTCTCATCGCCGCACCTGCGACCGCCGCACCACCGCTCGCCACCATTCCCGCCGCCATCACGGCCGAAAATGTGCCAGCCATCCCGCAGACGCTCGCCGACGCGGTCCGCCCCTATCTCGAATACCGCAGCGCGGCGTTCTACGATTGGGATCCCAATACACGCGGCATGGTGGTCGCCACCCGCTTCGGCAGCGCCGCACAACTGCACCGCGTCCTCGCCCCGGGCGGCGCTCGCACGCAAATCAGCTTCGAATCCGAACCGATTCCCGGCGCCGCCTTTTCAACCACGGGCGATGCGCTCGTCGTGACCAAGGACGTCGGCGGCGGCGAATTCTTTCAGCTCTACCGCCTCGACAACGGACGCCTGACGCTGCTGACCGACGGTAAAAGCCGGAACACCGGCGCAGTCTGGTCGCGCGACGGCAAGCTGGTCGGCTACAGCTCGACCCGCCGCAACGGCACCGACGGCGACCTCTACCTCGTCGATCCTGCCGATCCCAAGACCGACCGCCTGCTCGCCGAACGCAAGGGCGGTGGCTGGAGCTTCAAGGACTTCTCACCCTCGGGCAAGACAGCGTTGGTTGAACAGAGCGTATCGGTCGAACGCAGCGACCTGTACGAAATCGATCTTGTCACCGCCAAACTGACGAAGCTGACCCCCGACACCCCGGCGGCGTACAATGACGCGCGCTACGGTCCCGGCGGCACGATCTATCTGACATCGGATATCGGTAGCGACGTGCAACGGCTCGGCACCTTCGATCGCAATGGGACATTCAAGCCGCTGACGCCGGAGGCGGCGCAATGGGACGTGGAGGCGTTCGATATCGCCGACGACGGCAGTTTCCTCGCCTATACCGTTAACGAAGCCGGAGCGTCGAAGCTGCGACTGCTCGACCTCAAGACCGCGCGTTCGCGGGGCGAGGTAAGACTTCCCGCCGGGGTCATCACCGGCCTCAAGATCGCCAAATGGGGCAGCATCGGCTTCAGCCTTGCCAGCGCCACCTCGCCCGCCGACGCGTGGTCGGTCGATCCCAAGACGCTGAAGGCAACCCGCTGGACTGTAAGCGAAACCGGCGGGCTCGACGCCGCGAAGAACCGCGAGCCTGAGCTGGTCACGTTGAAATCGTTCGACGGGCTTATGGTATCCGGCTTCCTCTACACCCCCGACCCGGCGAAATTTCCCGGCAAGCGGCCATTGCTGTTCGATATTCATGGCGGCCCCGAAGGCCAGACGCGCCCCGGCTATCTTGGGCGCAACAATTATCTTATCAACGAACTCGGCATTGCGCTGTTCTACCCCAACGTCCGGGGCTCGACGGGGTACGGCAAGCGCTTCGTCGGCCTCGACAACGGGCCGTGGCAGCGCGAAAACACCGTCAAGGACATCGGCGCGTTCTTCGATACGCTGGCGGCGCGCGCCGATATCGACCCGGCGCGCATCGCGGAAACCGGCGGCAGCTATGGCGGATACATGTGTTACGCGACCGCAATCGCCTATGGCGCGCGGTTGAAGGGGGCGATTTGCGCGCGGCCGATTTCGAACTTCGTGACACTTCTCGAAAATACCGAAAGCTATCGCCGCGACTTGCGCCGTGTCGAATATGGCGATGAGCGCGATCCGAAGCAGCGCGCCAAGCTGATGGAAATCTCACCGCTGACCCATGTCAGCGACCTGAAGATTCCCCTCGTCGTCGTTACCGGCAGCAACGATCCGCGCGTCAAACCGTCGGAATCCTATCAGATGGTCGAGGCGGTCCGGAAGAATGGCGGCCCGGTGTGGCATTTGATCGCCGCCAATGAAGGCCATGGCTATCAGAAGAAGGAGAATCAGGATTTCGAATTTCTGACCCGCCTGACCTTCTGGCAGGCGACGCTGTTGAAATAGGGCGCTTGCGCCGCCGCGTCCGGCGCGCCACATCGGGGCAATGTCCGACACCCCTCCGCTTCAAGCCGTCATCGTTCCGGTCACCGCCCTCCAGCAGAATTGCACGCTGATCTGGTGCACCAAGACGATGCGCGGGGCGTTCACCGATCCCGGTGGCGATCTCGACCGCCTGATGAGCGTTGCCAAGCAGCACGGCGTGACGATCGAAAAGCTGCTCGTCACCCATGGCCATATCGATCATTGCGGGTTGACCGGGGTGCTCGCCGAACGGCTCGGCGTACCGATCGAGGGTCCGCATCCCGACGACAAGTTCTGGATCGACATGGCCCCGGTTGCGGGCGCGCAATACGGCATCGAAGGTGCGGCCGCCTTTACGCCCGACCGCTGGCTGTTCGACGGCGATCAGGTGACCGTCGGCGAACTCGTGTTCGATGTGTACCACTGCCCCGGCCACACTCCGGGCCATGTGGTGTTCCACCACGCGCCGTCGCAGCTGGCGATCGTCGGCGATGTGCTGTTTCAGGGTTCGATCGGGCGCACCGATTTCCCCAAAGGTAATCATGGCGATCTGATCCGGTCGATCACCACCCGGCTATGGCCGCTGGGCGGCGAAACGGCGTTCGTTCCCGGCCATGGCCCGATGTCGACCTTCGCGCATGAGCGCAAGACCAACGGCTTCGTCGCCGATTATCTGCTCGCCGAATAGGCCAGCCACAGCGCCCAGCCGCTGAGCCACAGCAGCACAGTCCACGTTCCTCCGGCGCCGATGACGCGGAAGGGGTTCGGTGCCGACAGTTCCATGCCGATGGCGTGCGCAACCCGCACCACGAGCAGCACGATTGCCGCGATCCATAGCGGCGTACCGGTGCCGCTCACCCCTTCGATGACGCCGATCAGCACCAGCAGCAGTGGCATATATTCGGCGAAATTGGCGTGTGCGCGAATGCGGCCGAGCAAATGACCTTCGCCACCATCGCCGATCATCACCTTGGTCTTCTGGCGCGCCGAAACCACCCGGAACGACAGCACCAGCAGGATGATCCCGCTCAGGCCGGCAGTCAGCAACGTGACGATCATCATATCCCCCGCGACTTTTCACCGCTGTTACTCGCGCAACCTTCTGCCGTCGAGTTGGTTGTACATCTGCAACAGGCCAAGGAGAATGACCATGGATACCGATCGCATCGACGGCGCCGTCAAGAACATCGGCGGCAAGATCGAAGAAGCTGCTGGCAACCTGACCGGCGATGCCAAATGGCAGGCCGAAGGCAAGGCCAAGCAGGCTGAAGGCAAGATCCAGAACGCCGTTGGCGGCGTCAAGGATGCAGTACGCGGCTAGTAACATCGCCCACCAACGCACCAACGAAAAAGGGGCGGTCCTTGCGGACCGCCCCTTCTTTATTGCAGCAAAACCGATGCTTAGGCGGCGAGAGCAGCCGAGCGACGACGCATCGCGGCACCGACGAGGCCGAAACCGGCAATCATCATTGCCCAAGTCGCGGCTTCCGGAACGCCGGCGATCGACACGTTGTCGAGCACATAATATGACGGCGGGTTGAAGAAGCCGAACGTCAAGGTCGGATTGGCACCGGCCGAAACGGTGAAGCTGTAATGGGTCCAGGCACCGCCAGTATCGGCAATATTCGACAGGATCGTCGACCCCCCGAAATCGACATAATTTCCGGCACCACCGGCCTGGCCAATGTCGAAGGACACCACGAACGATCCACCAGAATGGCTGACGGTCTGGGTAATGCCGCCAAAGCCGCTGACCGGACCGAAGAACGCCTGGAAGCTGCCGTCGGTTGGTGGATTAAAAAAGATGCCGCCGGCGACACCGCTGAAGCTGGTATCACCGAACTGCGACCAGCCCGGACCAAAGCCGCCGGATTCAAAGCTGCCGTTGGCGAGTAGATTAACTGCAGCCGCCGGTGCGGCGAGCGCAAAGGCAATTGCCGAGGCGAGAAGTGCGGTTTTCATTGCTTGTTCCCCTGTTACAGTGTGGGTGTGACCCACATCCCGTGACGCAAGAATCGTGCCAGATGCAGCAAATTGCGCCGCTTAGTGTTATTTCAGTATGTTACGGATTTGTGCAGCGCATAATATTTTTCCTAGCTGTAAAGTTTTCCGACAGTTTTGGGCCGGTCTCGATATTCGAGCATGCGTATCACCATAGTATATTGCTGAACTAGCGTCGGCGCAGCGAGCCGCACCGAACCGCAATCCGCCACAATGAGGCGTTGAGCCTCGCCCCGATGTCTCCTATCGACGCAGCCGCGTAACATACGGACCCGTCATGACCGCCTTGCCCCGCCTTTCTGCCGCCATCCAACGCATTCAGCCGTCGCCGACGATTGCGGTAACCAATCGCGCTGCGGTGCTGAAGGCCGAAGGTCGCGACATCATCGGCCTTGGCGCCGGTGAACCCGATTTCGATACCCCTGATTTCGTCAAGGAGGCAGCGATCGATGCAATTCGCCGGGGGCAGACCAAATACACCATCGTCGATGGCACGCCCGAACTGAAGGCGGCGATCCAGGCCAAGTTCAAACGCGACAATCATCTTGATTATGGCCTCGACCAGATCACCGTCAACACCGGCGGCAAGCAGACCATTTTCAACGCGCTGCTGGCGACACTCGATCCCGGCGACGAGGTGGTCATCCCCGCGCCCTATTGGGTGAGCTACCCCGATATCGTCGCGTTGACCGGAGCAACGCCGGTGCCGATTGCCTGCACAATCGACGACGGCTTCAAGCTGACGCCGGAAAAGCTCGACGCGGCAATCACGCCAAAGACCAAGTGGCTGATCTTCAATTCGCCGTCGAACCCGACCGGGGCGGCCTATTCGCGCGCCGAACTGAAGGGCCTGACCGACATCTTGATGCGCCACCCGCAGGTCATGATCCTGACCGACGATATGTACGAACACATCGTCTATGACGGCTTTGAATTTGCGACCATCGCCGAGGTCGAGCCGGGTCTGTACGACCGCACGCTGACGGTCAACGGCGCGTCGAAGGCCTATGCGATGACCGGCTGGCGCATCGGCTATGCCGGTGGTCCGGCTTGGCTGATCAAGGCAATGGCCAAGCTGCAATCGCAATCGACGTCGAACCCGTGTTCGGTCAGCATGGCGGCAACGGTTGCGGCGCTGAACGGCGACCAATCGTTTCTGGCGGCGCGCAACGCGGCGTTCGTCAAGCGTCGCGACCTTGTCGTATCGATGCTCAACCTGACGCCGGGGCTACGCTGTCCGCGTCCCGAAGGGGCATTCTACGTCTATCCCGACTGCGCGGGACTGATCGGCAAGACGACGCCCGCCGGTGGGGTGCTGAGCGATGACGAGGCGGTCGCGGCCTATTTCCTCGATACCGAAGGTGTCGCGGTCGTTCATGGTGCGGCGTTCGGCGGGTCGCCGGCGTTCCGCATCAGCTATGCGACGTCGGACGAACTGCTCGAGGAGGCATGCAAGCGCATTCAGCGCGCCGTCGGGAATTTGCGCTAGTCGGCGATGCGTTGGCGCGCGGGCCTTGTCGCGGCGCTGCTCGCTGCATCACCGGTGGCAGCGTTCGATCGCGCCGCGTGGCTCGCCGATTTCGACGCCATGAAGGCGGCGATCACCGCGACGTCGCCGAACCTCGAATGGCAGGCGGCGCGCGGGCTCGATCTGGCAGCGGTCGAGGCGCGGGCGCGCGGTCGGCTGGCGCGCGCCAACGACGACGGCGCGGCGCGCTTTGCCTTCGACCGCTTCATCCGCAATTTCGCCGATGGGCACATGGAACTGTCGTGGCCATCGGCTCCGGGACCGGCAGCCGCGTCCGCCGCGGCGCGTCCAGTGCCGATCTGCGCCGCGCTCGGCTTTCGCGACGACAAGGACACCGACGCGATCGCCACGGCGCTGCCGGGGTTCGTGCCGCTGCCCGGCGCTACCGGCGACGCGCGCGCGGGTACGATCGCCGTCGGCAAGCGGCACGTCGGCGTGCTGCGCATCGCGCAATTTTCACCGGGTATGGCGACGTGCGCGCGCGTCCTCATCGAACAAAAACGCGCGCCCGATGCGCCGTGTGACGATGCCTGCGCCGACGCGGTGTCGGTGCGCGCCAACCAGCTGTTCGTCGGCGATATCGCGCGGCAGGTGCGGGCGCTGTCCCGGCTCCGTCCGACGGCGTTGCTCGTCGATGTCGCGAGCAATGGCGGCGGCAATGACGCGTCGATGGTTATTGCGCGAATGTTGACGGCAAAGCCGCTGGCGGCGCCTGAAGTGGCGATGGTGCGGACGGCGGCACGCGCGCGGCGGCTTGGCGAAGACCGCGCCGATTTGGCCAAGGCGGTCGCGACGGCGTCTCCGGGCGACGCTGCCATTTTGCGCTCGCTGCTGAGGAACCTCGAGGCGGCGCAGCGCGAGGCAGCAACGCCGTGCGACTTGGCTCCGCTGTGGCGCGGCGAGCGGGCAGGGTGCAGCAATCTCATCCGGCAGCGGTTCTATGCTGGTGGTCTCACCGCGCAGCCATTGCCCGAGGCGCTGACCACGGCCCCCTGGGCCGAGCAGGTCGACGCGACGGCGCGCTATCATACGCCGATAGGGCTTTGGCGCGGGCCGCTGCTGGTGCTGATCGATGGCAATGCGGCGTCATCGACCGAGTTGTTCGCTGCGATGTTGCAGGATGCCGGTGCGGCGACAGTGGTTGGGGCTCCGAGCGTTGGCGCAGGTTGCGGCTGGACGATGGGCGAAGCGGCGGTTGTGTTGCCGAACAGCGGCGGCCGCCTGCTGATCCCCGATTGCGCCCGCTTCCGCCGTGATGGCACCAACGAGATCGACGGAATTCAGCCCGATTTCCTCATCGGCTTCCGCCAGTTCGATAGCCAGAAGCAGCGCGTGGCGCGGCTGGCGGCGCGCTTGGGCCAGTTGCCGCTGGGGCGGTAGCGACCCCACCGCCCCCGCCCCTGTCATCCCGGCGCAGGCCGGGATCCAGTTGTTCTTCATCGGCCAGCGGTTCGAAGCAAAACTGGATCCCGGCCTTCGCCGGGATGACAGTGAGGGCTGGCGTCAGTTCGCGCCCGCACCGTCACTGTCGGCGTGTTGCAATATCGTGCATCTTTTCGATGACGGGTTGCGCGCTGGCCCGGGCGATGTCCGCGCGGTCGGCGCGCATGCGACGGTTGCCGTTGATCGCGCTAGCGTCCACCCCCTGTCATCCCGGCGCAGGCCGGGATCCAGCTGTTCTTCATCGGCCAGCGGATCGAAGCAAAAACTGGATCCCGGCCTGCGCCGGGATGACAGTGAGGGTTGCCGTCAGTTCGCGCCCGCCAACAGCGCCGGCAGCGCGCTTTCGTGCGCGGCACGCAAGTCGGCGAGCGAGACGCGGTCGGTGCGGACGGTCTCCAATCCGTCGATGCTAGAACGCTTGATTTCGAACGACAAATCAAGACCGCCGACAAAGCCCAGCCAGTCGAGCCCTCTGCTGCCAAATACTTCAGACAGCCGCTTCAGGACAGGCCACGGGTTCCCTGCTACTGCAACGATATATCTCCCTTGGTCTTCGCCAAATGCCTCACCGGTAACTGTGGCATCGATGCCTGCAAAGGCCACTTTCGCGCCGATATTGCCTGCGAGCACCATCTCAGCAAGCGCCACGGCGATGCCGCCGTCGGAAACATCATGCACCGCAGTGATGGCGCCTTCAGCCAGCAATTGTCTTACAAAGTCACCCGCCATGAGCTCGCTAGCCAGATCGACCGGCGGTGGCGGGCCGTCTTCTCTTCCGGTCAGTTCCCGCAACCACAGAGACTGGCCAAGGTGTCCGGTCGTCTTGCCGACAAGAAGGATGTTCTCCCCCTCTGCTTTGAACCCCATCGTCATCTGCTTGGCATAATCGTCGATCACGCCCACCCCACCGATCGCCGGGGTCGGCAAAATCCCCGTGCCGTTGGTCTCGTTGTACAAACTGACGTTGCCGCTCACGACCGGGAAGTCGAGCGCCCGGCAGGCTTCCGCCATGCCTTCGATGCAGCCGACGAACTGCCCCATGATCTCGGGCCGCTGCGGGTTGCCGAAATTCATGCAGTCGGTGATGGCCAGCGGTCGCGCGCCGACGGCGATCAGGTTGCGCCACGCCTCGGCCACCGCCTGCTTGCCGCCTTCGACCGGGTCGGCGAAACAATAGCGCGGGGTGCAATCGGTGGTGATTGCCAGCGCCTTTTTCGTGCCATGCACCCGCACCACCGCCGCGTCGCCACCCGGGCGCTGCACCGTGTCGGCCCCGACCATGTGGTCGTACTGCTCCCAGATCCAGCGCTTCGAGGCGAGGTCGGGGCAGGCCATCAGTTTCAACAGATCGGCGGCGATGTCGGTCGATTCAGGCACGTCGGTCAGCGGTGCACGCTTCGGCGTCGGGACCCAAGGCCGGTCGTATTTCGGCGCTTCGTCGGCGAGCGGTCCGAGCGGAATGTCGCCGACGGTTTCGCCGTGGAAGGTCAGCAGCAGATTGCCGCCTTCGACCACTTCGCCTATCACGGCGAAATCGAGTTCCCATTTGCGGAAGATGCCTTCCGCAAAGGCTTCGCGGCCCGGCTTGAGCACCATCAGCATCCGCTCCTGCGATTCCGACAGCATCATCTCATACGGTGTCATGTGCGTTTCGCGCACCGGCACCTTGTCGAGGTCCAACCGCAACCCGACCCCGCCTTTGCTCGCCATCTCGACGCTCGACGAGGTCAGCCCCGCCGCGCCCATGTCCTGGATGGCGACGATGGCGTCCGACGCCATCAGCTCGAGGCAGGCTTCGATCAGCAGCTTTTCGGTGAACGGGTCGCCGACCTGCACCGTCGGGCGCTTTTCGTCGCTGTCGTCGTCGAATTGCGCCGACGCCATCGTCGCGCCATGGATGCCGTCGCGCCCGGTTTTCGACCCGACATAGACCACCGGATTGCCGATGCCAGCGGCGGCGCTATAGAAAATCTTGTCCTGTTTGGCGATGCCGACGGTCATTGCGTTGACGATGATGTTGCCGTTGTAGGCCTTGTGGAAATTAGTCTCGCCGCCGACCGTCGGCACGCCGACGCAATTGCCGTAACCGCCGATGCCCGCAACGACGCCCTTGATTAAATGGCGCATTTTCGGTGCATCGATTTCGCCGAACCGCAGCGCGTTCATGTTGGCGATGGGGCGCGCGCCCATGGTGAAGACATCGCGCAGGATGCCGCCGACGCCGGTCGCCGCGCCCTGATAGGGCTCGATGAAGCTCGGGTGGTTATGGCTTTCCATCTTGAAGATCGCCGCATCACCGTCGCCGATGTCGATGACGCCGGCATTCTCGCCGGGGCCGCAGATCACCCACGGCGCGGTCGTCGGCAATTTGGCGAGGTGGATGCGGCTTGATTTATAGCTGCAATGTTCGGACCACATGACCGAGAAGATGCCGAGTTCGAGCAGGTTGGGCACGCGCCCCATGCTGGCGACGACGCGGTCGTATTCGTCGGGGCTGAGGCCGTGCTGGGCGACGATTTCGGCGGTGATTTCGGTCATCGGGGGCAAATAGCCGAGCCCAAGGGGAAGCGCCAGTTCCCGGCGGCACCCGTTCGTTTCAAAACGCCTGTTAAGCATTCGCGTCCGCTGCCGCTTCTTGGCTCACGGCGCCCGGCGATTCCTCGCAGACGCCGGGGAACCTTGCACGGGAGCAACAGATCATGACGGTCATCAATACCAATGTTTCGGCGCTCACCGCCCAGCGCGGGCAGAGCGTCGCGCAAATGAGCCTGTCGATGGCGATGGAACGCCTATCGACGGGTCAGCGGATCAATTCAGCCAAGGACGACGCCGCCGGCCTCGCGATCTCGCAACGCATGACCGCCGATGTGCGCGGCCTTGCGGTGGCGATGCGCAATGCCAACGACGGCCAGAGCCTCGCCCAGACGGCGGAAAGCGCCATGGGTGAAGTCACCAACATGCTGCAGCGGATGCGCGAACTCGCGGTCCAGGCATCGAACGGCACGATCACCGGCGGCGACCGCAAGGCGTTGCAGGCCGAAGTCAAACAGCTGACCAGCGAAATCGACAACATCGGTCAACGGACCAACTTCAACGGGATCAAACTCCTGGATGGCAGCGCCAAGAACCTGCTGCTGCAGACCGGCAGCCGCGCCGGCGAAACGGTGACTTTCGGGATCGGCTCGGCCAAGGCGAGCGACCTTGGTACCGGACGCACGGCAGCACTGTCGGCAACCGGCAGCTATGAGGGCACAGTAACCAACCTGACCGCCAACCAGTCGCTGACGGCGGGCGATCTGACGATCAACGGCGTCACGATTGGTTCGGGTTCGGCTGACGATGACAATGTATCGTCGACCCAAAAGGCGGCATCGGCACTCGCCAAGGCCGCCGCGATCAACCGCGCCTCGGGTGAAACCGGTGTTCGCGCCGTTGTTGGCAAGACGGTGCTGACCGGCTCGGCGATGACCGCAGCGGCGCTGACCGGCACGGTCACGGTGAACGGCATCACGACCGCCTCGATCACCACGACGACCAACGCCGCGCAAAGCCGCAAGCTCGTTGTCGATGCGATCAATGCGATCAGCGGCCAAACCGGGGTCAAGGCGTCCGATACCGGCGACGACAATGCCGGATTGACGCTCGAAGCCGCCGACGGTCGCAATGTCATCGTCAGCCTGTCGACCCTGACCGCCGCTGCGACCGGTGCCAAGGCTGGCGCGCAGTCGGGGACGTTCAGCCTTGTCGCCGACAACGGCAAGCCGATCGATATCGGCTCGACCGGGTCGGGTCGTCTCAGCCGTTCGGGTCTGGCGGCGGGAATTTTCGAACGTGGCGTATCGACAGCATCGACCGACGCGCGCGCCGTGGCGAGCACTGCCGCGACCGCCAATACCCTCAACAATGGCGATCTCAGCATCAACGGCGTCGCGATCCGTGCGGCGTCTGCCGAAGACGATACTTTTTCCGACGCAACGGCGCTGTCGTCGAAGAAGGCCGGCAGTGCCATCGCCGTCGCCAATGCGGTCAACGCGGCGAGCGGCGACACCGGCGTGACGGCCAAAGCCAATGCGCTGACCCTGGCAACCACGACGACAACCGTCATCGGCACGACGGCGACGGCGGCGCTGTACATCAACGGTGTCGCCATCTCGGTTACGCTCGACCAGAACGACTCGGCGCAGGCAACGCGTGACAATGTCGCCAAGGAGATCAACAAGTTCACCGGACTGTCGGGCGTTTCGGCCAAGGACAATGGCCGCGGTGGGCTCGATCTGACGGCGGCCGACGGGCGCAATGTCAGCACATGGTTCGACAACACCTCGGCGGTGGCGGCGAACTTTGGTTTGGGCGGCGCGACGATCAAGGGCACTAATACCAGCTACACGGTGCTCGGTGTCGCCGATCCGACCGATATTTCGGCCGACAACGTCCAGACCGCCTACAGCACTGTCGCGCTGCACTCGTCGAAGGGTATCGACGTGAACGCCGGCAGCCTGGCATTCGGGACGGCATCGAACTTCACCAAACTCGGGTTCGAAGCCAACAGCTACGGTGCCGACAAAGGCGGGTTGAAGATCGCCGATCTCGATTTGTCGACACAGGAAGGCGCGTCCGCAGCGCTCGATTCGATCGATGAAGCACTGGGGTCGGTCAACCTCGATCGCGCCAATCTGGGTGCCGTGCAGAACCGGCTCGAGGCGACGGTCAACAACCTGTCGTCGAACTCGACCAACCTCGTGACGTCGCGATCGCGCATCCAGGATGCCGATTTCTCGGCGGAAACCACCAACCTCGCCAAGGCGCAGGTGCTCAGCCAGGCGGCACAGGCGATGCTGGCGCAGGCCAACCAGTCGCAGCAGCAGGTCCTGCAGTTGCTGCGGTAAACCGTACGTTCGGGAGGGCCGGACGGGAAGGGCGGTCGCCGATTGGGGCGGCCGCCCTTTCTATATAAGCCGCATTTGGCTAAGCCGCATTTGGAAATCAGGACCAAGCATTGCCGTAGCCCAGCCGGCTTGCTATCGCCGCGCCTTCGCGGATCGGTGGCCGAGTGGTCGAAGGCGCACGCCTGGAAAGTGTGTATGGGTCAAAAGCCCATCGTGGGTTCGAATCCCACCCGATCCGCCA
>JBBROI010000013.1:0-82357 GCA_038229555.1 Sphingomonadales bacterium
GCGCGAGGCGGATCTTGACCGGCGTCAGCGCGAGCCGGCTAACGACCTGCTGCAGGCGCGTATCGGCCGACCATGGCAAGGCGACAATGACCTGATCGACGCGCCCGTCCCGGATCATCGAGATCAAGGCGGAAAGATTGCCCAACACCGGCACATTGCCCGACGATGCCGGCACACGTCCGTCACGGCGATCGTCGAAAAAGCCGACGATGGTGATCGTCAGGCGGTCATGTGTAAGGATATAATCGGCCAGCCGGATACCCTGCGGACCGGCCCCGAAGATGGCCACCCGCTGATTGAATGTGCCACGGTGTTTGAGGCGACGGATCCACGAGGTTCCCACAGCGCGCGCCACAAGCAGCATCGCGCCGGCGCCCGAAAACCAACCGATTGCCCAGCCGCGCGATACGTCGTCCGAGGACCGCAACAGAAAGCCGAGCGTGATCATGAACAGCGCCGCCGTCACCCACGCTGTCGCCACCCTTTGCCACGAAATACGCAGCGAGAATTGCGCGTCGATGTCGTAGCAGCCAATCGTTTCGGCAAGCACGGCAAACGCAATCGCCGTGACGACGACCACCCGCTGATAGACCGCGACCTCGGCCGGCTGCAGCACGCTCATCCAGATCGAAACTGCGACGATGCCCGATGCGATGATCAGCACGAACTCGGCGATCCGAACCGCAAAAATCGCGATGTCGAGCGGCAGGCCCGCCTTGGTCGGTGGCGACGCGAGCATCGCCTCGCGATCAAAGCGCATATCGTTCATGGGTGTCGGGCCCTAACGGGCGACGGTAAAGAAAGTACCAACGGCGGAGCGAGAGGTGTGGCGGTCCGCGATTGACTTGCTATATGGCTCATCAATGAGTTCAGGGGGATGTGTCCGTGGAAACGCCGTACGACTGGGTTACCGTAATCGTATTCGCCGGACTGATCGTGCTGTTCCTGCAGCGTTCGCAGGGCGTCGCGCGCGATCATCTGTGGCAGTATCTGATCGCAGCGCTGGGCTGCGCCGGTACCAACTACCTCGGAAATATCGGCTGGAACGACGGATTGACCGCCTATCATGCCGGTGCGATTGCCTTGGGCTTGGCCACGGTCGGCTTCGTCTGGTTCGTGTTGCGGCCGTTCGATAACAGCGAAGGGTAACCATTCGCGAGCGGTCCAGTTCCTGGACTGCACGGCACCTCTGCCCGTCACCGACCCATAGCCGCCGCGAGCGGTCGTCCGATCAGTGCAGAGCGATTGCTTGCAGCGATCGATCGCACCATTGCCGTCCCAAAGTCGCGCAACCCGGCAAAAACCGATGGATCGGGTTCACTGACCGTCGAAAGCCGTACAAGAACGCCGTCGGTCACCAACCCGTGCATCTGCTGCCGCAGCTTGGCCCAACGCTGCTCGCTTCCACTCGTTGGCAAGTCGTCGCCAAGGCGGGTCCAGTAGACAATCGGCTCGACCCGATTTTCCGACGTCGCGACCAATTCGCGAACCGGCATCGCGGCACTCCCCCCCAGCTTGATGCTCGACACCGAACTTTGGGCAATTGTGAAGCCAACCGCCGTGTAGCAGGTCTCCGGACGGTGCAATTGCAGAAGGTCGCTCTGCATGCTGCCATAGGCGATGACGACCATGACCGGCAACTGCGTCGGCGACTGATACAGCCGGTTAAGTGTCTGGCTGTAAAGCCGATCGGCAAGGCTTCCGGGGGTCTTCGGCAATACAAACGCCGACGATTCGACATGGCTCCAGTCGCCGATCTTCTTCGGCACGATATTTTCGAGCTTACGGTCACCGAGTAGCACCAACCGTTCCCGCGGCGTCAGCGCCGCTGCCGCTCCGGCCGCCGCCAGCAACCCGCCGCCCAACAGGATATCGCGACGGTTCATTCCCAGCCTCCGTCATCGCGCGCCAACCAGTCGCGAACGGGTTTTAAAAGTGCATCGATCAGAAAGATGAACAGCAGCGCCGAGGTGAAGGTCACCATGCCGGCAAATTTATGCAGATAACCCTGCGCTGCGGCATCGCCGAAATGATAGGTGATCAGGACCAGTGCGGCGACGCGGACGCAGTTGGCAGCAACGGCAATCGGAATAACCAGCGCCAGCAACAGAACCGAATAACGCCAGTTGCTGTTGCGCATGATATACACATAAAACAGGCCGATCGCTGCGAGGCTGACCAGCGAGTTCAGGCCTGCGCAAGCATCCTCCACAAGCAACTGGTAGGTAGCGATATAAAGCGTCACGCCGACTCGCGCGATCGGATACCCGAATGGCGTCAGGCCGGAAACGACGACTTCCGAGACAAGTAATTTGAGCGGCTGAGTCACCTTGTCGAGCACCCATCCCGGAATTGGGACGATGAACCCGAGGTAGAATATCGGAAACCACATCAGGCGAACGACGGCCCCGCCGCAAAAGCCATACGCCACGCTGACCAACATCAGGCCGAGAGCGGCGACCTCGATGCTGATGAAGTCATAGGCCCGCCCGAACGCATACGCCGGGATCGCAATCGCCATCAGCACCGCCGTGAGCGCGATCGAGCCGGGAACCATGCGCGCCCGAATTTCCGGCAAGCGACGCGTGATCAGCCAAATTCCGGTCGCCAGGACGAGCGGCCCATGCACGCCTGCTTCGGTCGACCACGGGCCTTTTGCTATCGCGACGAGCGTCGGCAAAACGGTCGCAGCAATCCCGACGACGAGCAGCCAATGCTCCACCGCCAAACGCTGCCAATTCGTTGTGGGTGCCTTCCCGGCAAGGGACGCCATTGCCTCAGAACTCGTTAAGGACCGAGCCGATGACAGTCGCACGGGCGGCGGTCAGTTGCTCGTTGAGGACGGTGACATCGCGGACAAATGTCTGGTTACGGCGTGCAACGATCAAGGCGTAACCCGCAGCACCCGCAACCGTCAAAACGTCGGCGCTGGTGCTGGCAGCGGGCGTGTCGAACAGCGCGATGTCGTACTCGCGGAGCAGGATGTTCATACCATCGCGGAACCGGCTGCCGGACAGAAGCTCCTGCGGGCGACCAACCGGCGGTCCCGACGTAATGACCGAGAGCCCCGACAGCACATTGGCGTGAACCACGCGTTCCGGTCGGGTCGCCTGCAACGACAGATAGCTCGACAGTCCGGCATCCTGAGGGTCGATACCAAAAAACTGATCGACCCGCGGCGCGCGCATATTTGCGTCGATCAATAGCGTCTTGATCCCGACCTGTGCCAATGACACCGCGAGATTGGCCGCAACAAAGCTGCAGCCGACGCCATCGACCGGAGCGACGCAGGCCAGCGCCCGCCGCCCCAGCTTGATATGCTGGGCAATAATCTGCGTCCGCAGCATGCGGATCGCTTCGGCCTTCAGGCTGTTTGGCTCGCTGAGGACGATCAGCTCGTCGGACACGCTACCGTGGTGCGCCGACTGGATTGCCAGGCTGGTGATCAGCTGTTCACGGGCGCGATCAAGGTCGTCAGCGGTGATGAAGCCGAGTTCCAGCGCAGCTTGGTCGAAATCCAGCCCACGCTCCAGTGCGTGTGCACTAACACGTTCAGCCTGTTCGTCGGTCAAATATCCAAGGCGCAGCAGCGAATCGCGGATCGGGGCGTCATAGCTGACGCTCCCATCGCTGATTTCGCCTGACATCGCGGCAATTGGAGTGTCCATAACGTCGGTCATTGTGCAGGCTGCCATGCCGGAGTGTTTGATTTATTGCGGGTCAGAAGCGACCGAACGCGTTCGCGGAACGCCGATCGTGGCGCAGCGATGACGGCAAGAACCGGTACTTTCGCAGCGAAACTCAGGTCTTCCTGCCCACGTACCCGGCGCGCCATCAGTTCGGTCACGAGTGCCAGCGCCAGCCCCAGTGCCAAACCAAAGCCCACCGACAGAGCGGTAATCAATGGCATGTTGGGATAAGTCGGCTTCGGAGCGGCAATTGGATCTCCCAAAATGGTCAGCCCCGTTTCCGCAACATCGGCTTGCAGTCGAAGATCGGCGGTGCGCGCCGCCGCCTTCTCATAGAGCGAGCGGCGCAGATCGACATCGCGCTGAAGCTGCGCGAGCGTATCAAGCTTGTCCTGCATTCCAAGCACCTTAGCCTTCTGTGCCTGATACTCGCTTTCAAGTGATGCTGCCGACCGGCGCGACGCGCCCGTCAGAACTGCCGCTTTCGACCGCGCCGCAGATTCCTCACGGGAGAGTTGCGAAGTGATCAAAGCGCGCTGGGCCAGCAAGCTTTTATAAGCCGGGTGCGAGGCGCCAAATTTCTCGCCCGCCTGTTCGACCTGCGTATTCAACGTTGCAACCTGCATTTTGAGCTGATCGACGACCGGGCTGCTGCCGCTGGCAAGCGTCGCGGCCGAGGTCTCGCCATTTGCCTGGCCGCTGCGCGCCTGAACCAGCGCGCTTTGGAGTGCCTGCAACTTGGCGGTTTCAGAATCGCCGCCACCGGCGACCGAGACCAAGCCATTATCTTGTTCGTACTTGGATTTTGCGGCTTCGGCAGCGGCCAGCGACTTTTGCGCCTTGTCCGCCTGATCGCGATACCAGTCGGCGGTCTTTCCGGCACTGTCCGTGCGCATCCGCAGACTGGCTTCGATGAAGCCCTCGCGCAGTGCGCCCGAAATCGCCTTGGCAATCGCGGGCGATTGGCCTTGATAGCTGATTTCCATGATGCTCGAGTTTTCAACCAGATCGACCGACGTCCCGTCGATGATCCGCTGCGCCGCCCAGCGCCGAATGTCGGTCGTGCCGTCATTGGCCTGTTGATAGGCGCTGATAAACGCCGGGTTCGTCGTCCATCCCAATTTGTCGACGACTTCACCGGCGACGCGATAGTCCTGGATCAACTCCATCTGCGTTTTGACATAGCCACGCATGGCCTGGGTCGCGATCACCTGCCCGGTCACCGGGTCAGGCTTGAGCGTGTCCATGATCAGGCGTGCCTTGGCCGTGTAGCGCTCCGGCAGGACCGATGCGACGCTGACGGCAACGACAACACAGGTGACCAGCGCGCCAAGGATGATCCAGCGGCGAGCCATCAGGATGCGGAGGAACTGGATCAAACTCATGGATACTAAACTTTCCGCTGGCGTGTTCGTCGACGCTATAGCGCCTTAGAACAAACGCTCCTTGATGAGAATAACGTCATTCTTCTGGATTTTCTCATCCGGGCCGGCGTCGGCTTCCTTGCCGCCACGGAACAGCGAGACCTTGCGATCTGACCCGGTCGCCGTGACCCCGCCTGCAACGGCCAGCGCCTGACGCACCGTCATGCCGGGAAGCACCGGCTGCGTGCCGGCCCGGTTGATGGCCCCATAGATGAAAAACGTATCGGCTTCAGGAACATACAGGGTATCGCCTGCGACCAGTAACGGGTCCTTGTCCGGTGTCCCGCGAACCAGTTGATCGGCCTCGAGGCGCACTTCGCGCCCATCGGCACGACGAAGATAGACATAGCTCGCGCCGTTATCGCGGACCCAGCCAGTCCTCAGCAGCATCTCGAGCACATGATAGTCACGGTCGAGCGGAACGACCCCCGGGGTGGCGACCCGGCCTGCGACGTTGACACGCTTGCTGACGTAACCGCCGATCTCGACGTTGACGATCGGCTTCTTGAAATAGCCGCCCTGTTCGAACTTCTGCGTGATGAGGTCGGCCAGTGAAATATTGGTCTGACCCGCAGCCGTTATCGCGCCGATCAGCGGCATCACGATTGTGCCGTCCGATTTGATACGCGTGGTAATGCTCGCGTCGGGCTGACCGTAGATTACAACCTGCACGCTATCATCGGGTCCAAGCACATAGCCGGTGCTGGTCAATACCGGAGCAGCATTGGCAACTACGGCGCCGCCAAGCAGTGCCGCAGTCAGCAGCGGACGCATCGAAATCATCAGGCGCACTATCATCCCCTTCCGAGTTTAACGCGAAGTGTCAACGACACCGAGGTGCCACTATAATTGAAAACCGAAGGGTTCGACACGCGCGATTGATGCGCAACCTCCAGGTCGATGTCGTACAGTTTGACCGGCGAATAAGTAATCGAGCCATAGATGCGTTTGGACTTGTCACTCACCCGCAGCCTTGGCTCGGTCGGCGAAACGAAGCCGCCGCGATAGTCCCTGATGTCATACGCGGCACCGAGACCGGCGGTAATCGAAGGTCCCACCTTGTAACTGACGTTGGCACCATAGGCCTGATTGATGACGAATGAGGCCCCTGCATTGGGCGTCGACGTGACGTTGCGCGACGCGGAAAGTTGCGCCGAGAGCCGTGGACTGGGCGTGTAACTGAGCGAGCCGTCATAGCCGACGCCCGAGTATCCGTTGCGATCGTTCGTTACGCCAACCGGAAGTCCAGTCACTGGATCAATGACGAAGAAAACTTGGGTCCGGGGGATTGGCCGCGCCTTATTGTAAGACGCACCCAACGTGATCGACAGCCGTGTACCAAGACTGCGCTGATAGCCCACCCGGCCTGCATAGATCGCGATACGGTCGGGCACAGATCCTGAGAGGCCTAAAACCGTTCGTCGCGGGTATGTCACGTCGTTGTAGCTGCCGCCAAGGCTGAATTGGCCAAAATTTACCGATCCGTAGGTCAGCCGCGGCGCGTAGCTGGTGCTTGAGACATTGAACAAAGCCCGGCTCGGGTTGAGATTGTTGGTTGTATTGTGAATGATCGTTCCGCCGACGCCGATCGGCCCGACCCGGCAATTTGCCGAACCGCCATAGGTGCCATTCTCCTGAACATTATCGACCTGAAATCCGGCATCGTTCAACAGGTTTTGGCGACGGTTAAACTCACCGGCAAGCGCACCGGTACAGATCGCGCCGAGCCGCCAGTTCACCCCGCCGCCGATCAGATAGCGGTTGCGGTTGAGATCGGTATTGCGCGCATAATAATCGCGCCCGAACGTGCCGCCGATATAGAATTGCTGCCGCCCCAGCGGCATGCCGATCGACGCATCAACCGTTGGCGAGAAGCGGAAATCCGATTTGCTGCGACCGTTGGCGTTCTGGCCGTCGGGCAGCCGTAACAGGTTGTCATCGTATAACGTGCGCAGCGTTGCCGCCAGCTGATAACCACGCCCGGCGATCGGTGCCACGCTTATGATGCCGCCGTTCGATACCGGCGCACTGTCGCTCCCGGTACGCTGGGCGGTAGCAGGAACTGCCGCAACCATGGCGACGAGGACGCCAGCAGCGGCGCTTGGCCGTGCGAAAGCTCTCCGATCCACGCCTTAACCCCCTTCGAGCAACACTTGATTTGCGCTGCTACACATCCCCGACGCTGGCGGCAACCGCCTCTGCGGCAAAGCCCCGGCACGCGGTAACATATGCCGAAGAAAATGTCGTGCCTTGCCGACGTTCAACTACTATAGGCCGCATGGTCATGATTGCAGATTCTTAGGCGGGGCCAGCGTAGTAATGATTTGGAAACTTTGGTCGCGCGGCGCTCGGGACGAGTTCGCTATCGACGACACACCGTCGGTGATGCAGCGGCCTTTTCGCGAACCCCAGGTCCAGCAGCGACCGGCCTTCCTCGAAACACTATGGCAAGGCGAAGGCGCGAGCCCGAAATTTGCTGCGATGCCACGCTTTGCAGCATCGGCATCCGACGATGTCAGCAGTGATGCGGGCGATCCCGACCGGGCGCGGCGGCGGTTGGCCTTGCGTGACACACTGGGTGCCTCGCAGCCGGTGACCGACCGCGCGAGCTTTGCCGGGCGGCACGACGCGCTCGCCCAGCTGATCAACGCCATCGAGCAGCAGCGTGTCCATGTCGTCATCTATGGCGAGCGCGGGATCGGCAAGACCAGCCTGTCGCACGTGTTTGCCGAAACGGCGCGGGATGCGCGCTATCTGGTGCTCTATTCGAGCTGCGGAACCGAAGCGCATTTCGATACGATGTTCCGGGCCTTTGCGGCAAAGATCCCGGTGATATTCCACAAATCGGTGCTCCCGACCTCTATTGAGGCCGAACGGGGCGGCAACCTCGATACGATGCTGCCCGATAGCTTCGATCCGCGTGAACTTGCCGAGGTGTTCGGTGATATCGTCGGTACGCGCGTGATCATCGTCCTTGACGAATATGACCGCGTTCTCGACCCGAATTTCCGCCGTGACGTGGCCGAGCTGATCAAGAACCTGTCCGACCGCGCTGCACGGGTGCAACTTGTACTGACGGGCGTTGCACAGAATCTCGATGAATTGATCGGCTATGCACCGTCGATCCGCCGCAACATTGTCGGCTTGCCGATGCGTCCGTTGACGGTCGCGGAAGTTCGCGAGGTGCTCGCCATCGGCGAGCAGGCAGCGGGCATCACTTATTCTGAAAATGCTGCGACCATGATCGCGACAATGGCCGGCGGCTCGCCGTATCTTGTGCGGTTGCTTGCGCACCGCGCTGGCACCGTTGCGATCAATGCCGGACGCGACCATGTCGACGATAGCGACGGCCTCGCCGCCGTCGAGCGCGTGCTGACCGACTGGAATGCCTCATTGCCCCGCCGGGTGCAGGCAATCCTCGCGCGCGAAGAAGCCCGCGCCCAATGGCCTTTGCTCGTTGCGGCTGCGCGCGCGGGCAGTACAGCCGATGGTTATTTCAGCGTGGACGATGTGATTACCGAGCTCGGCGACGGGCAGGCAACCGCAATCGATCGCGATCTCCGGCTGTTCGTCCATTCGTATGACCTGCTCGAAATGACCGACAACGCGGGCGAACATCGGTTCCGCTTCCGTTACCCCGGGGTGTCATCATTGCTTCTCATGTCGGCAGCAATGTCGAAGCTTTCCGGCTGACCTCGACACCGACCGCGCCGGCTTTTGTCACCATGCTTGATACCGAAGGGACATTCGTGGCCGTGCCGAACAGCGCCTTGCCTCGCGTTTCGGTCATCATTCCGCATTACCAGATGCCCGATGCATTGCGCCGCTGCCTCGACACGGTGTTGGCGCAGCAGCTTGACCATGGTGAAGCCGAAGTGATCGTCGTCGACAATAACTCCGCCGAGTTTCCGCAACAGGTTGCTGGAGACTATCCGTCGGTGCGGTTCCTGCGCGAACCGCAGCCCGGGCCTGGGCTGGCGCGCAACACGGGGGTTGCTGCCGCCCGAGGCCCGGCGCTTGCCTTCATCGATGCGGACTGCATTGCTGCGCCCGGCTGGTTGCAGGCGGCCGTCGATGCAGTCGAACCCGACCTTGCCCGCACGGTCGTCGGTGGCGATGTGCGAATCGATTTCGTCGATCCGCCCAGACTCACCGCGCTCGAAGCATATGAAGCGGTGTTCGCGTTTCGTCAGAAATTCTACATCGAACGCCGCAATTTCTCGGGCACCGGTAATCTGGCCATGGGGCGCGCGGTCCACGCCGCAGTCGGTCCATTTGCCGGCATCAATACCGCCGAGGATCAGGACTGGGGCCGCCGCGCCACTGCCGCCGGCTACCAAATCCGCTATGTCGCACCGATGCGCATCGCCCATCCGGCGCGGAAAAGCTTCGCCGAACTGCAGCGGAAGTGGCGACGGCACATCGCCCATGAACTTCATGACCATCGCGCCGCCGGACGCACCGGCGGGCGCTGGACAGCGACGGCATTCGCCGTGCTGGCGTCGATCCCGGTTCATGCTATGCGGCTTTTTACCAGCGACCGCATTAGCGGTATGGGCAACCGCTTGGCTGGACTTGGCGTCTTGATCCGTATTCGGCTTTGGCGCTTCACCGAAATGCTGCGTGCAGCATCCGCCCCCCAGGTTTCTGGTGGAACACATTGGACTGCGTCGTAATATGACTAACGAAATACCGCGTCTCGGCGTTGTTCTGGTCAACTGGAACCGATGGGCCGACACGATCGAATGCCTTGAATCGCTATTGAAGGGCAGCGTGCCGGTCGCCATCGTCGTCATCGACAACGGGTCATCGGACGGGTCGCTCGATAAAATCCGCGCCTGGGCCGCGGGCGAAGAACCGGTCGTTCCCACCGACGCGGCAATGGCGCAATTCTCGCTGCCCGGCATCGCCAAGCCGGTTGCGCTGCATTCGATGGCGGCGAATGAAGTTCCGGCCTTCACCCCTGGACGGCCACCAAGGGTGAAGTTGCCGCAATTGACCCTCATCGACGCCGGGACAAATCTCGGCTTTGCTGGCGGCAACAACCTCGGCCTGCGCTGGCTTTTGCAGTCGGATATCGACAATTTCTGGCTGCTCAACAACGATACTGTCGTCGAACCACGGGCCGCAGAAGCCTTGCTCGGGCGCATGCAGGCGACCCACAAGGTCGGGATGTGCGGCACCGTCGTCCGCTACTACCACCGACCCGGTACCATTCAGGCGTTGAACGGCAGCCGCTTCAGCCTGCTCACCGGCCAGTCGAACGGGCTGATGAAGAACAAGCCGGCGACGACCCCCTTCAATCCGGCGCACATCGCGCGCGACACCGATTACGTGCTCGGCGCGTCGCTCGCGGTCAGCCGGGCTTTTCTCGAAACCGTCGGCCCGATGGAGGAACGCTATTTCCTCTATTTCGAGGAAATCGACTGGGCGGCGCGTAACGCCGGCAGGTTCACGACCGCCTTTGCCCATGGCGCTGTCGTCTATCACAAGGAGGGTGGCTCGATCGGCTCTTCGGGTTTACCCGGCGCGCGGAGCGGCACGGCCGAATATTGGCTGACGCGGTCGCGTCTGAGCTTCATTCGACATAATCGTCTGGTTCTGTTGCCGTGGCACTGGCTGTTGACGATCGGGCTTGCCAGCCGCCGGGTTCTGCGCGGTCAGCCAAGCAAGGCCGCTGCAATGATGCGGGCGCTTCTGGGTGTTAAATATTGACCGCGCGGCCCGTGACAGCCATGGGACTGGAAAGCGACAAAGTGGGAGACGTGGCAATGAAAATGACAAGAATGGCGCTACTCGGTTCGGCGGCCACGGCGATGTTGTTGGTTGCGTCGTGCGGGAAGAAGGGGGCCGACACCCCGGCCGGACAGGTTGTCGCGACGCTCGACGGCAAGGATATCACCATTCACGAACTGAATGGCGAAGTCAGCACGCTGCCCAATCGCGGCGGCGACGCACCGCGAAAGCTGGTTGAATCGGTTGCACTCGAACGCGTTCTCGGCCGCAAAATCCTCGTTGCGGAAGCCAAATCGCGCAAGCTCGACCAGAACCCGCAGTTCATCCTTGCGCGCGAACGCGCCGAGGACGGTCTTCTCGTTCAAGCGCTGCAGGGAGACGTCGCCAGCAAGGTGCCGCCGATCACCCGCGAAGCGGCGCAGAAGTTTATCTCGGACAATCCCAATGTCTTTGGCGATCGCAAGATCTTCACGCTTGACCAGATTCAGTTCCTGCGTCCGGCAAACTTTGCCACGCTCGGGCTCAAAGACGCCAAATCGATGGGCGAAGTCGAAAAGCTGCTGATCGACGCCAACATCGAATATCGTCGTGCCCCGCAGCAGGTCGATGCGCTGACGGTCAATCCGGGCCTGACGGCCGAAATCCTCAAGATTACCAGCGCGAACAAGTCGGAACCGTTCATGTTTGCCGACCAGCCTCCCGGCGCCCCGGCACCCGTCATCTACATCAATCTGGTCACCGATACGAAGACTCTGCCATTCACCGGTGAAAAGGCAATCGCCTATGCGCAGCAAGTCCTGCAAAAACAGGAGGTCCAGAAGAAGCTCGTTGCCGAGTTGAAGCGCCTCACCGATGCCGCGAAGAGCAAGACGGTCTATGCCAAGGGCTATGGCCCTCCCGTCTTCCCGAAGCCGGGTGATGCTCCGGCTGCACCAGCACCGGCAACGGCAGCTCCGGCTAAACCTGCCGCCTGACGCGGCAGGCTGACACCATCAGCGAAGGGAAACGCGCAGTGACGCGGCGGCTGCGCATTGGCATGCTCTGGCACTCGGCGCGCTCGGGCAATCTCGGCGTGGGCGCACTGAGTGTCGGCAATATCGCGCTGGCGCGCGCTGCTGCGGCCCGGGTCGATGTCGAGCCCTCGTTCGTCCTGCTGGGGCCAGTCGAGCGCGGCGCGAGCTATATCGACGCCCCCGACATCACGACGCGCCAGATCAAACGCAACTATATGCTGTCGCCGTCGGGCTTCCGCGCCGATTTGCGTGACCTCGACATCGTGCTCGATATCGGTGCCGGGGACAGCTTCGCCGACATCTATTCGGATCGGCGCTTTGTCTACATCATGGCGACCAAGGCAGCGGTTATATGGTCGGGGACGCCATTGATCCTGTCACCCCAGACCATTGGGCCGTTCAGTCGCCAACCGCATACCCGCCTCGCCGCCTGGGCGTGTCGGCGCTCCGAGGTCGTGTTCGCCCGCGACCCGATGTCGTTTGCGGCGCTGAAGTCGCTCAGCCCCGCAGCCGATGCCCGGCAGGCCATCGATGTGGCCTTCGCCCTGCCTTTTGACCGCCCGGCGACACGCTCCGCTGGCCCAATCCGCGTCGGGCTGAACGTCTCGGGCCTGCTGATGAACGGTGGCTATGCCGGGGGCAACGAATACGGTCTGTCAGTGGATTATCCGGTTTACACACGCCAACTGATCGCCGCGTTCAGCGCGATGCCGGACGTCGAGATTCATCTCGTCCCGCACGTCATCGGGCCCGACACCCCGCGCGATGACGATGCCGCCTGTGCCGACCGGCTCCGCGGCGAATATCCAAACCTGATCCGACACCCCGACTTCGCGTCGCCGTCGGCGGCCAAGTCCTTCATTGCCGGGCTCGATTTCCTTGTCGGTGCGCGCATGCACGCCACTATCGCGGCCTATTCGGCCGGGGTGCCCGTCGTTCCGGTCAGCTACAGCCGCAAGTTCGAAGGGCTGTACGGTGGCCTTGGCTATAAATGGCTGATCCCGGCCAAGGGCATGGCGACCGATGCAGCGCTCGCCTTCACGCTCGACGCCTTCGCGCGCCGCGATGACGTCGCTGCCGATATCGCCCGCGGCAACGAAGTGGTTTCGAAAGGGTTGGAGGTCTATACCGCCGAACTCGCCCGCCAGTTCGATCGCGCCGCCCACTAGCCAATGATGCCGTCCCCGACCCTAGACCGTGTCAAGCGCGGGCAACTCTGCACGGGCTGCGGCCTTTGCGCCGCTATTGCGCCGGGCGCGATTGCCATGGGAATCGAGGCCCCCGGCTATGCCCGCCCGGTCCAGTCGGCAGCATTGACGGAGCAGCAGGAGCGCGATTTCGCCATCAGTTGCCCGGCGCTAACAGTGGACGAACGCCATATCGCGGCGCCGACAGATGATGTGCTCTGGGGCCCGGCGTTCTTTTCCGGCACTGGGTTCACCACCGATGCGGCGCTGCGCCATCAGGCATCGTCAGGCGGCATGATCTCGGGCTTGCTGGTGTACGCGCTTAGCAGCGGCCTCGTCGATTTCGTTGTCCAGACGGGCGCCGACCCTGATGCCCCGCTCGCCAACGCGACCGGCGTATCAGCCAACCGCGACGACGTGTTTGCCGCCGCCGGGTCACGCTACACCGCCTCGTCACCGCTCGCCGATCTCGAAACTTGGATGGCACGCCCCGGTCGCTTCGCCTTTGTCGGCAAGCCGTGCGATGTGACCGCACTGCGCGCCCGGGCAAGGCAAGACCCGCGCATCGACGCCAAGGTGCCGCTGATGCTCGCGTTCTTCTGCGCCGGAATCCCGAGCGCCGCCGGAACCCGGCGCATCCTCGACAAATTGGGGGTCGCCGAAGCCGATGTCGCAACCTTCCGCTATCGCGGCGACGGCTGGCCGGGGTTTGCCACTGCCACCCGCAAGGACGGTACGACAGCCCGCATGTCCTATGCCGACAGCTGGGGTGATATCCTGTCGAAACAGGTGCAATTCCGCTGCAAGATCTGCCCCGATGCGGTCGGCGGCTCCGCCGACATCGCCTGCGCCGACGCTTGGTACGGCGACGATCGTGGCTATCCGAGCTTCGAAGAACAAGATGGCCGCAGCCTCGTCATCGCCCGCACCAAGGTCGGTGACGCCCTGCTTGCCGAAGCGCGCGCCGCCGGTGCCATCGAAACGACCCCGCTCGCCATGGCCGAGATCGTCAAGATGCAGCCGAGTCAGGCCAACCGCAAGGCGCTGATCCTGTCACGGCTGGCGGCACTGACGGTTGCCGGACGGCCAGTCCCCCGCTATCGCGGCGTGCATATCTGGGCAGCGGCGCGGCGGCCATCGCCGTTCGCTCAGGTCAAGAGTTTCGCCGGTTTGTTGCGGCGCATCGTGCAGGGGCGGCTATGACGGCAAGACGTGGGATCATTCTCGCCGGCGGTTCGGGCACGCGGCTTTATCCGTTGACCAAGCCGGTCTCGAAGCAGTTGATGCCGGTCTATGACAAGCCGATGATCTATTACCCGCTGTCGGTGCTGATGCTCGCGGGCGTTCGCGAGGTATTGATCATCACGACACCCGCCGACAGCGCGGCATTTCGCGGCCTGCTCGGCGACGGATCGGACTGGGGTATGGCGATCAGCTACGCGGTCCAGCCCGAACCCAAGGGACTGGCGCAGGCCTATCATATCGGCGCGGACTTCATCGGCGACCAGCCGTCGGTGCTGATCCTCGGCGACAACATCTTTTATGGCCACGGCCTGCCCGAACTGCTCGCCAAGGCCGATGCGCGGACCGACGGCGCGACCGTCTTCGGCTATTACGTCAAGGATCCGCAGGCCTATGGTGTGGTGTCGTTCGATGCCGAGGGCCGCGCGGCAACGATCGAGGAAAAACCCGCGCTGCCCAAATCCAACTACGCCGTCACCGGGCTGTATTTCTACGATGGCCGCGCCGTCGAACTGGCGCGCGACATCAAGCCGTCACCGCGCGGCGAACTCGAGATTACCGATCTGAACCGGCTTTATCTGGAAGCGGGCGCGCTCAATGTCGAGCTGATGGGGCGCGGCTTTGCCTGGCTCGATACCGGAACGCATGGCTCGCTGCTCGACGCGGCGCTATATGTCCGGATCGTCGAGGAGCGGCAGGGGCTGAAAATCTGCTGCCCCGAGGAGATCGCGTGGCGGCAGGGTTTCATTGATGCCGAGCAGCTGGCGCGCATCGCCGAACCGCTGCGCAAAAGCGGCTACGGCGAATATCTGCTGACGCAGCTCAGGATCGCGGGATGATCGTCCACGAAACCGCACTACCCGGCGTCAAGCTGATCGAGCCCCGGGTCTTTGGCGACGAACGCGGTTTCTTCATGGAAAGCTGGAATGCCCGGGCCTTTGCCGAGGCAGGGCTCGACCTCAATTTCGTCCAGGACAATCACAGTCGTTCGAGCAGGGGCGTGTTGCGCGGACTGCACTACCAATGGGGTACGCCGCAGGGCAAGCTGGTGCGCGTGACCGCCGGCGCGGTGTTCGACGTTGCGGTCGATGTGCGCCGTTCGAGCCCGCACTTTGGTCGCTGGGTCGGTTATGAATTGAGCGACGCCAACAAGCGGATGCTGTGGGTGCCGCCCGGCTTTGCCCATGGCTTCGTCGTTCTGTCGGACAGCGCCGATTTCCTGTACAAATGCACAGCACTTTACGACGCGCCGAACGATCGCGGCATTCGCTGGGACGATCCGGCGATCGGTATCGACTGGCCGCTCGGCGCTATCGTCCCGCAGCTTTCGGGGAAGGACGCCGCTGCACCGCTGCTCGCCGACGCCGAGGTGTACCCGTGAAGATATTGATCGCTGGATCGGGTGGCCAACTGGGTCGCGCGCTGCAGGCGCATGCGCCCGCCGGTGCCGTCATCATCGCCCCGCCGGAAGCCGAATTCGACATCACCGACCCCGACCGGGTCGATGCCATGGTGGCCGACCACCGCCCAACCCATGTCGTCAACGCCGCCGCGTATACCGCCGTCGATAAATCCGAAGGCGAAGCGGCGATTGCCCAGCGCATCAACGTCAACGCCGTCGGGTTGCTGGCAACTGCGGCGCGTCACGTCGGCGCGGGTCTGGTGCAGGTTTCGACCGACTTCATTTTCGACGGCACCGCCCACCGCCCCTACCCGGTCGATGCTGCGCCCAATCCGCTCGGTGTCTATGGCCGCACAAAACTCGAAGGCGAGACGGCGGCGATCGAACTCCATGGTAACCCGCTGATTGTGCGAACCGCCTGGGTCTATGCGGCGGTCGGCGGCAATTTCGTCCATACCATGTTGCGCCTGATGCGCGAACGCGATGAAGTCCGCGTCGTCGCCGACCAGATCGGCACGCCGACGCATGCTGCAACCCTTGCCCGGACGATCTGGTCGCTGCTTGCCATCGGCCAGACCGGCACCTTCCATTGTACCGACGCCGGTATCTGCAGCTGGTATGATTTTGCCGTGGCAATTCAGGAAGAAGCACTCGCCGCCGGGCTGCTGACCCGCCGCGTGCCCGTGCTGCCGATCCGCACCGAAGACTATCCGACCCCCGCACGACGCCCCGCCTATAGCGTGCTCGACAAGACCGCGACCTGGGCGATCACCGGAACTGCGCGTCATTGGCGCGATGAATTGCGCGACTGCCTTGCCGTGATGAAGGCTGACCAATGACCAACCTCCTCGTTACCGGCGGTGCCGGATTCATCGGGGCGAACTTCGTCCATTATTGGCGGATGCACCACCCGGCAGATACCGTCACCGTGCTCGATGCGCTCACCTATGCCGGCAACCGCGCCAACCTCGCCGGTGCCAACAGCGTCGATCTGATCGAGGGCGACATCCGCGATACCGCGCTTGTCGAGACGCTGCTGCGCGACCGCGCCATCGATACGCTGGTGCACTTTGCCGCCGAAAGCCATGTCGATCGCTCGATCCACGGCCCAGCTGCGTTCATCGATACCAACATCATCGGCACCATGAGCCTGTTGACCGCCGCACGGTCAGTCTGGCTTGGCGACGGCGCGATGCCGCATCGTTTCCACCATGTTTCAACCGACGAGGTCTATGGCTCGCTGGGGCCAACCGATCCGGCGTTCGCCGAAACCCATGCCTATGCGCCGAACTCGCCGTATTCGGCATCGAAGGCAGCCTCCGATCATCTCGTCCGCGCCTGGCACCATACGTATGGCCTGCAGGTCACAACGTCGAATTGTTCGAACAATTATGGCCCGTACCAGTTTCCCGAAAAGCTGATTCCGCTCTTCCTGATCAATGCCCTGCATGGCCGGTCGCTGCCGATCTACGGTGACGGCATGCAGATCCGCGACTGGCTGCATGTCGAGGACCATTGCCGGGGAATCGAGGCGGTGCTGCTCAAGGGCACGGTCGGCGAGGTGTACAACATCGGCGGCGGGGCCGAACTACCCAACATCACCGTCATCGATACGTTATGTGCGGCGGTCGATGCGGCCTTTGCTGCCGATCCGGCATTGGCGGCACGCTTTCCGCAAGCCCCCGCGGCAAAGGGCAAACCCACCGCCAGCCTCAAAACCTATGTCACCGACCGGCCCGGCCATGACCGCCGGTATGCCATCGACGAAACCAAGGCGCGCGCCGCACTCGGCTATGTGCCGGCGCGTGATTTCACCACCGGCTTTGCGGCGACCTTGAAATGGTACCTCGATAACGAAGAATGGTGGCGCGGCGTGCTCGATGGCAGCTATCGCACTTGGGTTGAAACCAACTATGCGGCGCGCCCGACCGTCTAGCGGCCACGGTTAGTGCAGGCCGCCGCTTTCGCGACGGCCCAGACGCTTACATCGGCTTTTTGGTTTCGGTCTTCATCGTATCGGTCTTGGTGCCATCGTCGTTCATCGTTGACGAACTCGTGGTCTTGGTCATCGCCGCATGATGGTGATGCTTACGGTGATGGCGCTTATGCGTGGTGTGCTTGACCATCGGCTTGGCTTCGGTGCTTTCCGACTTCGACATTGTCGTGCTGCTCGTGGTGGTTGTCGCCGGTGCCATCTGGGCACTGGCAGCGGTCAGCGGCGCGGCGATCAGCGCCGCAGCAAGAAGAATGCGCATTGGATACTCCCCATCGGTTCCGGAACCTTGATCGGTACCGGATCGTAATGAACGCCGGAGAGTAGATGCAGGTTCCTTGCCATCGCCCGGTTCCTATGGTGTGAAACAGCCATGACCCGCGCGCCCTCGCCGATCCGCAACTTCCTCGCCAGCGAAAGCGCCGGCGGCCTTTTGCTGATGGCCGCTGCGGCCGCGGCACTGGTGGCAGCAAACTCGCCGCTGTCGGACGCCTATGCCCACGCCACGCATCTGCCGGTCGCCGGATCGACGCTGTTGCACTGGATCAACGACGGACTGATGGCGGTATTCTTCCTGCTGATCGGCCTCGAGGTGAAGCGCGAGCTGGTCGACGGTGAGCTGTCGAGCCCGCGTCGGCGCATCCTGCCGGGGGTCGCCGCCGTGGCGGGCATGGCAGTTCCGGCAGCACTCTATCTCGCCTTTAATCGCGGCGATGTGGCGGCGCTGCGGGGTTGGGCGATCCCGGCGGCGACCGATATCGCCTTTGCGCTCGGGGTCTTGGCACTGCTCGGCAAGCGCGTTCCGGCAAGTTTGAAGATTCTGCTCACCGCCATCGCCATCATCGACGATCTCGGTGCCATCATCATCATCGCCGTCGCCTATACCGATACCATCAACCTTGTCGCGCTGGGCGCGGCAGGGGCAGGTATTGCCGTTCTTGCCGGGCTGAACCGCATGAAGGTGACGCGGCTCGCACCGTATCTGCTGATCGGCGTCGGCGTTTGGTTCGCCGTGCTCCAGTCGGGGGTTCATGCCACGCTGGCGGGGGTCGCAGTCGCGTTCACGATTCCGATGCGACCGGGCGCTGACGACCATTCACCGCTGCTCCGCCTCGAACATGCGCTCGCCCCGATCGTCGCCTTTGTCATCGTGCCGATCTTCGGGTTCGCCAATGCCGGAGTCGATTTGCGTGGGATCACGCTGGCGCAAGCGCTGGCACCACTGCCGCTCGGGATCGCCGTCGCATTGTTCGTCGGTAAGCAGATCGGCGTGTTTGGCAGCGTCTATGCGCTGGTCAAAACCGGCGTCGTTGACCGCCCTGCCGACGCGACATGGCGGCAGGTTTGGGGTGTGGCGATCCTGTGCGGCATCGGCTTCACCATGAGCCTGTTCATCGGCGCGCTGGCGTTCGGCGAAGGCAGCGCCGCCAATGACGCCGCGAAGATGGGCATTCTCGCCGGGTCGTTCGTTGCGGCACTTGCGGGCTGGGCGATTCTCGCTGGCAGTCGACGGGAAGTGCGATGAACCGATTTTTCTCCCGCTACGCGCGCTTTGTCCTGTTTTTCGTCACTTTTGCCGGCACCACCGCCGTACTGGCGACGCGGCTGGCGCTGGCTGAGGCGCTGCTCATCGGCTTCGACGTTGGTGCGACAGTGTTCATCGCGGCATTGGTCTACAAGATGCGTGACGGTCGGGCCGAAACCATGCGCCAGCGTTCGGCCGAGAACGAACCGAGCCATGGCGCGATGCTGGCAATCGCGGCGGTCGCGGTCGGGGTGATCAACGTCGCCGTCGGGGTCGAGGTCAGCAGCGGCACGATGGACAGCTGGAAACTCGCGCTGACGGCGGTCACCCTATTGTTCGCATGGCTGTTCGGCAATTTCCTGTTCGCGATCCATTATGCCCATGTCTATTATCTCGAACGGCATGGCAGTGACCGCGGCGGCCTGACGTTCCCCGAAGACGAGGACCCCGACTATTGGGATTTCGCCTATTTCGCCTTTGTCCTCGGCATGACCTTTCAGGTGTCCGACGTCGAAATTACCGACAAGACGCTCCGCCGCGCCGCGCTGCTGCACGGGTTGATCGCCTTTATCTTCAACATCTGCGTCGTCGCGCTGACCGTCAGCCTCGTCAGCGACGCGCTCAAGCACTAGCCCAAAGTTGCGCGGAGCATCCAGCCGGTCTTTTCATGGACCTGCATCCGCTGCGTCAGCAGATCGGCGGTCGGCTCGTCATGGGCTTCGTCGGCGGCGGGGAATACGGCGCGCGCGGTGCGCACCACCGTCAGCTGATCCTCGGCAAGCTGGCGTAGCATCTCGTTGGCGTCGGGCACGCCATCGGCTTCCTTGACCGTCGCGAGTGCTGCATAGGCCGAATAACTGCCGGGAGCCGGCTCGCCGAGCGCCCGAATCCGCTCGGCGATCAAATCGACCGCCAGCGCCAGCTCGGTGTATTGCGTTTCAAACATCAGGTGCAACGAATTGAACTGCGGCCCAGTGACATTCCAATGGAAATTATGGGTCTTCAAATACAGCGTATAGGTGTCGGCGAGCAGCCGCGACAGACCCGCCGCAATCGCGCGGCGCTGGTCGTCCGGGAAACCGATATCGATGGCAGTTGTCATACGAACCTCCGCTGGAATATCCGCCATATCGGGTGGCAGCCCGGCATCGTCCAGCCGATTTCTCAACTCAGCGTCATCGCTTTTGCTCGTCGGTGCCGTTTGCCGCCGAAAGGCCGTGGTGGGCGCGACAGGGTTTGAACCTGTGGCCCCTGCCGTGTGAAGGCAGTGCTCTACCGCTGAGCTACGCGCCCCACGCCTTGGCGAACGGGGTGACTAGGCGACCCCGGCCAGTGTGTAAAGCCTAGGCGGTGCCGTTCTTGGCTTTGGCGTTGCAGGCATCTTTCAGATTGCGCCCGACACGAAACTTCGGCTGGACACTCGACGCTATATCCATCGGTTCGCCGGTGCGGGGATTGCGCCCGGTCGAGGCCTTGCGTGCGCCAGCGACAAAATTGCCGAAACCGACCAGCCGGACTTCCTCGCCCTGCGCCAGCGCCTCGGTGATCGTGTCGAGCATCACATCGATCGCCCGCGCCGCGTCGTTGCGCGCAAGTCCAGTGACGTCGGCCACACGGAAAGCCAAATCCTGTTTGTTCATCGACTCGCGCGCTCCCCAATTGCGCCGCAAACCGCCATCTTGGACGCAAGTCAGGCTGAGTCAAATCAGCAAATTCGCAGGTTCGGCGGCAGCAACGATTATCGCTGCCGCCGCCTTGCTCTTAGTGGCGAAGGGCCGCTCCGGCCACGACCGACGGATCGGGACGCACCGCCAGTTCATCGGCTTCGGACCATTCGATCGGCACCAGCGGCAACGTCAACGCCAGCGCCAGAACCTCATCGGCATGGCTGACTGGAATGATCGTCAGGGCTTCGGTCACATTGGCTGGAATGTCGGCCAAGTCCTTCTCGTTCTCGGCCGGAATGAACACCGTCGTGATGCCGCCACGCAGCGCCGCGAGTAGCTTTTCCTTCAACCCGCCGATTGGCAGGACCCGCCCGCGCAGTGTCACTTCGCCGGTCATCGCCACGTCCTTGCGAACCGGAATGCCGGTCAGCGTCGAGACGATCGCTGTCACCATCGCCACACCCGCCGACGGCCCGTCCTTGGGGGTCGCACCTTCGGGAACGTGGATGTGGATTTCCTTCTTCTCGAACACCGAGGGTTTGATGCCGTACTGGACAGCGCGCGCCTTGGTGAACGACAGCGCCGCCGAAATCGATTCGGTCATCACGTCGCCGAGCTTGCCAGTGGTTTTGACCGTGCCCTTGCCGGGCGCGGTAACCGCCTCGATGGTCAGCAGTTCGCCGCCGACCTCGGTCCAGGCGAGACCGGTGACGGCCCCGATCTGGTCCTCGACCTCGCCGACGCCGAAGCGGAACTTCCGTACCCCGGCAAATTCGTGAAGGTTATCGCTATCGACGGTGACACTCGTCGCCTTGCCTTCGAGAATTCGCCGCAACGACTTGCGCGCCAGCTTGGCCAGTTCGCGCTCGAGCGTCCGCACCCCAGCCTCGCGGGTATAATAGCGGATCAGATCGCGCAGCGCCCCGTCGGTGACGGCGAACTCGGTCTTCTTCAGGCCGTGCGCCTCATACTGCTTGTCGATCAGATGACCTTTGGCGATCTCGAGTTTTTCGTCCTCGGTGTAGCCCGACAGGTTGATGATTTCCATGCGGTCGAGCAGCGGCTGCGGCATGTTAAGGCTGTTCGCCGTCGTCACGAACATCACATCCGACAGGTCGTAATCGACCTCGAGATAGTGATCGTTGAACGCCTTGTTCTGTTCGGGATCGAGCACCTCGAGCAACGCCGACGACGGATCGCCGCGGAAATCCTGCCCGAGCTTGTCGATTTCATCGAGCAGGAACAGCGGGTTCGATGTCCCGGCCTTTTTGAGGTTCTGAATCACCTTGCCGGGCATCGAGCCGATATACGTCCGGCGGTGGCCGCGGATTTCCGCTTCGTCGCGCATTCCGCCCAACGATTGCCGGATGAACTCACGCCCCGTCGCCTTGGCAATCGACCGCCCAAGCGAAGTCTTGCCGACACCCGGCGGCCCGACGAGGCACAGGATCGGCCCCTTGATCTTGTTGGTCCGCGCCTGGACCGCAAGATATTCGATGATCCGGTCCTTGACCTTCTCCAGCCCGAAGTGATCGTTGTCGAGCACGGCTTGCGCCGCCACGATGTCCTTTTTGACCTTCGAACGCTTGCCCCACGGCAAGCCGAGCATCGTCTCAAGGTAGTTGCGCACGACGGTCGCTTCGGCCGACTGCGGCGACATCGCCTTGAACTTCTTGAGCTCGGAGATCGCCTTTTCGCGCGCTTCCTTCGACAGCTTGGTCTTGGCGATCTTCTCCTCGAACTCGGTCGCTTCGTCCTTGGGATCGTCGCCTTCGCCCAATTCGCGCTGGATCGCCTTCATCTGCTCGTTGAGATAATATTCGCGCTGGGTCTTCTCCATCTGGCGCTTGACGCGCGAGCGGATCTTCTTCTCGACCTGCAGGACGCCCATTTCGCCCTCCATATGGCCGAAAATCTTCTCGAGCCGCTTGCCGATATCGGCCTCGGCGAGCAGCGCCTGCTTGTCGGCGATCTTCAGTCCAAGGTTCGCGGCGACGGTATCGGCGAAGCGCCCGGCATCTTCGATCTGGCCGATCTGCACGGCAATCTCGGGCGCGGTCTTCTTGTTGAGTTTGACATAGGCCTCGAACTGCTTGGCCGCCGAACGCAGCAGGCCGGCGATCATCGTTTCATCGCCGGCGACGTCTTCAACCGGAGTCACCCGCGCACTGAGATAATCATCGACCGTCGAAAGCTGGTCGAGGCTGGCGCGCGTCTGCCCTTCGACCAGCACCTTGACCGTGCCATCGGGTAGTTTGAGCAGTTGCAAAACGGTCGCCAGCGTGCCGACGTCGTACAGTTCATCGGCGCCGGGATCTTCATCGCCGGGGTTCTTCTGGCTCAGCAGGAACACAGTTTTGTCGCCGTTCATCGCCGCTTCGAGCGCGCGGACGGATTTTTCGCGGCCGACAAACAGCGGCACGACCATCTGGGGGAATACGACGATATCGCGCAACGGCAGGACAGGCAGGGTCAGTTCGGTCATTCGGTCACTCCACTCCCCGGCCCCCAATCAGGCGAACCGGTCAGACGGGGATATGGGAACGCATTTGCCCCGCATCAATCACCTGTGACTATGACGGCCGGAACGACCGGGGACTAGGGGAGAATCAGCGCACCTTCGGCTGCGAGCACAGCAATCTGTGGAGAAGTATAGCCGAGTTCGGCAAGGATCGCTTCGCCATGTTCACCGAGATGCGGCGCGGGCTGCGACGCACGCGCCGGACTGGCGGCAAAGCGTGCCGCCGCGCGCGCGCCGCGCACCCGACCGAGATCGCCATGCGGCGCTTCGGCGAGGATAGCATTGTGCTCGACCTGCGGGTCGGTCAGCACGGCATCGAGGCTGTTGACCCGGCCGCCGACCGCGCCTTCACGAATGAAACCCGCCATCAGCGCGTCGAGATCGAGCGCCGACAGCGTTACCGACACCGCCGGGGCCCATTCCTTCTGGTGCTTCATGCGGGCGTTGACGCTGTTGAAACGCGGGTCGGCAGCGAGATCGTCGCGATCGATCGCCTTGCAGAGCGACACAAACTCCGCATTTTGCAGCGCGCCGATCGCCACCTGCCCGTCGGCCGCCGCCCAAAGCCGCATCGTGGCACCGTACGGCGGGAACTCGGGCGGCGCATCGTCGAGGAAGGCGTGATTATACATGCCGTCGGGCCAGTTGAACGCCACCGCCGCGTCGAGCATGGCGATATCGACCCGTTGGCCTTCGCCGGTGCGTTCACGGTGAAACAGCGCCGCGGTAATCGCCTGCGCCGCCGTCAACGCCGTCACCTTGTCGGCGATCAGCGACCGCACCAGCGACGGGCGGCCCTCGCGATCGGTCTGCGTTGCGGCAATGCCGCTGACCGCCTGAATGACGGGATCATAGACACGGATATTGGCGTAGGGACCATCGGGACCAAAGCCGTTGATCGACGCGAAGATCAGCTTGGGGTTGAGCGTCCGGCAATGGTCGTAACCAAAGCCCAGTCGCTCCATTGCACCGGGGCGGAAGTTTTCGATCAACACATCGGCATCGGCGACCAAGCTTTCGAGAATGGCGCGCCCGCCGCCCGATTTCAGATCGATGGCGATGCCCCGCTTACTGCGATTGACCGCCAGGAACATCGACGAAATATCGCTCTTGCGTGGCCCCAGCATCCGCACCGGATCGCCGCCCGGCGTTTCGACCTTGATGACCGACGCGCCTTGGTCGGCGAGCAACATCGCCGCCATCGGACCCGAGACGATCTGCGACAGATCGACAATTTTTATGCCCGCCAGCGCACCGCTCACAAAGTGATATCCCGATCCTTGGTCTCGGGCAGCCAGATCAGGCTGACGAAGAACGCCATGACGACGACGCCGACCGTGTACCACAGCCCGGCATAGGCATCGCCCGTTCGCACGACGATGTACTGCGAGATGAACGGTAAGAAACCGCCAAAATAGCCAGTCCCGATGTGGTAGGGAATCGACATCGACGTGTAGCGAATCTTCGCCGGAAACAGCTCGACCATGATTGCGGCAACCTGACCGTAGGTCATCGCCGACAGCGCCACCATGATGGCGACGCCGAGGATGATCTTCCACGGGGTCTTGCGCGCCGGGTCGGCCTTGTCGGGGTAACCGGCGGCAACCAGCGCCGCCGTATAGGCATCCTTGCTGAACCCGGCGACGTGTTGCGTACCGACGCGCAGCCCGAGATCGGCGCTGTCGGACTTGCTGTAACTGATGCCGCGCTTGGTCAGATAATCCAAAGCCCGGGCGCAATCGCTATCGGGTTTGATGAAGACGTTGAAATTACACGACGGCAGCTCGATCGTCACCGGTGACGACCGCGTCGCCTCACCGAGCGCCGGATTGGCACCATCGGCCATCAGGTGGAACAGCGGGAACACCAGCAGCGCCGACACGGCATAGCCGATGAGCAGCAGTTTCTTGCGCCCGAAGCGGTCCGAAAGCACCCCGAAACCCACATACAGCGGCGCCGCGAGCAGCGCCCCGACCGCCATGTACAGCAGCGCCTCCTCCTCGGGGATCCGCGCCGTCCCCTGCAGGAAGTACAGCGTCCCGAACTGCGACGTGTAGTAGATGACCGTCAGGCCAGCCGCGACGCCGAACATCGAAATCAGGATCATCCGGACGTTCGGCCATGTCGAAAAGGCTTCGCGCAGCGGGTTGGTCGAGGTCGTGCCGGCGGCCTTCATGGCGCGAAACACCGGGCTTTCGGCGAGCTTCATCCGGACGAAGAGCGAAATCGACAGCATGACCAGCGAAATCACGAACGGGACCCGCCACCCCCATGCCTCGAACTGTTCGGTCGTCATCGTGTGGCGACAGGTCAGCACAACAAACAGGCACAACAGGAACCCCGATGGCACCGACACCTGAATCCAGCTGGTGTACTGGCCGCGCTTTCCCGGTGGCGCATGTTCGGCGACATAGATCGCCGCACCACCATATTCACCGCCGAGCGCCAGCCCCTGCAACGTCCGCAGCAGCAGCAGCATGACGGGAGCCGCGACGCCGACATCGGCATAGGTCGGCAGGAAACCGATGGCTGCCGTAGCGCCGCCCATCAGCGCGATGGTGATCAGGAAGGTATATTTGCGCCCGATCCGGTCGCCGAAATAGCCGAAGATGACCGCGCCCAGCGGGCGAAAGAAAAAGCCGATGCCAAACGCAAACAGCGAGAACAGCAACTCGGTCGTCGGGTTCCCGGTGGTGAAAAACAGCCGCCCGAGCAGCGAGGCAAGAATGCCATAAAGGAAGAAATCATACCATTCGAAGACGGTTCCGAGCGACGAGGCGATGATGACCAATCGGTCACGCTTCGGATCGAGCGTGATGATATCTGCCTTAGCACCCGCGCTCGCCAAACCCGCTCTCCCAAATCCCCGCCGGTTCGCGCCGGTCTGGTAGCTTGTCTAGAGGTGGGGATGCGCGTCGCGCAAGCGTTGCGCTTCACACTGTAAGGATAACACCCTCGGTCGGGTCGACGCGACCGGCGGCGAAGTTGTGCCAGTGCGCGACAACGGCGTCGGGGCCCTGCCCTTCGACAATCGTCAGCCAGGCCGCCGATGCGATAAACCCATCCCATGCCGCCGCGAGCTTTGCCTCAAAACCATCGGCCCCCCATTCGGCGGTGCGTTCGGCGAGCACGGTCGGCGCGAAAAAGATTGTCGGCGCGACGCCGGGCAGGCGGTTGCTGTTTTGCGCGTCCCAATTGGTATCGCCGACGATGACGCTTTCGAGCAGCCGGTCGCCGTACAATTCGTGGATGGCCAGCCGCAGCGCGCCATTGCCGGAGAAATCGATCAGCGCGGTTGTGCCCGACACGCCGGACAGGCGCGCAAGGTCGTCATAACTATGAACCGCATCGAAATAGCCGGTCGCCTCGACCATCGCGACATTAGCCGCAGACGTCAGCCCAACGAGGGGTTTTTTGCCGTTGAGCGACTGCGCCATGGCCAGTGCGGTTTTCGATGACGCGCTCGTTAGGATCAACTTATCGGCGAGCGCGTCCGCATAGGCCAGCGCCAGCAGAAACCCGGTCATGAACAACGGTCGCAGCAACGACTGAAGCCGCTCATCGCCGCCGGCGGCGTTGGCGGGCGTGTAGCTGTTATACGCCCGCGCCAGCCCCTGCCGGTGCTCGGCCAAATCGATGAAGCCGCGCGGCGACACCTTGCCCGGGGTCAGCACGGCATGGCTGGCCATGGGCCAATAGCCGTAGAAGCGTTCACCGACGGCAAGCCCCGCGACCCGGCTTTCGACCACCCGCGCGAACCCCCAGACCGGGACGATGCCAAAGCCGTCAGGGGCCGGGTAGAACTTCCAATATCCCATATCGACGCCGTGCGCGGCATAGGTCATGTTATTGGCGGTCAGCGCGAAGTGTTCGACGGCAAGGATCGCCTGCCCGTCACTCGCCGAGATCGTGCGCGCAACCGCGACAATCGCGGCGAGATCATCGCAGTGGACGTGCAATTCGGTCGATTCGATCATGCCGGTCTCCAGCGCCGATTAGTAGCGTCGCATTCGCGTGAACATTGGACAAATTCGTGCACAAGCCCGCGAAGTGCGTCAGCAAGTCAACACTATCTTGCCGATATGCTGCTTTGCAAGGAACGCCTGCTGCGCGACGACGATCTCGCTAAGCGGGTATGTCGCCGAAACCATGGGCTGGATTTCACCGCGCTCAATGTAGCCGATCAGGGCCGGAAACACCGTGGGCTCGATTACCGTACAGCCGAGCAATTTCAGATCCTTGAGGTATAACGTCCGCAGATCGAGCGCTACAATCGGGCCGGCAATAGCGCCCGCTACCGCATAGCGCCCGCCGCGCCGGAGTATTTGCAGCAGGTCGTCGAATTGCGGCCCGCCGACGACATCGATGACGACATCGATGGTTTCGCGTTCGACCGTCATCGATAGATCGGCATTGCGATCAATAACGACGTCGGCTCCGATGCCGCGCAAGGCCGCCGCCTTGTCGGCACTGGCGACCGCGATGACACGCGCCCCGCGCCGTTTGGCGAGTTGGATCGCAGCACTGCCGACCCCGCCGGATGCGCCGGTGATCAGTATAGTTTCGAACGCGGCCACCCCAGCCCTCGTCACCATGTTTTCGGCGGCCGAATAGGCGCAGGGAATCGACGCGAGTTCGACGTCGGTCCAGTCGCAAGCGACGCGATGGGCATGACGCGATGGCACAACCGCAAATTCGGCAAACGCTCCGTCGCACTCCGAACCGAAATACGTTGCGCTATCGAGCGGCGCGCCGGGTGCCCGAAAGACCGGCTCGACGATGATCCGCTCGCCGATCCGCGCCGCCGCGACTCCGTCGCCGACGGCAACGATATGGCCACAGGCATCGGCCCCCTGGATGCGTGGGAAGTGCGGGAGCACGCCCGTCCAGCCCGAATCTTCGGTGCGCGCCTCGGCGAAACCGTCGGTGCCGCCCGCCGCCGTCGCCGAAGCCACGCCTTTCGAATACCAGGCGGTGCGGGTGTTGATGTCGGTGTTGTTGACGCCGGCGGCAGCGACCCGGATCAACACTTCACCCGGACCGGGGCGGGCTACGGGCACATCCTCGCGATACGACAGCCTGTCGAAGCCACCATTGCCGGTCAGCAGGACAGCGCGCATGCGGTCGGGAAGGTCGGCCATCGCGGTCAATCGGCGCGCGCGAGGCCGAATTGGTTGAGATACCATTTCTGGAACGCAATGACGCCCCGCTCCTGATCCGAATAGCGCCCCGGGCGATACCGCGACGACAGGATACCGGTCTGATTATTCTCGGTGATGACCTTGTCCTGCCGGGTGGTGCGGTCCCAGCCCCAGATCATCGCGTCGATATCGACATCGGCTGCATCGGCCTTGCCATCGACCAGCCAGAAGATGTCGACATCGGACTGCATCGCCGCGCGCGGCGTGAACTGCATCAGCACGGCGAAATGATCGTCGGCGATGATCTGGGTGAACGGGCTGAAGCTGAGGTGCATCCGCCCACCGTCCGCCCGCGTCCGCTTGCCCATCAGCGGCGCCGGCGCGCTGCCGTCCTGCGTTTCTGACGCGCGGCCCTCGCCGTTCATGCGCTGCATCACGAGGCGAAGATGCGTCGAATCGGGTTGGTCATCGATCGTTCCGACGGGGCGACCGGCGGCAGCGGCATTCGTCTCCCATGCTGCCAATTTGGGCGCGAAGGCGGCAATCGCATCGAGCGGGCCGGAGTTGGGCCCCGCCCCGACCGCCACCAGCGTATCGGCCGAATGCATCGAACAGAATTCGGGATGCGACGGCACGCAATGATAACATTCGAAGAAATTCTCGACGACGAGCTTCCAGTTGGCGGTCGTCGGATAATGGCCGATATGGGCGATCCGCGCGTCGGCAATCGCGTGGTAGTCGAGGATCGCGCCCATATCGCCGAAGGTCGCATCGAAATCATCGGGCGTGTCTTCGCTCATGTTGACGAAGATCAAGCCGTGGAACACCCGCACATGCGCCGCGAACAGGCCGTTGTCGGCCTTGACGAAATCTTCGGGCATCAGGCGCGCCGCCTGCAGTGACCCGTCGAGGCCGTAGGTCCAGGCGTGATACGGGCAGACGAGTTTGCGGGCATTACCGGTCGCCGCCGAACACAGTGTCGATCCACGGTGGCGGCAGACGTTGAAGAACGCACGGACGCTGGTGTCGTTTTCGCGGATGACGATCAATTGTTCGCCGCCAATGCGGAACAGGAAATAATCGCCCTTGTTGGGGATTTGCGCGACATGTCCGGCAACGATCCATTTGCGGCTGACAATGGTTTCCATGTCGGCGGCGAAGACGGCATCGCTGGCATAAAAATCGCGGTCGAAGCTGTAGCCGACGCGCGTCTTGGCGGCGAGGCGCGACATCAGGTCGATCGGCTGGTGGATCATGGCAGCTCTCACATTTTGATCCGGGAATTGCCCGGATCGTAGAGGGGGCGCAGCGAGGCGGTGGCAGGGTAACGCACCCCGGCGATCTCGATTTCATAGCCGTCGGCGTCGATCGCCCCGACGGTGCCGCCATCGGGTGCAGTGACATAGCCGAGCCCGCATGTCGCGCCGAGCGTATGCGCGTACATGCCCGACCGGATGTATCCGGCAATCCGGTTGCCCTGCCAGATCGGTTCATTGTGATACAGCATAGGCTCGGGCGATTTTAGCAGGAACTGGA
Organism: Sphingomonadales bacterium; assembly: GCA_038229555.1. Classification (GTDB taxonomy): domain Bacteria; phylum Pseudomonadota; class Alphaproteobacteria; order Sphingomonadales; family Sphingomonadaceae; genus Sandarakinorhabdus. The sequence goes on from JBBROI010000013.1 coordinate 30,077, forward strand.
CGAGGCGCTGCTTCAGCCCCGCCGCCTTCTGGCGCAGCAGGGCCTCGCGGCCGATGAAGCCGCCGGGCTTATCCATCTTCACCGCGAAACCAAGGCCCGCTTCGAGCGGGGTATCCTCGTCGGTGATGTCATGGCCCCAGTGGCGATAGGCCTTTTCCATCCGCAGCGCATTGAGCGCGTGGTACCCGGCATGGCGCAGCCCGAACGCCGCGCCCGCCGCGACGATTTCGTCATAGACCCCGGTCATGAATTCAGTGGGGACATAGAGTTCCCAGCCGAGTTCGCCGACATAGGTAATCCGCGACGCCCGCACGATGGCATAGCCGAGTTCGATCTCCTGGCTGGTCGCGAACGGGAAGGCGTCGTTGGACAGATCGTTCGGGCAGATCGACTGGAGCAGCGCGCGCGCGTTCGGCCCCATGATCGAAATCACCCCCATCGCCGACGACACGTTGGTCAGCACGGCATGGGCATCTGCGGGAATGTGGCGCTTGAGCCAGTTGAAATCGCGGGTTTCGGTTTCGGCGCCGGTGACAATCAGGTAGCTCGTCGCGCCGAGGCGGGTGACGGTAAGGTCGGCCTCGATCCCGCCCTTGTCGTTGAGCCACTGCGTATAGACCAACTTGCCCGGCGCGACGTCGACATCGTTGGCGCAGACCCGGTTCAGCACCCGCATCGCGTCGCGGCCCTCCAGCCGGAACTTGGCGAAGGACGATTGGTCGAACAGTCCGACCGCCTCGCGCACCGCCCGGCATTCGGCGGCGCAATTGTCGAACCAGTTCTGCCGACCATAGCTGTAGGCGTATTGCGGTGTCGTTCCCGGTTCGCCGTACCAGTTCGGACGCTCCCAGCCATAGGCCTCGCCGTGGCACGCGCCCGCCGCCGCGACCCGGTCGTGGATCGCCGACCGCCGCACACCGCGCGCGGTGGCGTACTGCTTGAACGGATAGTGCGTCGCATACAGCAGCCCGAGGCTTTCGGTGACGCGCTCGCGCAGATATTTGCGGTTGATCTGGAAGGGCATGTTGCGGCGGACATCGACCGTCCACAGGTCGGCAGGCGGGATGCCGTCGCGGATCCATTCGGCCATCACCTTGCCGATGCCGCCCGCCGATTGAAGCCCGATCGAATTCAGCCCGGCAGCGACGAAGCAGCCCTTGAGCTCGGCGCTCTCGCCCAGATGATAGCGAACATCGGGGGTAAAGCTTTCGGGGCCGCAGAAGAATTTCTGGATGCCGGCGTTTTCCAGCGCCGGGATGCGGCGCATTGCATCGACTAGCACCGGCTCGAAATGTTCGAAGCTGCCAGCGATTTCGTCGAAGCAGAAATCCTCCGAAATGCCGTCCATGCCCCAGGGCCGCGCGTTGGGTTCAAACGCCCCGACGAGCAGCTTGCCGGCATCGTATTTGTAATAACCGCAATAGTCATAGTCGCGCAGCACTGGCAGCGACGGCGACAGGCCGTCGACGCCTTCGAACAGCACATAATAATGCTCGCAGGCATGGAGCGGCACGGTGACGCCGATGCTGGCGGCGAGGTCGCGGGTCCACATGCCGCCTGCCAGCACGACATAATCGGCGTCGATCGGGCCGTCGGGGGTGCCGACACCGGTGACGCGCTCGCCGTCATGGCGGACGCGGGTGACCTTGGTGTTTTCGAAAATCCGTGCACCGCCCGCCCGCGCGCCCTTGGCGAGCGCCTGGGTGATGTCGACGGCGTTGGCATAGCCGTCGCTGGGGATGTGGATGCCGCCGACAAGATCATCGACATTGGCGATCGGGTAGAGTTCCTTGATGCGATCCGGCGTGATGACATGCACCGGCAGGTCGAACACCTTGGCCATCGACGCGCTGCGCTTCAGCTCCTCGAAGCGCTCGGCGGTCGTCGCCATCGAGATCGATCCACACTGGCGATAGCCCGTTGCCTGCCCGGTTTCGGCCTCGAGCCCGCGATAGAGTTCGCCGGTATATTTGGCCAATTGTGTCATGTTGATCGATGGGCGCAGCTGGCCGACAAGCCCGGCCGCGTGCCATGTCGTGCCGCTCGTCAACTGCTTGCGTTCGAGCAGCACGACATCGTCCCAGCCGATCTTGGTCAGGTGATAGGCGATCGACGTGCCGATGACGCCGCCGCCGACGATGACGACCCGCGCGCGCCGGGGAAGCTCGGCCGCCATCAGGCCTTCATCCGGGCGTTGTCGGCGTCATACGCTGGGTCTTTGAGGACGCGGGCGGTGCGGCGCTCGCCTTGGACGACGATATCGAACTGCACGCCGGGCGCCGCGAACGCGCTATCGACCGCAGCGAAGAACAGGCTCTTGGCGACGCGGTGACCATAGCCGCCCGACGTCGTCATGCCGACGCAGCGGTCGCCGACCATGATCGGTTCGCCGCCACGCGGATCGACGCTGTCGGCGTCCATTTCGCCATAGACGATGCGGATCGGGCGGTCGGGGGCTTCGAGCGTTGCCTGCTTGCCGACGAAATCATCCTTTTTGAAATCGATGAAGCGCGCCATGTCGGCTTCGATCATCGTCAGTTCGTTGGTGAGTTCCGCGCCCCACGCCTTGTAGCCCTTTTCGATCCGCATCGTATTGACGGCGTACAGGCCATAGTTAGCGATGCCGAGGTCGTGCCCCGCGGCCCAGATTGCATCGTACAACGGCACCATCGCGTCGATCACCGGATGCAATTCCCAGCCGAGTTCGCCGACATAGCTGACCCGCAGCGCACGGACTTTGTGACCCGCGATGTCGATCTCGCGCCCGCTCAGCCAGCGGAAGCCGTCGTTCGACAGATCGGCATCGGTCAGCCGTGTCAGCAGGTCGCGCGACCGCGGCCCGCTCAACACCAGCACACCGCGCGCGTCGGTCACGTTGGCGACCGTCACGTCCTCGTGCGGCAGCCGCGACTGAACCATAAGATCAAGATCGCGCTGTTCGGCAGCGGCGGCGGAGAGGCAGTAGAAATGATCGTCGGCAAGCCGCGTCACGGTCATTTCGCCATAGATGCGCCCACCGCGCGACAGCGGATGGACGAGCGCGATGCCGCCGGATTTGCGCGGCATCCGGTTGGCGCAGATGCGGTTGAGGAACGCTTCGGCATCGGGGCCGATGACGTCATATTTGGCGAAGCCGGTCAGATCAAGCACGCCGACCCGTTCCGCGACGGCGCGGACTTCGTCGGCGACGACTTCGAAGACATTGGTGCGGTGGTAGCCCGACTCCTCGACGCGCCCGTCGAGCGAGAACCATTTCGGGCGTTCCCAGCCATAGGTTTCGCCATAGACCGCGCCCTGCGTCATCAGCTTGGCATACAGCGGACTAGTGCGGCGCGGGCGGGCGTCGGGCTCCTCTTCGCCGGGCAGCCGGGTGGTGAAGGTCAGCCGATAATCGAGAAAAACCTTGTCGCGCGAATAATCCTCGTCAGCAAACGGGCCATAACGGCGCGGATCGAATTCGGTCATGTTGATCTCAGCGTCGCCGGCGACCATCCATTGCGCCAGATACTTGCCCGCGCCGCCGCCCTGCGCGATCCCGAACGATGTGCCGCAGCAATGCCAGAAATTGCGCAGTCCCGCCGCCGGCCCCAGCAGCGGCCCGCCGTCGGGGGTATGCGGGATCGCGCCGTTGACGACGCGGCGGATGCCGACCTCGCCGAACACCGGCATGCGTTCGATGGCGCGTTCGATCCACTTCGCAATGCGATCGAGATCGTCCGAAAACAGCTCGCTCGTCGACTCCCACTCGGGGGTGCCGTTGGGGGCCCAGGCTTCGGCAAGCCCGATATTCTCATAAATGCCGATCAGCCCGCTGTTCTGCTCCTGCCGGAAATAGCCCGAGACATAGGGGCAGCGCATGACCGGAATTTCCTGGCCGCGTTCGATAAACGCCGGAATTGGATCGGTGACGAGGTAGTGGTGCTCCATATTGGTCACCGGAATGTCGATGCCCGCCATTTGCGCGACCTGCCGGGCATAGCAGCCCGCCGCATTGACGACGATCTCGGCCCGGACCGTCCCAAGTTCGGTCGCCACATCCCATTCGCCCGAAGGCAACTGACTGAGTCCGGTAACGCGGTTGCGGCGGACAATCGTCGCCCCCATTGCCTTGGCCCCGATCGCCAGCGCGTTGCAGATGCCCGATGGATCGGCATGGCCGTCCTGCGTCGTCCACGCACCCGCGATGACACCATCGGTGGTCAGGAACGGGTTGATGCGGCGAATTTCATCGGGACCGATGATCTCCATGTCGAAGCCGATGATCTTCGAATAGCCCTGAATATACTTCATCCACGCCAGTTCGCGTTCGTTGGTCGCCAGCCGAATGCCGCCCGAAGCGTGCCAACTGACATATTGGCCGGTCAATCCTTCGAGCCGCGGATACAGATCGTTGCTATAGGCGTGCATCTTGGCGAGGTTGAAGCTGCCGGTGATGTTCGGACACTGGCCTGCCGCATGCCACGTCGAGCCCGAGGTCAGTTCATCCTTTTCGATCAGCATCGTGTCGGTCCAGCCGAGTTCGGCCAGATGGTAGAGCAGGCTCGCCCCCATGATGCCGCCGCCGATGATGACAACGCGCGCGCTTGTTTGCATCCCGTCCGTTCTTCCCATCCCGAAGGTCAGCAATAGGGTGCAGCGCCATCGGGCGACAATTCAGTTATTGTGCACGTCAGGCCAAAATTTTTCAGGCGTTTGCCAAAAATCTTCATTTGCGACGGTGTCGCCACGCCGATTTAACTCGGTGCATAGAGCGAAAAGCATGCCGCCAGTGTGCGACGGCGACGCAAAACGGATCGACTTGACCCTATGAAGATCGGCTTTATCGGCCTCGGCAATGTCGGTGGAAAGCTGGCGGGCAGCCTGATCCGCAACGGCCATGACGTCACCGTCCGTGATCTCGACGATGCCGTTGTCGCGAGCTTCGTCGCGCGCGGCGCGACGGCGGCATCCTCTCCGCGCGCACTTGCCGCAGCCGTCGATCTGATCATCACCTGCCTGCCCTCGCCGGCCGCAAGTTCGGCTGTCGCTGAGGGTCCCGATGGTTTTCTCGCCATCCTTGGTCCGGGCAAGGTCTGGCTCGAAATGAGCACGACCGATTACAGCGAGGTCGTTCGCCTCGGTGCGCTCGTCGAGGCGACCGGCGCGATGATGCTCGAATGCCCCGTTTCGGGGGGTTGCCACCGCGCCGATACCGGCAATATCGCGATCTTCGCCGGTGGTCGCCGCGAGGCGTTCGAATTTGTCCTGCCGGTGCTGACGACGATGGGCCGCCGGGTGTTGCATACCGGCGCGCTCGGCACCGCGTCGCAGCTGAAGGTGATGACTAACTATCTGTGCACCGTGCATCTCGTCGCGCTCGCCGAAGCGCTGACGGTGTGCAAGGCAGCGGGGATGGACATGAATACGACGTATGAGGCGATCCGCATCTCGTCGGGCAACAGTTTCGTCCATGAAACAGAAAGCCAGGTCATCCTCAACGGCAGCCGCGACATCAATTTCACGATGGATCTGGTGGTCAAGGACGTCAGCCTGTTCGACGATATTGCCCGCGAACATCAGGTACCCGTCGAACTGTCGCCACTGATCGTCGACATCTTCCGGCAGGGCGTCGCGACCTATGGCGCGCGCGAGCATTCGCCCAACATCATCCGCCGCTACGAAGAGCCGCTGGGCATCAAGGTGCTCGGCACCGGTTTTCCCGCCGACATCGTCGATGACGAACCCGAGGAGCCCGGCTATGAGGTCGTTCCCCGGAGGTAATCTGTGACCGAGCCGATGGCGACCCTCGCCGACTGGACCCGCGCCGCCGAAGCGGTGACGATCGAAAACGGCCTGTTCATCGACGGACGCTTTGTCGCTGCTGCGGATGGCGAAACCTTCGACGCGATCAACCCCGCGACCGGTATTCTCAGCGCGCAGATGGCGTGCGGCGGAGCCGTCGATATCGACCGCGCCGTCGCATCGGCCAAGGCCGCGTGGAATGACGGTCGCTGGCGTCACATGGCACCCCGCGCCCGCATGGCGATCTTCGCGCGGTTCGCCGATCTGGTCGCGGCCAACGCTAACGAACTGGCGCTGCTCGAAAGCCTCGCGATGGGCAAGCCGGTGCGCGACGCGCTGACGATCGACATCCCCGAAACCGTCGTCACGATCCGCTATTTCGGCGAATGTATCGACAAGGTGTCGGGCCATGTCAGCAATTCCGCGCATAACACGGTGCACATGGTGGCGCGTGAACCGCTGGGGGTCGTCGGCGCGATTTCGGCGTGGAACTACCCGCTGCTGATGGCGGCATGGAAAGTCGCCCCGGCACTGGCGGCGGGCAATTGCGTCGTGCTCAAGCCGTCGGAGCAAGCACCGTTCAGCTGCCTGATGCTCGCCCAGCTATTCGTCGAGGCAGGCGGACCCGACGGCGTGTTCAACGTCGTCAACGGGCGCGGCGCGATGGCAGGACGCGCGCTGGCGCTGCACAGCGACGTCGCCAAGATCAGCTTCACCGGATCGACCGCCACCGGCAAACAGCTGATGATATACGCCGGTCAATCGAACCTGAAGCGCGTCAGTCTGGAAACCGGCGGCAAAAGCCCGCAGGTCTTCATGCCCGATCTCGACGACCTCGACCGCGCCGTCGATGCGGCGGTGATGGGCATCTTCGACAACGCCGGACAAGTCTGCAACGCCGGCTCACGACTGCTCGTCCACCGCGACCTGCACGACGATTTCGTCGCGCGCTTCACCGCGCGCGCTGCCGCATTGTACGTCCCCGGCGATCCGCTCGACCCCGCGATGACGCTTGGCCCGATGGTCAGTCGCGCTCAGCAGCGGTCCGTCCTCGACCGGGTTGAAACCGGTGTGCGCGACGGTGCAACCTTGGCGTTCGGCGGCCACGACGTCGCCGCGATGCCCGCTGGTGCCTATGTCACACCGACTTTGCTCACCGGGGTCCATCCCGACATGGCCATCGCCCGCGACGAAATCTTCGGGCCCGTCGCCGTGCTCATCCCCTTCGTCGACGAAGCTGAGGCGATCCGCATCGCCAATGATTCGATCTACGGCCTTGCCGCCAGCGTCTGGACGCGCGACGTCAAACGCGCCCACCGCATGGTCAAGGCGATCGAAGCCGGCGTCGTCTGGGTCAACTGCTTCGGCGACGGCGACATGACGCAACCCTTTGGCGGGTACAAACAATCCGGCAACACCCGCGACAAATCGATGGAGTGCCTCGCGGGGTATATGCAGTCCAAATCGGCGTGGTTTGCGCTGGATTAGACCGGTGCCACATGCGCTGTCATCCAGTCGACGAATTTCCGGATGCGCAGGTTTTCCTTCATGTCCTTGCGGCAGATCAGGCCCCATTGGCCGGGGCAGACGACGCTATGGTCGACCGGACGCACCAGCCGCCCGGCAGCGAGATCGGCATCGACGAATGGCCCGTTGACCAGCGCGATCGCCTGACCGTCCAACGCCATTTCGAGCGCGACGGCCAGTGTGTCGACGACGAGATAGGGCGAGGCCGGATCGAAGCCCAGCCCTGCCGCTTCGAACCAGGTCTGCCAGTTGCGCACTTCGGTATAGATGGCGACCAGCGGCTGCGCGAGCAGGTCGGCCGGCGTCGGGGTGGCACCCATGCGTTCGGCCAGCGCCGGGCTGCATACTGGGAATAAGCTGTATTCGAATAGCGGCACCCAATGAAATTTCGGATCGGGCACCGTCTCGCAATAGACGAGGCCGACATCGGCATGGAGGTCGTCGAACTCCCATTCGACCGCGCAGGTGCTCAATGCCAGCTTGAGCTCGGGATGGTCGGCGAGGAATTGCGGCATCCGCTTCGCCAGCCAGCGGATCGACGCGGTGACATAGGTCTGTACCCGCAGCGGCTTGTCGAGCGCGTTACGGTGAACGGCGTCGACGCCCTCGATCAGCGATTCGAACGCGGCGCGGACATAAGGGTAGAGCACCCGCCCTTCGGGGGTCGAAACGATGTATCGCCCCTCCTGCACGAACAGCTCGACGCCGAGCGCCTGCTCGATCAGCTGAACCTGATGGCTGACAGCGGGGTGGGTAAGGCACAGTTCGTCGGCAGCATTGCGGATGCTCTGGTGGCGCGTCGCGGCTTCGAAACCACGCAGCGCCTTCAGCGGCGGAAGGGCTCCAAGATCGATCTTGCTCGACAAGCTGCTGCCCCCAATCCGTTATGCAGCATAGCGCAGTTCGAGGAACCGGTAAATTAAATTGACCGGGACGTGCGCGCCTGTCAGCGGCGGCGGGCGTCCTCGATCACCATTGCTGCACCCTTTTCGGCGACCATGACCGTGGGCGCGTTGGTGTTGCCCGAGGTGATCGTCGGAAAGACCGACGCATCGATGACTCGCAACCCGTCGATGCCATGCACGCGCAGCCGGGCATCGACCACCGATGTCGCCGGATCGGGACCCATCGCGCAGGTGCTGGTCGGGTGGTAGACCGTATCGGCCCGGGCGCGGAAATCGGCGATCAGCGCGGCATCGTCGTCACGAACTGCGTCGCCGGGAACGAGTTCAGCTGTGACGATGTGTGATAAGGGGGCGGCACGCGCGAGGCTGCGGAGTAAGCGGCTGCCCAGCAGCGCCTCGGCGATATCCTGTTCGGTCGACAGGTAGTTCGGCTGAATAACCGGCGGCGCGAACGGATCGGGCGACGCGGCAGCAAGGTGCCCTCGGCTCGTCGGGCGGCACGCGTTGAACGATAGCAGGAACGCAGAAAACGGGTCGGGATTGAGCAGCTTGCGCGCCGACAGCGGGGTTTGGGTGTAGCTCACCGGGCTGAAATACAGCTGCAGGTTGACGTGTGGCTGGGCGGGGTCGCTGCGCACAAAGCCACCGCTCTGATTGACGCTCATCGATAGCGGCCCGCCGCGATCGAAAGCATAGCGCAGCGCAGCGCGAACCTTGCCGGTGAACGGCCGAAGTTCATCGTTCAGCGTCGGCGACCGCGAGCGGTAGAAATACGAAACGGCGAGATGATCCTGCAGGTTGTGGCCGACGGCGGGCGCGGCATTGACCGGCTCGATGCCCAGCGATTGTAGCAGCGACGGATCGCCGATGCCCGAAAGCTGCAACAGCTGCGGCGAGTTGATCGCGCCGCCACACAGGATGACTTCGCGGCGCGCCCGCACTTCGGTCTGTCGCCCGGCGCGCTGATACCGCAACCCGACCGCGCGGCGACCGTCAAAGACAATCTGCGTTGCATGTGCCCCGGTTCGCAGCGCCATGTTCTGACGCTTCAAAGCCGGACGCAGGAAGGCGTTCGCCGTCGACGCGCGCCAGCCCTTATGGGTGTTGATCGGATAAATGCCGACGCCTTCGTGCGGTGCAGCGTTGAGATCGGGATTGTGCGCGAACCCGAGGGCCGCCGCCGTGTCGATGAAACTTCGGCACAATGGATGCGCCCGCGCGCTGATATCGGTGACGTGCATCGGGCCGCCGCTGCCGTGATGATCGGACGCCCCATGGTCGAAATCCTCCGACTTGCGGAACCATGGCAGCACATCGTCCCAGCCCCAGCCCGGGTTGCCGAGCGCCCGCCAATCGTCGAAATCGCGCGGCTGGCCCCGGACGTAGACCATCGCATTGATCGATCCCGAACCACCTATGACCTTGCCGCGCGGCCAGTAGCTGCTGCGGCCAGCAAGGCCAGGAACGGGTGCGGTATCGTACATCCAGTTGATGCGCTTATCGAAAAAGGTGCGGCCATAGCCGATCGGCAGCTGGATCCAGATCGACCGGTCGCTGCCGCCGGCTTCGAGCAAAAGCACCGTCGCCGTGCCGTCTTCGGTCAACCGACTGGCGACGACGCAACCGGCGGTGCCCGCGCCGACGATCACATAGTCGAACATCTCCATCAGCCGGTCTGCATCAAACGACCGGATGGCCCGTCATATCGAGGTGGAGCATCGTGCCCGTATACGGGTGGCGCGCGGCAACCGCTTCGTCGAGTTCGACGCCCAGCCCCGGCTCACGCGATGGCAGCACAAAGCCGTCCTCCCAACGGATCGGCACCTTGAGGATTTCGGCATGGAAACCACCCCAGGTTTCGATGCCTTCGAGAATGAGGAAATTCGGCGAACACGTCGCGAGCTGAATATTGGCCGCCCCGACCACCGGCCCGCAATACAGGTGCGGTGCGATCTGGGCGTGATGGACTTCGGCCATGCCAGCGATCTTCTTGGCCTCGAGCAGACCGCCGACGCGCCCAAGGTTGAGTTGCAGGATCGCCGCCGCACCGCAGTTCAGCAACCGCGCGAAATCATATTTGGTCGCCAGCCGCTCGCCGGTGGCGATTGGGATCGACGTGGCGCGCGCGACCTTCGCCATCTCCTCGGGCGCATCGGGCGGCACCGGCTCCTCGAACCACAGCGGGTCGAACGGTTCGAGGCGACGCGCGAGGCGGATGGCTCCGGCCGCCGTCATCTGGCCATGGGTGCCGAACAGCAGGTCGGCCTTGGTGCCGACGGCCTCACGCAACTGCCGCGCAAAGCGTTCGCACAGGTCGAGCGCCTCCAACGACAATTGCCGGCCGTCGAAGGCCGTATAGGGTCCGGCAGGGTCGAACTTCAGCGCGGTAAACCCTTGCGCCAGATACTCCGCCGCGCGCTCGGCAGCGAGATCGGGATCGTGATACACGTCGGTCGCATCGCCGGGACGCGGGTAGATATAGGTATACGACCGCAGCCGCTCATGCACCTGCCCGCCAAGCAGTTTATACACCGGCTGGCCGGCTTCCTTGCCGATGATGTCCCAACACGCCATCTCGAGTGCGCTGAGCACCCCCATCACCGTCAGGTCGGGATGCTGGGTGAAACCGGCCGAATAGACCCGCCGCCACATCGCCTCGATATCGTGCGGGTCATGGCCGCGCACATAGCGATCGAAGACATCCTCGATCATCTTCGCCACAAGATGCGGGTCGAACGGCACGCAATAGGCTTCGCCCAGACCCGAGACATTGCCATCGGTGGTCAGCTTGACGAAGACGAAATAGCGGCCGCCGAAATGCGGCGGCGGGTTGCCGACGACAAACGTCTGGATATCGGTCAGCTTCATCGGTCGCGGACCGTATGGCGCTCAGACATAGCCGACGGCGCGTTTCTGATCGGCGATGATGTATTTTGCCGCCGCGAAATAGTGATACGTCGCCCAGAACCCCGTCGGCGCCAGCACCAGCAGGGCAATCCGCAACGACGCGGCGTCGGCCCCGCCGGGACCGGCGAAATAGTCGCTCATCCAGCCAACGGCCTGTGGAGCAACGATGAGGTTGAAGACGTTCGCCACCAGCAGCGCGATCGCGGTGAACATCGCCCGCATCCGCGGCGGCGCGAGGTTCTGGCCCAGTGCAAAGGCCGGCCCGATGTAGAAATAGATCGCCGGAATGAACAGCCACCACATCAGCGTCGCCACCGACAGCGAGTGGGTATAATAGGCAATGATCGACGGAAATGTTGCCAGCCCCGTCACCCCGCCAAGCAGATAGACGATGCGGCGGGGGTCAATGAACGATGGTCGCGCGAGCAGCCATGCCGTCAGCAGCGACGCGCCGATACCCATCACCAGATGGATCGGCCCGACGACCGCGCCCGCCGCACCGACGTCGAGGTTATAGGTCCGCTGAATGAACGTCGGGGTGAACCACATCAGCCCCCAGCCCCAAAGCGCCGAAACGCCGCTGCCCATGATGACATGGAAAGCGGCCTTTTGGGTGCGCAGGAACTTAAGGCTTTCGATCAGGCTCGGCGGCGCGCTGTCGGACACAGCATCGAGCTGGCCGCGCTTGGGTTCCTTGACGGTGAAATAGACAATCGCCGACAACAGTAAGCCGGGGACCCCGAGCACCAGAAACGCCGCGCGCCAGCCATAGGCATTGGCGACGGCACCCGCCATATCGGCCCCCAGCCAAGCACCGATCGGCGCGCCGAGCGCAAAGATCGTCATCGCCATCGGGCGGCGGTTGGCCGGGAAATAGTCGCCGACGATGGCGTTGCAGGCCGGCGTCCCGCCCGCCTCGCCAATGCCGACACCGATCCGCGCCAGCAACAGATCGCTATAGCCGCGCGACAGACCGCACAGCGTCGTCATGGCCGACCACGCGGCGATCGAAACCGCCAGCAGGTTCTTGCGATTATAGCGGTCGGCAATCCACGACAGCGGCAGGCCCATCGTGACATAGAATAGCGCGAGCGAAACGCCGGTAAGAAAGGCGATGCCGCCGTCGCTCAACTTCAGTTCGAGCCGGATCGGCTCCAGCACCGTCGACATGACGTAGCGATCGGCAATGTTGATCGTATAGACCAGCATGGTGATGAACAGCACGTACCAGCGCAGATGGAGCGATGCGCCCGTGTCGATTTCGATTGCTGGGGCGCTCGCCATAATCACCTGACCCTTTGGTTACGACGACGAAAGCGCGGGGCCGAGAACGGCACGCAGCGGATCGAGATAGGGGGCGTAATTCTCCCATTGGTCGAGCCCGCTGGTGAAGATCGGCTGCCGCACCTGTTCCGAACTCGGCGTCCGCACCGCGCGGTCGTTGGCGTGGAAGGCGACGCAACCCGGTTCGAACGGCAGGCCGAGATAATCGAGAATCCGCCGCACCTGCGGTTCGAGATCGGCAACCACATCCTCGTACTGAACCCGCAGGACCTTGCCGGGCAGTACCGCATCCCAATGGTCCATCAGGCGCACATAGTCGCGGTAATAATGGCCGATTTCTTCAAGGCCATAGGTGAACTCCTGGCCTTCGGCGAACAGCTGCTTGAAGCCGCTGAAGCAGCAGCCCATCGCGCCGCGCCGCGCATCGATGATCCGCGCGTTGGGCAGGATCAAATGGATGAGCCCGATATGCCGGAAATTGTTCGGCATCTTGTCAATGAAATAGAGGGTGCCTGCCTTGCGATGGATCATCGTATCGCGGAGATAAGCGTCGCCGAACGCGGTCAATTCGTCGACCGTCAGTTCGCCGAGATTGCCCGGATACTGCGCCTCCTCGTCGATCCGTCGCCGCCCGTCGATCTTGTGCGCCAGCGCCAGAATATTGGGGAGCTCCATCGTCCCTTCGACCAGCGAATGCGAAGCGATGATCTGTTCGATCAGCGTCGATCCGGCGCGGGGCAGACCGACGACGAAGATTGGGTCGGCCGCCGTGGCCCCGGACCCCGCCTGCGACCCCAGCAATGCCGGCGTTACATGCGCGATCTGGCGATCCATCTCGGCGGCAATGCGGCGCCAATCATATTTCAGTTCGTCACGCTTCAACCGGTTGCCGCGTTCATAATATTCGAACGATGCCGCATAGTCGCCGCGATCCTCCAGCGCCTTACCGAGCGCGAAGCACAGGTGATAGCGGTCGTCGAAATCGGTCGACGGCTGCGCCTCCCAATCGCGCATGCGGCTGATTTCATCGTCATCGAAGCGGTAGGTTTTCAGATTGGCGAGGCTCCAATAGGCGTCGCCATAATCGGGTTTGTGCGCATAGGCGCGGCGGTACGCAGCGATGGCCTCGTCGGGTCGCCCGACCGTCTTCAGCGCGTGGCCGAGCGTCAGATTGATTCCGGGGCTGTTCGGCGTCTTGGCAAGCTGTTCGCGATACACCTGCAGCGCCACATCGAAATTGCCGACCGACAGATTTTCATTGGCATAAAGCATTTCGACCTGCGGATTGCCGGGGTCTTTCACGCGCAAAGCGCCTGCCTGCTCGAGCGCCTGCTGGGCCTTTTGCTGGCGGCGCAGCACCCGGACATAATCGAAATGCGCATCGACAACGTCCGGATCGAACACCAGACATGATTCGAGCAGAAATTCGGCTTCGTCGAACGAATTGAACTTGGTTCCGATTTCGGCAAGCAGCCGCATGGCAGCGATATGGTGCCCGTTTTTCTGCAGGAAAGCCCGACACAGGGTTTCGGCCTTCAGCAGGCGCCCCTCGTGAATGAAGCTCATCACGCTGATCAACTCGGGCGGGTGGTCGGTGAGATAATTGACCTGCGCTTGCGCCAGTTCGGCGGCATCCGCGCGCCCGGCAGTGCGCTGCAGGTCTGCGATGAATTTCCAGCTCGCAACGAGCGCCATATTGTGGCTCACCGCCTGCTGGTAACTCGTCAATGCAGCGTCGGCGTCGCCCATCTCCCGCAGGCAATGGCCCCGTTCCTGATACGCACGGCCATAGGTCGGATCGATGGCGATCAGGCGGTCGATAAGCCGCAAACCATCATCGAATTTGTGCCGATAGCGCTGCGCAATCGCCGCGATATACAGCGCGTCACGATTGCCGGAACTGGCTTCGAGGACCGCTTCGCATTGCGCGACCGCCTCGGCGAGGCGCCCACCCTCAAGGAGCGTTCGGGCACGAGCGACCAGAGCCTCGGTGTCGACCTGCGCCTCTGCGACCGCAATCATCGAACGTCAAACTTCCAAAGCAACGCAAGCCAGTCCAAAGACGACCGACCGCCTATCATGAACGGGCGGTCGTCCCTCGGCAAGATCACATCTTGAAGCTTCCGCGCAGCCCGACCGACAGCGGCCGCGAGGTCGTGACCCGGTTGATGCCGTCGTTGCCGCTGATGAACAGCTGCGGCCTCGCATCGCTGAGATTTTCGCCGTACAATTCGAGCGACCAATCGTCCTTGCTGACGCCGACCGCGGCGTTGAAAGTGGTGTAGGCGCGCTGCCGAATGCCAGCCACCAACGGCGTCGAGACATCGCCAGTATTCACTGCCACGCCATTATAAACCACGTTCGGACCGTTGTAGCGGATGCTGACATTGTCGATGATCGACGAAATGCTGCTGCCGACATAATGGACACCCCCCTGGATGTAGGGACGCCAGCCATTGGACATTTCGGTTTCGTAACGGGCGCGCAAATTGCCCTGGAACTTCGGACTGAGCGCCAGTTCGCTGCCGATCGGCCGCAGCACGGTCGTCGCCTGCCGATACTTCGTCAGTTCCGAGTCATTATACGAAAATGCGCCATTGAACGTCAGCTGATGCGTCGCCCGCCACGTCACGTCACCTTCGACACCCCGGATGCGGGCATCCGACAAGTTGGTGGTGAAGGTCTGGTTCGAAATATTCTGGTCGAACACTGTCTGCTGAATATTCGTCCAGTTGATCCAGTAGGCGGCAAGATTGACCTGCAACGTGCGGTCGAGCAGCGCCAGTTTGGCGCCGACTTCGTAGTTCGTCACATTATCCGGACGATAGGCAGTCCGTTGGCGGAAAATTTCCTGCGTCGGGCAGATCGCGCTACCCAGACGGCAGGGGCGACGATTGAAACCGCCGGGACGGAAACCATCCGAATAGGTGAAGTAGAACAGCGACCCACTATCGAGCTTGTAGGTCAGATTACCCTTGAACAGCACGCCGCTGTACGTCGTCGGTGACAAGCCGCGCAAATTGTCGGCAAGGTTGGCGCTGATGCCATAATAGAGCGGTGGCGTTGCCGACGGCCGGTACGAACCCGGCGTCCCCGGCGGGCTGCCCACCGGTGGCGGCGTGTAAATACCGCGCGAAACGCCATCGAAGCTCGTATTGGACGAACCCGTTTGCGAGGCTTGCTCGTTATAATAGCGCGCGCCACCGGTGATGGTCAGTTTCTGTGGGATAATATCGAACGATGCCTCACCATAGACGGCAAGCTGCCGATCGCGGCGGGTCACGTCGTTGAAAAAGCCGACGTTGACCGGTCGGGGCGTCGGATCGATGGCGTTGACCGAAGGATTGGGTGCCCGGACATAGATGAAGCCAGCGCCTTGGTTCAGATACGACCAATCGGTGTTGTCGTAGATCTTGTTGACATCGTAAAAGAATCCAGCGGTTCCACGCAGACGCGCTGCGGCAGGTGTCGTCACCCGGACTTCATGCGTCCAATGCCGGTTGGTATCGCGAACCTGATAGCTCTTGGTTGGTGTGTAGCAAACCTTGCCACGTGCCGCGTTGTTATAATAAACACCCGCGTCGCATTCATAATATGGCACATACAGGCCGAAGTTCGAATAACGGGTATAATCGTTGACCTGAACGGTACGGCGATTGAGATATGATCCGGTATAGATGACATCGAGCTTGCCGATGCGGCCGTTGATGGTCCAATTCTCGAGGTTGAAATCATCGCGCAGGCGGTTCTGGCCATATTGCTGAACCTTGAGATCGCCGACAGCCGGATCGTAATCGAAGGTTCCTTCGGTCCGCAGCCGCTGCTGAAGATGCATCAGGTCGATCGACCAGTCATCGCTGATCTTGTACGTCACAGCGATACGACCGCCGATATAATTGGCGTCGTTGAAATTATCACCGACGAAACGGTCATTGTTGACCGACTGGCGCGTTGGCGCGATATAGTTGCTGCCGGTACAATTATTGACCCCGGCGCACGAGGCGAGCGCCTGCCGGACCAGCAGCGGGTTACCCGTTGGCAATTGCCCCGCCTGCCCGACATGGCCGTCGAACGGTAGTTGATAGGTGCCCGGAACGTTGTCGATATAGCCGCCCTGCTGATCGCTATAGACGACCAGACGCACGGCAAGCTTGTTCTCGACGATCGGGAAGTTGAAGAACGCGCTTCCCGACTGACTGTCACTGCCGCCCTTGGTCAGCGCATAGGTGCCGGTAAACCCGGCATGGACCCCGCTGAAATCGGGCTTGTTCGTGATATAGCGCACGGCACCGGCCTCGGCGCTGGCACCGAAGAGCGTGCCTTGCGGGCCTGCCAGCACTTCGATGCGCTGAAAGTCGGCGGCATAGATATCGAGATTGCGGCCCGGCAGCGAAACCGGCGCATCGTTCAGATACAAGGCGACACTGGGAAAGGAACCCGCCGTACCGGTGATCTGCAAACCCGGCGTGTCGGTCGACAGGCCGCGAATGTAGATCGACGAGGTGCCCGGACCGCGCGACGCTGACCGCACGTTCGGCAGGAATTCGATCAGTTTTTCAAAGGTGGTGATATTGAGCTTCTGCAGCGAGTCACCGCTCAACGCCTGAATGGCCAGCGGCACCCGGTTCAGCGATTCCTCGCGCCGTGTGGCGGTGACGGTGATATCGGCGATGGCGTTATCAGCCTGTGGTGCTGCTGCTGTCTGAGCGGCCTGCGCCCACGCCGGGGACGCCCCCGCGCCCATAACAGAAAGCGCCGTAACCGCCGCCGACGTGCACCAAAACTGCTTCATGCTACCCCCCTAATTTCGTCGGCCTGCCTTGCGGCAATACCGTTATCAACCCCTAGCACCGCTCACATCCTTGGAGACTGTTCGCGCTTCCAACCCCTCGCAAGTCACCAATTTTGACCGGTCGATAGCAAAATTTTGCTGTTCAAACCGGTCACACCCGTCAACCTACTCCGGTGGCTACGACGCGCAAGGGTTGTGCCATGCCTTTTCCGCCCAAGTTCATGCCGTTGGGGCATGGGCAGGCAAGCCATTCCGGTCATCAAGCCGAGCCAAGCCCAACCCCCGCAAAAGCGCCATCAACGGAGGACGCATTGACTGCCTCGCACCTGACCATGACCTTTTCTTGCATCGACCGACCGGGAATCGTTGCCCGGGTCGCGGGCCTGATTTTCGACCGGGGCGGCAGCATTACGGCGTCGAGCCAATACGGCGATGTGGAAACCGGTCGCTTTTTCATGCGCACCGAATTCGACCTTCCCGATGGCGCACCGGTCGATGAGTTTCGCGATGGGTTTGGTGCCATTGCCCAGAGCTTCGGCATGGAATGGCAGGTACGCGACCGCAATCATCGCCCGAAAATCGTCGTCTTCGTGTCGAAGCTCGATCACTGCATTGCCGACATCCTGTACCGCGTCGGCATCGGTGAACTGAAGATGGATATCGCCGCCATTGTTTCGAACCATCCGCAACCGGCCCGCGCGCATTTCGATATTGGCGACATCCCGTTCCATTATTTACCGGTGACGCGCGAGACCAAGGCCGAGCAGGAGGGCCGCGCGTTCGATATCGTAACCCAAAGCGGCGCAGAACTGGTTGTGCTGGCGCGCTATATGCAGATCTTCTCGGACGCGATGGCGGCGCGGCTGAACGGCCGCTGCATCAATATCCACCATTCGTTCCTGCCGGGTTTCAAGGGCGCAAAGCCCTATCACCAGGCGCATGAACGCGGCGTCAAGCTGATCGGTGCGACCGCCCATTATGTCACCGGCGACCTCGACGAAGGTCCGATCATCGAACAGGATGTCGAACGGATCAGCCACTCCGACACCCCCGACGACCTGATCCGCAAGGGTCGCGACATCGAACGCCGGGTGCTGTCGCGCGCCATCGGTTTCCATATTGATGGCCGGGTGTTGCTCAACGGCACCAAAACCGTCGTCTTTCCGGACTAGGAGGGGTTATGGCACTCGCGCTGTTTGTAGCGATGGCGGCAGCATCGGCGACTCCCGGCAACGACTATACGCGCGATACGAACTGGCTCTGCCGTCCGGGTCGCAGCGACGCCTGCACCGATGACGCGCGCGTGACCCGGATGGCGTCCGGCGCGGCACCAATCGAAGAACCCGCAGTGCCGCCTGCCGAGCCCGACGCCGATTGTTTCTACGTCTATCCGACGACGTCGCTTGATCTGACCGGCAACAGCGACATGATCGCCGGGCCCGAAGAGCGTGCACAAGCCGCAGCACAGTTCGCGCGCTTTGCCAGCGTCTGCCGGACCTTTGCTCCGGTGTACCGGCAGGTGACGTTGACTGCACTTCGCGCCCGGATGCGCGGACAGGCGAGCGATGCCGATCCCGAACTGGGCTACCGTGACATCCGCGATGCGTGGCGCGACTATCTTGCGCGCGACAACGGCGGACGACCTTTCGTGCTTATCGGCCATAGTCAGGGGTCGATGGTGCTCCAGCGGCTGATCGCCGAGGAGATCGATGGCAAGCCGGTGCAGGGGCATATGCTGTCGGCAATGCTGCCGGGTACCAGCGTGCTCGTACCCAAGGGCAAGGACATCGGCGGCGATTTCAAGACGATTCCGCTCTGCCGCACCGGAAGCCAGACGGGGTGTGCGATCGTCTGGGCGAGCTATCGCGATACGATCCCGCCGCCCGCCAACGCGCTGTTCGGCGTGTCGAAACGGCCCGACATGGAGGCGGCGTGCACCAATCCGGCGAAACTAGAAGGCGTTCCGGCACCGCTCGACAGCATCTTCGGCTTTCCGTGGTGGCGCGGCGGGGTCGGCATCGGTGCGCCGCCCGAAGGCTGGCAGGCCGACGGCAAGCCCTTGGCCACGCGCTATGCCCGGGTGCCGGGGCGACTATCGGCGGAATGCGTCAAGGGCAGCAACGCCAATTATCTCGCTGTCCATGTCAACGTCGCGCCGCAGACCGCCTTCGACCGCGAACTGACCGCCGAACCGGTAATCGGCGACGATGCCTATCCCGATTGGGGCTGGCACGTTGTCGATATCGCGATTGTGCACGGCGACGTGCTGCGCCTTGTCGCTGCGCAATCGGCGGCGTGGCATCGGGCGCACCGCTAGGCCGCCGGGGCCAGCCGCCACAGACGTTCGATATCGGCACGGTGGCTGGCGGCGAAATAGACGTGCGCCTCAGCATCGGCGATTACGTCGATCCAGACGGGGACGTGGTGGATGATGGTCGCCGCGCAGTCTCCGGGGCCAAAACCGCCATCCTCGGCATCGAAGACGCCGCCGATCATCAGTTGCGCGCGCCAGCCGGGGCCGGTCAGGCGCGCGCGCAACAGCCCGCCACCGATGGGTGTCAGCGCGCCGTCATCGCCAAGACGCTGCGCAATCGCTGCAATCGCTGCGCCGCCGTCGATGATCCACCAGCGCTTCGGCTCGACTTTCAGCGCACGGACGCCGTGCACGTCAGGCGGCATAAGCGCCCAGCAGTCGAGCACGACGACGTCCCCGGCGGGCGCAATTGCAATGGCGACGCTGGCATCAGTCACGGTAGCGCGCGCCTTCGTGATCATAGAAATGGGGTGCGACGACGCGAACCTGCACATGCTGCCCGCGCGTCGGCGACGACGCGACCAGCGTCTCGCCGCTGCGGCCGCGCCCGCCGTTGAGCAGGCCGAGCGCGATCGAACCGCCCATGTTGACGCGCATTGCCGCTGCCGTGACATGGCCTTCGGCACCGGAACCCCAAGTCTCCATCAGCATCGCCCCTTCGGGAATGTCGCCGCCGAGCGATTCGAGTCCGACGAGTTGCTTGCGGTCCGGGGCCGAAAGCGCGGGGCGGTCGAGTGCCGACGCGCCGATGAACCCGCCCGCCTTGCGCACCATCTTTTCGAGCCGCAGATCGTGCGCGGTGGTGCGGCCATCGGCTTCGCCACCGACGACGACATGCCCCTTTTCGATGCGCAGGAACTCGAGCGCCTCGAGCCCGTAAGGGCAACCGCCGCGCGCGCGGACGGCGGCTTCGAGCGCATCCCATACCGGCCCGGCGTCATGACCTGCGGCATAAATCTCAAAGGCCCGCTCGCCGCTATAGCTCGCGGCGAGAATCTGCACCGGAACAGCGGCGATCACGCCTTCGCTGGCACCCATATGCGCCGGTGGCTCGGTGCCTATGAGCGTCGCCAGCACATCGCGCGCCTGCGGTCCGGCCAGCGCAATCCCAGCGAGATGTTCCTGGCTGTCGACGACCGACACCCGCAGCTGCGGCGCGAGCACTTGGCGCACATAGGCGAGATGCGCCTCCATCCGCTCGGCTCCGCCCGTCGAACTCGTCAGCAGGTAACGATTGTCGGACAGCCGCCAGACGGTGCCATCGTCCATCACCATGCCGTCTTCGCGCAGCATGAAGGTGTAGCGCCCGCGCCCGACCGCGAGCTTCGAAACGTTGGTCGCGCAGACGATTTCGAGGAACGCCGATGCATCGGGGCCGGTCACCATGAACTTCGCCAGCGTCGAGACATCGACGATCCCGACGCAGTTGCGCACCGCCCGTGCCTCGCGCAGCGCCGCCTCCGCCAAGGTCTCGCGGCCCAGCGGATAAGCGCGGGGCCGATGCCAATAGCCCAGCGGTTGCCAGATTGGTTTCAAGCGTTGGTGGTGTTCATACAGCGCCAGCCGCCGTGTCGGCGCCGCATGACCGCCACCATCGGGACCGGCAAGGGCGCCCAGCGTCAACGGCACATACGGCGGGCGGAAAGTCGTCAGTCCAGCCTGCGGGATGGCGACGCCCGCCGCCCCTGCCAACCGCGTCAGCGCCGCCATATTGCTGGTCTTGCCCTGATCGGTCGCCATGCCGAGTGTCGTGTAGCGCTTCAGATGCTCGACCGAGCGATAGCCCTCCTGCCACGCCAGATCGATATCGGCGGCGGTCACATCGTTCTGGAAATCGATGAAGCTCGCCTTGGGCTTGCCAAGGTTTGCGGTCATGGCGGCAATCGCTTCGACTTCGCCTGCGGCAGAGCCGACGCTGGTGATCGCCTGCAGCGTCGCACCGGGGACAAACGCCTGAATATCTTCGCGCCAATCGAGTTTGCCCGCCGCTTGGCTGTGCAGATGAACGACCGGCGTGAAACCGCCCGACATCGCCAGAAGATCTGCAGCAAAACGCCGTTTGGTGCTGCCGATCATCGCGTCGACCGACGACAAGCAGTTCAACCCGCCCTCGGTCGCCAAATCTTGCACGTCGAAGAACACCGGGAAGTACGCTTGTGCTGCGGCGACCACCTGACTGACAACTGCGGCGCGCGTATCGAGTATCGCCAGCACCGTGCCTCCCGCCTCGCGCAGCGCGAAGGCCGTCAAATAGGCGTCGTCATTGTTCGTCGCGATTACGGCCCGGCAGCCCGGCAGCACGTCGAAGCGCCGCACATAGGTCCGCGCCGCCTGCGAAAGCATGACGCCGGGGCGGTCGTTGCCGGCAAAGGTCAGCGGGCGTTCAATCGCCCCGGTGGCTAAAACGATCCGTTTGGCGCGGATGCGCCATAGGCGTTGCGCGATTTCAGCCGCTTGTCCGGGCTCGGCAAGCTGTTCGACGCACGTCACCAGACCATCGTCCCAGATGCCCGAAGCCGTGGTGCGCACCAGCACACGGGTACCCGCCAACTCCAACGCCGCCAGCTCAGCCGCCATGATCGCGGTAACGTCGCCGCCCGCGTCGCGGACGATACTGCCACCAGGCACCGCGTCCTGTTCGACCAGAATGACGCGGTCACCGGCCAACGCTGCGTTTTGCGACGCGACGCGCCCGGCCGGTCCCGACCCGACAACCAGCACATCGCAAAAGGCGGCGCGATGTTCGTAACGGTCGGCATCGGCTTCGATCGGTGGATTGCCAAGCCCGGCGGCGCGGCGGATGAATTTTTCGTAGAACATCCAGCGCTTCGGCGGGCCGAAGAAGGTTTTATAGTAGAATCCCGAGGCAAACACCGGCGCGGCCAACCCGAGGAGCGTGCCGATATCGAAGCGCAGGCTCGGCCAGCGATTCTGGCTGACGGCGACCAATCCGTCATACACGAACACATCGGTCGCCCGGGTGTTCGGGGTGCGCCGCGCGCCCTCGCCGACCGTCACCAGCGCGTTGGGTTCCTCGACGCCTGCCGCCATGATGCCGCGCGGGCGGTGGTATTTGAAGCTGCGCGCCACAAGGTTGACGCCATTGGCCAGCAGCGCCGCCGCCAGCGTGTCACCGGGCCGCGCGCGATAGGGTTTACCGTCGAAGCTGAACCCGAGCGACGGCGCAGGTCCGCCCGCAATCCGCGCCGGGCCGGTCATGCGGCACCCCAAGGCGTGATCGAGGCGATCTCGTGCGTCACCCGGTTGCGGCGCAGCATCATGAACTGGCGGCAGCCATGGCTGTGCCGCCACAATTCGTCATCGATCCCGCGCGGATTGCTCCGTTCGAACAGCGTCGTCATCGCCGCTTCGGGTGCCATATCGAGCGTCACGATCGAATCGAGCGTTCGCACATAGTCGAATTCGGTCTGGGCGCGGTTGCCGCAATGCGGGCAGGTGATCAGCAGCATCTAGCGGCTCGTCGGCTGCGGGCCGGAACCGGTTTCGTCGATGGTCGCGCCGCGCGCGAACCGGTCGAGCGCGAAGGGGCGGGTCAGTGCATGGCTTTCCCCGGTCGCCAGCAGATGCGCATACATCCACCCCGACGCAGGCGTCGCCTTGAAGCCACCATAGCACCAGCCGCCGTTGAGATAGAGGCCATCGACCGGCAGCGGCGCAATGATCGGCGCGCCGTCGAAGCTCATGTCGGTCACCCCCGCCCAACTCCGCACCATTCGCAGCCGCGACAGCGCCGGAACCAGCGCAATCGCTTCGGTGGCGGCCTTTTCGATCTGTGGCGGCAGCCCGCGCTGGGCATAGCTCGGGAAGCGATCCGGGTCGCCGCCGAGCACGATGCCGCCCTTGTCCGACTGGCTGATATAGCAATGCAGCGTCATCGACATGATGACGGTATCGATCATCGGCTTGACCGGCTCGGTGACGAACGCCTGCAGGGTCTGCGATTCGATCGGCAGCTTGATGCCCGCAAGCCGCGCGACGTGGCCGCTGTTGCCGGCGACGCAGATGCCGATGCGGCCGGCACCGATGCGGCCGCGTGTCGTCTCCACCCCGGTGACCGTGCCGCCCGCCATCGCAAAGCCGGTCACTTCGCAATTCTGGATGATATCGACGCCAAGGCCATCGGCGGCGCGGGCATAGCCCCACGCCACCGCATCGTGCCGCGCCGTGCCGCCGCGCCGCTGGATCAGGCCGCCATGGATCGGGAAGCGCGCGCGGTCCGATACATCGAGCGATGGCTCGAACCGGGCGACCTCGTCGCGCGACATCAATTCGGCATCGATGCCGTCGCAGCGCAACGCGTCACCGAGTTGTGCCAATCGCGCCATATCGGCGTCCGAATGGCCCAGCAGCAGCGCCCCGCGCGGGCTGAACATCACGTTGTAATTGAGGTCGTCGCTGAGCGATTCCCACATTTTCAGTCCGAATTCGAAAAAGTTATGCAGCGGCGCCTGGCGATAGTTCGACCGAACGATCGTGGTGTTGCGCCCAGTATTGCCGCCGCCGATCCAGCCCTTTTCGAGCACCGCGACGTTGCGGACACCATGGACCTTGGCAAGATAGTAAGCGGTCGCGAGACCATGACCGCCACCGCCGATGACGATGACGTCATAGGATTGCTTCGGCTCGGGATCGCGCCATGCCCGGTCCCAATGGCGTTGTCCGGTGAGCGCACCGCGCAGCAAGGCGAGCGCGGAATAGCGGCTCATACCCAGCCCCGGTCTTCGCGCCATGTCGCCGGCAGACCGGCGAAACGTGCGAGGCCGAGCTTCGAGATATCGGTGAACGAGCATCCACCATCGGCGACGAGATCGCGGATCGCGTGGCCGCTCGCGGGCGACAGGCCGAAGCCCACCCCCGACATCGACGCGGCCGTAATATTGTCGAACGCCGACAGCCGGTCGATGATCGGGCGGCCATCGGGGGAATTCTCGACCACCCCCGCCCATGACCGGATGACGTTGAGCCCGGCAGCCTTGGGGAACATCTCGGCGACACGGCGCGCCAGACTGCGGATCAAGGGCGAGCCGGGGCGCGCCTCAGGCCCCTGCGGCGTCATCGGGAACCATTCGTGGGGACCGCCGCCGAACGCCAGATTGCCGCGCAGGGTCTGGCGCCCATACAGCCCGTTCCCATCGACTCCGCCGATTGCCATCATCGGCGCGGGTTCGGTGACGATCATCTCGGCGCGCGCCGACGTCACCGGAAAAATCACCCCGAGCGGGGCGAGCAGCATCCCGGTCTGCGGTCCCGCCGCCACCACCAGCGCGTCGCAGGCGATCCGGCCATGCGGCGTTACCACCGCGACCACCTTGCCGCCCTGCGTCTCGATCGACAGCGCCGGGCTATGCTGGACGATCCGCCCGCCGAGATCCTGGATCGCCCACGCATAGGCCTGCACCGTCCGCTGCGGGTTGGCATGGCCGCCAAAGCGCAAGTGAATGCCGCCAAGGCAGGTGGCATCGGTCAACGGCACCAGCTCCTGCACCTGCCTGCTATCGAGATCATCGACGCGGTAGCCCATCGATGTGCACATCGCCCCGACGTGGCGGTAGTGATCGAGCGCATGCTGTTCGCGCTGGATGATTATCCGTTCGGGACGGTGTTCGGTGGGGTAGCCGAGCAGATCGTCCATCTGCGGCCACAGCCGCTGCTCTTCGGCGAACAACGGGCTTTGATAGTGCGAACAGCCGCCGCCGTTGCGGCCCGAAGCCTCCCAGCCGATGATGCCCTTGTCGAGAACGACGACATCATGGCCGTCGCGCGCCAGCCACCACGCCGCACTCAACCCCGTCACGCCGCCGCCGATGACGACGATCGTCGCCCCATTGGGCAGCGGCTCAGACATGCGAATAGCCACCGACGATCGAGACATGTTCGGCCTCACCCGGCGTGCCGATGAGCGCATAGGGGGTCCATTGCGTCGGAATGCCGAACCAGACGTCCCAGCCGCGGATCATCGCCTCGCCCTCGTCCCAATCGGCGAGCACGCCGAGTGGAATCGGCCGCACCGGGGCGCGGTAACTGGCGACGGGGACGCGCGCGACCGGCACGCCGGTGGCATCGGCGAGCAGGCACGCCACCTGCTCGCGGCAACGGCGGCCCTGACAGGTGCCCATTCCGGCGCGGGTCAACCGTTTGATCTGGTCGGGGTGCGCGGGGCCGTCGGCAGCGAGCGTCGCCAGCGACCGCGCCGCCATCGGGGCCGGTCGGGCAAGGTACTGCGGCGGCTGGACACCGAGCAGATCGGCGCGGGTGACCTCCTCACACTGGCAGACGATGGTATCGGGGCTGGCGAAGCTGCCGAGCGCCGTGGCCCACGCCGCGACATAGGCCATATCGGGCGGCGGTGCCGCAGCATCGCCGGTCAGCAAGATCGTGTCGTCGGGTGCGATGCCGCCTGCCGCGAGCAGTTCGGTCGCCGGGACGGTGCCGATGGCAAGGACGATGGTGTCGCAAACGACTTCGGCAACGGTGTCATTTCCCAGTGTGCCGACCAATGCACCCGTGACGCCGTCGACGCCGGATCTGGTCGCTGCGATGGCGCAGCCGACGTAGATGACAATGCCCGCCGCCCGAACTGCATCGGCAAGGTCCGCCGGTCCCTGCACGGCATCCAGACACTCGACGAGCCCTGCCACGGCGATGCCATTGGCGTGCGCCAGCAGCGCCGTTTCGAGCGCCAGCGCGCCCGAACCGAGGATCAGCACCTGTTGCCCGGCAAACGCCGCATAGCGCGTGACCAGCGTATGAAACCCCTGCGCCCCCATCACGCCGGGCTGGTTCCACCCGGCAAAGCCGAGCACCAGATCGCGCGCGCCGGTCGCCAGCACCAGCCGGTCGAAGCCGACCATCCAGGCACGCTCGGCATCGGCCAGCCCCAACATCGGTTCGGGCAGGGTCTGCATCGCGGGACCGTTGCGATACAGCCCCCACGCGACGGTGCCGAGCAGCACCTCGACCCCGGCGTCCATTGCGGCCTCCAACGCCGGATTGCTGACGAACACCTGTTCGACCATCCGCCCGCTATTCTGCACCGCCGCCGTCATGCTGCCGCCGAAGAATAGCGGCGTGTCATTGCCCATCGCTGACCCAGCAACCGGGTTTTCATCAATTAAAAGAACATGTTGCCCCGTAATCGCCGCATCGCAGGCGGCCTGCGTTCCCGCCAGACCCGCGCCGACGACGACCAAATCGTATCGCGCGGTCGGCGCCGCGATCTTGCCGGTAAGGTCATATTTATCGACCACCGTCATACCGCCTCGAGCGCTTGCGCCAAGTCGGCAATCAGGTCGTCGACATGCTCGATACCCACTGACAAGCGCAGCGTTGAGTCGTCAACGCCGACAAGTTCACGCAGCGCTCTCGGCACCGCATAGTGGGTCGTCGTCGCCGGATGAGTGATCAACGTCTCCGATCCACCAAGGCTGACGGCAAAGCGCAGCAGCTTCAGGCGATCGAGAAAGCGAAACGCTGCCGCCTCACCGCCCTTGACCCGGAACGCGAAGGTCGATCCGCCGGCGCGGCATTGCCGGTCGTAGACCGCGCGTTGCGGCGTCCCCTCGGCGACAAAACCGAGAAAGGTGATGCTAGCGACCTTGGGGTGATCGCGCAGATATTCGGCAACGGTCTGTGCGTTGGCCATGGCGCGTTCGAGGCGGAGGTGGACCGTCTCCATCGACCGCAGCAACAGCCAGCAGGTATAGGGGTCGAGGTGGCTGCCCAACGTCGTCCGCAGCAGCCGCAATGTGTCGATCAGCGCTTTGCTGCCACTTACGCCGCCGGCGAGCAGATCGCTGTGCCCGCCGCAATATTTGGTCAGCGAGGTCATGCACAGATCGACGCCGAGTTCGATCGGGCGCTGCATCAGTGGCCCGAGCAATGTGTTGTCGCAGACGACGAGTGGCCGGGGAGTAATCTCCGCTGCGATGCGCACCACCAGCGCGATATCGACGAGCGCCGCGGTCGGATTGGCCGGGGTTTCGATGACGATCAGCTTGAGCGGACCCGCCGCCTGTGCCGCATCGACTGCGGCGCGGATGTTGGCCTCGTCACAGCCGTCGGTGAAATCGAACCCGTGCGCCCCGAACTGCGGCAGCAGCATATTGTACAGCCCATCGGTGCCGCCATAGATCGGCCGGCTGTGCACCACGCTGTCGCCGGGCCGGACATGCGCGAGCGCGATGGCGGTGTGGGTTGCCATGCCGCTGTTGAAGGCTGCGGCGGCTTCGGCACCATCGAGCGCCGCCAAGCGCGTCTCTACCATATCGAGCCCCGGATGACCGAGCCGTGTGTAGATATGCGCCGCACCGCCGACTTCGGGGCCGGTGCCGTCGAAATAGGCCTCGTGGATGTCCTTTGCCTGTTGCGCCGAGGCGTAAACAAACGTCGACGTCATGTAGATCGGCGGTTTGGCGGCATTGGCGCCGTCTTCGGGTTGGTAACCCGCGCGGACCGCCAGTGTTTCGGGGCGCAGATCAGCCACGGGCAGCACGGTCGAGATAGGTGCGGGCAGTGCGGCAATACCAATCGACAAAGCGCATCGCCAAGGGTTCGGCATCGGGCGAATACGGACCCGGGATGTACCCCGGCGACCTGACTCCGGCGTGGTTGTTTTCGGCCAGCGCCTTGTCCTGCAGATTGGTCCGCGTCCACAGGTCGATCAGCCGGTCGACCTGATAGTCGACACCCTCGACGGCATCTTCATGGACGAGCCATTTGCAAACGACATGGGTTTCGCTCGGGCTCACCGGCATGGCGAAAAAAGCGACGGTATATTCGGCGGTCGAATGGCAGAAACTGTGCGGCTCGATTGCCCAACGCATCGACCCGATGTCGCCGTCGCCTAATTCGCACATCAACTTGGCGACTGTCGGTTTGCCGTCAATCGTCATCGCGGTCGTTCCCGCGTTGAGCGCAAAGCGCGATGCCTGCCACCAATCCTCCTCGACCGGACCAATCGGCAGCCCCAGCGCCTCCATCCGCGCGTTGAAACCCGCCGAATGATCCTTCTCGGTATCGAAATAGGCCGACGCATTGACTGGAAAGGTCCGCGACAGCTCAGGATGGCCGGTCGCGCAGTGATAGCATTCGCGCGCGTTTTCCATCACCAGTTTCCAATTGGCGTGTTCGATCAGCACCGATTGATGCGCAACCTTGGCACGCCCCAAATTGTGCGGCGAAAGCAGCGGTGTCAAACGCTGGCGCAAGGCCGCGAACGGCGGTGCCACTGCTGCGAGGCAGATAAAAATCGCCCCCGCGACGGTTTCGGTGTGGATCGGATTGAGCGCATGATCGGCCTTGTCGAAATCGTCGGGCATCCGTCCGGCAGCGAGCAACTTGCCGGTCAGGTCATAGGTCCAGCGATGATAGGGGCAGGTCAACCGCGCCGCCGAGCCAGCGCCCGGAGGACAGATCACCGAGCCACGGTGACGGCAGGAGTTATGGAAACCACGCAGCACGCCGTCGCGGCCCCGCACGATCAGTACTGGCCATTCGCCAACCATGATCGACAGATAGTCGCCGGGGTTGCGCACCTCGGCTTCGAACCCGGCAAGCAGCCATGATTGACCAAAGACCGCCGTCATGTCGAAGGCGAGCACAGCAGGATCGAGATAGAGCGGTTGAGGGAGCGAGTGGCCGGGCTTCCGGCTTTGGAAAGCGGCCGCAATCGTTGATACGTCCAAACCGGCTTCTCCCGCTGCTCCCTACCCTGTGTCGCACAGCCCGCCATCGACATTGAATCGCAATTGGGCATAGCCTCATGTCAAAATCGGAAGGCCGTAACGATGCGCCCGGTGTTGCGCGCGCGCGGGAATCGCGTCAGTTCATCGCGTCAGTCGATATGTTCACAGATCCGCCGGTCGCAGGAGCCTGCCATTTCCAAGCCGCCCCCGATCAATCGCCGCTGGTTGCCGCTAAATGCCTTGCGCGCATTCGATGCGGTCGGGCAGCGCCTCAGCTTCACGACGGGCGCGCAGGCACTCAATGTGTCGCAGAGTTCGGTCAGCCGCCATATAATCAGCCTTGAGGATTTGATCGGCCACAAGCTCTTCGACCGCTCCGGCCCGCGCCTCATGCTCACCCCGCAGGGCGAGGCGCTGTTGCCCGAGGTCATCGCCGCATTCGATCGGATCGAAACGCGGATGAACACCATCAGCAACCCTGCCTCGACGAGCCGCCCGATCCGCATCCACGTCCCGCCGTCGATGCTGCAACAGGTCGTGCTGCCAATGATCGGCGAGTTTTACGCCGAGCATCCCGAGATCAAGATCGACATTTCAAGTGCCGGCGTTACCGGCCTGCCATCGAGCGACATCGACATGGCGATCGTCTTCGACCGGCCCAATATCGATGACTGGGTCACCGATCTGTTGTGGATGGTGCGGGTCGCGCCAGTGTGCTCACCGCAGACCGCGCAGCGCCATACCGGCAAATCGTTGCCGCAGTTCCTGGCCGACAACCCGCTGCTTCATCTCAAGCTCGAGAATGAAACGCGCGGACTGTTGTGGCGGATATATTCGCGCCAGATGGGAATCGCGCTCGATGCCGACCGCGGCATCGCCTTCGACACCGCATTGCTGTCGGTGAATTATGCCATGGCGGCCGACGGCGTAGCGCTCGCCGATGTCGATATGTTCGCGTCCGAGATTGCAGCTGGAAAACTGGTCATGCCTTATGACGCGATCATCGAGGACGGCTATGGCTATTACCTCAAGCTGCGCGCCGAAGACCTTTCCGACCCGGCAATCACGCTGTTACGCAACTGGCTGATCACCCGCTTCAGTACGCACACCGTCGAGCGGAAACGGTCGCAATAGCGGTCACCGGGATGGTGGACAGGCGCTTCAGCGCGCCGAGGTCTCGCCGTCGCTCGCGGCTTGGCACAGTGCCGCCCACAGCCATGGCGCAAAACTCCGCCAGACCTCGACGTGGAACGACTGCGCGCCAAGCTTGACGACGATGATCTCGACCGTTTCATAGAGTGTCCGGGTGCCGCGCCCTGCCGCCATGCGGTCAAGGTCGAGCGGGCAGCCCGACATCAGGATTTCGGCCGCCGCTGGGCCGTCGAGCCTGAAGCCGGTCTGACGTTCGCTGACGTCGACAATGCTGACCGGCTGACCGGCACCATCGCTGGAAACGGCACCGAGCAGCAGCCATTCATTGGGGCCCAGCATGACGGCGATGTCCTCCCCGGCGATGACGGCGTCGCCGATCCTTGTTGGCAACGGCACTGCTGTTAAACGCGCGAGGGCGGCGGCTGCACCGCGCAGGCTATAGCGCCGGACCTCAGCTACCAAAGCCAGAGTCACGCCCGCCAACGCCAGCGGCGCGGCGGGTACGGGGTCGACCCGGGCGAGCGGCTCAGCCATCGAGCCGCATCCCTTCGGGATCATAGAACACCGTTCCGGTGATCACCGCCCAGTGGGTCGTGCCCGGCATCGGCACATGGATCGTGTCGCCCATCCGCGCCTTGCCGCCTTCGACAAGTGCGAGCGCAATCGAGCGGCCGAGCGTTTCGCTCCAATAACTCGAAGTGACATGGCCGATCATCGTCATCGGGATCGGCTGGTTCGGATCATCGACGATCTGCGCGCCTTCCTCGAGGACCAGCGCCGGGTCCTCGGTCAACAGGCCGACGAGTTGCCGTCGTCCCGCCGCGACGATATCGGGTCGCGCAAGCGAGCGTTTGCCGACAAAATCGAGCTTCTTCCTGCCGACTGCCCAATCGAGCCCGGCGTCGAACGGCGTCACCGTCCCGTCGGTGTCCTGCCCGATGATGATATAGCCCTTTTCGGCGCGCAATATGTGCATCGTCTCGGTGCCATAGGGCGTGATGCCGTACGCCGCCCCGACCTCCATAATGCGTTCCCATACTGCGGGGCCATGGCTGGCCGGAACATTGACCTCGAACCCCATCTCCCCGGTGAAGCTGACCCGAAAAAGCCGCGTTGGCACACCGGCAATATGCCCCTCGCGGATCGCCATATGGGGGAAGGCCTCGGACGACAGATCGATATCGTCGATCAACGGGGCGAGCACAGCGCGGGCGTTCGGACCATTCAGCGCGATGACCGCCCATTGCTCGGTGGTGCTCGTCAGCCAGATCTTCAGATCGGGCCACTCGGTCTGGAGATAGTCTTCCATCATGTTCAACACCCGCGCCGCCCCTCCGGTCGTCGTCGTCAGGTGAAATCGGTCGGCGGCAAGGCGCGCACTGACCCCGTCGTCCATAATGAAGCCGTCCTCCTTGAGCAGCAGGCCATAGCGACACCGTCCCGGCTCGAGTGCCTTCCACGGGTTAGTGTACATGAGGTTCAAGAATTCGGCCGCATCGGGGCCGACGACTTCGATCTTGCCCAATGTCGAGGCGTCGAAAATACCGACAGAAGACCGTGTCGCCTGGCATTCACGGCGGGTCGCTGCCGCCATATCCTCGCCTGACCTGGGAAAATACCGTGCCCGCCGCCACTGCGCGACATTTTCGAACACCGCGCCATTCGCTTCGGCCCAGCCGTCGATCGGCGACTTGCGCACCGGCTGGAACAGCGGCCCCCGGTGATGCCCCGCCAGCACGCCAAAGCTTTGCGGCGTATAGGGCGGACGGAAGGTCGTCAGGCCCATCGCATCGGCGGACTTCGCCAGTATTTCGGATGCGATCCCCATGCCGTTGATATTCGATGTCTTGCCCTGATCGGTCGCCATGCCGTTGGTCGTGTAGCGCTTGACGTGCTCGATCGACCGGAAGCCTTCGCGCACGGCCAACCGGATATCGCGCGCGCAGACATCGTTCTGGAAATCGACAAACGCCTTGATTTTGGCGGGATCGCGATCAGTCGGCAGTGCGGCGACGCTGACGCCGCTGCCCATGTCCATGTCACCCGCACAGGCACCGACACTGCGGCAATTCTCGTTGGGCTGATCGGGAACATACGCCCCCAGTTCGGCGGCCCAGCGGATCGTGCCCTTGCTGTGCGACCACAGATGAATGCTCGGCGTCCAGCCGCCCGCCATCAGGATAGCGTCGCAAGCGATTGATTGGCTCGCGCCTGCCTTCCTCGCCGCGTCGAACATCGTGACGCGCGCGCCGACGACGGCCTTGCCGCCCGTCACATCGGTCACCGCCGACGCCAAGTGCACCGGGATGCCGAGCGTTTGTGCCTTGTCCAGCAAGTCCGCGCGCACATCGCCACGGATATCGACGATTGCTGCGACCCTGATCCCCGCTTCGGCATGATCGAACGCGACCTGCCAGCCGCTGTCGTGGCTCGCCATGACCAGTAGTGCCTTGCCAACCGCAACGCCGTAGCGGTTGAGCCACGTCCGCGCCGCGCTCGCCAACATCACGCCGGGACTGTCGTTGCCGGCAAACACCAGTGGGCGTTCGATGGCACCCTGCGCCAGCACCACCTCGGCGGCACGGATGCGCCAAAGTTTCTCGCGCGGTCCTGCACCGACCAGCGCGCGATGATCGATCAGCCGCTCGACCGCACCGATAAAATTGTCGTGATAATAACCAAAGGCCGTCGTCCGCGTCAGGATCTGCATGTTCGACGCCGCGGCCAGCGCCTTGACGCTATCGGTCAGCCATGGCCACAGCGCCGGATCGGATAGCGCGCCGCCACCAATCTCGCCCTGTTCGTCGATCAGCACCACCCGCGCTTGGGTGCCCGCTGCCGCAAGCGCTGCGGCGATCCCCGCCGGTCCTGCCCCGACGACAAGCAGGTCGTAATGCGCATAGGTCGCAGCATAATGATCGGCGTCGGGCGCATCGGGGGCTTCGCCGAGACCCGCCATCTGACGGATCGCCGGTTCGTACAGCCGCTCCCAGAAACTGCGCGGCCACATGAAGGTCTTGTTGTAGAAACCGGCAGGAAACAGGAAACTCAGCCGATTGGTGATCGCCCCGATATCGAAACCAAGGCTCGGCCAGCGGTTCTGGCTGGTGGCGACAAGGCCATCGTACAGTTCGACCTGCGTCGCCAGCAGGTTGGGGGTGTGCCGCCCCTGACCGCGTGTCACCGATACCAGCGCGTTCGGTTCCTCCGATCCGGCCCCGACCAGCCCGCGCGGACGATGATATTTGAAAGACCGGCCGAACAGCATGACGCCATTGGCCAACAACGCCGACGCCAGCGTGTCGCCGGCCAAGCCGATATAGGCCTTGCCGTCGAAGCTGAACGACACGGTTCGCCCGCGTTCGACGCGACCCCGCCCGGCGATCCGCTGACCGCTCATCGCTTCGGCTCGCCAGCTTTATAGGTCGTTTCGAACTTGTCGGTTACCGTATCGCGCACCGCGTTGAAAAAGCGTCCGCAGCCATGGATATGCCGCCAGCGTTCGTGATGCCGACCGCGCGGATTGGCGCGGACGAACAGGAAGCGTTCCCAATCGCCATCGCTTTCCGCCGTCGGGTTGGCAGGGCGCGCAATATGCGCCTGTCCTGCGTTGGCGAATTCGATCTCGGGGCGCAGTTCGTCGCAATAGGGGCAATGGATCAGGATCATTGGGCGCCCGGCGCGCGGCGCGACGCCTTGGTCAGCCGGAACGCCACGAGAAACGCCGCCGCGACGGCGACGCTCGCCCAAAGTTCGGCCGAATGCGACGACAGCGCCATCAGGACCAGCACCGCCACCATCCCTGCCAACGCGACATAGGTACCATAGGGGTGGAACCACATTTTGATCTGCAGGCGTTCAGGAGCGGTCGCTTCGATCCGCTGCCGCAGCCGCAGTTGCGCGATGGCGATCAGGATGTAGATGAACAGCATCACCGCGCCCGACGAATTGACGAGGAAGTTGAACACGCCTGCAGGTGAAAGCACCGACGCGGCAAGCGCGCCATAGCTGAACAGGCTGGCGATAAGGATTGCCCGTGCCGGTACGCGCGAGCCGCTCAACCGGACACACGACTGCGGTGCGTCGCCGTTCTGCGCCAGCCCGAACATCGCGCGCGAGGTGATGTAGATGCCCGAATTGAGGCACGAGAGCACGGCGACAAGGATGATCGAATTCATGATCAAATCGGCGGCAGGATAATCCATGACGCGCAGCGCCTGCGCAAACGGCGACAGTCCGGGCTTGATATCGGTCCATGGCACGACCGACACGATGAGGAAGATCGACAGTACGAAGAAGACGAGGATGCGCACCGAAACCGACAGCGTCATGCGGGCGATGACGCCCGATCCTTCATCCGATTCGGCAGCGGCGAGCGTGGCAATTTCGGCCCCGCACAGCGAAAAGATCGTCGTGGCGACCCCGGCAAAGATCGCCGCTACACCCGCCGGCGCGAACCCGCCGTGCGCTGTCAGATTGGCAAAGGTCGATCCATGCGGCGCGGTGAACCCGAGTGCATAGGCCCCGGTCACCAGAATGAAGACGATGATCGCCAGCACCTTGGTCGATGCGAACCAAAATTCGAACTCGCCGTAACTGCGCGCCGACATCAGGTTGATCCCGGTCAGCAGTGCCATCAGCGCGACGCCGACCTGCCAGACCTCGAACTGCGGGTACCAGGCGACGATGATCTTCGCTCCGGCAATCGCCTCGACCGCGATAACGACGACCCAGAAATACCAGTATAGCCAACCGACGAGGAAGCCCGCCCAATTGCCGATGCCTTCGCGCGCAAAATCCGGAAAGGTCTGCGCGTGTGGCAACGCGATCGCCATTTCCGAGATCATTCGCATCACCAGAATGACCAACAGCCCGGCCAGCGCATAGCTGAGCACCGCCGCCGGTCCGATGGTACTGATCGCGGTCGACGACCCGACGAAAAGCCCGGCGCCGATAATGCCGCCGAAAGTGATCATCGAAACATGGCGCGATTTCAATGAGCGGCTGAGCGTTTCCACGCCGTCGCCTGTCTGCGCTGGCGCGATATCGGTCATGCGGAGCGTCCTTCGCGATGCTGGTGATGGTCGGGGTTCAATGCGCCACCGCCGCCGCTGCCGCTTCGTCGATCAGGCGGCCATTGCGGAAACGATCGAGATTGAACGGCGCGTTGATCGGGTGCGGTTCGCCCTTCGCCATCGTGTAGGCGAGCAGGTCGCCTGCCCCGGGCGTCGCCTTGAACCCGCCGGTGCCCCAACCGCAGTTGACGGACAGCCCCGGCACCGGCGTCAGTCCAAGGATCGGCGAGCGATCGGGCGTCACATCGACGACGCCGCCCCATGATCGCAACATCCGCATCCGGCTGAACATCGGAAAGATTTCGGTGATGGCAGCGAGCGTATGTTCGATGATGTGAAGTGCCCCGCGCTGCGAATAGCTGACATATTGGTCGGTCCCGGCCCCGATGACCAGTTCGCCCTTGTCCGACTGGCTCATATAGGCATGGACGGTGTTCGACATGACGACGCACGGGAACACCGGCTTTACCGGTTCCGACACCAGCGCCTGCAGCGGGTAGCTTTCGAGTGGAAACTGCAGCCCGGCCATCGCCATCACGACCGACGTATTGCCCGCCGCCGATACGCCGATCCGTCCCGCCTTGATCGCCCCGCGCGTCGTCTCGACTCCGGTGACGCGACCGTCCGGCCCGCGATTGATCGCCGTTACCGCGCAACTCTGAATGATATCGACCCCCAACGCCGCCGCCGCGCGCGCATAGCCCCACGCGACACTGTCATGCCGCGCCGTGCCGCCGCGCCGCTGCAACGCTGCGCCGAGCACCGGATGCCGTGCACCGGGGTCGATGCTGAGCGGCGGGCAATAGGCCTGCGCTTGCGCCGGGGTCAGCCATTCATTGTCAATGCCGTTCAGCCGATTGGCGTGGATGTGACGTTGCAAGCTCTGCACGTCATGGACGTTGTGCGCGAGCATCATTACGCCGCGTTTTGAGTACATGACGTTGTAATTGAGCTCCTGGCTTAGCCCGTCCCACAGCTTGACGGCGTGGTCGTACAAATGGGCGCTTTCATCGTAGAGGTAGTTTGAGCGGATGATCGTTGTGTTGCGCCCGGTGTTGCCGCCGCCGATCCAGCCCTTTTCGAGCACCGCGACGTTGGTGATGCCGTATTTGCGGGCGAGGTAGTACGCCGCTCCCAGCCCATGTCCGCCGCCGCCGACGATGATCGCGTCATACTGCGGTTTGGGTGCTGCATCGGGCCATTGTTCGGGCCAGTCCTTGTGCGCGTTGAGCGATTTGGCGAACAAATTTACGACGTTGAAGCGGGTCATCCCAAACCCCCCAGCGCCGCGAGCCCGCGTTCGACGTAGAACTCCTTGAAATGCTCGACGAGCTTTTCTTCGGGCGCATAGGGTCCCGGGCGATAGCCGTCGGTCATGATGCCGCGATGGTTGAGCGCCGCCAGCCGACTGTCCTGGGCGTTGGTCGCGCGCCAGACGGCGGTGAGTTTTGCCACGTCGTAATCGACGCCTTCGACCGCATCCTCATGCACCAGCCAGCTGGTGCGCAGCAGCGTCTTGTCGGCTGCCAGCGGCGTCAGCGAGAACGTTAGCACATGGTCGCAGCAGAAGTGATTCCAGTTGTTCGGCTCGGTCCAAATTGACACGCTTGACGACTCGGGCGCGGTGAACGGCCCGAGCAATTTCGTCGATGCGACCGTCCCGTCGAGCGTCTGCGACGTTGCGCCATTGGCGAGCGGCAGGCGCGCGATCCGGTGCCACCAATGGCCGGGAAATTCGATCAAATCGTGATCGATGCCGAGTGCCTGCCATTCGGCGCGCTTCGCAACAAGATGGGCTTCGGTTGCCGCGTCGGCGTTGCCGTCTTCGGGTAGCCCCTTGCCGAAACCGGTGTTGCCGAGGCATCCCATCAGTTCGGGATGGCTCGCATCACAATGATAACACTCGCGATTATTCTCCATCACGAGTTTCCAATTGGCATCTTCGATCAGCGCGTCCTGCACCGCGACCTTGCAATGTTCGAGGTCGTAGAGGCCGATCTGCGCTTCGACATCGGTCTTCACCCGGCCAATCGGCGGCGGATTGTCGCCGAGGCACAGAAAGATCAGCCCACCGATATTTTCGACCGCCACCGGCGTCAGGCCGTGATCGGACTTGTCGAAATCCGGGCCCATGTTGCGCGCGCCGATCAATGCGCCGTCAAGTCCGTAGGTCCATTGATGGTACGGGCACATCAGCCGGGGGGCATGGCCGCGCTGGGTCTCGCAAATCCGCGAGCCGC
This sequence comes from Sphingomonadales bacterium, assembly GCA_038229555.1. GTDB lineage: Bacteria > Pseudomonadota > Alphaproteobacteria > Sphingomonadales > Sphingomonadaceae > Sandarakinorhabdus. Next base: position 67,758 of record JBBROI010000013.1, read on the forward strand.
GATGGCGGCAGCTATTGAAAAACGCCCGCACCGCGCCGTCGCGGCCGCGCACGACGATGACCGAATTATGCGCCAGTTCGAACAGATACCAGTCGCCCGGCCGTTTGATGTGGGCGACCGTGCAGGCGAAAAGCCAGACGCTCGGCAGCATGACTTCGGCGTCAAAACGGAATGCTTCGTCGCCGACATACAGCTGCTGCGGCAGCGAATGGCCCTTGCGGTCGGCGCGCAGCAGCGCCGCGATGTTCGGGTAGGCGCTCACCCCCGCAGCCGCTCATTGTCGGGGTCGAACGGCGAATCGGCGATAATCGTCGCCTTATGCTCGGTGCCGAGGATGGCGATGTCGAACTGCGCCCCCATTTCGGCGAGCGCCGGCGGCACCATGGCGATGACGAGCGACGTCCCCGTGCGCCAGCCGAACCCGCCCGACGTCGCGCGGCCGACGAGCGCGCCGTCGCGGTAGATCGCCTCCGAACCGCGTGCGTCGGCATCGGTGACATCATGAACTTCCATGGTCACCAACTGCCAGCGGTCGCCCGCCGCATGCGCCGCCAGCAGCGCGTCGCGGCCGAGGAAGTCGGGCTTTTTGGTCCCGATGAAGCGGCCGAGACCGCTTTCATACGCCGAATATTCGACCGAAAGTTCGCGCGGGATCAGTTTATAGCCCTTTTCGAGCCGCATCGAATCCATCGCCTTGATGCCAAAGGGCTTCAGACCGAACGCCGCCCCGGCCTCGAATAGCCGGTCGAAGATGTAGTTTTGCATTTCGATCGGATGATGGATTTCCCAGCCGAGCTCGCCGACGAAATTGACCCGCAGCGCCTCGACCTGCGCGATGCCCAGGCTGATCGACTTGCCGGTCAGCCATGGGAAGGCCGCGCTCGACAGGTCGGTGTCGGTCAGCATGGCGAGGATGTCACGCGACTTCGGTCCCGCCAGCACCAGCACGCCCATCGCCGTCGTCAGCCGTTCGAATTCGACCGACCCATCGCGCGGCATCGCCTTCTTCAGATAATCGTGATCGTGCCGTTCATATGCCCCCGCTGACACCAGATAGAAGCTGTCGGCGGCTTCCTTGTAGACGGTGAACTCGCTGCGCACCCCGCCACGGGTCGTCAGCAGATACGACAGCGTCACCCGACCGATCTTTTGCGGGACGGCATTGGTCAGCAGGCCATCGAGCCATGCCGCCGCGCCGGGACCCAAAACCCGACATTTGGCGAACGCCGTCATATCGAGCAATCCGGCGTTTTCGGTGACATTGCGGCATTCGGCCCCGACATGGTCGAAATAGTTCGACCGTCGGAACGACCATTTCTCGCGGATCGGTTCGCCAGCGCTGCTGGGGTGGTTGTGGTTGAGCAGCACGTCGGGACGCGCCAGATCGGCGTCGGTCAGCGCATAACCCCGCGGCGCGAACCAGTTCGGGCGTTCCCAGCCGAACACCGTGCCGAACACCGCCCCCATCGCTTTCATCCGGTCGTAGCACGGGGAGCGCCGCAGACCGCGTGCTGCCTCGCGCTCCTCATCGGGGTAATGCACGGTGAAGACCTTGGCATAGGCCTCCTCGTTCTTTTCGATCAGATAACCGCGACCGGCATAATCGCCGTAGCGGCGTGGATCGACGCCCATCATGTCGATCGTCGGTTCGCCCTCGACGATCCAGTGCGCCAGTTGCCACCCTGCGCCACCCGCTGCCGTGACGCCGAAACTATGGCCTTCGTTGAGCCACAGATTGCGGTGCTTCCACGCCGGTCCGACAATCGGCGAGCCATCGGGGGTATAGGCGATGGCACCGTTGTAGATGCGCTTGATGCCGACTTCGCCGAACGCCGGAACGCGGGCGATGGCGCTCATCACATAGGGTTCGAGGCGTTCGAGCGCGTCGGGAAACAGTTCATATTCGGAATTGGCGGCGGGCCCGTCGATGTAGCACGCTGGCGCGCCGACTTCATACGGCCCCAGCAGCAACCCGCCCGCTTCCTCGCGCATGTACCAGCTCGAATCGGATTCGCGCAGCACCCCCATTTCGGGCAGGCCCTGCGCCCGTCGCGCCATGATCGCCGGGTGTTGCTCGGTGACGATATACTGGTGCTCGACGGGAACGACCGGGATGTCGAGGCCGACCATCGCGCCGGTCTGGCGGGCGAAATTGCCGGTCGCGAAGACGACATGCTCGCAGGTGATCGTGCCCTGATCGGTCGTCACGCACCATTCGCCCGCCGCCGTCTTGTCGATCGCGGTGACGGTGGTGTTGCGGTAGATCGTGGCGCCGCGTTGCCGCGCGCCCTTGGCCAGCGCCTGCGTCAGATCGGCGGGCTGAATATAGCCATCGGCCTTGTGCTGGATCGCCCCGATCACGCCGTCGGTATTGCACAGCGGCCAGATGGCCTTGACTTCGGCGGGGGTGAGGAAGTTGACGTCGATGCCGATCGTCCGGGCGACCCCGGCATAATAATGATATTCGTCCATCCGGTCGGCGGTACGCGCCAGACGAATGTTCGAAACATTCGAAAAGCCGACCTTGAGATCGGTTTCGGTTTCCAGCGTCGGATAAAAGCCGACCGAATATTTATGCAGCTGCCCCACGGCATAGCTGAGGTTGAACAGCGGCAGCAGCCCCGCTGCGTGCCACGTCGATCCCGATGTCAGCTCGCGCCGCTCGACGAGCACGACATCCGACCAGCCCATACTGGCGAGGTGATACAGCGTGCTGACGCCAACAACGCCGCCGCCGATGACCACAACCCGCGCCGTCGATTTCACCCAATGCCCCCCATTTTGTGCGGCGGTGCGCCACGACCGGAACCCCGCACGCAGCACCATCGCACCGACGCCTCCCGCCAAGCCATAGCAAAACTGGATAGCCACATCGCACGGCGCGAAGTGCCGACAGCAAAGCCTAACCGGGGCGCGCCGTGCGGCAAATTCATTTCGGCCGCAGTGGCGGAACCATCGACAGGATCGCCGCATGGGCAATCGCACTCAATCCGCCCTGATTTGCCGACAAATGGTCCAAAATGCCCTGCTTCATGCGCGGGTCCCAGAAGCTGGCGATATGATCTGCGGTGGCGGCGGCGGCAGCAGCAGGCCCGCGGATTTCGAAGTTCCGAGCGATCTGGTTCGCCATATAGACTAGGCGTTCGGTCGGGCTTGTCACCGCCGCTATTCCGCCGCCACGGCGACGATCCGCCGGCTTTGGCGTGCCTGCGCATCATAGCGTTCCTGCCACGCCGACGGGCCGTTCGACAGGCCGACCTGCACCGCCGTCACCTTGTATTCGGGGCAATTGGTCGCCCAGTCCGAATAGTCGGTGGTGATGACATTGGCTTGGGTGTCAGGGTGGTGGAAGGTCGTATAGACGACGCCCGGCGCGACGCGATCGGTAACCTGCGCGCGCAGGCTGGTCTCCCCCGCGCGGCTGCGCAGCGACACCCAGTCACCGTCCTTGATCCCGCGGTTTTCGGCATCATTGGGGTGGATCTCGAGCAAATCCTCGGTGTGCCACGCGACATTGTCGGTCCGCCGCGTCTGCGCCCCGACGTTATAGTGACTAAGGATACGCCCCGTCGTCAGCAGCAGCGGGAAGCGCGGCCCGGTCTTCTCATCGGTCGGCACATAGTCGGTGACGACGAACTTGCCCTTGCCGCGCACGAAGCCGTCGATGTGCATCGTCGGCGTGCCTTCGGGACTGGCAGCGTTGGCCGGCCATTGCAGCGAACCCAAGCGTTCGAGCGCATCATAGCTGACTCCGGCGAACGTCGGCGTCAGCGCCGCAATTTCATCCATGATCTGCGACGGATGTGCATAGCTCCAGCCCAGACCCATCGCGTTGGCGACAAGCTGGACGATCTCCCAATCGGCATGGCCGTTCTTCGGCTCCATGACCTTGCGCACCCGCTGGATGCGGCGTTCGGCGTTGGTGAAGGTCCCGTCCTTTTCGAGGAAGGTCGATCCGGGTAGGAAGATATGGGCGTAATTGGCGGTCTCGTTGAGGAACAGGTCCTGCACGACGACGCATTCCATCGCCGCCAGTCCGGCGGCGACATGCTGGGTATTGGGATCCGATTGCAGGATGTCCTCGCCCTGGACGAACAGCGCCTTGAACACGCCCTCGGTCGCTGCATCGAGCATGTTGGGGATACGCAGGCCCGGCTCGGGATCGATGGCGACCCCCCAGGCGGCCTCGAACAGCTGGCGGGTGGCGGTATCGGAAACGTGGCGATACCCGGTGAATTCGTGCGGGAAGCTGCCCATGTCGCACGCGCCCTGGACATTGTTCTGGCCGCGCAGCGGGTTCACGCCGACGCCGGGACGCCCGATGTTGCCGGTCGCCATGGCGAGGTTGGCGATGGCCATCACCGTCGATGAGCCCTGCGAATGTTCGGTGACGCCGAGCCCGTAATAGATCGCGCCGTTGCCCCCGGTGGCGAACAGCCGCGCCGCACCGCGGACCTGGTCGGCAGGCACCCCGGTCAGCGCTTCGGTTGCCTCGGGCGAGCGATCGCGCTGGCCGACGAAATCGGCCCAGTCGCGATATTCGTCCCAGTCGCAGCGTTCGCGGATGAACGCTTCGTCGGCCAAGCCTTCGGTGACGACGACATGCGCGATGGCGGTCAGCAACGCGACATTGGTGCCGGGGCGCAGCGGCAGATGATGCTCGGCCTCGATATGCGGTGTGCGGATCAGGTCGATGCGGCGCGGATCGACGACAATCAGCCGCGCGCCCTGCCGCAGACGCCGCTTCATCCGCGAGGCAAAGACCGGATGCGCGTCGGTCGGGTTGGCGCCGATCACCATGATGACATCGGCCTGCATGACGCTGTCGAAATCCTGCGTCCCCGCCGAAGTGCCGAACGTCGTTTTCAACCCGTAACCGGTCGGCGAATGGCAAACGCGCGCGCAGGTATCGACGTTATTGTTGCCGAACCCCTGCCGGACCAGCTTCTGGACGAGATAGGTTTCCTCGTTGGTGCAGCGGCTCGATGTGATGCCGCCGACGCTGCGCACGCCATATTTCGCCTGGATGCGGCGGAATTCGGCGGCGGTATGGGCGATCGCCACATCCCACGACACTTCGCGCCACGGTTCGTCGATCGATGCGCGGATCATCGGGTTGAGGATGCGGTCCTGATGCTGGGCATAGCCCCAGGCGAAGCGGCCCTTGACGCACGAATGCCCGCGATTGGCCTTGCCCTCCTTCCACGGCACCATCCGCACCAGTTCCTCGCCGCGCAGTTCGGCGCGAAAGGTGCAGCCGACGCCGCAATAGGCGCAGGTGGTGACGACGGCGCGGTCGGGCGTGCCGACTTCGATGACCTTTTTTTCCTGCAGCGCCGACGTCGGGCAGGCCTGCACGCACGATCCGCACGAGACACAGTCGGAACTCAGGAAATCCTGTTTCTGGCCGGCGCTGACCATCGAGGCAAAGCCGCGCCCGTCGATGGTCAGGGCAAAGGTGTTCTGCGTTTCATCACACGCCCGGACGCAGCGCGAGCAGACAATGCACTTGGTCGGATCGAAATCGAAATAGGGGTTCGATTGGTCCTTCGCTGCCGTCAGATGGCTGGCCCCGGCATAACCATAGCGCACGTCGCGCAAGCCGACATTGCCCGCCTGCGTCTGCAATTCGCAGTCGCCGTTCGCCGGACACGTCAGGCAATCGAGCGGGTGATCGGAGATGTAGAGTTCCATCACTCCGCGCCGCAGCTGCTTCAGCTTGGGGGTCTGGGTACGCACGACCATGCCGGGCGTGACCGGCGTCGTGCACGACGCGGGATAGCCGGTGCGCCCCTCGACCTCGATAAGGCACAGGCGGCACGAGCCGAACGCCGCCAGGCTGTCGGTCGCACACAGCTTGGGAATATCGGTGCCGATGAGCGCGGCGGCGCGCATCACCGACGTGCCTTCGGGCACTGCGACCGCGCGTCCGTCGATGGTCAGCGTAACCTCGGCCTGCGCCCATGACGCCGGCGTTCCAAGATCGCGTTCGCGTTCAAAAGCCATGGTCGGCGTCCTTCGATCGGGCGGCGGGTGCGACGGCGGTCATGCGATACAGCCGTCGGGATCGTTCAGCACCAGTGCCGTATCATGCCGCGCCAGCGCCACCAGCACCAGTCCGGCATCGCGCGCGCGTTCGACGGCAAGGCTCGTCGGGGCCGAGACGGTGACGAGCATCGGCGCCCCGGCGCGCACCGCCTTGTCGACAAGTTCGAAGCTGCAGCGGGCGCTGAGCAGGACGAAGCCCGCCGCAATGTCGTGCCTGGCGAGCGCCAGCGCGCCGACCAGCTTGTCGAGGGCGGTATGCCGCCCGACATCCTCACGCGTAGCAACGATCGCGCCATCGGGGCGGCAGAACGCGGCGGCATGGGCCGCGCCGGTGGCGCGACCGAGCGGTTGATGGTCGCCGAGGGCAGCAAGCGCCCGCGCGATGGCGGCGCGGTCGGTGGCGATGCGCGCGGTGACGCGCGGGGCGGGTCGCAGCGCGGTTTCGATGCTATCGATGCCGCACAGGCCGCAGCCGCTTTCAGAGACGCGCGTCCGGGCGCGGGCCAGCACCCGCGCCATGCTGTCGGCCGGCAAAATCGCGCGCACCACCCAGCCGCCGCCGACCGCATGGCAGTCGACATCGCCGACGTCTGACGCAGCGCATACCAGCCCTTCGGTGATCGCCAGCCCGACGGCAAAGTCGTGCAGATCAACCGGCGTCGCCATCATCACGGCATAGCCGATCCCGTTGTATTCGATGGCAACAGGCACTTCGACCGGGACATCACGCACGCCGCAGATGTCGCCAAGCCCGGCAAAATCGAGCGTCCGCGCTGCGAAACTCTGCTGGGCGTGCGTGGTCATGCCACCCGCCCGACAAAATCCTCGGGGAAGCCGTCGAGCGCGCTCAAGACCGGAAAGGGCGTAAAGCCGCCGAGCGCACACAGCGAGCCGTGTTTCATGGTTTCGCACAGGTCACGCAGCAGCGCGATCTCGTCGGCGGTTCCGCGCGCCGCCGCCGTGGCGTTGCGCATCTGCGGCAGCACCTCGACCGCATCGGTCTTGCGCCCACCGGCGATGATCCGGTCGATCGTCTCCACCCCGCGCGTCGAGCCGATCCGGCATGGCGTGCACTTGCCACAGCTTTCGATGGCGCAGAATTCCATGGCAAAGCGCGCCATGTGCGCCATGTCGACGCTGTCGTCGAATACCGTGATCCCGGCATGGCCGATCAGCCCGCCAGCGGCGGTGAACGTTTCATAATCGAAGGCGAGATCGAACTTCGACGGCGGGAAATACGCCCCCAGTGGTCCGCCGACCTGCACCGCGCGCACCGGTCGCCCGCTTACCGTGCCGCCGCCGATGTCGTTGACCAGTTCGCCGAGCGTGATGCCGAAGCCGACTTCGAACAGCCCGCCGTTGCGGACGTTGCCCGCCAGCTGGATCGGCATGGTGCCGCGCGACCGCCCGAACCCCACGGCGGCATACGCCTCGGCCCCGTTGGCCAGAATGAACGGCACGGCGGCGAGGCTGAGCACATTGTTGATGACCGTCGGCATGCCGAACAGCCCGACATGGGCGGGAAGCGGCGGCTTGGCGCGCACTTGGCCACGCTTGCCCTCGATCGAATCGAGCAGCGCGGTTTCCTCACCGCAAATATACGCCCCGGCACCGACGCGAATCTCGAGGGTAAACGGCGCGATGACCTGCGCCGACCGCGCAATCGCTGCCGCCATCGTCCCGATCGCAAACGGATATTCGGAGCGGATATAGATATAGCCATGGCCTGCGCCCACGGCGTGGGCGGCAATCGCCATGCCCTCGATCAGGCAAAACGGGTCGCCCTCCATCAACATTCGGTCGGCGAAGGTGCCGCTGTCACCTTCATCGGCGTTGCAGACGATGAATTTCTCGTGGCCCAGTGCATCGAGCACCGTTTGCCATTTGATGCCGGTCGGAAAGCCTGCGCCGCCGCGCCCGCGCAACCCCGACGCCTTGACGACATCGACGATCGCTTGGCGTGATTGGCTCCGCGCCCTGTCGAGGCCCAACCAGCCGCCGGTCGCGGCATAGGCGTCGAGATCGAGCGGATCGATCACGCCACACCGCGCGAAGGTAAAGCGCTGCTGCGCCGCAAAGAACGGCAGCGCCCCGACATCGCCCAGCCGCGCCGGATGGGTGCCATCGCGCACGGCGGCGACGTCGGCAGGCGCAACCGGGCCAAACCCGATCCGCCCGCTTGCCGTCTCGACCTCGACCAGCGGCTCGATAGCGAACAGCCCCCGGCTTCCGGTGCGCACGACATCGCACCCCGCCTCAGCAAACGCGGCCGCCACCGCGTCGGCACCCAATGCGACCGACGCCATGTCGCCGCTGATGAAGACCCGGCTCACGCTGCCACCTGAACCGCGATCCGGTCGAGCACTGCGGCATCGATCCGCGCCACCGGCACGCCATCGACCAGCGCATTCGGCCCGATGGCGCATAGCCCGAGGCAATAGACCGCCTCCAAGGTCACCTGTCCGTCGGCGCGGGTGCTGCCCATCGCCACGCCGAGCACCGCCGCCGCCTGCGCCTCGATCGCCGCCCCCCCGCGCGCCTGACAGCTTTCAGCGCGGCACAGTTTGACGACATGGCGGCCTGGCGGCACCCGGCGGAAATCATGGTAGAAGGTGACGACGCCGTGCACCTCGGCGCGACTGACGTTGAGGGCGTCGGCGACCTTGGGCACCACAAGGTCATCGATATGGCCGAACTCCTCGACCAGAGCGTGGAGCAAGGGTAACAGCCCGCCGCGCATCCCGACGTATCGCGCGATCACGGCATCGACGGCATCGCCTGCTCGACCGTCATCACCATAGTGCTGCACGTGGCGCCCCGATTGCTCCCTGACCCCATTCTCCTGCGCGCCGAAGACCGGGGCGGTCAAATCGATGTCCATCATCTTTGATAGATTTTATCTATCAAATACCAGCGACGGCCCGAGTTTTTCAGCGACCATCAGCGCGGCCAAAGCCAGCGGCGCAGGCGGGGTGCGTTCGGGGATGACGAGCCCGATGCGGCAGGGCGGCAACGGCGTCGCAAAGCCGATGACCCGCGCCCAACCGGGCAACAGGCCGACATAGCTATCGGGAACGATGGTCGCAAAGGCACCCGATCCGACCATCGCCAGCAGTGCCACATAGGAATCGGCGGTTGCATGGGGGTGGAGCGCAATCCCCAGTTTCGCCAGCGCGGCATCGAGGATCCGCCGGTTCTGCATCCCTTGGTGGAGCAGGCAGAGGGCGTTGGCGGCGACTTCGTCCCACGTCACTGTCGCACGCGTTGCCAGCGGGGACTGCGCGGCGACAACAAACATCGATTGCTCGGCATACAGCGGCACGCTGAGCGACTGCGACGGCGCTTCATGATCGATATAGGTCATCCCGGCATCGAGTTCGAAAGCGGCAAGCGCGCGTTCGATCTCACGCGACGTCAACGACCGGACGGTCAGCGAAACGTCGGGAAAGGCCGCGGCGAGGGCGCGCGCGAACGGTCCGATTGCCGGCATCGACGCAGGGATGGCACCGAGCCGGAGTTCGCCGCGCAACGGTCCCTGATCGCCCGCGACTGCCGTCTTCATGCTCGCGCACGCCGCCAGCACCTGTTGCGCCCATGGCAGCAACGCCGTGCCCTCCGGCGTCAACTCGACAAAGCGGCGCTCGCGAACCACCAGCCGCTTGCCAAAATGCACTTCGAGCGCGGCAAGCCCTGCCGACAGCGTCGGCTGCGTTACCCCACAGATGTCCGCCGCCCGCGCAAAATGCTGCTCGCGCGCCAGCACGACGAAATATTCGAGCGACCGAAGCTGCACCGATACCCCTTCCTCAGGTGGCGGTGGTAGAGGAAATTCGGGGTTCGATACAGAACGCAGACGTTCGGAACTTCCGCGAACCGTTGGCGGCCGTAGCGATCAAATCGACATCACCCCAGTGGTTCGAAACTGATCGTGTTCTGAAGCTCAAGCGTGCCGGGACCGACCGCCATCGGGCAACGGACGCCGGGCATCGCCACGACGTCGAACAATTCGGTGATTGCGCCTTCCAACCGAATCCATTCGACGACATCGCCGGTCCGCAGATCGACGATCAACACACCGCACCACGGATCGGCGTCGCGGCCTTTGAGCGCCGCATCGAGGGCGAGTCCGGCAAACGAACCGCCGCGCGGTTTGGAAACCGTGACGATGCCAAAGCCCGCATGCAGGGAAAGTCCGCGCAAAAACCCGGGGCAAAAGGCAATCTCCGTCCGAGAACCCGTCGCCGGATCGATACGCACAATCTGACCATGTCCGGAATCGAGCAGAACGACACTGCCGTCGCGGTCGATCCGCGGGCTGTGCGGCATCGACAATTGGTCGGTCACGATGCGCCCATCGGGGTATGCGATCAGCACGCCGCCTTGATCCCGCCGCGCGCGCCAACCGGTCACCACATCGCTGCGGCTGACCGCCGTCAGGTAGCGGGGGGCGCCACCCAGCATCGCCAGACCGTTGAGGTGACAGCGATCTTCGGGTGCAAGGCGCGAAATGAACGGCGGTTTCCACAACGGCCTGAAACTGTGTTTGAGATCGAGCGTCGCCAAGCAGCTGTATTTTGTGTTGACGAAAACAACTGCGCCGCTGTCATCGACGCCGATCTCGTGAATATCGAGATCGCCCGTGGTCTGAGCGTTGCGCGGCACGAGCAATTGATCGAACAGATCACCGGCCAATTCCCCGGGGCGCAACGTATTTTCCAGCCGCCAGATCTGATCGAGGCCGGCGAGATAAAGCCGTCCCGGTTGCCAGTACAGCCCCATGGCGCGCGTAAAGCTTTGTTCGTTCACCGAAATATTGCCATCGGGCCGCATCCCGACGAGGAACAATTGGCCGCTTTGATAGCAGCTGAATGCCAGACTGACGCCATGCTGAACGAGCCACGCGCCGAGGCCGCGCGACACATCGATGTCGGTGCGGGAGGGGTCGGCAGCGGCCGGTTTGGCATCGGTCACAAAGGCATCCTTGTCGTTCGTTCAAGCTTACGCGGCAGACGCAAAAACGTCATGGGCCGCTTCTTGCGAAGCGACCCATGTTCATTGCGACATTTGGCAGGAAATCAGAAGCGGAAGCGCATGCCTCCGCGCACGCCGTACCCCTTGTAATCGGTGCCATCGGCATAGCGGCCTTCGAAAAAGCCGCTGATCGCGCCCTGCTCCGACGCGATGTTCAAGCCGAGCGTGCCTTCGCCATAATCGTGGCCGCGTTCGTTGGCGAACGTCGCCGTCTGGCCGCCGCTGATGAACGACACCCGATCCTCGCCCTTGAACTCGTGGACATAATTGCCACCAGCATAAATGGTGACTTTGGCCGGAGCGGCATCGATGGTGTAGCCGAGGCGTGCACCAGCCTTGCCGCGAACCCCGTCGGCGTCGCTGAAGTTGAACGCCCCCGATGGCACGCTGAAGTCATCGAAGTCGGAATGGGTGTACGAAACGCTTGCCGACGGCTCGACCCAGAAGGTTTTGCCAAACCGGAAGCCCGCCTCGGCCTTACCGCCGTAGACCGACCCCTTCACATCGCGGCCATACGCACCCGAGACGCTGATGTTGCGGCCCCAGTAATAGTCATATTTGCCCAGCGCATTGATGAAGAAAATACCGCTGTTGAAGCTGGCATAGACACCGCCATTGACGGCATCGAAGTTGATGCGATCGAGCGAATTGGCAAATTTCAGGGTCGAGTTGAGATAGCCGCCGGTCAGACCGAAGGCGAACGCGCCGCCGCTGGCTGGGCCAACGAGATCGATCCCCACCTGACCACCGAAATAGTCCTGCTTGTAACCGAGATCGAACGCCGACGTGACACCGTTGAAGGTAAAGCTGCGGTTGCTGCCGCGCCGCTCAAGCTGACCGATCGCTTGCGCCCAGACGCGCCCGCCGGCCCCGCCGGTACCGCTCGCCGCGACGTTGTCACGCAGTTCGCGCATATGCCCCGACCACGCGTCGCCCGACTGAAGCCACAGATTGCGTGCGGCACCTGCGAATATCGCGCTGCGATAAACGCCGATACCCGGCGTACCCACCAGGCTGTAGGCAAAGGTCGTCGGGTTATAGATGATCCCATACTGGATCAGCCCCTGATCGACGTTGGCGCTGTTCAGCGTGAACGCGCCGGCCGCCGACGCCGCGCCGGCCTGGACCAGAATCGTCCCGGTTGGGGTGCTGAGGACTGCTGGCAAGGTGTTGAGCGTGGTCAGCGATACGACCGTCGAACCCGCCGCAGCACCGCCGATGCGGAGCTGATCCGAAGTTCCGGTTGCCGTGCCGAGGATCACGTCGAGGCCGAGTTGGGCCGAACCGCTGCCGGCATAAGTACCCGACAATGCCAGCACGTCACCGACATGGCCGTTGCGCAGATCGATCAGATTGCTGTTGTTGAACGTTTCGAGGTTGGCGAACGTCACCGTGCCTGCGGTGGTTGCGGTGCCCAGTACACGCAGGGTGCCGCTGTTGTTGAACACATCGGCACCGGCACCGAAATCGCTGCTGCTGGTCGCGTTGAAGGTGCCGCTGTTGTTCACGGTATCGGCATTGGCGGTGGTCAGGACGCGGCCGTTGATGGTGCCGTTATTGTTGACCGTCGCGCTGCCGCCCGAGATGGCGAGGGCGTAATTGTTGCCCGAGATTGTGCCAGCGTTTGTGACCGTGGTACCCGTGCCCGACGCGATCGTCGCGCCGTTGTTGCCTGCCGACAGCGTGCCCGCGGTCAGGTTGAGGCTGGCCGTGGTGGCGGCGGAAATGTTCACACCGTCGAGCGTTGCCGAACTGTTCGTACCGCTGAGCGCAACGCTGACCGGGCCGCCGACACTATTTGCCACAACCGCCGAAGACGCCGCGCCCGACGTCGTCGCGCCGGTTGTCGAGACTGCAACCGCGCCGCCATTGGCGAAAATCGCGCGGCTGTTCGCGCCGGTCGTGCTCACTTGTGCAGCAGCGATCGTGACAGCACCGGTTGCGTTGGCATTGATGCCGTCGGCGTTGATGCCAGTGGTGCTGAGGTTGCCGGTACCGGTTATCGCGACCGATGCAGTCGGTGCAGGGCCGAAAAACATTACGCCGGCCGGGATGAAGATACCCGTCGACCCGGCGCCCGTGGTGGTCACCGTTCCGTAGTTGACCGTGGCACCCGTCGTGCCGGTGATGACAATACCGCGCGCATTGGCCCCCGTCGTGCTGATGCTGGTTGCGCCGGCGCGCGCCGAGCCACCGTTGGCAGTCACGCGGATGGCGTCTGCGCCGGTGCCGCTGGTCGTCACACGCACAGGGGTTACTACCGCTCCACCCGTGCCGGCTGTTGCGACCGCGCCGAACGCATTCATGCCCGACGTGACGATCACACCGCCATTGATGGTGGCGATACCGGTCGAACCGGTCTGTGCCGTCGCGCCGACCGAACCAGCACCCAAGGTCGTGATGCTGCCGCCGGTGATCGTCACGTTGCTGATATCCGAGCGCACCGAAACGCCGCTGGCATTCGCGCCGGATGTCGAAATCGTACCCGAGGTGACGTTGATCAAGCCGCGGTTGTTGTTCGCATCGATGCCCAGCGCATTGTCGCCAGTCGTCGTGGTCGTGCCGCCGACGACGGTGATGTTGCCGGTGTACGACGTGCCAAAAATGCCGGTCGCGTTGGTGCCGGTGGTGCGGATGATGCCGGTGGTCGCGTTGATCGCACCATAATTCGTCGCCAGCAGCGCGCCATAGGAACCGCTGTCGGTGGTGCGGATGACGGTGGTTGGCGCGGTATTCAGCGTCAACGACTGTGTGCCGGTTGCCAGGCCGAACACGCCGATGTTGAGCGAGCCCGAGGTGTCGATAACGACGTCAGGATCGACGTTGATCGTCAAATCCACCGGTGGAACGATATAGCTGACGCCATTTGGATAGGTATTGTTCGCCGCCGTGCAGGTGACGACGCCGCTGGCCGGGACAGTGCCGCACTCATTGTCGGCATAGGCAGGTGCTGCGGCCGCCATCAGGGTCAACGCCGCGAGGGAGGTTCCGAGTTTTGCATGGCGCTTCGTCACTGAGGCAGCAGGTGCCACAAGGTAAAGGTCGAACATCGAAATCGGTCTCCTGAATGGGCCCCCCGATTAAATATTGCGCCTAGCTGCATCCTTTTCCAGCCGCCACTCGTATGACTACTAGGCTAACGCAATGATTTTGCAGCCGTAACGAGTTCGGACCGAAATCTGAAGGGAAGTTGCGATTACCGGAACCATTGACATTAGCGGCCGCCAGGAACCGTCGTCTGTGGCTGATTTGCTGTACACGGCGGTCGCCCATTCAACGGTCGCCGTCGCCCTGTGCGACGCAAATTTTGCGGTGCGGTTTTTCAATTCGGCATTCGGCCGGTTGTTCGCCCGAAATGCGCATTCGGTCGCCAGCGAAGATTTTGACGTCCCGCAATTATTGAGGGCGTTTGGCATCGCTGACGTTGCGGACATGGTCGGTGGGGCGTGCTTGGAAAAGGCGTGGCACATCGGCACAAACAACGTTCCATCGATCGTGACGGTCGCGGTCGATCGCTTCGA
>JBBROI010000014.1:0-80157 GCA_038229555.1 Sphingomonadales bacterium
GGGCCACATGAAGATCATCAGCCTTGCGCCGGAGGTGCTGTAATGAGCGCCGCCAAGATCAAGAAGGGCGACAAGGTCGTCGTCCTGTCCGGCAAGGACAAGGGCAAGCACGGCGAAGTGACCAAGGCGTTCCCCAAGGACTCCAAGGTTCTCGTCGGTGGCATCAACATGATGACGCGCCACAAGAAGCCGTCGCAGCAGGACCCCAATGGCGGACTTATCCGCATGGAGGCCCCGATGCACGTGTCGAAGGTGGCGATCGAAGATCCCAAAACCGGCAAGCCGACCCGCGTCGGGTTCAAGGTTCTGGAAGACGGCACCAAGGTGCGCGTCGCCAAGCGTTCGGGAGTTCAAATCGATGGCTGATCAGGCCAACCTGACCCGCATGCAGCAGCTTTACGTGGACCAGATCCGCGCGAAGATGACTGAGAAGTTCGGGTACAAGAACCTCATGCAGGTTCCCAAGATCGACAAGATCGTCCTCAACATGGGCGTGGGCGAAGCGACACAGGACAAGAAGAAGGTCGATCAGGCCGCCGGTGAAATGGCGCTGATCGCTGGACAAAAGCCGGTTGTCACCAAGGCGAAGAAGTCGGTTGCCCAGTTCAAGCTGCGCGAGGGCATGCCGATTGGTTGCAAGGTCACCTTGCGCCGCGAGCGGATGTACGAATTCCTCGATCGTCTCGTCACCGTGGCACTGCCACGCGTCCGCGATTTCCGTGGCCTCAACCCCAAGTCGTTCGACGGCCGGGGCAATTATGCCATGGGCCTTAAGGAACAGATCATCTTCCCGGAAATCAACTATGACCGGATCGATGGCGTGCGCGGCATGGACGTGATCATCACGACGACGGCCAAGACCGATGACGAAGCGAGGGCGTTGCTCGGCTTCTTCGGCCTGCCATTCACCGGCCAAGACGCCGATCAGCAGAAGGCAGCTTAACCGATGGCCAAGCTTTCCTCGATCAACAAGAACGAGCGTCGCAAGGCGCTGGTCGTCAAGTACGCCGGCAAGTACGCCGTGCTCAAGGCGATCGCCAATGACGAATCGCGTGACGATGCCGAACGGCTGATGGCGCGCCTGAAAATGGCCGAGCTGCCGCGCAACGCCAATCCGACGCGCGTCCGTAACCGCTGCGAGCTGACCGGCCGCAGCCGCGCCTATTACCGCAAGTTCAAGCTCAGCCGCATCATGCTTCGGGAGCTGGCCAACAAGGGCCTGATCCCCGGCGTGACCAAGTCGAGCTGGTAGGAAACCGCCGATGTCGATGACCGACCCCATTGGTGACATGCTCACCCGGATCCGCAATGGCCAGCAGGCCAAGAAGGATTCGATCCTCACCCCGGCGTCAAAGCTGCGGGCCCGTGTGCTCGATGTGCTCCAGCGCGAAGGCTATATCCGCGGCTATTCCGAAGCCGATGGTGGCACCGCTGCCGCAGCGCTGCGCATCGACCTGAAGTATTTCGAAGGCAAGCCGGCGATCCAGCATATCGCGCGTGTCTCGAAGCCGGGTCGCCGCGTCTATTCGGGCGCCACCGAACTGCCGCGGGTCCGCAATGGCCTCGGCATCGTCATCGTTTCGACGCCCAAGGGTGTTCTGTCCGACGCGGAAGCGCGTGAGCAGAATGCCGGCGGCGAAGTCCTCTGCCAGGTATTTTAGACCATGTCGCGCATCGGCAAAAAGGCGGTTCCGGTTCCGGCCGGCGTCACCGCCACCATCGAAGACCGGGTGCTCTCGGTCAAAGGTCCCAAGGGTATGCTCAGCATGCCGATGTCGGACGATATCTCGTACACGGTCGGCGATGGCAGCATCGCCGTGCAGCCGGCGAACGAGACCAAGCGCGCGCGCGCCTTCTGGGGCATGCAGCGGACGCTGGTTTCGAACCTCGTCATCGGCGTGTCGGACGGCTTCACCAAGGTACTTGAAATCACCGGTGTGGGTTATCGCGCCGCAGTCCAGGGTTCGAACCTGAAGCTGCAGCTCGGCTATAGCCATGACGTCGATTTCGCCATCCCCGAAGGCATCACCATCAAGACGCCCGACCAGACGACGGTCGAAATCACCGGCAGCGACAAGCAACGCGTCGGTCAGATCGCCGCCGAAATCCGCCGCTGGCGGAAGCCCGAGCCGTACAAGGGCAAGGGCATCAAGTACCGCGGTGAGAAGATCTTCCGCAAGGAAGGGAAGAAGAAGTAATGGCCAAGCTTTCGCTTTTCGATCAGCGGCGTCGCCGTGTTCGCACGTCGTTGCGCGCCAAGGGCGGCACGCGGCCGCGCCTGTCGATCCATCGGTCGTCGCAGCATATCTATGCGCAGGTCATCGACGATGCCAACGGCGTGACGGTCGCTTCGGCCTCGACGCTCGAAAAGGACGTGCGCGACACCACCGGGGCGACCACGACGGCCGCCGCCGAAGTCGGCAAGCGCCTCGCCGAGCGAGCGAAGGCAGCCGGCGTTTCGGCAGTGGTCTTCGACCGTGGCGGATTCATCTATCACGGCCGCGTCAAGGCGCTGGCCGACGGAGCCCGCGAAGGCGGCTTGGAGTTTTAAGCGATGGCTGATGAAATCGATGGCGTGAGCGCACCTTCCGAAACCGGTGCAGGCAATGCTCCGGCGAACGAACGGCGTGGTCGTGGTCCCGGCGGCCCTGGCGGCAACCGCAATGGTCCGGGCGGCGGTGGTCCCGGCGGCGGGCGTGGTCGTGGTGGCAATGATCGTGACCGTGGCGGTCGCGGCCGTGGCGGCCCCGGCGGAGCGACCGATGGTGGCGAAGAACTCGTTGAGAAGCTGGTCCACATCAACCGCGTCTCGAAGACGGTGAAGGGCGGCAAGCGCTTTGGTTTTGCCGCACTCGTCGTTGTCGGCGATGCCAAGGGCCGGGTCGGTTTCGGCCATGGCAAGGCGCGCGAAGTGCCGGAAGCCATCCAAAAGGCGACCGCTGCTGCCAAGAAGGGCATGATCCGCGTACCGCTGCGTGACGGTCGTACCCTCCACCACGATGGCTACGGCCATTTCGGTGCGGGCAAGGTCTATGTCCGCTCGGCGACGCAGGGTACCGGCATCATCGCCGGTGGTCCGATGCGCGCCGTGTTCGAAGCGCTTGGCGTGGCCGATGTGGTCACCAAGTCGGTCGGCACCAACAACCCGTACAACATGATCCGCGCGACCTTCGCGTCGCTCGTCGAACAGACGTCACCGAAATCGGTGGCGCAGCGTCGCGGCAAGAAGATCGCCGATCTGATGGCGCGGCGCGGCGACACTTCGGCGCGCACCGCCGAAGCCGACGCCGAAGCGGTGGCTTGAGGACAGATACGATGGCACAGATCAAAGTCACCCAGACGGGCTCGCATATCCGCCGCGCCCCCGACCAGCAGGCAACGCTGATCGGGCTCGGCCTCAACAAGATGAACCGTTCGCGGGTGTTGGAAGACACGCCATCGATCCGCGGCATGGTCGCCAAGGTGGCGCACATGTTGAAGGTTGAGGACGTAGCGTAATAAAGCCTGTCATCCCGGCGAAGGCCGGGATCCAGCTGTCTTCTCCCCACATGGTCGAAGAAGAAACTGGATCCCGGCCTTCGCCGGGATGACAATTTAATCCAATGCGCGACCAAAGCGAAAGCGAGTGCACCATGACGACCAAGCTGAACGACCTTCATGACAATCCCGGCGCGCGCAAGTCGCGCGTCCGCGTCGGCCGTGGTATCGGTTCGGGCGTCGGTAAGACCGGCGGGCGTGGCCAGAAGGGCCAGAAGAGCCGCTCGGGCGTCTCCATCAAGGGTTTCGAAGGCGGCCAGATGCCGCTCCACATGCGCATCCCGAAGCGTGGCTTCAACAATATTTTCCGCAAGAACTATGCTGAGATCAACCTTGGCACCTTGCAGGCGATGATCGACAATGGCCGTCTCGACGCCACCCAGCCGATCGACGCGCAGGTTCTGCTCGACGCAGGTGTGATGACCCATGACCGCGAGGGCATCCGCCTGCTCGGCAAGGGCGTGCTGACCGCCAAGATCGACATTCATGTCGCAGGCACCAGCGCGTCAGCGCGGGCAGCAGTCGAAGCCGCCGGTGGCACCGTGACCCTGCCCGTCGCCAAGCCCGAGCCTCTGCGCGGCGATGAGCTCAAGGCATTCCGGGCGGCGGCGCGGGCCAAGAAAGCCGCCGACGCCAAGGCCGCAGTCAAGTCAGTCGGGGCATAACATCGCCCATGGCGTAACCCGCGCCGTGCCCCTATCTAGGCGGCGCGGGCGCGGACCGCCGTACAGAGTGATCGGGTAGGGACTTCCATGGCGTCAGCAGCCGAGCAAATGGCCGCGAACCTTAGTTTCGCGAACTTCTCCAAGGCGACCGAGCTCAAGAAGCGGCTGTGGTTTACCGTTGGCGCGCTGGTGGTCTTCCGTATCGTCTCGTTCGTGCCGCTGCCCGGCATCGATCAGCTCGCGCTGGCGACGCTGTTCAACAAGACGCAGGGTGGCGTCCTCGACCTGTTCAACACCTTCTCCGGCGGCGCGCTGCAGCGCATGTCGCTGATCGCGCTTGGTGTCACGCCGTACATCACCGCGTCGATCATCGTACAGCTGCTGACCAGCCTTGTCCCGTCGTTCATGGCGCTGAAGAAGGAAGGCGAAAGCGGGCGCAAGACGCTCAACCAATATACTCGCTATGGGACCGTGTTCCTGACCGCCGTACAGGGCTATGGCATTGCGCGCGGGCTCGAAAGCCAGAATGTCGTTCTCGATCCAAGCCTGTTTTTCGAACTGTCGACGGTTATCACGCTGATCGGCGGTACCATGTTCCTGATGTGGCTCGGCGAGCAGATTACCAGTCGCGGCATCGGTAATGGCGTCTCGCTAATCATCATGGCGGGCATCGTCTCGCACTTGCCGAGCGCCATCGGACAGCTGTTCGAACAGGGCCGCACCGGGGCGCTTTCGCCAGTCCTCGTGCTACTGGTCGCGATCGTCGCATTGGGCGCCATCGCCTTCATCTGCCTGATGGAGCGTGCGCAGCGGCGTATCCTGATCCAGTATCCCAAACGTCAGGTCGGCACGCGGCAATTCCAGGGCGACAGCTCGCATCTGCCGCTGAAGATCAACACCTCGGGCGTCATCCCGCCGATCTTCGCATCGTCACTGTTGTTGATGCCGCTGACCGTCGCGCAGTTTCTGGGACAAGGCGGCAAGGGCCCCGACTGGCTGCTGACGGTGACGACGGCGCTCCAGCACGGCGCGCCGCTGTACATGGCGCTCTATGGGGCCGGCATTATCTTCTTCAGCTTTTTCTACACCGCCGTGGTGTTCAACCCTGAGGAAACCGCCGAGAACCTCAAGAAATATGGCGGCTTCATTCCTGGTATCCGCCCCGGCGTGCGGACGTCGGAGTATCTCGATTATGTGCTGACGCGCATCACGGTCATCGGCGCGGCCTACCTGACGGTCATCTGCCTGCTGCCCGAGTTCCTGTCTTCCAAGCTCGGCACCGGCCTTGCCCTTGGCGGTACATCGCTGCTCATCGTCGTCAACGTCACGATGGATACCGTCGCGCAGATTCAGAGCCACTTGCTTGCGCATCAATATGAGGGTCTGATCAAGAAGTCGAAACTGCGGGGAGCGCGCCGTTGAACTTGATTTTGCTGGGTCCGCCCGGCGCGGGGAAGGGGACCCAGGCAGGGAGACTCGTCAAAGAACGGGGCCTTGTCCAGCTTTCCACGGGCGACATGCTGCGCGTCGAGCGCACTGCCGAAACCGAACGCGGCCGTCACATCAGATCGCTTATGGATTCAGGGGCGCTGGTCGATGACGAGATCGTCAACGCGCTGCTGTCCGAGCATCTCGACACACCTGAGGCGCGGGCCGGGTTCATCCTCGATGGTTATCCACGGACGGGCGTTCAGGCGAGCGCGCTCGATACAATGCTGGCCGACAAGGGGCTGAAGCTCGATCATGTCATCGAACTCGAAGTCGATGAGGACGCGTTGGTCGATCGCATCACCGGTCGGTTCACCTGTGCCAAATGCGGTGAAGGCTATCACGACCGGTATAAACTGCCGAAGGTCGAAGGCGTCTGCGATGTCTGCGGATCGACGGTATTCAAGCGCCGTCCCGACGATAACGCCGAAACCGTCCGCACCCGCATGGGCGAATATCGCGCCAAGACCGCGCCGATCCTGCCGCACTACGAGACGCTGGGGCTGGTCAGCCGCGTCGATGGCATGGCCGACATGGATACGGTTGCGCATAGTATCGATGCGGTGCTTGACTCTGGCGGGCGACCTCGCTAACGCCCCCTTTCCGCTCATCCGGAAATTTGATCCGGCAGCCATCTTGGCTGTCCGGTTTGGCTTTGAGATGGAATGCCTGGCCCAGCGCATTCCGTGGAGCTTGGAAGGAAATATTCTGTGGCACGTATCGCGGGTGTAAACATCCCGACCAACAAGCGCGTTGAAATTGCGCTGACCTATATTCATGGCATTGGCCGCACCACCGCCAGCCGGATTGCGAACGAACTCGGCGTCCCCGCCGAGCGCCGCATTCAGGACCTGACCGACGCCGAAGTCCTGCAGATCCGTGAGAAGATCGACCGCGAACTGACCGTCGAGGGCGATCTGCGCCGTCAGGTGCAGATGAACATCAAGCGGCTGATGGATCTCGCCTGCTATCGTGGTCTGCGGCATCGTCGTGGTCTGCCGGTACGCGGCCAGCGGACCCATACGAACGCGCGTACGCGTAAGGGTAAAGCCAAGCCGATCGCCGGCAAGAAGAAGTAAGCGGCGCAAAACGCCTCCACTGCTTCTCCTCACAGGTTCATAGGACGTATTCGAAATGGCACGCGAAGTAGCACGCATCAAGCGCCGCGAGCGCAAGAACATCACCAGCGGCGTGGCGCACGTCAACGCCAGCTTTAACAACACCATGATCACCATCACCGATGCGCAGGGCAATGCGATTGCCTGGTCGTCGGCGGGGACCATGGGGTTCAAGGGGTCGCGCAAGTCGACACCGTTTGCGGCGCAGATGGCCGCCGAAGACGCCGGCAAAAAGGCCGCCGAACACGGCGTGCGGACGTTGGAAGTCGAAGTCCGCGGCCCGGGTTCGGGTCGTGAATCGGCGCTTCGGGCGCTCCAGGCGGTCGGCTTCCAGATCACCGCCATCCGCGACGTGACGCCGATCCCGCACAATGGCGTCCGTCCGCCCAAGCGTCGGCGCGTCTGACGCCGACTCGCCGCCGCGCGCTCCCGCTGCGCGGCACTTTCGATTTGGAACGATAGCGGGAGCGGGCGGGTGACGATTCGCCCCTTCCCAACAATGAGGTGAAGCCTGTGGCAGTAATCGCCAAGAACTGGACCGAACTCAAGAAGCCGAACCGGCTCGAGTCGCGCCCAAGCGTCGACTCGCGCCGGAAGGCGAGCTTTATCGCCGAGCCGCTCGAGCGTGGCTTTGGCCTGACGCTTGGCAATGCCCTGCGCCGGGTGCTGCTGTCGTCGCTGCAGGGTGCAGCGGTGACGGCGATCAAGATCGACGGTGTGCTGCACGAATTTTCGTCGCTCGCCGGCGTTCGCGAGGATGTGACCGACATCGTCCTCAACATCAAGCAGGTCGCTATCCGCATGCAGGGCGATCAGCCCAAGCGTGTGCATTTGACGGCGACCGGCCCCGGTGCCGTGACGGCAGGTCAGATCGCCGTGACGGGTGACATGGAGGTCCTCAACAAGGATCTCGTCATTTGCACGCTCGACGACGGTGCGACGCTCAACATGGAACTGACGGTCGAAGCCGGTAAGGGCTATGTCCCGGCCAGCGCCAACCGTCCCGCCGACGCGCCGATCGGCCTTGTGCCGGTCGACGCGCTGTACTCGCCGGTGCGTCAGGTCAGCTACAAGGTCGACAACACCCGCGTCGGGCAGGAACTCGATTACGACAAGCTGACGCTGAATGTCGAAACCGATGGTACGGTCTCGCCCGATGATGCGGTCGCTTATGCGGCGAAGATCCTGCAGGACCAGCTCCAATTGTTCGTCAATTTCGAAGACATGGTGACGTCGGCGCCGGTTTCGGCTGCACCGTCGACGCAGGGTCCGATCGAGGTCGATGACAACACCGTCATCAACCGCTTCCTGCTCAAGAAGGTCGATGAGCTCGAACTTTCGGTGCGTTCGGCGAACTGCCTGAAGAACGACAACATCATCTACATCGGCGATCTGGTGCAGAAGACCGAAAGCGAGATGCTGCGGACGCCGAACTTTGGCCGCAAGTCATTGAACGAAATCAAAGAAGTGCTCGGCCACATGGGCCTGCGTCTTGGCATGGAAATCACTGGCTGGCCGCCGGAGAATATCGAAGAGCTTGCCAAGAAGCTCGAAGCCGAATTTTAAGCTGACATGATGGGCCGGGCATTCCGCCCGGCCTGGCCGGACGTACCTGATACGGCGTCCGAACGAACGGAGAAGACAGATGCGTCACGGTAATGCCCATCGCAAATTGGGTCGCACGACCAGCCATCGCTTGGCCATGTTCCGCAACATGGCAGCGAGCCTCGTCAAGCATGAGCAGATCAAGACGACCTTGCCCAAGGCGCGCGAAATTCGCCCATACATGGAAAAGCTGGTGACGCTCGCCAAGCATGGTGGCCTGTCGAACCGCCGTCTGGCGCATGCGCGCCTCGGCGACGATGTCCAGCTGATCAAGCTGTTCGACGTGCTGGCGGCGCGCTACGCTGACCGTCCGGGTGGCTATGTCCGTATCGTCAAGGCGGGTATCCGTCGTTCGGATGCCACGCCGATGGCAATCGTCGAATTCGTCGATCGCGATACCAGCGCCAAGGGTCAGGATTCGGGTCCGGTCGAAAGCTTCGACGGCGACGATTGATCGGCGCGGCGGCTTGGCATCATAACGCCGGGCCGCCATAACACTGCAATGGGCGACCCGTTGCAGTACGTCTGAATGCTCTTCCAGACGCCGCTGTTTTTCGCATTTTTCGCGGCACTCATGCCGCTCTACGCGCTGACGATGCGGCGGCTGCGGTTGCAGAACGCGCTCGTCATGCTGGCGAGTTACCTCTTTTACGCCGTCTGGGATCTGCGGTTTCTCGCGCTGATCATCACCGCGACGGCGGTCGCTTTCGTTACTGGCTGGGGTGCCAGCGGGGCACGCATCGACCGGCGACAAATCGACCGGGCGCTGATTTTCTTGGGCATCGGGTGCGGCGTCAGTCTCGCGCCGGGACTGCCAGACACGGCGCTTTACCTCGGCAGTTGTCTCGCGCTGGGCCTTGCCATCCCGGCATTTGCGGCTGTGGCCAACCGGCTGTCCCCCGCCGGACGCGCCCAGGCCAGCGTCTATGCCGGCGTCGCTTTTAACCTCGCGCTGCTGGCGTTCTTCAAATATTTCAATTTCTTCGCCGATCCACTCGTCGATCTGGGTCGCACGGTGGGGGTCGAACTCGACTATGCGACGCTTAAGGTCGTCCTGCCGGTCGGCATCAGCTTTTTCACCTTCCAAAAGCTGGCGTACATCATCGACGTCAAGCGCGCCAAGGTGGTGCCGTCGCATGACATCGTCCAGTTCGGGGCGTTTGTGGCGTATTTCCCGCAGCTGGTGGCGGGGCCAATCGAACGTGCCGGGCATCTGTATCGCCAGTTCGATGTGCCGCGGCAGATTACGTGGCACGGCGTCTCGACCGGCTCAGCGCTGTTCCTGTGGGGCATGTATAAAAAGGTGGTCGTCGCCGACAATCTGTCGCCGATCGCCGCGCGGGTGTTCCACGATCCTTCGAGCATGACGTCGGGCGAGCTGCTGGTGGGACTGCTCGCCTTCACCTTCCAGATCTTCTGCGACTTTTCAGGCTATAGCGATATGGCGCGCGGCATCGCGCGGATCATGGGGATCGACCTGATGATCAACTTCAATATTCCCTATGTGGCGCGGACGCCGTCGGAGTTCTGGGAACGTTGGCATATTTCGCTGTCGAGCTGGCTGCGCGACTATCTCTACATCCCGCTCGGCGGCAATCGTGGCGGCGTTTTTCTGACCTACCGCAACCTGTTCCTGACGATGCTGCTCGGCGGGCTGTGGCATGGGGCCAACTGGACGTTTGTCGCGTGGGGGGCGTTTCACGGTGGCATATTGATTGTCTACCGTCTGCTGAACGTCGATCGCTGGCTGGCGCGTCAGCCGCTGACGGGCTCCGCCGCGATCCTGCGCGACGGCGGCTTGATTATGGCGATGTTCCTGCTGACCTTGTTCGGCTGGCTGCTCTTCCGCGCACCGGACTTGGCGACGGTCAATGTCTTTGTGTCGGGACTGGTCGCGGCGAAGGGCTGGACCGTCGGTTCATGGTCGACACTGGCGTTCTACATCGCGCCGCTGCTGGCGGTGCAGGTGTATCAACTGTGGCGGCGCGATCTCGAATTCCTGCCGCGCCTGCCGCCGTTTGCCCGCTACAATGTCGCACTGTTCTTGGTGTTCAGCCTTGCCTTCCTTGCGCCGCTCACGGCGACTGCCTTTATCTATTTCGATTTCTGATGCGCAGGCTCCGTCCCGTCCTGATTGCACTCGCCGGGCTGGCCTATGCGCTGATCTTCGGCGAACTGTTCCTCAGACTGTTCAACCCGCAACCGCTGGTGCCGCGCTTCGTGACCGGCGCGCCCGACGGCATCCGCGCCAATATCGCCAACGCCAGGTTCAGGCAATGGACGCCGGAAGTCGATGTGGAGGTGCGCTACAATGACCGCGGCATGCGCGACGACCGCCCGGCACCGCCGCTTGCCAAGGTGCCGGGCGAGTGCCGGGTGGCACTGGTCGGCGACAGCTATTTCGTCGGCTTCGAAAGCGATTTCGCCCATAGTTTCGGCAAGCGCCTCGAGGACGATATTGCCGCCGCTGGGCAACCGGCGCGCGTGCTGAACTTTGCCGTGTCGGGCTTCGGGACCGCCGAGATGTTGGTTGCGCTCGACAGTCGCGTTAAAGCCTGGAAGCCCGATGTCGTCATCATGTCGTGGCACGCGAGCGATCCCAACGACAATGTCCGGTCCGGGTTGTACCGGTTGTCGGGCGGGCATCCGGTACCAACCGGCCGGGCCTTTTTGCCGGGCGTTGAGGTCAGCGACCGGCTGATGCGGCTTCCCGGTTATCGCTGGCTGATCGAAAACAGTCATCTCTACAGCGCGGTGCGCGAGCGCACCGGAACCGCGCTGAAGACGTTCATGACGCAGGTCCGCGGCCAGTCCGCCCGAACCGACGACGCCAACGCGCTGGTTCCGGCACCTCAGCGGTTGCCCGACCCCGCCGACATCTTCGTTCCCGGTCGACCCAGCGGTTACGGCAACGCCGCACTCGACCGCGCGCTGGTCTATGCCAGCCACAATGCGGCCGCCGAAATGGGGGCACAGTTTCTGCTGTTCGAGGTGCCCACCGCCGGGACCGACCGGCAGCGTTTGACCGAGGTCCTGCCGTATCTTGGCCCGATCGATGGAATCGCCACTGCATCGCCGGTGGCGGCATTCCGGGCCGTCGCCGGACCCGACGTCAAACTCTATTATGAACATGGGCACCATCACTGGACCAATCGCGCCAACGCAATTGCTGCCGCCGTCGGTGCGCGCGCGTTGATCGACCATGGCTGGCTGCGGGCTTGCGGTCGCGCGCCGCGTCCGCCATCAGGCGACTGACGTATATCGAGTCGCCATTCGAACAATGCCTGCCCCTCGGGGCCGCCGAGAGGATCGCACAGCAAGTCGTGGCCGGAAATCTTGTCCTTCAACCCTATGTGGCCATGCGCAAGGTCGGGCCGCTAACGCGGACCGTGCTCTTCGTGGCGCTGCTTGGGGTGGCGACATTCTATGGCCTGATGATCGCGATATTGCCGCCGCAGCTGTTGGTCGTCCCAACGGTGCCCATTCTGATCATGGTCGGGCTCATCCTGTGGATGCTGCCCGATACCGATCGGCTCTACGACAATCAGATGGACACGCTGATGTGCGTCTATGCCGGCGCAAATGTGCTCTGGCCCGCCTATATCGCGCTCAACTTGCCCGGACTGCCGTGGGTTACCCCGACGCGCATTGCAGTTTTCGCCCTGCTGTCGACCGTGTTGTTCAATCTGGCCACGTCGCAAGTGCTGCGCAGCCGCCTGACCGCCAGTCTTGACGGTGTGCCGCTGCTGCGCCGCTTGTTCTGGGGCTTCTGGTTGCTGACGACCCTGTCGCTGCCGCTGTCGGGCGATCCGTTCTTCAGTCTCAACAAATACGTCAATAACCAGATTTTCTGGACGATGATGTTCGCTGTCACGGCGTTCCTGTCGACTCGCGAGGGCTTTGTCATGCGGATGAGCCGTATTCTTGTCTGGTCGACCTTCATTATCGCCGTGCTCGGAATCTATGAATTCAAGATCGAACGGGTCTTCTGGCTCGATCACCTGCCGAGTTTCCTCAAGGTCGATCCCGATTATCTGGAACGCATCATGGCAACGCAGGCACGCGCGGGCACCGATGTTTACCGGACCAAGTCGACCTTCGCGACCAGCCTCAGCTTTGCCGAATATATGGCCATGGTTTTTCCGCTGTGCATCCACTTCATGGCGCGGGCCAAGGGCTTCTGGCGGATATCGGTGCTGGTATTCGGCGTTTTTGGCTGCATGGTCGTCATGTATTTGACCAATGCCCGATCGGCGATGGTTGGGCTGCTGATGACGCTTGTCCTCTACATGCTGTTCGCGTCGTGGCGAGCGCGCCAGCGCAATCGAGGCTCGATCCCGGCGATGGCGGCGGTGTCGGCCTACCCCGCCAGCGTTGCCGTGCTCGCGGCATTGGTGGTGTTCTGGCCCCGGCTGCACGTCATGGTGCTGGGTGGAGGGGCGGCACAAGCGAGTTCCGACGCGCGCAAGGTGCAATGGGAGATCGGCCTCAACAAACTCGCCAGCAATCCGATCGGCCATGGCGTCGGGCGCGCTGCCGAAACGCTCGGCTACCGCAATGGGGAAGGCACATTGACGATCGACACCTATTATCTGTCGTTGTTGCTCGAATATGGGGTGCTCGGCTTGGTGGCGTTCGTCCTCCTGTTCGGCTTGCCGGGCTGGTTCGGCTTTAAGTCGTACAACCTCGCAGAAACCGAGGAGGAGCAATTGATCGCGCCGATCGCCATTGGCCTTGTCAACTTCACCGTCATCAAAAGTGTCTTGTCGTCGGAAATCAACATGCCGATCGCTTTTGTGATGTTGGGCGTCGTGGTGGGGATGATCTGGCGTCAGCAACACACTGCGCGGCCTGTGACGATCGATTCCGACGTCGCTGCTCCGGATCTGCGGAAGCTTCCGGCCGGATTTGCGCCGTCACGCTTCAGCCGGACATGACCCGCAGCGACTATTACGCCTTCCGTACCATCCCGACCCGCTGGATGGACAATGACGCCTACGGCCATGTCAACAACGTCGTCTATTATAGCTGGTTCGATACTGCCGTGAACGCGTGGCTGGTGGAGGCGGGCCTGCTCGATATCCAGCATGGCGCGATCATCGGCCTCGTCGTCGAAACCGGGTGTCGTTATTATCGCTCGGTTGCTTTCCCTGAACCGGTCGAGGCCGGTATCCGCGTCGCCCGGCTCGGCACGTCGAGCATTCGTTGGGAGGTCGGGCTGTTCACCCCCGGCCACGACGGCCCGACGGCAGAAGGCTACTTTGTCCACGTTTATGTAGATCGCGACAGCCGCCGCCCGGTACCGGTGCCAGCAGCGTGGCGTCGCCGCCTCGCCGAACTGGACACGTTGGGCGTCGCGCCTTAAGCGCTGCCGATGACGACCCATCCTGACGACGCTGTTCTTATCCTCGACTTTGGCAGTCAGGTCACTCAGCTGATTGCCCGGCGGGTGCGCGAAGCCGGGGTGTATTCGGAGATCGTGCCCTTCGCCAAAGGCGGCGAGGCCTTTGCCCGCCTCGCCCCACGCGCGGTCATTCTATCGGGCAGTCCGGCGTCGACTACCGATATCGGCGCGCCGCAAATCCCGCCCGAAGTGCTGGCCGCCGACGTGCCGATCCTAGGCATCTGCTACGGCGAGCAGGCGCTTTGCGCGCAGACCGGCGGCAAGGTCGGGGTCTCGACGCACCGCGAATTCGGTCGCGCCTTCATCGACATCGTCGACGACAGCGCGCTGTTCGACGGGGTCTGGGCCAAGGGTGAGCGCCATCAGGTCTGGATGAGCCACGGCGACCGCATCGAAGCGATCCCGGCCGGCTTCCGCGCCGTCGCCGTGTCGGACGGCGCGCCGTTTGCTGCCATCGCCGACGATACCCGCCGCCGCTACGGCGTGCAGTTTCACCCCGAGGTCGTCCACACACCCGACGGCGGCAAGTTGCTGACGAACTTCGTCACCAAGGTCGCGGGCATCGCGCCGACGTGGAGCATGGCGGGCTTCCGCGCCGCCAAGGTCGCCGAAATCCGCAATCAGGTGGGCAGCGAGCGGGTGCTCTGCGGCCTGTCGGGAGGGGTGGATTCGTCGGTCGCCGCGCTGCTGATCCACGAAGCGATCGGCGATCAGTTGACCTGTGTCTTCGTCGATCACGGCCTGTTGCGGCAGGGTGAGGCCGAACAGGTCGTCACCCTGTTTCGCGAACATTATGGCATCCCGCTTGTCCATGTCGACGCGAGCGAGACCTTCCTCGCCGGCCTTGCCGGGGTCACCGACCCCGAGGCGAAGCGCAAATTCATCGGTGGTGCCTTTATCGACGTCTTCGAGGCCGAGGCGAAGAAGATCGGCGGCGCGCGGTTCCTGGCCCAGGGCACGCTGTATCCCGACGTCATCGAAAGCGTTTCGTTCACCGGCGGGCCGTCGGTGACGATCAAAAGCCATCACAATGTCGGTGGCCTGCCGGCGCGGATGAACATGGCGCTCGTCGAACCGCTGCGCGAACTGTTCAAGGATGAGGTGCGGCGATTGGGTGTCGAACTCGGCCTCCCCGAAGTCTTTGTCGGTCGCCACCCATTCCCCGGCCCCGGCCTTGCTATCCGCATTCCCGGCGAAGTGACGAAGGAGGCGTGCGATACGCTGCGCAAGGCCGACGCTGTCTATCTCGACGCGATCCGTAGAGCCGGGCTCTACGATGCGATCTGGCAGGCGTTTGCCGTGCTGCTGCCCGTGCGCACCGTCGGCGTCATGGGCGACGGCCGCACCTATGACCGCGTCTGCGGACTGCGCGCGGTGACCAGTGTCGATGGCATGACCGCCGACGTCTATCCGTTCGACGCGGCGTTTCTGACGGCGGTCGCCACCCGCATCGTCAACGAAGTCCCCGGCATCAACCGCGTAGTCTATGATTACACTTCGAAGCCGCCGGGCACCATCGAATGGGAGTAAAGTAACGGCGCTTGCAGTGCAGCGGCTAGAATACCCGCCGTCCTTGGAACCACGTCTGCTGGACCTTGGTCGCGCCGATTTCATTGGCGGGGACGGTCAGAATATCGCGGTCCACCACGATGAAGTCCGCCGATTTGCCGACGCTGATCGAACCGAACTCGGCTTCGCGACCGAGCGAACGCGCCCCGTCGATGGTATAGGCGCGCAGCGCGTCGGTAGCGGTGATCGCTTCCGACACTGCTCCGAGTGCCGGGGTGCCGCCAGTGCTGCGGGTGATGGCGACCTGCATATTGACGAAGGGCTGCGGATCGCGAGTAAATACCGGCGCGTCGGATCCGGCGACCAGCGTCGCGCCAGCCGCTTTCAATGCGCCGACCGGATAGGCCTGACGTTCGTAATAGCTGCCCGCAGCATGCAGTGCGGCGTGGCTGTCGCCGGTGACGCGCTGGACGAACGGGATCACTGATAAATCATATTCGCGGTCGGTGTAGATCCACGAATATGTCATCGCGAGGAACAGCCGGTCGCGCCCGATGCGGGCGACGTCGGCGGCATCGACGAGTTGCAAATGCGCGAGCGTGTCGGGACGCCGCATGGCTCCGGTATCACCCTTGCGCGCTGCTTCGAGTGCATCGACGGCGGTGCGCACCGCCGCATCGCCGATAGCGTGGATGTGAAGCCCCAACCCAGCCTTATGCATGCGCCGGACAAATTCCATGATGACGGCGCGGGGATGCTGGAGCTTGCCCGAGCCGGTTTCGCACTGCGCTGGATGGAAGCCATGGGTTTTCAGAAACGCCGCTGCGTCAGGCGGTGACTGGCTTGCCGCGCGGCATTCGGCGCTCGCCGAATCGACATAGCGGCCGGAAAAGGTCGCCTTGCCGCTGGCATCGCGGCCGAACACCGGCTGCAGATAGGGCGTCAGCGACGGCGAATTGGGCAGGGTCGGTGGGACGGCGAGCGGATTGCCCTCGAGCACGCCATCGGCGAACAGCTTGACGATATCGGCGCGGATCAGTGGGTTTTTCGCATAACGATCGCGGTTGCGCACCGCATCGCCGACCATTCGGGCAAAATCCGGGGTACCGTCGGCGCGGGTGATCGTGTCGGGATCGTAGAATTGCGCGAGGCTGGTGTGGGCGGTCAGCTGCCCGCGCTTTTGCAGCGTATCATATACCGCAAAGCTTTCGGGTTCGGCGGCGGCGTCGAGCACGGCGGTAATCCCGGCCCCGTTAAGCCGCGCCGTCACCTTCTCGGGAGCCTTGAGGATCGCGGCCACTTCGACGATGGCGAGCGCCGATTGGCCCATCAGCGCCCGCGCCGCTTCGTTGACGCCGCCCGATGGTTCGCCCGCTGCATCGACGCCGATCAGTTCGCGATAGCGCGCGAAGGGTCCAGCGAGCGTTGCCGCGCTTAGCCCGACTGTCGTGCCGCCGGGGCCTTGCGCGAGTTTGAGTGCGGCCGAGTTGAAGGCACCATGGTGGCCGTCGTTGCCCAGCAGTTGCACGGGGTTATCGGGTGCCCCCTTGTCGAGCGCGGCACGTAGCGTTGGCAGGCTGGCGTCGGGTTCGTTGCCATTGGTGTAGTTCCACTGGCCGACGTTGAGCCATGCGCCGGGCTGCAATTTATACCGGGTGACGCAGCCGGCGACGATGTCGGCGATCTCGCGCAGGCTTTTGGCGGCGCTGTTCAGATCGCAGGTGTCGAGATCGACGATGCCGAGCGGGTGGATATGCGCATCGACCAGCCCCGGCAGAACGCGCTGGTTCCCAAGTTGCACGACCTTGGTGCTGGGACCCCTGGTCCTCAGGATCGCAGCCGCGTTGCCGACGGCGCTGAACTTGCCGCCGGTGACGGCGAATGCACTGGCGCCGGGTTTGGCGGTGTCCGACGTTGCGATTTTGGTTGAGACTATGATGAGATCGGGCGCGGCAATTGCGACGGTCGCCCAACCGGCGGCAAGGACAGTGATTGCCAGCTTCATTGCGTCTTTTCCTTTGTCTAGATTGCCCGCAACGCCGCCACACTCGCATCGAGCGCGTTACCCAGTCGCTCGATCGAGGTGTCGATTTCGTCGTGGGTGATGATCAGCGGCGGGCTCATGACGATAGTGTCGTGGATAGCGCGCACCATCAGCCCACGGGCGATGGCGGCGTCGCGGACAATCGGCCCCGCCCTTCCGGGAACACCGCCAAAGCGCGCGTTGGTGCCGCGTTCGGCGACAATCTCGACCGCTCCCAACAGCCCGACCGAGCGCACTTCGCCAACCAGCGGATGACCGGCCAGTCGCTGCAGCGCTTCCGCCAGATACGGACCGGTATCGCGCGCGACACGCCCCGGCAGATCCTCGCGTTCCATGATGGCGATGTTGCCGAGCGCGACGGCGGCGGCGACCGGATGGCCCGAATAGGTATAGCCATGGGCGAATTCGCCGCCGGTCTTGATGACGTCGATGACCTCGGCCGACACGGCATTGGCGCTGATCGGCTGATATCCCGACGACAGGCCCTTCGCCATCGAGATGATGTCGGGGCGAACGCCGAAATGCTGATGCCCGAACCATTGGCCCAATCGCCCGAAGCCGCAGATCACTTCGTCGACGACCAGCAGGACGCCGTGGCGGCGCGCGATTGCCTCGACGCGTGGCCAATAGCCCGGCGGCGGGATGACGACGCCGCCCGCACCCTGCACCGGTTCGGCAAAGATCGCCGCGACGCGGTCGGCACCCAGTTCGACGATCTTGTCCTCGATTTCCTGCGCGGCCCGCGCGGCGAACGCATCGGCGTCTTCGCCGAAACCTTCGCCGAACTGATAGGGCTGCATGACGTGGTGGACGCCCGACAAGCGCGGTCCCTGGACGTGCATATGCGCCATGCCGCCAACCGACATCGAAGCGATGCTGGTGCCGTGATAAGCGTTGACGCGGCTGATGATCTGGTCGCGTTGCGGCTCGCCCTTGGCGTCCCAGTAGCGCCGCACGAGGCGCAGCGCGGTATCATTGGCCTCCGACCCCGAACTGTTGAAGAACACATGCGGCAGCAGGTCGCCCGTTAGCGCCGAAATCTTGGTGGCGAGTTCGATCGCCGGGACCGTCGCGGTTTTGAAGAAGCTGTTATAATAAGGCAGTTCGAGCATCTGGGTACGCGCGATATCGGCGAGCTCGGCGCGCCCGTAACCGACATTGACGCACCACAGTCCGGCCATGCCGTCGAGAATGCGGTTGCCGTCACCGTCGGTGACCCAACAGCCTTCGGCGTGGGTGATGATCCGGCTGCCGCCCAATGCGGCGATCTCGGCGAAATCGGCCTGCGCGGGCAGGTGATGCGCGACGTCGAGCCGCCGCAGTTCGGCGATGTTATAGTTGCGGCGGCTCATGGCACAAGCTCCTCAAGGCGCGCGCCGCGCAGGGCGCGACCGAGCAGGTGAAAGAAGGTCTGGCGGTCGGCGTGGTCATCGGTCGCCCATTCGGGATGCCATTGCACGGCGAGCAGCGGTGCGCCGTCCAGTGTCGCCGCGACGGCTTCGATCTGGCCATCGGGGGCCCGCGCCTCGACCATCAGCCCGGTGCCGAGGCGATCGACGCCCTGATAATGTACCGAATTGACCGACAGAGTCGCGGCGTTGATGGCGCGGGCCAGCACGCCGCCCGGCGTCAACGCGACATCATGGACGTGATCGAACATGGCGTCGAACCCGACATCATCCGCGGCGTGATGCGGCAGCGCGGTCGTGGCCAGATCGCGGCGCAGCGTGCCGCCAAAGGCGACGTTGATCTCCTGAAAGCCGCGGCAGACACCGAACACCGGGCGGCGCGCGGCGGCAGTCGCGGCGATCAACCGCGTTACTGTCGTGTCGCGCGCCGCGTCGAACGGGCCGTCGCCGGCGGTTTCTTCACCGTACAATCGCGCATCGACGTTCGACGGGCTGCCAGTCAGCAAAATGCCGTCGAGCCGCGCCACGATATTGGCAGCGTCGGCAAGCTCGGGGAGCGACGGGATCAGCACCGCATCGGCGTCGGCATAGCGCATCGCCGCCTCGACATAGCGGTTCATCACCGCTTGTGCGGCTTCGATGCCGACGGTGCGATTGCAGGCGATGATGCCGAAGACGGGACGGGTCATACGGTTGCCCTTGCCACAGATGCGGGGGCGCGACGCAGCCGGTCGCGTGCGGCATAATAGGCCATGCCGGCGGTGTAGAGCGGCTGGCGCAACGCTGCGCCACCGGGCCAGTCGCGGCTGGGCAAGCGGCTCAGCAGATCGAATGCGGCGGTGTCGCCCCGGATCGCGTCGCCGACAGCATGGCCGCTCGCTTGCGCCAGCAGCACCCCGTGCCCCGAATAACCGTGCGCCCACCAGACCGCGCCGTCGCGCCCGACATGCGGAAAGCGGCTGGTGGTGACGGCGACGATACCGGCCCAGGCGTGGTCGATTGTTACAGTCGCGAGCGCGGGGAAGGCGCGGGCGAGGTGCGGCCGGACGAACCCTGCGATGTCTTCGAGCGGGGCCAATGTATAACGTTCGCCGCCGCTGAACAGCAGGCGATGGTCGGCCGACCGGCGGTAATAGTCGAGCGCGAACTTGCTATCCGAAACGGCGGCGTTGGTTGGCAACAGCGCGGCGGCGCGCGCTTCACCAAGCGGGGCGGTGGCGATGGTGTAGCTCCATACCGGCATCAGGCGCTTGCTCAGCCTGCGGGTGCCGAAGGCGAGTCCGTCGATTAGGGCATCGCAGGCGACAACGACTTGTCCGGCGCGCACGCGGCCCGCAGCCGTGGTGACAATAGGCGCTGCTCCAGCGGCGATACCGGTCGCGGCGCTGGCTTCGTAGATCGTTACCCCGGCGGCTTGTGCCGCGCTTGCCAGTCCGATTGCATAGTTCAGCGGGTGGACATGACCCCCGCTCGTGTCGTGGAGGCCGCCGAAATAGGCATCGCTGGCGACATGCGCACCGACACCGCGCGCATCGAGCACAGTGACGCCGCCGATACCTAGCGCGTCGAGCGCTGCCGCTTCGGCCGCGAAATCCGCTATGTCCGATGGGAAACTTGCCGCCGACAGATGCCCGGTCAGCCGCAGGTCGCAGGCGATGCCGTCACGCGCCACTCGCGCTGCCATCCGGTCGCGCGCTGCCACGGTCAAATCGATCAGCGCGCGCGCTGTGCCGCTGCCGAAGCGCCGGACGAGATCGACCGCACCATGGCGGAAACCGGGGATCATCTGCCCGCCGTTGACGCCCGATGCGCCCGCCCCGATGGTCTTGGCTTCGAGCAGCACGACCCGCGCGCCGTGTTCGGCCAGTCGCAGCGCGGCCGATAGTCCGGTAAAGCCGCCGCCGATGACGCAGACATCGGCGCTGACATCGCCCGCCAACGCCGCTGCTGGCTCCCGGGGTGTTGCCGTTGCGGCGTAGTAAGAACCCCCCGGTTCCACGCTAAACCTTAAGCAGCAGATGCTCGCGTTCCCACGACGAGATGACGTCCTGATAGGCGTCGAGTTCGGCCTGTTTGATGGCGACGAAAATCTCGACGAACTCCTCGCCCAGATATGGCTTCACCGGTTTGCACTGCTGGAACCGATCGAGCGCTTCGTACAGCGTGCGCGGCAACGTGCGCGCCATCCGGTATGCCGACCCGGTGATCCGGTCGCGCGGTTCATATTGTTCGATCATGCCGATATAGCCGCACAGCAGCGACGCCGCGATCGCCAGATAGGGGTTCGAATCGGCCCCCGGCAGACGGTTTTCGACACGGCGATCCTTGCCGCCCGACAGCGGGACGCGCAGGCCGCAGGTGCGGTTGTCGACGCCCCATTGGACGTTGATCGGCGCATCGTGCTGCGGCTTCATCCGGCGGAAACTGTTGACGTTGGGCGCAAACAGCGGGGCGACCTGCGGCAGCAGCTTTTGCAGGCCGCCGATGTACCAGTGGAACAGGTCGCTATCGTTTTCATCGGCATTGGCGAAAATATTCTTGCCGTTGGCATCGACGACCGACTGGTGAAGATGCATCGCCGAACCCGGCTGGTTCTGCATCGGTTTGGCCATGAAGGTCGCATAGACGCCGTGGCGCAGCGCGACCTGTCGGATGATGCGTTTGAACAGCAGCACCTGATCGGCAAGTTCGAGCGGATCGCCATGCTGAAAATTGATCTCGAGCTGCCCCGCGCCCGATTCATGGATGAGCGTGTCGATTTCGAGCCGCGCCTTCTCGGCGAAATCGTACAGTTCCTCGATCAGATCTTCGAACTCGTTGACCGCCTCGAGGCCATAGGGTTCCGATGTCGTCTCGGCGCGGCCCGATCGCCCGACGGGCGACTGCAACGGCAGATCGGGATCGACATTCGTCGCGGTCAGGTAGAATTCGAGCTCGGGGGCGACGACCGGCTTCCACCCCTTGGCTTCGTACAACGCGATGACCTGCTTGAGGATTTCGCGGGGTGCGATGGCGACCGGGCGCCCGTCGGCGTGATAGGCATCGGTAATCACATAGGCGGTCGGGGTGCGATAGCCCGAGGCAATACGGATCGTGCTGGCGTCGGGGACGAGGACGACATCGGCATCGACCACCGACAGTGTCGCATCTTCGGGATAGTCGCCGGTGACGGTCACCACGAAGATCGACGACGGAATCCGCAAGCTGCGGTCATCGACCATGCGCAGAAACTTCGGCGCAGGAACGACCTTGCCGCGGATAATCCCGTTCATGTCGGGGACGATGCATTCGACTTCGGCGATGCCGTTGGCAGCGATCCAATCGGCGATATTTTCATCGGTCATGACACAACTCTCAGCGATTTCTGAATAGGCGGAACTACGCGTCCGCTAATCGTCGCCGGGGTGGTGGCAAGGCCGGAACATCGGTTGCATCCATCAATAGTGCGCCTGCCGACGGCGGAAGACAACCCCGCTGCCGCGCCGCCCTCGCCCTAGAACCGGTACGATGCGGCGAAACCGAAGGTCCTTGGCCGGAATGTCGTGGCTTCGAACAGGGTGGTGAACTGGTCCTGATGGCTGAGCGACAGTTGCGGATGGCTGTCGAGCAGGTTGTTGACAAAGGCTTCGAACAGCACGCCGCGCACCGTCAGTCCGGAGTGCAGATTGACCTGGGTCGTCGCCGGATCGTTGACCAGTGCCGGATCATTGACCGCGGTGCGTGGGTCTTGGATCGGCGTCAGGTTCGGGTTGCGGCTGCGGAATTGATAATCGCCGCGCAGATAACCGTCGTTGCCGCTGATGGTGAAGGCATATTGCACGCCCAGCGTCACCGTCCATGGCGAAACGCCGGGAATGGTGTTGCCCTTGTTGGTCAGCGGCGGCGAGCCGGCACCGCCGGTCAAGGTCGTCACCGAATAGCGTGCATCGGTGTAGCCCACCGCCAGATCGACATCGAGCCCGCGCACCACCTGCCATTGCAACTGCGCATCGAAGCCCTTGCTGTGCACCGTGCCGAGGTTGCCGGTGTACTGGAAACCGCATGATGTCAGATAATTGGCTTGCTGAATGTTGCTCCATTCGAGGTAAAAAAGGCTGCCCGAGAACGACAGCTTGCGGTCGAACAGCCGGTTCTTAGTGCCGACTTCATAGTTCCACACCTTATCGCTGTTGTAGGTCGCCGGCACGCTGGTGATCTGCAGCGCGTCGAGGTCGGCCTGGCAGAGCGCCTGCGGGAAGGGCGGGTTGGCCCCGCCGATGCGGAAGCCCTTGGCGACCGAGGCATAGACCAGATTGTTCGGATCGGCCTGGAAATTGATGCCGACTTTGGGCGTAAACGGATTTTCGCTTTTCGATCCCGATCCGCTGCTGAACCCAACATTCTGCGGGCCGTCGGCGAAGTTGGTGAAGCTGAAGCGGGTGAAGGCATAGCGGACTCCGGCGGTCAGTTTCAGCCGATCGGTCAGCGCAAAGGTCGCGTCGGCGAACAGGGCGATCTGCCGGTCCTTGCCGGTGGTGTTGTTGATATAGCTGTCACCGTTGGCCAGCAGCGGGATGCCCTCGGTAAAATCGAGGAAGCTGCCGCCGAACAGCAGCGGCACCAGCGCCGGCAACTGCGGATCGTTGATTTCCTCGGTCGATACCTGCCGGTTCGACTGGAAGAACACGCCCGCGACCCATGTCAGTCGCGCGGTCGGATCGTTCGATTGCAGACGGAATTCCTGGGTGAAATTCTGCTGCTGGTTGGTGATGAACACCCGCGCCTGATAATTCGGCAGCTGCGGCAAGGCGATGCCATCGGCCGTCAGCAACGGATACCCCGCCGCCGATGCCGCCTGCGTCGGATTGCTGTAGGGGTCGAGGTTGAAATTGGCCCCGGTGGTGCCGTCGCCATTGTCGTTGGTCAGCAATTGCTGGAACAGCGACAAATTGTACAGCGTCCCCGAATAGCCGTTCACCACTTCGCTGCGGGTAAAATAGCTGGTGTTGCTGATGGCACGGATGTTGCCGATCTCGGCCTCGATCTTCAGCGAGGCGAGGGTGAAATGGTCGCGGTCGGCCTGGACGTCGGGAGTGCTGTTCCGGAAACTTCGGTCGTCGGGGCGCGATGTGGCAATCCAGTAGCGATCGTTCTGCTGCTGCCGCCGGTCCTGATAGAAAACCGCGGGCGTAATCGTCACCGTGCTCACAGGCTGCCACGCCAGCGCCGCGCGCAGCGCCAGCGTCGTCGCCGAATTGGCGTCCTGCGTCGTCGTCGCCTGTGTGCGGTAATCGACGCGGTCGATATAGCCACCCTCCCGACGGTAATAGGCCGACGCCCGGAACCCGAGCGTATCCTGAACGATCGGCCCGCCAAGCGCGGCCCCGGTTTCATAACTCGGCGAACCGTTCTGGGTGAAACTGACTTCGCCGCGCGCGAAGCCCGAGTATTTGGTCAGGCCGGGCTGCGGCGTGATGTAGCGCACCGTGCCGCCTTCCGACCCCGCGCCGAACAAGGTGCCTTGCGGCCCGCGCAACACCTCGACGCGCTCAAGGTCGAAAACGACGGGCGCCGTGTTGTTGGCGTTCAAGCCGAGCGCGCGCACTTGGATCGGCGTGTCGTCGATATAGATGCCGGTCGTCCCGGTGCCGGCCTCCGAACTGACACCGCGGATGGCGATGTCCTTGCGTTCGGTACTGAACTGCACCCCCGGTGTGAAGCGTTCGACCTCGGCGAAGGATTTGACGCCGAGCGTTTCGAGCTTGGTCCCGCTGAAGGCGGTGACGCTGACTGGGACCTTGCTCAAAGGCTGGCTTTGGCGGGTCGCGGTGATGATAATGTCGGTGACGCCCGATGGTTCGGCAACCGTCGCCGCCGTTGCTGGCGCTGCTGCTACCGTTTGGGCCAGCAGTGGTGCGGCGGCGCACAGGCTCAACCCTGCGGCACCCAAGCGTGCCAGCGTGCCGTGAAGATAAACCATGTCAGACCTCCGCTCTGCGGTGAAAGGTTCACGCTGCCGCCGCGAAGGTCAAGCGTGTCGCAGCGCTTGGCCTCTAACCTGATGCTGCATGGCAACATGTGGAGCGCTTGACAGCGACCCGTGCCGCTGACGAAGGTGGCGACAGCGTGGATGGGGTGTTTGGTGACGACAGGCCGGATCGAAGTGGCGGACCCGGCCGAACTGGCGGCATTTCGTGCCGCCAATCCCGACATTGCCTTTTGCGAAGTGATTTTCACCGGCATGTCGGGGGTGCCGCGCGGCAAACGGCTGCGCATCCACGAAATGGCGGCGGTTTATGACCAGGGCCGGATGTTGCCGGTGTCGATCCTCGTGGCCGATATCACCGGCGAGGATGTCCCGGAAACCGGGCTGGTGTGGGAGGAGGGCGACAGCGACCGTGCCGCGCGTCCGGCCCCCGGCACGCTGGTCCGCGCGCCGTGGCTGGGTGACGATGTCGCGCAGGTCATGCTGACGATCCACGAACGCGACGGAGACCCCAGCGATCTCGATCCACGCGCTGTGCTCGCGGGTGTGCTGGCGCGCTTTGCCGCCGACGGCCTGACGCCGGTGGTGGCGTGCGAGCTTGAATATTATCTGGTCGAGCGCGACGGCGAGCGGATTCGGCCGGCGCGGCTCGGCGGCGTCGCACCGACGCATCTTGGCGGCGTCGCACCGACGCTCCACGGCACCTATGGCCTGACCGAGCTCGCCGATATCGATCCGTTCCTGCGCGACCTCTGGGCGACTGCCGATGTCCAAGGCGTGCCGCTCGAAGGGGCGATTTCGGAATATGCGCCCGGGCAGATCGAATTGACGCTGAAGCACCGCGCCGACGCGCTGCGCGCCGCCGACGAGGCGGTGATGTACAAGCGGCTAGCGAAGGGCGTCGCCACCAAATACGGCTGGCACGCGACCTTCATGGCCAAGCCGTTCGCCGAAAGCGCGGGTTCGGGGATGCACTTGCATGTCAGCGTCAACGATGCGGCGGGCACCAATATCTTCGCCAGCCAATCGCCCGAAGGCAGCGATGCGCTGCGCCACGCCATCGGCGGCATGCAGGCAACACTGGGCGAGGCGTTTGCGATCTTCGCCCCCAACGCCAACAGCTATCGCCGCTTCCGCGCCAACAGCTACGCGCCCGTCGCCCCGACATGGGGGGTCGATAACCGCACCGTATCGCTGCGCATCCCCGCTGGCACCCCCGCCAACCGGCATGTCGAACACCGCGTCGCCGGGGCCGACGCCAACCCCTATCTGGCGCTGGCGGCGCTGCTGGCGGGCGTCCATCACGGGCTGACGCACCGCATCGATCCGGGTCCGCCGGTCGTCGGCGATGGCTATGCGGCGGCAGCGACCGGGCCGAAGCTGCCATCGAACTGGTTTGCCGCGGTCGAGGCGTTCGCGGCGTCGGCGGTTATGCGCGACTATCTGGGCGAACGCTTTCAGCGGATGTTCGCGATCAACAAGTCGACCGAACAGGACCGTTATTTCGCGCAGGTGCCGCCGCTCGATTACGCCTGGTACCTGCGCAATGCCTGAATTTGGGCCTGAAGCCAGCCGCCGCAGTGTCATCGCGGGCTTGGCGGCTTTGGGACTCGGCGGCTGCACGACACGGGCGCTGGTCGGGGCGAACGGCGAGGAAAAGCGGCTCAACCTCTATACGTGGGACACCTATACCCCGCCCGAGACGCTGGCGGCGTTCGAAGCGGCAACCGGCATTGCGGTCAAGGTCAGCCTGTACGGCAACAACGACGAATTGTTCGCCAAGCTGCGATCGGGCAATCCGGGCTTCGACGTTGTGGTGCCGTCGAACGAATTCGTCACCCGGATGCGGGTATCGAACATGCTCGAACCACTCGATCATGCGCGCATTCCCAATATCGCCAATCTGATCCCGGCGTTCCGCGACGCGCCGTTCGATCCGGGGCGGCGCTATTCGCTGCCGTATACGTGGCTGGTGCTCGGCATCGGGTATCGCAAAAGCCGCGTCGATGGCGTCCCCGACAGCTGGAAATGGCTGTTCGACAGCGATCGCTACGCCGGGCGAATCGGACTGTTCGGCGAGGCCGACGATCTGATCCGGCTTGGCGCGCGCTATCTCGGTCATTCGGTGCGCGGTGTGACGCCAGCGGTGATGCGCGATGTCGAGGCCATGCTGATTCGCCAGAAGCGTTTCGTGAAAGTATTCCACCATGACGAGGGGCAGGACCTTCTGGCGAGCCGCGAGATCGACATCGTCCTCGAATATAACGGCGATATCGCCCAGGTGATGGCCGAGGATGCCGATCTCGATTTCGTCGTGCCGCGCGAGGGGACGCTGATCAATTCGGATTGCCTGTGCATTCCCAAAGGCGCGCCGCGCCCCGGCAATGCCCATGTCTTCATCAATTATCTGCTCGATGCGAAAGTTGGCGCACAGGTGTCGGCGGCGATCCGTTACCCGACGCCCAATGCCGCTGCACTGGCGCTGATGCCCGACGATTATCGCCGCAACCGGGCGATCTTCCCACCAGCCGACCGCATGGCCGCCAGCGCCTATGGCGATTACGAAGGCATGGCGCACACCCACGCCGTCGATGAAGCGGTGACGCGGATTCTCGTCGCATGAAACCCAGCCAGTCGCGCGGGGCCTTTGCGATTTTTGCCGCCCCGCCGGTTGCGTGGCTGCTGGTGTTTTTCTTCGCCCCACTGGCGGTGATCTGGGCGTACAGCTTCGGCACCAACGCTAGCCTGATCGCCATCGACATCACCGGCACCTTCCACAACTACGCCCGTGCGATCGAGCCGCTGTATCTCGGCATCATACTCAAATCCTTCTGGTTCGCGGCACTGACGACACTTGGCTGCCTCGTGCTGGGGTTCCCGGTGGCGGTCGCCATCACCTTTGCCAGCGATCGCGCCAAGCCGTGGCTGCTGCTCGCCATCATGCTGCCGTTCTGGACCAATTTGCTCATCCGTACCTATGCGCTGATGGCGGTGCTGCGGACCGAAGGCTATCTCAACTGGCTGCTTGCAGCGTTCTGGTCGCCGGTCGCAGCGCTCGGCGGCCCGGCGTTCCAGCCATTGGAGCTGCTCCATACCGATTTCGCTGTGGTTTTCGGGCTGGTCTATGTCCAACTGCCGTTCATGGTTCTGCCGCTGTATGCCGCGCTCGATCGTCTCGACCGGTCGCTTATCGAGGCCAGCCTCGATCTCGGCGCGGGGCAAGTGACGAGCTTTGCCCGCATCGTCGTGCCGCTGGCGCTGCCGGGGATTGTATCGGGCATCGTCATCACGCTGATCCCGTCGATGGGGGCGTATCTGACGCCCGATCTGCTCGGCGGCACCTCGTCGCTGATGATCGCCAATGTCATCGAACGCCAGTTCAAATCGGCCAATGACTGGCCGTTCGGTGCGGCGCTGTCGTTCCTGCTGATGTATCTGACCTTTGCCGCGATCGCCGCGCAAGCGATGGTCGCGCGCCACCGCGAGGGCACAGCGCGATGAGCAGCCGCAGCCACAGTGGTCCGCTCGATTATCTGGCGCGCTGGCCGTTACGGCTGTGGGTCGGCGGCGTGCTGGCGTTCCTCTACATCCCGCTGCTGACCTTGATGGCGTTCAGCTTCAACACGTCGAAACGCAACATCGTCTGGCGCGGCTTCACCCTCGATTGGTACGACAAGGTCTTTCACAACACCGATCTGCTGATCGCCTTCGGCAATTCGCTGACCATCGCGGCGCTGTCGACGGCGATCAGCGTGGTGCTTGGCGGCATGACGGCGATCCTGCTGTGGCGCTTCCGCTTTCCGGGCAAGCCGCTGCTCGAGGGCACGCTGGCGCTGCCGATCGTCGTGCCGGAAATCTGCCTCGGCATCGCCTTTCTGGTGTTCTTCGCCGATGTCGTGCCATGGCCGACCGAATTGCCTTGGCCGCTCAACCTAGGCGCCATCACCATCGCCCATGTCAGCTTCTCGTTCAGCTTCGTGGCGCTCGTCGTCCGGGCACGACTGGCGAGCTTCAACATGGAACTCGAGGAGGCGGCGCGCGACCTCGGCGCAGGCGAATGGCGTATCCTCGTCGATATCCTGTTGCCGCACATGCGGCCGGGGCTGATCGCCGGGGCGCTACTGGCGTTCACCCTCAGCCTCGATGATTTCGTCATCACCTTCTTCACCTCGGGACCCGACACCACGACCTTTCCGATCAAGGTCTATTCGATGGTGCGTTTCTCGGTGACGCCCGAGGTCAACGCCGCCTCGACCTTGCTCATCGTGCTCACGCTGACGCTCACCGCGCTGGCGTTGAAGCTGCAGGGTACATCGATCGCCAAGACGGCGGCAGCGGGATGAGTGCGCCGATCATCCGTTTCGAAGGCGTCACCAAACGCTTCGGCAAGCTCGTCGCGGTTGACACTGTGTCGCTCGACGTCCGCGAGGGCGAATTCTTCGCACTGCTCGGCCCATCGGGCTGCGGCAAGACGACTTTGCTGCGGATGCTTGCGGGGTTCGAAACCCCCGACGAAGGCCGCATCCTGATCGACGGCATCGATGTAGGCGCGACCCCGCCGAACAAGCGCCCGGTTAACATGGTCTTCCAATCCTACGCCGTGTTCCCGCACATGAGCGTCGCCGACAACGTCGCCTATGGCCTGAAGATCGACGGCGTCGCCGCCGCCGCGCGCCACGCCCGCGTCGAAGAGGCATTGGCGCTGGTCAAACTCGATGGCCTTGGCGGTCGCAAGCCCGATCAGTTGTCGGGCGGGCAACGCCAGCGGGTGGCACTGGCGCGGGCGCTGGTCAAACGCCCGCGCGTACTGCTGCTCGACGAGCCGCTGTCGGCGTTGGATGCCAAGCTGCGCGACGCGATGCGCAGCGAACTCAGCCAGTTGCAGGCGCAGGTCGGTATCACCTTCGTCATGGTGACCCACGATCAGGACGAGGCGCTGGCGCTGGCGGATCGGTGCGCGGTGATGAACCGCGGGTTGCTGCAACAGGTGGCGACACCGTCGGACCTGTACGAATTTCCCAACTCGCGCTTCGTCGCCGATTTCATCGGCAGCGTGAACCTGTTCGAAGGCACGCTGGCGCGCGACGAGCCCGACCATGCCATCATTAGCGCGCCTGAATTGCCGCTGCCGGTGTTCCTCGATCACGGCGTCACTGGGGCTGCCGGGACGACGGTGTGGCTGGCGCTGCGACCCGAGAAGATCGAACTGCACAAACGTGGCGCTGCCGCCGAACCGCCATGGTTCGGCGAACCGCCATCGCTCGGCGATGCGCCGCCGGGGCACAATAGCGCCGGCGGCCATATCCGCCACATCGTCTATCTGGGGTCGGAATCGCAGTTCGAGATCGAACTCGCGGGCGGGCGGCGGCTGCGCGCGCTGCGCACCAACCTGACGCGTTGGGATCAGGAGGATTTCGTCATCGGCGAACCGGTCTGGGTCGCGTGGCACGCCTGCTCGCCAGCGGTGCTGCTGGCCTGAGGGCGCGATCCTGATGTTGAGCGTCGATGAC
The DNA here is from genome assembly GCA_038229555.1 of Sphingomonadales bacterium. GTDB lineage: Bacteria > Pseudomonadota > Alphaproteobacteria > Sphingomonadales > Sphingomonadaceae > Sandarakinorhabdus. Next base: position 30,255 of record JBBROI010000014.1, read on the forward strand.
CTGACATCCGCCCATAGGTTAGCTAATAAGGATGTTGCGGCCTTGCCAGCTGCGCATGCCTATTGGTCCCGCAGTTGTTCGTTCAAATCCCGAATCTGCCCGAAAAATCGATTTTTGCGGACGTTTGTGACTTTTGAAACCCGACGGCGGCACCGGCGCGGATTTGCGTCGCGCTTTGCCTGCCCCTACATTGGCCCCGATGACCTACGCTGCCGCCCTCGATTCTGTCGCCGATCCGTCGGAGGGGCCGATCCGCCTGCATGGGCCGGAGGGGTTTGAGGGCATGCGCAAGGCCGGGCGGCTCGCTGCCGAGGTTCTCGACATGCTGACGCCGCATGTCGTGCCCGATGTCGTTACCGATGACCTCGACCGGTTGACCTATGATTTCGTCCGCGCACGCGGCGCGGTTCCGGCGACGATCTTCTATCGCGGCTACAGCCATTCGCTGTGCATCAGCGTCAATCACGTCGTCTGCCACGGCATGCCTTCGGCGCGGCGGCTGAAGGACGGCGACATCGTCAACATCGATGTCACCGTCGTCGTCGATGGCTGGCACGGCGACACCAGCCGGATGTTCCTCGTCGGCGATGTGCCGCTCAAGGCGCGACGACTCGTCGAAGTGACGTATGAATGCCTCGAACGCGGCATCGCGGCGGCCAAGCCCGGAGCGACGCTCGGCGATGTCGGCCATGCCATCCAGAGCCATGCCGAACGCCAGCGCATGTCCGTAGTGCGCGATTTCTGCGGCCATGGGCTGGGCCGGGTCTTCCACGACGCGCCCAACGTCGTCCATGTCGGCAAGCCGGGGAAGGGCGTGCTGCTGCGGCCCGGCATGTTCTTCACCATCGAACCGATGATCAATTCGGGGCGCGCGGCGGTGAAACTGCTCGACGATGGCTGGACGGCAGTAACCCGCGACCGCTCGCTGTCGGCGCAGTTCGAACATTCGATCGGCATTACCGATGATGGGGCGGAGGTGTTTACCCGGTCGCCGCTGGGCTATGCGGCCCCGCCGTATCTGGGGTGACCTGAGCGGTTAAAGCTGTGGGGCGAACGGGGTGGCGGACGGCGAAGACAATGGCAGCAGCGGGCACCGGCAACGGCTGCGCGACCGTCTGTTGGCCGGCGGCGGCGACGGGTTTCATGACTATGAACTGCTCGAATATCTGCTCGGGCTGGCGATTCCCCGGCGCGATACCAAACCGCTCGCAAAGCGGCTGATCGCCGAATTCGGCAATCTGCCGGCGCTGCTTGCGGCGACACCGTCGGAACTGTCGCGGGTCGAGGGATTGGGCGAGAGCGCGGCGGCGGCGGTCAAGTTCGCCCATGCCCTCGCGCTGCGGATGCTGCGCACTGCGGCGCTCGACCGCCCGGTGCTGTCGGGGTGGCAGGCGCTGACCGACTATCTCCATGCCGCCATGGCGCACCGGACGACCGAGGAGTTCCGGGTGATCTTCCTCAACAACCGCAATATGATCATCCGTGACGAGGCGATGGGCGACGGCACGGTCAATGCCGCGCCAGTCTATCCGCGCGAGATCGTCAAACGCGCGCTCGAACTGTCGGCGTCGGGGCTTATCCTCGTCCACAACCACCCCAGCGGCGACCCCAGCCCGAGCCGCGACGATATCGTTATGACCAAGGCGATCATCGAGGCTGGGCGGCATCTTGGCCTGTCGGTGCATGACCATGTCATCATCGGCCGGTCGGGCCATAGCAGCATGCGCTCGCAGGGGCTGATATAGGCGTTAGGGCGAGCCGATCAGTCCGTCGATCACGTCGTGGAAGCGTTTGACGCCCTGTTCTAGCCCGCCGAGCAGCACATGATCGACTGCGCCCGACGACAGCCCCTCCTGCCCCAAGCGCGCGGCGCGGAAGTCCTCGGCGGCAAAGACACCCTGATCGAGCAGTTTCCAGCTTTTCGCCCAATGCGCCTCGGCCTTGTCGGTCGCGGGTTTCTCGGGGATCAGCATGAAGTCCTCGACGATGGTGCGGTCGACCGCCTGCGGCATCAGGGTCATGATGTTGATATAGTCGGGGCTGGCGACGATGACGCACGCCGGCACCAACTGATAGGCAAAGGTCACCGCGCGGCGGACGCTGGTCAGATCGCTGCAATCGAGCCCGTCGAGCGCCGTCAGCCGTCCGACCCCCGAGCGTGCATGCGGCCCGATCATGTCGCCGGTAGTGACTCCGTCCTGAAAGAACGGCGCGATGGTTGCCGCGTGAAGCCGGACGACATGGTAGCTTTCAAGGAAGGCATCCATGATCAGCTTCCAGTTCGACGCAACGTCATGGCTGGCGCGGGCGTACAGATACTGGCCGCCGAAGTTCAGCGCGTCGAAGTCGGCGGCGAGGGCACCGGTGGCGAAGCCGAAGTCATAGGTCCGCGACCGATCGAGCCCCGCCCATATCAACCCGCCCGCTTCTGCCGATGGCATTTCGACCAGCCCGCGCGTCGCCTTGTCGAGGCCCGGAAAGGTCTCGGGCCGCGGTAGGCCCTTGAGCCGACCATCCAATGTGTAGGTCCATGCATGGTACGGGCAGACCAGCGCCGGACCATGGGCGACAGCGCAATCCTCGACCAGCCGCGTGCCGCGATGACGGCAGACGTTCATAAACACGCGGACCACGCCCTTGCCGTCGCGGGCGATCAGTAGCGGCAAGCCGAAGGCGTCGTGGGTGACACTGGTGTTGGGATCGGGCAGCAGCGCCGACGGGGCGAGCACGACGGGATGGGCATGGAATAGCCGGTCGATCTCGCGCGTAAAGCGCTCCGGATCGGTATAGGCAGAGGCCGGGATGGTCGATGTAGTCGCCGGAGCCGGATTGCCCGCCGCCGCCGGCATCGCTGCCGCGAGCGCCTGCTGCCCGGGCGTCGGCCGCCGGAAGGGGACGTGAATGTCCATATCGCGAGTGTAGCGCAAAGGCCGACCGGAGCAATCGTCTCCAGCGTTACCATGACCCAGTGCTGTCGAAACAATTGCCAGCCGGTCAGCAATCGGTCAAAATACAGCAGGATGGAACGCCGACTAGCCGCAATTCTGGCCGCCGACGTCGTTGGCTATAGCCGCCTGATGGGAACGAACGAGGTCGGCACCCTAATTGCGTTGAAGACGCATCGGGCCGAGCTCATCGATAATGAAATCGCCGCGCACCAAGGCCGCATCTTCAAACTGATGGGCGATGGCATGCTGGTTGAGTTTTCCAGTGTGTTGAATGCCTTGACTTGCGCTGCATTGATCCAGCGGCGGATGCGCGAACGCAATGCCGATGTGCCCGACGACCGACGGATCGAATATCGCATCGGCATCAACCTTGGCGATGTCATCATCGAGGACGACGATGATGTGTTCGGTAACGGGGTAAACATCGCCGCACGCGTCGAAACTTTTGCCCGGCCCGGAGGGATCGCAATCTCCTCGGTGGTGCGCGACAATGTCGGCGACATCGACGAAATGGGCTTCGAGGACGCCGGACTGCAAAAGTTCAAGAATATCCGTGATCCGGTGCACGTCTATCATGTCGATCTCGATCCGCTCCCCGAAGGGACGTGCGCGATTGCCAGCGCAGCCAGCGTCGACAAGCCGTCAATCGCCGTCATGCCGTTCATCAACATGAGCGGCGATTCCGATCAGGATTATTTCTCCGACGGTATGACCGAAGACCTGATCACCGACCTGTCGAAAATTGCGCGACTGTTCGTCGTCGGCCGTAACATCAGTTTCGCGTACAAGGGTCAGGCGACGCCCCCGCAGACAGTCGCCCGCGAACTCGGCGTCAGATATCTGGTCGAAGGCAGCATCCGCAAGGTTGGAACGCGGGTGCGCATCAATTGCCAGTTGGTCGATGGTGTCACGGCGGGGCATGTCTGGGCCGATCGATACGACCGCGAACTCACCGACATTTTCGCGATCCAAGACGAGATCACCAAAACGATCATCAGCCAGCTGAAAATCCGTCTACTTCCCGAGGAACAGCGCGCCATCGAGGCCGAACCGACCCAGAATATGGAGGCCTATACTTATTACCTGCGGGGTCGGCAGTTCTTCCGCGTGTCGACGAAACAGTTTCTTATGCTGGCCCGACGCATGTTCGCCAAGGCGGTCGAACTCGATGATGGGTATGCGCTGGCCTATACCGGCATCGCCAATTGCGATTCGATGCTGCACTCGTGGCACAGCGTCGAATTGCCGGTCGATGCGATCCTCGCGAGCGCCGAAAAGGCGCTTGCGCTGGCGCCCGATCTTGCCGAAGCCCATGCGGCGCGGGGCAGCGCACTGTCGCGGTGCGGTCGGGAGGTGGAAGCCGAAACCGCCTTCAAGACTGCCATGGCGCTCAACCCCAACAGTCACGAAACCAATTGCCTCTATGCCAAATTCAGCTTGGCACCCGGCCATCTCGACCGCGCCGCACAGCTGTTCATCCGCGCCCTTGAACTCCAGCCCGACGATTATTTTGCACCGCTTATGCTGCAGAACGTCTTTGAAATGCTGGGACGGCGTGACGAAGGCATACGCTATGCGCGGCTTGGCCTGCGCCGCGCCGAGGAGGCGTTGCAGCAGCATCCCGAATGTTCGTTGCCGGCGCAGCTCGGCGCGGCGGCGCTGGCGTCGCTTGGGGAACGTGAGCGTGCTCGCGAATGGCTCGCGCGCGCACTGGCTATCGATCCGGGCGACAATGAAGTCAGCTACAATGCCGCCTGCACCTATGCGCTGCTCGGTGATGTCGAAAACGCCATCGATATGCTCGAAGGGCTGCTGCCGCGGGTCGGCGTCTACATTCGCAAGTGGTTTCAGATCGATTCGGACCTAGACCCCATCCGCAGCCATCCGCGCTATGCCGGGCTGTTGCAGCTGGTGGCATAGGCGCAGGCCCCGGCTTCAGGCGAAGGCCGCCCGCCGCCGCCGGAGCGCTGCCCCGGTTACGCCGAAACCGATGATCATCAGTGCCCAGTTGGCCGGTTCGGGAACGCCCAGGGTTACATCGTCAAATGCGATCTGATCCAGCGTGCCGGCGAACACGACCGAGTGCGCGACTCCGGAAAAGCTGAACGCCGCCCGTTGGAATGGGCATAATTCCGCCAATTCGGGAAGACACCCGACGGCATTGGGTGCAAGCGTCAGCTGACCGAGCAGCGTGCCCGACCCGTTCAGTCCTGAAAAGACCGATACATCGCCTGTCGATCCATCACCGAGGACATAATAGAATGCTAAAGCGTCGCTGAAGCCGGTGCCAACATTAGCGAATGTGGAGGGGTCGGGGGTCGACAGGCCACCTTTGCGGGATTTGGCTCCGCCTTGGTTGTCGCGTGACGGTTCTGGCATCGGCTTGGGAAGTGGGCATCGTACGGTGGCGGTGTTCAGGCAGCGCGCCTTGGCGTTTGCTGCAAACGACACACCGACATTTGGGCCAGAAACGCCGTTGCTTGCCGTACCACCATTGTAGAATTCGAGGATCGAGACCGTGCTGTCCGACGGATGAGGGGTGATCTGTTCGAAGTTGAGCGACACCGCCGCTTGCGCCGACACGCCAGTGCACGCCAAGGCGGCAACTGCAACAAGTTTCGCGACCCTGATCATGCCCGACTCCAGATTTCAAAACGATTAACAATACCAATTTTTACCAAATTGCAAAGATGCGCTGTGGCATGGCGTCGCAGAGTATTTATTTCGGTCAGGCGTGACACCTCGCGCGGCTTAGGCCCGTTAAAAGATCGGACGAGACGGCCACGGCGCGGCGTGACACCGGCGTCCGACGCGTTACAACACGGCGATGACCGATCCCATTCCTGCCCGGCGCAGTTTCCTTCCCGCCGCGATCCGGCCCTATGCCGAAGCAGGGCCGCTTGGGGCGCTGGCGCTGGGGATCTCCTCGGGCTTTCCATTTGCGATGATCGCCGCAACATTGACCACCCGGCTGGCGGAGGCGGGGATCGACAAGAAGTCGGTGACGGCGTTCGGGCTTGCGCTGCTCATATACAATTTCAAATTCCTCTGGGCCCCGGCGATCGATCGCGGGCGCATCCCGCTGCTTGCTAATCTCATCGGGCAGCGTCGCGCTTGGCTGCTAGTCATTGGCGTCGGCGTCATGGCGTCGGTGGCCTGGCTGGGCGTCGCCGATCCAAAGACATCGCTCGGCAATGTCGCCGCTGCCGCGCTCGCCGTCGGGTTCATGGGCGCAAGCTATGACATCGTCATCGACGCCTTCCGCATCGAAAGCCTGACGCCCGAACAACTTGGCGTCGGCTCGGGCATGTCGCAATATGGCTGGCGCATCGGCTCGGCCGCTGCCGGGGGCCTCGTCCTGCTGGTCGCCGACGGGCAGGGCTGGAGCCTCGGTTACGTCGCGGCAACGCTGTTCGCCCTACCGGCGATTCTCGCCGGTTTCTTGATCGGCGAGCCGACCCGCCGCCGCGCGCCGGTCAGTACCCAGCGCGGTTTTGCCGGCATCCGCGAGGCGGTGATCGCGCCGCTCGCCGATTTCATTCGCCGCGATGGGGCGTGGCTGGCGCTGCTGTTCATCCTGCTCCACAAGATCGGCGACACCGTCGCCAACCTCAGTTTCCGGCTGCTGTTCAACGACCTCGGCTTCAGCAAGGCGGAAGTCGCTTTTTACGATGTGCAACTCGGTCTCGTCGCCTATCTCGTCGGGGTATTTGCTGGCGGCATTGTCTTCACCCGGCTCGGCATGAAACGCGCCGTCCTCGTCAGCCTGTTCCTGATGGGGGTGTCGAACCTCAGCTTCGCGGGCCTTGCCGCCATCGGCCACAACAACCTCGCCATGGCGTCGGCAATCGGGTTCGAAAACTTCACCAGTGGCATCGGCGGGGTCGCTGTCGTCGCCTATCTGTCGGCACTGTGCGATTTGCGCTTTACCGCGACGCAGTTCGCGCTGCTGTCGGCGGCCGCGTCGGTACTCGGGCGGTTGTTCAGTACCTCGACGACCGGCGCATTGATCGAAACCGTCGGCTATGTGCCGTTCTATCTCATCACCACGGTGCTGGCGCTGCCGGGGTTCCTGATCTTCCTGTACATGCTCCGCGCAGGTCTCGTCGATGAGGCGCTGCCGCCGTCATCGAACTGACGCCGAACCGACACACCGCGACTTTGTCACATTTCTGCGCTAAGGCGCGGCTTCGGTGAGAGCAACAGCGAGAATATCATGGCAATGACCGGGTCGAAATCGACCGCGATCGCCGCGCACCTGCTTGCCGCAGCTCCTTATATCCACCGCGCCGGACAACTCGATGTCCGGCTGGCAGTCAGCGAGGAGGAAATCGCTGCGGCACAGGCGCTACGGTATCAGATCTTCTACGATGAAATGGGGGCGGAACCGACCCCGCGCATGGCGGTGGTGCGACGTGATATCGACGATTATGACGCGATTTGCGACCATCTGCTCGTCGTCGATCATGGGGCCGATGGGAAACCGCATGTCGTCGGCACTTATCGCCTGCTGCGTCAGGTCGTGGCGCAGATGAACCGTGGTTTCTATTCGGCGGGCGAATTCGACCTGTCGCCACTGATCGCGCAATCGGGCACCGGTGGGCAGTTGCTTGAACTCGGGCGCAGCTGCGTCGCGCCTGCCTATCGCAACAACGCGACGATTACGCTGTTGTGGCGGGGGATTGCCACCTATCTTCAGACGCACGCCATCGGCCATATGTTCGGCTGTGCGTCGCTGCACGGGGCCGATCCGGCGCTGCACCGTGCCGAACTATCGTATCTGTATCACCACCATCTTGCACCGCCCGAACTGCGCGCCCGCGCGCTGCCGGAACATCATGTACCGATGGACATGCTGCCGATTGAGACGATCGAGCCCCGACTGATCCAGCGCGCGCTGCCGCCGCTGATCAAGGGCTACCTCCGCGTCGGTGCGATGATCGGCGACGGCGGCTTTGTCGATCACCAGTTCAACACCGTCGATGTGTTCGTGGTGATGCCGGTCGATCGCATCACCCGGCGCTATTCGGGGCGGTTCGTCGGCGCCAACGACGCCGAATAGCGCGGTCAGGCGGCGCGGCGGTCAAGCACCGATACGCCGTCGGCAGCGGTGATTTCGAAGACCAGCGGCACGGTACCTGCGGGCGTGCGGTAATCGGCCTGCACCGCCGCGACGACATCTGCCGCCCGGCCGTGCGTCGTCACCGCGACGATGCACCCGCCAAAGCCGCCACCGGTCATTCGCGCGCCACCGTGTCCGCCGATCGCCTGCGCGGCAATCGCCACCAGTCGGTCGATGGCGGGAAGGGTGATTTCGAAATCGTCGCGCATCGAGGCATGGCTGGCCGCGAACAAACCGCCGAGGTGGCGCAGGTCGCCCGATTTGAGCGCGTCGGCAGCCGCCAGTGTCCGGGCATTTTCACTAACGACATGGCGTGCGCGGCGAAAGGCGACGGGGTTTAGACCGGCGGCCCCGGCCACCAGCGCCGCTTCGTCGAGGTCGCGCAACGCAACAACGCCGTAGTGGCGCGCGGCCGCCTCGCACTGTTGCCGTCGTTCATTATAGGCCGATCCGACGAGTCCGCGCTCGATTCCCGAATGAACGATCACGACGGCGACGTCGGCCGGTAAGGCGATGGGCGTGGCTGCCAGCGAGCGGCAATCGATCAGCAGGGCATGGCCAGCGACCGACCGCGCCGACGCCAATTGGTCCATGATCCCGCAGGCGACGCCGACAAAGTCGTTTTCAGCGCTTTGGGCGATCAGCGCGAGATCGGTCGGCGTCAGCTCGTAATGGCCGCCGATGGCGGCCAGCGCCCTCGCCAGTGCGACGCCGAGCGACGCCGATGACGACAGCCCGGCTCCTTGCGGAACATTGCCGCCGATGACGATCTCGGTCGCCGGTAGTGCCAGCCCGCGCGCCCGAAACGCCGCATGGATGGCGCGGCCATGGGCGGCCCATTCGACTTCGGGGCGGTGCGCAATCGGCGCATCGATGGCAAAACTGTCGCGGGCGCCCTCATAATCGGCGGCAACAATCGTCGTCGTCGAACCGCGCGCCGGGCTGATCGCGACCGTTGTCGCTCGGTCGATGGCGCAGGGCAGAACGAAGCCATCGTTGTAATCGGTGTGCTCGCCGATCAGATTGACGCGTCCGGGGGCGCGGACCAGCAGCATCGGCGCGTGGCCAAAGGCGGCATGGAACGCTGTGTCGATCCGGCGCGCTTCGGTGTCCATTGGCGTCATTCGGCAGCGCGCAGCATTGCGGCGGCGCGTTCGGGGGTCAGGTCGCGCTGCGCCTCGGCGAGCAGTTCATAGCCGACCATGAACTTACGCACCGTCGCCGAACGCAGCAGCGGCGGGTAGAAATGCGCGTGGAGTTGCCAATGGCTGGCGTCACCGGCGACGAATGGCGCGCCGTGCCAGCCCATCGAATAGGGAAAGCTGACGCCGAACAGCGCATCATAGCGCCGCAGCAAGTGCCCCAATGCGTCGGCAAGGCTGTTGCGCTGCGCCGGGGCGAGATCGGGGAGGCGCTGCACGGGAAAGCGCGGCAGCAGTAGCGTCTCGAACGGCCATGTCGCCCACCATGGCACAATCGCCAGCCAATCGGCGGTTTCAACGACGACGCGGTCGCCGCCGACCTCGCGGGAAACCAGATCGGCGAGCAAAGCGGTGCCATGCGCGGCGCGATAGTCGCGCTGATGCCCATCCTCGCGGGCGGTTTCCGCAGGCACATGCGCCGTCGCCCAGACCTGGCCATGCGGATGCGGGTTCGATGCGCCCATCATCGCGCCCTTGTTTTCGAAGATCTGGACGCTGGCGAAGCGGTTGCCCAGTTCGGCGGCTTGATCGCACCACGCGTCGACGACGCGACGAACCCCGACGACGTCCATGGTAGCGAGCGTCGCGCCATGATCGGGTGAGAAACAAATGACGCGATTGACCCCTGACGCCGCGGCCGCGCCGAACAGCGGATCGTCGTCGTGCCATGGCGTGGCGTCGTCGCGCAGCGCCGGGAAGTCGTTGGCGAAGACGTGGACACCGCGATAGTCCGGATTGCGCTCGCCGCCGACGCGCGCATTGCCGGCGCATAGATAGCATTCGGGATCGTGCGCCGGAGCCCGGGGCGGTGCTTCGGCAGCCTGCTCGCCGAGCCAAGGTCGGCCTATGCGTTGTGGCGACACCAGCACCCAATCGCCGGTCAGCGGGTTGCGTCGTCGGTGCGGTTGGCCGATGTCGGCGGTCACGCGGCGGCTTGTCCGATAAAGCGCGCGCGCCCGCCGAACACAAAGCGGTTGACGCCCAGCGAGACGAGCACCGACGTCGCCAGCGTCACCACCATGAAATCGATATAGTGCAGGCTCACCATCCCACCGGGCTGAAGGACGAAGGTAAACACGCCGTAAATCATTACGCCCCAGATGACCCCGGCGATCGCTGCACCCGCCGCGACCCCCCGGAACAACAGCCCGACGATGAAGGCCGACAGGATCGGCATCGACGACAGGCCGTTCAGCTGTTGCAGCAGGTTGATAATGCTCTTGGCGTTTTCATACAGCGGCACCAGCGCGATCGAGGTCGCGGTCAACAGCGTCGAAGCGATGGCGCTGACCCGCCACTGCCGGGCGTGCGGGTCGATGAACTGGTTGTGGAAATCGACCGTGTAGAGCGCGACGGTGCTGTTGAGCACGGCAGCGGTATGGGCGATGACGGCGGCACCGATCATCGCCGCAAAGGCCCCCGATAGCCAAACCGGCAGCACCTGCGCCACCAGCAGGCCATAGGCGCGGTCGCCGACATTGCCGAGCAGCTTATACGCGACAACGCCGGGGACAGTGACGATCACCGGGATGATCAGGATGCGCACGACCGCAGCGGCAAGCACCCCCTTTTGCGCCTCACGCACCGTTGGCGCGGTCATCGCCTTTTGGGTGATGTTCTGGTTGGTCGACCAGTAGAATATTTGGATGAAGATCATGCCGGTGAACAGCGTGTGGAACGGAATCGGCGAATCCTTGCCGCCGAACATCGACAGCCGTTCGAGAGGTACGCCCGAGACGATGTCGAAATCGACCGCCTTGAGTGCCAGCACGACCACGAGCACGGCAATCGCCAGCACCCCGAACCCGGCATAGGTATCCATCACCGCGACCGCGCGCAGGCCGCCGAGGATCGTGTAGGCCGCCGCGACCAGCGCCAGTGCGGCGGCGAAGACGATCAGCGGCACCTGCTGCCCGAACAGCGACTGCAGGAACAGCCCGCCACTATACAGCCCGGCAGGCAGATAGATCAGCACGTTGCCGAATAGGAACAGCGCTGAAATAAGCGTGCGGATGCTGCGCCCGCCATAGCGGCGTTCGAGCAGTTCGGTGACGGTGGTGCAATTCTGTCGGTAATAAATCGGCACGAAAACAAAGGCGAGAATGAGCAGTCCGACAAAGCCGGAAATCTCCCACCACGCCAGCAACAGCATCTGATTGCCATTCATACCGACAAGCTGATCGGTCGAAAGATTGGTCAGCGTTATCGACCCGGCGACGAAGACCCAGCTGAGCCCGCCACCGGCGAGGAAGACATCTTTCGACGAGCCGTCATGGCCCTTGGCGCGACGGACCTTCGCCCATGTCGCGACCCCGATCAACGCGGTCAGCGCCAGACAAACCGCGACCTGTACCGCACTCCACGTCGGCGTCCCGCCTGACATATTCGGCTCTCCCCAGTCGCCAGCTTAGCGACCAGGGAGGGACGAGCAAGCGGTTGAAACGTCAGCAGTGCTTGGTGCCGCTGCCGACTTCATGGCCGACGACCGCGCCGACCCCGGCACCGAGCAGCGAACCGCCAACGTTCCCACCGAGCAGCGCCGTCCCGGCACCACCGGCGACAGCACCGATGACCGTACCGCGGTTGGCTGCGCGGCGCTTTTCGGCGCGACACTGTGCGTAGCTCGAATAGACGCGGCCGTTATATTCGTAACGTTGGTGATGGCGCGCGGCGGCGGGCACAGCGGGCAGCGCGGTAGCGGCAAGCGCGGCAATGATAAGCGGGGTAGCAAAACGCATAAATGGTCCTTTTGGTATCGACTCGAGTGTCCCAACGCTTTCTATTCCCAAAACGACGCATTCAGAAGTTGTTCACGGGGTCGATGCGATTGTGCGGTTCTGGAATTTGAACCAGCAGAACGGAGACGAACGATGAACGTACTACTTCGCACGGTCGTGCTGGGCGCAACGCTCGCAGCGACGCTGGCCACTCCGGTCCTTGCCCGTGAGCACGATGGCTATGACAATCGCGGCGGCTATGATCACGGTGGTTATGAACATGGCGGCGACGATCGCGGATACCGCGAACGGGATCGCGACAACCGCGGCTATTATGCCCGCCGCGGCTACGACAATGGCGGTGACCGTCGCGCCTATTACGGGCGGCAAGGCTATTACGGCCAGAGCTATTACGGCCAGTCGTACAATGGTGGTTATTATGCCTCGCCACGGGCCTATGGTTACCCGGCATATGGCGGCGGTTATTACGCAACGCCGCGGGTCTATGGGTACGGTGGCTATGGCAACCAAGGCTATGGCAATCAGGGCTATTACGCCCGTGAGGGGTATGGCTATGACAATTGCCGGTCGAGCGGGGCCGGGGCGATCCTTGGTGCCATCGCCGGTGGGCTGATTGGCAACGGCGTCGCCGGCCGCCACGACCGTGGCCTCGGTACCGTTCTTGGTGCCGGCGCCGGTGCGGTCGCGGGAACGGCGATCGAACGCAGCGGACGCTGCCCGCGCTAAGCTATCGCGCGCCCTTCGCTCCGGTGAAGGGCGCCAGCGCGGCAAGGAAGGCTGCGCCATAGGCTTCGAGCTTGCGCGCTCCGACACCGGGCAGGCGGCCAAGGCTGTCGAGGTTCGTCGGGCGCACCGCCGCAATCGCGCGCAGTGTCGAATCGTGGAAGATGACATAGGGCGGTAGGCCTGCCGCTGCCGCCAGTTCGCGGCGGACGCTGCGTAACGCATCGAACAGCGCGCGGTCGGCATCGGCGATCTGATCGTTGGCCCCGCCCTTGTCACGGGTCTTGCGCGACGGCGCATCCGAATCGGCGCGTAGTTCGATGGCGACTTCGCCCTTCAGGATCGCCCGCGCCGCAGGGCCAAGCGCCAGCCCGCCATGCTCGCCGTCGCGAACGAGCGCCTCGTTCGCTTCGAGCTGACGCGCGAGGCTTTTCCAGCCATCGGGGGTCAGGTCGCTGCCGATACCGAACACCGCGAGCTGGTCATGGCCGAACTTTCGGACCTTCTCGCCCGATTTGCCGGTCAACACCTCGATGAGATGGCCGACGCCAAATCGCTGCCCGGTGCGATACGCCGCCGATAGCAGCTTGCGCGCCGCTTCGGTGGCGTCCTTGACTGCCGGTGGCGACAGGCAATTGTCGCAGTTTCCGCAGCTTGGCGATGGCGTTTCGCCGAAATAGCTAAGCAGTGGCACGCGGCGGCAGCCACCGGTTTCGAGAAAAGCGATCAGCGCGTTCAACCGCTGCGATTCGGCATTGCGGCGGTCGGACCCCGCCTCGCCTTCGGCAATGAACCGCCGCGCGCGGCTGATGTCGTCGGTGCCCCATAGCAGATGCGCCACAGCGGGATCGCCGTCGCGTCCGGCACGCCCGGTTTCCTGATAATAAGCCTCGATCGACTTCGGCAGGCCGAGATGGGCGACGAAGCGCACGTCGGGCTTGTCGATCCCCATACCAAAGGCGATTGTCGCGACCATCACCATGTCTTCGCTGTCGACGAACGCGGCCTGATTGCGGGCGCGCGTCGCACCGTCGAGCCCGGCGTGATAGCTGCGGGCATTGACACCATCGGCCTTGAGCCAGGCCGCGACCTTGTCGGTCGCGTCGCGGGTGGGGGCGTAAACAATGCCGGCCTGCCCCGCCTGACTTTCGATGAAGCGCGACAGCTGCTGGTGCGAATCGACCTTGGGCCGCACCTCGTAGCGGATATTGGGCCGGTCGAACCCCGCCAGCACCATCCGGTCAGCGCCGATCCCGAGTTGCTGGAGAATATCGGCGCGGGTGGCGACATCGGCAGTGGCGGTCAGCGCAATGCGCGGCACGCCCGACAATGTATCGCACAGCGATTTCAACTGGCGGTATTCGGGACGGAAATCATGGCCCCATTGGCTGACGCAATGCGCCTCGTCGATGGCGATCAGCGCGATCTCGCTGCGGCTGATCAGCGTTCGGAAGCCCTCCATCGCGGCGCGTTCGGGGGCGACATAAAGCAGATCGAGCTCGCCGTCGCGCAAGGCGCGCACCGTCGCCTCGCTGTCGTCGGACTGGCTGTTGAGAGCGGCGGCGCGGACACCATTGGCGCGCATCGCCCGCACCTGATCGGCCATCAGCGCGATCAGCGGCGACACGACAAGCCCACAGCCGGGGCGGACGAGCGCCGGAATCTGATAACACAGCGACTTTCCGGCCCCCGTCGGCATGATCGCCAGTACGTCGCGCCCGGCGCAGACATCGTCGATTATGCCCTCCTGCGCGCCGCGAAACGCCGGATAGCCAAAGACGGTGGTGAGGATGTCGCGGGGGGAAACCATGGAACGTGCGGTTGATAGCGGCTGCGCAGTCATGCTGCTATGCCCCGTCGCATGCGTCGCCAGACTTTCTTTGCCGGAGCCGCCGCCGCCGCCATTTTGGCGTTCGGACTGGCGGCCAGCCTTCCGGGTGAATCGCTGGCGGTTTCCAAGGTTGCGACCCTGTCGCTGACATCGACGCCGCTGCCGCTCAACCGCGACGATCCCGTAATGGACCGTATCGGCGCGCTGCGCTTTATGGGGGCGCTGCAGATCCGCTCGACCGATCCGCTGTTCGGCGGCATTTCAGGGATGCGCGCCGGGACGGGTATGCGGATGCTCACCGAAAGCGACACCGGTAACTGGATCGCCTTCGATACCGTCGAACAGGGCGGGCGGTTGATCGGCGTAGCGAACGGCGTGATCGCACCGATTTTGCGGCCCGACGGACAAGCCGCCGTCGACAAATCCGATGGCGACGCCGAGGGGCTCGAATGGACCCCGGTAACGGGCGAGGCGATCGTTAGTTACGAACAGGACCATCGGTTGGTGCGCTTCACCGGCATCGATGCCGACCGCCCCGAAACACTGGCGCGACGCCCGGCCGCCGTCGACCGGATTGCGGGTGCCAAACACTGGCGCGCCAATGGCGGCGGCGAGGCACTGGCGGTTATGCCGGGAGGCGCGCGGATCGTCATTTGCGAAGATACCGACCACGGCGACTGGCACGAGATGTTCGTCACCAGCGGCGGGGTCACGCGGCGCTATTTCGTCGAAGCTCCCGCTGACTTCAGCCCGACCGATGCGATTGCGCTCGATGGGCATCGCCTGCTCGTTATCAACCGTTATTTTGGGCCAAGCGGGGCGAAAGCGGCGCTGACGATAGTCGATCTTGATCCGATAATGGCAGGTTCGGAAAGCGTCGAGGTAAAGGCGACCACCCTCGCCAGTTGGGCATCGCCGGTCGCCATCGACAATATGGAGGCACTCGCCGTGCGCCGCGACGGCGCGCGGACCTTTGTCTACATTGCCAGCGACGATAATCTGAGCAGCCTACAGCGGACGCTGCTGATGAAGTTCGAACTGATATTGGGAGCGACCAAGTGAATTTTGCCATACGGTTGTTAGCCGGGATCGTCGCTCTGCTGATCGCGCCGACGGGTGTCGCCGCGCGCACCCCTGTTGACCTGCCTGCGCGTCCGGCTCCGGTGCTGACCTCCCCGGAAGCGCGCGATGTCGCGTCGTTTGCTCAGCCGCTGACGGCACGGGTTACCGATGTCGCGCTCGACCTGACCGCCGATTTCAGGACCCACCGCCTCAGCGGCACCGCGACGCTCGCCATCGATGCCAAACCCGGCGTCGGCACCATCGTCCTCGATACTCGCGACCTGCGCATCGACGCCGTCACCGATATGAAGCGCCGCCCCTTGCCGTTTGCATTGGGGGCCGCCGTTGCCGACATGGGCGCGCCGTTGACCGTCACCATCGGTACGGCGCGGCATATCGTCATCCGATATGCAACCGTCCCGGATGCGGCAGCGCTGCAATGGCTGAAACCCGAACAGACGGCGGGAAAGCGGCAGCCGTATTTGTTCAGCCAGGGCGAACCCAACCTCAATCGCAGCTGGATTCCGACGCAGGACAGCCCCGGCATTCGCCAGACGTGGAGCGCGCGCATTACCGTGCCGCAACCGCTGACGACGGTGATGAGCGCAGCGATGCTGACGCCCAAGGCCGAACCGGCGCACGGTGGCCATGCCTTTCGCTTCCGCATGGACAAACCCGTGCCACCGTATCTGATTGCCATCGCCGTTGGTGACCTGAAGTTCCAGGCGCTGGGCAAACGCACCGGCGTCTGGACCGAGCCATCGATGCTGGCGCGCGCTGCGTCGGAATTGCGCGACACCGAATCGCTGGTGAGCGCAGCGGAGAGCCTTTACGGCCCGTATCGCTGGGGCCGCTACGACGTGCTGGTGCTGCCGCCGTCGTTCCCGTTCGGCGGCATGGAAAACCCCCGCCTGACTTTCGCCACGCCGACTTTCATCACCGGCGACCGCAGCCAAATCAGCCTGATCGCGCATGAACTCGCGCACAGCTGGTCGGGGAATCTCGTCACCAACGCGACCTGGTCGGATTCGTGGCTCAACGAAGGTTTCACCACCTATTTCGAAAACCGCATCATGGAGGCGCGCTTCGGCCGCGCCCGCGCCGAGATCGAGGCCGATCTGTATTGGGACGAATTGCAGGACCGCATCGTCAAACTCGGCGGCTTGACCGCGCCGACAACACGGTTGCACGGCGCGCCGTTCGACGGCGATCTCGATTACGTGAAGGGATCGAACTTCCTGTTCACCCTCGAAAAAGAGGTCGGCCGCGCGCGGCTCGATACTTGGCTGCGCGGCTATTTCGATCGCCACGCCTTTCAACCGCAGACGACGGCAGGGTTACTTGTCGATCTGCGCGCCAATCTGGTGAAGGGCGATACAGCGCTGGAGCAGCGGCTCGATCTCGACGCGTGGGTCTTCGGCCCGGGCCTGCCCGCCAATGCCGCGCACATCATGTCGCCCGCACTTGCCGCGGTCGATGCCGCATCGACGGCATTTGCGGGCGGCGCATTTGCTGCGTCCCTCAAGACCGAGGGTTGGACGACGCAATTGTGGTTGCGTTTCCTCAATCGCCTGCCGCGCCAGACGGCTGCCGCGCGACTGGCCGATCTCGATACGGCCTTTGCGCTGTCGGGGTCGCCCAATGGCGAAATCCGCTTCGCGTGGCTCAGCCTTGCCATCGCCAACCGTTACGATCCGGCGCTGGCGTCGGCGGAGGCATTCCTGACGTCGCAAGGCCGCTACAAATGGATCGTGCCGACCTACAAGGCGCTACTGGCGCAGGGCGATTGGGGCACGCCGGCGGCGCGGCGTATCTATGCGGCAGCGCGGCCCGGTTATCATCCGATCGTCACCGCAGCCGTCGACAAGCTGCTCAAATGACGTTGACTTTGGCGGCGCTGCTGTTCGGTGCCGGGCTATGGGCGGGGGCGCAGAATGCGCTAGCGGGTGGTGGGTCGTTCATCACGCTTCCCGCTTTGATCGCGGCAGGGCTCGATCCGAAGCTCGCCAACATCACCTCGACGATGGCATTGTTCCCCGGGCAGGTGACGACGGGCTACGCCGGGCGGTCACTGGTCAGCGGGGCCGAGCGGCTGTCGTTCCGGGCGCTGGCGATCATCAGCCTGATCGGCGGTATCGGGGGAGCCTTCCTGCTCATCGCGACGCCGGTGAAGGTGTTTTCGGCGATGGTGCCATGGCTGGTGCTGGCGGCGACGGCGCTGTTCGCGTGGAGCAGTTTCGGCCCCAAGCCCAAGGCCGACCGCCCGCCGCCGCCCGCGTGGGTATCGGCGCTGATCCAATCGGTGATCGCGCTTTACGGTGGCTTCTTTGGCGGCGGCGCGGGCATCATGACGCTCGCCGCGCTGACCTTGGCACGGCTGCCGGTGCGCAATGCTGCCGGCACCAAGAATGTGCTGGTGGCGCTCGCCAATATCGCCGCCGCATTGGTCTTCGCGCTGTCGGGGGCGGTCGCGTGGTGGCACGCGCTGGCAATCGGCGCGGGCGCGATGGTCGGTGGCTATGGCGGCGCGCGCGCGCTCAAGGTGCTACCCGAACGGGTGCTGAAGGTGGGTGTCGTGGTGATCGGCGCGGCGCTGACGCTGGGACTGTTTTTGCGGGGATAGAAGCGGTGTCGTCTTTAGAAGGCAAAACTCCAGCGCCGGTCCCGCGAAACGGTCAATCCCCCGCCGATAGAACATCCATTCCGATTATGACGTCGAAGCCTGCTGCACCACTAGTTCTGAACCGCTGAAATCGCGTTCGAGCAGATAGGGCAGCGCCGCGACGCCACCCCGCTCGTCCGAAGGTACCGAGAAACCGATTCGGAAGCTATATTGTGTAACCGGTTCCGTGCCGCGTGCTGTGTGATCATCAAGCGCTTACCGCGCGGCGGTAGTCCAAGCTCGCGCGCGATCGATGCGCCAATCAATGAGTTGACGGCACCTGTGTCGATCAATGCCGTACCCGTCGCAAACCTCAGCGGCAGAACCGCCGGTGGAGAAATGAACACCGGAGCCAATATCTGCCGACCGTTATATAGCCCGCCGATCTCAGGCATGTGAAAAGACGCCGAGATCAATCGGCTCGTCGGTTGCCTCTTGAATTGAGTAGATGCCGTCCGAAAATTCCAGATGGCCTGCTTCCCCCGCTTCGCGCAGTGACTTGTAAAATCCGACGACTTGTCCGTCGCGCATGAGTGCAAACTCATCACGGTGGTCAGTGAGATAGGTTGAAATACGTCGCCAAAATGCGTCGTAGTTCCTATCCACTTCGGCTTGCTGCCGATTACGCTCCGCCAGCTTGTTTACGTCGTTCATCACAACCGCGCCCCCGTCTCGTCGATCAGCACTTCGCGCCGACCGACGTGATCAGGCTTTCCCACGAGTCCATCCGCCTCCATGCGTTCGATCAGCCGCGCGGCGTTGTTGTAGCCGACGCGAAGCTGCCGCTGCAGATAGCTTGTCGAGGCCTTTTGCGAGGTCGCGACGATCTGGATGGCGCGGGCATAGGCGTCGGCCTCCTCCCCGCCACCGCCCAAATCGCCGACATCGAGCCCGAACTGGCCGTCGATATCGGCGGGTTCTTCGGTGACTGCCTCGACATATTGTGGTCGGCCCTGGGTGCGCCAATGGTTGGCGACCGCCTCGACCTCTTCGTCGCTGACGAACGGGCCATGGACGCGGGTGAGCTGCTTGCCGCCGGTCATGTAGAGCATGTCGCCCTTGCCGAGCAGCTGTTCGGCACCCTGTTCGCCCAAAATCGTCCGGCTGTCGATTTTCGACGTCACCTGAAAACTGATGCGCGTCGGCAGGTTGGCCTTGATAACCCCGGTGATGACATCGACCGACGGGCGCTGCGTCGCCATGATCAGGTGGATGCCCGCAGCACGCGCCTTTTGGGCGAGCCGCTGGATCAGGAATTCGACTTCCTTGCCCGCCGTCATCATCAGATCGGCGAGTTCATCGACGATGACGACGATCAGCGGCAGCGCCTCGTAATCGAGCGTCTGCTCCTCGATGATCGGATCGCCGTCCTCATCGTAACCGGTATGGATGCGCCGCACGAACGGTCGACCCGATGCCTTGTATTCGGCGACCTTGGCATTGAACCCGGCGACGTTGCGCACCCCGATGGTCGTCATCTTGCGATAGCGGTCGTCCATCTCCTCGACCGTCCATTTCAGCGCGCGGATCGCCTTCGCCGGTTCGGTAACGACCGGCGCGAGCAGGTGCGGAATCCGGTCGTAGGTCGACAGTTCGAGCATCTTGGGATCGATCATGATCATTTGGCACTGCTTCGGGGTCAGCCGGTAGAGCAGCGACAGGATCATCGCGTTCAGGCCGACCGACTTGCCCGATCCGGTGGTCCCGGCGATCAGCAGGTGCGGCATGGGGGCGAGGTCGGCAATGATCGGTTCGCCCGAAATATCCTTGCCGAGGATCAGCGGCAGTGCGGCGTTGCGGTCTTCGAATGCCGACGAGCCGAGCAATTCGGACAGCGATACCATCTCGCGACGCAGATTGGGCAGCTCGATGCCGATGACGTTGCGACCGGGTACAACCGCAACGCGCGCCGACAGTGCCGACATCGACCGGGCGATATCGTCGGCAAGGCCAATAACCCGCGACGCCTTGATGCCCGGCGCGGGTTCGAGTTCGTACATCGTGACGACCGGGCCGGGGCGGACTTCGCCGATCCGGCCCTTGACGCCGAAATCGTCGAGAACGCCTTCGAGCAGCCGGGCATTTTGTTCGAGCGCCGCCGGATCGACGCGATGCGTCGGTGCCGGGGGCGGCGGCTTAAGCAGCGACAGGCTAGGCAACACGGTGCCGTCGCCCAAATCGAGCGCGGTCTGGCGTTCACGCGCGGCACGCTTGCCAGGGGCGGGGGTGCCGGGCTGGGCGACGACGACGGCGCGCGGGGGCGCTACCTCCTCGACCTCCTCATGCACCGGCGGCGCTTCGCGGCGCAGGGCCTTACGGGCCGGAACGGGCTCGTCGAACGCCAGATCGCGCGCGACGTCATCGTCCTGATGGCGGAACTTCGGCCGCAGCCCGGCGAGCGCGGTAAGATCGGCAAGCGTCACGCCGCTCGCCCACACCAGCGCGCCGAGCGCCAACGGTGCGAACAACAAGGCGACCAGCGCCGGAACGGGGACGCTCGCCAGTGCCGCCAGATCGCCGACTGCACTAGCGGCCTTTTCGGCGATCTCTCCGATGATGCCGCCATGGCCGGCGGGCAGATCGGCGACGGCCGTCCAGACGGCACCGATTGCGACCGCACCGCTGATCAAGGCACCCGATGTCCCGAACACACCGCGCCGCACCCCGAACGGGCGCCGCTGCACCAGCCGCAGTGCCGCCATTGCCACAACCGGCGCAATCGCCAGCGACATCCAGCCGAACAGCCCGAGCAACGCTGCAGCGACATAGGCCCCGATTGGCCCCGCGACATTCGTCGCCAGCCGTCCGGTCGCGGTGCTCCATGATGGATCGCGCGGGCTGTAATCGAGAATCGCCGCCGTCAGCGCCACCGCCAGTACCAGCAGCGCCGCCGCCGCCGCCAAAGTGAGCCCGCGCGCCAGCGCCGCTTGCGCCGCCGCTGTGACGCGCGCCACCATCCCCGGCTTGGCCGCCTGCCGCCGTCCGTTCCCCGTGTCCGCGCGTGTCGCCATTGGTGTTCACCCTTTGAACCCGGCAAACAAAATGCGCCTTGCGGACTCCGCGGTCAATGACCGGCATGGGATCGACCGCCATCCATCCACAAGATGTTGCCCAAAGGACTCGCTCGTACAGGTGGACATCATGTCCCTTGGGGGCGGGCGCACAGTCGGCTATCAGCGTCGGCATGGACGCAGATGTGATCATTATCGGCGGCGGGCTGATCGGCTCGACGCTCGCCCTTGCGCTGGCGCGGCATGAATTGACGAGCATTGTCGTCGATGCGGCCGACCTCGATGCAACAACCAGCGCGGCGTTCGATGGCCGCGCCAGTGCCATCGCGAGTGCCTCGGCGCGCATGCTCCGTGCGCTCGGCGTCGGCGACGTGCTCGACCGCGATGGTTGTGCGATCCGCGCCATCCGCGCCACCGATGGCACAGCACCGCAGTTCGTGCATTTCGATGCCGGCGACGCGGGTGACCCGCTCGGCATCATGGTCGAAAACCGTTTGCTCCGCGCCGCGCTGTTGGGCGCCGTGCGCGCCGCGCCCGAGGTGACGCTGCTTGCCCCGGTGCAGGTCGCGTCGCTGGTTCGCGACGATCATGCGGCGACGCTGACGCTTGGCGACGGGCGGGTGTTCCGCGCCCCGCTGGCCATTGCCGCCGACGGTCGGCGGTCGCCGACCCGGGACGCGGCGGGCATTCGCCTCGCCAACTGGAAATATCCGAATGCTGCGCTGGTGACGATGGTCGCGCATTCGGTGCCGCACGGCAGCGTCGCGTGCGAGATGTTCTATCCGTCGGGTCCGCTGGCGTTGCTGCCGATGACCGACCATGGCGATGGGCGCGCGCGCAGTGCCATCGTCTGGACCGTCGATGAAAAGGCGGCAGCGGGGGCGAAGAAACTCGGTCCGGTGGCGCTGGCTGCGGAAATCGCCGCGCGGGTCGACGGGACTTTAGGCGAGATTGAGGTCATTGCACCGCAAGCCGTGTGGCCGCTCGGTTTCCATCACGCAGCGGACTATGTCATCGATCGCCTCGCGCTAATCGGCGACGCCGCGCACGGCATCCACCCGATCGCCGGCCAAGGCCTCAACATGGGTTTCCGCGATGTCGCCGCGCTGACCGAGGTGCTGGTCGATGGCGCGCGCACCGGGCTCGATCTCGGCAGCATCGATCTGCTGCGCCGCTATCCGGCGTGGCGGCGGCTCGATAACTCAATGGTCGCAGCCGTCACCGACGGCCTTAACCGCCTCTTCGCCATTCCCGGCAGCGGCGCGAGCGCCTTCCGCCGCTTCGGCCTCGCCGCCGTCGAGCGCATCCCGCCACTGAAGGCCCGCTTCATGGCCGAAGCGCGCGGCGAGACGGGAGAGTTGCCGGCGTTGTTGCGGGGGGAATTGGTTTAATCGGGTGCGGTCGAACTAGGCTCGACGACCTCTCGCGCCGCCTCGATCAGCATGATCGGCACTCCGTCGCGGATGGGGTAGGCGAGGCCTGCCGTGTCGGACACCAGTTCCTGTGCTTCGGCGTCATAGCGCAGCGCCGTGCGCGTCATCGGGCAGACGAGGATCGCCAGCAGCTTGGGATCGAGCGGTGGTGCCTCGGTCACAATTGCCGTCACTGCAACGTCGGCCGGTCGCCGTCGTCGCTGCCGCCATGACCCTGCGCGAAGGTCATCAGCGCGGTCAGCGTTTCGGCGCGGGCGGGCAGGTCATGGGCTTCGAGCATCGCCTGCTTCTCCGCCGGTTCGAACGGACAGACGGTGGCGAGCGTCGTCACCAGCGCTTCATCGTCGGCCGATGCGACGGCGTCCCAATCTGCCGACAGGCCGTTGGCATCAAGGTAGGTGCGCAGCACGTCTTCAAGCCCGGCGCGGGCGAGGCTGGTCATCGGTTCGGGCTCGCCGCGATCAGCGCGGAATTCGGCGTAATCGGCAAGCACCTGGCGATAGGGTGTGGTGCGCGAAAGTTCGTCCTGAATGCGAAACCGCGTCACTCCGGCCAGCGCCATCAGAATCCGCCCGTCGCCGGTTTCGCGCATGTCGGTAATCCGCCCCAGGCAGCCGACGCGGTACAGGCCCGGCGGATCATTATCGTCGCGCGGCTGAATGATGCCGATGAAGCGCGCCGCCGAGCCGTTGGCGGCCATCGCATCGCGCACCATCGCCAGATAGCGCGGCTCGAAGATGTTAAGCGGCATCACCCCGCGCGGCAGCAGGACAGCGCCCGTCAGCGGAAACACCGGAATCACCGCCGGCAGCGGATCGGTCGCGTCCGACGCGCTCATGAAAACAGGATCGTGCGCAGGCGAGCGCGGGTCTTGACCGACCAGGCGTCGCCCAGCCCCACCGCCTCGAACAGTTTGAGCAGGCGTTGCTGCGCCGCGCCCTCGTTCCAGCCACGCTCGGCGGCGATGATCGCAAGCAGCGCATCGGCCGCACCGTCCTTGTCACCGCGCGCCAACAGGCCACCGGCGAGCTCGAAGCGCAGCGCATGATCGTCCGGTGCGGCGGCGACGCGTGCCTGCAACCCGGCCAAGTCGGCAACCGGGTGCGCGTCGATCGCCAGTGCCACCGCTGCGCGCGCCTGCGCGATTTCGGCATCCTTGCTTTCGGCGGGCACGGCGGCGAGCGCCGCCGCAGCTGCATCGGCCTTGCCACCGGCGAGCAGTGCCTGGGCATAGCGCGCGACAAGATCATGGCGCTCGGGCAGTTCGCGGACCAGCGCGCCGAACATTTCGGCGGCTTCATCGTGCGCGCCTTCGGCCAGTGCGGCGGCAGCGGCGGCGGCAATCGCTTCGATCTCGGCGGCTTCGTCGGCTTCACCCGGCAGCGGCGGCGCGGCGGCGAGCAGCTTGTCGACGAACGCCGTCAGCTCGCGCTCGCCCAGCGCGCCTTGAAAGCCATCGACGGGCTGCCCGTTCAAAAACGCATAGACCGTCGGGATCGACTGGATGCGGAATTGCGCCGCGAGCGTCTGATTCTTGTCGACATCGATCTTGACCAGCGTCACGCGCGGGGCCTTGGCCGCGACGACTTTCTCGAGCAGCGGCGTCAGCGTCTTGCACGGTCCGCACCATTCGGCCCAGAAATCGACGAGCACCAGCGCGCCCATCGATGCTTCGATGACGTCGCGGCGGAAGGCCTCGATGCTGGCTTTTTCGGCGGCGGGGGTGGCAAGGCTGGCCAAGGGTCGGGACTCACGGGTTACGGCGGGTTCGCGCATATGGGGCCGGGAGGCGCATTTTGCCAAGCCTGTGCGGCGTCGCAGGCGTTCAGAACAGTCCTTCGATCGTCCCGTCGGGCCCGACATGGATGCGCGCCGCGGCTGGAACCCGTGGCAACCCCGGCATCGTCATGATATCGCCGCAGATCGCCACGACGAACCCCGCGCCCGCCGCCAGCCGCACCTCACGCAGCGGAATGACATGGCCGGTCGGCGCACCCAACACCGTTGGATCGGCGGAAAAGCCGTATTGCGTTTTGGCGATGCACACCGGCAGCGCGCCGTACCCCGCCGCCTCCCAGCGTGCCAGTTGCGCCAGTACGGCGGGTGTCGCGGCGACGCTGGCGGCGCGGTAGATGCGGGTGGCGACTGCCTCGATCTTGGCGAACAGCGGCACCGTGTCGGGGTAGATTGGGGCAAACGCTGCCGTGCCGCCGTCGGCAAGTACTGCCACCGCGTCGGCGAGTTCGACCGCGCCGGCGCCACCCTCGGCCCAGTGGCGGCACAGGATGGCGCGCGACCCCATTGCTGCGACCAGCGCCTGAACCTCGGCGATTTCGGCGGCGGTGTCGGTGGCGAAGTGATTGATCGCGACGACGGCGGGAACGCCGAATTGCGCGACATTTTCGATGTGCCGCAACAGGTTCGCCGCGCCGCGCGTCACCGCCGCAACATCTTCGCGGCCGAGGTCGCCGCGTGCCACGCCGCCGTTCATCTTGAGCGCACGCACCGTCGCAACGATGACCACCGCCGCAGGGGCAAGCCCCGCCTGACGGCATTTGATGTCGAAGAACTTCTCCGCCCCCAGATCGGCCCCAAAGCCAGCTTCGGTCACGGCATAGTCGCCGAGTGTCAGTGCAGCGCGGGTGGCGATGACAGAATTGCAGCCATGGGCGATATTGGCGAACGGTCCGCCGTGGATGAACACCGGATTGCCCTCGAGCGTCTGGACAAGGTTGGGCCGGATCGCGTCCGCCAGCAGCGCCGTCATCGCACCATGCGCGTCGAGGTCGCCCGCTGTCACCGCCACCCGTTCGCGGGTGTAGGCGACGACTATCCGCGCCAGCCGCGCTTCAAGGTCGGCGAGGTCCTCGGCGAGGCACAGGATCGCCATCACCTCCGACGCCACGGTAATGTCGAACCCCGATTCGCGCGGGTAGCCGTTCGCTGCACCGCCGAGCGAAAGCACCACGTCACGCAGCGCCCGGTCGTTGACGTCGAGCACGCGCCGCCACACCACGCGGCGCACATCGATGCCGAGCGCGTTGCCCCAGTGGATATGGTTGTCGATCAGCGCCGCGAGCAGATTATGCGCCGTCGTGACGGCGTGGAAATCCCCGGTGAAGTGCAGGTTGATGTTGGCCGAAGGAGCCACTTGGGCGCGCCCGCCGCCGGTCGCGCCGCCCTTTTGCCCGAAGCACGGTCCCAGCGACGGCTCGCGCAGCGCCAGCACCGTCCGCCGCCCGGTAAGGTTGAGCGCATCGGCGAGACCGATCGAGGTGGTGGTCTTGCCTTCGCCCGCCGGCGTCGGGTTCATCGCGGTGACAAGGATCAGCTTGCTCGGCGGGCGGGTACGCGCCATCGACTTCAGCCAGTCGAGATCGATCTTTGCCATATGGCGACCATGGGGATCGACGGCGGCATCGGGGATCCCGGCCTTGGCGGCGATTGCAGCGATCGGTTGAAGCGCAATTGCGCGGGCGATTTCGATGTCGGTTTGCATAAGCCCGAGACTATCAGCGGAGTGCCGAAACGCCAGAGCCGCAGCGGTGCCTCAATCGCCGGGCCGCCACGCCATCGCGACGTTGCAGCGTTCATAGCGGCTGCCGAAGCGCGCCATGATATCGGCGTCGTGGCGGAACCCGAGCTTTTCGTACAGGTGGATTGCGGCGGCACATTTGGTGTTGGTCAGCAGGTAGAGCATGTCGATGTGCATCGCGGCGGCGCGGGCTAGCACGGCGGCGAGCAGGAACTCACCCGCCTTCAGCCCGCGCGCGCTCTCGCGCACCCCCATCTTGGTCAATTCATAGCAGCCATCGTCGACCTTGATCAGCGCGCAGGTGCCGATCACCCCGAGCGTCGGCGATTCGACGAACAGGATGACGCCGTCGCGGTCGATAATCAGCGCGCGAGGCTGGGTCAGGATGGCGACGTCATTGGCTTCGACGGTGAACATCGTCTCGATCCATTCGACATTGATCCGGTAGAAGTCGTCGGCAAGGCTGTCGTCATAGCCGCGGATCGTAAGGTCGCCGGGAGCCGAGCGCGCCCCGACGCGCACATCGAGCGACTGTGCGTCGAGCGCGCGTTCAAGGCCGGCGATCTGATCGAGCAGCGGGCCCTGCAGCGGGTCGCAGATGGCGCGCAACGCGGCATCGACGTGCGGCCAGACTTGCGTCTTGGCGGTGGCGATCGCGGCGCTGCCAGCGTCGGTCAGCGCCAGTACCTTGTGGCGAAGGTCGGCACTGTCGCGGGTGCCCGTGACCAAGCCAAGATCGATCAGACCGAGCGCCGTCCGTGTCGCTGCCGGCTGGCTGATGCCAAGCGCTTCGCCAAGCGCCGTCACCGGCAGCGGCCCGGCATGGTCGAGCGCCGCCAGCACCTGGAACTGCGCCGGGGCGATATCCAGCCCGGCGGCCCGGTTGATCCGTCCGGCATCGGCTTGCAAACGTTCGGCCAGCCGCTTCAACCGGCTGCCGAGAAAGCTGTAGCCGCGTGCAGTCAATACGTCGGTTATCATATTATGCGCTCCCCATAACGCCACATATACCGTGTTATGGAACTAGTGGAAGGGGTATTCGACCGGTCGAATGCGGCGAAACGGGCACTTTACCCTTGCACCACGTCGCCAGCCCGTGCTAGCCGCGCCGCTCACCACGAACGGGCAGCCGTTCGTCGTCCAAGCGGGCGTAGCTCAGGGGTAGAGCGCAACCTTGCCAAGGTTGAAGTCGAGGGTTCGAATCCCTTCGCCCGCTCCAGTTTCTGCTGGAGCCAATTCCGCCGGAGCAAACGGGTGATGCTGCCATGACCGCGCATGCCCATGATCACGGCCATTCGCATCACGGCCATAGCCACGCGCCGGCCAGCTTCGGGCGCGCCTTCGCTATCGGCATCGCGCTCAACACCGCCTATGTCATCGTCGAGGCGGCCTATGGCATTTCGATCGATTCGACCGCGCTGCTCGCCGATGCCGGGCATAATCTGTCGGATGTCCTCGGATTGTTCGTCGCATGGGGAGCGACCCATCTGTCGCAGCGCAGCCCGACCGAACGCTTCACCTATGGCCTGAAGGGCAGCTCGATCCTGGCGGCGCTGGCCAATGCCGTGTTCCTGCTCGTCGCCTGTGGCGGGATTGCGTGGGAAGCGGTGCAGCGGCTGGCGAACCCGGCCCCGGTTCCCGGCATCACGGTGATGGCGGTGGCGGGGGCAGGCATCGTCGTCAACGGTGTCACCGCATGGCTGTTCGCGCGGGGGCGCAAGGGCGACATCAACATCCGCGGGGCGTATCTCCACATGCTCGCCGATGCCGCGGTTTCGGCGGCGGTCGTCGCGGCGGGCTTTGCCATCGTGCTGACCGGGGCGCACTGGCTCGATCCTGTCGCCAGCCTCGCCGTGCTCGGCGTCGTGCTGTGGGGCACTTGGGGGCTGTTGCGCGATTCGGTCACCATGTCGCTGGATGCGGTGCCGGCGGGAATCGATCCGGGGGCGGTGTCGGCGTATCTCGCCGGACGCCCCGGCGTCTGTGCGGTGCACGATCTCCATATCTGGCCGATGGGGACCACCGAAACCGCGCTGACCGCGCACCTGGTCATTCCCGAAGGCCACCCCGGCGACGCGGTGCTGCACGCGCTGTGCCATGATCTCGAACACCGCTTCGGCATCGGCCATGCGACGATCCAGATCGAAACCGGTGATGCCGATTGTCACCTCGCCCCTGCCGATAAGGTCTGAGTGTCCGACGCCTTGGTCAGACACTGGCACTAAAACGAGGGTGGCACGCGGCGACGCGCGGGATTAGACACCCGAACATGCGCATCATCGATCATCTCATCGGCGGCTCGTCCGTCGCGTCCGGCACTCGCAGCAGCGAGGTATTCGATCCGAATTCGGGCAAAGTGCAGGCGACCGTCCGCCTCGGCGGGGCGGCCGAACTCGACCGTGCCGTCGCCGCCGCGCTGGCCGCGCAACCGGCATGGGCGGCTACCAACCCGCAACGCCGGGCGCGCGTCATGTTCAAGTTCAAGGAACTGGTCGAGGCCGAAATCGACAGCCTCGCCCACATGCTCTCGGTCGAACACGGTAAGGTGCTCGCCGATTCGAAGGGCGATATTCAGCGCGGGCTCGAGGTTATCGAATTCTGCTGCGGCATCCCGCACGTGCTGAAGGGCGAATTTACCCATGGCGCCGGTCCCGGCATCGATGTCTGGGCGTATCGCCAGCCGCTCGGCATCGGCGCAGGGATCACGCCGTTCAACTTCCCCGCGATGATCCCGATGTGGATGGCGGGCGTCGCCATCGCCACCGGCAACGCCTTCATCCTCAAGCCCAGCGAGCGCGATCCGTCGTTGCCGGTGCGGCTTGGTGAATTGTTCACTGCCGCCGGGTTGCCCGATGGCGTGCTGTCGGTGGTCCACGGTGACAAGGAAATGGTCGACGCCATCCTCGATCATCCAGCGATTGCCGCGGTCAGCTTCGTCGGCTCGTCCGACGTGGCGCAGTACATTTACAGTCGCGGTACGGCGAACGGCAAGCGCGTCCAGGCGATGGGCGGCGCGAAGAACCACGGCATCGTCATGCCCGATGCCGATCTCGATGCCGTGGTGCGCGATCTGGCGGGCGCAGCGTTCGGCAGTGCGGGCGAACGCTGCATGGCGCTGCCGGTGGTCGTGCCGGTCGGGCACGACACCGCCGAACGCCTGCGTGAAAAGCTGCTCCCTGCCATCGCCAAACTTCGGCTCGGCGTGTCGACCGATCCCGATGCCGATTATGGCCCGGTGGTGACGGCGGCGCACAAGGCCAAGATCGAAAGCTATATCCAGATGGGCATCGACGAGGGGGCGGAACTGGTCGTCGACGGGCGCGGCTACAGCTTGCAGGGGCATGAGGGCGGCTTTTTCGTCGGCCCGACGCTGTTCGATCACGTGAAGCCCGAAATGCGATCGTATCAGGAAGAAATCTTCGGCCCGGTGCTGCAGATCGTCCGCGCCGCCGATTTCGAGGAGGCGCTGCGGCTGCCGAGCGAGCATCAATATGGCAACGGCGTCGCCATCTTCACGCGCAACGGCCATGCGGCGCGCGAGTTCGCGGCGCGGGTCAACGTCGGCATGGTCGGTATCAACGTGCCGATCCCGGTGCCGGTCGCCTATCACAGCTTCGGCGGCTGGAAGCGTTCGGCCTTCGGCGACATCGGCCAGCACGGCATGGAGGGCGTCCAGTTCTGGACCAAGCGCAAGACGATGACCGGGCGTTGGCCGGATTTGGGGCCCGACGGCGGCGTCGGCGACACCGGCAGCGCGTTTGTCATCCCGACGATGGGGTGAGGGTTTGAAAGCGCGTCCGTACTTGACTGCGGCCAGGATAATTCTGGCCATCTGGATCGTGGCGCTGTTTCTGCCGGTTGCCGTCGTCAATGGCACGGCGATGCCCGGCTATGAGGTCGGCGGCGTCGGCTGGCTGGGGACGTTCGACTTTCAGTTTGGCTGGTGGGCCAATCTTGCCCTGCTGGTGGCGCTGCGCCTCGCCAGTGACCGTGCGCCACCGGGGATTGGCCGGACCGCGGCGATGACGATCCTGTTGCTGGCATTGACAGTCGACGCGACTTTCTGGAGGCAGGTTACCAACGAGTATCAGACGCTTCCGATCGAGGCTTTCGGCGCCGGCTATTATCTCTGGTTTGCCAGCATCGCCGCGGGCGTCGCCCTGCTATGGTGGCGCTGTCTCGCCGAGCGCCGCCGCATTGCGGCGATCGGGTGATGCGCCTCGCATTATCCACGCTGGTCGTTGCCGATTATGACGCAGCGATTGCCTTTTTCGTCGGCAAACTCGGCTTCGGGCTCGCTGAGGACAGCGATCTTGGCGGCGGCAAGCGCTGGGTCCGGGTGTCGCCGCCGGGCGGCGGCAGCGGGCTGTTGCTGGCACGCGCCGTGACCCCCGAACAGCGCGCGAGCGTCGGCAAAGCCGCAGGCGGACGCGTCGCATTTTTCCTCGAAAGCGACGATTTCGCTGCCGATTACGACCGAATGCGCGCAAAAGGCGTGATTTTCCGCGAAATGCCGCGCAGCGAGCCCTATGGGTTGGTCGCCGTCTTCGAGGATTTGTACGGCAATGCCTGGGACCTTATCGGTCCAAGCCAGCAATGACGGGATGATTCGCCTATGAACTACGAAACCCTCCTCGTCGAACAGCATGACGCTGTCACGCTGGTGCGCCTCAACCGACCGCAGGCGCTCAATGCGCTGAACAGTCAGACGCTCGCCGATCTCATCGCCGCCTTTGCCGCCTATGATGCCGATCCGGCGCAGCGCTGCCTCGTGCTGACCGGTAGCGAGAAAGCCTTTGCCGCCGGGGCCGATATCAAGGAGATGTCCGAACAATCGTTCGCTGCAATGTACGGCGCGAACTTCTTCGCGGGCTATGACAAGGTGACGGGAACGCGCAAACCGTTCATCGCGGCGGTGGCGGGTTTCGCGCTCGGTGGCGGCTGCGAGTTGGCGATGATGGCCGATTTCATCATCGCTGCCGAGACCGCCAAATTCGGTCAGCCCGAAATCAAGCTCGCGGTGACGCCGGGAATGGGCGGGTCGCAGCGGCTGGTCCGCGCCATCGGCAAGGCCAAAGCCATGGAAATGTGCCTGACCGGTCGGATGATGGCGGCCGACGAGGCCGAGCGTGCGGGGCTGGTGGCGCGGGTCGTGCCCGCCGCCGATCTGTTGACGGAAGCACTGAAGACCGCTGCCACTATTGCGGCGATGGCCCCGCTGGCGGTGCTGGCGGTCAAGGAACAGATCGATGCGGCGTTCGAAATGCCGTTGAGCGCCGGGATCCGGTTCGAACGGCGGCTGTTCCACGGGCTGTTCGGCTCGGCCGATCAGAAGGAAGGCATGGCAGCGTTTGTCGCCAAGCGGCCGGGGGTTTGGACGGGGACGTAATTACTGTTGTCATCCCGGGCTTGACCCGGGACCCAGTTTGGTTGGGATCGGGCAGAAGACAACTGGGTCCCGGGTCAAGCCCGGGATGACAGTGGGAGAGGACTTGAAATGGCAACAATCGCCTTCATCGGGGTCGGCAACATGGGCGGCGGCATGGCCGCCAACCTCGCCCGCGCCGGACACGCCGTCCGCGCCTTCGACCTCAACGAGGATGCACTCGCCCGTGCGCAGGCCAACGGCTGCAGCCGCGCCGTGTCGGCGGTCGAGGCCGTGACCGGAGCCGACGCCATCGTCACCATGCTGCCGGCCGGCAGCCACGTCCGCGCCGCTTACGAAGGCGACATCTTCGCTGCCGCCAGTCCCCATGCCATCCTAATCGACTGCTCGACCATCGATGTTGCGACGGCGAAATTGGTCGGCGACGCGGCGGCGGCGCATGGCCTTGCGATGGTCGATGCGCCTGTCAGCGGCGGTACGGCGGCGGCCGACGGCGGCACCTTGACCTTCATGGTCGGCGGTCCCGATGCGGCATTCGCGCGCGCTCAACCGATCCTTGCCGCCATGGGCAAGGCGGTCATCCACGCCGGGTCGGCGGGGATGGGGCAGGCGGCGAAGATCTGCAACAACATGATCCTGGGGGCGACGATGGTCGCCACCGCCGAAGCCTTTGTGCTCGCCGAAAAGCTCGGGCTCGATGCGCAGACCTTCTTCGACATTTCGTCGAAGGCCAGCGGGCAGTCGTGGTCGATGACCAGCTATTGCCCCGTCCCCGGTCCGGTCCCCGCGTCGCCTGCCAATCGCGACTATGCCGGCGGCTTTGCCACCGCACTGATGCTCAAGGATCTGAAGCTTGCAGTTGCGGCGGCGACGACGGCCGGCGCGAGTGTGCCGATGGGGGCGCAGGCCGAAGCGCTGTACCAGCTGTTCGCCAACAACGGCCATGGCGGGCGCGATTTTTCGGCGATCGTGACCTTGCTGCGCGGCGTATCAACGGACTGAAATGGCAGTGCTTTGGCTTGACGCCGCCCGATCGACTGGCACAGTGGCGGCGGGCGATCCGGGGGCGGCAATGACGGGACTTGGTGCACGACATAGGCTGCGGCTGGCGCTCGCCATGCTGGTGTTGCCGCCGTCGCAGGTGTTGGCCGCCGATCCCCCGGCACCGGTCGCGGCCCCGTTGCGCGCCTATGGCCAGACACCGACGATCGAATCGATCGAACTGTCACCCGACGGCAGCAAATACGCCGTGGTGACCGGCGACGCAGCCGGCCGACAGGTGCAGATTCGTGACACCTTTTCCAACACGCTGGTCAATCTGACGCAGGCCGGTCCGGTCAAGGTGCGCGATCTGCAATGGATCGGCGAAGACTATCTGTTGCTGACGACCTCGACTGCGACCTCGGTCGCCGGGTTGACTAGCGGCAAACGCGAATGGTTCGTCCCGGCGCTGTTCGATTATAAGGCCAAGCGCTGGAACGGTCTGTTGAACGGGGTGAATACCGGCGATGCCGATGCGATGAACGTCGTCAGCGGTGAACCGGTAGCGACGACCATCGATGGTAAGCCGATGCTGGTTTTGCCGGGTATTTCGTTCCCGACCAATCAAGGTGTCGTCACGCTGTTCCGGATCAATCCTGCATCGCGCCAAGCCAAGGTGTTGGAGGCCGGCAATACGTCGACGCAGGCCTATGTCGTGACGCCTGACGCACGGGTCGTGGCGCGGGCAGACTATACCGGGCGCACCGGCAAATGGACGCTGTTCGTCCGCCCGGGCAATTATGGCTGGGACAAGGTTTATGAGGAAACGGCGCTGGTCGACTCGCCGTCGCTGCGCGGGCTTGGCCGCGACGGCAAATCGGTACTTTTCGAAACGCATGCCAGCGGTGAATGGCAAACCCGTGAGGTCACGCTCGCCACGAAAGCCGTCTCGCCGCCGATCGAAGGGTTAGACGATGCGCGCATCGTCCGCGATCCGGCGACGCGCGCTATTGTCGCGACGGTCAATGCCGACATGGATGCGCTTACCTACAATTTCGTCGATCCTGCCGACCAGCGGTTGTGGAACGGCGTGCGCAAGGCATTTGACGGGGAATCCGTGTCGCTGCTGTCATGGTCGGCGGACCGCAAGGTGATCTTCGTCGAAGTCGAAGGTAAAAAGAACGGATCGTCGCTGTTCCGCATCGACCGCAACCGCAAGACGGCGGACTTCATCGGTTCGCGCTATCTGGGGGTCGAGGCGGAACAGACCGCCGAACGCCAGGTGATTCACTACAAGGCGGCCGACGGCTTCGACATTCCGGCGTATCTCACGCTGCCGAAAGGCCGCAGCGCCAAATCCCTGCCGCTGATCGTCCTGCCGCACGGCGGTCCCGCAGCGCGCGACATGCCGGGGTTCGACTGGTGGAGCCAGGCGCTGGCGTCGCGCGGCTATGCGGTGCTGCAACCGCAGTTCCGGGGCTCGGACGGCTTTGGCGAGGCGCATCTGGCGGCCGGCTATGGCCAATGGGGCCGCAAGATGCAGACCGATCTGTCCGACGGCGTCCGTCAGCTGGCCAAGGACGGAACGATCGATCCAAAACGCGTGTGCATCGCGGGCGCAAGCTATGGCGGCTATGCAGCGCTCGCCGGAGTGACGCTCGATCCGGGGGTCTACCGCTGTGCGGTGGCGGTCGCCGGAGTGGCCGATCTTGGCCGTATGCTGCGTTGGGAGCGCGAGCAGCACGACGGATCGGGCAACGAGACTGTGCGCTATTGGCGGCGGTTCATGGGCGTGACGGCGAACGACGACAGCAGCGTCGATGCCTGGTCACCGGTGTTCAAGGTGGGCGCGGTCACTGCCCCGGTACTGCTCATCCATGGCAAGGACGATACCGTCGTCGCCTATGAACAAAGCCGCATCATGGCCGACGCGATGCGTAAGGCGGGTAAGTCGGTCGAGCTGGTAACGCTTGCCGGTGAAGACCATTGGCTGTCGCGCGGCCCGACGCGGATCCAGATGCTCGAGGCAACGGTGGCGTTCCTCGAAAAGCATAATCCGCCGGGGCTTGCCGCCATCGCAGCGACGCACTGACGCTGGCCCTCGCGGCATCGGCGCGCTAAGGGGCGCGTCCCATGACCGCGCCGCTCACCCTCGCCCTGCCCAAGGGCCGCATCCTCAAGGAAGCGCTGCCTATCCTCGCGCGCCTCGGTATCGTCCCCGAGCCCGAATTTTCGGACGACGACAGCCGCAAGTTGGTGTTCGCTACCAGCCGCGACGATGTGCGCATCATCCGCGTCCGCGCCTTCGACGCTGCAACCTTTGTGGCGTTCGGCGGCGCTGCGGTTGGCATCGCCGGCAACGATGTGCTGCTCGAATTCGGCTTTACCGAACTGTATGCGCCGGTCGATTTGGGCATCGGGCGCTGCCGCCTGTCGGTCGCTGCACCCGCCGCTCTGCACGCCGAGGATGTGCGCGCGCTAAGCCATGTCCGCGTCGCGACCAAATATCCCAACATCACCCGCAAGCACTTCGCCGCGCAGGGCATCCAGGCCGAGTGCGTCAAGCTGAACGGCGCGATGGAACTGGCGCCGCTCGTTGGGCTGTGCCCGCGCATCGTCGATCTGGTGTCGACCGGCAAGACGCTGGCCGAGAATGGCCTTGTCGAAACAGCGGTGATCGCGCCGGTCAGTTCGCGGCTGATCGTCAACCGCGCGGCGTTCAAGACCGATGCGCGGGTGGTGGCGCTCGTCGAGGCGGTGCGCGAGTTGGTGGCGGGCGAGGCGCTGGCGGCGTGACGGTCCGGCCATTTCTTGCTGTCATCCCGGCGAAGGCCGGGATCCAGTTTCCTTGCCGCGTACCAGCCGAAAGCTGGATCCCGGCCTGCGCCGGGATGACAGGGTAATGATCGGGCTTGACGCCAGCGCTCCGGGCTTTGCCGCTGCCTTCGCCGCGCTCGTCGCCGACCGCCGCGAAAGCGACAGCGGCGTGGCACGCGATGTTGCCGCCATCATCGCCGATGTCCGGGCGCGCGGCGATGCCGCGGTCGCCGAACGCACCGCGCAGTTCGATGCGGTCGATCTGGACAGCGCAGGCTGGGAAATACCGCCGAGCGAACTTGATGCCGCGCTGGCGGGCCTCGCGTCCGATTTACGCGCCGCGCTCGATCTCGCCGCCGACCGCATCCGCGCCTTCCACGAACGGCAGAAACCCGTCGGCAATGACGCGACCGACGCGGCGGGTGTGCGCACCGGGGTGCGCTGGACGCCGGTCGAAGCGGCGGGATTGTATGTGCCGGGCGGGCGTGCCGCCTATCCCTCGTCGGTACTGATGAATGCCATTCCGGCGGTGGTTGCCGGGGTCGAACGGCTGATAATGGTGACGCCAACGCCGGGCGGCACGGCCAACCCGCTGGTGCTTGCGGCGGCGCGACTGGCTGGCGTATCGCGCGTGTTCCGCATCGGCGGGGCGCAGGCGGTCGCGGCGCTGGCGTTCGGAACGGCACGGGTCCCCAAGGTCGATGTCATAACCGGCCCCGGCAACGCTTGGGTCGCCGAGGCCAAGCGGCAGCTGTACGGCGTTGTCGGTATCGACATGATCGCCGGACCGTCCGAAGTCGTCATCGTCAGCGATGGCGGTTCGAACCCCGAATGGATCGCGGCCGATCTGCTGGCGCAGGCCGAACACGACCCCGTGGCGCAATCGATCCTGCTGACGACCTGCGCTGCCGAAGCCGATGCTGTCGCCGCTGCTATCCAACGCCAACTGCCGTTGCTCGCCACCGAAGTCGCCGCGCGCGCCAGCTGGGATGCCTATGGCACGATCATCATCGTGCCGTCGCTCGATGCGGCACTGCCGCTGCTCGATGCGCTGGCAGCCGAACATGTCGAGCTGATGGTCGATTATCCGGCGGCGCTATTCGCCCGGTTGCGCCACGCCGGATCGGTGTTCCTCGGTCGCCACACGCCCGAAGCGGCGGGCGATTATCTCGCCGGCCCGAACCATGTGCTGCCGACGGGTCGCCGCGCGCGCTTTGCTTCGGGGTTGAGCGTCGCCGACTTCATGAAGCGCACGACGTTCCTCGATTGCGGCCCAGTCGGGCTGGCGGCCATCGGCCCCGCCGGGGCGTTGCTCGCCGATGCCGAGGGCCTGCCGGCGCATGCGGCGTCGATCCGGATGCGGTTGGCGTGAACGGCCCGATCCCGCGCTTCGGCATCGGTTGAGGCACTGCAACGGGGTGTCGCGCGTTCTGTCTCCATGACCGAACCCCGCACGCCCTATCGCCCCATCGGCGAAAACCCCGACCCAGCCACTGTCGCGCCCGAACCCGCCGACCTGCCGCCGCTTGTCCATGCCGACGACGACGATCCGGCACATGATTCCAGTGCGGCACCCGACGATTGAATGCGATGGTGGTCGCGGGCGATGACCGAACGCGTCGCCGCATTATCGGCGGGTTGGCGGCAGCGGCATTGCAGCTGCTGATCGGCATTGCGCTGATCATCGGCTTGCGGGTCGATTTTCCCGTGCGCCTCGCCGAGCGGCTGCATATCTTCGAGGTTATGGCGGTGCCGCCGCCGCCGGTGCCGCCACCCGCCAAAGCTGTACGCAAAAAGGCGCGCAGTGCCGCCGCGCCGACCAATCGCATCGCGAGGGCCGCCGCCATTGTCGCACCGCCTGCCGTCCTGCCGCCACCGCCACCGCCGGTCACTGCCGCCATCGTCGCGGGCACCGGCAGCGACGCTTCGGCGGGAGCAGCAACACCCGGCCCGGGTACCGGCGCGGGCGGCGCGGGTAACGGCACTGGCGGCGGCGGCGACGGCGATGGCGGGACGCCCGCCGAGTGGCTGCGCGGCGAAATCCGCGCTTCGGACTACCCGCGCGCGGCGCTGCAGGCGGGCATCGGCGGCACGGTCCGCATCCGCTTGGCCATCGATCCACGCGGCCGCGTCAGCGACTGCGCAATCACCCAGTCAAGCGGCAATGCCGAGCTTGACGAAACAACCTGCCGCCTGATCCGCAAGCGCTTCCGCTACGCCCCGGCGCGCGATGCGAGCGGACAGGCGGTGTCCGATTCCGAGACCGGGCGGCAGGTGTGGGTTCCGCACGATCCCCCGTCGGGGGGCTGAGGCTAGCCGGCGTACACCACGCGTTCGAACGCCCCGAGCACCGCCAGCGCACCCGGATCGGCGAATGGCAGGAATTGCATCAGCAGGACGGCAGCGAGGCCGTTCGTCGGATCGATCCAGTAGAAGGTGTTGGCGATCCCCGCCCAGGCAAGGCTGCCCGCCGCGCGACCATCGGGGCCGGGTTCGGGGTTGATGAGGAAGCCGAGGCCCCAGCCCGGCGTCTGATCGGGGAACCAGTCGACCGCCGCCGACAGCGCCGGCATCGTCGTTGCCATCGCCCCGGCGCGTAAGGCTCCGATCTGGTTGCGCGCCATCTCGGCGACGGTTTCGGGGCGCAGGATGGTCACCCCGTCGAGGCTGCCGCCATTCAGCAGCATCCGCAGGAAGCGCATGTAATCCGGCCCGGTGCCATTGAGGCCGCCGCCGCCCGAGATGAATTCGCCGCGCGTGCCGCCGCCGATGCTGATCGGGAATGGAGCCAGCACCCCGTCGGCCCCGCGCGCCTGCATCGGCACCAGCCGCGCCTTCATGCTTTCGGTCAGGTCGAATGCGGTATCGCTCATGCCGAGCGGGCCGAGGATATGGTCGGCGAAATAGGCATCGAGCCGCTGGCCCGACGCGGCTTCGACGGCAAGCCCGACCCAGTCGGTCGACACGCCATAGGCCCAGCCGTCGCCGGGATCGAACAGCAGCGGCGGGCGGATCGAGTCCATGCTGCCGGGCGCCGGGGCGACACCACCGCGCATCTGCACGAACTCGGGCTGCACGAAGGCATAGCCGAGGCCCGAGGTGTGGGTGAGCAGGTGGCGCAGCGTGATCGGGCGTTTGGCCTTGCGGAATGCCGGCGCGCCGTCTGTGCCGAGCCCTTCGAACACCAGCGGATCGGCGAGATCGGGCAGCAGCGTCCCGACGGGCGCGTCGAGCTGCAGCCTCCCCTGCTCGACCAGCTGCAGCGCCGCCACCGACGTCACCGCCTTGGTCATCGACGCGAGCTGGAACACGCTGTCGGCGGTCATCGGCGGGCCGCCGGGGGCGACATTGCCGATGGGTTCCAGAGAGCGAATGCCGTCGCGGTCACCAACGATGGCGACAGCGCCGGGAATGCCGTGGGTGGCGACGTGCGGGGCGAGGGTCATGCCCAAGTGTTCGTGGTTTTCGGCGCGGACGCAATGGCTACTTTCGGCCCAATTGTTGCCGTTCGCGGTACCGCCAGAAAATGACCGCTTTGGGCTAATTCCTGCTGATGTGGCGTCCATGCGCTCTCGCTTGACTCGACGCCGAACGCCTGGCGGCGAACGCTTGCGTATGTCTGTAAGCCCGATAGTCTCGGTTCGATGAATATTGTCGACCGTCGTCTCGTAAAAACTTGGGCTGCCGCGACGATCGGCGCTGGACTGGTGGCCTGGCAGTCAGGCTTCCTGTTCTACCTTATGCTTACAATTGTCGGCATACCCATCGCCGTCATACTTACCTTGATGCCGGGCTTCTGGATCTATCTGACCTCTGCATCGATGATCTACGGACTGCTGCGACTGGTGTGGCGGGGTGCTAACCCACTGGCGCTTTTGGTCATCGCTGCGATACCACCTCTAGCGGCCGGCATTATAATACCGATCGTTGCGAACAAGGTTACGGAGGAACGCGTCGCCACGCTTCTGGCCGACGATCATGGCAGCCCGCCCGAATTGCCGCCCGGTCTTTCGATTACTTATGCGATCGACCGCGGGCTGGGGTCGCCGAACAGATGCTCCGACGTATGTCAGCGGCTGATCTTCTCACGGACCGCTACGAGCTTCATCGAACTGCCGCTGGACATGGTACCCATGCTCGGTTCGCTTCCCGAGCCGGTGCATCGCTTCTCGCTTGGGCCCATTGTTGACGGATGCGACAATAGTCGTTTGCAAGCGACTTATGCGAGCGACAAGGAGGGCGGCCATGTGTTGCCACCGCCACGACTGTGGGACAAGCTGCCGGAGTTCCAGCGACGGGGCGAATGTTTTCACGACAATGCCGTCCACGACGCGCGCGCCGATGTGCTTGTTTTACAACGATGGAATTACGACCCCGACTTTCGCACTCATCCGTTCATGGGTGGAGGCTGGCGACTTTCGTTGCATCCGATTGCACCATTCAAACGAAGCGAAGTGTTCCGCAAGACAGCGAAAGGTTGGACGCGGCTAATGCGTCGCACCGAAGTGGAATATGCACAACTGTCGGTGCCGTTATGGCTAGAGCCGGGAGGGGTGGGCATTGATTCCGGCCAGAAGTCGCCGACGACTTGGACCTCGCGCGATTTTCGCACCGTGGGCAGTCCGACCGAGGTTTATGATCCAGCCAAATGGAATGGAATGTTAGCGAATGATATGACCTTGAATGGGCTGCGGTGAGGTCGGTTGCTGAGCCCTGCAAGCGCCGACTGGCGGGTTCGCGCTTTTCGGTCACCGTGCGCGCGTCCCGTTTTGCGCACCGTGTCGAGAACGAGACGCGCGCCTGAACGGCTGTAACGTCTGATAACCGACCATCCCGCGCCCCGCCTACCTCAATGTCGGAAATGCCGCATTCCGGTGAACACCATCGCCAGCCCGCGTTCGTCGGCGGCGGCGATGACGTCGGCGTCGCGGATCGAGCCGCCGGGCTGGATGATGGCGGTGGCTCCGGCTTCGGCGGCGGCGATCATGCCGTCGGCGAAGGGGAAGAAGGCGTCCGAGGCGACGGTGCTGCCGATGGTGCGCGGTTCGGGCCAGCCGGCGGTGGCGGCGGCGTCGCGCGCCTTCATCGCGGCGATGCGCGACGAATCGAGCCGGTTCATCTGGCCGGCGCCGATGCCCGCCGTGCTGCCGTCGCGCGCATAGACGATGGCGTTCGATTTGACGTGGCGCGCGACCGTCCACGCAAACAGCATGTCGGCCCATTCGGCGTCGGTCGGGGCGCGCTTGGTCACCACCGTGCAATCGTCGCGCGCAATGCCGCCATTGTCGCGCGATTGCACCAACATCCCGCCGCCGATTTGGCGCAGCGCGAGGCCGGGACGGCGCGGATCGGGCAGGGCGCCGGTCAGTAACAGCCGCAGATTCTTCTTGGCCGCAAACACCGCTTGCGCGGCTTCGTCGGCGTCGGGAGCGATGACGACTTCAGTGAAAATCGCCGCAATCGCTAGCGCAGTCGGTCCGTCGAGCGGTCGGTTGACCGCGATGATGCCGCCGAATGCCGAGGTCCGGTCGCAATCGAAGGCAGCGGTATAGGCTTCGGCGAGGCTCGCAGCCGTCGCCACGCCGCACGGGTTGGCGTGCTTGATGATCGCGCAGGCAGGTGGGCCGTCGCGGAATTCGGCGATCAGTTCGAGTGCGCCATCGGCGTCGTTCAGATTATTGTAGCTGAGTTCCTTGCCCTGCACCTGCCGCGCCGCCGCGATGCCGCGCGCTCCGGTTTGCGGCACGTACAGCGCCGCCTGCTGGTGCGGGTTCTCGCCGTACCGCAGCGCCGTGACCTTGGTCAGCGCCAGCGGCAGCACCGGCGGGAAGAACTGCTGCTGATCGGCAAAGGCGAACCAGCTGGCGACGGCCGCGTCATAGGCGGCGGTATGCGCAAACGCCGTCGCGGCAAGGCGGCGGCGCAACGCCAGCGGGGTCGCGCCGCCATGTGCGGCCATCGCGGCGAGCAGCTCGGCATAATCCGCCGGTTCGGTGACGATGGCGACATGGGCATGATTCTTCGCTGCCGAACGCACCATCGCCGGCCCGCCGATATCGATATTCTCGATGATGTCGTCACGCGCCGCGCCCTTCGCCACCGTCGCGGCGAAGGGGTAAAGATTGATGATGGCAAGATCGATCGGCAGGATATCATGGGCAACCATCGCCGCGACATGATCGGGAAGGTCGCGGTCGGCGAGCAGCCCGCCGTGTACCTTGGGGTGTAGCGTCTTGACCCGCCCGTCCATCATCTCGGGAAAGCCCGTCAGTTCGGCGACATCGTCGACCGGCAGCCCCGCGTCGCGCAGCGCCTTCGCCGTGCCGCCCGTCGACACAAGTGCCACGCCATGCACCACCAGCGCCCGGGCGAGATCGACGATGCCGGTCTTGTCACTGACGGAGATGAGGGCGCGGCGGATGGGGATAAGGTCGGTCATGCGCGACCGCTTAGGGCAACCCGGTACCGAGTAAAACCGTCAGCCGAAAAATTGCGCTCCGACGTTAGTAATGTTGTAGACGACGACCGGCACCCAGATCGACCCGGTGCGCTCTTTTAGCCACAGCAACCCGGCTCCGATGATGCCGGTCATGGCAACCGCTACCCAATCGATGCTCCCCCCGCCTGAAATCGCGATAAAACCGTGCTCAAGGACTACAAACCCGACGACGGGCAATGCGCCCCAGCCGATGCCGATGCCCGCGACCCGCCATGGCTTGCCGAATGCTGCGACCAGCAGCGCGAGGATGACGCCGCGAAAACTTGACTCTTGGGATACACCTGGCAACGTCGCGGCGAACAGCAGCGTCTCCGCAGTTGGCGCGACGGTGGCGGCATCGCGATAGAGCCACACCATCGCCCATATGAAACCGATCAGCGTCGCCGCAGCGGTCACCACCGGCCTCCAACTGGATGGGCGCGGTACGGTGAACAGTCCGGCTTCTGTCTTGAGTGCCGGAGGCAGCGCGGCAAAGACAATTAGTGCCGCCACAATGCCCGTAAACTCGCCACCCCAGTTACAGCTCAGTTGAATGATGACAGCATCTGGCGATAGAAGTTCCGGGAGCCAGCCGATCTTTAACAGGAACGTCGCCGTCAGTGCACCCGTCGCTGCCAAACTGAGCCACCACGCGCGTCCCGACCGCCATTGGCCGCTAAGCAAGAGCGACACCAAAAGTGGTGCAACGAAGCAGCCGCCAATGAGCCCCAGTCTGTCCACCCCTCGGGTGCTCCTATTTCCCCGCGCGCTTGAACGACCATGCGACCTGCGCCGCGCCCTTCGCCGTTTCGCCGTGTACGACCAGTTGCTGGGTGCGTTCGATGGTGCCGCCAGCGTCGATCCACAGCGACGGCTCGATGCTGACGCTGCCGCCGACCGCCTTGAACGCCCAAACCTTGCCGCTTGGCAGTTTCAGCAGTGCGCCTGCACCGTCGGCGGTCGGTGTGGCTTCGACGCGCGGGCCGAGGTGGAAGCGGATGTCGAAGGGTTGCGCGCCACGCCGCCCGAGCGCGCGGCCTGCGGGTTCGAGCCGGTCTTCGCCGCGCACATCGGTTCCGCTGGGTGAGATGAACAGGCGGCGCTGCGCCGTCATGCCGAAGCGGCGGACATAGCCGTCGTGGCTTGCCTCGAGCCACTGGCCTTCCTCCGATTCCTGACGACGGGCAAGGACTTCCTCGACGCCGCGTGCCAGTGCGCCATCGGGACGGATTTGGGTCGAATTGGTATCGGCGACGATCAGCGTCGAATGCGCCGCCGTGGTGCGCAACCCGTTCGCCAGTTCGGCGGGCAGCGGTGCGGCGAGCCCGCGTTCGCCGCCGCAGTTGACGATCACCCGGTCGGGACCATCGGACATTTCGAACGCCAGCGTCGAGGCGTGGCCGCCGCCGCCGATCCGCGCCACCGGCGGGGGTCCGGCATCGATGACCAGCACCGTCTTGCCCGCCGCCAGCCGGTGATAGCCCGACCAGCGCCCGCCGCGCGCCGTTGCCGATTGCGGTGCGGCGGCACGCACGATGCGGTCGATCCGCGTCGCGTCGATCACCGCGCCGCCCTGCCACGCGCCGATGCGTCCGTCGCCGAGCACCAGACCCTTCAACCCCGGCACCAGCCGTGCGAGTGCGTCGGTCAGCGCCAGCGGCGGGCGGTGCCCCGCAGCAATCGCGCCCGCGCCGGCGAATAGCAGTAGCTCGGCGAGATCGGCGGCATCGATGGCGGCGCGCGTCGCAATCCCGCCGTCGGGATAAACCAGTGCATCGAGCAGCACACCCAGCCCCTTCGCCGCCGCTTCGGCACGCGCTTCGCCGCCGGGGATCAGCAATCCCGCTGCATAGAGCCCCGTGAGCGCCCACGCCTTCGCCATCCCATCGGGCAATTTGAACGCTGCGCGGTCGAGGTGGCGTGCCCATCGCGCCAGTGCGTTGAGCATCGTCGAACGATAGACATGATCCGCCGACGACAGGATGAGGGGTGCATAGGCGCAGGCGAACAGCAGCCGCGCCCCGGTGATATCGGCGCGCCACGCGACGGCATCGAATTCGCCAAAGCGGTCGAGCCAGCGCACCGTCAGCGGCTCGGCCAGACGCGCCGCTGACGCACGGTCGGGAACGGCGGCGGCAAGATCGCGCAGCCATGCCCAGCTGTCGGCCCATTCGCGCCACGCCGCCGGGTGCGTCGCGGCGGCAAAGTCGAGCCCCCGTGTCATCGCGGTATGGCCGGCGTGGACCAACCGACCCGCCGTGATGCGCTCGCCGATATGCGGATCGCCGGGTACCGGATCGGCGGGCACGGCGAGCAGCTTGAGCGGATAGCGACCGCGCAGGCGCATCCGGTGCAGCGGTGTCGCGTACACTGCGCGCTGCACCCGCGCGCCCACGCGCTCGCTCAGCGACAGCCCACGATCGCCCGCCACCCGCACCAGCCGCCCCGCCTCGGGCTCGCCGGGATCATCCTCGTCGGCGGGCGGGGTGCGGCTCATCCTTGGCGGGTGGCCCTGAGTGCAGCGATATTGGCGGCATAGGCGGCGGGCCCGCCCCGGAACGTCGCGGTTCCGGCGACGAGCACATCGGCGCCGGCATTTACGGCGCGCTGCGCGGTCGCGACATCGATTCCGCCATCGACTTCAAGATCGATCTGCCGCCCGGTCTTGTCGATCATCGTGCGCACTGC
Organism: Sphingomonadales bacterium; assembly: GCA_038229555.1. Taxonomy (GTDB): domain Bacteria; phylum Pseudomonadota; class Alphaproteobacteria; order Sphingomonadales; family Sphingomonadaceae; genus Sandarakinorhabdus. The sequence continues at coordinate 74,872 of JBBROI010000014.1, forward strand.
CTCGATCTTGCGCAGCTGGCTGTCGATGAAACTTTGCCCGCCAAACCCCGGATTGACGCTCATCACCAGAACAAGATCGATATCGTCGATGATATAATCGAGCATCTTGGCGGGCGTACCGGGGTTGAGCGAGACGCCGGCGCGCTTGCCCAGTCCCTTGATGCGCTGGACAGTGCGGTGGATATGCGGCCCGGCTTCGGGATGGACGGTCAGGATATCGGCCCCGGCCTCGGCAAAGGCATCGAGATACGGGTCGGCAGGCGAGATCATCAGATGCACGTCCATGACCAGCGTCGTGTGCGGGCGGATCGCCTTCACCACCATCGGCCCGATAGTGATGTTGGGGACGAAATGCCCGTCCATCACATCGACATGGACATAGTCTGCCCCGGCAGCCGCAATGGCACGCACCTCCTCCCCCAGACGGGCAAAATCGGCGCTAAGGATCGACGGGGCAATTCGGACGGGAGCCTGCATGGCGAAGGTCTAGCAGGGGCGGCGCGGTGCCGGAAGCGCTTCGACGCAGTCCGAACAAAAAGGGCGCGCCGTTGTCCACAGCGCGCCCCGTTTCGTGACGAAACCGAAGATCAGGCGGCGAGCGCTGCCGGACGGCGACGGCGCAGCGCAGCGCCGGTCAGGCCGAAGCCAGCAATCAGCAGCGCCCAATTGGCGGGCTCGGGAACGGTCGACAGCGAGAAATTGACGCCTGTCGAATCGCTGCCGTAATTGCCTGCGCGGTTGATAACGACGCTGACGACGTCCCCGACGGTCAGGAAGCCGGAGTTCGTATAGCTGTAGGACTGGCCAGGTGCGGTCAGCGACGAGCCGCCGAAAAACTGCGCCGGGTTTGCACCCGACTGATAGCGGAAGATTACATCGATGCCGGTTGGATGGATGTCCTGAATGCTGAGGGTCGAATTCAGCGTGTAAAAGCCGCTGGTCGGCGCGGTGAACGTGATGAAGACGCCGCCATTGCTGCTGAGCGGGCCGGGATGGAGCAGCAGCCGGTCGGTCGGCACGTTGACGCTGTTGTACTGGAACGACGCGACGGTCGACTTGGTCGCACCCGGAACATCGAAGTTCGGTGCCGCCTGCAGGCAGGTCGAACTGGCGATGAAGCAGTTGGTGTTGGCGGTGAACAGCGTCCCCGCGGTGATCGCATCGTCGACGCTGCCATAGGTGAAGTTCCCCGCACCCTGCGTACCGTTGAAAGTGGCGAAGGCATCATAGGTGACCGCTGACGCCGGAACGGCGATGCAGCTAATGGCCAGTGCAGCGGTGGCGGCAAATTTGAACATGGGGGACCCTTCTAAAACGACACGGCCCGCTAATTCGTTATGCAAGAACCGGGCCAAAGTCTGACTCCATCGACGCGACCGGCGCCGACTTAGCAACGTGTAAACCGGACCTTACAATTTTGTTTCGATTTCAATCACGACCCGTAATGATCCGCAGACCTTGGTAGGGTTGACCGTTACGCCAACGCAGCGCAACGCCGCGGGCATGATCGCTGCCGTCGAACGCTTCCATGCCCTGACCATCAGCCGCCGGGCGCAGGAACTCGGCCTCGCCGGTCGGTCGGTCATCCCGATGCACTTCGGTCAGCCTTCGACCGGCGCGCCGCCCGCCGCCATCGCTGCCGCACACGACATGCTCGATCGCGACGGCATGGGCTATTGGGAGAGTTTCGCGCTCAAGGCGCGCATCGCGCAGCACTACGCCGACACGCAGGGCGTCGCCGTCGATCCCGGCCAGATCGTGCTCACCGCCGGTGCGTCGCCGGCGTTCGTGCTGGCGCTGCAATGCCTGTTCGTACCCGGCGATCGCGTCGCGCTCGCCCGTCCCGGCTATCCGGCCTATCGCAACACGCTGAAGGCGCTGTATCTCGACGCGGTCGAGCTCGACTGCGGCGCGGCAACGGGGTTCCAACTCACCGCCGCCGCCGTTGCCGCCATCGACCCCGCCCCTGCCGGCCTCATCGTCGCCAGCCCCGCCAATCCGACGGGGACGATCATCCCGCCCACCGAACTCGCTGCCATTGCTGCCGTCTGTCGCCAGCGCGGCATCAGCATCGTGTCGGACGAGATCTACCATGGCCTAAGCTATGGCATGCCCGCTCAAACGCTGCTGTGCCACGCGCCCGATGCCCTTATCATCAACAGCTTCTCCAAATATTTCAGCATGGCGGGCTGGCGGCTCGGCTGGCTGGTGGTGCCGCCGCCGTTGGTCGAAGCGGCAGTGGCGCGGATGAGCAACCTGTTCCTGACGCCGCCGCAACTGGCGCAACACGCCGCGCTGGCGGCGTTCGACTGCCTCGATGTGCTCGACGGCTATGTCGCCGATTATGCCCGCAACCGCGACCGGCTGCTCGCCGCACTCCCCGCCATGGGGCTAACCGACATCGCGCCGCCCGACGGGGCGTTTTATCTTTATGCCGACATCGGCCATCTGACCGACGACAGCATGGCGTTCTGCCTGCGCCTGCTCGACGATACCGGGGTCGCTACCGCATCGGGAATCGACTTCGATCCCGTCGACGGGCACCGCTTCATCCGCTTCAGCTTCGCCGTGTCGCCCGCATTGATCGATGAAGCCATCGCGCGGCTCGTGCCATGGTTCCGCGCGCAGCCGCTATGCGACGCACCTAACGTCTCCGCAGGCGGGCGATAAAGAATCCGTCGAGGCCACCCGCATCGGCGAGCATGCCGGGCAGGGTCCGCACGAATCCCAGCGGCGTCGGGGCAATTCCCGGCGGCAATGCGTCCCCGTCAATCGTATCGACCGCCATGCCATCGGGCAGCGTCACCATCTGGCGTTCGCCCTCGCGCGGGTCGAGCGAGCAGGTTGCATAGACCAGAACCCCGCCGGGCTTCAGCCAGCGCGCCGCGCGCGCCAACAGCGCCCGCTGCAGATCGAGTAGCGGCGCGAGATCGCGCGCGCCCTTCAGGTGGAGAACATCGGGGTGGCGGCGATAGATGCCCGTCGCCGAACATGGCGCGTCGAGCAGGATGCGGTCGAAAAGCGCCGGTGGCGTCCAGTCGAGCGCGTCGGCAGTGACGAGCCTTGCCGCCAGTCCCATGCGGTCGAGGTTTTCGGTCACGCGTTCAAGCCGCGGTGCCGACACATCGAGCGCGGTTACCTCGGCCCCGCTTGTCGCCAGTTGCAGCGTCTTGCCGCCCGGCGCAGCGCACAGATCGAGCACTCGCTCCCCCGGCTGGCACCCGAGCACCCGTGCCGGGATCGACGCAGCAAGGTCCTGCACCCACCACGCGCCATCGGCAAAACCGGGCCATTCGGTCAAGGTGCCTGTCTGAGCAGCGCGGGGGACGCGGACATGGCCGGGCGCGAGGCTGATGCCGTCCAGCGTCGCCGCCCAGTGCGCGGTGGCCGCGGCATCCTTGAGCGTCAGATCGGTCGCCGGTTCATCGGCCAGCGCGCGGGCGGCGGCTTCGGTAACGTCGGCACCCCAATCATGTGCCCAGCGCACCGCGAACAGGTCGGGCAGCGTCGGATGGTCGGGCAGCGCCACCGCCTCACGCAGCAATCGCGACAGCACGGCGTGGACCAGCCGTCGCGGCCCGCTTTCGACGAGCGGCAGCGCGGTCGAGACGACGGCGTGCGGCGGCGTCTTCAGCACCAGCAGCCCCGCAAGCGCGATGCGCAGCACATGGCGCGCGCGGGCATCGTCGGGCAGCGGTTTGGGCGTCGCGTTGTCGATGATATGGTCGAGATCGACCGACCAGCGCAGCACGATCGTTGCGAGATTGCGCGCCAGCCCGCGATCCTGCGGCAGCTTCACATCGCTGAGCGCACTATCCATCGCGCCTTCGAGCGCGATGCCGCGCCCGAGCACGGCAAGCAACAGCCGCAGCGCCCCGCGCCGCGCCTCGGTGCCCGGCGGGTCAGCGCGGGGAGGGGTTCGCGGGGCCATCTTAACCTGTCATCCCGGACACTGCACTCAAGACGCGCTACCCCCCAAAAACAGTCCGATGCGCCGGAAATGCGTCACCGGGAACAGCCGCGTCATCCAGTCGATGAAGCGCGCGTCCGACCCGATCAACACCCGGTGCTGACGCCGTTCCATCCCGCGCACAATCACCTCGGCGGCTTGTTCGGCGGTCGTCCGCGCCGCTTTTTCAAAGGCATCGCCGCTGTCGAGCGCCATCGCCTGCCCCGGCATACCGGCGATCTGCTTGGCGTTGCGCGCGACATTGGTCTTGATGCCGCCGGGGTGGACCCGCGTCACCGCAATGTGCGGATCGGTCAGGCCCAGCTCGAGATACAGCGCCTCGGTCAGGCCGCGCACGGCGTATTTCGACGCGTTATAGGCGCTTTGCGTTGGGTAGCCCATCATGCCGAAGACGCTCGAAATGTTGACCAGCCACGCTTTGTCGGTGCGGCGCAGGTGGGGGATTGCGGCGCGGCAGCCCTCGACGACGCCGTTGAAATTGACCGCCATTACCCGGTCGAAATCGGCGCGCGGGCAATCGGCAAACGGGGCCACGACCGACAGGCCGGCGTTGTTGATGATGCCGTCGAGCTTCCCGAATTCGACCGCCGCACCATCGACCCACGCCGTCAGCGCAGCGGTATCGGTGACATCGAGCGTCGTCGTGCTCGCGGGCCGATTGCCAAGCAGGCGCTTGGTTTCGGCCAGCCCGACCGCATCCTTGTCGGCCAGCGCCAGCTTCGCCCCGCGCCCGGCGAGGTTGAGCGCCAGCGCCCGACCGATGCCGCTGCCCGCGCCGGTTATCGCAATGACTCGGCCTTCAAAAATCTCTGCCATGCTCTCCCCTTCGGCGCTTGCAATGCCTATCTGACACGCCATAGCGCAGCCGCGCCCAAAGGAGAAAGCCGCCATGGCCACCGCCCCCGAACCCGAAGTGCCGATGCCGGTCGAACCAACCCCCGACCCCGCGCCAGAACCGTTCAACACGCCCGAGACGGCGACCGAAGTCGGCGGGCGCGGCGGACTCGACCCGGTGCGCTACGGCGACTGGGAAAAGGGCGGGATTGCAGTGGATTTTTGAGGCGACGTCGAAATGGCAGTCGACGCCCCCGGACTAGTTGTGCACCTTCCCTTCAGTCACCTGCTACAAACGAACTTCGCAATGCTCCGCCGCCTCCGCCGCGAATCGGATTTGCGCTGTGCTTTGACGGCACTCAAGTTGCCCGATGGAGGGGGCGTATTTATGCACTCTCTCGACTTAGCAAGAACAGAATGGGAACGTTAGCTTGGTTGGGAGGAGTCAAGACTTAGATTTGGCGTGCCGATTCACACAAATA
>JBBROI010000015.1:0-79015 GCA_038229555.1 Sphingomonadales bacterium
ACCCAAGGCTGATCCCCGTTGCAGGGAAGGCTTTGCAAAAAGGCCCCCGATCGGGGGCCTTTTTGCAAACAACCGTGCTGTGTCGGAAATGGCCTGCTTTTACGCCGCCGCACTGGCCTAAAATCCGACCGGCGTTGACACGCGCTTTGAAAGCCTTGGCATAGTGATCGACGAATTTTTCTGTCAGCGGATAGCTGTCTTTTAGCGTTTGCCGATCAACCAGCGTCGCAACGTCGGTCTTTTTGTCGATGGTGTAGGGGAAGAAAACCAATCGGTCGGTTTTCAGCGTTTGATAACGATGCACGTCGCTGCCCATTAAGAACGGGCGGAAATAGGCCTTTTCGACTTTGAACTGCCTTGTTTCAATGGGTTCTTTTCCGACTTTTTTGCTGGGATTGACGATAATCGTCCACGTGTTTGCGTCTTCGGCAATCCGCTCACTTATGTAAAGGGCGTCTTTGCTGGTTGCGATGCCTTGGAACACATCTTCGAATTTTGATTTCACAGTGGCTTTGTGGTCGTAGATTTTTTCAAAGACTTCGTAGCCATCATCGTCGTCGAAAAATATCCACTGGCTATTGCCGTATAGGGCGCTTGCAGTCGCAATGTCGGCGTAGCTGACGGCGGAGAAGTTAGCTTCGTTCGACAATTCAATCTCATAATCCGCGCCAAGGGCGTAACGGCGAAATTTGAATTCATCGCACTTCTCGGCATTGAAAAGTGCAATGCAGGTGTAGGTGATGGCGCTATCGAAAATCTGGTTTGCGCCAAAATGCGTCAGGCTTTTGAGGGCGCGGGTGTTCATCAGATATTCGCGCAGCGCGTCGCCATTCGCCGAATTGAACAGCTTGTGCGGGAAGATGAAAATGTTGTTGTGGCTTGCCGAACTGGCCAAGCGGCCCGCCAACTCAAAAAACAGATTGGCAAGGTCATAGGAACCCTTGGCCGTGTCATAGCTGTGTTCGTAGAACTCTTTTTGCAGGGGCTGAGTGGCTTCGATCTCTTGCACACGCATGTAGGGCGGGTTGGCGATGATGATGTCAAAGCCGATATAATTGCCTTTCTCATCGAGCACTTCGGGAAATTCGAAGCGCCACTCCAGCGCAGCGAGGAACGTGCTGTTTTGCACCATCTCGCTTTTGCGTTGCTCATTCTCGGCAATTATGGCGCGAATTTCCTCCAGCTTGGCCGCCTGCGCCGCCAATTGGTCTTCGCCCATGACGAAGAGGTCAGCCTGTGCCTCATCGGCCCGCAACTGAGCAATTTCAGCGTCAACGCGCTTGGTCAAAACGCCAAGCGATTCAGCCTGAAACCTGCGTTTAGCTGCCGCAATCTTGTCGTTCAAATCACGTTTGACGGCCTTGTCTTTGCTGCCTTTGTAGTCAGCAACCAGCTTGCGATACTCGGTTGCTGTCACGCCCGCCTTGTTGAATGCCAGCGAGAGATTCTGGTCCAGCGCAAATCGTGATAGAAGCGAATTGCCGCATTTGATGTTGATGTCGATGTTGGGAAGCGTTTCCAATTCGCCTCCGGCACCATCGCGATAGTAAGAGCTTTTCAGCAATTCGATCCAGAGGCGCAACTGACAAATTCTGACCGAGTTTGCGTTGATATCAACGCCAAACAGACAGTTTTCGATGATCTTTTGCTTCTCGTGGAAAAGCGTCTTCTGCACGAATTGCAACGACGTTGGCACCAAACCGTTGCCGACCTGATAGGCGAACACCTCGTCCGTATCGGATTTCAGCACAATCAATTCGTCGTTATCGACCGAGATTTCATAGTCGGTAATGCGGTTTCCATCGGCGTCTGCCAAGATGCCTAGGCGGGATTTCAGCGCGATAAGCTCATTGAGGCAGGACACCAAGAAATGCCCCGAACCGACAGCGGGATCACATATTTTCAGATTGTCGATAACCGCGTTCAATTTCAAAATATTCGCCTTTGAGCGGTCGGTGATCTGGTTTTTCAGGTCATCAACATCGCTGATCGTCCATTGCGGGTGAGCCTTGGCAAAGGCCTCAACAACCGTCTTGTCGATCACTTTCCGGCTCATATGCATGGTCACATAGCCGGGCGTGAAAATGGCCCCTTCCTTATAGCCGTTTATCTTTTCAAAGATCAGCCCCAGGACGGACGCATTGATGATTGTTTTACTTTCTTCCTGAATGTCGCCGCCCCCCACCGCGCCGAAATCGTAGGAATCCAGAAAATCGAAAATGTAGCTCAGGCTGGGCAGCAGGCCGGCGCGCCGCCGCTCTTGATCGTCCAGCAACACTGTGCGCCCATGCGCTGCAATTTGGTTTCCGGCATTGAGCGATCCGATGCCAAGCAAGCTCTCCAGTTCGGTCTCTTCGAAAAGTGAGCTATTCAGATATGGAATGCGGGCGAATTTCGTCCTGATTTGGTCGTCGCGCTCTGACGGCTGCAATGCCAACACACCGAAAAACAAATCGGACAGCTCGTCAAAATCGGCAACCATCTTGAGATTCAGGAATTTATAGCTTGGATCACCGCCGTGGAATTTGATGATCTGCGCCTCCAGCAGTTTCAAAAAGAGCAGTCTGTTTACCCATGTCAGGCACAATTCCAAGCCAATCGCAAAGGCCCGCTGCTCAGGATCGCCGCCGTAGGCTGCAGCCATAGATTTGCTGTTGAACGCATTTTTGTTCTTCAGCTTGCCAATGGTATTTTCGATCAATGACCCCGACGTTCGCTTACTTTCTGCAAGCCGGTCGATAACGCGAGCGCCGTCCTGCTTTTTCTCCTCTAAGCCAATGATATAGAGTAGTTCGTCATAGAAAGTCTTGTTGAGGCTGTTGCTGTCGTTGGCGAGTGCCGTCCTGAGCAGATGCTGCGGACTAAGGATTTTGAACAGAAGCAAAAGCTGCTTTTCGCCTTTACCGGATTCCAGCTCCTTTTGGGCGCTGGTCAGGTCAAAATGGGTGGCTTCAAAATCCACTTTCAACGAGGCGACATGCGGCTTTGCTATCTGGCTATAGAAAAAATCAGTGGTTTTATCTGACTTGCGATCAGCAACCCAGTCATCAAAATCCTTACGAAAGGCGGCATTTTTGAAAAAGCCTCTTTCAAACTGCTTAGCGGAGAATATGAAAAACTCATGTTCATTGCATATGATCAGGTTGCGGATGTCGGTGTTTCCGCCGCTCCGTTCGCGCATGTAATACAAAATAAGCTCATGCATCGCCTTGCGGTTGCAATCGGTCGCCGTGATCATGTCGGCCTTGTTGCTGCGGCGCTTGCTCTCAACCAGCACACCGGCGGGTGATCTTGGTCCGCCGGTGCGAATGACAAAATCGATGCGCTCTTGCTGCTCGATCAGGTGCTGCTGGCCGTATAGCGATTTCAGCAACTGCATGAGGTGAGTTTTCAGATTCTCCTCAGATTCGTTGTGATCGATGACACCAAGATAGTCCTTCAATTTGGACTTAAATTGATCAAATGAAACCCGCGAAGGCTTGAAAGCCTTGAGTGATGGGCTGAGTGATCGGGAGATATCTCTTGTCGTAAGCGTAACCACTGCCTCTTTTCCCCCAAACCAATCTTTCGCGTCCCCGCGACATTTCGGACTTCATCACTTGGAGCTGACCCGCGTTATCAAAACGCTGACCAACACAATATAGTAGCTAGAAGCCGCTTCAAATTACAGCCGCGTCACCATGAGCCGCACTATAGCGGTGAACCTTGATTTCCCCCTCGCGCTTCCGGGCCTGCGCGATGTCGTAGCTGTTCTGCATCCGCATAAGCGTGTCCATCGACACGCCGAACGCCTTTTCCATCCGCAGCGCCATTTCGGACGAAAGCTGCGAACGCTCGTTAAGCAGCGTCGAGAGCGTCGCGCGGGTCACGCCCAGCGCCGCTGCTGCTGCTGTTACGCTCAAGCCCAGCGGCTCGATGATTTCCGACTTCACGAAGCCGCCCGGATGGGCCGGGTTCTTCATGCGGATTCCTGCAATCGCGCTCATTTACACCTCCTAGTGGTAGTCTTCATAGTCGAGGTCGATGATCTCGATTTCTTCGCGGTCGATCCGAAACGTCATCCGCCAGTTTCTGGTGACGGACAGGCTCCACGTTCCCTTGCGGTCGCCGGTCAGCATGTGCGCTTTCCAGCTCTGCACGGTGCGAAGCTCGTCTTCCTGCTCCATGTCCTGGAGGAAGGAAACGATGCGCTGCACCTTGACGACAACGGCAGGCTGCAACCCGCTGGCGTCATCATCTTCGATAAAGCGCCGCAACCCTTTGTGGATCACGTTCCTGATTCGCATGTTGCCTCCTAGCCGAAAAGAGCGTTCGCCGTCAAGCTACGCCATACAATCTAACCCGCCGTGAACCAGTCTCTCTACGCCGCACTGCGATACGCTGAAAAAACCCTTTTCTTGCGGCACGGCACAACCAAGATTGTTCGCAGGGGATGTCAACAACACTCAATCACAGGAACCAAGACCATGCCAGAACCAGACCGCATCATCCGGCTCAAGACCGTCCTCCACCGCTCCGGCCTGTCCCGCTCGACCGTCTATCGAAAGATGATCGAAGGCACATTTCCGCAACGAATACCGATCAGCACCAATGGCGCGGGCTGGAGTGAGGCCGAAATCAATCGGTGGGTCGCCAATCCCCCGGCCTATCGCGCCCCTAATGTCGATCACCTTCCGGCCTGACCATCCGCGTTCATGCCCGCCTTTTCGGCCCGCTCCAGATAATCGGCCCACCACTGCATCATGTTGCGCCGGTGGGCCAAGTATCGGGCCGAATTGTAAGCCGCGCGAACACCGCGCGCGACATGCGCCAACTGAACCTCAATCCAATCGGGTTCAAACTCTCCGGACTCGTTCAGCACTGTGCTTGCCAGCCCGCGAAAGCCGTGGACGGTCGCCTTGCCGCGAAGTCCCATGCGATAAAGGATGTCGAGCATCCGGTTTTCGCTGATCACGTTGCTCTTGCTGGTGGCGACGGGAAACAGGAACTTGCCCAGTCGCTCGTTTCCAGCGGTGCGAAAGACGTTCACCGCCTCAATTTCTTTGAGCAAGGCGACCGCCTGCCGCGACAGCGGGACAAGATGCTCGCTGCGCATCTTCATCCGGTCGGGCGTGATCCGCCAAAGTGGCTGCCCGCCGTCCAGTCCCTCGATTTCGCTCCATGTCGCAAAGCGAGTTTCCTGCGTCCGCACCATCGTGAGCATCGTCCAGCGCAGCGCCAGATGGCTCATTGCCGTCCCGTCATCCTGCGCCAGCTTGGCGAAGAATTGGGGCACTTCGCGCGCATCGACCTTAGCGCGGTGCTTGACCGGGGCGGGGCGCATCATGGCTGGCGCAATGTCTCGGCTGGGATCGCTGCGGCACCGCTGCGTTGCGATGCCATAGCGGAAGACTTCGCCAATATGATTTCTGATGCGGTGCGCCATTTCGACCGAACCGCGCTGCTCAATCTTGCGCAGTTCCGTCAGCAGCATCACCGGATCAATGTCGGCAATAGGAACAGAGCCAAGCCCCGGAAAGATGTCCTGCTCCAAACGGGTGCGCGTGATCCGCGCATAGCGCTCGGACCAAACGCGAGAGCGGGTGTGGAGCCATTCGTTGGCAACGATCTCAAAAGCGTCCTGGCCCTTTGCTGCCAGCGCCTTCTTCTCGGCCTTCCTGATGGTGCTGGGGTCGCGCCCTTCGAGCAAATGTCCCTTGGCCTCGTCACGCCATTTGCGGGCATCGGCCAATTTGACGATGGGATACGGCCCGCCAGAAAGCAGCTTCTGCTTGCCCGCAAAGCGATAAGTCAGACGCCAATGCTTCTTACCATCGGGGTTGACGAGAATGAACAAGCCTCCGCTGTCGGAGTGCTTGGTCGGTTTGGGTCCAGCCTTGAGGCTGCGAATTTGGGCATCGCTAAGCATGTTGGTAACTTAGCGGATCCGAGGTCCAGCACCAAATTTCTTACCAACAATTTGTTGGTAATCTGCGAAATCGAGTGAGATCGCCTGACACGGCATGACCCATATAACTATCTGATAAACAACGTGTTTCGGGACGATATGGGACAAAAAGACATAAGCTGGGAAAGAAAATGGTCGGGGAGACAGGATTCGAACCTGCGACCCTCTGGTCCCAAACCAGATGCGCTACCAGGCTGCGCCACTCCCCGACAATGCGGTCCGACTAGACGTCCCGGCGGCGCGGGTCAATCAGCCAGTGCTGCCATTATCGACGGTCATGACGGTTCCGGGGCAGCCAGTACGCCTTCCTTGATGAGGAAATCGGCACTGCGGATGCCCCAGCGCCCGGTGACGATATCGCTCTGGATGACCCTTGCCGGATTGCCGACGACAATCGACCGCGACGGTACGTCGGCGGTAACAACCGATCCCGAGCCGATAATGCAATGATCGCCGATCCGGATACCCGGCATGATCACCGTGCGCGCGCCGACGAAACAATTGCTGCCGATATAGGTATCGAGGTGTTTATTGCCGACAAAATCATGCGTCAGGATTGCGGCGTCGAACGAGATCAGTGTCGCATTGCCGATGTGGACGCCGCGCGGGTTGGTTTTGTCGAGTTTGGCTGAACTCGAGATTCGCACATCATGGCCGATTTCCATGCCCCAGAACCGGACCAGCCATTCGCGGCTTAGGGCGCACCGCAACCGGTAAAGCTGCGTTCGTGCAAACGCCACGGGCCCCACCGACCGGAAGTCGCCGTATATCCGACGGATTTGCTCGCTGCGGGTTTCGGTCATTTTCGGGCGTCGCTGGCAACGGGCGCTAACACCCTGTGAACCAAGACCGGACGATGTACGAAGGCGCTGTTTAACATCGCTATTTTCCCGTTACGAGGTTTGTTCTAGCAAATCCTGTTTCCAAGTCCAGCGGCTGCATACTGACTCGATAGGCAGCGAATTCGCTTAATACGGACGCCCCAGCAACGCCCGCGCCATCGCCCGCGCCTTGGTCGGCTGACCACGAACAATCCGGCGCAGCATTGCCGCGATGCCCAACGCATAAACCAGCGGCAAGCGCCACGGGTGATATAGGCGATAGAATAGCAGCCGCGATCGCAGCATATAATAGTCCGACATCGCACTGCGCGCGCCGGGTTTGTTGCTCGATCCGATCGAGCCGCCTTCCTTGTGATAGACCGTCGCGCCGGCGGCGAAACCGCATCCGAACCGCCCGTTGTTGCGCGCCGCCCAATCGGCCTCTTCGAAATAGAGGAAATAGCGCTCGCTCATGAACCCGACCGTTTCGACGAAAGCGCGTGTCACGCCGAGCGAAGCGCCAAGGATGAAGAAGGTGTCGGTCGCCACCGCCGCAGCATCGAAACGTTTGGCGACGGGTTCGTTGACGTGGATGCCGCGCCCCTGCCCCGTCCACAGATTGAAGGTCGAACCGTTGAGCGCCTGGACCATGTCGGGCTGCCAATAATAGCGCACGACGGTGCCGCACATGCCCATCGCCGGGTCACCCGCCAGCGTCGTCGATAGCGCGCGCGCCGCGCCGGGTTCGGGGACGGTATCGTTGTTGAGGATCCAAAACTGGTCGATGGCGGGATCGGCAAGCGCCCAGCGCAGCCCAAGATTGTTGCCGCCGGCAAAGCCGAGGTTGGCCCGAGCTTCGATCACGGTCAGCGGGGCGAGCGCGCCCGGACCGGCGGGTTCGCCCGACACGACCGCCAGCGGCACCGGTTTGCGCACCGGCGGTAGCGACCAATGCGCCATCGTCGGATCGGCGGGCACATGGGGTGATGTGCCCGCGGCCCAATCCGTAATCGCCGCGACCGAGCCATCCACCGACCCATTGTCGACGACGATGATACGTACCGCCAAATCGCTTCGCGCCAGCGCCTCGAGACATTCGATCGTGTCGCTGGCACGGTTCCAGTTGACGAGGATCACCGCGAGGCGAGGCGGCGGTGTGGCGTCTGCCGCTTCCATCATCATTCCCGGGACTGTTGTCTGCGAGCCGATAGGGTGAGCGGCAATGGCGGTCAACGGCTTGCAAGCGCCACGGTGTGCGCGCTTACAGCGGCTGCGGCGCAGGAATATTGACCCCCTTGGCGCGCGCCGCCAATCGGGTAGGACAGGGCATGAACCGGGAGGACGACCATGGCCTATGAATTCTGTACCGCCGAACGCGACGGGCGGGTGCTGACCGTCACGATCAACCGGCCCGAGCGGATGAACGCGCTACACCCCCCCGCCAACGCCGAACTCGCAGCGGTGTTCGACGATTTCGCGGTCGATCCCGAACTCTGGGTGGCGATCCTGACCGGGGCGGGCGAGCGCGCCTTTTCGGCAGGCAATGATCTGCGCTGGCAGGCGGAAGGCAATGCCATCACCGTTCCACCCTCGGGCTTTGCCGGCCTCACCTCGCGCTGGGACCTCGACAAGCCGGTGATCGCGGCGGTCAACGGCGTGGCGATGGGCGGCGGGTTCGAAATCGCGCTGGCCTGCGACCTGATTCTTGCGTCGGAGACGGCGACCTTTGCGCTGCCCGAGCCCAAGGTTGGTCTGGCGGCGCTGGCGGGCGGGCTGCACCGGCTGCCGCGCGCCATCGGCCTGAAGCGCGCGATGGGGATGATCCTGACCGCCCGCAGCGTTCCTGCTGCCGAGGGCAAGGCGCTGGGCTTTGTCCATGATGTGGTGCCTGCGGCGGATTTGCTGACAGCGGCGCGGGCGCTTGCCGCGCAGATGTGTGCGCTGTCGCCACTATCGTTACGCGCGTCGAAGGCGGTGGCGCAGTCGCTCGACACGGCGTCGTTGCGTGAGGCGTATCAAGGCCAGATGGGCGTGGCCGCCGTGCAGGCACTGTGGCGATCCGAAGATCTGCGCGAAGGGCCGCTGGCGTTCGCGCAAAAGCGCAAGCCCGAATGGAAGGGCCGCTGACATGAAAAAGGCCGCCTGGGTTCCCCCAGACGGCCTTCGGCATTGCCGGTCGCTTAAACCGGACGTGGCGTTAGTTCGTCGCGACCTCGACCGCGACTGCCAGCATTCCGGCGCGCAACGTGAGACAATGAGACACTGGACCACCTCCTTTCGTTAGTTGAACAAGACCCCGAATGTCGGAGAGGCGCGCGATGATTGCAAGTGGCAAATTGGCCGCAGTCCATACCGGCAAAATCGCCCGGCTGGCGAGCGATGGACGGCGCACGGCGTTCGTCAAAACCGCCGTCGCCGGGCCGGTCGGCATTCACCCGCTCGGCGTCGAGGGCGACCAACAGGGCAACCTCCGCGTCCATGGCGGGCCGGAAAAGGCGGTCTATGCCTATCCGCTCTCGGGCTACGCCGGCTGGCGCGCCGAATTCCCCGAGATCGCCGACCGCTTCGGCCCCGGCGCAATGGGCGAGAATCTCGTCGTCGATGGCCTCGACGAATCGAGCGTCCATATCGGCGATACCATCCGCGTCGGCACGGCGCTGGTGCAGGTGGCGCAAATCCGCGAACCCTGCGCGACCTTTACCGCTGTCATTGGTACTGCCAAGGCGGCGCGCGCGATGACCAAATCGGGCCGCTGCGGCTGGTATCTGCGGGTTCTTGAGCCCGGCATCGTGACCGCAGGCGACGATCACGACGTTATCGAGCGCCCCAACCCCGGCTGGCCGGTGGCGCGGCTGGCAGCGATGGCGACTGGCAAAACGGGGACTGTCGAAGCGCTCGCCGAGCTGACGGTGCTGCCGGGCCTTACGCCGGACTGGCAGGAATGGGCGGCAGCGGCGCTGGCGCGGCAGCGCGGCGGCGTCTGAACGCCAAAAACTCCGTCCAGCCGATGACGGCAAGCCCGAGCAAGAACGGGATATAGGTGTAGATCAGCCGGAACAGCAGCACGGCGGCGAGCACCCCCGATTTCGAGCTGTCGGCGAGAAACAGCACGATGATGCCGTCGAAGACTCCCAAGCCGCCCGGCGCATGGCTGAGCGCTCCGGCCACCATCGCCACGGCATAGATCGTCAGGAACGCTAGCCAGTCGACCGCTCCGGCGTCGGGCAGCAGCAGGTAAAGCGCCGTCCCGGCAAACGCCAGATCGACCGCGCCGATGACAATCTGCAGCAGGGTCTCGCGCGCGTCGGGCAGAGTGAAGCGATAGCTGCCGATGCGGATCGGTTTGCGCCAGAATGCCGTCAGCGCCAGATAGGCGACGCAGCCGCCGAGCAGAATCGCGCCGACCCAGTCGCGGAAGTGCGGCACGTGCGATTTCAACCACGGCACGGCGCGCGCAATCGGCCCGGCCAGCGCCGGATCGAACAGCATTCCTGCCCCGGCGACGACGACGATGCCAAGCCAGAATGTCCAGCCGCACAGCAGGATGATCGCGGCGATGTCGAACGGTTTGACCTCGGCGCGGGTGTACATGCGGTACCGCACCGAACCGCCGGTGAGAACGGTCAGGCCGAGCGTATGGCTCATGGTGAAACTGGCAAACGACGCAGCGGCGAGCGTCGGCAGTGCGATCCGGTAGCCGAGGTGCCGCGTCGCCAGCCAGTCATAGCCGATAAGCACGACATAGGATGCCGCAGTCGAAAGCGCCGCGAGCACCATCCAGTGCAGCGGCGTTGCATGGACTTCGGCCATGACATCGGCGAGCGTCACTTCGCCACTGATCTTGTGCAGCCCCCAGAGTGCGACGGCGAGCACGACAAGGCCGAGCGCGGCCCCGATCCACTGCCCCCGGCTGGTCTTTGGCATGCCCGCTGCCACATCGGCGTCAGGCGGGACAGCACTCGGTTCGGAGGGTGACAGACGGGCTTCCTTCAACACAACCGGTGGGCCCGGAGGGACTCGAACCCCCAACCTAGCCGTTATGAGCGGCCGGCTCTACCGTTGAGCTACAGGCCCCCACCGGCGCACGCGACCTAGCGCATCGCGGGGCAGCGGGGCAAGCGCGGCGGGCATTCACCGCCACCGTCCACGACCGGTCAGGCCAGTTCGACCCCGGCCGCTTCCGCTGCCGCCGTCAATGCCGCCCGCACATTCGTGCCCGGCGCAGCCAACCACGCGCGCATCGCTTCGCGCAGTGGGGCCAGCGCCACCGATCGCACCATCGCCTTGATCGGCCCGACGCCCGCTGGTGTAATCGACAACTTATCGACCCCGAGCGCCAGCAGGGCGAGCGCCTCCAACGGCCGTCCGCCCATCTCGCCGCAGACCGTCACCGGCACGTCGGCAGCGGCAGCCGCAACGACGATCCGCCGCAACACCCGCAGAATCGCGGGCGACAGCCAGTCGTAACGGTCGGCGAGGCGCGGATTGGCGCGGTCGGCGGCGAACAGGAACTGCGTCAGGTCGTTGGTGCCGACCGAAACGAAATCGGTCAGCGGCAACAGCACATCCAACGATTCGATGATCGCCGGAACTTCGATCATCGCACCATAATGGACCGTCGACGGCACCGCGCGGCCCTGACGCGCCAGCAGCGCTCGTTGCGCCTCGACCAGCGCTTTCGCCTCGACGAATTCCCATGGCTCGCTGACCATCGGGAACATCACGGCGAGCATTCGTCCCGCCGCCGCCTCGAGCAGCGCGCGCGCCTGGACTTTCATCAAGGTCGGGCGTCCGAGCGCCAGCCGCAGCGCGCGCCAGCCCATTGCCGGGTTTTCGTCGTCTTCGCCGCCGAGCAGGTACGGCACCGCCTTGTCGCCGCCGATATCGACGGTGCGGAAGACCACCGGGCGATCCCCAGCGGCATCGAGCACCGTCCGATACAGCGCCGTCTGGCGCTCGCGGCGCGGCAAAGTCGCCGACACGAGGAACTGGAATTCGGTGCGGAACAGCCCGATGCCGTCGGCCCCGGTCAGGTCGAGGCCAGCCGCGTCGCCCGCGAGCCCGGCATTCATCTGGACCATGATGCGGTGGCCGTCGGCAGTGACTGCCGGCAGGTCCTTGACGGCGGCATAGCGTTCGGCGCGCTTGGCCTTGACGATACTCATCGCCTGGTACGACGCGACCATCGCTGCCGTCGGCCGCACCAGCACCGCGCCGTTGCCGCCGTCGATGATCAACTCGTCGCCCTCGGCGACCTGCGCGAAGACCTCGCCGACCCGGCCCATAACCGGCACGCCCATGGCGCGCGCGACGATGATGACATGCGCGGTCAGCGAGCCTTCCTCGAGCACAACGCCCTTCAGGTGTCGCCGGTCGTATTCGAGCAGTTCGGCGGGTCCAAGATTGCGCGCGATCAGGATGGTGTCGCCGCCCAGCCCCATCTGCGCCGCCGTGCCCAACTGCCCCGACACGATGCGCTGCAGCCGGTTCGACAGATCGTCGAGGTCGGCGAGGCGTTCGCGCAAATAGGGATCGTCGATCGCCCGCATCCGCGCCCGGGTGCGCGCCTGAACACGTTCGATCGCCGCTTCGGCGGTCAAGCCGGTGTCGATCGCCTCGTTAATGCGCCGCGACCAGCCTTCGTCATAGGCGAACATCTTATAGGTTTCGAGCACGTCCCGATGGTCGCCGCCGGCCGCAAACTCCACCTGCCCCATCATCGAATCGATCTGGGCGCGCATTCTTGTAAAAGCCCCATAGACGCGGGCGCGCTCGGCCTCGATGTCGTCGGCGACGGTGTGTTCGATGACGACGCGCGGCTGATGAAACACCGCCGTCCCGCGCCCAAGACCATCGACGAGTTTCATGCCCGCCAGCCGCAGCGGCCCCGAACTGGCGGCGCGCGCCTTGGCAGCCTGCGCGTCATCGACCAGCCCAGCACCATGGATCAGCTCAGCGAGCACCATCGCGACGGTCTGCAGCGCCTCGATCTCGACTTCGGCATAGTCGCGCGGATCGCGATGCTGAACGGCAAGGACGCCGATGGCCGATTCGCGCCGGACGATCGGGACGCCGGCAAAGCTGTGATAGATTTCCTCGCCGGTTTCGGGGCGATAGGCGAAGTCGGGATGTTCGCGCGCCTCGGCGAGGTTGAGCGGTTCACGCGTTGCTGCGATTACGCCGACAAGACCCTGCCCCATGGCAAGGCGCGTCACATGGACTGCCGTCTGCGACAGGCCCTGCGTCGCAAACAGTTCGAGCACGCCGTCGCGCAGCAGATAGATCGACGCAACTTCGCTGTTCAACTCGTCGGCAACGATCCGCACCACGCGGTTCAGCTTGGCTTCGGCAGCCGTCTTGGCCGCCATAACCTCGTGCAACCGCCGCAGGATCTCACGCGCTGCCGACACGCCGGGGCCACGGGTACTCATCAGCCCGCCATCGCAATCGGCGGTGCCCGTGTCGCCAGCGCCCTATCGGCTTCGGCGACGAGTTCGGCGATGATCTCGGCAACCGATTGCTCATGGGTTACCATGCCGACCGACTGGCCAGCCATCAGCGAACCAGTTTCGACATCGCCATCGACGACAGCCCGCCGCAGTGCCCCCGCCCAATAATGTTCGATGGCGAGCTGGCCTTGGGCGAGGTCCATCGTGCCGGCGTCGACGAATGCGGCGATCTCGCGCTGCTTGGCACTGAAGGCTTCCGAACCGGCGTTCTTGAGCGCGCGCACCGGGATGACCGGCAGGCGCGGATCGATCTGCACCGACGACACCGCATCGCGTGCCGACGCGCGAAAGAACGCCTTTTTGAAGTTGGGGTGCGCGATGCTTTCAGCCGATGCGGCGAAGCGCGTGCCGAGTTGGACGCCGCTGGCACCCATTTCGAGGAAGGCGGCAATTGCCGCGCCGCGCCCGATGCCGCCGGCAACGAACACCGGAACATCGGTAATGACAGGCAGGATTTCCTGCGCCAGCACCGACAACGACACCGGCCCGATGTGGCCGCCAGCCTCCGACCCTTCGATGACAATCGCATCGACGCCCGAGCGCACAAGTTTCTTCGCCAGCGCGGCAGTCGGCGCAAAGCACATCAGCTTGGCACCGGTGTCCTTGATCTGCGCAATCGCGGCCCCCGATGGCAGACCACCGGCCAGCACGACATGGCCGACCCCATGCTTGCCGCAGATCGCGATCAGGTCATGCATCATCGGATGGAGAGTAATGAGGTTTACGCCGAATGGCTTGTCGGTGAGCGCTTTGGTGGCGGCAATTTCGGTATCGAGCAGATCGGGTGTCATCGACCCGCAGGCGATGACGCCGAAGCCCCCCGCGTTGCTGATCGCGCTGACCAGATGGCGTTCGGAAACCCATGTCATCGCACCCGCCATGATGGCATGCGTTGAACCGAGAAACTCACGCCCGCGCTGCGAAAGCTGGTCGAGACGGCTCATGCTGTAGCATCCAGTCCATAGGCCGTGTGCAACACGCGCACCGCGAGTTCGACATATTCCTCGGCGACCAGCACGCTGACCTTGATCTCCGACGTCGTGATCGCCTGAATGTTGATGCCGCGATCAGCCAATGCCCGGAACATGGTGGCCGCGACACCGGCATGGCTTTTCATGCCGACACCGACGACCGAAATCTTGGCAACGGTATCGTCCGATTTCAGTTCGCGAAACCCCAGCGCGCCCTGCAATTTGCCGAGGACATCCAGCGATTTTGGCAACTGCGTGCGCGGCACGGTAAAGGTGACGTCGGTAGTTTTTTCGAGGCTGGCAATGTTCTGGACGATCATGTCCACATTGATTTGAGCGTCGGCGAGTGGCCCGAAGATGTCAGCGACCACGCCCGGCAGATCGGGCACGCCGACCAGCGTCACCTTGGCCTCGTTGCGGTCATAGGCGACCCCGGCAATCATCTCGCGTTCCATCTCTTCATCCTCATCGACCAGCAGCGTTCCGGGCGCATCGGTAAAGCTCGACAGCACCTGCACGCGCACCTTTTCCTTCATGGCGAGTTCGACCGACCGCGTCTGCAGCACCTTGGCCCCCACCGACGCAAGTTCGAGCATTTCCTCATAGGTTATGCGATCGAGCTTGCGGGCGCGCGGCACGATGCGCGGGTCGGTGGTATAGACCCCGTCGACATCGGTGTAGATATCGCAGCGATCGGCCTTCAATGCCGCTGCCAACGCCACCGCGCTGGTGTCCGATCCGCCACGACCCAGGGTCGTAATGCGATTTTCGTCGCTCAATCCCTGAAAGCCCGGAACGACCGCGACTTCGCCTGCCGCCATCGCCGCGAGTACAGCCCCGGTTTCGATGCCTTCGATCCGCGCGACGCTGTACGCCGCCGACGAATGCACCGGCAGCTGCCAGCCGAGCCACGATCGTGCCCTGACGCCGGCCGCCTGCAGCGTGATCGCCAGCAGGCCGCTCGTTATCTGTTCACCGGCTGCGACCACGACATCATATTCGCGCGGATCGGCCAAAGGTGATGCCTCACGGCAATAACCCACGAGCCGGTCGGTTTCACCCGCCATTGCCGATACGACAACGGCGACTTCGTGGCCGGCGTCGACCTCGCGTTTGACCCGTGCGGCCACGCCCCGGATGCGCTCGGTCCCGGCCATCGACGTGCCGCCGAATTTCATCACGATACGTGCCATGGCGCCGGACTGGTTCCCTGTTTTCCGCTGCGGCATGCCGCCCCTTGGGCGACGCCACGCGGTCTGATAGGAATGCCGTCCGGTCATGGCAAGCAAAGCAGGGCTTTGCCGCGCCGATGCCGAGCTTGGAGCTTATCCCTTGGCCACCGTTACCAACGTTACTGCCCCCAGCGTCTCCAGCGATGAAGCCGCATTCTTCGGCGCGCTCGCGGCCGACTGGTGGGGCCCGCGCGGGTCATCGGCAATGCTCCACCGCGTCGGGCCGGTGCGGACGCGCCTGATCCGCGATGCGGCGGTCGCCCGCTTTGCCGCCGACCCGCGCAGCCGCCATCCGCTCGCTGGACGCAATGCGCTCGACATCGGCTGCGGGGCCGGGCTGCTGACCGAGCCGCTGGCGCGGATGGGGGCGAGCGTGACCGGCATCGATGCGGCGCTCGAAAACATCGTCACGGCGCAGGCACATGCCTCGGCCGGCGGGCTGACAATCGACTATCGCGCCACTTCGGCCGAAGCGCTGGCTACGACGGGCAACCGTTTTGATCTGGTGACGTGCCTCGAGGTCGTCGAACATGTCGCCGATCGCGACAGCTTCTTCGCCGCACTCGCAGCACTCATCGCACCCGGCGGTGTTGGCGTGCTTTCGACCCCCAACCGGACGGCGCGCAGCTGGACCGTGTTGATCGCCGGGGCCGAACGCATCGCACGGACGATCCCGCGCGGCGCGCACGATTGGGATCGTTTTATGACCCCCGACGAACTGACCGCCGCGCTGGATGTCGCTGGATTGAAAGTCACCGAACAGCATGGCCTGACGTGGCGGCCGAGCGGCGGCTTCGTACTGGGTCGCGATCTGTCGGTCGATTATTTCCTGACAGTCGTTCCAGCCTGACCGGCGAGGCGGTAGCCGCCCCGCCGGTCCGTGACCTTACCAATAGACGCTGCGCACTGCCCGCACGATCAAACCGTCGTAAAGCCGAATGAGCAGCGCGTCAGGCCCGACACGCACCCAGCGCGTCCCACGCCACGCCTGCGGCAAGCGATAATAGTCGGGCTGGCCGATCCAATAGCGCTGGCCCCAATAGGCCTGTGGCAACGGGGCACCGATCCCCCAGGCGCGATATCCATAACCGCGCGGATACCCTACCCACGGTTCGCGAAAGCGATTGCCTTCGAAGCGCCATTCGCGGCGATCGTTGCGCGAATCGAAGCGATCACGGCGAAATTCATCCCGATCACGTCCATATTCGACGCGGTCGCGACGAAATTCATTGCGGTCGCCGCGCAGTTCGTGCCGGTCGTCGCGCAGTTCGCGGCGGTCATGTCCCCAATGCGGGTCGGCGAGCACCGGGCCAGCGAGCGTTGTCGCGGCGAGGGCCCCCAGAATCAACTTGCGAATCATCATCGTCTCCTCTTGTCCCCGGACAGCGTCACGCCATCCGCTGGGAGGGGTATGACGGCAAGCGCCTGAATACTGCCTGAGCCGACGCGTTAGCCGGGGTTCAGAAACCAGCGGATCAATCCCGCCGCAGCAGCCAGCGCCAGAACCGGCAACATGCCAAGCTTGGCGCGGTCGAGCAGCAGCCACGCTGTGACCCCGATAGCGACCGCAAAACTGTCGATTTCACCCGATGGCGTCCAGACGCGCAGCCAGCCGAAGCGTGTCGTTCCAACCTGTGCAAATACGACATGCAACGCGAACCAGACCCCAAGGCTGGCAATGACCCCGACGACCGCCGCCGTCACCCCGCCGAGCGCCTTGGCCAGCGCCGGCCGCGCCATCAACCGATCGAGTTGCGGCGCGAGTGCGAAGATAAACAGGAACGACGGCGCGAAGGTCATCCACAGCACCAGCGCCATCGCAATATAGGCTCCGGCCCACCCCGGCCACGGCCCTGCAAAGCGCGCGCCCGCCAAGCCGCCGACGAACTGATAGACTAGGACGAGCGGACCCGGCGTGGTTTCGGCAAGCGCCAGCCCATCGACGATTTCGGTCGGCGTCACCCAGCCGTGGCCCGCCGCCGCACCCTGCGCGACATAGGCGAGGCCCGCATAAGCACCGCCGAAACTGAACGCCGCCAGCCGAGCAAAGAAGCCGCCAAGCGCCACGAGCGGATGATCGACACCAAGCGCCAGTGCGGCAATCACCAGCGGTGCAGCCCAGATTGCGAGCCACAGTATTGCCGTCCGTACCGATGCCGCCCATGGCGCAGGCGCAGCATTTCCCGGCGCTGCCGATGCTCCGCTGCGACCGGCAAATGCCCCCGCACCGGCGGCCAGCGCGACGACAAGCGGGAACGGCGCATCGAACAGGCTGATCAGCACGAATGCCGCAATCGCGACAGCCCAATCGAAACGCGACTTGAGCGCCTTGCCCGCCACCCGGCGAACCGCCTGAATGACGATGGCGATCACCGCTGCCTGAACGCCGCCAAAGACCGCCTGCACCGCCGGTTGCCGCCCGAAGCCGATGTACAGCGTCACCAGCAGCGCCATGAACAGCGCGCCGGGCAGCACGAACAACAGTCCCGCAACCAGTCCGCCACCTGTGCCGCGCAGCCGCCACCCGCACCATGTCGCCAGCTGCTGCGCCTCGGGACCCGGCAACAGCATGCAGAAGTTGAGCGCGCGCAGAAAGGTCGCGTCATCGACCCAGCCGCGCCGCTCGACCAATTCGCGGTGCATCGTCGCGATCTGTCCCGCCGGGCCGCCGAAACTCAGCAGCCCGATGGTCAGGAACGCG
Organism: Sphingomonadales bacterium; assembly: GCA_038229555.1. Classification (GTDB taxonomy): domain Bacteria; phylum Pseudomonadota; class Alphaproteobacteria; order Sphingomonadales; family Sphingomonadaceae; genus Sandarakinorhabdus. Next base: position 18,182 of record JBBROI010000015.1, read on the forward strand.
CGAAAAAAGCTGCGCGCGTCGGGCGCGGGTTGGTCGATCACCGTCTCCTGTGCCATGTTGGCGTTATTCCATGGGGTCTGGAGCATCATGATGACACAGCCACTGCGCGGCATCCACCACAGCGCCTATCGCTGCCGCGATGCCGAAGAAACACGGGCGTTCTACGAAGACCGGCTCGGCCTACCGCTGGCAGGACTGGTGATCGAAGAAAAGGAACCCGGCACGGGCAAGAAGAACCCGTTTGTTCATATCTTCTTCGCGCTCGGCGACGGTAATTTTCTGGCGTTTTTCGACGCGCCGGGGTCGGTCGCGCCCGATGCCTTCAAACCGGTCCATGGCTTCGATCGTCATGTCGCCTTCGAAGCCGCCGACGAAGCGACGCTGATCGGTTGGCGCGACCGGCTGAATGCCGAAGGCGTGCCATGTTTCGGCCCGATCGATCATGGTTTCGTCAAATCGGTCTATTTTTGGGATCCGAACGGTCTGGCGCTGGAAATCACCATGCGGGTTGCGGCGCACGATGCGATCATGGCCGACGAAGTCGCCGCACACCGCGTCGGTCTGGACGAATGGACCGCCCAAAAACGCGCCGCAGCGCAGGTCGCAGCGTGAGTTTCGCCCGCGTCCCCCTCATCATCGGCTGGCGCGAACCTGTCGGGCTGCGCGATACCTATGGCGGCGTCGATGGCGTGATCGCCCTGCAGGCGCAGCATCTGAAGCCCGAAACGCCGTCGGATACGCTGGTCATCTTCATGCACCCGATGGGCATCATGCATTATTTGCCGCTGCCCGGTGCGCTGGCGGCAGCCGGCGTCCATGTGCTGACGGCGGTGTCGCGCTATCCCAATAACGACAGCGCGCTCATCATGGAAAAGGTCGCCATCGATCTCGGCAAATGGGTCGAACATGGGCGCACCAAGCTCGGTTATGCCAAGGTCGTGCTGGCTGGATGGTCGGGCGGCGGCAGTCTGGCGCTATTCTACCAGGCCGAGGCCGAAAACCCGACCGTCGCCGCGACACCCGCCGGCGATGCACCCGACTTGACGCAAGCGGGTTTGGTCCCCGCCGATGGCGTCATGCTGCTCGCGGCGCACGTCAGCCGCGCGGGGACGCTGACCGAATGGCTCGATCCATCGGTCATCGACGAAGCCGACCCGACCCAGCGCAACCCCGAGTGGAACCTGTATGCGCCGCAATGCCCGCAGCCGCCGTACAGCGACACCTTCCTTGCCGAATTCCGCGCCCGCCAAATCGCCCGCAGCCGCCGCATCACCGACTGGACCGAGACGACGCTGGCGGCCCTGCGCGAGCGCGCGGGCCCCCATGCCGAACGCGCCTTTGTGGTGCACGGCACAATGGCCGATCCGCGCTGGCTCGATCCCGCCGTCGATCCCAACGACCGGGTGCCCGGCCGCTGCTACCTCGGCGACCCGCGGCTGATCAACGATTCGCCCGGCGGGTTGGCGCGCTACACGACACTGCGCTCATGGCTTAGCCAATGGAGCCTCGATCGCTCACACGCCGACGGCCTGACCTGCGGGCCGCGCATTTCGGTTCCGGTGCTCGTGATCGGCAACAGCGCCGACGATGCCTGCACGCCAAGCCACACCCAACGACTGTATGAAAGTGTCGCGCAAGTGCCGCGGACGCTTCACATCGTCGATGGCGCAACGCATTATTATGCGTTTCAGCCCGACAAGCTGGCCGAGGCGACTGTAACCGTCACGACGTGGCTCGCCGACAACGGGTTCTGACCGCGCAAAAAAAATGGCCCGAACGTCGCCGTCCGGGCCATAATCACATGGGTCGCAACGAGATCGTCAGGCGCTGAGCGACGTCACCGTGTGGCGACGCCGGGCTGCAACGCCGACCATCCCGAAGCCAAGGAGCATCATGCCCCACATCGCCGGTTCGGGGATTGCCGAGATCGTGACATTGTCGAGTGCCGGACCCGACGGATCGTTGTTCTGGCTGAGGAACGACAGATTCTGCGATGCCGAGCTGGCAACGAAGGTATAGGTGTAATGCTGCCACAGCATGTTCGACGCCGACTGGCCAGGCACACGCGTATACAGGAAGGTCTGCGGGACACCGCCGGTTGCCGACACCGTCAGACGCTTCACATTGCTGCCACCGTCGGGATTGGCCGACATGTCGAAACCGATGCGGTACATCTTGCCGGCAGTCAGGCCGGTCAGCGTCTGCATGATCTGTCCGCTGGTCAGCGCCGACATATCGAGGCTGCGGTTGCCATCCGACGCCGCCCAATAGGTACCGATATAATCGACGCCATCGGGTTCGATCGTCCAGCCCGGGATCGACGTTGTGTCGCCGGCGAACAACGTCGTGAAGCTGCCCGGATCGATCCCGTTTTCGAAGCTGCCGTTGACGACCGTCACGGCCTGCGCCGCAGTCGCCAGCGAAGCCGCAGCGAGCGCCATCATAATCTTGCGCATTTTCATTCTCCTTGGTGCCGACCGGATTTGCCGATCTACATCAAGAGCTGTGCAGGATTCGTGCCAACACCAAATGCAATGATTTCAACGGCAATGAGTTAACAAATAATTTCAGCTGTAAACCACGGCTTACAACCGGTGTTAAAGAAATCTTGCGACCACATCACGGTAGCTACGACTGACTTTTACCTGGGTGTTTGAACCAAGAACCAAGAAGCATTCGCCGTTAGTGTGCGGTTTAACACTTTTCACGTTGTCGAGGTTAACAATCGTCGAACGATGAATGCGTTGAAATTTGCGCGGATCGAGGCGTTTCTCGAGATCCTTCATCGTTTCGCGCAGGATCAGCGTCTGGTCGGCAGTGTAGATGCACATATAGTCGCCAGCAGCGTCGATACGCTCGATATCGCCGACATCAACGCGGAATATCTGGCCACGATCCTTGATATTGATGACCTTCTCGAACCGGTTGGAGGCTGGTGCATCGGCGTCACTCGCCAGATCGTCGGGCACGGCGTCGGGAGCGACTTCCGTGAGAATTTCCATCAGCCGACCGCTGTCTTCGACTCCACGCCGTTCGGCGAGGCGTTGACGCACCCGCTCAAGCGTGCCGGCGAGCCGGTCCTCGTCAACCGGCTTCATCAAATAATCGACCGCCTGCGCTTCGAACGCTTTGAGCGCATGCTCGCCAAACGCAGTGACGAACACGAACAGCGGTGGCTCGACATCGGCACAACCCGCGACAACCGAAAAGCCGTCGAACCCCGGCATCTGGATATCAAGGAAGACCAGATCCGGCTTAAGCGTCTTGATGGCGCGGATCGCTTCGCGCCCGTTGGCGCAGCGTTCGATAATCTCGACATCGTCGAAGGCCTGCAGGCGTAGTTCGAGGCCCTGGATGGCCAGCGGCTCGTCGTCGACGATGATCGTGCGAATGGGCATATCTGTACGCTTCCTTACTGGGCCGCGATACTTTGCGGACCCGGAGTTGGCGCCCCCGGTCGATACTCGGTCCGACCGTCGCCCACGGTCGTTCCAGCATTAACTGATAGCTGATATGGGATTTCGATCAAAACGATCAATCCATGCGGCGAATTATCCGCCAGCTCGAGCCGATGGTCGTCGCCGTAAGCTTGCGCAAGCCGGTCGCGGATGTTGGCAAGGCCCACGTTCGTGCCGCCGGGGACCGCTTCGGCCGACAGCCCCGGCCCAGTGTCGGCAACGGTAATCACCAGCCGCTCAGCAATGCGCCGGGCATCGATAAGAATATCCGCCCCTTCCTCGCTCGGTGTCACGGCATATTTGATCGAATTTTCGACAATCGGCTGGAGCAGCAACGACGGCAGCCGCGCCTCCATGACATCTGGCGCAATATCGAAGCGGGTGCGTAGCCGACTTTCGAAGCGGGTACGTTCGATATCCAGATAGAGTTTCAAAGCCTCGGCCTCCTGCGCCACCGTTGCCAATCCCTCGCGCTCGCCGACGAGGCTGTACCGCAGGAACGACGCAAGGCGGCTCAACATCGCATTGGCGCGTTCGGTCTGCTTGAGCAGCACCAGCGTCGAAATCGAATTGAGCGTATTGAACAGGAAATGCGGGTTGAGCTGATAGCGCAACATCTCAAGCTGCGCCGAATTGGCTTGCCGCGCGACGTTGGCCATCCGCTCCGATTGTTCGGCGAGCATCAGGTAATAGTTGATGCCATAATACAGCCCCGACCACGCCCCGAGCACCGAGAAATCGAGCAGGATGGCACCGAGGAACTCGATTCCCTGCGGTTGCCATCCGGGCTGGTAAAAGGTTGCGTGCGCCCAGACTTCGATGACCGAAAACAATGCCGAGGCGAGACCGAGCAGCACCAAGGTCAGCGTCCAAACGAAAACCGGGCGCATCCTGATGATCCGGCGATAGGCGGCAGCCATCAACAGCGTGAGTGAAAAGCCGGTAGCGGTGACGATCAGCGTTGGCAGCACGAAGCCGATGCCCATGCGATTAGCGAGCCCGCCCAGTGCGCGCAGCAACAGATACGCCGTCCAGCCACCACCTTGCAGCATCCAGAAGGCACGGTTCTTGTCGTGGAAAAACGATTGGTTGCGGAGCGTTTCGAACATCGCACGCCAGTGTAGCCGATTGTGCGGCGCGAAGCGAACCGCGCGGAAACCGGACGCCATCATCGACCGTATGGCGAAGGGGCTGGCGCCCGGTGTGGCTCAGGCTACAACAGCGCGATGTCGCTCACCGCCGAACAACTCCGAACCTCCCTCGACCAAGTCGCGGCAATCGAGCCGAAGATCGCGGCCGCCTTGTCACGAACCGGCTATCCCGAACCGCGGGTGCGGCCCAGGGGTGCCGCGACGATGATGCGGGCGATCGTCGGGCAACAAGTCAGTGTCAAGGCGGCGGCGTCGATCTGGACCAAGCTCGAAGCGGCATGCGGCGGCGACATGAATGACCATCGCGCCATCATCGGCACGCCGATCGAAGTGCTGCGCGCCGCCGGACTTTCGGGGCAGAAGGCGAGCTATGTCAGTGGCCTTGCCGAGGTGCTGGTGTCGGGCGGGCTCGATTTCGGTGCGCTGCCTGACGACGATGAGGCGGCGATTACCGCGCTGACCGCCGTCAAGGGCATTGGGCGCTGGTCGGCGGAAATCTATCTGCTGTTTGCCGAAGGTCGCCCCGACATTTTCCCGGCAGGCGATCTCGCCGTGCAGATCGACCTCGGCAAGATCATGGGGCTGGAGAAACGCCCGACCGAGAAGGCGGCACGCGCGATCGTTGAGCCATTCCGCCCGCATCGCGGCGCGCTCGCGGTGTTTCTGTGGCACCATTATATGACCGATACGATCTGAGACGCAGGTGCCGATCGACATCACCAGTCCGGCAAACCCGCTGATCAAGCGGCTGAAATCGCTCCACGACAAAAAGGGGCGGCGCGCCGAGGGGCTGTTCCTCGCCGAGGGCCTGCGGGTGTGTACCGAAGCGTTGGGTGTAGGGCGGATCCCCGCCGTGCTGATCTTCGCCGTCGATGGAGAGACGCACCCGCTGACCGCCGCACTGATCGCTGCGACCGAGGCGGCGCACGGTCAGGCGGTGCGGACAACGCGCGACATTCTCCAGCGGCTGACCGGTAAGGACAATGCCGCCCCGGTCGCTGCTGCATATACTATCCCCGATACGGCGCTGGCAGGGCTCGACCGCTTTGCCGCGCCGATGTGGGTGGTCGCGGAAAATCTCAAGGATCCCGGCAATCTCGGCACCATGCTACGGACCTGCGACGCGACCGGAGCGGGGGGTGTCATCCTGCTCGACCAGTCTTGCGACCCGTTCAGCGTCGAGGCGGTGCGCGCGTCGATGGGGGCCTTGTTTACCAAGGCCGTCGTCCAGACCGACGCCGAGACGTTCTTCACCTGGCTGCGCGACGGGCCGGGGGAGTTGGTCGGTGCGGCGCTCGACGGCCACACGGTCGATTATCGCGCGCATAATTGGGCCGCGCCGACATTCCTGTTCATGGGCAATGAGCAATCGGGCCTGCCGCCTGCCTATGCCGCGCAATGCAATGCGCTGGTCAGGCTGCCAATGAAGGGCACGGCTGACAGTTTGAATGTCGCGGTGGCGACGGCCGTCCTGCTGTACGAAGTGCTGGGGCGGTTCGAGCCTTTGCCGGAATAGGCGTTGCGTCCATTGCGGCGACAGTCGACGCCGTGGCGCTTGTCGCGCGGGCAACAAGAGCATAAATTGGTGCCATGCCTGCCCTGTCCCCCATCGAGTCCGAATTCGCTTCGACCGAAGAAGCCGAAGCATATGACGTCTGGTTTCGCGCCAAGGTGCAGCGAGCAATCGATAGTAAGAAACCACGGATTCCGCACGATGAAGCGATGGCCCGCGTAGACGCTGTCATCGAACGGAGGCGACGTGCTCTCGCTGCTCTGGACTGACGAGGCCGTCGAGGATCTTGAGAATATTGCCGACTATATTGCTGCGCGGAACCCCGATGCCGCGGTCCGCATCAAGAGTCTGATTGAACAGACCGCAGAACGGCTACCCGAACGTCCGCATCTTTATCGATCTGGACGCGTACCCGGAACGCGCGAGGTGGTCGTTCACCCGAACTATCTTTTGGTCTATCGCGTTTTGGCTGATGGCATTGAGGTAACGGCTGTCCTGCACGCCCGCCAGAACTACCCCTGAATTATTCTGCGGCCTCTGCCGGCGGCAGCAACAGTTCCGGGGCGACCGTCGGCCGCACCGACGCCTCGATGGCGCCGAGCAACGGCACCGGCTTCTTGCCTTCTTCGATCCCCAATTCGGTAAAGCGCCGCGCCTTCGGCAGCACCCGCGTTTCGAGCGAACCGACGAACTGATTATAGCTGTTCACCGCTTGCCCGAGGTTCTTGCCGACACCTGCCAGATGATCGGCCATGGTGGCGATCGCGGCATGCAGATCGGCCCCGAGCGCGCCGATCTGCTTGGCCTCCTCGGCGAGTTTTTCCTGGCGCCAGACCAACGCCACCGTCTTGGCGATGGCGAGCAGGTTGATCGGCCCCGACAGCAGCACCCGCTGATCGAACGCCCAACCAAGCAGCGGCAGGTCATGTTCGAGCGCTGCCGAGAGAAAATTCTCACCCGGCAGGAACATCACGACGAAATCCGCCGACGCGCCGAATTCCTTCCAATAGGCCTTGTCGCCGAGCCCCTTGGCATGGGTGCGGACCGATTGGGCATGGCGGGATAGCGCGACCCGCCGCTCGTCATCGTTCGTCGCCTCGGTTGCGGCGAGATAGTCGTTGAGCGAACATTTCGAATCGACAATCAGTTGCCGCCCGCCCGGCAGGTTGATGATCGCATCGGGGCGGCGACTGCGTTCCTCGGTGGCGACATGCGCTTGCAGTGTAAAGTCGATGCCGTCGCGCAGCCCCGCCATCTCGAGCGTGTTGCGCAGCTGCTGCTCGCCCCAGCTGCCCGATGTCTTACCGCTCGACCGCAGCGCCGTCACCAGCTTCGCCGCCTCGTCGCTCACCCGCGCCTGCCCTGTCGCCAGCGCCGTCATCTGTTCGCGCAGCGCGCCATAGCCCTCGGCACGCGCCGCCTCGACCTTCTTCAATTCGCCCTCATAGCGCGTCAGCGTTTCGGCAACCGGCGTAAGCAGCGCCTTGATGCCGGTTTCGGCGAGCGTCTGTTGTTCAGCAAAGCGCGCTTCGGCGCGATTGAGAAACTGCGCCTGTGCGGTTTCGAGCGCCTTGGCGGCCATGGCGGCGAACTGGGTTTGCACCTGTTCGAGCTGCCGCGCATGCGCTTCGTCGCGCGCTCGCGCCGTGCCTTCCAGCTCCGCAAGCTTCAGGCGGTTGAGTACATCGGCTTCGCGCGCCGCCTCCGCGTCGCTGCGTGCCGTGTCGCGTTCGCCGCGCATCGCCGACAGCGGCCGCGCCCAAAGCGCCCAACCGATAGCAAGCGCCACGACAAGGCCGGCGAGGGCGGCGAGCAGGAGATCGGTCACAGCGGGCTTTCGCAGCAGAACGGGACAAGAACATTAGCGGCTTAGGGCGGTGGGCGAAAGAGGCAATGCCGATTTTGGCATCGGCGCTGGCGTAGCGGCACCCCAATAAGGCAACATGCGGTCAAGCCGGAGTCGCTGAACCATCCGGGAACATTATTCTGGGGACCTAGCATGCATCCGCACACAATCGTGACCGAAGGTCTGGCGTTTCCCGAGGGTCCTGTCGCGATGGACGATGGCTCGGTGATCGTCGTCGAAATTCAGGCGGGGCGCATCACCCGCGTGCTACCCGATGGTCGCAAGGAGACCATCGCCACCCCCGGTGGCGGACCGAACGGCGCGGCCATCGGTCCTGACGGGGCGCTGTACGTCTGCAACAATGGTGGCTTCAACTGGGCGACGATCGACGGCATGCTGATCCCCGGCGCGCAAGCGCATGACTATGAAACCGGGCGGATCGAACGGATCGATCTGGGCACCGGCAAGGTCGAGCGGCTGTATCAGCAGTGCGACGGGGCAAACCTCAGCGGGCCGAACGATATCGTCTTCGATGCCGCTGGCGGTTTCTGGTTTACCGATCTGGGCAAACACAACGCCATGGGGACGACATGGGGCGGACTGTATTATGCCAAAGCCGACGGCAGCCACATCACCTGCGCTGTCCACGGTCCGAACATGAACGGTGTCGGCCTGTCGCCCGATGGCAAGACGGTTTACACAGCGCTAACCACCGAACGGCTGGTGCTGGCGTTCGACATTACCGGTCCCGGCGAGGTCGCGCCGTCGCCGCTCGCCGCGGTTCCGGGCCGCGTCGTCACGGGCTATGCCGACCGGGTTCTGCTCGATTCGCTGGCGGTGGAGGCCGGTGGCAACATCGCCCAAGCGACGCTGGTGGCGCATCCGGGCATTTGCAGCATCGATCCGACGACGGGGGCGCAGGAGTTCTTCGACTTCCCCGATCTGCTGACGACCAATATCGCTTTTGGTGGCGCCGACATGATGGATGCCTGGGTGACATTGTCGACGACGGGCAAGCTCGCCAAGTGCCGGTGGCCACGCCCCGGCCTGCGGCTGCACTTCAACGCATGAGCGCGATCGTCACGCGCACCGTCACCGCCAACGGGCTGACCTTTGCCATCGACGAATGTGGCGGCGGCGACGCGGTGGCGCTATGCCTCCACGGCTTTCCCGAAAGCCGGTTTTCGTGGCGGTATCAGCTGCCGGTACTGGCTGATCTCGGCTGGCGGGCCGTGGCTCCCGACCTGCGCGGCTATGGCGGCACCAGTCGGCCATTGCTGCAAAGCGATTATGCCCTCGACCATCTCGTTGCCGATACGGCGGCGCTGTTCGATGCGCTCGGGGCCAAAAAGTGGCTACTGGTCGCCCATGATTGGGGCGCGCTGATCGCATGGGTGTTCGCGTCGCGGCGGGTGCTGCCGCTCGATGGGCTGATCATCATGAACGTGCCGCACCCCAAGGTATTCACCGATGCGATGCGGCGGCCGTCGCGGCAGTGGCTGCGGTCATGGTACACGCTGTTCTTCCAGCTGCCGTGGCTGCCCGAGGCGCTGCTGCGCGCCAATAATGCCCGCGCCGTCGGCGAGGCCTTCACCGGTATGGCGATCGACAAGAGCCGTTTCCCCGCCACTGTCACCGATCACTACCGTGCCAATGCGATGGTTCCGGGCGCGCTGACGGCGATGATCAACTATTACCGCGCCAATATCCGCGCCATCGAGGCCGAACCCGCGCCGATGATCGACACGCCGACCCTGATGATCTGGGGCGAGGAGGACGCAGCGCTCGGCATCGAACTGACGCAGGGCTATAATGCGCTGGTGCGCGATTTCACCCTGCACCGTCTCCCCGGTGTCTCGCATTGGGTGCAGCAGGAGGCCCCCGAAGCGGTCAATGCGATACTGACGGATTGGCTTAGTGCGCCCGCAAGAGTCCGCGCCTGAAAAGCATCAGTCGTGGGGATGACCCGGCGCAGTCGGCTTTGGCGTGCGCAGATGCAGCGCTGCGACGATCACCGCACCCAGCGCCAGCCCGATGAGGCCTGCGCCGGTCGCATTCACGAGCCAGGTGACAACCCCGCCGGCCGCCCCGGCACCTGAACCAGCCGCCAGGGCGAGACCGTGCAGCGAATGGCCGGGTTCGGCGATGCCGTAAGTCTCCAATCCGTGAATGACGATGCCGCCGCCAACCCACAGCATTGCCGCCGTGCCGATACTGCCAAGCAGCCGCAGCAGCCCCGGCATCCCCAGTACGAGCCCGCGACCGATCGCGCGCACGAACGCCGGATTGCCCGGCCGCGCCAATGCCACCCCGGCGTCGTCGGCCTTTACGATCAGCGCGACGACCCCATAGACGAGCGCCGTGATGCCGATACCGACAACCGCGAGCACGATGGCGCGGTTCATCATCGGCGCGTCGGCGACAGCGCCGAGCGTGATCGCCATGATCTCCGCCGACAGGATGAAATCGGTACGGATGGCACCGGCGACCTTGGCGTCTTCCAGGGTCTTTGCGTCCGTTCCGCCGGCGGCTTCGTCTTCGACAGCGCTGTGCGCAAACGCGTCGTACAGCTTCTCGGCACCTTCGAAGCACAAGTACAACCCGCCTACCATCAGCAGCGGCGTAATCGCCCAGGGTGCCGCCCAACTGAGCAAAAGCGCGCCGGGCAACAAAAACAGCAGTTTATTGCGGAGCGACCCCAGCGCGATCTTCCCGATGATCGGCAGTTCGCGATCGGCGGTGAAGCCCGTGACATAGCGTGGGGTGACGGCCGCATCATCGACGACAACACCAACCGCCTTCGATCCGGCCTTGGCAGCCTGTCCCGCCGCATCGTCGAGCGAAGCGGCGGCAATCTTCGCCAGCGCTGCCACATCGTCGAGCAGCGCAATCAGTCCCGTAGCCACGTTCGTCCCCCAATTCGCTCGCCTGCCAAATGGTGTGACACGGGTGAACGCGCAAGACGCATCAGGTGACGGCCGCGCGGACGCGGAACTCCGGACGGTCCCAGCGGCGTTCGGCGAGGATTGCCCGCAGTGTCTCACCGGCCACAACCATATCTTCGAACCGCAGATACGCCGGGGCGAAACCCAGTCGCAGGATGTCTGGGTCGCGGAAATCGCCGATGATGCCTTTAGCGATCAGCGCCTGACAGATCGCATAGGCCTCTGGGTGGCGGAACGAGACATGGCTGCCGCGCGCCGCCGGATCGGTCGGGCTGGCGAGCGTCAGCGCCGGATCGCCGCCAGCGGCAAGCACTGTGGTGACGAAGGTGTCGCTCAGCGCGCGGCCCTTGGCGACGAGCGCGTCCATCCCCAACCCAAGCAGCATATCGACACCAACTTCGAGCGCCGCCAGTGCAAGGATCGGCGGGGTCCCGGCGAGGAAGCGCGTCATACCGGGAGCGGGTGCATAGGCATCGTCGAAGCCGAACGGGGCGACATGGCCCATCCATCCGGTGAGCGGTGAGGCGATTGCCGCCTGATGCCGCCGCGCGACGTACAGATACGCTGGCGCGCCCGGTCCACCGTTCAGATATTTATAGCCGCAGCCGACCGCCAGATCGACATCAGCGGCGTTGAGCGCGACCGGAACCGCCCCAGCGCTGTGGCTGAGATCCCATATCGCCAGCGCACCCTGCGCATGGGCGGCGGCAGTGATGGCGGCCATGTCGAAGACCTCGGCGGTCTTGTAATGGACATGGGTCAGCATGACGGCGGCGACGCTTGAGTCGATCGCTGCGACAAGGGCAGCGCGATCAACGAGCCGCAGTTCGCACAGGCCGAGCTGCGCCAGCCCCTGAACGATATAGATATCGGTCGGGAAATTGCCGGGTTCGGACAGGATGACCCGCCGCCCGGGCCGCAGCGACAGCGCGCCGCAGATCAGCTTGGCCAGATTGACCGAGGTCGAATCGGCAGCGATCACTTCATCCGCATCGGCCCCGATCAGCCGGGCGATCTTGCCGCCGACCCGTTGCGGTGCACCGATCCAGTCATGGCTGTTCCAGCTTTTGATCAGGTCCTTACCCCATTCGGCAGTCACCGTTTCGGCCACGCGGGCCGCGGTGGCGCGCGGCAATGCGCCGAGCGAATTGCCGTCGAGGTAAATGACGCCTTCGGGCAAATCGAACAATGCCCGCGCGCCGGCGAGCGGGTCGGCAGCGTCGCGCGCCCGCGCTTCGTCACGAGTCATAATTGCGTCCGCACCGACATGAGTTCCGGGAAAAAGCGCTTCTTCAGCACGCCGTCGAGATACGACACGCCGTCAGTCCCACCGGTGCCGCGCTTGAAGCCAATGATCCGCTCGACCGTCTTCAGATGCCCAAAGCGCCAGCGCTGAAAATGATATTCGAGATCGACCAGTTTTTCGGCGAGCTCGTACAGGTCCCAGTGCCGATCGGGGTCGCGGTAGATGATCCCCCATGCGGCTTCGACCGCCGGGTCATGGACATGCGGTGCCGCGAACACGCACCTTTGCGGAACGTCGAACCCGCGCGCCGCCAGCAGCGCCAAGGCGACATCGTAAAGGCTCGGCCGCGCCAGTTCGGCATCGAGCGCAGCGCGGGCTTTGCCGTCGTGCATCGCCGCCATCTTCGGGTTGCGGTCACCCAGCATGAATTCGAGCAGCCGATATTGATGCGATTGGAACCCCGAACTGGGACCGAGATGCGGACGTACCTCGGTGTAATCCGACGGGGTCATTGTCGCCAACACGTCCCACGACTGGATCAGCTGCGACTGGATCCGCGCCACCCGCGACAGCATTTTGAAGGCCGGGCGCAGTTCATCGGCACCGATGCGGTCGCGCGCCTCTTCGAGTTCGTGCAGCGCCAGCTTCATCCACAGCTCCGAAGCCTGGTGAATGACGATGAACAAAAGCTCGTCATGGGCGTTGGATCGCAGGTGCTGCGCGGCAAGGACATCGTCGAGCCCGAGATATCGGGCATAGGTCATCGGCGGCGCGTTCATGTGCCCGCAATAGCCGATACGGCACAAGAGCGCACCCGGATTGCGGGGCGTTTTGAACTGTGTATAGATTCGTCCATCTTGGGAATTGAGGGAGTATCAACGATCATGTCGCACACGACCAACCTTTTTGCCGCCATCCTGGCCGCCGGATTTGCTGTCACCGCCAATGCCGCTCCAGCAGCGCCTGCTGCCGCTGCGATGCCAGCCGGTGACGCTGCCAAGGGCGAGAAGGTCTTTGTTCAGTGCAAGACCTGCCATGTTGCCGAAAAGGGCGTGAACCGCATCGGGCCGTCGTTGTTCGGCGTCGTCGGTCGCCATTCCGGTATCGTACCGGGTTACGTCTATTCAGCGGCCAACAAAAAGAGCGGTTTCACCTGGACCGCAGCGCAACTCTACACCTACCTCGAAGCACCGCAGAAGGTGATCCCGGGTACGAAGATGGCATTCGCCGGCCTCAAGAAGCCGCAGGACCGCGCCGATGTCATCGCCTATTTGAAGACCAAGGCCTGATCAGTCGCCCTCTCCCCGCAGGGAGAGGGCCAACCCGCATTGGTGGCGGTGGCGCGTTAGCTGCACTGCGGCCGCTTAATACCGTTTACGCTCTAGTCGCATTCAGCCGAACGGCGCGTTCAATCGCACCACGGTGACGTTAAGCACGCCCGCAAAACTGACCCACAACAAATAGGGGACGAGCAGCCACGCGGCGCGCGGTGACAGCGGTCGACAGACGCCGATCATCACCGCGATCGATGTCCATAGGAACACCACCTCCACTGCCGCCCAATCGGGGCGATGCAGGCGGAAGAACAGCAAACTCCACAACAGGTTGAGAAAACCGTTCAACGCGAACAGGCCTAAAACCGTGTCGGCCTCGGTCCGGCTGCGCGCGCCTCGCCATGCCTGCAAACCGGCGATGGCGGTCAACGTGAAGATCAGCGTCCACGCCGGGCCAAAGGCGATATCGGGCGGCGCCCATGACGGTTGTCGCAAGCTGCGATACCATGGCCCCAGCTGCGTAATCGTCGCCCCCAGCCCGGCGACCAGCAGCGCCGCACCGATGGCGACAAATCGCGGTCGCCAGCGGCGGGGGTTCAAAGCCTCAACTCCGGCGCGGCTGCGCAATCGCTCCGAACAGCTGCGCGGTGTCTTTCAGGAAGATGCGGACATGCGCCATCGGGCGTTTGCGCACGAGTTCCTTGTTCATATAGGCTTCCCACGTCAGCGTCTGGATATCGGGGTCGCGGCACAGCTTGACGAAGCGTTCGCGCATATTGTCGGACCGGTACCAGAACCACTGCATCATCCCCAGCACCCAGAACACGCGACCATGCACCTTCATGAAACGCTTGCGCGCCGTGGCAAGTTGCTTGGCATCGCCGGTTTTCAGAAAGGCGCTGGCGGCTTCGGCAGCCAACCGTCCGGCGGTCATCGCGTAGTAGATGCCCTCACCCGACGCCGGGGCGACGACCCCGGCAGCATCGCCGGCAACGACGACGTCCTTGCCATTGTCCCATTTCCTGAGCGGCTTGAGCGGAATGGGGGCACCTTCGCAGCGGTGCGTTGTCAATTCGGTCATCCCGAGCTGGGTGCGCAGTTCGGCGACCGCCTTGCGGAGTTCGAAGCCCTTTTTCGCCGAGCCGACGCCGACGCTGGTCTTGCCGCCATGCGGGAATACCCATGCGTAGAAATCGGGCGACAGCTTGCCCTGGTAGAACACATCGCAGCGCCCGCCGTCGAAGCCGTTCAGCCCTTCAGGCGGCGAATCGATCACTTCGTGATACGCCGCGACGAACGGTACGCGTTCGGCCCCCGGCAATGCGGCGCGGGCGACCTGCGAACGGCCGCCATCGCAGCCGATAACGACCTTGGCGCGCACCCTGATCGCGTCACTGCCGCGCGCCGCGCCTTTGGGGCGATAGGCAATGACGGCGGTGCCGTCGGCATCGCGCTCAAGGTCCTCGAAGGTCCCGGCGCGGCGTTCGGCCCCGGAACTCGCCGCGCGTTCGCGCAGCCATTCGTCGAACACATCGCGATCGACCATGCCGACAAAGCCGGTGTCACCGACCGGCATGTCGACGGCGAGGTTCGACGGCGCGATCATCCGCGCCGAGGTCGCCCGAGCACACAGCAGCGTGAGTGGCACGTCGAAATCCTTGAGCAATCGCGGCGGAACCGCGCCGCCGCACGGCTTGATGCGGCCCGCGCGGTCGAGCAGGAGCACCTTGTGCCCGGCGCGCGCCAGATCGTCGGCGGCAGTCGCCCCCGACGGCCCGCCGCCGACGACGATTGCATCAAATGTCTCGGTCATGCCAACGCTCCCCTGATCGATGATTGTGGTTGTTGCACGGTCGACAACTTTGTGGCGATCAGTGCGGCAATAAGAAACAGTCCGGCTTCGAGTGTGAACACCAAAGCGAAGGCGGGGGCATCGCTCGCAAATGCGGCACGGCCGATATCGACTCCGGTCGCGCCGGCAAAGCCGCCGATTCCGAAGGCCAGCGCTTGCGCTGCGCCCCATAATCCCATGCGGATGCCTTCGGTACCGGGGCCATCGGCTCCCGCCAGCTCCATCATCGCGCCGATCGCCGCGACCGCAAAGACGCCGTTGGCAAAGCCGAGCAGGAACACCGTCGGTTGCAAGGGCCAGCCGGGGCCGACGTTCGCTGCCGCCGCCAAACCGGCCAGCGCCAGCGCCGACCCGACGCAGCCGCCGACGATCCAGCGGCGCAGGCGGAACCCGCCGCTGCCGCCAAAGGCGTGACCGCCCACCCCGACGAGCACCATCCCGCCGAGCACGCCCATATGCTGCACACTCGACAACTGCGTCGACTGCCCCGGCGTCAGGCCAAAACGCAGCCCGGCGAAGGGTTCGAGGATGAGATCCTGCGCCGAATAGGCGACCATCGAGACGAAGACGAAAATGGTGAACAGTCGCGCACGGGGGTCGTCCCAGATGGCGCGTAATGCGGTGCCGAAATCGGCCGACGGTGCAGTGCCGGTCGCGGGCGGCTGGCCGATGGCGTTACCCTCGACACCCCATACCGCAAACAGCGTCACCAGAAATGCGGCGCCGGCGACGCCGCTGGCGACCTTGATCAGCAGCCCCGCCGAAAAGGGTTCGAGCAGCCGTCCGGCAATGCCCGCCGTGACCACGATGCCGACAATCATCATGATCCATGTCAGCGACGCCGCAGCCGGTCGCCGTTCAGGCGCAGTACGGCTGGCCAGCAGCGCGAGCAGCGACGTACCGCACGCGCCGACCCCAAGACCGATCATCGCATAGGCAATGATTGCCAGCAGCAGCCCGGCCACCGGCTGGTCGCGCAGCATGACCGTCGCCAGCGTCGCGAGAACCCCGCCTGCCGCCAGCATGCCCATGCCACCAATGATCCACGGCGTCCGCCGCCGTCCCATGTCCGACCCATGGCCCCATTTCGGACGAGTCAGCTGTACGGCGTAATGAAACGCGACCAACGCCGCAGGCAGCGTCGCGGCCTGCGCATATTCGACGACCATTACCCGGTTGAGCAGCGACGACGACAGCATAACCACCGCACCAAGCGCGCTTTGCACAAGACCCAGCCGCGCAATGCCGGGCCAAGACAGCGGCGCGCGAGCGATCATCCGGTAATCCCGCGCAGGCCGAACGCGGTAACCAGCATGCCGAGCACATACAGCGTCGTGCCCGTGGCGTTGTACCATGGAGCATTTTTCGCCGGGTCGGAAAGCAGGCGACCCATCAGCAGGAACTGCGCAGCGACCGACACGGCAACGGCTGCGGCGGCCCAAATCACCTGCCAGTGCAGCAACAGCGCCACAACGACGATCTGCGGAACCGCCATGGTGACGCACGCAACCTGTGCGGCCCGCGTCACGCCAAGCCGCACCGGCAACGACGAAACGCCGCTCACCCGGTCCCCGGCAACCGCCTTGAAATCATTCAGCACCATGATGCCGTGCGCGCCGCTGGCGTACAGCGCGAGGACTGCGAGGATTTTTGCGTCGGGCAATCCCCCTGCCATGACGGCGGCGCCGGTGAACCATGTCAGCCCCTCATAAGCGGCAGCGCAAACCCCCGGCCCCCACCAGCCGTGCGCCTTGGCCCGGATCGGCGGCGCGCTGTAAATCCATGCGAGGAAGACCCCGAGTATCGTCGCCGCGAACACCCACGAGTTGATCAGCGCGCCGACAATTAATGACAGGATCGTGCCGCCAATGGCGATCCACAGCCCCCAGCGTCCGGGAATACGACCCGACGGGATCGGTCGCCCGGGTTCGTTGATCGCATCGACGTGACGATCGAACCAATCGTTGATCGCCTGACTGTTGCCGCAGACCAGCGGCCCGGCAAGCAGCATCCCGGCCACCAGAAACCCCCAGCGTTCGCTGATCGGCACACCCGACGACACGACACCGCACATGAACGCCCACATTGGCGGGAACCAGGTGACCGGCTTCAACAGTTCGAGAACCGCGCGCGGGCGCGGGAATCGCAATGTAGCTACCGGAATCGCCGCCCCATCCATAAGTGTAAGCTATGCTTGACAGTTTGGGGCGTCAACGGAACTTGTCCGTCGGAACAGCGTAAAATTGCCTCACCGGCTATTCGTGGTCCGCAGCAAGGTTCCCCAACCCGTGGCGATGTAGTTTCGAATACAGGCTCTGCCGCGACAGGCCGAGAATTTCAGCCGCCGACGCACGGTTATCGGAGGTGTAAGCCAGTGCTGCCTCGATACACAGCCGCTCGATCAGATCGGTCGATTCGCGCACGATCTCCTTGAGCGAGACGCGCCCGACGAGTTCGGTCAGTTGCTCAACCGAGCGCGGCAGGGTCGTGCCCGCCGCCGGATCGGCAAGCCGCCGCGCCACGGGGCGAATACTAAAGGCATAGCGCAAACCGTCGGCATCGGGGGCGCTGACCGCCGAGATTTCGACTTCATCCTCATTACCGCGCACGTCACGGACGATGGTCGCAAAATTTCTCACCGCGCCATGGTCGCGCAATTGCGCCGCAAGCAGGCCAAGATCGATCCCCGGTCGCCCGACATACCGTCCGAGCGGCTGACCGCTCAGGTTGCCAGCGCGCGGTTGATGAATCAGTTCGAGGAATGACGAATTCTTCGCCAGAATATTGAGGTCGGCGTCGGTCAGCACAAAGGGGTCGGGAATACGGTCGAGCACTTCGGCGAGCGTGCGTGCAACCACTGGCGCCGTGCCGACATCGGTCAGTCGCAGCAACAGATAGGTGCCACGATCCTGACGGAACAACGTCGCAGCCATCTGGCAGGCAATGCCGCTCGCCAGCCGGATCCGAACCGGCTGCACCTGCTCGGCTGCGGCCACCGCACCGATCATCGCCAACGCGGCCTCACGATCACTCGCATCGACGATCGCCGAAAAGGGCTGTCCTTCGATCGAGATCGCCGCATCGCCCGCCAACCCGCTCGCGACAGGGTTGGCTTCGACAATACGGCGGCTCGCGGTATCCACTACAATAATCGCATCCGCCGACGTTTCGAAGAGCAGGCGATAGCGTGCCTCGGTCTGGCGCAGCGACATCGAATCGCGCTCCATCGCCTGCTGCGCCCGGATCAGCCGCTGCTGCATGGCCGCAGCCTGCCGCATGTCGCGGCCGATCACGATAATCTGACCGTCGTTGCCACCTGGAACCGCAATATAACGGATCGGCAATTCGCCGCCGACGACCTGATGGTTGACGACGCGCCAGCGCGGCGGTGCGCCTTCGGCTGCCCCGGTCAGCATCTCGGCGATCTTGTTACGACTGTCGCTACAAGCCGTGTCTATCCACGGTTCACCAAGCCAATCCTCAACACCTTCAGCAGCGACCTCTTTACTGCCAACGGCAATATCGGCGATCACGCCGTCGCAATCGACGACCAGCGCAATGTCGCCGGCCGCGGCAATCGCCCGTGCAGCGATGCCTGCAGGCATGCCAATCAGTGTCGCGAGCGTCGGACCGCCTTCGACTGCAGCGAGCTGAGCGATAGGGGCGTCCATAACGTCCGTAACCGGTCCTTCCAAAAAGCGGGCGAGGCCCGTCAGCGTTTGTCCACAGCCGAACGTGTATCGACGCGCGACGCCACAAATCGTTCCGCAACCGATACTGCCGTCAACCCATCTGCGGCGGTGCCATCGGCACCCACCGTTGCAGCAAGTTCGGGACGTTCGGAAAATACCCTGCCGCCGACCATCACCATCAGACGCGGATTGCGCGACGTCGAGCGGATCGCCCGGATCATTCCGGGTAGCGCGTCAATGTTACGATCGAGCGACACGGTCAATCCGATGAGTTCGAAGCTGCGTCCAGCCGTCAGTCCGATCAGCTCGGGGGCTGCTGCCGGCATGGCGCTCCATGTCGTCCAACCCGAGCGCCGGAAAAATTCCTCGACGAGCAATGTACCAAAACCATGCTGCTCGCCGGGCATCGGCGAAAAGAGTGCCCGCCGTTCGACACCGGGAAGCGGGGCACGGCCGGGCGCACGGGCCGCCAGCGCATGCACCAACTCCTGAAGCCGCCACAGCCCCATCGTCACATCGACGAAGTCACAGGCATCCTGTTCCCACCACTCGCCAAGCTGGCGTGCCGCCGGGGCCAGCAGATGCAGGTAGACCGTTTCGATCGACACGCCGCGCGCCATCAACGCTTCGACGCGAACAAGCAGAGTCACCACCTCTTCACGCAGCGTTTCTGCCGCGAAACGGTCCGCATATCCCGGAGGGACAACATCGAGATTGCGGTCGACGACCGGGATGTTTTCAATCGCAACGCCGTTGCGATGCGCCATCAGCAGCCGTGGGATCACTTCGCCTTCGATAACCCGTGCAAGGGCATCCGGACCGTGACCATCGATCTCACACGGTTGCAGCGCGTCCTTCCCCGGTCGCACGCGTCGTGTCGCGGCGCGAACCGCGTTGGCAGCAGATTCCAATAGTGTCGCCATCCCGTACCCCGCAACGGATGCGTCCATACCCATCACGCCGGCTTCTAATGGCCGGTCTTGGTGAGTAGAATCGGACGCTAGTGACACGCGCACTTCCCCGCAATGGCAAACAACAGCACCGCAAAACACCGGGACAAGTCAAGCCCTTCTGTCAATCTAACTTGACGTAAAGCGCGGTTGACACCCCAAGGCGCGATGATAGGCTGACAGGCGGGGAGATAGTCCGTTGAAGCGTGACAGGGACGGCAAGGCAATGAAGGCGGGGATACCGCTTTATACCGCTGAGGAGCGCGTGCGGCGCGACGCAACGCCATGGACATTGGTGCAAGGCATTCTTGCGCCGGTGCAATTCCTGATTTTTGCCGTCAGCCTTTATCTCGTCCTCCACTATTTGCGCACCGGAGAAAATCACGACGCGGCAATCTGGTCGGTCGTGATCAAGACCATTGCGCTGTACACCATAATGGTTACCGGCGCGATCTGGGAGAAAGTGGTTTTCGGGCGCTATCTGTTTGCTCCGGCGTTTTACTGGGAAGACGTTTTTTCGATGCTCGTGATCGCGCTGCATACGGCCTATGTTGTTGCATTATTTGGTGGTTACCTGAGCGACACCAACCTCATGCTGCTCGCGCTGGCCGCCTATTTCACCTATGTCATCAACGCCGGGCAGTTCATTCTGAAGCTGCGTGCGGCGCGCCTGCAGGGCGCAGGCGATACTGCCCCCAACGGCGCCCTCGCCGCATGAGCGTCGCCCTTGCCCCACAGGCAGATGCCGCGCCGCGTGACCTTCCGGTGCTGCGTGAGCGCGGCCAGCGCGAGGTTTTCTGCGGCCTGACGGGCATCATCTGGCTACATCGCAAGGTTCAGGACGCGTTCTTTCTGGTGGTCGGCAGCCGGACCTGTGCCCATCTGCTACAATCGGCCGCAGGGGTGATGGTGTTCGCCGAACCGCGCTTCGGCACCGCAATCATCGAAGAGCGCGACCTTGCCGGTTTGGCCGACGCCAACGAGGAACTCGACAAGGTCGTCCACAAGCTGCTGGCCCGCCGCCCCGAGATCAAACTGCTGTTCCTCGTCGGCAGCTGCCCGAGCGAAGTCATAAAGCTCGACCTGTCGAAGGCAGCGCAACGGCTCAACGTTACCCATGCGCCCAACGTCCGCATCCTCAACTATTCCGGATCGGGCATTGAGACGACCTTCACTCAGGGTGAAGATGCCTGCCTCGCAGCGCTGGTCCCCGAAATGCGCGCCGAGTCCGCCGAACAGCTGCTGATTGTCGGTTCGTTGCCCGATATCGTCGAGGACCAGTTCCGCCGCCTGTTCGCCGAACTCGGCATCGAACGGGTCGAAGCGCTGCCACCACGCCGCGCCAATTTGCTGCCGGGCGTTGGGCCCGGAACAAAGTTCCTGCTCGCCCAGCCATTTCTCGGCGAGACGGCGCTGGCGCTCGAAGCGCGCGGCGCGACGCACCTGTCGGCGCTTTTCCCCTTCGGCGCCGAAGGCACGACGCACTGGTTGCACGCTGCCGCGCAGGCCTTCGGGATCGACGAAATGCATTTCCGCTCGGTCGTCGCCCCGGGTCGCGAGCGGGCGAAACGCGCGCTGGCCCGCCAAGCCGAGAAGCTTTCGGGCAAATCGATCTTCTTCATGCCCGATTCGCAGCTCGAAGTACCGCTGGCGCGTTTTCTCAGCGCCGAACTCGGTATGAAACTCGTCGAAGTCGGCACGCCCTATCTGCACCGCGGCCATTTGGCGCACGAACTCCAAGCGCTGCCTGCCGGGACGCAGCTCAGCGAAGGTCAGGACGTCGACAAGCAACTCGATCGCGTCCGCGCTGCCCGCCCCGATCTGACCGTCTGCGGCCTCGGCCTTGCCAACCCGCTCGAGCGCGAGGGGCTGGCGACGAAATGGTCGATCGAACTGGTGTTCTCGCCGGTCCATGGTTTCGAACAGGCGGGCGATCTCGCCGAACTGTTCGCGCGGCCATTGAACCGCCGCGACCGGCTGGCGGTGTAGCATGCAGCTGACCGTCTGGACCTACGAAGGACCGCCGCACGTCGGGGCGATGCGCGTCGCCACTGCGATGAAGGGGCTGCACTACGTTCTCCACGCGCCGCAGGGCGATACCTACGCCGATCTGTTGTTCACCATGATCGAGCGCCGTGGCGAGCGCCCGCCGGTGACCTACACAACCTTTCAGGCGCGCGATCTCGGCAAGGACACCGCCGAACTGTTCCAGAGCGCAGCGCGCGACGCCTATGCCCGCTATCAGCCGCAGGCGATCATCGTCGGCGCGTCGTGCACCGCCGAACTGATCCAGGACGATCCCGCCGGGCTGGCGCAGACGATGGGCCTGCCCTGCCCGGTCATCGCGCTCGACCTGCCGAGCTATTCCCACAAGGAAAATTGGGGCGCGGCGGAAACATTCTACCAGATCGTCCGGCAGTTGGCGGATAAGAACCGCGTCGCAGCGCCAGTGGCCGGTCGCCGCCCGCGCGCCAACCTGCTCGGTCCGACGGCGCTCGGTTTTCGCCACCGCGATGACGTCGTCGAAGTGACCAAGCTGCTCGCCGATCTCGGCGTCGACGTGCATCTGGTGGCGCCGATGGGGGCGACGCCCGAAGCCATCAAAGGCATCGGCGATGCCGATTTCAATGTGCTGATGTACCCCGAAACCGGCGATCAGGCGGCACGTTGGCTCGAAAAGACCTTTGGCCAGAAGACCGTCCGCACCGTGCCGATCGGCGTCGGTGCGACGCGCGCCTTCATCGCGGAAGTTGCCGCCATCGCCGGCGTCGCTGCGCCGGCCGATCCCGACGCCGGCCGCATGCCATGGTGGTCGCGGTCGGTCGATTCGACGTACCTCACCGGCAAGCGCGTCTTCATTTTCGGCGACGCCACCCACGCCATCGCCGCAGCGCGGATTGCCCGCGACGAACTCGGTTTCGAAGTCGTCGGACTTGGCTGCTACAACCGCGAATTCGCGCGCGACCTCCGCACCGCCGCCGCACTGTACGGCGTCGAGGCGCTGGTCACCGACGACTATCTCGCCGTCGAGGACGCCATTGCGGCGAGCGCCTGCGAACTTGTCCTCGGCACCCAGATGGAGCGCCACATCGCCAAGCGGTTGCGCATCCCGTGCGCGGTCATCTCGGCCCCGGTCCACGTCCAGGATTTCCCGGCGCGCCACAGCCCGCAGATGGGCTTCGAGGGCGCAAACGTCATTTTCGACACCTGGGTCCACCCGCTGGTGATGGGGCTGGAGGAGCATCTGCTGACGATGTTCCGCGACGATTTCGAATTTTCCGACGCGAACGGCGCGAGCCATTTGGGACATGGGCACGCCGCTCCCCTCCCGCTTGCGGGAGGGGCTAGGGGTGGGGAGTCCATGTCCGCGACTACAGTCCTTGCAGCAAACGACCCCACCCCCGACCCCTCCCGCAAGCGGGAGGGGAGCAGCGAACCCGAAGGCTGGCTTCCCGATGCCACCCGCGAACTCCAGAAAATCCCCTTTTTCGTCCGCGGCAAGGCGAAGAAGAACACCGAACGCTATGCCGCCGAAAAGGGCATTACCGCGATCAGCGTGACGACCCTCTACGAGGCAAAGGCTCATTATGCGCGATAAGCCGGTCATCGCCGACGCCATGACGCCGGTGCGTGTGGTCATTATCACGCTCGACAACCATCTTTCGGGAGCCGTGGAGCGCGCCCGCGCCCGCTTCGCCATCGAACAGCCCGGTGTCACCATCGGCTTCCACGCTGCAGCCGACTTCGAGAACGAAGCCAAACTTGCCGCCGCGCGAGCCGATATTGCGCGCGGCGACATCATCATCTCGACGATGCTCTTCCTCGAAGACCATATTCGCGCCGTCCTGCCCGCGCTGCAGGCGCGCCGCGAGGACTGCGATGCAATGGTCAACCTGATGTCGGCGGGCGATATCGTCAAACTGACGCGGATGGGCGATTACCGCATGGACGCCCCGCCCAAGGGTCCGCTCGGCTGGCTGAAGAAGCTGCGCGGATCATCGAAGTCGGGGGCTCCGAACAGCGGTGCTGCACAGATGGCGGTGCTGCGGCGGCTGCCCAAGCTGCTCAAATACGTGCCCGGCACGGCACAGGATGTCCGCGCCTATTTTCTCACCCTGCAATATTGGCTGGCGGGTTCGGACGACAACGCATTCGCGATGGTCCGCGCGCTGGTTGATCGCTACGCCGACGGTCCGCGCCGGTCGTTGCGCGGCAGTTTCAAGGCCGAACTGCCGCTGGAATACCCCGAGGTCGGCGTCTATCACCCGGGGCTGAAGAACCGGATGAGCGGCGATGCGCGCGACCTGCCGCGGCACGCCGGAACCGCCGGCACGATCGGGCTGTTGCTGCTGCGGTCGTATGTGCTGGGCAAGGACGCCAACCATTACGACGGCGTGATTGCGGCGATGGAAGCCAAGGGCCTGACGGTCATCCCGGCCTTCGCCAGCGGCCTCGATGCGCGTCCGGCGGTCGAAGCGTTTTTCCTCAAAGATGGCAAGGCGACGGTCGATGCCGTCGTCAATCTGACCGGCTTCAGCCTCGTCGGCGGCCCGGCTTACAATGATTCTGCGGCGGCCGAGGAGATTCTCGCCAAGCTCGATGTGCCGTATATCGCCGCACATCCGGTCGAGTTCCAGACCTTGCAGGGTTGGGGCGCGAGCCGTCAGGGCCTGCTGCCGCTCGAATCGACGATCATGGTGGCGATCCCCGAACTCGATGGCGGCACCGTCCCTATGGTCTTCGGCGGGCGATCGGATGGCACCGACGCGGCCTGTACCGGCTGCGACCGTGGCTGCACTTGGTCGACCGGCGGCGCGGTCCGTGCCATGCAATCCTGCCCCGAGCGCGCCGAAGCCATGGCGGCGCGGATGGTCAAGCTGGCAGCGCTGCGCCAGGCAAGTGAAGCCGAACGCCGTATCGGCATCGTGCTGTTCAACTTCCCGCCCAACGGCGGCGCGGCGGGCACGGCGCAGTTCCTCGCGGTATTCGAATCACTCCACGAAACCTTGAAGCGTCTCCACAGCGAAGGCTATGCCGTCGAGGTTCCGGCCTCGGCCGATGCCGTTCGCGAACGCATTCTTGGCGGCAACGCCATGAAGTACGGCACCGAAGCCAATGTCCACGCCCGGGTTACCGCCGACACCATCGTCGCGCGCGAGCCCTACCTCAAGGAAGTCGAAGCCGAATGGGGTCCGGCGCCGGGCAAGATCCAGTCGGACGGCAGCGCGGTGCAGATTTTCGGCGCGCAATTCGGCAACGTCTTCGTCGGGATCCAGCCAGCGCTGGGCTATGAAGGCGACCCGATGCGGCTGTTGTTCGAAGGCCGCTTCGCGCCGACGCACGCCTTCATGGCATTCTACCGTTGGTTGCGCGAAGATTTCGCCGCGCATGCTGTCCTGCATTTCGGCACCCATGGGAGCCTTGAATTCATGCCTGGCAAGCAGACCGGCCTGACCGCCAAATGCTGGCCCGAGCGTTTGATCGGCGATCTTCCCAATATCTATCTCTATGCCGCCAACAACCCGTCCGAGGGCGTGCTTGCCAAGCGCCGGTCGGCAGCGACTTTGGTCAGCTACCTGACCCCGGCGTTGACCAATTCGGGGGTGTACAAAGGCCTTGCCGACCTCAAGGCCTCGGTCGACCGGTGGCGCAGCGCCGACCCCGACAGCGATGAAATCGCGCCGCTTGCCGAAATCATCGCCGAACAGGCGGCAGGTCTTGATCTCGACGGGCACGACATTCCCGCGCTTGCCGCGCGACTGTACGAAATCGAACGCGAACTGATCCCGCAGGGCCTGCATGTCGCCGGGCGCGCTGCGACGGTTGAAGAACGGATCGACATGCTGGCGGCGTCCGCCGATGCCCGGGGTGAAGCACTGCCGCGCGCGACGGTCGAAGCGCTGGTTGCCGGGACGCTGCGCGCCGATACGCCGCTGCTCAAGGAGCTGGCCGCGCTCGATGCGGCGCTTGCCACCAACGCCGAGCTCGATGGGCTCGTCCATGCGCTTGCGGCCGGGTACATCCGCCCGGTGAGTGGCGGCGACCTGCTGCGGTCGCCGGAAATCATGCCGACCGGGCGCAACATCCATGGCTTCGATCCCTTCCGTCTGCCGTCGGCATTCGCGGTCAAAGACGGCGCTGCGCAGGCGGCGAAACTGCTCGACCGGGCGCTCGAAGATGGCGGCGCGCTGCCAGAAACCGTCGCGATGATCCTGTGGGGCACCGACAATCTGAAATCCGAAGGCGCGCAGCTGGCGCAGGCGCTGGCGCTGATCGGCGCAAAGCCGCGCTTCGACAGCTACAACCGCCTCGCCGGGGCTGAGCTCATCCCGCTCGCCGAACTCGGGCGGCCGCGCGTGGATGTCGTCGTCACGCTGTCGGGGGTGTTCCGCGACCTGTTGCCGCTGCAGACGCGGATGCTTGCCGAAGCATCGCTGCTTGCTGCACAAGCCGATGAACCGACGACGATGAATTTTGTCCGCAAACACAGTTTGATGCACCAGAGCGAACATGGTTGCGACATCGAAACCGCATCGCTGCGGGTCTTCTCGAACGCCCAAGGGGCCTATGGGGCGAACGTCAATCTGATGATCGACAACGGCGGCTGGACCGACCCGAGCGAACTGGCCGACAGCTTCGAACGCCAGAAGGGCTATGCTTACGGCGTCAAGGGCGATCCGGTTCAGCAGCGCGGAATGCTGTCATCGGCGCTGAAGACCGTCGATTGTGCGTATCAGAACTTGGAATCGGTCGAGCTCGGCATCACGACGATCGATCAATATGTCGATGGCCTCGGCGGCATCAGCAGCGCGGTCACCCGCGCCAAGGGCGGGATTTCGGCGCCGGTCTACATTGGCGACCAGACGCAAGGATCGGGCAAAATCCGCTCGTTGCAGGAACAGGTGGCGCTCGAAACCCGCACCAGGATGCTCAATCCGGTGTGGACCGAAGGCCTGCTGCGCCATGGTTACGAAGGTGTCCGCCAGATCGAAGGGCATTTGACCACCACAATGGGCTGGTCGGCAACGACCGGCGAGGTCGACCCGTGGGTCTATCAGCGCATCACCGAGACCTATGTGCTCGACGAAGCGATGCGTGACCGGATCGCCGAAATGAACCCGCGCGCTGCATCGAAATTCGCCAATCGGCTGATCGAAGCGAGCGAGCGCAACTATTGGTCGCCGGATGCGGCGACTCTCGCGGCGCTCCACGCCGCTGCTGACGCCATCGAGGATCGTCTCGAAGGCGTAAACCGGATTGCGGCCTGAGGAACAATCGATGGCACTTCTTGATCTTGAACGCCCAACTGCCCGCGAAGACGGCGAAGGCAGCCTGCAGGTCGCGCTCGACCCCAACATGAAGATCGGCACCGCCAAGGTGTTCGCGGTCTATGGCAAGGGCGGTATCGGCAAATCGACGACCTCGTCGAACCTGTCGGCGGCGTTTTCGCTGCTCGGCAAGCGGGTGCTGCAGATTGGCTGCGACCCCAAGCACGACAGTACCTTCACCTTGACCAAAAAGCTGATGCCGACGGTGATCGATATCCTCGAAACGGTGGATTTCCACCACGAGGAACTCCGCCCCGAAGACTATATGTTCGAAGGCTTCAACGGCGTGATGTGCGTCGAGGCCGGCGGTCCGCCGGCGGGCACCGGCTGCGGCGGCTATGTCGTCGGCCAAACGGTCAAACTGCTGAAACAGCATCACCTGCTCGAAGAAACCGACGTGGTGATCTTCGACGTCCTCGGCGATGTGGTGTGCGGCGGCTTCGCTGCACCGTTGCAGCACGCCGACCGGGCGCTGGTCGTCGCAGCGAACGATTTCGACAGTATTTTCGCGATGAACCGCATCGTCGCCGCTATCAAGGCGAAGTCGAAGAATTACGACGTGCGGATGGCCGGCGTCATCGCCAATCGCTCGGCGGCGACCGACGAAATCGACCGTTTCTGCGCCGCCACCGGCCTCGAAACGCTGGCGCATTTCCCCGATCTCGATGCCATCCGCCGGTCGCGCCTGAAGAAATGCACCGTCTATGAGATGGAGCAGACCGCCGAAGTCGAGGCGGTGTGCAACGAATATAAGCGGCTCGCCGCGCTGTTGTGGGCGGGAACCCGGCCCCTCGAAGCCAACCCGATGAAGGATCGCGACATTTTCGAGTTCCTCGGGTTCGAATGAGCGAGAGTGCTGCCTCGACCGTGACGCCCGGCTGGCACGCGACCCGCGTCCGGCTCGAGGATTATTTCGACCGCACGGCGTTCGATGCGTGGGCGGCGCTGACCAGCGATGCCCCGGTCAGCGGCATCCGGGAGAAGGTCCGCGCCGGGCGCACCCGCATGCGCGAAACCCTGTTGTCGTGGTTGCCTGAGGATCTCACCGGTCGCCGCATTCTCGATGCCGGTTGCGGCACCGGGGCGCTGGCGGTCGAAGCCGCACGACGTGGGGCCGATGTCGTCGGCATCGATGTGTCGCCGCAACTCATTTCGATAGCCTGCGAACGCGCCCCGCGCGAGGTCTATGGCAAAGTGCAATTCATGTCGGGCGACATGCTCCACAACAACCTTGGCATGTTCGACCATATCATTTCGATGGATGTGCTGATCCACTATCCGGCGCACGAAATCGCCGAGGCGGCGGCGCGCATGGCGGCCCGGGCCCGGCACAGCGTCGCCTTCACCTATGCACCGGGCACGCCGCTGCTGCGCGGGCTACGGCTCGCTGGACGATTGTTCCCGCGCTCCGACCGTTCGCCGACGATCATTCCGGTCGGGCGCGGCGACTTGCAGGGGCGGATCTCGCAGATGTTGCCCGAAAAGCGGCTTGGCCGCGACACCCGGGTGAGTGCGAGTTTCTACATCAGCCACGCGCAGGAGGTGTTGACGGCATGAGCCGCATGACGCGCTTCTGGGGCAAGATGGGGACGCAGTTCCTGCCGTTCGCCGATGCGGCGTCGCCCGAACTGCCGCTGCCGCGCCTGCTGCGCCTGTCGCTGTTTCAGGTTTCGGTCGGCATGGCGTTCGTCCTGCTTAACTTCACTCTTAACCGGGTGATGATCGTCGAACTCCATGTGTCGGCAACGCTCGTTGGCGCGATGGTGGCATTACCGCTGCTGTTCGCCCCGGCCCGCGCGCTGATTGGCCATAAATCCGACAATCACACCTCGGTGTTGGGGTGGAAGCGGGTGCCGTACATCTGGTTCGGCACGATGATGCAGTTCGGCGGGCTGGCGCTGATGCCGTTCGCGCTGCTGCTGATGACCGGTAAGGGCGAAAATGGTGGTGCATGGGTTGGCATCGCCGGGGCGTGCCTCGCCTTTCTGTTTGTCGGGGCGGGGATGGCGACGGCGCAGACCGCCGGCCTCGCGCTGGCAACCGATATCGCCACCGAAGAGAAGCGCCCGCGTGTTGTCGCACTGCTGTATGTCATGCTGCTCGTCGGCATGTTCGTCAGTTCGCTGGTGCTCGGGCGGCTGCTGACCAACTTCGAACCGACCAGGCTGGTGCAGGTCATCCAAGGCACCGCCGTCCTGACCGTCTTCGTCAACGTCATTGCGCTATGGAAGCAGGAAGCGCGGGTGACCGGCGGCACCCGACCGAACCCGCACGCCGATTTCAATGCCGACTGGACCGAATTCGTCGCGCCGCCACGCACCCGTCGCCTGCTGGTGGCGCTCGGGCTCGGCGCTGCAGGATTCAGCATGCAGGACATTCTGCTCGAACCCTATGGCGGACATATTCTGGGCATGACCGTTGGGCAGACGACGGCGCTATCGGCGCTATGGTCGGCAGGAATGATCGCTGGTTTCGCTATTGCGGCGCGGACGCTCGATCGCGGTGCCGACCCGTTCAAACTTGCCGGTTACGGCGTGCTGCTCGGTATCGCTGCCTTTGCCACCGTCGTCATGTCGTCACCCATGCATTCGGTGCTGCTGCTGTGCATCGGCACCGGCGGTATCGGGTTGGGCGGCGGGCTGTTCGCTGTTGGTACGCTGCTCGCGGCGATGGCGCTGGCGCGGCGTGGCAAATCGGGCTTGGCGCTCGGCGCATGGGGGTCGGTCCAGGCGTCGGCAGCGGGTGTCGCCATCCTGTTATCGGGGGCAATCCGCGACGGCTTTGGCGCACTCGCCATGTCGGGGCGGCTGGGCGAGGGCTTCATCGATCCCGCGACCGGCTATAGCTTTGTCTGGCACATTGAAATTGCCCTGCTCTTTGCAACACTCGTCGCTCTGGGTCCGCTGGCGCGGCGGACCCCGGACGTCTCCCATCGCGCACGCTTCGGCCTTGCCGAACCCTTAGTCTGACCCGGAGGAAACCATGTCCACCGCTCCCCATGTCGATGTTGCAGCGCTCGCGCTCTACACATTCTTTGGCTTTTTTCTGGTTCTGGTTTTCTGGTTGCGGCGCGAAGATCGCCGCGAGGGCTATCCGCTCGAAGACGATATCACCGGTCGCCCCGAACCCGATGGCGGTCCGCTGCTGTTCGACGGCGCCAAAACCTTCGACCTGCCATTCGGTCGCGGATCGGTCACGACGCCGACACAAGGCCGCGACCCGATGCCCGAAAACGTCGTGCCCGCCGTCCGCAGGTATCCCGGCACGCCGTTCGAACCGGCGGGCAATCCGTTGACCTCGGGCGTCGGACCTGCCGCCTATGCGCAACGCAACGACTGGCCCGATCTCGATTTCCACGGCAACCCGCGCATCGTTCCATTGCGTGATGCGCCGGAGATCAGCATTGCGAGCCGTGACCCACGCGGCCTGCCCGTCGTCGGGGTCGATGGCGAGATTGCCGGGACAATCGCCGAGCTTTGGGTCGATCGCGCCGACCATATCGTGCGCTATTTCGAAGTCGCGCTGACCGCTGGCGGCACCGCGCTGCTGCCACAGACAATGAGCAGCGTGAATAGCCGGTACGTCTCGACCGATTCGATCACTGCTGCGCAGTTCACCGGGTCACCGCTGCCCCGCACGCCGGGGCAGATCACCTTGCTTGAAGAGGAAAAGGTGCAAGCCTATTTCGGCGGTGGCTATCTTTGGGCGACCGCGACCCGGTCCGAGCCGCTCATATGACCCCTGAATACGAATATGAACCCATTCGCGGGCTGCCGGGGCGCCTGCCGCCCGGCGAAACGATCCTGTGGCAGGGCGGGCCCGATTGGCTGGCACTGGCGCGATCGGTATTTCATGTTCGCCTGGTGACTGCATGGTTCGTGCTAGTCGCCGGTGCTGCATTCATTGCGGGAGGAACGGGGCTGATCGGCGCGATAACGACGCTCGCGGTCGCCGTGCTCGGTTTGGCGCTCCTCGGGCTGTTGGCGTGGGCGCAAGCCAAATCGACCGTTTACACACTGACCAACCGCCGCATCGTTTTGCGCTTTGGCGTGGCCCTGCAGAAGGCGGTGAATCTGCCGCTCCAGCAAATCGGCAGCGCCGACCTGAAGCCGATCGACGCTGGCCATGCCGATATCGCCTTCACGACTGTCGATCGTTTCCCGCTCGGCTGGCTGCAGATGTGGCCGCATGTGCGGCCTTGGGCGGTGGCGCGGCCGCAGCCGATGTTGCGCGCCGTTCCCGTCGCCACGGCTGCGTTGATCGGCAAGGCGTTGGCAGCGGCCGACCCGGCGCTGTCCCGGCCCGTTGCAGTGGCTGACACAGCACCACGCGCAGTGTCTGCCGACGCATTGGGAGCCGCCGCATGACCGAAATGGTCATCCAGCAGTTCCCGAAAGGCGCACTTTGGGGCGCTGCCGCAATGATCGGCATCGCGCTCATCACCGTGACCGCCGTGCGCACCGGACTCGTCGATGCCGGGCCCAGTGCCCCCGCGGCGCGCGCCCGCGACCATGTTGCCATCGTCGCGACCCGGTCGTTCCAGTTCGTCGATGAACCCAACGGCGCGCTCGTCGCCACCGACATCAGCACCGGCGAAGTCGCCGAGACGATTGCGCCGGGAGCCAATTCGGGCTTCATCCGCGGCGTGCTGCGCGGTCTGGCGCGCGAGCGCAAGCTGCATCAGGCCAGCCATGCCCCGCCGTTCACCGTCACCCAATGGGCCGATGGCGCGCTGACGTTGACCGACACCGCCACCGGGCGGATCATCGAACTCGGCAGCTTCGGACCCGATAATCGCGCTGTCTGGACGCGTCTGCTCAAGGCGCATGGCGAAACGCTGCTGCCGCCGGTGAAGCCGCAGTGACCCGGCTGTTTCGCCGCGAGACTTGGGAGACGGGGTGCACGATTTCGGTCGAGCACACTGCCGAGGCGCTGCATGCGCATGTCGAGCTCGATGGTAATGTGCCGCTCGGCCCCGGCGATGAGGTGCGTGTCCATGGCAGTGCGGTCCACTTGCCATTCGGCACCGCGCTGACGCTACGTCGTCGTGCCACG
The DNA here is from genome assembly GCA_038229555.1 of Sphingomonadales bacterium. Lineage (GTDB taxonomy): Bacteria > Pseudomonadota > Alphaproteobacteria > Sphingomonadales > Sphingomonadaceae > Sandarakinorhabdus. Next base: position 50,492 of record JBBROI010000015.1, read on the forward strand.
GTGTCACGGGCTGGACTTGTTGCCCAATGGTGGACCAAGATACGCGCGAACCTTGAACTGACCGATCTCTACGAAATTACTTTCAGCTCGGAGAAGGCGCGATGAACGCCCATACGCCGATTTCGGCGCGCGACGCGACTGCGGTCACTCAGGAAGACGCGATGGCAATCGCCACGCAGGACACCATGTTGTCACCGCGCTTCTACACGACCGACTTTGCCGCGATGGACAAAATCGATGTGTCGAGCGTCCGCGGCGAATGGGATGCGCTGATCGCCGACATGGTCGCCGATCCGAACAAGAAGCATTTCAAGCGCACCCCGGAATTCGACGGAGTCATCGAAGGCCTTGAACCCGCGCTACGCCGCGAGTTCACCGATTTCCTTGTGTCGTCGATGACCTCCGAGTTTTCGGGTTGCATCCTCTACGCCGAAATTGCCAAGCGGGTGTCCAATCCCGACGTCAAGCAACTGTTCAAGCTGCTGGCGCGCGACGAAAGCCGCCACGCCGGCTTCATCAATGACAGCCTGAAGGACGCCGGCATCGGCATCGACCTTGGCTTCCTCACCCGGACCAAAAAATACACGTTTTTCCGACCGAAATTCATCTATTATGCGACATATCTGTCCGAAAAGATCGGATATGCGCGCTATATCGTGATTTATCGGCACCTCGCCGCACATCCCGAAAAGCGCTTCCACCCGATTTTCAAGTGGTTCGAGGACTGGTGCAACGACGAATTCCGGCACGGCGAAGCGTTTGCGCTGATCATGCGATCCGATCCCAAGCTGCTGACCGGTATCAATAAACTCTGGATCCGCTTCTTTCTCGTCGCGGTCTATGCAACGATGTATGTCCGCGATCACAACCGGCCGATCCTGTACGACGCGTTTGGCATCGATCCGACCGAATACGACTTCAAGGTGTTCAACATCTGCACGCAGATCACTCGACAGGTCTTCCCGATGACGCTCGACACCGATGCGCCGAAGTTCCGCATGCTCTTGGAAAAACTGCGGACGATTTCGGCAGGCATCGACGCGGCACGGACTAGGGGCGGCATCGGCGGGACACTGACACGCACCGGCCTGTCGCTTGTCGCCGCCGTAACCTTTGCGCGTCTGTACCTGCAGCCCGCCGAACAGCAGCCGCTACCCGCCACCATCCGGCTGCAGCCCGCCTGGTAACGCGACTGTGATCGCTTTCGCCTTGCCGCTGCTGTTTGCGACCATATTGTGGTTCGTCGCCACCGGCTTTGTGCTGTGGCTCGACCGGCTACCCCGCACGACATGGCCGACCAGTCTGGTCGCCGCGACAGTCGCCAGCGGCTTTGCCATGGGCGGGGTTATCGCAACCGCGCCGATGTCCGGTCCAGCAGCGGCGTATGCGGCGTTTGCCTGCGCGCTGGTGCTCTGGGGCTGGCACGAACTGTCGTTCCTGATGGGCTTTGTCACCGGTCCCAACCGGTCGCCGTGCCCGGCGGATGCCACCGGCTGGCGGCGCTTTCGCCTCGCCGCCGCAACGCTGATTCATCACGAAGTCGCGATGTTCCTGACGGTGGTGGTGCTTGCCGCTGCGACGTGGGGCGAACCCAATCAGACCGCAACGCTGACCTTCCTGCTGCTGTTCGTCATGCGGCTATCGGCCAAGCTCAACGTATTTGCCGGCGTTCCGCACCTGTCGACCGAGATGATGCCCGACCATATGCGCTATCTCGCCACCTATTTCCGTGTGCGACCGCCGCGGACCGTGTTTGTCGTGTCGGTCACCGGGGTCGTGCTGCTCGCCGGGTTCCTCGCCGCGCAGGCGCTGGCATCGGACGGCGGCGCGGCGACCTGTTATGCGCTGGCGTTTGCGCTTGTACTGCTTGCGCTGGTCGAACATGGTTTTCTCGTGGTGCCTTGGCAGGACACGCGGCTTTTCACGTGGATCGCGCCTGCCGCCGGTCCGCGACCCAGCGTCACAACACAACAACAAAAGACACTTGCCCGCTTGGAAGCGGCGCGGCATTGAATTACGGGGGGAATTATTATGGATTATGAAGCCCATTTCCAGGCGGCACTCGACGGTCTGAAGGAGCGCGGCAACTATCGCGTCTTCGCCGAACTGCAACGCCGGAAGGGCGACTACCCCCGCGCCACACGCCACAACGATGACGGCTCGACGCAGGAAGTCACCGTGTGGTGCTCAAACGACTATCTCGGCATGGGCCAGCATCCCGATGTGATCGAAGCGATGCACGAAGAACTTGACCGCTCAGGCGCGGGAGCCGGCGGCACGCGCAACATCTCGGGCACGATGCACGCGCATCGCCAGCTCGAACTCGAACTCGCCGACCTCCACAACAAGGAAGACGCGCTGCTGTTCACCTCGGGCTATGTCTCGAACTGGGCGGCACTCGGTACGCTCGCAGCCAAGCTTCCCAACTGCGTCGTATTGTCGGACGCGCTCAACCACGCCTCGATGATCGAAGGGATTCGTCACAGCCGTGCCGAGTGCCTCAAGTTCAAGCATAATGACGTCGAGGACCTCGACCGGCTGCTGGCGAGCATCGAACCGGGTCGTCCCAAGCTCGTCGCGTTCGAAAGCGTCTATTCGATGGACGGCGACATCGCTCCCATCAAGGAAATCATCGAAGTCGCCGAAAAGCACGGCGCGATGACCTATATCGACGAAGTCCATGCGGTCGGCATGTACGGCCCGCGCGGCGGCGGCGTTGCCGAGCGTGAGGGGCTGATGGACCGGTTGACGGTTATCGAAGGTACGCTCGGCAAGGCGTTCGGCGTGGTCGGCGGCTATATCGCCGGGACCAAGGCGATGTGCGATTTCGTCCGCAGCTTTGCCTCGGGTTTCATCTTCACCACCGCGCTGCCGCCGGCCATTGCGGCAGGCGCGCTGGCGTCGGTGCGCCACCTCAAGGCCTCACCGTTCGAACGTAAGCGTCAGCAGGAGCGCGTCGCCAAGGTTCGCAAGGCCCTGCGCGCCATGGGTATCCCGCAGATCGAAAACCCCAGCCACATCATTCCGGTGATGGTCGGCGACGCCAAAAAGGCCAAGATGATCAGCGACTGGCTGATGGAAAATCACGGCATCTATGTTCAGCCGATCAACTACCCGACCGTCCCCGTCGGCACCGAACGCCTGCGGATCACCCCCGGCCCGGTCCACAGCGACGACGACATCGACCGGCTGGTCAGGGCATTGAGCGACATCTGGGGCCAGTGCGCGCTGCACCGGGTCGAGGCGGCGGCTTAAAGCCCGGTATCGTCGCTGCCGCGAAAGCGCGAGCGACGGGATGGTTTGGCTCCTTACGAGTCCAAAAACCGCGCCGTCGCCACGCCATCCGGTCCATAGACCGGCTCTGACACGTCACACCGATACTTGCGGGTATTCGCCGCGAGAATCGAATAGCCCGCGAGATGCGCCAGCATCCCCTGATAGGCCGGACCTTCCAGATGGTCCTGCAGCGTGTCGGACGATTCCCATTCTTCGAATACATGCACGCGACCGGGGTCGAACGGGCTGGCTGTCCACGCATAATGCCGACACCCCGGCTCGGCGAGCGCGAGATCGATCAGTGCACGCGCACCGGCAAGTGCGGCAGTGCGGTTTTCAGGCGGAAAATCGACTTCGCCCGCAATTACGATGATCATCGTCCAGCCTCCCAATCAAGCGCCAGCATCCCTGTCCCGGTTCGCCGGGCTTCGCACACCTATCGCAATAAATAGCATCGCGCCTGTGCGGAGCGGATAAGGTCAGCGACAAGATCGAGAGGAGCAGCGCATGCGGTTGGCGGGGAAAGTGGCGTTCGTGACCGGCGGGGCATCGGGGCTTGGCGAGGCGATCGCCCGACGCTTTGTCGCCGAAGGCGCGGCAGTCGTCATTGCCGACATCGATGTCGCAGGCGGCTCCGCATTGGCGGCAGAACTGGGTACGGCAGCGCGCTTCGCCGCGCTCAATGTCTCGGACGAAGCGCAATGGTTGGCCGCGATGGCAACCTGCGACCGGGTCGATATTCTCGTCAACAATGCCGGGATCACGACCCACGGCAATATCGAATCGGTCACCCTCGAAGCCTTCCGACACGAATTCGAAGTCGATGTCGTTGGCGTTTTCCTCGGCTGCAAGCATGTGCTGCCGGTGATGAAAACCCATGGCGGATCGATCATCAACATGTCGTCGCTGTGCGGGGTTCGCGCGCAGGGCGATCTTGTTGCCTATAATGCAGCGAAAGCAGCGGTGACGCACATGAGCAAGTCGGTGGCGATGCATTGCGCCGCCAAGGGCTATGGCATCCGGTGCAATTCAATCCACCCCGGCGCGATCCATACGCCGATCCTAGAAAAGGTCATGGCGCAAGTCGACGATGGTCAAGCTCTATACGACAGCTGGGTGGCGACGCACCCGATCGGAAGGCTGGGGACGCCCGAAGAAATCGCCGCCATGGCAGTGTATCTGGCCAGCGACGAAGCGAGCTTCACGACGGGGGCCGAATTCCGGGTCGATGGCGGCGCATCGGTGTGACGCGACGGGATGACTAATTGGCAAGGCGCAATTGCCGACATCGATTTACCGCCCGATGGGAAGGTGGTGGTGCCGCTTGACGGCTGGCATGTGCTGATTGCGCGCACTGACGCCGGGCTTGTCGCGGTCAATGATCGTTGCCCGCACGCCGCATCGCCACTGTCGACCGGACGCATCCGCCGCGGTTTCGTGATGTGTCCGCTCCACGGTGCGCGCTTCGATCTCGCGACCCGGGAATGCGCTGGCGGTGTCTATCCGCCGCTACGCGGGTTCGATGTGCGGGTAGCCGAGGGCATGATCGAGGTTGCCGTGCCGGACCATGCGCCAAGCATGGCCGACCTGCCGATCACGCTTTAGGGGCACAGGCGACACGTGCCGATCATTCTGCACAAGGCACCGTTGCAGGCCCTGATCGAAACCGTCATCGGCTTGATGGTCATATCGCAAAGGAGACCTCAAGATGGCTGACCGCAACCGCCTTGCCGGACGGGTGGCGCTGGTCACCGGAGCCGGGTCGGGCATCGGTGCCGCGACAGCGCGACGCCTCGCAGCCGACGGCGCGCAAGTCTTCAGCGTCGACCAGAAAGGCGATGTCGTCCGCCACGCCGATGTCACCGAGCCGGGCATCAACGCGGCGCTCGTTGCTGAAGCGGTGGCGAAGTTCGGCGGGCTCGACATCCTCGTACCCTGTGCCGGGATCAGTGGGTTTCGCGCGCTCGACGGCCATGACGACGCCTATTTCGATCAGGTGATGGCGGTCAACGTCACGGCGGTTTTTCGTCTCATTCGCGACGCCGTCCCCGCGCTTAAGGCATCGAAATACGGGCGCATCGTCACTATCGGCTCAACGATGTCCCGGTTCGGCGCGGCAGGGCTGATGGCCTATGGCGCGTCGAAACATGCGGTACTCGGCATGACGCGATCGATGGCGACCGAGCTTGGGCCGTTCGGTATCACCGTCAACTGCCTGCAGCCCGGCGCAATCGAAACGCCGATGACGACACCAGCCTTCACCGACATGCCCGCGTTCAAGGCGTATTGGGTGCAAAAGGCGGCACTTGGCCGCCTCGGCCAACCCGAGGACATCGCCGACGTCATCGCCTTCCTCGTGTCCGACGACGCGCGCTTTATGAGCGGCCAGGGCTTTTTTGTCGATGGCGGCGCGATGCAGAGCCAGTGACGGGTCAGATCGGCAAGATCTGCGCGTTGGTATGGATTTCCATGATTTCGAAAGCGTTGCCGAAGAAATCCCGGCCATAGGTGGCGCTGTATCCGGTCTTGCCACCATCGGCGGCGGTTACGATCGTCGTCGGGTCGGGGGCGGCATGGAAGCGAATGCCAGCAGCACACATCCGTTCGTAAACCGCCATGACGTCGTCGACCTGTAAGGCGAAGTGCGTATAGCCGAAATTATGCACTCCACGATCGGCGTCCTGCGGCGGCGAGCGCGGTACCGCATATTCGAACACTTCGATCTGGGTGTTACCCAACCGTGCGATGAACTGCTCGGCGCGCGATCCGGGGAGGCCGACGACTCCATCGATCAGCGCATTGTCATGCCAGCCGAATGCCGAAATCTCCTCAGCGCCTAGCAAATCGATATAAAACGCGCGCGCCTTGGCAATGTCGGGAACCGACACGCCGATGTGGTGAACACCGTGGATGTGTGCCCTCAGAATTGCACCCGCTTGGTGAAGCCGCCGTCGATGACGACGTTGGTGCCGGTGGTGTACGACGACGCAGGGCTGGCGAGAAAGACGATGGTCTTGGCGACCTCCTCGACACTGCCCCAGCGACCGAGCGCGAATTGCGCCTGAGTCCCATTGTACAGGTCGGGCATGATGCCCTTGATCATTTCCCAATTGCCGCCCGGAAAGGCGATCGGCCCCGGCGATACGGTGTTGACGCGAATGCCGCTGGGTCCCCACGCTTGGCTCAGTTGCTTGGCATAGGTCAGCAGCGCCGCCTTGATGGCGTTGAAGGCTTGCGGGGCGAGGAAGGTCTCGAGCGCTGCCGTCGACGACATCATGACGACCGACCCGGTGCCCGATTTGGCGAGATACGGCTGCAACGCCTCGCAGCCCTTGACCGTACCCATGACGTCCGAATTGAAGCAGACGTTCCAGTCGCCTGCCGCCTGTGCGCCCGAGGCACTGACACCGGGAACGAAGATGTCGCAGCCGCCGAGTTCGTCGGCTGCCCTGGTCAGCCAGCCGGGATAGGCGGCGATGTCATCGATGTTGAATGCCTCACCGAATACCTTGCCGCCGTGCTTGGACAGGCTGGCAACGGTCTCGGCGACCTGATCGGGCTTACGCGAGAAAAACGCCACGTCGCAGCCCTCGGCGGCAAAGAGTTCGAGCGCGGCGCGGCCGATGCCGCGACTGCCACCGGTCAGGATGACCTTCTTGCCCTTGAGACCCAGATCCATGTGCGCGCTCCTACCCCAATAATGGCGGCGAACCTGCGCGCCCGCGCGCCTCCGGGCCACTCCCTTTTTGGTCAGTCGGGACGCGCAGTCGCCTCGGTTAGACTGGCGCAAACGACAGTTGGGGAGACCTGCGATGGGACGGCTTCAGGGCAAACGGGCGATCGTGCTCGGTGCCAGCAGCACCGACAATATGGGCCAGCACATCGCGCGGCGGTTCATGGCCGAAGGCGCGCAGGTGCTGGTATCGGGGCGCAAGGCCGAGGTGCTGGAAGCCTTCGCCGCGGAAACCGGTTGCCACTGGGCAGCGTGCGACCTGACCGTCGAGGCCGAGGTCAACGCCCTTGCCGAAAGCGCAGTGAGTCAGATGGGCGGCGTCGATATCGCCGTCAATGCCACCGGCTGGGGGCTGATGAAGCCCTTTCTCGATAACACCCGTGCCGAACTGGAAGCGATCACGGCGCTGCAGTTCATCGGGCCGATCCAGTTCTTTCAGGCGATGGTGCGGGCGATGACGAATGGCGGGTCGCTGATCCAGATCAGTTCGGCGACCGCGACGATCATGCTCAACGACCATGCGGCATACATGGGGACCAAGGCGGGAATCGATCACGTCATCCGCTGCATCGCCAATGAGTTCGGTGGCCATGGCATCCGCGCCAATTCGATCTCGCCGGGCCTGACCGATACGCCGATGAACGCCGAGGCGAAGCAGGTACCGGGGCTGTTCGATGCGTTTATATCCGCCTATCCGCTGGGGCGCATTGGCACGTCGGACGACATCGCCGCTGCCGCCGTCTTCCTCGCCAGCGACGAATGCTTCATGACCGGGACCAATCTGCAGGTGAACGGCGGGCTGACCTTGCGGCGCAACCCGAGCGCCGCCGAAATTCAAACATCGGTAATGGCGGCGATGGGGCAATTGGGGAATGCTTGACCGGTCGTCGCTCGCCGGTCGGGTGGCCATTGTTACCGGCGCGGGCATGGGTATGGGGGCGGCGACTGCGATGTTGATGGCCGCCAAAGGGGCCAAGGTGCTGGTCGCCGATATCAATGCGACTGCTGCAGCTGAAACATCGGCGGCGATCTGCGACGCAGGCGGAACCGCCGAGACGATCGTCTGCGACGTCGCCGACGAGGCATCGGTCAAGGCGATGGTCGATGCCTGTGTGGCGCATTTCGGTCGGCTCGATTGCGCGGTCAACAATGCCGCGATCAGCCCCGACGGTGCGCCGGTCGCCGAAGCCGACATGGCGGTGTTCGACCGCATTATCGCGGTCAATCTGCGATCGGTCATGGTCTGCATGAAATATGAAATCGCCCAAATGCTGCGTCAGGGTGGGCCGGGGGCCGTCGTCAATATCGGATCGACCAATTCGCAGCGGCCGCAACCCGGCAGTGCGGCGTACACCGCCGCCAAGCACGGCGTCGTCGGGCTGACCCGGGCGGCGTCGATGGATCATGCGCCGCACGGCATCCGCGTCAATGCCGTCCTGCCCGGAGCCATCGACACGCCGATGCTGCGCGGCGCGCTCGCCGTGACCGGCCTGACCGAAGCCGATTTTGCGCCGGTACTCAGCCTGTTCGGGCGCTTCGGTCGTCCGGAGGAAGTCGCCGAAGCCAGCGTGTGGCTATGTTCGGACGCCGCATCCTATGTCACTGGCCACTGCCTCGCAGTCGAAGCGGGGTATCTGTCGCGCTGATGGTGTCTATGCGTCCTTGAACGCCCCGAGGAGCGGTTCGTCTGCTCCTAGCCGACGGATATTCTCCGACAGACGCTCGAAAATCCGCCGCGCGGTTTCGGGTGAGCTCCATGACAGATGCGGCGTCACCCGCGCGCGCGGATGGCCGATGAGGCGGTGACCGGGCGGCAACGGCTCGGGTTCGGTGACGTCGAGGGTCGCCCATAAACGTCCGGCGTCGAGTTCGGCGAGCAGCGCATCGGTATCGACAATCGCGCCGCGGGCGATGTTCACCAGATGCGCGCCATCCTTCATCGACGCCAGCGCTCCAGCATCGATCAACCCGCGCGTCGCATCGGTGATGGGTGCGGCAATGACGAGATGATCGGCGCGGCGGAGCACGTCGGCAAGCGGCGCGATGGTGACGTTGGGATCATCCGACGGCCGGTCGCTGGCGCGGCTGGCCAACACGGTCATGCCGAAAGCCCCCGCCAGCGCCGCAATCCGGCTGCCGATGGCCCCAACGCCGACGAGACCGAGCGTGCGCCCTTCGAGCGTGCCGAGCGGCGACGGGCCATTGGCATCGCGCGTCGGCCATATGTCGCCCGCCTTCAAACTGATTGCGTCGAGGCGCTTGGCATGCGCGAGCATCACCGCCAGCGCATATTCGGCAATCGGCCGCGCCGTCGTGCCGCTGGCGGTGGCGATGCGCGGCGCGTCGAACAGCCAGAGCGGATATTCGTCGACCCCGGCACTGGCGAGCTGGACCAACCGTGTCGTACCCGGCCACCCGGCGGGGCGCGGCGCGCTCTGGTCGGCCTCGGCGTCGCCGCTGCCATAGACGATCAGGACATCGGCATCGGTCGGCAGGTCCCAGCGCGTTTCGCGGGGGATGTGCTGCGCTGCGGTCACTCCGGCCAAGCTGCCAATCATCGCCGACATCGGCGGAGCGAACTGGTGGACGACGCGCATCATTACCCCCGAGACGGAAACCTGCGTCTTCATGGCGAATGGGGTGACCGGTGTCGAGCCGAGCACTGCCGGAGCCTACCGGTTGCCGAAATCGATGGCGAGACTTGCACGGGAAGGCGTTCGGTCGGAAAAGCTTGACGACGGTCCGTCTGCCGGACCGCAGGAGGCGCATGGATTTTTCGCTTAGCGACGAACACCGGATGCTCAAGGAGCTGGTCGAGAAGTTCGTCGCCAGCGAGCTTATGCCCTTGGAAGCCGCCGTCCTCGCACGCGATGCGGCTGGCGAGGATGCGGCGCTGACCAAGGATGAGCGGTCGCGGATCGACGCGGTGTCGAATGCGCTTGGCCTGTGGAGCCTCGATGCGCCGGTCGAAGATGGCGGCATGGGAATGCCCTATGTCGCGCTGGTCGGCGTGAATGAAGCGCTCGGTTCGACGGTCGCCACCTACACCCTGCCGCCCGATTCGCCCAACCTGCGCATGCTGGCGGCGACCGTCGATGACCGGCAGCGCGCCGCCTATCTGGTGCCGTACGCGCGCGGCGAGACGATTTCGGCGATCGGGATCTCGGAACCCGGTGCGGGGGCCGATCCTGCTGGAATGAAGACGCGCGCTATCCGTGACGGCGACGACTGGATCATCAATGGCCGCAAGATCTGGATCACCCGCGCCGCCGAGGCCGATTTCACCATCCTGATGGCGCTGACCGACCCCGATAAAAAGACGCGCGGCGGGATGTCGGCGTTCCTCGTCGACCGCGATACGCCGGGGTTCAACGTGCTGCGTCGCATCCCGATGCTCGGTGGCGAATATACTTACGAAGTTGTGCTCGAGGATTGCCGGGTGCCGGGATGGAAGCTGCTGGGGCGCGAAGGCGATGGATTTGGCCCGATGCAGGTACGGCTGGGGACGCGGCGGATGGAGATGGCGGCGTGGTGCATCGGTGCGGCGCAACGCGCGCTCGACATGATGCGCGACCAGGCCGAACAGCGCTCGACGTTCGGCCACCGCCTGTCCGAACGCCAGACGGTGCAATGGTGGGTCGCCGATGGCGCGACGAAAATCCATGCCTGCCGCCTGATGGCGTATCATTGCGCGTGGAAGCTCGATGAAGGTGCCGATGTCCGCACCGAAATCTCGATGCTCAAGGTTTTTGCCACCGAAATGGCGCAAGCAATCATCGACAATGCGATGCAGTGTTTCGGCGCGATGGGCATGACCAAGGAACTGCCGCTCCACCTGATGGCGGGGCGGGTTCGCAACATGCGGATTTACGACGGCCCGTCGGAAGTGCATCGCATGGTCGTCGCCCGCAACTTGATGGACACCCGTGGATGAGCGCTGACCTGACGATCGAACGCCATGGCCATGTCGCCGAATTGGTGTTCGCCGATCCGCCGCACAATTTCGCCACCGTCGGGCTGTTGCGGCGGTTGGGCGACGCGCTCGAAGCGCTCGATGCCGACCCAGATTGCCGCGCCATCGTGCTGCGGTCGGCGGGCAAATCCTTCTGCGCAGGGGCCGAGCTTTCGGCGCAGGACGGTTTCGGCGGGACCACCGACGATCCGCTGCGCGAATTCTATGATCAGGCGCTGCGCATCTTCGCCGCAAAAAAGCCCATCGTCGCGGCAATCCAGGGCGCAGCGATCGGAGCGGGGCTCGGCCTTGCCGTCGCCGCCGACTTCCGCGTTGCGGCCCCCGAAGCGCGCTTCGCCGCCAATTTCGTCAAGCTCGGTTTCCATCCGGGCTTTGGCCTAACCGAGACGCTGCCACGGCTGATCGGCGCGCAGCGCGCGGCGTTGATGGTGCTGACAGCACGCCGGTTCAAGGCCGATGAGGTGCTTGGCTGGGGCCTGGTCGATGCAATCGCTGAAGCCGAGACGCTGCGTGACACAGCTCTCGCGCTGGCTGCCGAGATCGCCGACAACGCGCCGCTGGCTTTGCTGGCGACGCGTGCATCGTACCGCGCGGGGCTGCTGGCTTCGGTTACGGCAGCGCTCGTCCGCGAACACGCCGAACAGGGCATTTTGAGCGCCACCGACGATTATGCCGAAGGGGTCGCGTCGGTGTTCGAACGTCGTCCCGGTGTGTTCAAGGGCCGTTGAAATGATGCTCCATGGGCCGACGTCGCACAGCTTCATCTCGCAGCGGTTGCGACTGCACTATGCCGATTGGGGCAATGCCGATGCGCCGCCGCTGCTGCTTGTCCATGGCGGGCGCGACCACAGCCGCAGCTGGGACTGGGTGGCCGAACGGCTATGCAAGGACTGGCACGTCATCGCGCCTGACTTGCGTGGCCACGGTGACAGCGCCTGGTCCCCCGACGGCAATTACGACATGGCGGCCTATGTCTATGATCTGGCGCAGCTGATCCATCAGCTTGGCCGTACGCCGGTGACGATCGTGGCGCATTCGCTCGGTGGCAACGTCTGCCTGCGCTATACCGGGCTCTACCCCGACAACGTCCGCAAGCTGGTGGCGATCGAGGGGCTCGGCGCATCGCCGAAAATGCAGGCAGCGCGCGCCGCGACGCCGATCGCCGACCGCTGGCGCAAATGGATCGCCGATAAACGCGTCGCCGCCGGACGTCTGCCCAAGCGCTATGCCACTATCGACGATGCCCTGGCGCGGATGCAGTCCGAAAACGCCTATTTGACCGATGAACAGGCGCGCCACTTAACCGTTCACGGCGTCAACCGCAACGAAGACGGCTCGTGGAGCTGGAAATTCGATAATCATCTCAACGTCTGGCCCTTCGACGACATGGCGCCTGCCGACGTCGAATCGCTGTGGCGAGCGATCACCTGCCCAACGCTGCTGCTCTACGGTGCCAAAAGCTGGGCGTCGAACCCCGAAACCGACGGCCGCAGCGCGCATTTCCGCGACGCCCGCGTGGTCGAATTCGAAGATGCCGGTCACTGGCTCCACCACGACCAGTTCGACCGCTTCATGGCCGAACTGGCGGCGTTCCTGTAGACAGAAACCCCAGTCGGGAGACAGCGCCATGCCAGAGTCGATCCTTACCCACCCGCTCCACCTCGGTCTTGGCGCAACGGCCGTTGCACAAACCGCCTTCACCGGCATGGAATGGTACGCGGACTATGGCGCGCGCAATGCTGCCGACGGCGCCGAAGGACGGCTGGTCACCCTGTCCAGCTTTACCGAAAGCTGGGACAGTTGGGAGATGCACCCGGCGGGCGACGAAGTGGTGTTATGCCTGACGGGTAGCATGACATTGCAACAGGAATTCGCCGACGGGACCACGGCAACGGTAACGCTGCGACCGAACGAATACGCCATCAACCCGCCCGGATGCTGGCATACCGCCGATATCGACGGACCGGCGACGGCGCTGTTCATTACTGCCGGGATGGGCACCGACCATCGCCCCCGGTAAGCGTCGCGGCACTGGCGCTGGTCCTATTGATGCCATATTGGCGGTCTAATGGCAGGTGATCGGAACGACCGGATCAGCGATTCAGTGTATAGTCCAACCTCCGGCGCGGTGCCGACATCGGGCGATTTGCCCGCCGTCCCTGACCTCGACCCGGCGCCGCTCGCCGTTCGCGAGCGTGGCTGGACGTGGTGGGTCGGTGGTGCGATTTCGCTGGCGGTGCTGGTCGTCGCGCTGTTTCAGCTCAGCGCATTGGATTTCGCGCAGGTCCGGTCGATCGTGCCGACTTCGCCGCTGTTCTGGCTGGTTTTCGCCGCGTCCTACCTTGTCGCCCCCCTGGCCGACTGGATCATATTCCGGCGGCTTTGGCACATCCCGGCGAGCGGCTTTCTTGCTCTGCTGCGCAAGCTGATCGGCAACGAACTGCTGCTCGGCTATATCGGCGAGCTGTATTTCTACACGTGGGCGCGGCGGCGGACCGAGATTACCACGGCCCCCTTCGGCGCGATCAAGGATGTGGCGATCATGTCGGCGCTGGCCGGCAATCTGATCACCGTTATCATGCTGGCATTCGCGTATCCGCTGCTCGGTACGCTGCATCTCGGCATCGACGGACGGACATTGCTGCTGTCGGTAACGACGATTCTGGCGACCTCGAGCGCGCTGCTCTTCTTCCGCAAAAGCCTGTTCAGCCTGCCGGGCCGCGATCTGCGCTTTGTCATGGCGATGCACCTGCTGCGCATCATCGCCAGCAACGGGCTCAATGCGCTGGCGTGGCATCTGGTGCTGCCGAGTGTCGAATATGCCCTGTGGCTGCTGCTTTCGACCCTGCGCCTGCTGCTGTCGCGGCTGCCATTCATGCCGAACAAGGATCTGGTGTTTGCCGGTCTTGCGGTTTTCCTCATCGGTCACGACCTTGAGATCGGCGCCCTGATGACCTTCATGGCAAGCCTGATCCTCGCGACACATCTTGTTCTGGGCCTTGGCCTCGTTATCTCGGAAGCTGTTGGAGAGAGCCGCAAGTGAAACGCCTGTTGCTGACCGCCGCCGCGCTGACCCTGTTGGCGGGAGCCAAGACTATTCCGTCGACGCCCGATCTCGGCAAGGCCGAGGGCCAGTGCCGACCGAGCGAGGCAGGCCCGGCGCTGATCGTCACCGTCAGCGGCTTCAAGGACCGCAAAGGGCTGCTGCGCGCCGAACTCTATCCCGCCAATGACGAAGATTTCCTTGGCGACGACAACAAGCTGATCGCCGAGGGCAAGACCTTTCGGCGGGTTGAAATTGCCGTGCCACAGGCCGGGACGGTGCAGATGTGCATTCGCGTTCCAACGGCCGGAACCTATGGACTTTCTGTGCTCCATGACAGGAACGGCGATCGCAAGTTCAACCTGACGAGCGACGGCACCGGCTTTCCCGGCAATCCCAAGCTCCACCGCCGCCAGCCGCGCATCGACGAAACCCATGTCGTTGCGGGTTCCGGGCTGACGCCAGTGCCGATCACGCTCAATTACCTGCATGGCTTCTTCAGCTTCGGGCCGCTGAAGGATCGCTGATGCATATCGTCGATATCTCGGCGCTCTATTCGCCCAAGGGCGGTGGCATCCGTACCTATGTCGAACGCAAGCTCGCCGCTGCACCGCGCAGCGGACATCATACAACAGTGATTGCGCCGGGCGACGGCAACACCGTCGTCGAGGTCAATGATTTCGGTCGGTTGGTCACGATCGATTCACCGCGCTTCCCGCTCGATCGCAACTATCATTACTTCGAGAACGACGCGGTAATCCATGCCGCCCTCGACGCGCACGCTCCCGATTTTGTCGAGGCGTCGTCGCCATGGGGCAGCGCCACGGCCGTTGCCGAATGGCCCGGGGCCGCGCCCCGCGCGCTGGTCATGCACGCCGATCCATTATCGGCCTACGCCTATCGCTGGCTCGACCGGGTTGCCTCGCGGGCGTTTATCGATCGCGGCTTCGACTGGTTCTGGCGACATTTGCGACGATTGGATGCCGGGTTCGACGCAGTGGTTTGCGCCTCGCCAAGCCTTGCCGCACGGCTCACAGCAGGCGGGCTGACCAAAGTGCAAACCCAGCCGATGGGGGTCGAACCCGGGATTTTCTCGCCGCGCCTTCGCGATCCGGCGTTGCGAGCACGGCTGCTCGAGCGCTGCGAATTACCCGACGACGCGGCGCTGCTGATTGCGGTCGGGCGTTTTTCTCCCGAAAAGCGGCTGCCGATGGTGATTTCCGGCGCGGTCGCTGCCGGTTATAACCGCCCGCTCGGCCTGGTGCTGGTCGGTGACGGGCGCGAGCGCGCCAAGGTTGTCCGCGCGATCGGTGAAAACCCCCATATCCAGCTTCTCAGCCCGATCGGCGACCGGGGCGAACTGGCGCGGCTGATGGCGAGTGCCGATGCGCTGGTCCATGGCTGCGAGGCCGAAACCTTTTCGATGGTCTGCGCCGAGGCGCGCGCGTCGGGGCTGCCGATTGTCGTTCCCGACGAAGGCGGTGCCGGCGACCAGGCGCTCGACGGGGCCGGCGTGCGGTTCAAATCGGGCGATGCCGCAAGCACTGCCGGGGCAATCGGTGAACTTGTCGACCGGCTGGCGCCGCTGCGCGCGCAAGCGCAGCTCGCAGCCGCAGGTGTTCGCACGATGGACCTGCATTTCGACGAATTGTTCGCAAGTTATGCGGCGATTACGCGCGGCGAACGCGCGGCAGCGTAGAGCCCCGTCAAATCACCCCATCGGCAGCCAAACGCGCCAGTTCTGCTGCATTGAGCCCCAACACCGCGCCGTACACCGCCGCATTGTCCTGACCCACGGCTTCCGGTGCACTGCCGCGTACCGATCCCGGCGTCTTCGACAGTTTCGGAAAGACGTTCTGCATCTTGATACTGCCCCAGCGCGCGTGCGGCACATCGATGATCGCCTCGCGCGCCGCGAAATGCGGGTCGTCGAGCATGTCCTGCGGACGATAGAGTTTGCCCGCCGGGACACCGTGTTCGATCATCAGCGCCTCGACCTCGGCGATTGTCCGCGTCCGCGTCCAGTCGGCGATGCGACCGTCGAGCTCGAGCTGGTGTCGGCCGCGCGCGACATGGTCGATGTAGCGCGGATCGCGCGCCAGTTCGGGCTCTCCCATCGCCGCACACAAGCGGCCGAACACCGTGTCCTGATTGGCCCCGATCAGATATTCGCCGTCGCTACACGGATAGACGTTCGACGGTGCAATGCCCGGCAGCACGCTCCCCGACCGTTCACGCACATAGCCCGAAACGCTGTATTCTGGGACGAGGCTTTCCATCACCTGGAACACCGCCTCGTACAGCGCGCTGTCGACGACCTGCCCTTCGCCGGTCGCATCGCGATGGCGCAGCGCTGCCAGCGCGCCAAGGCACCCGTAGGTCGCCGCCAGACTGTCGCCGATCGATACGCCCATGCGGCTCGGCGGCCGGTCGGGGTCGCCGACAATCGCGCGCCAGCCGCCCATCGCCTCACCAATGCCACCAAACCCGGCGCGGCTCGCATAGGGTCCGGTTTGGCCATAGCCCGAGACGCGCACGATAATCAGGCCGGGGTTTTCGGCGTGGAGTTCGGCGGGTGACATGCCCCATTTTTCGAGCGTGCCGGGGCGAAAGTTTTCGATCAGAATATCGGCCTTGGCGATCAACCGCCGCGCCAGCGCCTGCCCTTCGGCCACCCGCAGGTTTGCCGACACACATTGCTTGTTGCGCGCCACGACTTCCCACCACAGCGGGAAATCGCCGCGGCCCCAGACGCGCATCGGGTCACCCGCCCCCGGCGGCTCGATCTTGATAACGTCGGCCCCCATGTCGCCAAGCAGCTGCCCGCAGAACGGACCGGCGATCAGCTGGCCCATTTCGACGACGCGCAGGCCCCGCAATGGCCCGGTATTGGCCGCTTCATTCATTCGGCAGCGATCGCGAGGTGCCAAACGGGAGGCTTGGGCGCGGGCAGTCCGGTTTCGTCGAAGCACGCCGCACGCAGCGCCTCGATGCTGCCGCCGAAATTGAACACGCCGTTTTCCGTCTGGGGCGCAATTGCCATCTCGAAACGCAGCGCTGCGGTTGCTGCGGTGTCGAGGACGCCGTCTGCATCGGCGACGACGCCATAGGCGCGCGCGCCGGCTGATGTGACTAGCCCTTGGCGGATTTCCTTCGCCACCAGTGCCGGATCGCGCTGCAACGGGTCGCCCCAACCGCCGCCGCCCCAAGTGATGAAGTGCAATACATCGTCCGCTTCGACGTTCAGGCTGTCGAGCTTGTTGGCGACGATCGTTTGCGTGCCGTCGGGTTTCTCCAGCACCTTGCGCGCCCGCGTTCCCGGCTTCCCGCCGTTGACACCCCATGGATAGGTGAACCAGCGATCGTCGTGAATGCTGACCGTGCCCGCCGCCAGAAAGCGGTAGCTCATGTGGATACCGTTGCCGCCACGGTTGAGCCCCGCCCCGCCGGTATCGGCAAGCGCCTCATAGCGTTCGATCCGCAGCGGGAAATAGCGTTCGAGGAATTCGTTGGGAACGTTGGTGAACCCCGGCCACAAGCTATGCCCATCCGGCCCATCGCCGAACGGCTTGCCGGGGATGCCGCCGAAACCAATCTGGAACAGCTGGAACCATTCGCCATTCTTGCCCGGGCGATTGTCACGGCCCGAGTACATCAGGTGCGGCGACGACGAAAAGCCGGCGGCGCAGAGGAACTCCGGCGTCCGCTGGCCAAGCAGCCCGCCGAGAATGTCGAAGATGCGCCCCAAGGCATGGGTGCGCCCCGAAAGTGCGGCGGGGTAATTCGGCTTGAGCAGCGAACCCTGCGGAATGCGCACCTCGATGAGGTCGTAGAAGCCATCGTTGAACATGATCTGCGGATCGAAGACCATGATCATGTAGATCCCGAAGAACATCTTGAACATGTTCTCGTTGAGGTAGAAATTGATCGAAGCATCCGATTGCGGGTCGGTCCCGGCGAAATCGAGCACAACCGTGTCGCCGACGCGCTGCATCGTGCATTTGATCTTATACGGCCCGAAGCCGACACCGTCGTCGCAGATATAGTCCTCGAAGCTGACGGCATCGGTCGAGACCGAGGTGGCGATCAGCGCCTTCATCGCGCGGTGGTTGCGCGCCAACAGGTCGTCCATCGCCGCCACCACGACATCGTCACCAAAGCGCGCGCACATTTCCTCCACCCGCCGCGCTGCGACCCGGCAGGCAGCGATCAGCGCGTTCAGATCGGCGGCGCACCAGTCGGGCTTGCGCGTCTGATGCATGATCAGGCGGATGAGATCGGCATTGTAAATGCCTTTGGCGTAGATCTTCACCGGCGGGATGCGGACGCCTTCCTCGAAAATCGCCCGCGCATCGATCGGCATCGATCCCGCAACCTTGCCGCCGATATCGCTCTGGTGACCGAACATTGCCGTCCAGGCGACGAGGCGCCCGCCGCGATAGACCGGCAGCAGCACCAGCCAGTCGTTCGAATGACTGACGGCACCCTCGCAGCTGTACGGGTCGGAGAGCAGAATCATGTCGCCCTCCTCGATCGTCCCGTCGAAGCCGCGCAGGAAGCCATCAATGAAGCTACCGAACTGGCCGACGATCATCTTGCCCGCCGGGTTGGCGATCAGCGGGAAGGCGTCGCCCTGCTCGCGAATCCCCGGCGACATGGCGGTGCGCACCAGCGTTGCATCCATTTCGATGCGGGCATTGCGAAGGGCGTTTTCGACGATGTCGAGCGTGACGGGATCGATCTTCGTCGCGGCGAAGGGCGAAGGATTGGTTTCGATGATCCGGGCGGGCATGGCGTTTCCCCTCAGGCCGGGTTGATCAGGATGTTACCGAAATCGTCGACCGTTCCGGCATGTCCAAGATGGATGAGCGTCGTCGAATCCATCTCGGTGACGATGGCCGGGCCGCTGACGACATCGCCGGCGCGCAGTCGCGACCGGTCATAGATGACGGCAGGGCGCGCCGCACCGTCCATCCACACCTGATGGTCGCGGACCTTCGCCGTTGCCGGGTCACCGTTCCCCCTGGCGATGCGTTCCGCCGCGACATTGGCGGCCTTGCCGAGCGCGACGACGCGAATGTTGACCAATTCCTGCGGCACCGACAGGTTGAAGGTGAACAGCCGTTTGTGCTCCGCATCGAATCGTGCCGTCAGATCGGCAATGCTGCCATCGCGCGACACCGTTAGCGGCACCTCGAACGCTTGCCCGGCATAGCGCACGTCGATTTCGAACCGCAGTTCCTGATCGGCGGCGACGACGCCTTCCGCCTCGAGTTCGGCGGTGACCTGCGCCGCGAGTTCGCCGATGACCCCGGCCACCTCGGCATCGTTCGTCGCGGTCACCAGCGTGTTGAAACTGCGTTGCGCATCGACGCGCAGCCGAGTCGTCGCATCGCCATAGGCGCACAACACACCGGGCGACGGTGGAACGATGACCGGCCACGATCCCATCAATGTGCCCATCGCATTACCGTGCAGCGGACCTGCCCCGCCAAACGCCATCAACGCGAAGTCGCGTGGATCATAGCCCTGCGCGATCGAAACCAGCCGCAGCGCGCCGTACATGGTTTCGTTGACGATGGCGATGATGCCAGCGGCCGCTTCCATCAGCGACAGCCCAAGCGCGTCGGCCACCGTTTGCACGGCGGCCCGCGCCGCCTCGCGGTCAAGCTTGAAGGTGCCGCCGAGCAGGTTTTCGGGCAGATAACCTAGGACAACATTGGCATCGGTAACCGTCGGCGCTTTGCCACCGCGCCCATACGCCGCCGGACCCGGCACTGCACCGGCGCTTTGCGGACCAACGCGCAGCGCCTTGGTCAATTCGGGAACACTGGCGATCGACCCCCCGCCCGCTCCAACTGTCTTCACATCGAGCGACGAAGCGCGGACGGTCAAATGCCCCACCGACGTCTCGCGTCGCAGCCGCGGTTGATAATCTTCGATCAGCGCGACGTCGGTCGAGGTGCCGCCCATGTCGAGGGTCAGCACGTTGGGATGGCCCGAATTCTTGGCGATCCACACCGCCCCCGCGACACCGCCCGCCGGACCCGACATCAGCAGGTTGACCGGCGCAGTGCGGGATTTGTCCGCCGACATCAGCCCGCCGTCGGACCGCAACAGGCTGAGCTTGGCCGACGTCCCCCATCCTGCGAGTTCGCGTTCGAGGTTGCCGACATAGCGCGATACCGTCGGGCGCACCGCCGAATTGGCCACCGTCGTTAGCGCGCGCTCATACTCCTGCATTTCGGGCAGGATGTCCGCCGAGATGCTGACCGGCAGGCCCGGCAGTTCCTCAGCGCAGATTTCGGCGACACGGCGTTCGTGGACGGCGTTCATGTAGGAATTGATCAGGCAGACGGTGATCGCCTCGACCTTTTCCTCGGCAAGCCGCTTCAGGTTCAGGCGCAGCTTTGCTTCATCGAGCGGTCGCACGATCGCGCCATCGGCACCGATCCGCTCAGGCGCTTCGATTGTCGCTTCGAGCGGGGCCATCGGTTCGGGCTTAGGCCAGACGATCCACGCAGCGAGCCCGCCCGGCACCAGCGACCGGGCGATCTGCAATATGTCACGATAGCCTTCGGTGACGATCAGTCCGACGCGGGCGATCTTGTGTTCGAGCACGGCATTGGTCGCGACCGTCGTACCGTGCAGGAACAACGCGAGGTCTTGCGGCGTGATCCCGGCCTTGGCGCAGAGCGCTTTGGCCCCGGCGACGACCGCCACCGATTGGTCGTGCGGCGTCGACGGGACCTTGTCGCGAAACGTGCGGCCCGTTGCCTCGTCGATGATCAACAGGTCGGTGAAAGTGCCGCCGACATCGACGCCCAAGTGATAACTCATGCGCTGACCCGCTCCCCCTTTACCATGAAATCTCCCGCCTTGCCTGCTCGGCTCGGCAAAGGCCGCCCCATGACTTCGGCGAACCAGCGGTTTGCCGCGACCGCCGCATCGAGATCGATCCCGCAATCGACCCCCGAGCGAGCAAATAAATACACCAATTCCTCGGTACCGACATTGCCCGCCGCACCGGGCGCAAACGGGCAGCCGCCAAGGCCGCCGAGCGCGCTGTCGAACACCCGGCACCCCGCCTGATATGCCGCCCAGGCGTTCGCCGGCGCGAGGCCGCGCGTGTCATGCAAATGAATACGCAGCGGAAAGTCGTTGCCGAGCTTGTGAAAAATTGCCGTCACCAAATCGCCGACCTGCGCAGGCACGCCCACGCCGATCGTATCGGCCAGTGCAATCTCCTCGGCCCCGGCATCGGCCATCCGCGCCGCGAGATCGACGATACGCTCGGGCGGCACATGGCCTTCATACGGACAGCCAAACGCCGCCGAGATCGTCACCTGCGCCTTCATCCCCGCCGTCTTGGCGAGCGCGATCATCGCGGCATTGGCGACGATGCCTTCGGCCACCGTCTGGCCCTGGTTGGCAATGCCGAAGCCATCGGTCGCCACGAGCACGCAGCCCGCCTCATCAAGGCCGCGCCCACCCGCATCCCGACTGGCGATCGCACGCTGGACGCCGCGCTCGTTGAGCACCAGTCCGATGAAGCTGACCCCGGGAGCGGTCGGCAGCCCGGCCACAACGCCTTCGGCATCGGCCATCTGCGGCACCCGACGCGGATTGACGAAACTCGCGACTTCGATCCGCGTCGCGCCGATGGCGATGAGATGGTCGATGAGCGCGAGCTTGTCGGCGGTTTCGACATAGCCTGCTTCGTTCTGCAACCCGTCTCGCGGGCTGACCTCAACGATTTGAACGGGGGAGCGCGGCGGCATGCAATTTGTATACAAAATGCTTCTCCAACTGTACAGGCTGCCGTGGCCGGGTTTTTCGTGTTCCAGTCCGGCAGATACAGCGCAGGAGCCGGCATGACCCGCCACGCCGCCGATCTCAACCAAGACTATGCCAGCGCCGGTTTTGGGGGAACCTTGCGGCCGGGAACCCGCCCGGTGCTGCTGTTGATCGACTTCGCCCGCGCCTATTTCGATCGCGAGTCGCCGCTCTATGCCGGAGTCGAGGCGGCGCGCGCGACGGCAGCAGCATTGGCGGATGCTGCGCGCGCGGCAAGCGTCCCGTGCATCTTCACCCGCGTCGAATATTCCGCCGACGGTCATGAGGGCGGCGTTTTCTATCGCAAGATCGCTGCGTTGAAATGCTTCGAAACCGGCAATCCGCTCGGCGATTTCACTTCTGAACTGGCCCCACAGTCCGGCGACCAGGTGGTCACAAAATACTTCCCCAGCGCCTTTTTCGGCACTGGACTGGCCGAGACGCTTCATGCCGATGGCGTCGATACCGTCGTCATCACCGGGCTTTCGACATCGGGCTGCGTCCGGGCGAGCGCTGTCGACGCCTTGTGCCATGGCTTTGTCCCGCTGGTGGTGGCCGACGCCGTCGGCGACCGCGATGCGCGAGTCCATGCGGCGAACCTGTTCGATCTGGCGGCAAAGACGGCTGAGGTCGTCGAGTCGTCGGCAGTCACCGCCTATTTCGCCGGACTTCGCCCGCCAGGCTGAGTTCAATCCGGGGCCGCAGCGCGGAAGCTGTGGCTCGCGCGGCGGATATGGCCGGTCATCGCCGCCCGCGCCCATTCGGCATCGCGCGCCGCAAAGGCCTGCAGGAGTGCGGCATGTTCCTGCGCCGAGCGGCGGAGTTCGCCGGGACTGTAGCGTGCTGCCGTGCGCCGGACGACCGGCTGCTCGACAAGCGCCGCAAGCATGGTCGTCAGCCGCGGCGACTCCGCGGCGTCGATGATGATCTGGTGGAAGCGACGGTTGTCGGTGAGGAAGGCGGCGACATCGGCGGGGTCGCGGGCAACCGCAGCTTCGATCCGGACATTGCAATCGCGCAGAGCGTCGAGTGCCACGCTGTCGATCCGCGTTGCCGCGCGCGCCGCCGCATGCGCCTCGAGCATCGCCCGCAACGCAAACATTTCATCGACATCGTCGTGCGACCAGTTGGCGACGTATATCCGCTGCGTATCGGTCCGCACGACATAGAGTTCGGCCTCCAACCGCCGCAGCGCGTCGCGCACTGGCGTCCGCGACACACCGCAGATATCGGCAAGCGCTTCTTCGGTCAGCGGCGACCCCGGTGGGGCATCGCCCGACAGAATAAGGCCACGAATCTCGGCATAGGCCCGGTCGGTTGCCCGCGACATCGTCCCTCCCCGTCCCGTGCATTTCAGCCACAGTCCCCATGATTAGCGGCGATGAAACAGGGCGCAAGGCTTGACCCACAATATTTGTATACAATAGCATTGCTGCCAAGACGGCGGAGGGGCCGCTCGGGATCGACGAAACCGTCACAGGGGGTCATCATGACACAATCCATTCGCGCCATCGCGTTGATCGGCGCTGCCGCTGCGGCACTCACCGCGCTGCCCGTCGTTGCGCAGACCGTCGCGCCCGCGGCCAAGCCTGCCGTCGCCGTAGTCGCCGATAGCGAAGGTGAAATCCTCGTGACCGCCCGCCGCCAGAGCGAGCGATTAATCGATGTGCCGGCTTCGGTCACGGTGTTGACCGCCGAAACACTGGCGCGGACCGGTGTGACCCGCGCGCAGGACTTTGTTCAACTGACGCCGGGTGTGACCATCGTCACTGGCACCGCCGAAGCCGGCGACACCCAGATCAATATTCGCGGCCTCAACGGCGCGCGTGATGCCGAATCGTCGGTGGCACTGGTTGTCGATGGCATCCTCAAGACCAACACCGCGCAACTCAATCAGGCACAGGGCACGCTGCGCCAGATTGAAATACTCAAGGGTCCACAAGGCGCGCTGTACGGTCGCAACGCCGCCGCCGGAGCCATCGTCGTCACCACCGTCAAGCCGAGCGACAAACTCGAAGGGGCCGTGCGCGCCAGCTATGCCGAACAGAACAGCGCCGAGGTCAACGCCTATGTCGCCGGGCCGATCAGCCCCGATGTCGGCTTTGTCCTGTCGGCAAACTATCGTCGCACCGACGGCTTTTACACGAATGTCTTTCTGAACGACCACAACGTCGACAATCAGGAAGCAGGGTCGGTCGATGGCCGCATCATTGCCAAGCTCGGCGACAAAACGACGCTCGATCTCAAGGCGCGCTATGAGCAGCTGAGCGGTGCGTCGATCAACTTCAACTCGGCATTCCAGCTACCGAATTTTGCTGGCGTGAACCCGGCGTTCAACGAGAACGTCAACAGCCACCCCTTCCGCTATTATGGCAATATCGTGCCGACCAACGACCAGCGGACCTTCGAGGTCTCGGCCAAGATCGACCATGAGTTCGACGGGGTGAAGCTATCGGCGTGGGCGATGTATTCCGACGTCAAGCAGAGCCTGACCGCCGACGGCACCTCGGCCGATTTTGCGCGCTATATCTCGAATATCGGCAATCCGACGTCGCAGGCGGTCAACGCCAAATGTTTTGCCACGACCGCCGCGCTGACCGGTTTCCAGCAGAACCCGCCGACCTTCATCGGCCAGATCCCGGTGCCGTTCATCTTTGCGCCGGCCAATGGCTCGACCTTCGGTGCCTATTCGCCGACAACCTGCGACGGCACCCAGCTGCAGGTGCGCAACCAGAGCGATTTTTCTACCGAAATCCGACTTATTTCAACCAGCGGCGGCCCGTTGCAGTGGCAGCTTGGAGCCTATTATCTCCACATCGACCGGCTTACCGGCGTCAGCCTCGGGGCTGATCTCGGTCAGGGTGTCTCGCATCAGCTGTATAACCCGCCAGGGTCATCGAACCCGACCTCGCAGCTGTTCCAGGATAAGTTCCGCACCAACGTTTATGCCGGTTTCGGTTCGGTCGACTGGGCCGCAACGAGTGCGCTGAAGTTCGGCGTGGCGCTGCGCTATGATATCGAAGACCGCAAGGTCACCAACGAAGTCCCGCTGGTTACCGATCCGATCACCGGCGGGCCGATCAATCCCGGCCAGGCATTCGGCGCGATCACGCCGAAGTCGGCCAACTTCAAGCAGCTCGAGCCGAAGCTGACCGCGAGCTTCAAGGTCGACGACCATACCAATCTCTACGCGGATTGGGGCGTCGGCTTCAAATCGGGCGGCTTCAACAATCAAGGGTCGGCAGCGATCGTCCGCCAGAATTTCGACGATGGCGTCACGCCGGGCACGATCAACGCCAACGTCACGATCAACGACCAATATCGCAAGGAACGCTCGAGCGCCTTCGAAGTCGGCATCAAGGGCAGCTTCTTCGATAATCGCATTACCTACGACCTCGCCGGCTACTACACTCGCGTCCGCGACATGCAGTTCTTCGAATTCTTTGTCGGTTCGTTCGGCCTGCTGCGCGTCGTTTCGAACATCGACCGCGTCGATCTGTGGGGCGGCGAACTGAACGTCAACGCCCGCATCATCGATGGCTGGACGGTGTTCGGATCGGGCAATGTCACCGACAGCGAGATCAAGAAGAACAGTTCGCGGCCCTACACGGTCGGCAACAAATCACCCTATACCGCCGACTATACGATCAACCTCGGCACCCAGATCGTCCAGCCGGTCAACGACGCACTCAAGCTGTCGCTGCGTGCCGACTATCGCATTACCGGCCCGACGTGGTTCCACACCGTCCAGGCCCAAGAACGCCCAACGCTGTTCAGCGGCCTGCTGCCGATTTCGGCGCTGGCGCTCCCGGCCTTTGTCGGCAACGCCAACTATACGATCACCCAGCGCAAGGCCTTTGCGGTAGCGAACCTGCGCGTCGGTATCGAAGGACGAAACTGGAAGCTGACGGCCTTCGCCGACAATCTGTTCGACCGGAAGTATCTGAACGAAGTCATCCCAGCGATCGAGTTCGGCGGATCGTTCATTTCGCCGGGTGCTCGCCGCAAGGTCGGCGTCGAGGCGGGCTTCAACTTCTGATCAGCCGCGTGAAGATGATCCGCCGCGTCGGTTGACGGGGGGTTGCGGTGCACCGCGTCGCAGCGGATGATGCGCGCTGACCAACTGTCGCAGCCAAGGATTCAACGATGCCCGACGCCTATATCATCGACGCCGTTCGTACGCCGCGCGGCATCGGCAAACCCGGCAAGGGAGCGCTGAGCCATCTGCACCCGCAGCATCTCGCCGCTACGGTGCTCAAGGCGCTGAAGGATCGTAACAATCTCAATACCGCCGATGTCGATGACATCATCTGGTCGACCTCGACGCAAAAGGGCAAGCAGGGCGGCGATCTCGGTCGCATGGCGGCATTGGCGGCTGGCTATGATACCAAGGCGAGCGGCATGACGCTCGATCGCTTCTGTGGTGGTGGCATCACGTCGGTCAATCTGGCGACAGCGGCGATCATGAGCGGCATGGAAGATCTGGTCATTGCCGGCGGCACCGAAATGATGAGCTACACGATGACCATGGGGGCCGAGGAAATGGCCGCCGGGATCAAGCCGATGGGCATGGGTTCGGGCAATGCCGCGCTGCAGGCCATGCACCCGCAATCGCACCAAGGCGTCTGCGGCGATGCGATCGCCGCGAGGGAGGGTATCAGCCGCGAAGCGGTCGATGCGCTTGGCCTCGAGAGTCAGAAGCGCGCCGCCGTCGCCATCGCCGAGGGGCGATTCAACAAGAGCCTCATCACGGTGTACAATGAAGACGGCAGTGTCGCGCTCGACCATGAGGAGTTTCCCCGCCCGCAGACGACTGCCGAGGGGCTCGCGGGCCTCAAGGCATCCTTCGACGTTGTCGCCGATGTCTCGATCCAGCCCGACGGCCAGACGTTTCGCCAATCGATCCAGGCGAAGTACCCCGACCTTGAATGGCAAGGCGTCCACCACGCCGGCAACTCGTCGGGGGTGGTCGATGGCGCGGCGGCGATCTTGCTGTCGTCCAAGGCCTATGCCGATGCGAACGGGCTCAAGCCCCGCGCCCGCATTGTCGCCTATGCCAACGTCGGCGATTGCCCGACGCTGATGCTCAACGCGCCGGTTCCCGCCGCGCGCAAGGTCTTGGCCAAGGCGGGATTGACGGTCGATGACATCGACCTGTGGGAGATCAACGAAGCCTTTGCCGTCGTCGCCGAGAAGTTCATCCGCGATCTCAACCTCGATCGCAGCAAGGTCAACGTCAACGGCGGAGCGTGCGCGCTCGGCCATCCGATCGGCGCGACGGGATCGATACTCATCGGCACCTTGCTCGACGAACTCGAACGGCGCGATTTAAAGCGTGGCTTAGTAACGATGTGTGCTGCAGGCGGAATGGCCCCGGCGATCATCATCGAACGCGTCTGAAACCACGGTTTAGCTGTCAGCATCGTCGGCGACCGTCCGGAGGAGCAGATTGTAGGTGGTCTCGATCCTCGCCGCTCGTACGGCGAGGCTGAGCAGATCCGTGGCAATCGCTCCGACGGCGAAATCGCCTCAGACCCGATTGTTTATATAAGATACCAGTGATTCATTCTCGGCGACATGATGATCGATCCGCGCCCGTACCACGTCGCGCACGCTAATGATCCCGACAAGGCTTCCTTCGTCGAGGACGGGCAGATGGCGGAAATATCCGCGATCCATCAACTCCATGGTTTCGGTAATTGTAGTCGCAGATGATACGGTGGTGACATTGGCGGTCATCACGTCACCGGCATTGACCTTGTGGAGTTCGGGCCCCTTGACGGCCAGCGCCTTGACGACGTCACGCTCACTAACGATGCCGACGAGATGCCCGCCGTCGTTCAGCACAAGAACTGCACCGATACGCCGTGCAGCGATGGTGGCGACGAGCTCCATCAGCGGCGTATCCGGCAGCACGGAGATAATCGTATTGCCCTTTTCGCGCAGTAAAGCAGCAACGGTCATAGAAAATCCTTTTAGTGATCGATGCTGCGATGGAGCGGCTGTTTCACCGTTATAACGCCCTACAGCGACGACCGACGCAAGGGCGATATATTGCCACTGGAGACACTCGCGCTTGGGAGCAATCCAAGGAGATGTACCGATGGTTAATCTCGCCCGGACGCACGAAAACCCCCGCACAAGGCGGGGGTCATTATCGTTCGATCTGGTTGCGGGGACAGGATTTGAACCTGTGACCTTCAGGTTATGAGCCTGACGAGCTACCGGGCTGCTCCACCCCGCGACAGAGGGTTCGCACCTCAAAAACTGGTGCATTATGAATGGGTTTTCTTTTGCGCGTTCGCGCCGGCTACAAGGCCTGGCGGCGTCCTACTCTTCCATCGCTTAAGCGATAGTACCATCGGCGCTGTCTGGTTTCACGGCCGAGTTCGAGATGGGATCGGGTGGGTCACAGACGCTATGACCACCAAGCCATGAAGCCGGCGCGAAGACGCAAAATTGGGTTTTGAACGATACCGTGCACATTGTTTTTCGAAGAAACACACCGATCGCAATCAGTGCTGTCGTTGATGGTGGGATCTTCAAGCGCGACCAGAGTAATTAGGACCGGTTAGCTGAACGCATTACTGCGCTTACACATCCGGCCTATCAACGTGGTGGTCTTCCACGACTCGATGAGATCTAATCTCGAGGGAGGCTTCC
>JBBROI010000016.1:0-53395 GCA_038229555.1 Sphingomonadales bacterium
CGCCGGTGATGGTGAAGGTGTTGTTATCCCCCAGCAACGTTCCGGTGAAGCTGCCCGCCAAAAGACCGTTCGATGCCTGATAGGTGAACGCAAGCGTCGTCGCGCTCGCTTGAACTGCGCTGGCAGCAAGTGCCAGACCGAATAAAATCGTGGTGACTTTCATTTTCGTTTTTCCCCGTTTGTAATGCTTGCCGACCCTGCATCAGGGCTAATCGGCAACGCGCACGTACACAAATTATATTGCAGATGAAAGTCGTTCCGGGCACGGCAAATGCGCCAAGGTCCGGGGATGTGCTTGCGCCATCGGTCACCTTGCCCGGTCGGAGCCGATGCTCTACCGCCCAATCGATGAACCGCACCGCCTCCGTCAGCCGTACCACCAAGGAGACCAGCGTCGCCGTGACCGTCGATCTCGACGGCAGCGGCGTTTATCGCGTCTCGACCGGCATCGGCTTCCTCGATCACATGCTCGAACAGCTGTCGCGGCACAGCCTGATCGATTTGGACGTCAGCGTGCAGGGCGACCTCCACATCGACGCGCACCACACCACCGAAGACAGTGGCATCGCCATCGGCGAGGCCGTCGCCAAGGCATTGGGCGACCGGCGCGGGATCACCCGCTATGGCGATGCGTTGATCCCGATGGACGAAACGTTGACGCGGGTGGCGCTCGATATTTCGGGGCGGCCGTATCTCGTCTGGCGCACGGCGTTCAGTCAGCCGCGCCTCGGCGAGATGGACACCGAATTGTTCAAGGAATGGTTCGGCGCGTTCGCTGGATCGGCGGGCATCACCCTCCACATCGAAACGCTTTACGGGGTCAATAATCACCACATCGTCGAAAGCTGCTTCAAGGGGCTGGCGCGGGCATTGCGCGCCGCCGTCGCCATCGATCCGCGTAAGGCCGATGCCGTGCCTTCGACGAAAGGCACGCTTGGCGGCGCGCCGCTCACCGATGTCTGATTTCCAGCGGTCGATGACAACCCCATGAGCGAATTGGCGATGCAGCGATGAGCGGGCGGGTCGCGGTCGTCGATTATGGTGCCGGGAATCTGCGGTCGGCGGCCAAGGCCTTGATCGCCGCCGGGGCCGCGCACGTCGAAGTCACCGCCGATCCCGCGCGGATCGCCAGCGCCGACCGCATCGTCCTGCCGGGTGTCGGGGCGTTCGCGCATTGCATCGGCGCGTTGCGCGCGGCAGGCGGCATCGAGGCGGCGCTCAACCGCGCGGTGATCGAGGGCGGCGCACCATTTCTCGGCATCTGCGTCGGCATGCAACTGCTGGCCAGCGAAGGCCATGAGCATGGCGTCCATCGCGGGCTGGGCTGGATTCCGGGCAAGGTGACGCGGCTGGCTCCCGACGATCAGGCGCTGAAGATCCCGCATATGGGGTGGAACACCGTGCAGGCGACGCCGCACAGCAGCGCGCCCGAGGGCGATGCCTATTTCGTGCACAGCTACCGCTTCGATCCCGATGACCGCCAAGCGGTGATGGCGACGAGCGACCACGGCGGCGCGTTCCCGGCGATCGTCGCGAAGGACAATATCCGCGGCGTGCAGTTCCACCCGGAAAAGAGCCAGGCGTTCGGGCTGGCGTTTCTGAAGCGGTGGCTGGCATGGCAGCGGTGAGCCTCGCTGCCCCTCTCCCGCTTGCGGGAGAGGCGACTCGCGCGCCAGCGCGGCGGGTGAGGGTGTACCCCAGTGCGCCGCAGGAGGAAGAACACCCTCACCCGGGCCGCGCCGAAGGCGGCGCGTCTCTCGCCTCTACCGCAAGCGGGAGAGGGATGCCGTCATGATTATCTTCCCCGCCATCGACGTCAAAGCCGGCCAATGCGTGCGGCTTGCCGAAGGCGATATGGCGCGCGCGACGATCTACGCCGATGACCCCGCCGCGCAGGCGGGCGTCTTCGCCGCGCAGGGCGCGACGCATCTCCACATGGTCGATCTCGACGGGGCGTTCGCCGGCGGCAGCGTCAACGGTGCTGCCATTGCCGCCGCCATCGCCGCATTCCCCGGCAAGGTGCAGGTCGGCGGCGGCATCCGCAGCCGCGCCGATGCCGAAGGCTGGCTGGCGCGCGGCGCATGGCGGGTGGTGATGGGGACGGCGGCGCTCGAAGATCCGGCGTTGGTGCGGGTGTTGGCGACCGACTATCCGGGCGCGGTCGTCGTCGCGGTCGATGCCCGCGACGGCATGGTCGCGACCCGCGGCTGGGCCGAACGCTCCGACGTGACGGTCGCCGAACTGGCGCTGCGCTTTGCCGATGCCGGGGTCGCCGCACTGCTGTTCACCGATGTCGGACGCGACGGGATGTTGCGCGGGGTGAACCTCGCGGCGACGCTGGCACTGGCCGCGGTGTCACCGATTCCGGTCATCGCCTCGGGCGGCGTGGCGGGGATGGCAGATATCGAAGCGTTGGTCGGCCAGCCGAATATCGAGGGCGTCATCACCGGACGCGCGATCTACGACGGGCGGCTCGACCTCGCCGAAGCGCTGGCAGCGGCATGAGGACCCATGCATTTTCCTCCCCCTGGAGGGGGGAGGCGAGAGACGCCGCAGGCGGCCCGGGCGGGGGTGGTCTTTCGCGGGTACAGGAACCACCCCCGCCCGCCGCGCGAAGACGCGCGAGTCGCCTCCCCCCTCGAGGGGGAGGACAGGAATGACCCTCGCCGTCCGCATCATCCCCTGCCTCGACGTGGCAAACGGCCGGGTCGTCAAGGGTGTCAACTTCGTCGCGCTGCGCGACGCCGGTGACCCGGTCGAAGCGGCGCGCGCCTATGACGCCGCCGGGGCCGACGAGCTGTGTTTTCTCGACATTACCGCCACTCATGAAGACCGCGGCACGCTGCTGGATATCGTCGCGCGTACCGCCGATGCCTGCTTCATGCCGCTGACCGTCGGCGGCGGGGTGCGCTCGACCGATGACGCCCGGGCGCTGCTGCTGGCCGGGGCCGACAAGATCGCCGTCAACAGCGCTGCTGTCGCCCGCCCCGCGCTGATCGGCGAACTGGCGAACCGCTTCGGCGAGCAATGCGTCGTCGTCGCAGTCGATGCCAAGCGTGTCGCCGATGGCCGGTGGGAGATCTTCACCCACGGCGGCCGCCGCGCCACCGGCGTCGATGCTGTGGCCTATGCCATTGCCGCCGCACGGTTGGGTGCAGGCGAAATCCTGTTGACCAGCATGGACCGCGACGGCACGCGCAGCGGTTATGATCTCGCCCTCACCCGCGCCATCGCCGATGCAGTGCCGGTGCCGGTGGTGGCATCGGGCGGTGTCGGCGGCGTCGGCGACCTGGTGGCAGGCGTCATCGACGGCCATGCCAGCGCGGTGCTTGCCGCCTCGATCTTCCACTTCGGCGAAGCCAGCGTATCCGATGCCAAGGCCGCGCTGGCGCAGGCCGGGGTACCTGTGCGACGGTTAAGCGCATGAGCGAAACCGACGCCTTCGACCGCCTCCACGCGACCATCCTCGCGCGGCGCAGTGGCGACCCGGCAGCGTCCTATGTCGCCAAGCTCACCGCCAAGGGGCGCGCCAAGATCGCCCAGAAGCTTGGCGAGGAGGCCGTCGAAACCGTGATCGCTGCGATGGGCAATGACCCTGCCGAACTCGTCGGCGAGGCAACCGACCTGATCTTCCACCTCGCCGTCCTGCTCGTCGACGCGGGCCTGTCATTCGACGACCTGCGCGCCGAACTGCAGCGCCGCGAAGGCGTGTCGGGCATCGACGAGAAGGCATCGCGAAAGGTCTGATCGGCTTTGCCGCAGCAGCGGTATGTGATAAGATCGTTTACGCAAAAGCGGAGTGATTTCGATGGAAAGCGTTTCGATCCCCAGACTTGCGACGGTCGCACCTGATCAGGAGTTGTCGTTGCTCGCCGAAGTCATCGGGGCATTGCAGACCGAAGCCAACAAGGCCGATCGCCTGCGCGTCCGTTTGGAACATAGTGTAGCGCAGGGCGACCGGATGCTCGCCGAACTCGGCATAGCAACGCGTTAGCCATGGCGATCGATCCGGCAGCGGGCGGCTTGCTCAAAGCGTTGATCGACATCGTCGTCAAACGGCTGCCAGACCCCAACGACAAGGTCCGGATTCGTATCCTAGAAGAAGTGCTGCGGCAGACTGTGGACCGCAACACCGAGCTCGAGGGAATCGGCGAACTGCTGACTCGCGTGGAAGCGCAGCGCGACCGGTTGATCAACGAAGTCGGCCGCCTCAGCCTACGCAATCGCATGCTTGAAGAAGAACTCGAGGTGCGCAACAACACGTAAATGCCCGTGCCCGCCCTCGCTCCCTATGATCCCGGCAACATCTTCGCGCGCATCCTGCGCGGCGAGATCCCGGCGAAGCGGGTGTTCGAGGACGAATTCGCGCTTGCCTTTCACGATATCAATCCGCAGGCGCCGGTGCACGTGCTGGTCATCCCCAAGGGGGCGTATGTCAGCTGGGCGGATTTCAGCGCCAAGGCAAGCGATGCTGAAATTGCCGGTTTCGTCCGCGCCGTCGGGCAGGTGGCGCGCGATCTGGGGTTGGACGAGCCCGGCTATCGCCTGCTCGCCAACGCCGGGATCCATGCGCATCAGGAGGTGCCCCACCTCCATGTCCACATCTTCGGTGGGCGGCAGATGGGGGCGATGCTGCCGCACTAGGCCGCCGCCCCAAAGGGGCAGCGGCGGGTGACAATCAGGCCAGCGCGGTGCGGCGGCGACGCAATGCCGCGCCGGTGAGGCCAAAGCCTGCGATCAGCAGCGCCCAGCTGGCCGGTTCGGGGACGGCGGTGAGCAGATAGCCATGCTGAAAACCATCGGGAGCAAAGGCAAAGCCGACGATATCGCCGCGATCGTTGATCGCCTGCGCTGCTTCGGTGTGCCAGCCGCCGAGGTTGATGACCAGCGAATCGAGCGCATATCCGGTATATCCGGTGCCGTTGAATGCCCAGAGTTGGCCGGACGTCGCCAGCAAACCGTCGTTATCATTGGCAAACCCGACGACGGTGCCGCTGGCGTTGATGCCGCGGGTCGTCGATTGAACATATCCTGCACCGGTCGGGTTGAGCAGATACTGGCTGCTGCCACTCCATACCGAACCAAGCAGCGTAAAGTCACCGCCGACGCCAATCGTTCCGCTGACCTGTCCGGCGACGGCACCGGTGGAGCTGATGGCGCGCGCCCGCGACGCCGTCTGGCCGCTGCCGAGCGACAGGATCGTCAGCGCGCCGCCGGCATCCCAAAGCAGCGCCCGCGTACTGTTGTTGTTGGCCAGCCGACCAATTCCGGCGACGGCACCGGCATCATTGATTGCAACACCGACCGAGTTTTGGATCTGCCCGGCGCCGTTCGACAGCAGTGAACCAACGCCGCCGGTCCAGGTCACAGCGCGCTGCGGCGTGGCATTGCTATTCAACGGCAATCCGCCCTCAAGCCCCGCATTGGCTCCGCTACTCAGCACATAGCCGGTGGCGACGCCGGGGTTGTTGATGTCGAGCGCGCCCGCCGACGCATAGCCAGCAACGCCGCCAAGCTGCGTTGCGCCGCCGGTGGTCAGCAGAGCGGCGCGATCATTAGCGCCGTTCTGGACGGTCGCTGCCGCAACGCCGCTATTGTTGACCCCACGGATGACGGTATTGGTGCCGCCTGCCAGCGTCGGCAGGAACTGCGCGCCGCCATCGAAGCGCGCGCCTCGGTTGCTACCGGGAGCGTTGCCCGATTCACCGGCGATCGCACCATTATCACTGATCGCCCGCGCAACGCTTGTTGTCGCAGTCGACACAACGCCAAGGTCGGTCAGCTTATAGTGTGTCACCGCGTTCGCTGACGTCGTCAGCGCCAAAGCGACCGTTCCAATGATGTACTTCATGACAATGCCCCGTTTTCAAAATACCCACCAATACTTGTGACGATAGATGGCGACGTGTCAAATGACAGGCTTATGTCATTGGGCGCGCGACTTGCGCTGTTGGCGGGGCGTCAGCCGGTTGTGCGCAGGTGGCCATACGTCGCTATGTCGCCAGCCTTTGAGTGACGCCCCTACTCAGCGCAACCAACAGTGAGGCATCGACAACCGTTGCACGGGCGAGCTCGTTACGCACTGCAAAGCGCACGCCGATCAGACCGATCAACATTAGAACCGCAAAGCTGCCGGTCTGCGACATCACCGCACCCGATCCGGGATGGACGCTGAGGGCGGCGCTATGCGGGAGCAACCAAAGCCCCAAACAGATCACTCCCTTGGCCATCAGCGGCGCAATCCATCGCGGCAAGCGCCGCCCTCATCCGACGGATGGCGGCGACCTTGGCATGAAGCGGAGCCCAATCGTCGCGTGCCGCGATCGGTTCCCATATTGCTTCGACCTCGTCGATCAGCATGGTGCAGGGTTCGGCTTCGGACCAATAGGGGTGAGTCGGTGGCGGTCCGGCGTACGCCGCCACCTGCGCGACGAACGGCGCAAAGGTCGCGCTGGCATAGGTGGCATCGGCTGGCGACAGCGCGCGCCGTGCCCCGCCGCGCCAGTCGAACCAGAACCGGTCGGGCGACATGCGGGTTTCGGTGAGCGCACTTTCGATGGCCTTGACCAGCGCGACATCGGTGTCGCCGCCCCGTGGCGCGACGCCCAATCGCCCGAGCATCGCCGTCACCAGTGCCGCCTGATAGCGATCGGGATAGGCGATCAATATCGGCTTCAGCGCCTCGACCGGAGCCAATAGTCGTAGCGCCCCGGCGAGCTGATAGGCATTCCACTGCAGCGCTTCGGCCTGACGCCCAAAGCTGTAAAGGCCGTTATGATCGAAATACGCCGCAGTGAAATCGGGATCCCATGCCGGTGCGAAGCGCCACGGGCCATAGTCGAACGATTCGCCGGTAATGTTGATATTGTCGGTGTTGAGGACGCCGTGGACAAACCCCGCCGTCATGAACTGCGCCGCCAGACGGCTCCCGGTTGTGACGACGTGATCGAGCAGCGCCACGGCCGCCTCGGCAGCCGGTGCGTCGGGATCGCTGCCGGGAACGAAGTGGCGCAGCGCATACGCCACGAGTTTGGCGAGGTTGGCGGCGTCCTGCGCATACGCTTGCCGCTGAAAACTGCCGTAGCGGACATGGCTGTGGTTCAGCCGCACCAGCACTGCGCCGCGCGTCGGCGATGGTTCGTCGTTGCGGTCGAGATCCTCGCCGGTCTCGATGACCGACAGCGTTCGCGATGTCGCGACGCCAAGGGCCTCGAGCATTTCGGTCGCCAATATCTCGCGGACCGCCCCCTTGAGTGTCAACCGCCCGTCGCCTGCACGGCTCCACGGCGTTTGCCCCGAACCCTTGGTGCCAAGGTCCATTAAGCGCCCTTGGTCATCGCGGCACTGTGCAAACAGGAACCCGCGACCATCGCCCAGATCGGGATTATAGCTGCGGAACTGATGGCCGTGGTAGCGCAGCGCCAACGGCGTTTCGAGGCTGCCGGGCAGCGGCGCAAACTGTCCGAAATGGCGCAACCAGTCGCTGTCGCTCAGGCTATCGAGGCCGATCTCGCGTGCCGCGCTGTCGTTGCGAAACCGCAGCAGGGTTTGCGGAAAGTCCGCTGCTGCGACTTCGTCGTAAAAATCCGCCCCGAGTTCGAGAATGGCCCGTTCCGGGCGAAAGTCGCTCAAGCCTGTTCGGTGGGGTAGCCGCAGGCGGCACGCACGAAGCGAACCGTTTCGCGTTCGATGCGCGTCCGTTCGGCGTCGTCAGGTGCGGTCATGATGAATTCGATCGCATCGCCGACGATGTGGTGGGTAAACGATGCCGCCAGCGGAATATCGATGCCGGTAATGCCCCGCTTGGCGATCGCTGCGGTCATCTGGCGTCCGATCCACGCCGTCGTAGCGGCCTTGGCGGCGTGATAGAACGGCTCGGCTTCGGGGTTATGCATCACTGCCGGAACGCCAACCTCGCACTCGCTGCCGGTGACGCCCTCCCATAAATTATTCTCGAGGCAGAATTTGAACACTCGCGGAATGATGATGCCAGGTTCGAGATCCTCAAGGGCATAGCCCTCTTGCATCGCTGCGATCATCTGGTCGCTATAGCGTTGGCCAAGCTCGGCGAGCAGCGCCTTCTTCGAGCCGAAGTGATAGAAAATCGAGCCTTCAGAAACATCGGCCTCGCGCGCGATATCGGCGGTGCCGGTGGCGGCAAAGCCCTTGGTCGAAAACAGCATATTGGCAGCGGCGAGCACCCGGCTTTTGGTTTCCGCCGGATCGTAGCGGCGGGCGCGGGTATCGGCACGCGGCTCGACCCGAACGGAACGCACGTCATTTTCACGGGTGTCGATTGCACGCGTTGCCACGATTGCTGTTCTTCCTTACTCCCCAAACTCGACGTATAGCGCGCCAACTGAGTCTGAGTCAAAAACTTTGGCGCGTGACTAGGGGAGAACGGCAAAAATGGCGGCCGGTTCCTCGACCGATGGCTGGTTCTGGTCGCGCGACAGCCTGCGGCTGCACTATCGCGACTGGCCCGCCGCCGATACGGCAGCCACCGCGCGTCCGACATTGCTGTGCCTGCATGGGTTGACCCGCAACGCTGCCGATTTCGACGGTCTTGCGACGCGGCTGGACGGGCGGTGGCGGGTGGTTGCCCCCGATCTGCGTGGTCGCGGCGAATCGGCCTATGCCAAGGATTCGCTCACCTATGTGCCGCTATCGTACCTGCTCGATCTGCGGCTGCTGATCGAGGCGGCACGGATCGAACGCTTCGTCGTCGTCGGGTCGTCGCTTGGTGGAACGCTGGCGATGATGCTGACCGTCGGCCATCGCGAGCAAATGGCGGGGGCGATTCTGAATGACGCCGGACCGGTGTCCGAGGCGGCGGGGCTGGCGCGGCTGCGCGCCAATGTCGGGCGTGGCGGCAATTGGGCGACGTGGCTGCACGCAGCGCGCGACCTCGCGGCGCGCAACGGCGACATTTATCCGCATTGGGCAATCGGCGACTGGGTGGCGTTTGCCAAGCGGCTCTGCCGCCTGACCGCATCGGGGCGGATCGCCTTCGATTACGATCCGCGCATTGCCGAACCCTTCCGCCTGCCCGGCAATGATGCGGGTACGGATTTGTGGACGGCGTTCGACGGTTTGCGCGGCCTGCCGGTGCTGGCGCTACGCGGAGAACAGTCCGACGTGCTGAGCGCGGCAACGCTGGCCGCGATGCAGGCGCGGTTACCGGGTTTGCGTGCCGTCACCGTTCCCGGCGTCGGTCATGCACCGTCGCTGGCCGAACCGGCGGCGGTTGCCGCGATCGATGATTTGCTCGACACTGTCGCCAAAGGGGAAATCGTATGATGGAACGTCACGTCTGGAGATTGAGCAAGCGGCCGGTTGGCGACATCGCCGATGACGACCTGACCTTTGCCAGCGAAACGCTGCCGCCACTCGCGGATGGGCAGTTCTTGCTGAGGGTTACCTATCTGTCGCTCGACCCGACCAACCGCATCTGGATGAGCGATCAGGAGCAATATATGCCACCGGTCGGGCTCGGCGATCCGATGCGTGGCGGCGTCTGCGGCCGTGTCGTCGAAAGCCGCAAGGCGGGGGTCAATCCCGGCGATCTGTTTGCGGGCCTCGGCGAATGGGCCGATCTGATGGTCACCGACGGCACCGGCCTGTCGCGGCTTCCGGAAATTCCTGGCATTTCCTTGGCGGCGGCGTTCGGCACCCTCGGGCTGGTCGGCGTCACGGCTTATTTCGGCTTGCTCGACATCGGGCAACCCAAGCCGGGCGAAACGCTTGTGGTGTCGGCGGCAGCGGGTGGCGTCGGCCAGGTCGTTGGGCAAATCGGCAAGATCAAGGGCTGCCGGGTCATCGGCATCGCCGGCGGCAAGACAAAATGCGATTATGTCGTCGACGAACTCGGCTTCGACGCCTGCATCGACTATAAATCGCAGGACGTCGGTGCCGAACTCGACCGGCTCGCCCCCGACGGGATCGACATCAATTTCGAACAGGTTGGCGGCGATATCATGGTCGCGGTGCTGAAGCGTATGAAGACCTTCGGGCGCGTGCCGCTGTGCGGGATGATCTCGTCGTACAACGCCACCGAAGCGAGCGAGCCGCCGGGGTTCTGGACGATGATGCTAATGCGCCGCCTGACGGTGCGCGGCTTCATCATCACCGATTTTGCGCCGCGCTTTGCCGAAGCCGGACAGGCGCTGGCGGGCTGGATGCTCGGTGGGCAGTTGAAGACGCGGCAGGATGTGCGCCCCGGCCTCGAAAATGCCGTCCAGCTGGTGAAGGAGCTTTATACCGGGGGCAATTTCGGTAAGCTGCTCGTCGAGGTGACGCCGCCCTGAGTCCCCTGGTCCGCATCGGCGGCACGCTTCGCCAGCGCCCGTCCGACCACCCAGCTGCCGAGCGCCATTCCCGCAATGCCAAGCGGCCCAAGGCGGCGCGCCAGTTGCGGTACCAACATGCCGACAATGGCACCGGCCGGCCCCGTGGCGGTACCGGCCATGCGCCGCGCCATGGCCTGCCCAGCGATCGCGCCAATAATCCGTCCGAGCATGGCCTGTCCTTGTAATCGTCCCGACGTCCGCCGGATTTGGTTGCCACGGTGAAACGCATCAGGGCAAGCGTGTTTCCTGAAATGCTAAAATTGGCACGTGGACCCGGCGCGCGACAGCCACGCGGTCGTCGCGGTCAGGCGATCATTGGCGCATTTTGCGGCCAATGTCGGCGACCTTCGGTGCATTTTCCCACCCGCCGCCCAGCGCCTTGAATACCGCGATCTGCTGCGTCGTCAGTGCGGCGTCGCTTGCGGC
This sequence comes from Sphingomonadales bacterium, assembly GCA_038229555.1. Taxonomy (GTDB): domain Bacteria; phylum Pseudomonadota; class Alphaproteobacteria; order Sphingomonadales; family Sphingomonadaceae; genus Sandarakinorhabdus. The sequence continues at coordinate 10,776 of JBBROI010000016.1, forward strand.
GAGTTGGGCTTCGGCGTTCGACAAGGTGCGTTCGGCGTCGAGGACGGCAAGGAAGTTTTCGGCTCCCGCCGAATAGCGGATGCGCACGACGCGGACGGCCTCGGCGCTTTGGTCGCGGGCAGCACGCAATGCCGCGTTCTGGTCAAGACCGCCGGCATAGTCGCTCAGCGCGGTTTCGGTGTCGCGCAGCGCTGCGAGCACGGTACCGTCGAAATCGGCGAGCGCGGCTTCGGTCGAGGCCTTGGCCTGACGGATGCGGGCGCGCGCGACGGTGAAGTTGGGGAAGGTCCAGCTGATGAGCGGCCCGAAACTGAAGCTAAGGCTGCCTGCGGTGAAAAGACCGCCGGGCTTGGTCGCCGCCGTTCGCGCCGAACCACCGATGCTGATCTGCGGGTAGAGATCGGCGGTCGCCACACCGATACGCGCCGTGGCGGCAGCGAGTGCCCGGTCGGCACGGCGGACGTCGGGCCGCCGTCTGAGCAACGCGCTGCCGTCGCTCACCGGGATCGGCTGGGTCAGCCGCGGCGCGACGGTACAGGCGGCGGCGGCCGGTTCGGCGATTTCAGGCGGTTGGCCGGTCAGAACCGACAGGCGATACAGTGCCGAACGCCGGTTGGCGGCGAAGGTCGGCAGGGTGGCACGGGTCGCTTCGAGCTGCGCGCGCGCTCGCGCTACATCGAGCGGGGTGCCGCGTCCCGCTTGGTATAGGCGTTCGGTCAGGCCGAAGCTGTCGGTTTGGAGTTTCAGACTGGTTTCGGCGACGGCCAATTGGCGAGCAATGGAACAGGCATCGGCATAGGCGCGTGCGGTTTCGGCAGCGACACTGATAATGGCGGCGTCGCGGGCAGCAGCAGTGGAATCGGCGTCGGCGCGTGCCGCCTCGATCGATCGCGAGACGCGACCGTAGATATCGACCTCGTAACTCGCATCAGTCCCGAGTTGATAAAAGACCGAATTCGATCCCGCCGGACCGCTGGGGCTGGAAATGACTTGCCGACCGTAACCGCTGTTGGCGCTGAGTGTTGTCGACGGCAGGCGCAGGCTTCGGCTTTCCGACAATACAGCGCGGGCGCGGCGCAAATTGGCGGTCGCAACCCGTAAGTCGGTGTTCGCTGCGAACGCCTTGGCGATCATCGCATCGAGTGCCGGGTCATTGTACAGCCGCCACCAATCGGCGGGCGGCGCATCGGCGCTGGCGGTTGCTGGAGTTGCGGCGACAAAGCCACCGGCTCCGGCCGACGGCGTTACCGGCGGGCGATAGTTCGGGCCGAGCGTACAACCGGCAAGCGCCAGTGCGGCAAGGGCAGGGGCGGCAATGCGGATCATTCGGCGGGCTCCGGATGGGCTGCGGCAGCCTGTTGCGGCGTACCGCGCCCGCGTGCCAGCCGTTCGGTGGCCCAGCTGGCCAGCACATAGAAGACCGGTGTGAAGACCAAGCCGAAGATGGTGACGCCGATCATCCCGAAGAACACCGCCGTCCCCAATGCCTGCCGCATCTCGGCACCTGGACCGGAGGCGATAACGAGCGGGACGACGCCGAGAATAAACGCGAAGCTGGTCATCAGGATCGGGCGGAGGCGGGTGCGCGCCGCACTTTCGGCGGCCGCGAACCGGTCCTTGCCGTTCTCCTCGGCCTGCTTGGCGAACTCGACGATGAGGATGGCGTTCTTGGCGGCAAGGCCGACGAGCACGACAAGGCCGATCTGCGTCAGGATATTATTGTCGAAGCCGCGCAGGTTGACGCCCAAAATCGCCGCCAGAAGACACATTGGCACAATCAGGATGACCGCAAACGGCAGGATCAGCGATTCATATTGTGCCGCGAGCAGCAGGAATACGAATACCACCGCGAGGATGAAGACCACCGTCGCGGTGTTGCCTTGCGTCTTTTCCTGATACGCCAATTCGGTCCATTCATAGCTGAACCCCTCGGGTAATACCTTGCCAGCAAGGTCCTCCATCGCACCCAGTGCCTGGCCCGACGAGAACCCCGGCTTGCGGTCGCCCTGCAGTTCGGCGGCAGGGAACAGATTGTGCCGTACAACGCGATACGGCCCGCTGACATCGCGGAGCGAAACGACCGAACCGAGCGGCACCATGGTCCCCGATGCCGACCGTACCTTCAAATTGGTAATGTCGGTCGGGTCGTTGCGGAACGGGGCGTCGGCTTGCGCGGTGACGCGGTAGGTGCGACCGAACAGGTTGATGTCGTTGATATAGCTCGAGCCGAGATAGGTCTGCAGGGTCGCAAAGATCTCCGACGGCTGGACCCCGATCAACTGCGCCTTTTCGCGATCGATATCGGCGAAGATGCGCGGCGTGCCGGTGTTGTACAGGCTGAACACCGACGTCAGACCCTCGACCTGATTGGCTTGCATCATCATCGCCACGGTCGCGCCTTCGAGCGCCTGATAGCCTTTCCCCGAGCGGTCCTGGATCATCATCTTGAAGCCGCCGCCCGTGCCGATGCCGCGCACCGGCGGCGGCGGGATGACGAGAACATTAGCGCCGGTAAGGCCACCCAGCCGCTGGCGCAGCGACCCAAGGATCATCTCGCCGCTCAGCCCCTTGTCGGCGCGGACCGGGTAATCGTCCATCTGAATGAAGAAGGTCGCGGCGTTCGGGGCGTTCGAGAAACTCGCACCGTCGAGGCCGGTGATGGCAACCGAATAATTCACTCCGCCGGTCTTATCGATAATCTGCGCCGCCTGCTCGACGGCGCGCTGGGTGCGTTCAAGCGACGATCCCGGGGGCAATTGAACGACGCCGATCAGATAGCCTTGGTCCTGCGCCGGAATGAACCCCGTCGGCGTCGCGACAAAGCGCCAGCCGGCGATCAGCAGCAGCACGGCATAGACGATGAGCACAATCCCGACGGTGCGGATGGTGCGCGCAGTCAGCCGTCCGTAACGGTCGGACAGCCAGTCAAAGCCTTGATTGAACTTGTCGGCAGCGCCCTGCGGATAGCGTCGCCAGCCGGTGGGCTTGGGCGCATGCTCGTCGTGCGGCTTGAGCAGCAGCGCCGCGAGTGCCGGCGACAGAGTCAGCGAAACCAAGCACGAGATCAGCGTGGCGGCCGAAATGGTCAGTGCGAACTGCTTATAGAATTGTCCCGAAATTCCGGTGATGAAGGCGGTGGGCACGAACACCGCGCAGAGCGTCAGCGCGATGGCGATCAGCGCGCCGCCGACCTCGTCCATCGTGCGATAGGCTGCGTCACGGGGGCTTAACCCCGCGCGCAGTTCGCGCTCGCAATTCTCCACCACGACGATGGCGTCATCGACGACAATACCGATGGCGAGCACCAGCCCGAACAGCGACAGGTTGTTGAGGCTGTACCCAAAGGCCGCCATCACCGCGAAGGTGCCGATCAGCGATACGGGGATTGCGAGTACCGGGATAAGCGCTGCCCGCCAGCTTTGCAGGAAGACCAGCACGACCAGCACGACCAGAAGGATAGCTTCGACCAACGTCCGTTCGACGCTGGCGATCGACGCTCGGACATATTCGGTGGGATTATAGGGAATGCTATAGGCGATGCCGGGTGGAAAACTCTTCTTGGCGTCCTCCATCGTCGCGATGATCGCGTCGGCGGTGGCAATCGCGTTCGATCCCGGGCGCTGGGTAACGCCGATCCCGACCCCGCTGACCCCGTGGACGGCGAAGCTGGTGTTGTAGTCCTGCGCGCCGACTTCGACCCGCGCGACGTCACTGACCTTGGTGACCTGCTCACCCACGGCCTTGATGATAATGTCGCCGAACTGTTGGGGCGTGGTCAGGCGACCCTGCGCCTGAATGTTGAGTTCGAAACCCGATCCGCCATGATCGAACGGCGGTTGACCGATCGATCCGGCGGCAACCTGCACATTCTGGGCCCGCAGCGCCGCGACGATCTCGCTGGCGTTGAGGTTGCGCGCCGCCGCCTTGTCGGGATCGATCCAGATCCGCATCGCATAATCGCGGCTGCCAAAGACATTGACGCCGCCGACGCCGTCGAGGCGCGACAGCCGGTCCTTCAACTGCAACGTCGCATAGTTCGACACATAATCCTGCGCGAACGTCCCATTCGGCGATGACAGGAACACCACGAGCAGAATATCGGGCGAGTTCTTGCGCGTTGTCACGCCGAGTTGGCGAACGGTGTCGGGCAGCCGCGGTTCGGCCGAGGCGACCCGGTTCTGGACGAGCACCTGCGCATTGTTGAGGTTGGTGCCGAGCTTGAAGACCACATTGATCGTCACCCGCCCGTCGCCCGTTGACGAGGAGGTGATGTACAGCATGTCTTCGACGCCGTTGATTTCCTGCTCGAGCGGGGCGGCAACAGTGTCGGCGAGAATTTCGGCCGACGCACCGGGATAGGTTGCGGTAATCGTAATCGTCGGTGGGGCAATCTCGGGATATTGGCCAATCGGCAACGACGGAAACGCAACGGCTCCGACCAAGACGATCAGGACGGCAATGACGCTGGCGAAAATCGGCCGGTCGATAAAGAAGTGCGAAAACCGCATGGCTTAGCGTACCGCGCCCGCGTCGGTGGCGGACGATGCGGGGGTTTCGATAAGCGCTGGTACGAGCGGTCCGGTGCCGGGGGCCGGCGGCACGATCTTGCCGTCCTTGGGTGTGACCTTCGTCCCCGGACGCGCCCGCTGGACGCCCTCGATGATAACCCGGTCGCTGGGCTTTAATCCCGATCGCACGACGCGCAAGCCGTCGACGATCGGGCCAAGATCGACAACACGCGGGCTGACCATTCCGTCCGGCCCGACGACCAGCGCTACCTTGCGCGTTTGATCGGTGACGACTGCGCCTTCGGGAATCAGCATTCCGTTGTAACTGCCCGAACCCAGCAGCCGCATATGGCCGAACATCCCCGGGGTGAGAAAGCCATCGGGATTGTTGACGACAGCGCGTCCCCGGATCGTGCCCGAGCCGAGGTCGATGGCGTTGTCGACAAAATCCATCCGGCCATGCCAGCGATAGTCATTCTCATCAGCCAGACGGATATCGACCGGATTTGCCGAAACGCGCGACGACGGCCGGGTGCCGGCACGGTTGGCGCGCTGGTACTTTAGGTAAACCGCTTCCGATCCGGTGAACACGAACTTGATCGGGCTGAGCGCCACCACCGTCGTCATTACCGTCTGGCCGCTGGTGACATAGGCGCCGACATCGACGCGGCGATCCGACAGGCGACCCGAAATCGGCGCGGTGACACGCGTAAAGCTAACGTCGAGCGCCTTGGCCTTCACCACTGCTTCAGCCGAGGCAAGATTGGCGACTGCCTGCGCCAGTGTCGCCTTGGCGTTATCGAACTCCTCGCGGCTGACAGCGTTCAAATCGAGCATCGTCTGCGATCTTGCAAAGCTGGTGCGCGCCACATCGGCGGCAGCGCGCGCGCGACCGGCATCGGCCTTGGCCTGCGCCAATACCGCCTCGAACGGGCGCGGGTCGATCTGGAACAGCAATTGCCCGGGCCGGGCGAATGAACCGTCGCGGAATGCAAGCTTTGCGACATAGCCGGACACGCGCGGACGAACCTCGACCGATTGCAGCGCTTCGAAGCGGCCGACATAGTCATCCCAATCGACGATCGGCTTGATAAGCGGTGTCGCGACGGTGACCGGTGGCGGTGGGCCGCCTGGCCCCCCGGGACCCGGCGCCCCGGCACCGGCGTCCTTCTTGCCGCATGCCGATGCCAGCAGCGCCAGAGTCGTTACCATCGCCAAGCCTGCGCGCATCATTCGTGATCCCTTGAGTCGCACTCGATTTAGCATGTTGCGCTGCACCGTAAACAACGAATTGCGCCGCGATTTTGTTTCGGACAAGCGTCGACTTATTTTCCGACGGGTTGGCAAGACTTCGAACCTGCGCCAAGCAGCGTCATGCCCAACGCCTTGCCTCGCCGCGAATTCGCCGTGCTGTTTGCCGTGCTGCTCACCGTTGCAGCCGGAAATACCGCGCTCCAGACGGTGCTGCCGGCGATCGCTCGGGTGATCCAAATCCCTGACTTGCTGGTCGCCACGATCTTCTCCTTTTCGGCGCTGCTCTGGACGTTCAGCGCGCCGTTCTGGGCACGCCAGTCCGATTTGCGCGGTCGACGGCTGTTGATGGAGGTCGGCCTCGCAGGCTTCGGCGTGTCGATGCTCGGCTGCGGCATCGTGATTTTCTGCGGCTTGCGCGGGTTACTCGTGCCGGTTGCAACCTTTGCGCTGTTCGCGGCGCTCCGGTCGCTGTTTGGGATCTTCGGGTCGGCATCGAACCCGGCCGCACAGGCGTATGTTGCGGCGCGCACCAGCGAAGGCGAACGCACCAATGCGCTCAGTTCGCTGTCGTCGGCATTTGGTCTCGGCACTATCATCGGCCCAGCGATTGCACCCCTGTTCATCATCGGCGCAGCAGGATTATCCGGACCGCTGTTCGCCTTTGCCGTTGTGGCATTGGCTATGCTGGTCGCCGTTCGTCGGTTCTTGCCCGACGATGACCCGCACCATGCAGTTGGATCGACGCCAAACGATACGATGCGCCATGGTGCTCCATCCAGCGAACCCACGCTTGCGGGCGGTGCGACCGGCGGCAGCCTCGCCGCCGCCAGCGTCGGGCGTGCCGTGCGGCTGTCATGGCGTGATCCGCGTATCCTGCCGTTCATGATCTTCGGTTTCGTTTCCGGCTCGGTTCAGGCCGCAACGGGGCAGGCAATGGGATTTCTAGTGATCGACCGCCTCGGTGTCGGCGCGTTGGCCGCGCAGGAGGAGATCGCGATCGTGTTCATGGCGGGGGCCGGGGCGACGCTTCTGGCGCAATGGGGGTTGATTCGTATGTTCGCGATGACACCGCCAATGCTGATGCGCTGGGGAACGGCGATCGCTGCGGCCGGAACTCTGGGGGTCGCGCTAGCACCGAGTTTCCACGCGATCGTCGTCGCCTATGCACTGACGGCGCTCGGTTACGGCTTTGCTCGCCCGGGCTTTACCGCCGGTGCGAGCCTTGCAGTCGGGCACGATGAGCAGGGCGGCGTTGCGGGCGCGGTGACGGCAATCAATGGCTCGTGTTTCGTATTGGCTCCGGCAATCGGCATCGGCCTTTACCAGTTTTCGGGCGCGCTGCCCTATGCACTCGGAGCGGCAGCGCTCGTCGGGCTGTGGGTCTATTCCGCCTCTAATCGCCAATTTGGTCGGCCCGCAGTCTGACATGATGGCGGCGTGACGCCGATCAAATCCGAATCAGCGACGGATTGTCGAAAATTACAGCTAAAACGGCAATAACTCGTGCCGTTTAGGGCTCAAACGACCCTTTTGGGATTGCAAAATCGAAAAGATCGGCGTTAGTTTCGCTGTGCATCCATGGGCGTGTGCGTGGTGTGCCTACAGGGGTGCCATATGTCGATATTGTTGTGTGAAGCGGTCGTCGGATTCGGTCGCGGGCAGGTCGCACGCTCTTTACGAATTGGGGTTTCGGCTGCGGGCTTGCTCGCCATTGGTCTTGCCGGACTGCCGGCAATCGCCGCCCCTATCGACCTCGGCGGGGCCGATCTGACGGTCGCAGGTGTCACGACCAACGTCGATAATTATACGAATACCGGCGCGGCGGCGAACCTGATCATCGATTTTGCCGCCGGCAAAGCCCTGTTGAGCGGCGCAGGTACGATCGACGATGCTGGCGGCGGTGCCATTACCGTCATCAAGCGCGGCGCCGGCAATCAGAACTTTTTCACTGCCAACAGCTATATTGGCGGCACCGTGCTCGAAGCGGGTACTTTGCGGTTCGGCAATGCGCTGTCGTTCGGTACCGGGGCGTTCACGTTCGCCGTTGCAGGAACCGGCATCCTCTCGCCGTCAGGCAGCAATCGCACGATTGGCAATGACATCATCCTCCTCGGCGATGGCATCTATTTGAATGGCGGCGTGACCGGCAGGCTTTCGGGCCAGATCTCCGGCGGTGGCCAGTTCACTTTTCAGGGCAATGGCACCGCGGAACTGCTGAACGTCGCCAACACCTATGCCGGAGGCACCGTGCTCAATGCGGGCGGTGTTCGCGTCGCGGGTAACGGCTCGCTCGGCACCGGCGCGGTAACTGTCGGTCCGGCGACATCGAGATTCGGGACGGTCTATCTCAATACCAGCGTAGCATTGGCCAATGATTTCGTTCTGAACAGTCAGCTCAATATCGCACTTCCCAATGCCGGTCAGTCGATCACGTTGAATGGCGCGATCTCGGGTGCGTCGCTCTTTTTCCTCGCGTCGGGCGCAGGGACGCTGATTCTGCCGAAGGCGACGACCAACATCGGCGACGCGCTGCTCGCATCGGGCTTTTTCGGCGTTGGCAACAACGCATCGATCAGCGGCGGTGTCGGCTCCCTGACGACAAGCGGTGAGGGCGGTATTTCCGCCTATGCGGCCAATCTGACACTCAACAACAAGGTCTTCGCCGGGGCGGTATTTCACTATGATACGCGCGGTTTCGATCTGGAACAGGCGGGCAGCGTTGCCAATCGTATTGGCGGCTCGATCGGCTCGATCGACAAGACCGGTGCGGGTCGCCTGACGCTTTCGGCCGCCAACACCTACACTGGTCCGACAACGGTTTCGCAGGGTGAGCTTTCGGTAACCGGATCGACCGCGAGCGGTAGCGCCGTTTCGGTTGCCAGCGGTGCAACGCTTTCGGGCGCGGGATTGATCGGCGGAACCGTCTTTATCGACAATGGCGGTATTATCGCGCCCGGCGTCGGTGCGGCACCGGGAACGCTGAGCGTTGCCAGCCTGTTGCTCGCCAATACCTCGGTGCTCAACTTCGACCTCGCGGCACCTTCGCTCGCGGGTGGCGGGGCCAATGACTTCATCATCGTCAGCAATGATCTGACGCTCGACGGCACGCTCAATATCAACCCGCTCGCCGGATTCGCGCCCGGAGTCTATCGCCTCTTCAACTATACTGGGGCGTTGAGCGACCATGTGCTGGCGTTCGGCAGCACGCCGGCCGGGAACAGCTACGCCATCGATCTGTCGGTGGCGAACCAGGTCCGCCTTCTCATTTCGCCGCTTGGCATTGTCGCAAACTATTGGGACGGTGCCAATGTCATCGCCAACAATGCCGTCGATGGCGGCAGCGGCATATGGAACGCTTCGAACACCAATTGGACGATCGTCACCGGCGGTGCCAACGCCGTCTGGGACGGCACGGTGGCCAATTTCGGCGTCACGCCGGGTACGGTCACGGTCGTCGGCACCCAGGCCTTCGACCAGCTGAATTTCGCGGTCGATGGCTATACACTGACGGGTGATACCATTTCGGGAAGTGCGGTTGCGGGCATCGAAACCGACGCGGGCGTCACTGCGACGATCAACAATGTCATCAGCGGCGCGTCGGGGCTGACAAAGACGGGTGATGGCACTGTGGTGCTGGGCGGCACCAATACCTACACCGGCGACACCAACCTGAACGCCGGGGTGCTCACCGTTGCGGCAGCCAACGCGCTCGGTGCCGACGCCAATCAGCTCAACATTGCCGATGGTGCCACATTGCGCGCCGGCGACTCGCTGGTGATCTATCAGGCAATCGCCCTGACCGGCGTTGCCCATATCGACACCGGCACTTTCCTGTTCGCCACGCCGGGGCTGGTTTCCGGCAATGGCACGCTCGACAAGGTCGGCAGCGGCACGCTGTTTCTCGGCAATGCGGCGAACAGCTATCAGGGCGGCACGATCATCAACGCGGGTATCGTCTCGGTCGCCAGCAATGGCGCGCTTGGCGCGGCGGCGGGCGGTATCACTTTCGCGGGGCCGTCGACCTTGCAGACGACGGCGAGCATCAGCTCGTCACGCACGGTGGCGTTGAACGCGGCCGGCACGATCAACACCTTGGGTAACGACGACACTTTCAGCGGCGCTATCAGCGGAACGGGCAGCGTTACCAAGGCGGGAACCGGCACGTTGGTCCTGACAGGAACGAGCAACTACACCGGCACGACGACGGTTGCGGGCGGTCGCCTGACGGTCAATGGGTCGATCGCCAATTCGGCGACGACGCTACAGACCGGCACCAGCCTGACCGGCACCGGTACCGTCGGCGCACTGACCTTGCTCAGCGGTTCGACCGTCTCGCCGGGCAATGTCGGAGTCAACAGCGGCGTCGGCAATCTGAACGTTGCCGGGCCGATCGTCTTCAACACCGGCACCACCTATGTCGCCGACATCCTGCCGGGGTCGAACGACCGGATCATCGTTGCCGGAACGGCCGCGCTCAACGGCACCTTGGCGCTCAATGTCCAGGGCTCGGCGGGAAATTCGATCACCCCGACCTATCTGTTCAACGCGACCTATACCGTCCTGACCTCGACCGGGTTGAATGGGACCTTCACGACGACGGGCCTTGGCAACTTCGGCGTCGCGTTCGCACCGACGGTGTCCTACGCCAACAATGCTGTGACCGTGCGGCTCAACCCGGCGTCGCTGGTAACGCTCGGCGGCACATTGACGCCGAACCAGTTCCAGGTGGCGAGCGCCTTCGACCGCGCAGTGCTGGCGGGCTATAACCCGCAGCCGTTCTACCCGCTGTATGTTCAGGGTGCCGGGATCCCCGCCGCATTGACGCAGCTGGACGGTGAAATCCACAGCGCCGAGCGCCGCGTGGCGCTTGAAGACACTCGCATCGTTCGCGAAACCGCCTTCGACCGGCTGAACACGGGGAGCGATGCGGCAGCGGCGGGCCGGGCGGCAACCTCGACGACGCAGACGACCGAAGCCGAAACGACGATCTGGCTCCGTGGTGCCGGTAGCTGGGGTACAGCTAGTGCCGATGGCATCGGCCAGCGCTTCACCACCAAACAGGCGGGCGTGTTGACCGGGGTCGATTACGCCACCAACGGCTGGAAGATCGGCGCGGCGTTCACCTATCTGCATAACAATATCGACTTCGATGCGCTGGGCAATTCGAAGGTCGAAAGCACCGGCGGCGCGGTCTATGGCGGCTATCGTCAGGACAATGGCTTTGCCATCGGTGTCGGCGGGTCGATCGCCGGTGTATCGGCGCGGGCAAGCCGGGCAATCACCATCCCGGGCCTTGGCCAGGTGCTGACCAGCAAGTCGGAAGGCACCGTGTATCAGGGCTTTGTCGAGGTTTCGTATGATCTTGCCTCGGCCAGCACGGCGCGGATCGAACCGTTCGCGCGCTTTGGCTATGCAAGCTATGACGCCAAGACGTTCAGCGAGGCGGGCGGCATCGCTGCGGTCAGCGGTGTCAAGCAGAACTACAACCAGTCGATCACCCAGGTCGGTCTGCGCGGCGGTCTGGTCACCGGTTCGGCAACGCTGACTGCCAGCGTCGCCTATCAGAATGTCGGCGGCGACCGGTCGCCGACAGCGCAGCTGAGCATCGCAGGCCTTGGAACGACGCAATCGATCCGCGCCGTGGCGCTCGACAAGGATGCCGTCGCGATCGAGGCCGGGGCAAGCTTCAGCATCGCCAAGCGGACAACCCTCGGCGTCAGCTACAGCGGCGTGATCGGCGACAAGAACACCGATCATGGCGCGCGCGCGACGCTGACCGTCGGCTTCTGAACCGGGCAGCGCTGAGGCAGGATTGGGGGCGGTCGCGGCAGCGGCCGCCCCTTTTCGTTGCGGTGCCGTGGCGGGCGTGTCCGGCTCGGCAGGCCCATCCGATAAGTCCGCTCACCCTGAGCGCAGTCGAAGGGTAGGCCCATAGCGCACTGTGTCCGCGTGGACCGCCCTTCGACTGCGCTCAGGGTGAGCGGATTGCGGAAAGGACTCCTCGTCGATGGCTCCCCGGCCACCGGTTGACCGCGCCCCGCCCCGCCTCTAGCCCGGCGTAATGAACTTCCTGTCCGACAACATTGCCGGGGTTTGCCCCGAAGTGCTCGCCGCGCTCTGCGCTGCCGCACCGTCCGCCACGGCGGGCTATGACGGCGACGATTGGTCGGCACGGCTCGATGCAGCCTTCGGTGCGGTGTTCGATCATGATTGTGCGGTGTTCGCGGTGACGACGGGCACGGCGGCCAATGCGTTGGCGCTGTCGGTTCTCGTGCCGCCGTTCGGCGCCGTCGTCTGCCATGCCGAAGCGCACATCCATGTCGACGAATGCGGCGCGCCGGAATTCTATACGGCGGGCGCCAAACTGCTGCTGGTTCCCGGCCAGCACGGCAAACTGACCCCGGCGGCAATCGATGCCGCGCTCGCCGGGCATCGCGGCGATGTGCATCAGGTGCAGGTGCGCGCGCTGTCGCTGACCCAGCCCACCGAAGCGGGCACGGTGTACACGCCCACCGAGCTGACGGCGCTGGGGCAATATGCCAAGGCGCAGGGCTGGCGCGTGCATCTCGACGGCGCGCGCTTTGCCAATGCCGTTGCGCATCTCGGCTGCGTGCCTGCCGATATCAGCTGGCGCGCCGGGGTCGACATCCTCAGCTTCGGTGCCGTCAAGAACGGCGGCTTGTCGGCCGAAGCGATCGTCGTGTTCGACCGTGGGCTCGCCGACGAACTGCGTTTCCGTCGCAAGCGTGGCGGTCATGTGTTGAGCAAGGGCCGCACCCAAGCCGCGCAATTGCTCGCAATGCTCAGCGGCGGCGTCTGGTTGCGCAATGCTGCCGCCGCCAATGCAGCTGCGCAGACCATCGCTACCGCCGCCGCCGACCGCCTGCTCGCGGCGGTTCACGCCAACGAGGTCTTCGTCCAACTGCGCCCCGGCGAGTCCGAGGTCCTGCGCGCGCACGGCTTCGGCTTCTACGATTGGGGCGCTGTCGGGTCGAACGAAGCGCGTTTCGTCACTGCATGGGATACGCCGCCGAACGCCACTGCGGCGCTTGCTGCCGCGCTCGCCTGATGGCCCGCGCCGACCCCGAACCGCAGCGGCTCGATCTCAAGCTCGTCCTGTCGTTTGCCGCGACAACGGCAATCTGGGGTTCGACTTGGCTGGTCATCAAAACCCAGCTCGGCGTCGTCCCGCCTGCGTGGTCGGTCAGCTACCGTTTCCTGATCGGCAGTGCGGTGCTGCTGGTCTGGTGCATCGCGGCGCGGCGGCCGTTTCGGCTCGGGGCGCGCGGCCATGGCTTTGCGATGCTCATCGGGCTGTTGCAGTTCGTGCTCAATTTCAACCTCGTCTATAACGCCGAACTGTATCTGACGTCGGGTCTGGTGGCGCTGGTGTTCACCATGCTGGTCATCGCCAATGCGGTTTTTGCCGCGATCATGCTGCGGCAGCGGATCACGCCGCGCTTTGCCCTCGGCAGCGCCATGGGCATTGTCGGGGTCGCACTGCTGGTCGGTCGCGATGTCGGGGCGGCACCGCATATGGCGTTCGGCCTTGCATTGGTCGTCAGCGCGGTCATTTCGGCGTCGCTGTCGAACGTCCTGCAGGCAACGTCGCTTGCGCGTCGCCTGCCCGCCGAAGCAACGTTGGCGATGTCGATGTTGTACGGCGCGCTGATGAATGCCGTCTATGCCGCCGCGACCAACGGCCCGCCGGTGTTCGATTCGTCGCCGAACTATTGGCTCGGACTGATCTACCTCGGCACAGCGGCGTCGGCGGGGGCGTTCCTGATCTATTATGCGCTCATCCGCCGGATGGGCGCGCCGATTGCCGGGTACGTCAATGTGCTGGTGCCGGTGGTGGCGATGAGCCTGTCGACGGTATTCGAAGGCTATCGCTGGACGGTCGCGGCCGGTGCTGGCGTCGTGCTGGCGCTTGCCGGGTTGGTGGTCGCGTTGCGCAGCCGGGCGTAGGATCGACGATTTGATGAATGTAACGATTCCAAGGTGCTATTGGCAATAACGCGACTAACGGAGGCTTAGATGGGCGTTGGGGCAATAGTGATATCGGCGAATTCGGGCGGCAGATCGGGCGCATCGACGAGCAGTTCGAGCTGCCGCGCAAACCGCTCCTCGATGCACGGCGCCCCGAAATCGTTGACGCAGGTATCGTAGTTGCGCAGCAGGAACATCAGCAGCCGGTCATTGAACACTGTTCGGTTGCCCTTGATCACGCCATTATGCGCCAATGTTTCGACGCTGCCGTTGAACGCGCGTTCGAACGCCAGATCGCGCGCCGTCGTCACGCACGCCGCCAGCGCCGTCGCCCACCCGGCGCGAAACTCACTGGCCCCGGGATGACTGCGCAGGCGATACGCCGACGATTCCGACATCCCGACATATTCGGCCGCGCGTTCGACCGAACCCGTCGCCGCCAGCCGCTGAAAAAACACCTTCTGCTTCGCCGCCGTCCACCCGCCCTGCCGCGCGCGCGGCGGCCGGGGTTCGGCGATGACGGCAGGCAGGGTGGCGGGTTCGGGAGTGGCCGCCGGTGCCGCACCCCGCGGCGGGTCGCGAAAGCCGTTGCGAAGCGGACGGTTTTTGGTGCGGCCATAGCTCATGGGGTGGCTATATAACCCAAATGGTGCACTATGTCAAAGACACGAACCAAAACATTCTAGTGTCGCACTTCGATCGACCGCGTCACCCCATCTCCCCTGTCATCCCGGCGCAGGCCGGGATCCAGCTTCCTTCACCGCACCCAAAGTGAAGCTGGATCCCGGCCTTCGCCGGGATGACACGTTAGTGGCTGGAAGCGGGCGGTTGGTGACCGAGGGCGCGTGGCGAACGTCGGCAATTAACCGAAAGCGGTTTAAATCACTGACGGGTGCCCGTCGACGATGTGAACCGAGGTTGTGCTCCTGCAAGGGGCCACGCCATCCCCCCCTGTCATCCCGGCGAAGGCCGGGATCCAGCTTCCTTCATCGCGCCAAAAGTGAAGCTGGATCCCGGCCTTCGCCGGGATGACACGTTGCGTGGGAAGCGGGCATTTGGTGGCCGAGGGCGCGGCGAACGTCGGCGATCAACCGAAGGCGATCTTCACTGATGCAAGTGCCGGTCGACGATGTGAACCGACAGTTTGCTCCTGCGCGACTGCAACCTCAGCCCGTTCGTCCGGCGGCCGCCAGCACGCCGCTGACCAACTGGTCGATAAACAGCGCGAGTGCACGGGCATCGACATTTTCGAAACGCATCAGGGCCAGTGTGTGGGCGCCCCCGACAAAAAGTCGCGCCGCAGATTTGATGCGAAGTTCCGCCAGTTCGACCTTGCCGTCGCCGGGATGGAGCAGCACCTGTTCGACAACAGCGTGCAGCCGACTTTGCAGCGCCAGGAATTGGGGCCAGACATTAGCCCTTACCCCGGTGCTCCAATCGAGCCATACGCGGACCATGTCGGGCTCGCCAACTGCCATGTCGGCGGTCCGCGTCGCGAGGCTCGTCAACGCGTCGAGGGCTGGTTCGGGCGTGGCCAACGCGTTCTCCACCATCGTCGTAATGGTCGCTTCCACAGCGCCTAACACTGCGGCAACAAGATCGGCGCGGGTCCGGAAATAGGAATAGACCGCCGATACCGAGACACCGGCGCGCGTCGCCACCTGGGCCTGTGTTGCCCGCGCGATGCCATGCTCGGCAAAGCACGAGACGGCATGGCCAAGCAGTTGCGCGCGGCGATCGTCGGGCAACAGTCTGGTGCGCTCCGGCTTGTTACTCATCATCGGTCTCCAGTGCGCAAACAGCCCTAGACCAGCCTATTGACAATTGCCACAACAACACTATTGAGTAATATATCAATAGCGACTTTTCGGGCCTCAGGCCCAATGTAGGGGAGCGGCACGATGGCGCATTCACGCATCTTCGACGCGCAGCGGATGATCGTTCGCCGCATGAAGTTTCGGTTTCCACAGAGGCTTGGCGGCGTCTGGAACCGCGCGCGACCCGAATTCAGTCATGTGGTGAACGCGGGCTCGCTCGGTATGCCTTATCTTGAGCCCTATCTGATCGAAACGATGCGACAGGCGCGGACCAAGACATCCGATCCGGCGCTGATTGCGGAGATCGATCTCTATATCGCGCAAGAAGCAACGCATTACCGCCAGCACCAGCAGTTCAACAAGCAGCTCGCTAACATGGGCTATGCGTCGGTCCCGCAGTCCGAAGCCGTGCTGAAGGCGGACTATCAGTCATTTGCAAGCAAACGCTCGTTTGCCTTCAACCTCGCCTATGCCGAAGGTTTCGAGGCGATGGCGCTTGTTGTTGCCCACATGCTGGTTAACGACCGACAGTATTTGTTCGGCGATGGCGAACCGAGCGTAGCCTCCTTGATCCTCTGGCATTTTGTCGAGGAGATTGAACACAAATGCGCAACCTACGATGTTTTCGCAGCGCTCGACGGCCGTTATCATTTGCGCATCTACGGTTTCCTTTTTGCCATGGTTCACATCATGGGGCGCACGCGGATGGGCTATCGCGCCATGATGATCGAAGATGGTATGTGGTCGACGTGGGCGTCCCGGCTATCGCTTTATAGCCTGCTGCTGCGGATGTTCGCTCGCATGACGCCCGGCCTGCTGCGCATTCTGATGCCGAACTATAACCCCCGTACCGTGGCGGACCCAGCCTGGGTCGTCTTGTGGTGGAAAAAGCACGCCGACGGGGCGTTGGGCTCAGGCGAACTCGACATGGCAAGGATCGGCGAACCGTCGCCGGTCATGCAAGCAGCATGAGTGCAGCGACGATCGTCCCCATGCCCGAGCGGCAGCGCGCGCTGCTGTTCCTGAACGGCGTCGGCCTGTTTGCCTTCGCGCTGTTTGTTGGCTGGCAATGGTTTGTGGCGCTGCTGGGCCAACTGGTCGTCTGGCCGATATTGCCACCGGTTGACCTGCACATTCCCGGCGACGCGCGGGCATGGCGGATGGTTCATATGGAAGCGATCACCCACGGCCTATTGTTGATGGCGTGGGGGCTGGGCGGCCCGTTTATCCGCCTGACGCCGCGTTGGCACCGGGTCTTGTTCTGGAGCGCGGTCACAACGGCCTGGCTGTTCACTGTGCCGGCATATTTCAACGCGATTTTCGGAACCCGCGGTCTGGCAATGGGTGGTGGTCCGTTCAACGGCGGACTGGCCAACGACATCATCTTCTTATCGGGCTGGCCGCCGTTGATCGCTGTACATTTGACCCTGATTTTGGCGGCAATCGGCCTTGTGCGAACCGTCAGGATGCTCCCGCGAGTTTAGGCAATCGGCACCATGGACGAGGTGCGAGGCCTGACTGCGCGGAACGCGCGCCCAGCCGCGCAAGCCGCCAACCATCCTGCGAGGGCCCTGCCACGGGCCCCCATCTCGCTTCGCAACAGCCTAAGCTGCGGCCTTCACCTCCAGCGCCCGTGCCGCCCGCCAGACCTTTTCGATCGTCGCCGGCATTTCCATCTGCTGGCCGTCCAATGCGTCGATGATGGCGTTCATCACCGATGGCATTGCGCCGATGGTTCCCGCTTCGCCGCAGCCTTTGACGCCGAGCGGGTTGGTCGGTGACGGCGTGCCGAGCGTGTCGAAGCCGATGCTTGGCGGCATGTCGTCGGCGCGTGGGATGCCGTAATCCATGAAGCTGCCGGTCACCAGCTGACCATCGTCGGTGTAGACGACGTCCTCGAGCAGCACCTGGCCGAGGCCCTGCGCGACGCCGCCGTGGATTTGCCCCTCGACGAGCATCGGGTTCATCAACTTGCCGAAATCGTCGACGAGGCTGTAGCGGGTGATCTTCACCGTGCCGGTTGCCGGATCGACTTCGACTTCGGCGACGTGGCAGCCGTTGGGGAAGGTCGGCGCGGGCTTGCCGGTGCTGGTGGTGTAGGTTGTGCGCCCGTCGAGCCCTTGCGGGTGGGCGGCGGCGAGTTCGGCGAGCGAGCGGGTGGCGTTGCTGCCGCGCGCCCGGAACACGCCATCGGCATAATCGATATCGTCGGCACCGAGATCGACCTTGGCGAGGGCGATGCCACGTTCGATCAGCTCGTCGGCGGATTTCTGGATGGCGCTGCCGCCGAATGCCATCGACCGCGAGCCGCCGGTGCCGTTGCCGACTTCGAGCCGGTCCGAATCGCCTTGGACGATGCGGATCTGGTCGAAATCGATGCCGAGACGCTCGGAAACGACCTGCGCATAGGCGGTTTCATGGCCCTGACCGTTCGATTGGGTACCAACCGCCATTTCGACGACACCATCGGCGGCGACGCGGACATCGGCGAATTCCTCGGTGCCGCCGCCACCGGCGATTTCGACGTAATAGGCGATGCCGCGCCCCAGCCGCTTGCCACGCCGCGCCGCTTCGGCCTTGCGGGTGTCGAAGCCCGCCCAGTCGGCCTGCGCCAGTGCCTTGTCGAGCACAGCGGGGAAATCGCCGACGTCGAAGGTCAGGCCAAGGCCATTTTCGTGGGGCAGTTCATCCGACCGCAGCAGGTTGCGACGGCGGATTTCATCGACCCCGAGCCCGAGTTCGCGCGCTGCCGCTTCGAGCAGGCGCTCCATGATGTACGCCGATTCGGGGCGACCGGCACCGCGATAGGCATCGACCGGGGCGGTGTTGGTGGCGACGCCGTGGACGAGGTTGTGGATCGTCGGAATGCGATAGACGCCGCCGATGATCCGCCCGCCCGCCATGGTCTGGATCGCCGGGCCGAACTGCGCCTGATACGCCCCAAGGTCGGACCAGGTTTCGACCTGCAGCGCCTGAATCATCCCGTCCTTGTCGAAGGCGAGCGCGGCGTCGCTGACCATGGCGCGGCCATGGCTGTCGGTCTGGAAGGCGTCGCCGCGCTCGCCGGTCCATTTGACCGGACGCCCAAGGTCGCGGGCAGCGTGGAGCACCAGCGGATATTCGGCATAGACGAACGATTTCATCCCGAACCCGCCGCCGACATCGCCGGTGACGACACGCAGCTGATCGGCGGGGATCTTCAACACACCCTGCGCCAAATTCTGGCGCATCGCCGCGACGCCCTGACTGCCGGTGGTGAAAGTGAAGCCAGTGGCGGCATCATATTCGCCGACGCAGGCGCGGACCTCCATCGACGCCGGCGCGATGCGGTTCTGGACGACGCGTAGCCGGGTGACGTGCGCCGCGCCCGAAACGGCGGCGGCGGTGCGCTCGCCATCGCCGACCTGCCAGTCGAACAACACATTGCCCTTGGCCGCGGACCAGACCTGCGGCGCACCATCGGCGATTGCCGATTCGATCGAGACGACAACGGGAAGCTCGGCGTAATCGACCTCGATGGCTTCGGCCCCGGCGCGCGCCGCCTCGCGGGTTTCGCCGACGACGAAGGCCACGCCGTCGCCGACAAAGCGCACCCGGTCGCCGGTGAGCATATAGTGCGGGGTTTTGACCGGACCCGACAGCGGCACGAGACATGGAATGTCACCATATTCGGCGATATCGGCATAAACATAAACCGCGAGCACGCCCGGCATCGCTTTGGCGGCGGCGGTATCGATGCTGCGGATTTCGGCATGCGCATAGGGCGAGCGCAGGGTGACGCCATAGGCCATGCCGTCGACATGTAGATCGTCGGTGAACGCACCTTGCCCGGTCAGCAGGCGGAAATCCTCGACACGCTTGGGGCTCTGCCCGGCACCGAACTTCATGATTGGCTCTCCCTCAAACAGGCCGCCAAGCCTGCACGATAGTCTGGATAGCGCAAGCGGACGCCCAAATCGCGCACGATCTTGCTGCCTGCGACACGGCGGCACTCGGTATAAAAGGCGCGGCCCATCGGCGATAGCTGCGCGGCGTCGAGCGTCACCAGCGGACCGGGCGCGACGCCGAGCAGGCGGGCGGCATGCGCGGTGACGGCTTCGCCGGGGGCGGGTTCGTCATCGGCGATATTATAGACGCCGGGCCGACCGGCGTTGAGGCTGGCGACAAGCGTCGCGACGATGTCATCGACATGGGCGCGGCTGAAGACATGGCCGGGGAGGTCGATCCGCGCCACGGGTCCGCCGCGCAGCCGGTCGAGCGCCGAACGACCGGGGCCATAGATGCCGGGAAGGCGAAACACGCGCGACCCAGGATGGAGGTTTTGCCATGCCATGTCGGCAGCAATGCGCCCCGAGCGGCGACCGAGCAGCGGCGCGCTTTCATCGACCCATGCACCTTGCGCATCGCCGTAAACCCCGGTCGACGACAGGTAACCGACCCAGTGCGCCGGGGCCTGCGCCAGTGCCGCGCCGTGCGCCGCGAGGACCGGGTCGCTGCCATCGGCGGCAGGCGGGACCGACGACAGGATGTGGGTCGCCGCGGCGATGGCGGCGGGCAGGGCGGGATCGTCGAGGGTCAGCGTGCCGGGTCCGGGGCGCGAGCGGACGGCGGTGATGGGACCGGGGAACACAGCGGCGAAACGCGATGCGGTATAGCCGGGACCAAAGAGCAGGAGGTGCATATAACCACCCTAGTCGCCCCTCTCCCACTTGGGGATAGGGAGGAGCCCGCGCGCTCCTTCAGCGCGTGGGAGGGTGAGGGTGCTGCGGACGAAGACCCTCACCCGGCTTGCGGGAAGGGACGCGCTCTCGACCTCTTCCCGAACGGGAGAGGTGTTTACTTCACGTCGGCTTCGCCCAGATGCTCGGCCTTCCACCGCATCGCCGTCTCCACCCGCGTATGGCCCGACGGATGGTCGTAGAACACCGCTTCCTCGAACGCCGATGGTTCGATCTTGCGGTACTGCGACAGCTTCATCGCGGTGGCGGCAAAGGCATCGGGGGCGCGCGCGGCGTTGAGGCCATAGCGGTCGGCCTCGATCTCCTGGCTGCGGATGATGGTGTTGAACACTGGCGTCAGCAGCATGCCGACGACCGCGATGACCATGATCGCCACCGGCAGCATCGCCGGATCGTCGAGGCTGGTGACGCCCCAGCGCGGGCCATAGGTCGCCAGCAGCCACGGCGTCACCCGCGCCACCACCAAAAAGGCGAAGGCGAACAGCCCCGTGAAGAAGAAAATCGATTTCCAGATATGGTTGAGCGCATAATGGCCGATCTCATGGCCGAGGACCGAACGCACCTCGTCGGCGGGTTGTTTGAGCAGATTGTCATTGAGCGCGACGCGGGTCGTGCCACCCAATCCGGCGACATTGGCCGAAATTCGCGTCGTCTGGCGTGAGGCATCGACGACATAGACCTGCGTCGCCGGAACGCCATTGGCGCGCGCCATCGAAAGCACCTGCTGCTGCAACGGGCTGACCGCCATCGGCTTGTAGGTGTTGAACAGCGGCTCGATAAACAGCGGACCGAGCGCGATCAGCACCGTCATCCCGGCGATGGTCAGGCCGGTCGCCCAAACCCACCAGTTGCGCGGCGAACGCCGCACGGCGGCATGGACGCCGACGAACAGCAACGCGGTGACGACGGTATTGATCGCCAGCGCCTTGCCGAAATCGCCCGACCATTGGCCAAAATTCTGCGTCGAGAGCCCGTATTGATGTTCGCGGAAGAAGTCGGTGTAGAGCGTCCAAGGCAGGGTGATCGCCGTCACCAACAGCAGATAGGGCGCGGCGAAAAACAGTGCGCGCAGCCATTGCCGCCCGCCGCCCGTACGATCCGCCCAGCCCGACAGCCGCGCCGCGAGGCCGTTGCGCAGGATGACGAGGTTCGAGACGATGGTGACCAAGGTTCCCCATAGGATCAACCAGTACCCGCCCTCGAAATACGCATCCGACCGCGCCCGCGCCGCGCCGTTGAGGGTTGCCATATAGGCGCGGGTGGCAAGTTCGGGATCGAAAGGCATGGGCGGCTCCGCTTTGGTGTATTGTTGGTATAGGACGGTTTGTAATGCGCGCAAGTGCGGGGCGTAGGGACGGTCTTTACCTCAAGGTCGTCACCCCCGCGAAAGCGGGGGTCCATTACCCCAACATTGACGCGATGGGCCCCCGCCTTCGCGGGGGTGACGACCGAAAGGGGTGCGTAACCCCAACCCCAAAGCCCGCGAGGGCTTGCACCTGTCCGCACCCCGCCGCACACTTGGCGCATGCTGACCAAAGGCGACGATTACCCCATCCACCAGACCGCCGAGCCGGTGGCCGTGGCGGGGACCGACCGCAATTTTTACGACCGCTATTTCTTCAACGCCCAGGCTCCGGACGGGTCGGCGGTGCTCGGCGCGGCGATGGGGATTTATCCGCATCTCAACATCATCGATGCCGCGCTCAGCGTGTCGGACGGCGCGGTCCAGCGTTCGGTGTTCGGATCGCGCATCCTCGGGCATGAACGCATGGACACCCACGCCGGACCGATCACCGTCACCGTCGAGGAACCGCTCCACCGCCTGCGGCTGACCATCGCCGAAAACGCCAGTGGGATCAGCGGTGATCTGGTGTTCACCGGTCGCGCCGCGCCGATCGAGGAGCCGCGCTTCACCCGCCGCGTCGGCAGCCGCACGCTGATGGATGTGACGCGGCTGACGCAGAGCGGCGCGTGGAGCGGCTGGATCGAAAGCGCCGGGGTCCGCCGCGACATCTCCGGTTGGCGCGGGGTGCGTGATCGCAGCTGGGGGGTCCGCCCCATCGGCGCGGCGGACGCGCAGCCGGTGCTGCCGATGGCACCGCCGCAATTCTTCTGGCTATGGACGCCGATCGCCTTCGACGACTGGCTGCTGTTCTTCCACACCAACGACGACGAATTCGGGCGGCCGTGGAATCGTTCGGCGGTACTGGTGCCGGTCGGCGGCGGCGCGCCGGTGCACCTCGACGACATCGCGATGGCGGTGCACTGGAAGCCCGGAACCCGGCAGGCGGCAGCGGCGCGGCTGACCGCCAAAATGCCCGATGGCGCGGCGGTGGCGGTCGATTTCGATTTCGGCGCGATCTTCATGATGCGCGGCCTCGGCTATGGTCACCCGGCGCGCGGGCACGGCATGTTCCAGGGGCCCGATGTGACAGCGGGGGAGGACATCGACCTTGTCACCGTCGATCCCGCCGTGCCGCTCAATGCGCATATTCAGGCACAGGTCGCAGCGACGCTGACCATCGGCGGCGCGGCCCCGGTTGCTGGCCGCGGCATGTTCGAACAGCTTGCCATCGGGCCGCACGGTCCGAGCGGCTTCGCCGGATTGTTCGACCTTGCCAGCTGAACGCCTTGCCCGCTTTCTCGGCGCACAATGGGGCGAGCCGGTGGCGATCACCGGCGTCAAGCGCTTCCACGGCGGATCGGCGCGCGAAACCTTCCGCTTCGATGCCGTCCGTGCCGATGGTCGTCGCGAGGGCCTGGTCTTGCGCCGCGACCCGGCCTCGACGCTCATCGAAACCGATCGCGCTGTCGAATTTCGGGCGTTGCAAGCGGCGTATGGCACCGCTGTACCCGCGCCCGAGCCATTGTTCTGTGACATGGGCAGCGAGGCCTTCGGGTCGCCAGGGTTCATCATGCGCGAGGTCGCGGGCGGACGCGCGGCGGGCCTGTTCGATCCCGAACCCTATGGCGACGATGCAGCCGCAATCGGCACGGCGTTTTTCGGCGCGCTCGGCGCATTACACCGCTGCGACCCGGTCGATTTCGGGCTGGCGGCGATGGCACCCGATGCTGCCGCGCGCTCCCGGCTCGACCATTGGCGGCGTGCCTTCGAGGCCGACCGCGCGCGCCCCGAGCCCGTCATCGAGGCGGCGTTTCGCTGGCTCGACCGTACCCCGCCGCCGCCGCCGCCCCGCGTTACCGTCGTCCACGGCGACTACCGCTCGGGCAACTTCCTGTTCGACGGCCCGCGCCTGCTGGCGATCCTCGATTGGGAAATGGTCCACGTCGGCGATCCGCTCGAAGACCTTGCTTGGGCGATGGACCCGCTGTGGGGTCACGGCAGCGGGCGTGCGGCAGCGACCGTTGCCGACGCCGAGGCCATCGCGATCTGGGAGGCGGCGAGTGGCCTGACCGCCGACCCGACGGCGCTGCGCTGGTGGCGGGTATTCGCACAGGTGCAGGGCGCGACGATCTGGGTGAGTTCGGCGCGCGAAGTCATCGACGGGCGCAGCCATGATCCGGTGCTCGCTTTCGCCGGGTTCGTGCCCTACCGCTTCCACGTCGCGACCTTGGCGCGCACGTTGGGCGGTCTCGCATGAGCCTGTCGTTGCCCCAGTTGCTCGGCTGCCTTGCGGCGGCGCAGGCGCAAGAGGTTGCGCCGGCGCTGGCGGGTTTGGGGGCGGGAACCGGCGGCGATGCCAATTATGCTGCGGGGACGGCGACGACGACAGCGATGCTGCTGATGCTGCTGGCCGGCGAGGCGGCAACGGCGGCGGGTCGCGAAGCGGGTGCGGCAGCGGCAATGCGCGCGCAGTTCGGTGATGTGCCCGAGGGTCGCGATGCGCGGATGGCGGCATTGGGCGAGCGCCTTCAGGCGGCCGAAGCGGCAGGTGAGCGCACGGCGGTGCGGGCTGTCCTGGCATTGCTTGCCGCCGAGGCTGAAGCCGATTTCACCGCGCTCGGATTGCCGCTGCCACCGCATTAATCGCAAGGTCGTCACCCCGCGAAAGCGGGGGTCCATCACCCCAACGCGGTCGAGATGGACCCCCGCTTTCGCGGGGGTGACGACGCTTGGTTGTCGTGCGCCATCGTCGGCCTCGCCCTGAGGCGATTTCAGCCTTCGACAACCCCGCCGCAGTTCGGCATGGTCGGGAAATGACCATGCTCGATGCCCAGTTCGTGCCGCAACTGCCCAATGCGATCCGCCTCGCCGACTATCGCCCGCCCGATTGGCTGGTCGATCATGTCGCGCTCGATTTCGTGCTCGATGCCAACCGCACCCGGGTCAAGGCGCGGCTGAGCGTCGCCCGCAACGGTGCGCACGATCGACCGCTGGTGCTTGACGGGCAAGATCTAAGGCTGATCGCTGCGCATATCGACGGCGTGCCGGTCAATGTCGCGCCGGTCGCCGAGACGCTGACGCTGACCATCGACGGCGACCACGCCATCGTCGAAACCGAAGTCGAAATCGTGCCGGCCACCAACACCCGGTTGATGGGGCTGTATGCGTCGGGCGGCAAACTGGTCACGCAGTGCGAGGCCGAAGGCTTCCGCCGCATCACCTTCTTCCCCGATCGCCCCGATGTGCTGTCGACCTATAGCGTGCGGCTCGAGGCCGATGCCACGACCTATCCGGTCCTGCTGTCGAACGGTGACAAGGGTGCTGCCGAAGCGTTGCCCGATGGCCGCCACGCCATCGCCTGGACCGACCCCTGGCCCAAGCCATGTTATCTGTTCGCGCTGGTCGCGGGCGATCTGGCGGCCCTCACCGACACCTTCACCACTGCCTCGGGGCGCACTGTCGATCTCGGCATCTGGACGGCGGCTGCCGATGTCGAGCGCTGCCGCCATGCAATGACCGCGCTCAAGGATTCGATGGCATGGGACGAAAAGGTCTATGGCCGCGAATATGATCTCGACATCTTCAACATCGTCGCAGTCAATGATTTCAATGCCGGGGCGATGGAGAACAAGGGCCTCAACATCTTCAATTCGAAATATATTCTCGCCGATTGCGAAACTGCGACCGACGATGATTTCGATGCCGTCGAAGGCGTTGTTGCGCATGAGTATTTCCACAATTGGACTGGCAACCGCATCACCTGCCGCGACTGGTTTCAGCTGTCGTTGAAGGAAGGGCTGACGGTCTTCCGCGATCAGCAATTCTCCGCCGACATGGGTTCGCCCGCAGTCAACCGCATCAACGATGTGCGCGGCCTGCGCGCCGGGCAGTTCCCCGAGGATGCCGGGCCGATGGCGCACCCGATCCGCCCCGATCACTATATCGAGATCGCCAATTTCTATACCGCGACGGTGTATAATAAAGGCGCGGAAGTCATCCGGATGCTCCACACGCTGCTGGGGCCAGCGACCTTCCGCACGGGCACTGACCTGTATTTCGAGCGCCACGACGGGCAGGCGGTTACCTGCGAGGACTGGGTTGCCGCGATGGAGGCGGCGTCGGGGCGTGACCTGCGCCAGTTCCGCCGCTGGTACGAACAGGCGGGAACACCGCGGATTGCCGTCAAGGCCGCAGTCGATGCCACGCGGGTGACGGTCGAACTGACGCAAACCGTGCCGCCGACGCCGGGGCAACCGGTCAAGCAGCCCGCACACATGCCGTTCCGCCTCGCGCTGATCGGGCGCGATTCCGGGGTGCGCATCGGCGAGGAGCTGCTGGTCGAGCTGACCGCGCCGGTGACGCAGGTAACCTTCGACGGAATCGGTGAACCGGTGCTGCTGTCGCTCAATCGCGGCTTTTCGGCCCCGGTGATCGTCGAGGACGCGACCCCGCGCGCCGATCTCGCCCGATTGGCGGCGAGCGACGACGATCCTTTTGCGCGCTGGGAGGCAATGCAGCGCCTCGCGCTTGATGTGCTGGCGAGCGACGACGATCCGGGCGAACTTGTCGCGGTCGTCGGCGCGACGCTGGCGGCAGGCGCGCGCGGCGAACTCGATGCGGCGTTTGTCGGCGAGGCGGTGCTGCTGCCGAGCGAGGCGTTCATCGGCGATCAGGCGGTGCGGGTCGATGTCGATGCAATCCACCGGCGGCGGCAGGCGGCGCGGACAGTGATTGCGACGGCGCTCGCCGATCCGCTGTGGGATGCCTATCGTCGCCACAGCGGCAGCGGTACGGCGCAGACCCCGGCGGCAAAGGGGTCGCGGCGGCTGGCCAACATCGCGCTGGCCTATCTGACGGCAACGGGCGCGCCCGACGCGATTGCGGCGGCACGCGCGCAGTACGACAGTGCCGCGACGATGACCGACCGCATGGGGGCGCTGATGGCGCTGATCAACTCCGCCACCCCCGAACGCGATGCCGCGCTGGCCGATTTTCATGCGCGCTTTGCCGGCAATCAGGATGTCATCGACAAATGGTTCTCGGTGCAGGCGCTGAGCGTCCGGCCCGATACGCTGGCGCAGGTGCAGGGGCTGCTGCGCCACCCGGATTTCTCGCTGGCGAGCCCCAACCGGTTGCGGTCGCTCGTCGGAGCATTTGCCGCCAACCAAGTGCGCTTCCATGCGGCGTCGGGCGATGGCTATCGGCTGCTCGCCGATCAGTTGCTCGCGGTCGATGGCCTCAACCCGCAATCGGCGGCACGACTGGCGACCCCGCTTGGGCGCTGGCAGCGCTTCGATAGCGGGCGCGCGGCGCTGATGAAGGCGCAGCTCGAACGCATCGCCGGGCATCCGGGCGTGTCGAAGGATGTGCTCGAAATGGCGTCGCGGGCGCTGGCGTGACGCGGGAGGCGAAGTGACGATCCCCCCTCCCTCCTTCAGGGAGGGGCCGGGGGAGGGTGGCGAGCCGCAGGCGAGCCCGTCCCTTGCAGGGAGGGGAGCATCGCTCCCCCTCGTCCACCACCCCGATTACATCGCGGCGCTGCCCGCCGGCCACAGCTTCCCGATGCACAAATACGGCCTGCTGCTGATCGCGCTGGAGGAGGCCGGGCAGGGCTTCACCACCATCGCTCCTGAACCGATGCCGCGCGCATGGTTCGAGGCGGTGCACGATCCGGCCTATGTCGCGCAGGTGTTCGCCGCCGCAGTTCCGCCCGCGGTTGAACGCCGCATCGGCTTTCCAGTGACGGTCGAGGTGGCGCGGCGGACGGTTGCCGTCGCCGGGGGCACCTACACCGCCGCGCGCCACGCACTGGCAACGGGGTTCTGCGCCAATGGCGCGGGCGGCAGCCACCATGCGCTGCCCGACGGTGGCGCAGGCTATTGCGTCACCAATGATCTCGCGATTGCCGCCAATCGCTTGCTCGCCGAAGCGCATGTCGCACGCATTCTCGTCGTCGATCTCGATGTGCATCAGGGCGACGGGACTGCGACGATCTTTGCAGGGCGACCCGAAGTCGCGACCTTTTCGATGCACGCCGCCAAGAATTTCCCGGTCCGCAAAGCGCAATCGACCCGAGATGTCGAACTCCCCGATGGCATGGCCGACGACGCGTATCTGACGACGCTCGCCGCCGAATTGCCGCCGCTGTTCGACACGCATCGCCCCGACCTTGTGCTGTTTCAGGCCGGGGTCGATCCGCACATCGATGACCGGCTCGGGCGGCTGGCGCTGACCGACGCCGGGCTGGCGGAGCGCGATGCGATGGTGGTGCGGGCGTGTTGCGCGCGCGGTGTGCCGATCGCGACGACACTCGGCGGCGGTTATGCTGCCGACCGCATGGTCGTGGCGCGGCGGCACGCGGCGGGGCTGATCGCGCAATGGGGGGCGGTATAACGCGTTCGGCTGGTGCTGCGGATTTTCCGCTTTGCCCACACCGTCGGTAGGCGTAACACCGCCGCCATAAACAATACCGGAATCCCCGATGGCAACTGCGTTCAGGCCCGACGAAACCCTTCCCCCCGCCGCCAACGATCCCTCCCATCCCGACGCTGTCGTTGTCCGCTTTGCTGGCGATTCGGGCGACGGCATGCAGCTGACCGGCGGGCAGTTTACTTTGTCGGCGGCGCTTTCGGGCAATGATTTCGCCACCTTCCCCGATTTTCCCGCTGAAATCCGCGCGCCGCAGGGCACGACCTTTGGCGTGTCGGCCTTCCAGATCAATTTCGGCGCGATCGACATCGAAACGGCGGGCGACGAGCCCGATGTGCTGGTGGCGATGAACCCGGCGGCGCTGAAGACCAATATCGGCGCGCTGCGGCGCGGCGGGCTCGTCATCGCCGACACCGGCGAGTTCGGCCCGCGTAACCTTGCCAAGGCGGGCTACACGATCAGTCCGTTGGATGACGACAGCCTGATGAACTACACCGTCATGGCGTTCGACATTTCGGCGCTGACGCTCGAAGCGGTGAAGCCGTTCGGGCTGGGCAACAAGGAAGCGCTGCGCTGCAAGAACATGTGGACGCTGGGGCTGGCGCTGTGGATGTTCGACCGTGACCGCGCACCGCTGGTCGATTGGCTGAAGACCAAGTTCGCCAAGAACGAGGTGCTCGCCAACGCCAATATCGCCGCCTTGAACGCGGGGCACGCCTATGGCGAGACCGCCGAAATCGGTGGGCCGCTCAAGCAATATCACGTCGATGCCGCCGAGGCGCTGCCGGGGCACTACCGCACCATCACCGGCGGGGAATCGCTGGCGCTCGGGCTGGTGGCGGGCGCGCATCTCGCCGGGCTGACGATGTTCTTTGGCTCGTACCCGATCACGCCGGCGTCGCCGATCCTCCACCACCTCGCGCGGTTGAAGGAGTTCGGCATCACCACTTTCCAGGCCGAGGACGAGATTGCCGCGATCTGTTCGGCGATCGGCGCAAGCTATGCCGGGCAATTGGGCGTCACCTCGTCGAGCGGTCCCGGCATTGCGCTCAAGGGCGAGGCGATGGGGCTGGCGATCATCACCGAACTGCCGCTGGTCATCGTCAATTCGCAGCGCGGCGGGCCATCGACCGGCCTGCCGACCAAGACCGAACAGTCCGACCTGTATCAGGCGATCTATGGCCGCAACGGCGATGCGCCGCTGATCGTCATCGCCGCGCGCTCGCCGACCGACAGCTTCGATGTCGCCATCGAGGCGTGCCGGTTGGCGACCCAGTTCATGACGCCGGTCATGGTGCTGACTGACGGCTATATCGCCAACGCGGCCGAGCCGTGGCGCGTCCCCGACCGCGCCGACTATGCGCCGTTCCCTGCTGAATTCGCCGATGCGCCTGAGGAAGACGGCAAGGTTTTGCCGTACAAACGCGACGCCGAAACGTTCAAGCGGCCATGGATCCGCCCCGGTACGCCGGGAATGACCCACCGCATCGGCGGCATCGAAAAGGCCGTCGATACCGGCAACATCAACTACGAACCCGCCAACCATCAGGCGATGACCGACATCCGCAAGGCCAAGATCGACGGCGTGGCGCGCTACATTCCGGCGCAGGAGGTCGAAGTCGGCGGCACGACGGGACGGCTCGCGGTCGTCGGCTGGGGCTCGACCTATGGCCCGATCAGGAAAGCGGTCCAGCGGTCGCGCGCGGCGGGGCATGACGTCGCGCACATCCATATTCGCTATCTATGGCCGTTTCCGGCGAACTTGGGCGAACTGCTCAAGGGCTTCGACAAGGTGCTGGTACCCGAAATGAACACCGGGCAGCTGAAGACGGTGCTGCGCGATCAGTTCCTGGTGGACGCGAGGCCGCTCAACAAGGTGAGCGGGCAACCCTTCAAGATTGCCGAGATCGAGGCGGCGATCGAGGGGATGCTGGGCTCGGTAAAATGACACCTGCTCGGGCTGCAGAGTTGGTTTTGTCGAGTTGGAACTATCGCGTTGAACCGATGGGACCTT
Source organism: Sphingomonadales bacterium (assembly GCA_038229555.1). Lineage (GTDB taxonomy): Bacteria > Pseudomonadota > Alphaproteobacteria > Sphingomonadales > Sphingomonadaceae > Sandarakinorhabdus. The sequence goes on from JBBROI010000016.1 coordinate 40,871, forward strand.
CAGTGACCTGCTCCCAGTCCGACGAAGTTCATGCGTTAATACGCGATTTCGGCAGTGTCCGAGATTGGCAGACGCTTACGGTCCCGTTTCTAGATGGAGCACCAGACGGCATGGCGAGTGCCCTGTCGTTCTTTTCGGACGTAGCGATCCGATATTTTATCGGCGGCTATCTGATCGCGGACCTCCGCGGTGAGCTGTCACAATCGGAGCCAGTTTTTAGCCTAACACATGGGTTTGATCATGCTGCTTATGGCAGTGTCGAAGTTGCTGATTCCGAAAGCCTTACTCGTTGGTCAGGCTTGACGGCTGGGCAGGTTAGGGCCGTTGTCGCATATCTCGAGTCAAGAACAGACTATGACCCATGGGCTGCCCAAACCAAGGCTGCCCTCGATTGCTTCTGGTGCCCACGCGTAAGGACGCTTCAATGAACGCCATCACCCCCATCATCGCCGCCACCAAGCCCGACGATTGGGCATCCGACCAAGAAGTGCGGTGGTGCCCCGGTTGCGGGGATTATGCCATCCTGAAGGCCGTCCAGCGCACCATGCCCGAACTCGGCGTCGCGCCGCACAACACCGTGTTCGTCAGCGGCATCGGCTGCTCGTCGCGTTTTCCCTATTATATGGAAACCTATGGCTTTCATACCATCCACGGCCGCGCGCCCGCCGTCGCGACGGGGATAAAGCTCGCCAACCCTGAACTCGACGTGTGGATCGTCACCGGCGACGGCGATGGCCTCAGCATCGGTGGCAACCACATGCTCCACCTGCTGCGCCGCAACCTCGATGTGCAGCTGCTGCTATTCAACAACGAGATCTACGGCCTGACCAAAGGCCAGTCGTCGCCGACGTCACGGCTCGGCACGCGCTCGCCGACGACTCCCTATGGCTCGATCGATCGCCCGGTGACGCCGTGTGCGTTCGCGCTGGGGGCGGGCGCGCGGTTCGTGGCGCGGACCATCGACACGGCGCAAAAGACTATGCCGGGGCTGCTCAAGCGCGCGCACAGCCACAAGGGCACCAGCTTCGTCGAAATCTATCAGAACTGCATCGTTTATAACGATGACGTCTTCGCCAATTTCACTGCCAAGCCCAATGCGGCGACCAACCAGCTGTGGGTCGAACATGGCAAGCCGTTGGTGTTTGCCGGCGGCACCAAGGGCGTTCGGCTGAACCATGATCTGGTGCAACTCGAAGTCGTCGATATCGTCGACGGCACGACCGAGGACGTGCTGGTTCATGATGAAACCAACCGGCTGGTGGCGCAGATGCTGATCGACATGCCGTTCGGCGAGTTCCCGGTGGCGTTGGGGGTGCTGTATTGCCAGCCTGCGACGAGCTTCGAAGTCGCTGTCCACGACCAGAACGAGCGCGTCACCGAAGGCCGCGTCGGCGATCTCGGCGCGCTGCTGCGCAAGGGGCAGGGTTGGGACGTCAAGCCGGTGCGCGAGGTTTCGCTTTAATTTCATCCTCCCCCTCGCGGGGGAGGAGATGCAAGATCGAGGGAAACCCGGCGTTCATTGCGTATGGTTCATGTCCATGTCCGCCATGCCAGCCCCTCGCCCTGTGGCCCCTGCCACCCAGCAATTGATGGCGCAGGTGGCCGCTGGCGACGCCGTTGCCTTTACCCGCTTGGTTGGCGAATTGCAGACGCCGGGGCTGCGGCTGGCGCATCGGACGCTCGGCGACCGGGCAGCGGCTGAGGATGTGCTGCAAATTGCGCTGACGCGGCTGTGGACGCTGGCGGCGCGGTTCGATCCGGCGCGCGGCTCGGTCGAGGGCTGGTTCCGGCGTATCGTCGTCAATCTGTGTCTCGACCGCCGCCGCTCGCTGCGCCTCGTCGTGCCGCTCGATACCGCCGCCGAACTGCCCGCGACCGGCCCCGATCCGCTCGATGCGGCGATCGCGGGTGACCGCAAGGCGCGGTTGGCGGCGGCGATGGCGTACCTTGCGCCGCGTCAGCGCGCGGCGCTGGCGCTGTTCCATGGCGATGGGCTGACGATGGCCGAAATCGCCGAAGCGCTCGAGACGACGCCCAAGGCAATCGAGGGTTTGCTCGGCCGGGCGCGTATGGAATTGAAGAAACGGCTGCCTAACGATGCATGAGATGACCGCCATGACCCCCGCCCGCGCCAGCGAAATCATCACCGCTTATGGTGCCGACAGCCGCCGCTGGCCCAACGACGAGCGCGCCGCCGTGCTGGTGCTTGCGGCGGTCGATCCGGCATTGCGCGCCGAACTTGCGGCTGCACGCGCGTTCGACACGCACCTTGCCGAATGGGCGCAGGCCCCGGTCGCGGCGCGGGCTTTCGACCCATCGACGCTGCCGCGGGCCAACCGCTGGCGCTGGGTTGGCGGTGTCGGCGCGATGGCGGCGGCGGCGGCAGGCGTTGCGTTGCTGACCATTGCCCCGTCGAACCCGATCGGCAGCGGTGCGCCCCGGCCAGCGCCGACGGTCGCGGCGGCTCCTGCCAGCAATGCCGATGCGTTTGCCTATGTCTTTACCCCCACCCATGATGAGGAATCACTGATATGACAATAACGCCCCGCGCGGCGCTCGCTGCGCTGATGCTGACAGTTGCTGCCCCCAGCTTTGCCCAGATGCCGCCTCCCGGCGAATCCGGCATGCCGATGAATGGCCCCGACAAGGGCAAGCGGATGATGCGCGGCGGGATGATGGCTGGCGGTGGGATGGGCCATGGCGCGATGGCGCGCGGCATGTTCGACGCACTCAGCCCCGAGGGCCGCAAGACGATGCTCGACGCGATGGCAGCGGCGGGCGACACGCGCAAGGCCGACCATGAACGCGTCAGGGCGGCGCGCGACCGGATGATGACGGTGCTCGAGGCCGATCGGCTCGATACGGCGGCGCTCAAGCGGGCGATGGACGATGAACAGGCGGCGAGCAGCGCCGGTCGCGACCGCGTTCAGGCGGCGATGCTCGGCGGGTTTGCCAAGCTGACCGTCGCCGATCGCAAGGCGTTTGTCGCCTATGGCCGGGCGATGAAGAACCGCATGGAAGCGCGGATGGAGCAGTGGCAGAAGCGCCGTGGCATGGGTGGCATGGACATGCCGCCGCCGCCGCCGCCGTTGCTGTAGCGACCTAGGCGCGGAAGCCGGTCTGCCGCGCGATCTCGTCCCACATCAGCGTCGCCAGCCGCGCCGTTACGGGTCCCGGCGCGCCGCTGCCCACCGGCGCGCCATCGATTGCGACAACCGGCAACACCGGGGCAGTCGTCGAAGTGATCAGCGCTTCGTCGGCGCGTCTCGCGTCGTCGAGGTTGAAGATCCGCTCCTCGACGCGGATCTGCGCGGCGCGGGCCAGCCGGAGCAGGGTGTCGCGGGCGATCCCCGGCAGGATGTGCGCCGAAAGCGGGTGGGTGATCAATACGCCGTCCTTGACGATATAGGCATTGGTCGATCCGCCTTCGCGCACCGTGTCATCGCCTGCGACGAACCACGCCTCGAACGCCCCGGCGGCGCGCGCATCCTGTTTCGCCAGCACGTTCGCCAGCAGGCCGGTCGTCTTGATATCGCAGCGGCCCCAGCGCTGATCGTTGACGGTGATGACCGACACGCCGGTTGCCTGCTGCCCCGCGCGCTGGGCGAAATCGAAGCGGCGCACCGTCATCACCAGCGTCGGGCGCATCGGCGCGGCGAAGCTATGGTCGCGTTTCGCCACGCCGCGCGTCACCTGGATATACAGCAGTGCTTCGCGATGGCCGTTGGCGGCGACGAGCCGTCGGGCGACGAGGCTGAGCGCGGCGTCGGTCATCGGTGCGGCAATGAACAGCGCGGCACTGTTGCGCCGCAGCCGGTCGAGGTGGAGCGGCCAGTCGAGCAGCTGCCCGCCGAGCACCGCGCAGACCTCATAGACCCCGTCGGCGAATTGAAAGCCGCGATCCTCGACATGGACATGCGCGTCGGTCAGCCGCACGATGCGGCCATCGACATAGGCAAGCTGCGGCATAAGGTTGCGTCCCCCGATCTTCGGCGCGATGTGCGGCCCGGTCCGCCGCCGCATCGTCTAAACTGCTATCCCGGCGTCGGCCGGGATCCGGTTTCCCTTCTGGCGATTGAGGCGGAAGAAGCAAGCCGGGTCGCGACCGGCGCCGGGATGACAGCGAGGATTTCAATGACCGCACCGCAGATCATCTGGTTCAGGAACGACCTTCGGCTTGCCGACCATGCAGCGGTTGTCGCAGCGGCGGGGGCGGGGCCGGTGATCGCGCTGTATGTCCTCGACGATGCGACGCCGGGCGACTTCCGGATGGGGGCGGCGCAGCGCTGGTGGCTGCATCATAGTCTGGTCGCGCTCGATGCGGCGCTGCGGGCGCTTGGCGGGGCACTGGTGCTGCGGCGTGGGCGGGCGGGCGTCGTAGTGCCGCAGGTCGCTGCCGAGACAGGGGCCGATGCCGTCCATGTGCTGCGCCGAACCGAGCCATGGTGCCTGACGCAGGTGACCGAAGTCGCAGCGGCGACGCATCTGGTGCTCCACGATGGCAGCTATCTCGCGCCGCCCGAGACGGTGATCAGCGGCAGCGGCGGGCGTTATCGGATCTTTACGCCCTATTGGAAGACGCTGCAGCAGCGGATGCCGTCGCCTCGGCCAAGCCCGGTGCCCGACCGTATGACCTTTGCGCTGCCGCCTGAAGTTGACACGCTTGACGACTGGAACCTGCTGCCGTCAAGTCCCGACTGGTCGAGTGGCTTCGGTATCTGGATACCGGGTGAAGCTGGCGCGGTGACGCAGCTCGATCGCTTTGTCGCCCATGCTGCCGACTATGACACCGGGCGTAACCTGCCTTCGCAAGACGGCTCTTCGCGGATGTCGCCGCATCTGGCGCTTGGCGAGATTTCGGTCGCGACGGTCTGGCACGCCGCCGCCGATGCCGCCGGAGCCGCCGCCGAGCCGTATTTGCGCGAGCTGGCGTGGCGCGATTTCGCTTCGGGGCTGATCGACCAATTCCCCGACTATGGCTGGGTGCCGAGCCGTCCGGCCTTCGACAGCCTCGCCACCCGCGACGCCCCCGGTGACCTCGCCGCATGGCAGCGCGGGCGCACCGGCTACCCCATCGTCGATGCCGGGATGCGCCAGCTTTGGGCCAGCGGCTGGATGCACAACCGGGTGCGGATGATCGCCGCGTCGTTCCTCGTCAAGCATCTGCTCATCGACTGGCGGCAGGGTGAGCGCTGGTTCTGGGACTGCCTCGTCGATGCCGATTATGGCAACAACAGCCTCGGCTGGCAGTGGATCATGGGGTCGGGCGTCGATTCGTCGCCGTTCACCCGCATCTTCGCGCCGGTGACGCAGAGCAGCAAGTTCGACGCCGCCGATTATATCCGCACGTGGGTTCCCGAATTGGCGCGACTGCCCGATGACGCGATCCATGCCCCGTGGGAGGCCGATGCGATGACCTTGCGGATGGCAGGCGTAACGCTCGGCGGCAATTATCCGCAACCGATCGTCGGGCACGCCGAAGCCCGGGCGCGGGCGCTGGCGGCCTATGCGGCGCTGCGCGGCGGCTGAGCGGCGCCGCCCGGCTGGCGGCGGAACAGATACGCCAGCGTCACCGCGCCAAGGAGTGCCGCAACGACCGCCGCTTCGGCGCGGGTCGATTGCAGCGCCACCCAGCCCATCGCGACAAACGCGACGGCGGCGGCGAAATGCAGTGCCGGCAATGGCGTCACGGTGCCGGCATGTTCGGTGCCAATCGCGCGCAGGCGCAGCGCGGCGGCGCACCCGACGACGTAAACGATGACCACCACCAGCGTCGAAACAACGACCAGTGCAGCGAACGTTCCGGTGAGCGCCAGCGTCGCGGCGACGCCGCAATGCACGACGACGGCAACCCATGGCGCATGGCTCCGGCGATGCAGCGTCCCGACAAAGCCGGGCAGATAGCCGTCGCGGGCAAAGGCAAACAGCGTGCGCGGCGAACTCATCGCGTCACCGGCGAGATACCCCAGCATCGAGATTAGCGCGCCCGCGACCATCAGCAGCCCCAACCCCGGCGAGACCTGCGCCAATGCGGCGGCAAGCGGCACCGCGGCGGTGCCCAATGCCGCGCCGAGCAAGCCCTGCGCGACCACCTGAACGGCAATGTAAATCGTCGAGACCAGCAGCAGCGCCATGCCGATGGCGCGCGGGATGGTGCGCGACGGATCGCGAACCTCGCCGCTGACGCCAAGCCCTGCCTCGATTCCGGTAAACATGAACAGCGTGATGATCGCTGCGCGGCCAAGGTCGGCATGGCCGCTCGTGCCGCTGCCGGTGAGGCCGATGGTCAGCCGCGCCGGATCGACGAAAAAAGCCCCGATTCCGACGAAGATCAGCAACGGCAGCAATTTGACTGCCGATGCGGCCGAGACAAAGCGCGCGGCCATGGCGACGCCGCCGATGTTGACCGCGATGAGGATCGCGAACCACGTGAGAATCACCGCCGCGCGAGCCGGTCCGGCGGCCAGCCCCGGCAGCAGCGCACCCGCCGCATCGGCACTGGCCGCAGCAACCGCACCGGCGGCGAGCACGTTCGATGCCCAGTTGAGGACCCCCGCCAGCCAGCCCCAATAAGGTCCGAAGGCTGCGCCGACAAAGCCGTAGGGCCCGCCGCTGGTCGGAACCCGCGCCGACGCTTCGGCAAAGCACAGCATGATCGCCGCCATGACCACCGCGCAGGCGACATAGGCCAGGGGTGCCCATGCCCCGACCGCTGCCGCGATGTCACGCGGCGCGGCGAAAATGCCCGAACCGACGACAATGCCGATGAAATTGGCGGCCAGCGCGACCGTGCCGACGCGCCGCAGCAAGCCATCGTCGCGGGCGATGTCGGCGGGATCGGTTGTCACCCGGTGAGGGTACGGCGGCGGCGCACGCCTGTCGAGCGGGCGGCGTGGTTCACCGATCGGACCCGTGCCTTAATCCTTTTCCATCGTGCATTGCAGCGGGTGCTGATGCTCGCGGGCGAAGTCGATGACCTGGTTGACCTTGGTTTCGGCGACTTCATAGGTGAAGATGCCGCAGATGCCGACCCCGCGCTGATGGACGTGGAGCATCACCTGCGTCGCGTCTTCGATGGTCATCTTGAAGAAGCGCTGCAGTGTCAGCACGACGAATTCCATCGGCGTGTAATCGTCGTTGAGCAACAGCACCTTGTACAGCGCCGGCTTGGCGGTTTTCGGCTTGGTCTTGGTCGCGACGCCAAGGCCGGTGTCGCCTTCATCGTCGCGGCGCGTCGGGCCTTGGGTTGGATTGGCGATCATGGGCGGTGGCGATGCTCCGGGTTGCGCTGCCAATATATGGGGTTACGTCCGCCTTGTCATCGCCCGGACACGCGAAAGGGGCGGGCGCGTCGCCGCGCCCGCCCCGATGCGGTACCAATCAGCGCAAGGCTTACTTGGTGAAGGTCGTCTTCATCTTGTCGGCAGCGATCGTCATGCGGCTCTGCACGGGCTCGAAGACTTCACCGGCGGTCTTGACCAGCAGTTCCGAAACCTTCGACAATTCGCTGATCGCGGTGTCGAACTGGGTCTTGGCGAAGTCGTTCTGCAGCTGCATGAACTCGTTCGGCGACTTGACGCTGGCCATCGCGCGAGCGGCGGCAGTCGTTTCCTCGAGGCTCTTGCGCGAGAATTCGGCGACGTGCTGGGCCAGCGTTTCCATGCCGGTGGTGGCGGCACGGGCCGACGCGAGCATCGCTTCGACATTGCCCTTGGCCATCGCGGTCAGGTCGTCGATCGACTTCATGCCCTGCTCGACGGCTTCACGCGACTTGGCAGCAACCTGCTCCATCGCTTCCTTGCCCTTGGCCATCGCGGCTTCGGCGTTGGTGTTGAGCGTGTGGACGGTCGCCTTGACGGCGTCCTGGGCGTTGGTCGAGGTCGTCTGGGTCGCGTCGAACTGGGTAGCCATGGTGGGGATTTCCTTTGGTTGGGGGGGTGATACGAACGTCGGGGTTGGAACGGGAGCAGGCGTTGCGGCGACGGGTGGTGCAGCCGGGGCCGGGGCAACCGGCGCTTGCACAGCGACAGGAGCCGCAACCGGTGCCGGCTTGACGGGTGCCGGTGCCGCCATCGGCGCCTTCACGACCGGCGCGGGTGCCGCCATCGGGGCCTTGACGACGGGAACGGCAACGATGGGCGCAGCAGCCACCGGCTTGGCCGCGACGACGGGCTTCGGCATCACCGGCTTGGCCGGAACCATCGGTTTCGCCATCACGGGCTTTGCCGCAACCGGCTTAGTCGTGACCGGCGGAGTGACGACTGGCGGATTGACGACGGGTGGATTGATGACGGGCGCGGCCGTCGCCGGTGCAGCCGACATTGCCAGCGGCTTCACCGGGGTTACCGGTTGCGCAGGCTTGTTTTTCTTAACGTCGGCCATTGTGCGTCCCATCTCTTGCTGCAGTGCACAATAAGCCTGATTGCGGGCCTATTCAAGAGCAAATGTTGCATTGCAGCAAAAAACTGTCGCGGGCCTGTCTCGCCTGGGCGCAGCGACGTTAGTGGCCGACGAGAACCGGCGTCACCCCCGATTCCGCCAGCGCCGCATCGAGATCGCCGCGCAGCCGCGCAAGGGCGGCTTCGTCGGTCGCTTCGACCCGCGCCACCAGCACGTCCTGGGTGTTCGACGCGCGCAGCAGCCACCAGCCTTCGGGCGTCGTCACGCGCGCCCCGTCGGTTTCATCGACCGTCGCACCCCGCGCCCGCAGCCGTTCGAGGACTTCGCGGACGACAACGAATTTGCGGTCTTCGGACGACTGAAAACGCATTTCGGGCGTGTTGACCATCACCGGCATCGCGTCCTTGAGCGCCGTCAGCGAGCCACCAAGCATCGACACGGCGCGGATCAGGCGGATCGCGGCGTAAATACCATCGTCGAAGCCGTACCATTCGTGCTTGAAGAAGATATGCCCGCTCATTTCGCCCGCCAGCGGCGCGCCGATGTCCTTCATCTTGGCCTTGATCAGCGAATGGCCGGTCTTCCACATCAGCGGTGTGCCGCCCAGCGCGGTGATGCGATCGAACAGCGCCTGACTCGCCTTGACGTCGCCGATGATCGTCGATCCCGGCAGCGCCCGCAGCACCGGTTCGGCGAGGATGCCGAGCAGCTGATCGCCCCAGATGACGCGGCCAAGGCCATCGACCGCACCCAGCCGGTCGGCATCGCCATCGAACGCCACGCCGAAATCGCAGCCATGCTGGGCGACCGCCGCTTTCAAATCGACGAGGTTCTTTTCATCAGTCGGGTCGGGGTGGTGGTTGGGGAAACTGCCGTCGACTTCGGTGAACAGCAGGTGGTGGGTGCCGGGCAGCCGCTGCACCAGCTTCTCGACGACCGGACCCGCGACGCCGTTGCCGCAGTCCCATGCGATGGTGAACGGGTGCGCGTCGAAGTTTTCGAGCAAGCGGTCGACATAGCGGTCCATGATGTCGAAACGCGCGGCGCTGCCGGTGCCGGTTTCCCAGTCGCCTGCCGCCGCCATCCGGCCGAGCGCCTGAATATCGGCCCCGAAGAACGGCGCACCCGCGAGCATCATCTTGAAGCCGTTGTAATTCGGCGGATTATGGCTGCCGGTGATCATCACCCCGCCGTCGCAGCCGAGTTCATAAACCGAGAAGTACAGCATCGGCGTCGGGCCAAGGCCGATGCACACCGCATCGCAACCGGCGGCGTTGAGCCCTTCGCACAGCGCCACTTCGAACGGCACCGACGAGGTGCGCCCGTCATAGCCGACGGCGACGCGGTTGCCGCCGCCGCGACGCACGATGGTGCCGAAACTGCGCCCGATGGCATAGGCATCGTCGGCGCTCAGCGTCTCATCGACGATCCCGCGAATGTCGTATTCGCGCAAGGACGTGGCGTGGAACATGTGGCTGGTGGCGTGGGGCAAAGCGGGTCTCCAAAGGCGGTGTTTAACGCTGAACGCTTTAGGGACGGTTTCTTTCAGTCGGAAGTCGAGTTTCGTTTTGGGGACCTCCCTTTTCAAGGGAGGGGAGTTATTGTGCGCGCTTCAACAATAGATCGCGCGCCGCCGTTACCTTCGCCGCCAGTGCTGCCGTGCCGCCATGATCGGGGTGGACGCGCCCGATCTGCGCCCGCCATGCGGCGCGAACTGCCTCGGCATCGGCCCCGGCGGGAACCCCCAGCACCGCGCGGGCTTCGGCTTCGTCGCGCACGGCACCGGCGGGCTTGGGCCGCCGCAGCCACCACCATGCCGCCGCCGCACCGCCCGCGAGCAGCGCCTGCACCGGCTTGCCGGTCTCGAGCAGGCGGATCGCCACCAGCGCCAGCGCCCCCGCACCACCCAGCCGGACGATATTGGGCACCAGCTCGCCGCGCTGGTGCAGCCACCACGCCAGTCCGGCGGCGGCGAGCAGCGCCAGCAGCATCAGGCAGGAAGCCGCGCCGGTGACCAGCCCGGCAGGCCAAGGCCGGTGATCATCGCCCGCAGTTCGGCGCGCGCGCTGACATGGCTCAGGCTGAAGTCCTCGAGATGCGCCTTGTCGAGCAAGGTCAGTCCGCGCGGGAAAAGTTCGCGATAGACGACGCGCTCCGACAGGCCGGGAATGACCCGGAAGCCGACGCGTTTCGAGAGCGATTCAAGTGCCGCGCCGACGCGCTTCATGTTGCGCGCCTCGAGGTTGGCGAGGCGGTTGCGCAGCACGACCCAGTCGACGGTGCCGCCGCTCGCCTTGGCCCGGGCGCGGCGTGCATCCCAGATCAGCTCGGCATAAAAGCTCGGGCGCTTGACGGCGAAGGTATCGGGATCGACCTGCCCGATAAGGTCGAAATCGACGAAGCTATCGTTCATCGGGGTGACGATCGTGTCGGCGCGCGCCAGCGCCTGCACCGCCAGCGCCGAATCGCGCCCCGGCGTATCGACGATGAGGAAGTCGAGCGCCGCCGCCTGATCGAAGCGCAGCGCCAGTTCGACGCTGGCGTCGGGGCCGTCGGCGACGACGATGACGTCTGGCGCAGGCAGCGCAATGTCGCGCTTGGCGGCAAATGCTGCGCGGTTTTCGAGGTAGCGCGCCACGGTCTTCTGCCGGGCATCGAGATCGATCATCGCCGTGCGGAACCCGGCGAGCGCCAGCGCCACGCCGATATGCACCGCGGTCGTCGATTTGCCCGACCCGCCCTTTTCATTGCCCAGCACGATGACGTGCGCGGGTTTCGCCTCATTGGTCTGCGATGTCATGGCCGCCCCGGCGCTTGCGTGAAGGCGGCGTTTCCGACACAGCCGCGCCTCCAAGTCAACCGGAGGCGATCATTGTCGTCACAGCTGCAGATCGTCCGTGAGCCATCGGCGCTCAGTGCTGCCGTCGCAAAGTGGCAGCGCGAGGGCGCGCGCGTCGCCTTTGTGCCGACGATGGGCGCGCTCCATGCCGGGCATCTGGCGCTGGTCGCCGAGGGCCTCAAGCGTGCCGACAAGGTTGCGGCGTCGATCTTCGTCAACCCCAAGCAGTTCGGCCCCGCCGAAGACCTCGACCAATACCCCCGCGACGAGGCGGGCGATGCCGCCAAGCTCGCCGCTGCGGGCTGCGAATTGCTCTACGCGCCGACCGTCGCCACCATGTACCCCCCCGGCTACGCGCTGTTCGTCCGCGTCGAGCGGCTGCCCGACCGGCTGTGCGGTGCGGTGCGGCCGGGGCATTTCGACGGGGTGGCGACGGTGGTGGCCAAGCTGCTGTGCGCCGCGCGTCCCGACGTCGCGGTGTTCGGTGAAAAGGACTGGCAGCAACTCGCCATCGTCCGTCGCATGGCGACCGATATGGACATGCCGGTCGACATCGTCGGTGCGGGGATCGTGCGCGATACCGACGGCCTCGCGCTGTCGTCGCGCAACCGCTACCTGACGCCCGACGAGCGGCGGCGCGCGGTCGAACTGCCGCGTGCGCTCGGCGCGGCGCGCGATGCGCTGCTGGCCGGGGCACCGGTTCCGGCAACGCTCAATCTGGCGCAGCGGCGGCTCGAACGCGCTGGGTTCGCGCGGGTGGATTATGTCGAACTCGTCGATGCCGACCGGCTGACGCCATTGGATGCGCTGGCGTCGCCGGCCCGGATTCTGGCGGCGGCGGTGATGGGAACGACGCGGCTGATCGACAATCTGGCGGTCTGACGGACACAATAATACGTGTCATCCCGGGCTCGACCCGGGACCCAGTTTGCTTGGGATCGGACAAAAGAAAACTGGGTCCCGGGTCAAGCCCGGGATGACAGCCGTGGGTAGTGCCACTACCGGACCGACACCGAGCGGGTGCGGCGGTGATGGGAACGACGCGGCTGATCGACAATCTGGCGGTCTGACGGACGCAATAATACGTGTCATCCCGGGCTTGACCCGGGACCCAGTTTGCTTGGGATCGGACAAAAGAAAACTGGGTCCCGGGCCAAGCCCGGGATGACAGCCGTGGCAACTGCCGCTACCGGACCGGCACCGAGCGAGTGCGGCAGTGATGGGGACGACGCGGCTGATCGACAATCTGGCGGTCTGACCGACGCAACCCCCGTCATCCCGGGCTC
>JBBROI010000017.1:0-48203 GCA_038229555.1 Sphingomonadales bacterium
GCCCTCCCCTAATCCCGGCAGCGCGAAACGATAATCGACACGACGGCCTGACCTCCGCGAATCGATGTACTCTAATGATTTACGGAGGCCCGATACGCAAGACCTTTGTACGCGTTTGATGCAAATTTACACTGTATTTACTACACGAAAATCGTCCGCGAGCAGGGTCCCATGGGGAAAATACAAAGTCCGCTTCCCGTCCTCCGGTAAAGGCTTTAAGCCGCGCCATCAGGGTGCGCCCTGCCCCGATCCGGAGCCCTACATGACCCCCGCCAAAACCGCGCCGCGCAGTTCGACGCTTGACCGCGTCCTTGTGCTTGAAATGGTGCGGGTCACCGAATACGCCGCCATCGCCGCATCGAAGCAGATCGGCCGCGGTGACGAAAAGGCCGCCGACGCCGCCGCTGTCGAAGCCATGCGCGCTGCCCTGAACCAGCTCGATTTCGACGGCACGATTGTCATCGGCGAGGGCGAGCGCGACGAAGCGCCGATGCTGTACATCGGTGAAAAGGTTGGTCGCGGGGCCAAGGAGGGCGGTACCGGCCCGAAGATCGATATCGCGCTCGATCCACTGGAAGGCACCACGATCACCGCCAAGGCCGGACCGAACGCGCTTGCCGTGCTCGCCATCGCCGAGGAAGGCGGGCTGCTGAACGCCCCGGATACCTATATGGACAAGATCGCCATCGGTCCCGGCTATCCCGATGGCATCATCGATTTGCGCAAATCGGCGACGGACAATGTTCATTCGGTTGCCGCCGCCAAGGGTGTGAAGCCCGGCGAACTGATCATCTGCGTTCTCGACCGCCCGCGTCACGAGGCACTCATCGCCGAACTTCGCGGCATTGGTTGCGGCATCATGCTGATCCCCGATGGCGACGTTGCGGGTGTTATCGCCACGACCGACCCCGATACCGGCATCGACATGTACATCGGTTCGGGTGGTGCCCCGGAAGGCGTACTCGCGGCAGCGGCGCTGCGCTGTGTCGGTGGCCAGATGCAGGGGCGACTGGTGTTCAGGAATGACGACGAAAAGGGTCGCGCCCGCCGCTGGGGTATCACCGATCTCGACCGCATCTATCATCTCGAAGACCTTGCCCATGGCGACGTCATCTTCGCTGCCACTGGTGTGACCGACGGCTCGTTGCTCGCCGGCGTCAAGCGTCGCCGCGACGGGACGATTACAACCGAAAGCATCGTCATGCGCGCCTCGTCGGGCACCATCCGCCGTGTCCACGGCACGCGCCGCGGCGAGCCGGAGACGCGGTGACAAGGCCGTCAATTGTCGTTGCCAAACCCCTGTAACGTCACGCTCTCGATCCTTGGCCAACCGTGGCAGTGGCGCGGCGGCATCCTGCCCGGTGGCGATCTTGACGGGCGCGGGGCGGACGAACTGCTGCACCAGCTATTCCGGTCGCGGGGCGCGAACCCGATCGATTTCGACCGCCTCAAGGCCCCGACGATCCGCGACTGGCTGCCCGATCCGTCGTTGTTCCGTGACATGGACATTGCCGCGACGCGCCTCGCCGACGCCGTCACCGCCGGTGAGGCGATTGTCGTCTACGGCGATTATGACGTCGATGGCGCAACCTCGGCGGCGCTGCTGATCCGCCAACTCCGCCAACTCGGCGCAGCGGTGACGCACTACATCCCCGACCGCCTGCTCGAAGGCTATGGCCCGTCCGCCGATGCACTGGTGGCGCTGAAGACTGCCGGTGCCGATCTTGCAGTGACCGTCGATTGCGGCACGCAAGGGTTCGAGGCGCTGGAGGCCGCGCAGGCGGCGGGCCTCGATGTCATCGTCGTCGATCACCACAAGGCCGGAACCGCGTTGCCGCCAGCGTGCGCGTTGGTCAACCCGAACCGCCTCGATGAAAGCGCCGTCGGCGCGGCGCATGGTCATTTGGCCGCTGTCGGCGTTGCGTTCCTGCTTGCGGTCGCGCTCAATCGGACGCTGCGCCAGCGCGGTTTCTTCGCCGACCGCACCGAACCGAACCTGACGCAACTGCTCGATCTGGTGGCATTGGGCACCGTCGCCGATGTCGTGCCGCTGACCGGGCTCAACCGGGCGTTCGTGACGCAAGGCCTCAAGGTCATGGCGCAGCGGCGCAACATCGGCCTTGCCGCCTTGATCGATGTCGCTGCCCTTGGTCGTGCACCGTTGTGCCGCGATCTGGGCTTTGCGCTTGGGCCGCGCGTCAATGCGGGCGGGCGCGTCGGGAAGTCCGACCTTGGCGTGCGGCTGCTGACGAGCGACAACCCCGATGAAGCGACGGCGCTCGCTGCCGAGCTCGACCGGCTGAACGTCGAACGCCGCACCATCGAAACCGCCGTGACCGACGACGCCGCCGCGCTGACGTCCACTGCATCGAACCACGCCGTTGCGGTAATTGCGGGCGAAGGCTGGCATCCCGGCGTCATCGGTATCGTCGCATCGCGGCTGAAGGATCGGCTGCACCGCCCGGTTATCGTCATCGCATTGCAGGAGGATGGCACCGGCAAGGGCTCGGGCCGCTCGCTGCCGGGAGTCGATCTTGGCGCGGCGGTGCTGGCGGCAAAGGACGCCGGGTTGCTTGTCGCCGGCGGCGGGCATGCCATGGCGGCGGGGCTGACGGTAGCAGCGGGCGGTATCGATGCGCTGACGGCGTTCCTCAACGAACGGCTGTCGGGGGCGGTCGACGGCGCGGCGGGGGCGCGCGCGCTGACCATCGATGCGGCACTCACGCCGCGCGGCATCTGCCTCGAACTGGTCGAAGCCCTCGATGTCGCCGGGCCATATGGCCAAGGCTGGGCCGCGCCGCGCGTCGCTTCGGGGCCATGGACCGCCGTCGATTGCCGGGTGGTCGGCGAGAACCATGTCAAACTGGTGCTGTCGGGAGCCGATGGCGCGCGGGTCAAGGCGATCGCCTTTCGGCAGGCCGATACGCCGCTGGGTGCCGCGCTGGCGGGGGCACGCGGGCGGCAGTTCTGGCTGGCGGGGCGGGTCAAGCGCGACGACTGGGGCAAGACGCCGTCAGCCGAAATCGAGGTCGACGACATGGCGTGGTGTGCGTAGCCCTGGCGTTGAGGTGTCGCCGTCATCCCAGTGAAAGCGAGGGTAACGGGAAAAGAAAGTTCGAACCCGCATGTACGATCTGCTGACCGGCCTGCGCGTCATCGAGGGCGCATCGTTCATCGCCGGGCCGTCGTGCGGGCTGCACATGGCGCAGATGGGGGCCGAGGTCATCCGCTTCGATGCCATCGGCGGCGGGCCGGATTATCGCCGCTGGCCGCTCGCCCCGGGGACCGACCACAGCCTGTATTGGGAGGGGCTCAACAAAGGCAAGAAATCGATTTTACTCGATCTTGCCTCGCCTGCCGGTCGCGAACTGGCGCTGGCGCTGGCGACGGCACCCGGCGATTGCGCGGGGCTGTTCCTCACCAACTTCCCCGTCGACGGCTTCCTGTCGCATGCTGCCCTCAAGGCGCGGCGCGACGACATTATCACCGTCCGTGTCATGGGCTGGGCCGATGGCAAACCGGCGCTCGACTATACCGTCAACGCCGCCGTCGGGGTGCCGATGATGACCGGGCCTGCCGACGATCCGCGCCCGGTCAACCATGTCCTCCCGGCGTGGGATCTGCTCGGCGGAGCCTATGCCGCGTTCGCCATGGTGTCGGCGCTGTTGCGGCGGCGGACGACCGGCGCGGGGGCGGAATTGCGCGTGCCGCTCGCCGACCTCGCGGCGACCAGCCTCAGCCATATGGGCAGCGTCGCTGAAGTGCTGGCGACCGGAGCCGACCGGCCGCGCATGGGCAACGATCTGTTCGGCGCGTTCGGGCGCGATTTCGTCTGCGGCGACGGCAGCCGCGTGATGGTCGTGGCGATCACGCCGCGTCAATGGAGCGGGCTGGTGGCGACGCTGGGACTAAGCGGCGCGGTTGCAGGGCTGGAGGCCGAACTCGGGCTGACCTTCGCGCGCGACGAGGCCGCGCGCTTCAACCATCGCGCCCGACTGTTCCCGCTGTTCGAAACGGCATTTGCCGCGCGCACCGTGGCCGATCTGGCGGCAGCGTTCGATAGCGGTGGCGTCACCTGGGGCGAGTATCGATCGCTCCACCAAGCCGCGACGACCGACGCGCGGCTGTTTACCGACAATCCGGTGTTTCAAACCATCGACCATCCGAGCGGATTGACGTACCCAGCCGCTGGTCCGGCGGGGACCCTCGGCGGCGAAACACGCGGGCGTCTGATACCCGCCCCGCGCCTCGGCCAGCATACCGACGAAGTGCTGGCGACGGTGCTCGGCCTCGACAGCGGTGCCATCGGCGCGCTGCACGATACCGGCGTCGTGGCGTGATCCGGTGCTCAGGCGGCGGCGCGGCGTGCGCTGCGCATGACCGCACCGATGCTGCCGAAGCCGGTCAGCATCAATGCCCAATTCTGCGGTTCGGGCGCGCTGCTCCCGCCGGGAAGCGGCACTATCCCGCCGCCACCAGAGCCGCCGCCGCCTGGAGCGCCGCCACCGCCGCCGCCACCGCCGCCGCCACCCGACAACGGGCCAGCGCCGCCGATACCGAAACCGCCAAACGACGCAAAACTTTCACCGGCGGCACCAGCATTGCCAGTCGGCTGAGCCAGCGCGCCGGGGGCTTCGAGCGGCGACAGCAAATTGGGGCCGCCGAGCGGCGGGGCCATGGCCAGACCGCCGACCGGCTCGCACGGGACAGCCACCGCCGGTGCGGCGACACGATGCACGGCGGCATGTGACCGGTGCGGCGCGATCGCATGAATCGCTCGGTGCGCCACCGGCGCCACCAACGCACCGGTACCCCCGGCACATACACACATCAAAAGCTTCGCCATCGCTGGAGTCATTTACGCCACCCTACACTATACGCAACTTACGCAACCGAAACGAATATATAATTCAGTATGTTAACGCAGGATGAGCGAATTGGTTGCCCTGACCTATGCGTTGCGCGACATAGTGTCCGCGACGACGAGCGGACGCTGCATGCGCATTTGGAGACGCGACGATGGATGCCGAAACCTTCCAGATGTTCCGCGATACTGTCAGGCGCTTTGTCGACGAGCGACTGATTCCTGCCGAAGATATCGTTGAGGACTCCGACGCAGTTCCCGCCGAAATCGTCACCCAAATCCGCGAAATGGGCTTGTTCGGCCTGTCGATCCCGGAAGCCTACGGCGGCCTAGGTTGCACCATGGCCGAGGAAGCCGCGATCATCCGCGAACTGACGCGCGCATCGGTGGTGTTCCGCTCGGTGATCGGCACCACCGTCGGCATCGGCAGCCAGGGCATCGTCATCGACGGCACCGAAGCGCAGAAGCGCCAATGGCTGCCCAAACTCGCCAGCGGCGAGGCGATGGCGAGCTTCGCGCTGACCGAGCCCGAGGCCGGGTCGGACGCCGGATCGCTGCGGACGAGCGCCGTGCTCGAAGGCGAGCACTACCGTATCAACGGCACCAAGCGCTATATCACCAATGCGCCGCGCTCGACGGTTTTCACCCTGATGGCGCGCACCGACCCCGGCAGCAAAGGCTCGGGCGGCATTTCGGCATTCATCCTGCCCGCCGATACCCCCGGCATCACGTTGGGCACGCCCGACCGCAAGATGGGACAAAAGGGCTCGGTCACCTGCGACGTCATCCTCGACAACGTCGTGCTGCCGGCAAGCGCCATCATCGGCGGCGTGCCGGGGCGCGGCTTCAAGACAGCAATGAAAGTGCTAGACCGCGGCCGCATCCACATCTCGGCGGTGGCGCTGGGCCAGTGCGACCGGCTGATCGCCATGAGCCTCGACTATGCCATGCAGCGCAAACAGTTCGGGCAGCCGATTGCCGAGTTTCAACTGGTGCAGGGCATGCTCGCCGACATGACGGTCGACCGGTTGACGACCGAGGCGCTACTGCAATCGGTTGCCGCGCGCTTCGACGCCGGGGAGCCGGTCAGCCTTGAGTGTTCGGCGCTAAAATATCATGCCTCCGAAGCCGTTGGCCGCGTCGCCGACCGCGCCGTGCAAATCCATGGCGGCGCAGGGTATATGGCCGAATATAAGGTCGAACGCTTCTACCGCGACGTCCGCCTGCTGCGCATCTATGAAGGCACCTCGCAAATCCAGCAGACGATCATTGCCAAGGCGATGATCCGCAACGCCGCCCGCTGAAGGACCATCCATGCGCAGAGCCGCCATCGTCGCCCCCATCCGCACTGCCGTCGGCAAATTTCAGGGGTCGCTCGCCTCGTTCAGCGCCGGTGATCTTGGGGCCATCGTGATCAAGGCGCTGGTCGAACGCACTGGGATCGATCCCGAACGCATCGACGATGTCGTCTTCGCACAAGGCTATGGCAACGCCGAGGCTCCGGCGATCGGACGCTGGGCGGCGCTCGCAGCGGGCCTTCCCGAATCGGTGCCCGGGTTGATGGTCGACCGGCGCTGCGGCAGCGGGTTGCAGGCGATCATCGACGCCGCGATGCGCATCCAGACGGGCGCTGCCGATGTGGTCATCGCCGGTGGCGCCGAAAGCATGTCGAACGTCGAATATTACAGCCTCGATCATCGTCAGGGCGCGCGGATGGGATCGACGACCTTCCACGACCGACTGTCGCGCGGGCGCGTCATGTCGCAGCCGATTGCGCGGTACGGCGTCATCAGCGGCATGATCGAAACCGCCGAAAACCTCGCCCGCGACTACGCCATCAGCCGTGAAGCCTGTGACGCCTATGCCGCCTCCAGCCATGCCAAGGCGACCGCGGCATGGGCGGCGGGCAAGTTCGACGACGAACTCGTGCCGGTCGCTGTACCGCAAAAGCGCGGCGACCCGATCATCTTCGACCGCGACGAGGGCATTCGCGCCGGGGCAACGGCGGAAGCGCTCGGGGCGTTGCGCGCCATCGAAAAGGGCGGCGTCGTGACGGCGGGCAACGCCAGTCAGCAAAACGATGCGGCGGCGGCCTGTCTTGTCGTCGCCGAGGACAAGCTTGCCGAACTCGGCCTTGAACCGATGGGCTGGCTGCACAGTTGGGCAGCGGCGGGGTGCGATCCGTCGCGGATGGGCATCGGGCCGGTTCCGGCGGTCGCCAAGCTGTTCGCGCGGACCGGGCTGGGCTGGGCCGATATCGACCAGACCGAATTGAACGAGGCGTTCGCGCCGCAGGTGCTGGCGGTGCTCACGGGCTGGGGCTGGAGCGACGACGATTCGCGCCGTGATCGGCTCAACGTCAACGGCTCGGGGATTTCGCTCGGCCATCCCATCGGCGCAACCGGCGGGCGCATTCTGGCGACGCTGCTGCGCGAACTCCACCGCAACGGTGGGCGCTATGGGCTCGAGACGATGTGCATCGGCGGTGGGCAGGGGATTGCGGCGGTGTTCGAGCGCGCGGCGTGACGGCGCTCAACGGTATTCGGGTGCTCGATCTGTCGCGGGTGCTCGCCGGGCCATGGTCGACACAAATCCTCGCCGATTTCGGGGCCGATGTCGTCAAGATCGAAGCGCCGGGGCATGGCGACGACACTCGCGGCTGGGGCCCGCCGTTCCTCACCGGCGCCGATGGTGCCGAGGAAATCGGCACCAGCGCCTATTATCTCGCCGCCAACCGCAACAAGCGGTCGGTGGCAATCGACCTTGCCGACCCGGATGGCGCGGCGACGGTGCGCGCCTTGGCGGCAAAGGCCGATATCATCGTCGAAAATTTCAAGGTCGGCGGCCTTGCGAAATACGGCCTCGACTATGCCAGCGTCGCCGCCGCCAACCCGCGCGTGGTCTATTGTTCGATCACCGGTTTCGGCCAGACCGGGCCATATCGGGATCGCGGCGGGTATGATTTCGTCGCCCAAGGCATGGGCGGCTTTATGTCGGTCACCGGCGAGCAGGACGGCGAGCCGCTGCGCGCCGGGGTGGCGATGGCCGATCTGTCGACTGGGCTGTACGCGACGATCGCCATCCTGCTGGCGCTGCGCCATGCCGAAGCGACGGGCATCGGTCAGCATATCGATATCTCGCTGCTCGATACGCAGATCGCGACGCTCGCCAACCAGGCGATGAACTATCTCGTCGGCGGGGTCGTGCCGGGGCGGATGGGCAACCGGCATCCAACGGTGGTGCCGTACAAGACCTTTGCCGTCGCCGATGGCACGATCATCATCGCGGTCGGCAACGACGGGCAGTTTCGCGCGCTGTGTGCCGAACTCGGGCTGGCCGGCGTTGCCGACGATCCGCGCTTTGCCACGGCGCGCGCCCGCCAGATCAACCGCGACGCCATCGAGGCGATCGTCGACGCAGCGGTCTCGCACATGACCGCCGCCGCGCTGCTCGACCGGTTGGTTGCAGCGGGCGTCCCGGCCGGGCCGGTCAACTCCCTCGATCAGGTATTTGCCGATCCGTTCGTGGCGGCGCGCGGCACGGTGCAGCACTTGATGCGCCCCGACGGTGTCGCGGTGCCGACGGTCGCCTTTCCAGCGAAACTGTCGGCAACGCCCGCAACCTATCGCGCTGCGCCGCCGCACCTTGGCGAACACGGTCGCGCGGTGCTCGCAGAGTGGTTGGGGCTTTAAACCAACCCGCCGTTCGGGGGTCAGAACGCAACCATCTAAAACGCCGCCGACACGGTGACGACCGGTCCGCTGCGCGGTGCAACGTTCCCCGCCAACCGAAAGCGATAGTCTGCCGACAGGTCGAACCCGACGCGCCCGGCAGCGATGTGCACCCCGACCGTCGGCCCGGCATCGACCCGGTCGAGCGTCGTGTCGGCGTGCTGGATACTGCCCCAGACGCCGCCCCCGCCAGTCAATCGCACCGGGCCGATGTCGGCGACCCGCAGCGTCAGCCGCGCCTGCCCTGCCGCATAGCTATCGCCCGATGCCAGCGCCCCGGCTTCGCCATAGCCGCTCCAGAGGATCCGCCCGCGCGCCCCCGACACCCCGCCTGCGAGGCGCAAATTCCAGTCATTGCGCGCGGCATAGCCACCGGCGATCAAGCGTTCGGCGGTGATGCTGAACCCCCGTACCGGTTGCCAGCGCGCGCCGATGGCAAACTGGGCGCTGCTCGCCGACAGGCTGCGCGGCAGCAGCCCGCGAGTCTTTGGCGACGCGGCGATGGCAGCGCGAACGACGATTGCCAACGGCCGCCGTCCGAGCGGGTTGAAGCTATAGTGCAGCCCGGCCCCCGCCTGCCCTGCCCCGAGCAGCGGCGAGGCAATCAGGTTCCGGCTGGCATCGCCTTCGCGCAGCAGCCAGTACGCCTCGCCACCCCAATGCCGGTCGAGGCGGCCGCGCGCCGCGCGCCACGCCTCGGCGCTGCCATGCGCCGGATCGGCAGCAAGCGCCGCATCGAACGCCCGCGCCGCGCCGCGCACATCGCCATGCGCGGCGCGAGTAAAGGCGAAGCTGGCCAGCGTATAGGCAACGGCGGGGGTTTGGGGCCGGGCGCGGAGGATGCGGCGGCGTCCGGGCGATGATCGCTGGAGTGCTGTCGGGACGACAGGGGTGGCACCGGGCGGTTCCGATGATGCAACCGTTGGTGCCGTGTCCGAGGTGGCAACGCGCTCGCCGATGACCATTTCCGCCGGGACGATGGCCGCCGGGAGGGTGGCTGCCGGGACGATTCGCTGGGCGCTCCGGCTGAAAACGCTGCGTCGCTCCTCCCGCTCGTCACCCCCGCGAAAGCGGGGGTCCATCACCGCATCGTTGGCGCGATGGACCCCCGCTTTCGCGGGGGTGACGAACGGCAGGTTGGGGGCCGGACGCGCGGCGCGGTGTTCGACTGCCCGTCCCGGCTCCTGTGCCGCCGCCGCAAACGCCGCGCGCTCGACGGCAAAGTCGCGTGCCAGACGTGGCAAACGGCTTCCCTCATACACCGCCAATGCCACGCCGAGCGCGGCCAGCGCGCGCAGCGGCGCGCCGTTACGGGCGCGCCGGATCGGCACCGGGAAAGCGATGCACGGTCTTGTCCCAGCTCAGCACCGCCCGCCCTGCCATCGTCGCGCGATACCGTCGCACCGCCCGCCACGCCGCCAGCGCATTGACAAGGTTGCTGGCCAGCGCGCGCGGCACGGCCCGGATCGCCTCGCGCCAGCCATAGGCATGGCCGGTGAAACCGGCGCGAATCATCAGCCGCCACAGCAGCAGCGCCGCATTGACCCGGAGCAAGTCCGCCAGTGCGGGGGTGAACAGCGGTGGCAACGCCCCATCACCCGGCAGCCCCGCCCGCCACGCCGCCTCGACCACGACCAAAGCCGCCGCGACATAGGCGAGCATCGTGAACAGCACCGCGACAATCGCCTTGCGGTCGCGCAGCAGCATATAGCGGTCGGCCAGCCCGCCGCGCCAGCCGAGCCGGTCCCAGCCGCTGAGCGCGATACCCGTCAACCAGCGCGCCTTCTGGCGGACAGCGGCATCGAGCGTTGCCGGAAAGTGTTCGCGCGTTGCCACCACGACATTGTCCGCCGCCGATCGCACCCGCACCAGCGCGCCGCGCCCGCCGAGCGCCTTGATGCGGTGACCGAGTTCATAATCCTCGGTCAAACAGGTGGCGTCGAAGGGGGCACCGCCCGCCGTCGCTGCAATCCGCCCGAGCATTGCTCGTTCGATCGCACAGGCAACGCCGGCCGACGGCACCGCTGCCCCCAGTGCCTCACGCACCACCACATCCTTGGCGTGATTTTCGGCGAATTCGTCGAGATAATGCCCGCTGATCCAACGCGATCGCCGATCGGGCAGCGGGAGCACCGGCAGTTGCACCATCGCCAATCGCGGGATCAACGCGTCATACACATGGAGTTCGAGCGGGTGGACGACATCTTCCGCATCATGGAGCACCACGGCCTTGAACGGCTCCCCCGCCGCTGCCTCATGCGCCACGAGCGCCCGCCACAGATGGTTGAGGCAGTCGGCCTTGGTCGTCGGCCCCGGTCGGTCGCACACCACCGGCACGACGCGGGTGTCCGCATCGGCCGCAGTGACGGCAATCGCCCGCGTCGCCGGATCGTTGGGATAGACGCCGACAAAGACGCGATACGCCGGATAGTCGATCCGCCCGATCAGATTGGCGAGCATCGCGCCGAGCACGGCGCTTTCGTCCCACGCCGGCACGATGATCGCCATCGGCGCGGACGTATCCCGACGCAGACTCTCCGCCGTGGCGCGGGGGTAGTGGCGATACACGGTGAACCGCCGGGTCAGCGTCCGGGCAAAATAAACCAGATCGATGAACAGATCATCGAGGCTCGACAGCGCGATGCCGATGGCGGCGCACCACAGCAGTTCGCGGGTCGCCAGATTCAGGGCGGCGAGCGCTGCGGGTTCCATCGTCATTGCGGCGGTGACGAATTGCTAGGCGGCAAAGAATTGGACGCCCCGGCACGATCGACAGGCTGCAATCGGGGAGGGCCGAGAGAGCTTAGGGTCGAAGGCGGCCGAGGCGTCCTCGGTGTCTGGGGGCAACGGCGCGGGGTCAATGCACCGCTACGCCACCAGCACCGATTCGGGATCGACGGACCGCAACACCGGTCCGCTGAAATTATGTTTGGTACGCAGATAGTCGAGCGTCGCCGGCGTCACCGTCAGCAGCAGCGCACCGACCTGATCGCCGCCGATATCGGCCGGAAGCCCCAGCGGTTCGGCATCCCAGCCGACCGCCAGCACCGCCGACAGGAAAGCCATGTGGGTCATCATGGTGAAGCGGGTGATGCCGTTCGCCAGAGCATATTCGACGATGGCGACCGAAAGTTGCTGCCGTACCCGCTCGGCCGCACCGCGCGGCAGACCGGGGCGCGTCACCATGCGGGTGATTTCGAAAATATCGTCGCCCGACGGCACCACGCCACCGTCGCAAAGATACGCGAACTTGTCGCCGAGCAGGTGCGAACCGGTCGTCGGCAGCATCCGTACCGATCCGAGATGGCCGCCGGTGCCTTCGTCCTGAACGATCAGATAGATGGTGTCGTCACGGTCGTATTCGTCCATCTCGAGGGTGTCTTCGACGACGGGAATGTCCCATTTCAGATGGTCGACGAACACCGTCTTGCGGTCGCTGTGCATCTCGCGGAGCGGCGCGACAAAGCGATCGCGGTTCAGGTGATTGATGACGGTTGCCACGGCGCAGTCCCCTTTCGACGAAAAGCGGTATGCGGTGGTTGCCTGGAACGGGATATATCCCTGATAGGGGGTAATGGCCGTGCATCCTGAAGAGCAATATCTCGATCTCGTTCGCCGCGTCTGGGAGACCGGCGTGGTGCGCGGCGACCGCACCGGCACCGGCACCCGCGCGCTGTTCGGGCAAACGCTGCGCTTCGACCTGTCCGACGGCACAGTGCCGTTGCTGACGACCAAGCGGGTCTTTTGGAAGTCGGCGGTCAGGGAGCTGATCTGGTTCCTGTCGGGCGACCGCAACATCCGCACGCTGGTGGCGCAGGGGGTGCATATCTGGACCGACTGGCCGCTCGACGCATATCGAAAGGCTACCAAAACCACGCTGTCGCGCGACGAATTCGAGCAAAAAATCATCGAAAACGCGGATTTTGCCGGAGAATGGGGCGATCTTGGGCCGGTTTACGGGGTGCAATGGCGGCACTGGCCGAAGTTCGACGCAGTCGGCGACGGCCTGTACCGCCGCGACCCCGACGGCATCGACCAGATCGCCGCCCTCGTCCACGGCCTGAAGACCAACCCGGCATCGCGGCGGCACATCTTCACCGGCTGGAATGTCGCCGAACTCGACGGCATGGCACTGCCGCCGTGCCACATGACGTATCAGTATTTTGTCGCAAATGGCCGCCTGTCGGGCATCCTCTACCAGCGGTCGTGCGACCTTGGATTGGGCTTTTCCTTCAACATCTTCGAAGCATCGTTGCTGCTGCGGATGCTGGCGCAGCAATGCGACCTCGAACCCGGCGAGATCGTCTGGATGGGGGCCGATTGCCACGTCTATGCCAACCACGAACATCTGGTGGAGCAGCAACTGGCGCGCGAACCCCGCCCCTTCCCCAAGCTCGATCTGGTGCGGCGGCCGGACGACATCTTCGGCTATGCGCTCGAAGATGTTGTGGTGACGGGGTACGATCCGCATCCGCATATCGCCGCTCCGGTGGCGGTCTGATGGATTTGGTCCTTGTCGTCGCGCGGGCCGACAATGGCGTCATCGGCCGCGATGGCGGGTTGCCGTGGCGACTGCCCGCCGATTTGCAGCGCTTCAAGCGGATGACCGTCGGCAAACCTGTCGTCATGGGCCGCAAGACCTTCGACAGCATCGGCAAGCCGCTGCCCGGGCGGCATAATATCGTGCTGACCCGCGATCCGTCATGGTCCGCGCCGGGAGTGACCGTGGTGGCCAACCTTGCCGAAGCGATCGCCGCCGCCGGGCTCGACCCGCGAACCCGGGCGGATGCGGTGATGATCATCGGCGGTGCGCAAGTCTACGCCGATGTCCTCCCCTCGGCGACGCGGATCGAACTGACCGAGGTCCATGCGGCACCCGATGGCGACACCATTCTACCGCCCTTCGATCCCGCCCGCTGGCGCGAAACCGCGCGTGAGCACCATGCCGCCGATGGCGGCACGCCGGGCTATTCGTTCGTAACGCTGGTGCGGGTGTAGGGCGGCAGCGAGGAAAAAGCCCCGTCATCCCGGGCTTGACCCGGGACCCAGTTTACTTGCCTCTGCGGGTGGAGCCGAGAAGAAAACTGGGTCCCGGGTCAAGCCCGGGATGACCGGGAAGAAGGCGTTCCACGTGACGCGGGCGCGCCCGACTGCCACAGACCGTTGGAACCCCAAGAAGGACCCCACCGATGCGCACATTACTGATCTGGGTGAGCGGCATCATGGTCGTCGCGGTGGCGCTGTTCCTCGCCTTTGGTCCCGGCATCGCCGAAGGCCGGATGAACCGCATCGAGGGCAGCGGCCAATGGCCGGTGTCGGCGCGCGCCAAGGCGCTCCACGCGACGCTGTTCGTCGCCGACATGCACGCCGACACGCTGTTGTGGAAACGCGATTTCGCCGATGCCGCCAGCCGGGGGCATGTCGACCTGCCGCGGCTGCAACAGGGCAATGTCGCGCTGCAGATACTGTCGTCGGTGACCAAGACGCCCAAAAACCAGAACTACGAGGCGAATTCCGGCAAGACCGACAACATCACCCTGCTCGCCGTCGCCCAGCTGCAGCCGGTCAGGACGTGGCATTCGCTGCTCGAACGATCACTGTGGCACGCCGAAAAGCTCCACCGCGACGCGGCGGCGCAGGGCTGCGCGCTGCGCATCGTCCTGACCCAACGCGATCTGGCGCAGCTTGTCGCAGACCGGGAGAATCCCGGCAGCTGCGGCGTCGAATCAAGCTTTGCCACAGCGGCCATTGTCCGCCCGACCGGCACCATCCTGTCGGTCGAGGGCGCGCATAATCTCGAGGGCAGGCTCGCCAATCTCGACCGGCTTTACGACGCCGGCTTTCGCATGATCGGACTGGCGCACTTTTTCGACAATGAACTCGCCGGATCGATGCATGGGGTGCGCAAATACGGCCTGACGCCGTTCGGCCTGACGGTGGTGCGCGCGATGGAAGCCAAAGGCATGATCGTCGATGTCGCGCACTGCAGCCACGCCTGTTTTGCCGATGTCATGCGGCTGGCGGCGCGCCCGGTGGTGGTCAGCCATGGCGGGGTCAAGGCGACGTGCAACACCAATCGCAACCTGACCGACGACGAACTGCGCGCGCTCGCACGAAACGGCGGCGTCATCGGCATCGGTTACTGGGATGCCGCCGTCTGCGCGCCGACGCCTGCCGCTACGGCGCGCGCCATCGTCCATGCCGTCTCGGTCGCGGGCATCGACCATGTCGGGCTGGGCTCCGATTTCGACGGATCGGTGACGACGGGGTTCGACACCGCGCATTTGGATGCCGTGACGCAGGCGCTGATCGACGCGGGGCTCCGCGATGCCGATATTGCACAGGTGATGGGTGGCAACGTCCGGCGGTTGCTGGCGGCGGGCCTGCCGCGCGGCGATGCGGCCGCTGGCGGACTTGCGAAGTAACGGCGCAGCCCGCTAGACCCGCCGCCGATGGAACGGATTACTGACGGACAGCCGCTGCCGCCCGCCCTGCGCGGCGGTATCGTCGCGCTGGGCAATTTCGATGGCTTCCACCACGGCCATCAGGCGGTCGTCGGCGAAGCGCTGGCGCGCGCCCGCGCCGAGGGTCGCCCGGCGCTGGTCGCGACCTTCGATCCGCACCCGGCGCGGCTGTTCAAACCCGATCTGCCGCCGTTCGCGCTGACGACGCTGCCGCAGCGGCTCGATCTGTTCGAAGGCTTCGGCATCGACGCGGCGGTGGTCATCCCGTTCACCCGCGACCTCGCCGCGCTCAGCGCCGAGGATTGGGTGGCGCAGTGGCTCGACGACCGATTGGGCGTCACTGGCGTCGTCACCGGCAACGACTTCACCTATGGCAAGGGCCGCAGCGGCGACACGGGCCTGCTGGCGACGCTCGGTGCGCGCCATGGCTTCACCCGCAGCGTCGTCGCGCCGGTCGACGATGGCGGCGGCACCATCTCGTCGACGCGCATCCGCGCTGCGCTGGTCGATGCCGATCCGGGCACGGCGGCAGCGTTACTGACCCGGCCATTCACCATCCGTGGCATCGTCGAACATGGCGCCAAGCTCGGGCGGCAGCTCGGCTTCCCGACGGCGAACCTGCGGCTCGGCGATTATCAGCGTCCGGCATACGGCGTGTACGCGGTGATCGCGGTGCTGCCGGCGGGCGAGCGCGTCCGCGGCGTCGCCAATATCGGCATCCGCCCGATGATCGACCCGCCGGTCGAGCTGCTCGAAGTCTGGCTGCTCGATTGGAGCGGCGATCTCTATGGGCAGGAAATCGCCGTCGAACTGCGGGCGTTCCTGCGCCCCGAAGCGAAGTTCGATGGGTTGGAGGCGTTGACGCGCCAAGTGTTCAAGGACGCCGAAGCGGCGCGCGTGGCGCTTGGCCCAGCCAACCCGTCATCCCGGGCTTGACCCGGGACCCAGTTTGTTTGGGAACGGCGACAGGAAACTGGGTCCCGGGTCAAGCCCGGGATGACAGTGAAGGCGCGAACGGAAAGGTGGCGTGACACACACCCCCTCCATCCCCTAAACCCCCGCCGGTCATGACCCACGATTACCGCGCGACTGTCTTCCTGCCGAAGACCGATTTCCCCATGAAGGCCGGCCTGCCCGAAAAGGAGCCGGCGATCCTCGCGCGCTGGCTCGGCGACGGGCTGTACGACCGGCTGCGGACGGCCCGGGCAGGACGCGAGAAGTTCATCCTCCACGACGGCCCGCCCTATGCCAATGGCGATATGCACATCGGCCATGCGCTCAACCATATCCTCAAGGACATGGTGTGCCGGACGCAGACGCTGCTCGGCAAGGACGCGCCCTATGTGCCGGGGTGGGACTGCCACGGGCTGCCGATCGAATGGAAGGTCGAGGAGCAATATCGCGCGAAGAAGCTGAGCAAGGATGCCGTCCCGGCGGTCGAGTTCCGCGCCGAATGCCGCGCCTATGCGCAGCATTGGGTCGATGTGCAGCGCGAGCAGATCAAGCGTCTGGGGGTACTCGGCAATTGGGACAAGCCGTATCTGACGATGGACCCCGAGGCGGAAGGCACGATCGTGTCGGAACTGCTGAAGTTCGCGACAAGCGGGCAGCTGTATCGCGGGGCCAAGCCGGTGATGTGGTCGCCGGTGGAGAAGACGGCGCTCGCCGAGGCCGAGGTCGAGTATGAGGACATCACCTCGACGCAGATCGATGTGGCGTTCGAGATTGTCGAAGCGCCGAATGCGCCGGAGTTGGTCGGTGCCTATGCGGTGATCTGGACGACGACACCGTGGACCATTCCGGTGAACCAGGCGATCGCTTATGGGCCGGATGTTGAGTATCGGCTTGTCGAGTGGGACAACAGGAAACTTCTTATTGCCGACGCACTGGTCACGGCAGCTTGGTACAGATTTCGCGGCTCGAAAGTCGTATCGACGGTTTCTGATGAGACAGGCTCATATCTTGAAATCGTCGAATACAACGAATCCGACCCGCTACCCCTTGGTATCAAGATAAAGGGCTCGGCCCTCGCCGGAGCCATCGCCCGCCACCCGCTGCACAATCTTGCCTGTCATCCCGGCGAAGGCCGGGATCCAGCTTATGCTGGCGCGGTGGGTGAAGAACAACTGGATCCCGGCCTTCGCCGGGATGACAGGGAGGGGGCGGCACAACCGAATAGCTTCTACGCCCGCCCGCGCCCCTTCCTGCCCGGCGATTTCGTCACCACCGATCAGGGCACCGGCCTCGTCCACATGGCCCCCGACCACGGCGAGGATGATTTCCTGCTGTGCAAGGCGAACGGCATCGATCCGGTGTTCGCCGTCACCGCCGACGGCACCTATCGCACCGACCGGCCCGACTGGCTGTGGCTGGCGGGCCAGGGCAATGTCATTTCCGACAAGCTCAACGGCCCCGACGGGGCGATCTGCACGGCGTTGCGCGAGGCAGGCGCGCTGCTGGCGGCGTCGAAGGACTACCGCCACAGCTACCCGCATTCATGGCGATCGAAGAAGAAGGTGATTTTTCGCGCGACGCCGCAATGGTTTATTCCGATGGATACGCCGCTGACGTTGGCGGCGGGCGACCTTTCTGCTCCCCTCCCTTCAAGGGAGGGGCTGGGGGCGGGTGCGAGCCCCTTGGCGAGCCTTGGTTCTGCGACACAGGAAGAACCCGCCCCCACCCCCTCCCTTGAAGGAAGGGAGGGGAGCAGTTTGCGCGCGACCGCGCTGACCGCCATCGCCGCCACCCGCTTCATCCCCCCCAAGGGCGAAAACCGTATCCGCTCGATGGTCGAGGGGCGGCCCGACTGGGTGATTTCGCGTCAGCGCGCATGGGGGGTACCGATCACGCTGTTCGTCGATCGCGCCTCCGGCCAGTACCTCATCGACCCCGTCGTCAACGCGCGGATCGTCGCCGCGGTCACGGCAGGCGGCGTCGATGCGTGGAGCGACGAGGCGGCGCAATCGCTGCTCGGGAACGACTATCTTGCCGCCGATTATGAGCGCCAGACCGACATTCTCGACGTCTGGTTCGATAGCGGCTGCACCCATGCCTTTGTCCTCGAATCGGGGCGCTGGCCCGAACTGCAAACCCCCGCCGACCTGTACCTCGAAGGCTCCGACCAGCATCGCGGCTGGTTCCAGTCGTCGCTGATGGAAAGCTGCGGCACCCGCGGCCGTGCGCCGTACAAGGCGGTGCTGACCCATGGTATGACGCTCGACAACAAGGGCTTCAAACAGTCGAAGTCGCTCGGCAACACGACCGATCCGTTGAAGCTGATGGAGACGCTGGGGGCCGATATCATCCGGCTGTGGGCGCTGACCGCCGACTTTACCGAAGACCATCGCATCGGCGATGAAATCCTCAAGGGTGTCGCCGACCAGTATCGCAAGCTGCGCAATACGTTCCGGTATTTGCTCGGGGCATTGGATGGTTGGGACGAGACCGAGCGGGTGGCGCCTGCCGACATGCCCGAGCTCGAACTCTGGGTCTTGCACCGACTGGCCGAGATCGACGTCGAACTGCGGCGTGCTGTCGCGGACTTCGATTTCAACGCCTACATCAGCGCGATTTCGACCTTTGTGAACAACGATCTGTCGGCTTTCGTGTTCGACATCCGCAAGGACAGCCTCTATTGCGATGCAGCATCGGACCCGAAGCGCCGCGCCTATCGCACCCTACTCGACACGCTGTTCGGGGCCTTGGTGCGCTGGCTCGCGCCGGTGCTGGTGTTTACCGCCGAAGAGGTGTGGACGACGCGTTTTCCCGATGCCGGGAGCGTGCATCTGGAAGATTGGCCACCGGTGGACGCCGGTTGGTTGGATGAGGATTTGAGTGTGCGTTGGATGCGGTTGCGGGAATTGCGGTCACTGGTCACCGAAAGCATCGAGCCGATGCGCCGCGCCAAGGACATCGGTTCGAGCCTTGAAGCCGTCGTTACTGTGCACGCGCCAGCCAATGATGTGACGTTAATGGACTCGGTCGATTTTGCCGAACTATGCATCGTTTCGCGGGCAAGCGCGGTGGTTGGCGATGGCGTTGCGATAGCGGTCGAAGCCGCAACCGATGCCCGCTGCGCCCGCTGCTGGCGGCACCTGCCCGATGTCGATCCCGACAGCGAATTGTGTGGACGCTGCGACCGCGTCGTCCACCCCTCCCCCCTGGCGGGGGAGGGATATGCGAGCGCAGCGAGCGAGGGAGAGGGGGGAGTCGGCGACGGCAACACCGCCCCCCCTCTCCCTGGCGCTACGCTCCGGTCCCTCCCCGTCGAGGGGGGAGGGAAGTAGGTGCGTTCGCTCGGTTACATCCTCGCTGTGCTGGTCGCCGTCATCGACCAGATCAGCAAATACTGGATCGTCGACATCGTCCGGCTACCCGAACGCGCGCCAATCGACGTGACGTCGTTCTTCAGCCTGACGTTCGTCGGCAATGTCGGTGTCTCGATGAGCCTGTTCCCCGCCGAAACGCTCGGCGGGCGCTGGTTCCTCGTCGCCGTCACCGGCGCGATTGCGGCATCGGTGGTGTTCTGGATGCAGCGCGAGCGCAATCGCTATGACGTTGCAGCGCTCGGCTTCGTGCTCGGTGGGGCCATCGGCAATATCATTGATCGCGTCCGGCTTGGCTATGTCGTCGACTTCCTGCACTTCCACTGGCATGAACATAGTTTCTGGGTATTTAATGTGGCCGATGCAGCGATCAGCATGGGTGTGATACTGCTGCTGGGTCGGGCGCTGTTCGCGCCGAAAGGATGAATGTGATGCGTAAGGCTTTTGTGCTTCTGGGTGGCGCGCTGGTGCTGGCGACGGGGTTGAGCGGCTGCGGCAAGACGCGGCTGACGCATCGGGGCACCCCTGATGAATTCGCCATCAGCCGCAACGCGCCGCTGGTCGTGCCGCAGGATTTCAACCTCACCCCGCCGCGCCCCGGTCAGCCGCGCGCCGTGGCGCAGGATGCGCAGGGTGCCGCCGTCGAGGCGCTGTTCGGCCCCGGTGTCCGCGTTCCCGCCAAGTCGCAGGCCGAACAGAATCTGCTCGACAAGGCCGGCGCGGCCAAGACTGATCCGGCGATCCGTTCGCAGGCGGGCGACCCCAAGACGCCGACGGTCAACAAGGGCGCGTTCGTGCGCGAATTGATGGGTGCCCCGGCGGGGACGATCGATGCCAAAAAGGCGAAGGTCGCGATTACCGGGTAACCGCCAGTCGACGCACCTTCGCGGCTATTTCGCCAGCACCATCAGCGCTGCCGCCGTCATCGCTTCGACCCCGCTGGCGATTGTCGGCGCGGGATCGGGCGCGAAGCCTGAATTGTGCAGCGACGGCAGGGTCGTGCCATTGGCCTTGGCGGCGTCCCATGTCGATTGCTTGGTCGCACCGAGCCAGAAGATCGCGGTCTGGATCGATGGGTCGGCGAGGCCGAAGCTGCTGAAATCCTCGCTCGCCATCGATGGGTCGAGCGTCATCATCCGCTCTTTGCCGAACTTCGCGGTGAACAGCGCGTCGATCCGCGCGGCAAACGCCGGGGTGTTGAGCGTCGGGGTGATGTTGGTGGCGACCGTCATCACCGGCATCAGCGCATCGGGAATTCCCGACGCAATCGCCTCGCCGCGCGCCACCCGCGCGATGCCGTCGAGCAGCCGTTGCTGCTGCGCGGCGTCGTAGGAGCGGACGGTCAACTGCAACTTGACCTCATCGGGGATGATATTGTGCTTGGTCCCGCCATGGATCGACCCGACGGTGATAACACCGGGCTGGAACGGATCATTCTCGCGGCTGATCAGCGTCTGCAGCCCGACGATGATCTTCGCCGCCAGCACGACCGGGTCCTTGGTCGTCGCCGGATAGGCCCCATGCCCGCCCTTGCCGCGCACCAGCAGATCGACCATCGACCCCGATGCCAGCGCGCGCACCGGCGGCACCGAAAGCTTGCCCGCCGGCATGCGGTTGTCGTCGTGCAGCGCCAGGGTGAACTGCGGCTTGGGGAAGCGGGTGTAGAGGCCATCGGCGAGCATCGCATCGGCCCCGGCGCCGCCTTCTTCGGCCGGCTGGGCGATCATCACCAGCGTTCCCGACCACTGGCCCTTTGCCGCCGCCATGGCGCGCGCCGTTCCGGCCCAGACGGTCATATGGATGTCGTGGCCGCAGGCGTGCATCACCGGGGTATCGCTGCCGTCCACTGCCTTGCCCATCGCCGCGCTGGCATAGGGCAGCCCGGTCGCCTCCTTGATTGGCAGCGCGTCCATGTCGGTACGGATCAGCAGCACCGGGCCGGGGCCGTTCTTCAGCACCGCGACGACCCCGGTCTTGCCGACCTTTTCGGTTACCTCGAACCCGGCGGCGCGGGCTTCGGCGGCCATGATCGCGGCGCTGCGCACCTCCTGATACCCCAGTTCGGGGTGGGTATGGAGATCCTTATAGAGCGTCACCAGATCGGTCGGCGCGGCGGCGGCAGGGAGTGCCGCGAAGAGCGCGGCGGCGATGATCAACTGTTTCATACCGGGAGTTTAGGGGCTGTGACGCTACGGGCAAGGCCCCCGCACCCGATGACGACGCTAACGCTTCAGCAGCAAACGCTGGACACGCTCGACCGCTGCCCGGTCGAACGCCAGCGCCAGACCGCCGAAAATGATCGCGCCGACACCGACTTCAACCGTCAACCGCACCGCCACCGGCACATCGGCGAGCGGCCCCAATCGCAGCGCCGTGACAGCCGCCCACATCACCCCGGCGAACAGGATCGGCACCAGCCCGGCGCTGACCTGCATGCGCGCGCCGATGCCCGTTGCCCGTGCAAACGCGGCACCACCGAAGATCGTGCCGACCAGCGTCGCGGCATAGGCCATCGTCGTCCATTCAACCCCAAACGGCAGGCTGAGCGCAAACGCCGCCGCCGTCGCGACCAGCCCGCCGATGCCGAAGATCACCAGCGCGCGCTGCTGCCCATCGACGATCATGATGGCGTTGACCAGCATCCGCGTCGATCGCAGCACCCACATGACGAGCATCAATTGGAGCGCCGGAACCGCGCCGAGCCATTGCTCGCCAAAGAACAGCCGCACGACATCATGCGCCACCGCTGCGCCACCAAGAAACAGCGGCGCGGTGACATAGGCAATGACATTGGTGCCGCGCACGAACAGCGGCCGCAGGTCGAGTCCCTGCCGCTTGGCGGCGGCAAACGAGGTCACCGTCACCCGGCGCAGGGTCGAGATCACCAGCCCGCCGCTTTCCTCGACTAGCCGCGACGCAAAGTTGAACAGGCCGACGGCGTGCGCGCCATAGACCGCGCCGAACGCCACGATAAAACCGCGCATCGCCACGGTACCGAGCGACTGCTGCACCCCGCTCATCAACCCGACCTTGAGCGCCTCGCCGAGCAGCGGGTCGCGCAGATGCAACCGTGGCCGCCGCATCGTCGCCAGCAATTGCGCCGCACCGACGCCTTGCGCCGCGACATTGCCGAGTACGACCGCCCACGCACCGAAGCCGGTCAACGCCAGCGCCACCGATACCGCCAGCCCCGCTAGTTTGGACAATGCCGTCCGGTTGACCAGCGCCCGCGTCCGCATCTTGCGCAGCAGCAGTCCGGTCGGGGCGGCGGCAACGCCGAGTGCCAGTGTCGTGATCCCCTGCACCGCGATCAACGCGCCGAGGCGCGGGTCGCCGATGCCGTACGCTGTGATCAGCCCGGCAACGCAGGTCAGGCCTGTGCCCGCCAGACCGATCGCCGTCATCGCCCAGAACGCCGCGTCGGTCAGCCGCGTGTGGCCCGATGGCGTGCGCACCAGCGCATTGGGCATGCCGCCGAGCAGCGCCACCTGAACGATGACCGAGACGGCAACGGCAATGCCGGCGCGACCGAATTCCGCCGGGCCGACGAAACGCGCCAGCACCAGCATCGTGCCCAGCGACGCCACCGCGCTCAGCACGCTTTCAAGGAACGCCCAGCGAACCGAGCGCGCGATGCGGGTAACGATGCTGGCGTGGGCAGCCTGCGTCATGGCGGGCGGGGGTCCTGAACGGTTTGGTTTCGCGAAAGGGTCACGCTGAACGCCTAGATGGCGCGGCGGCGTCCTTAGCCGCTAGAGAGGCTGTGTGACAATTTCGCTGATCATCTGCACGCGGAACCGCGCCGGACCGCTGCGCCGCTGCCTCGATGCGGTAGCATCGATTCGGCATGATGGCGATTGGGAGCTGGTTATTGTCGACAATGGCTCGACCGATGCGACGGCCGCGACGATCGCCGCATTCGCAGCTGCACAGGCTTTTCGCGTCGTACCGGTGCAGCAGCCATTAAAAGGCCTTAGCAATGCCCGCAACGCCGGGGTGGCCGCAGCGCGCGGCACGATTATCCTATTTACCGACGATGATTGCTACGTCGATCCGGCGATCCTCGACGCCACCGCTGCCGTCTTTGACGATCCGGCACTGGGTTTCGCCACCGGGCGCATCCGGCTCTTCGACCCCGACGATGCGCCGGTAACGATCAACGAATCGCTCGTGCCGCAGCGGTTTGCCCCCCGACAGTTCCTCTACTCGGGCGCAGTCAAAGGCGCGAACCTGGCGTTTCGCCGTGCCGCGCTCGCCGCGATCATGGTGAACGGCGCGGCCTTCGACCCGCTGCTCGGCGCGGGCGGGCGGTTTCCGGCGGGCGAAGACAGTGATGCGGCGCAACGCATCAGCCTCGCGGGCTGGGCCGGAGCCTATGATCCGACGATGATCGTCGATCACCACCATGGCCGCCGCGCCGGCGATGTGGCGACCCTGCTACGCAGTTACGACCAAGGTCGCGGTGCGTTTCATGCCAAGCTGGTGCTGCAACGTGGCGGGCGCGCCATGGGACTGCGCGCCTGGGCCGGACTGATCAAACGCGCCTGGTTGCGGCCGACGCTTGCCTTCGATGAACTACGCGGCGGCATCGGGTATTGGCGCGCGGTGCTTTTGCAACGCCAAACCCGGTCCCGGCCGAACGCCTAGTAGCGATAGCCCAATGTGGCACCGAGCAGTCGCCGCTGTGCGCCGGTAACCAATGGCGACGACACCGAATAGTTGGTCGAATCGAAGAACCGCACACCGGCGACCGGGGTTTGGTCGTCGAAGACGTTGTTGGCGAACAGCTGCAGGCTGAACCCGCCGTAGCGCAGCGTCGCCCGCAGATCGACGGTCGCCTTGCCGTCGAAGCTCTGGAAATTATCGGCGCGAACATAGGTCTTTGATTGCATCTGCAAATCGGCGCGGAATTCTGCCGACGCTTTGTCACCGAGCGGTACGGTCACCTTCGGACTGACGACGAACTTGTGCTGGGGCACATAGGGCAGATATTTGCCATCGAAATTAACCGCCGGAAGCCCCGCGAGTGTCAGCGTCTGCGCCAGCGAATCATCGACGAATTTGCTATAGCGCGCGTGGGTGAAGGTGTAGTTCGCCGCGAGCTGGAACCATGACGACGGGCGGATCAGCACATCGGCTTCGACACCATAGATCTTCGACGCCGCGACATTGCAGACATAGGTCCGATTGGTCGATGACCCGCCCGCGCTGATCGGGTTCTGGCACGCCGCCTGTTGATCGGTCCAGTCGGTGTAATAGGCAGCGACGTTCAGCCGAAGAACGCGATCGAGCAGTTCGGACTTGAACCCGACTTCGTAATTGCTGCTGTATTCGGGGAAATACGCTCGCTGATTGGCAAAGACGTTGAGCCCGGTATTGAAGCCGCCGGTCTTCGCACCGCGCGCATAGCTGGCATAGACCAGCACATCGGGCGTTGCCTGATAGTTGATGATCGCACGCGGCGTCCAGAATTGGAACGACTGCTTCAGATCGAACAGCGCCGTCGACCCGACGGTCCCCGTCGCGTTCGACGGCGCCTGCACAAAGGTCTGGCTTTCGTGTTCGTACCGGAGTTCGCCGGTGACGCCGAGCGTGTCGGTCAAGTGGAAGGTCGCCGAACCGAACGCCGAGATGCTGTCGGTTGTCAGCAGCGTCCGCGGATAGCGGTAGTTGGTCGCAGCGGTCGTGTAATCGGTGATCGCCAGCGTTCCTGGCAAGGTGATCCCCCGATCGGTGCCGAGGGTGTGGTTATTGTAGTAATAGCCACCGACCAGCCATTCGAAGCGCTGCTTGCCCGACGACTGGATCCGTAGTTCCTGGCTCCAGTCGCGGTAATAGCCGGTGTTCGACGAGAGCGCGAAGTCGCTCTTGCCGAGGGGGATTGCCGGGGCGAACGGAAAGCCGAAGTTCGGGCAGCCGCCGGTCCGGTCGCAGATCGTGTTGTCGCCGTCGAAGGTATATTCGGCCTTGCGATAGCTATACGACGTCAGCGAGGTCGCGGTCACCGGCCCGAAATTATATTCGAGCGTGCCGCTGGCGCGGGTGTTTTCCTCGCGGTCGCCATAGCTGCCGCCGGGAAGGCCGGGGACCGAGCGGGTGTTGACGGTGACGCCATTGCGCGGGATCGACGGCACATTGCCGGTGTAGAGTAGATTGCGCTGCTGCGACGCCGAACCACCCGACGGTGTTCCGAGAGCACTATTATTGCGGATGACGCTCGACGGTGGCTGACCGCCGTCATCGTTTGAATAGGTCACCCGGAAGGTCGCCGTCAGCGCCTCGATGGGTTTCAGTTCCAGAACGGCAGTGCCGCCATAGCTCTTTTCGAAATCGACCCGGCCACCGTCGATGGCGCTGGTGTAAAAGCCGTCGAAGCTTTTGTAAAAGCCGCCGACACGGAAGCGGACGGTGTCGCTGATCGGCCCCGACACACTCGCCTGCGCCTTGAACAGCCCTTCGCCGCCGCCGGTGACTTCGGCGTAGGCGGTCAGCTTGTCCGACGGGCGCTGGGTCACATAGTTGATCGCGCCGGCAAAGGTATTGCGGCCATAGAGTGCCGACTGCGGGCCCTTCACCACCTCGATACGCTGAAGATCGTTGAGCGCGAGATCGACACCCGCCTTGCCCGACAGATAAATGCCGTCGAGGAAGACCCCGACGTTGAGCTGGCCAAAGGTCTGCGCCGCGCCGCGGATGATCGGCAGCTGGTTCTGCGCGCCGAACAGCGGCGTGTAGTTGAGACCCGGCGTCAGCTTGGCGACATCGGCGAGGTTTTCGATCCGTGCCGACTTGATCTCGACAGCGTCGAACGCCTTGATCGACAGCGGTACCGCCTGCAGGCTCTCGCTCT
Source organism: Sphingomonadales bacterium (assembly GCA_038229555.1). Lineage (GTDB taxonomy): Bacteria > Pseudomonadota > Alphaproteobacteria > Sphingomonadales > Sphingomonadaceae > Sandarakinorhabdus. The sequence goes on from JBBROI010000017.1 coordinate 26,235, forward strand.
TTTTACGGGCGGTCACGACGATGTCATCGACATTGTCGGCAGCGGCGGCAGCGACCGGCGTCGCTGGCGCAGCCGCCGCCTGAGCGAAAACCGGCGTCGAGGCAAGTGCCGTGGCACCGAGCAACAGAATGCGAGAATAGTGCAGCACGAAAAACCCCCTTCGCCCATGGCGCAGCAATGAAACTTCCACCCTGCGGTGAATTTGTCCAGACAAATATGACCGGACCGTTTCGCAACTGTTATCTTGTTACCCGATTGCCACAGAGCTAAGATGTCCGGACAAATTGAAGGAGACGCCGATGTTCCTGGCCCTTGCGGTCGCTGCTGCAGTCGCCGGCGCAGTGACGGGCGCAGTGACCGGCGCTGTAAACGGCGCTGCGACCTCTCCCGGCGTCGCTGCACCGACGGAGCGGGTGCCGACCGACATCCGCCGCCTGACGATTCTGGTTCGCGACGTCGATGCGTCGCTGAAGCTCTATCGCGATGTGCTGGGGTTGAAGGTCAATTACGACGCCGAAATCGCGGTGTCGGGGGTGGCGCTCCCGGCGGGCGTGCCGGGCAACAAGACGCGGCTGGTGCTGCTCAACGGCAATGACGCGTGGATCGGCTGGATCGGCCTGATGCAATATACCGATCCGCCGCTCGCCGACCCGGGGCCGTATCCAAAGCGACTGGAGCGCGGCGGCCATGTGCTCGTGACCAATACCGACGATGCGGCAAAGCGCTGCGCGATGGCCAAGGCGGTGCCCGGAGTGACGATGACCGCCGACGCACACGACAGCGAATATCCCGGCCGCAACGGCGCCAAGCCGATCAAAGTCCGTGGCTGCAACTTCTTCGACCCCGACGGGACGTTTATCGAGCTGAACCAGATTTTGCGGTAGCGCTGGCGCCGGTCACGACCAAGCCTCCGCGCCGCGCCGTTACTTCACTTTCGCCGCGTCGATCCGCTTTTTGAAGTACGTCCAACTGGTTTCGTTGGGCCGTGCATCGTCGGCGGGCGGCGGGGCGGTGTACGTCGGATAGGTCGTCGCGATCTGGTCGCGAATGACTGCGGGCAGTGCTGCGATGCCATCGACAGTGCCGCCCGTGGCATTGAATACCAGCACGCCATTGCGACCGCCCATTTCCATCCATGGCAGGAACGGCGAAATCCGCACCCAGGCGATCGATGGGTTGGCGCGCGGCTTGGCGGCATCGAGCAGGTCGCTCGCCTCGGCAACAAAATCGAAAATCTCCATCGCGTGGTACTGATTGCCGGCATAGGCCTGATAATCGCCGCCGAGCGGGTTGGTATAAAACAGCGGCACTTCGGTCGGCATGAACACCTTGCCGTTCTCAATCCGCGCGCCAAGATCGAATGGTTTGCCATCGCGTCCCACCGGAAACACCGGCGCACGCATGTTGACCGGATCGTTGGCGACGTGGACCACCTCGACCCTCTTGGCCGTCCACGGATTGGCCCAGCTTTTGAGCACCGCGCCCGTGGCGGGATCGAGATAGAACATCAGTTCGCGGCTGACCTGTCGGAAACCAGTGCCGCGCGCCGGATCGGTCACCGTCACGCACTGGCGGACGTTCATGCCTTCGACGTTGAACAGGTGCCGATCGGGCTCGCCTTCAACCCGGGAGAATACCTTGCCCGACCAGTGATAGACGACCGCCTCACCGTCCTTGGTCGAACATTGCACCTTGCGCATCGCGGTCAGCGCATCGGCAGCCTTGGTAAGGTCGAGCATGCGCTTCGGCGCGGCGTTGGCCGATACTACGGCACCCATCGCCACCATCGCCACGACGCTGGCGAAAACAGTGCTGCGCATATCCGATCCCCTCAAAGTACCGCGCACTATAGGGATTTGTCCGGACAACTTGCAAGCCGGTCGAGAGGCGGCGTGCGGACCCGACGCTAGCGCGGCGCGCGGGTGATCGCCTGCCGCACGGCTGCTTGTGGCGCGGCATCATCGGCCACCAGTGTGTCGCCGTCGCGCCTGACCCCCAACCGCTTGAACAACGCATCGAGATCGGTCGCCACCGGCTTCGACCCCATTTCGGCGTATAGCCGCGTCAGCACCTGCGTCCCGGTCGCCGCATCGCCGACAGCCATCACCTTCGCCAGCGACCAACGCGCCGTGTTGCCGCCACTTTGCCGGTTGATGCCGCGCAGCGCATCCTGGGCACCGCGCGTGTTGTGCGTCGCGTCGCGGATCATCACATCGGCGACCAGCCAGAAGATCGCTCCACCCCAATAGATGCGGTCGTGCCGCTCGGTACCGTCGAGCCCACCTTCGCCCGGCAACGGCAGGCCTTTGGGCATATCGCGGATATTCTCGGTCCACATTTGGCTGGCGGGAATCTGCCCGGCCTGCGCCCGCGCCACCGGTTCGACATAGGTGGCATTGCCTTCGAGCGCCCACCAATTGCCCTCCTCGACGATCGGCAGTGCGAGGTGGATCAGTTCGTGCGCGATGCGCCAGTCGCGGGCAAAGGTCGCGTCGCTGGTCTCGCGCCCGACATTCAGCCGGATCGCCGAAGTGCCAAAGCCGAAGGCGGTGCCGCCGCCGACCCGGTCACCGTCGGTGGCGACGATCAACAGCCCGACTTTTGCGACGGGAAATCGCCCGAAATAGGTCGTCGTCGCCTCGGCCCCCTTGCGCACCCACGCGCGGACCCGTTCGCGATCGAGCCCCGGCGCACCATCGGCGAAGGTCAATTCGATCGTGCCGCCACCGACCGTCATCGTCTCGTGCTGCTGGATCGCCAGCGCGGCATACACTTGCCGTGGTCGCGCATAATCGGGGACTTGCGCGGTTACCTGCGTCGCAACGAGCGCTATAGCTACCAGTGCCAGTGTCGATGCCGACAGAATTCGGATTGAAACAGCGCGCGACATCGACACTCTCCTCGTCGGCGGCCCGAAGATTCCGACACGACGGCATTCGTCCGGCACCGAAGCCCGGTTACCCTTGTCGGGCCGAAACCGGGCCACAGAAATCATAGTACCGCGTACCCGGCTTCCATGTCATGATCGAGGAAAGTCTGGGGAGTCCGACCATGCACGATATGATCATCCGCAATGGCACCATCGTCGATGGCACCGGCGCTCCGGCGTTCACCGGCGACATCGCCATCGATACCGGACGCATCACCGCCGTCGGGGCCATCACCGCGTCGGCGCGCGAGGAGGTCGACGCGACCGGCCTCACCGTCACCCCCGGCTTCGTCGATATCCACACCCATTACGACGGTCAGGCGACATGGGATTCGGAGATGGCCCCGAGCGCGTGGCACGGCGTCACCACCGTCGTCATGGGCAATTGCGGCGTAGGGTTTGCGCCCGCCAAGCCCGACAAGCACGACTGGCTGATCGGCCTGATGGAGGGCGTCGAGGATATCCCCGGCACCGCGCTCGCCGAGGGGATGACGTGGGATTGGGAGACCTTCCCGCAATATATGGACGCCCTCGCGCGCCGCCCGCGCACCATCGATGTGGCAACGCACGTCCCCCACGGCGCAGTGCGCGCCTATGTCATGGGCGAGCGCGGGGCGAACAACGAAGCGCCGACCGAGCACGAAATCGCCCAGATGAGCGCCATCGTCGAGGAAGGGCTGCGCGCCGGGGCGCTCGGTTTTTCGACGTCGCGGACGATCCTGCACAAGTCGGTCGACGGGGTGCTGGTCCCCGGCACCACGGCGACCAAAGAGGAGCTGATCGGCATCGGGCGCGCCATGGGCCGCGCCGGCCACGGCGTGTTCGAAATGGCGTCGGATCTCAAGCGCGAATGGAACGAGTTCGACTGGATGGGCGAGCTCAGCCGCGAAACCAAGATGCCGGTGACCTATGCGATGCTGCAGTCGATCGCCAAGGAACTGCCGTGGGAAGAGCAGATGGCGCTGACCGCCGAATGGAACGCCAGGGGCGCGAACATCGTCGCGCAGATCGCGCTGCGCGGCACTGGCGTGCTGATGGCGTGGCGCGGCACGGCGCACCCGTTCCGCTTCAAGCCCGCCTGGGCCGAAATCGACGGCCTGCCGTGGGATGAGCAATTCGCCCGCCTGTCCGACCCGGCGTTCCGCGCGCGGATGCTCGGCGAGGCCGATGTCTTCCCCGAAACCGACGTGCTGCCGCTGCTGATGGTCGTCGCGGGTGGCTGGTTCATGCAATATCCGATGGGCGACGGTTTCGACTATGAACCGACGGCTGACGCCAGCATCGATGCGCGCGCCAAGGCAGCGGGTGTCGATCCCGCGGCCTTCGCCTATGACCTGTTGATGCAGGACGGCGGCACCGGCTTCATCTATCTGCCGATATTGAACTATGCCGACGGCAACCTCGATTTCATCGAGGGGCTGCTGCACCGCGACGATACCGTGATCTCGCTCAGCGACGGCGGGGCACATTGCGGCACGATCTGCGACGCGGCGTCGCCGACCTTCCTCCTGCAGCATTGGGTCCGCGACCGGGCGCGCGGCCGGATCAGCATCGAAAACGCGGTGAAGCGCCAGTGCCGCGATACGGCGCGGCTGTACGGCATGGACGACCGCGGCGTCATCGCGCCGGGCATGCTGGCCGATTTGAACCTCATCGACATGGCGCGGCTGAAGCTCGGCAACCCATGGATGGCGTTCGATCTCCCCGCAGGGGGCAAGCGCCTGCTGCAAAAGGCCGACGGCTATGTCGCGACGATCAAGCGCGGTGTGGTGACCTTCCGCGAGGGCGTACCGACGGGGGCGCTGCCGGGGGTGCTGGTGCGGGGGCCACAGGCGGCGCCGGTACTGGCGCTGGCGGCGGAGTAGCGGGGACTAACGCTCGCTATCTGGTCCGTCTCCATGATAGACGCTCTCGACTATATTGAGGAGCTTAAGCGCTGTCTTACGCTCACCTTTGCATCCTGATCTTGCCAAAAAATGCTGGTCTGAGCCTGACCTGACCCATCTGATCCATACGGCCGTTGCATCGAAAATTTGGTCGACGCACTCCCTCCGGGACATCGCGTGGACGCTTTTCTCGTTGAATGGCGTTGCTTGCTGCCGATAGGGCTCAAGGAGTTGAACTAGTCGGGCGTATTGCGCGTCGGAAATAAGCACCTTGCCGCTTTGCCCGGTCGGCTCAGGTTCGCTCAACCGGTAGGTGCTTTCACCGCGACTGCTTAGGGTAATATCAAGAGACACCCTGCCCGACTCCCGCAACTCTATGCGGTCAAAAATTGGAGCTGTCTGCTGCCCGCTGCAGCCGGACAAGATGGATAGAAACAAAGGACAAAATACAAACCTCATAATAGTGATGTATCAGTCGAGGCGAAAAGTCGCCAGCAGTTGATCCTTATACCGCCTCCAATTCTGTGATGTTGGCTTGACGCCGCTTAGTGCAGCGCCAAGGGCTTGCCGACCGTGGTCCGCTGCGCCGCCAGTTCGGCGATCCACGCCCGCAGCCCGGCGTCGTCGTCCATCGCACCACGCCAGCATTCGTCGGGAACCGCCAGCAGGTCGGCGCGCCGCTGGCTGAAGATGACGGGTCCCATCGATCGTGATGACCTGCTGCCCGTTTCCTGGACCGTTTTGAGCTGGAAAATTCCAGTTTAGGATTGGTGGGCCAGTGAACGGAGGAAGTGATGAAGAGGTCGAAGTTCAGCGAGGCGCAGATCGCGTTCGTGCTAAAGCAGGCTGAGGAAGGCACGACGATCGGCGAGGTGTGCCGGAAGACTGGGATCAGCGAGGCGACATTCTATGCCTGGCGTAAGAAGTATGCGGGCTTGATGCCATCGGAGATGCGGCGCCTGCGCCAGCTCGAGGATGAGAACGCCAAGCTCAAGCGCCTGGTCGCCGACCTGTCACTCGACAAGGCGATGCTGCAGGATGTCGTCTCGCGAAAGCTCTGAGGCCTGATCGGCGGCGGCAGCTCGTCGACGACGTTCGCAGCACGTGGCAGGTCAGCATCAGGCGGGCTTGCCCCATGGCACTCGCCCTTGCGGTATAGCGCCGACGTCCAGCCGCAGCTATCGTTGGCCGCAGCAGGCGGGAGCATGATGTGCGGATTTCGATGACGGCGATTGCGGCGATATTGGTGGCAGCTACCGCGGCGGGTACGGCAGCGGGCGCCCCAGCGGACGATCCCTACCTCTGGCTCGAGGACGTCTATGGCGCCAAGCCGCTGGCATGGGTCGCAGCAGAAAACGACGTGACCACCGCCAGTTTCGAAAAGGATGCGCACTATCCCGCGCTGTTCGCCGACGCGCTGAAGATCGCCGAGGCGACCGACCGCATCCCGGTTCCCGAACTGATCGGCGGGCAGGTGTATAATTTCTGGCAGGACGCGGCGCATGTGCGCGGTATCTGGCGGACAACGACCGTCGCAAATTACCGCAACGCCGCGCCGCAGTGGCGGACGGTGCTCGATCTCGATGCGCTGGCAACGGCGGACAAGGCCAATTGGGTGTGGAAGGGTGCGACCTGCGAACCCGTCGCCGAACGCCGCTGCCTGATCGAATTGTCCGACGGCGGTGAGGACGCAGTGACCTTGCGCGAATTCGATCTCGCCACCGGCGCGTTCGTGTCCGGCGGCTTCGCGCTGCCCAAGGGCAAGCAGAATGTCGGGTGGGAAGATGCCGACACCCTGCTCGTCGCGCGCGACTGGGGTCCGGGGTCGATGACGACCTCGGGCTATCCGTTCGTCGTCAAGCGGTTGAAGCGCGGCGCGGCGCTCGCCGACGCGACCGAGGTGTTCTGCGGGCAGGCGAGCGATGTCCTTGCGGCTCCGGTCACCTTGGCCGACGCGGCGGGACACCGGGTCACCGGGGTCGAACGCGCCGTGACCTTCTTCGAATCCGAACTCCATCTGCTTGGCCCCAAGGGACTGACGCGGGTGGCACTGCCGCCGAAATATCAGGTCGCCGGGCTTGTCGGCGGCAAGCTGATCGTGCGGATCGACAGCAACTGGAGCCGCGACGGCAAACCCATCGCACCGACCGGTTCAATCGTCGCCATCGATGCCAAGGCGGCAGCCAGCGGGGCGGCGTTGACGCCCGAACTGCTGTTCGCGCCGGGGCCGCGCCAATCGGTCGAGGCGGTGACTATTGCCGGGACGACGGTGCTCGCGACGATCTACGACAATGTGCGTGGCCGTGCCCTCGCCTTCACCCACGCGCCGAGCGGCTGGACTGCCACGCCGTTGACCCTGCCCGACAATGCGTCGGTGAGCATCTACACCAGCGCCACCCGCGACGGCACCGCGCTGATCGGCATCGAAAGCTTTCTCGCGCCGACGACGGTGTGGCTCGCCGACGCAGCCAAGGCCAGCGCGACGCAGATCAAGGCGCTCAGCCCCCGTTTCGACACCGCCGGACTCGTCACCGAGCAATTCGAGGCGACGTCGAAGGACGGCACCAAAATCCCCTATTTCATCACCCACCGCCGCGACATCGCGCTCGACGGATCGACGCCGACGATCATGACGGCGTACGGCGGCTTCCAGGTGTCGCGCACGCCAGCCTATAGCGGGATCGCGGGCAAGCTGTGGCTCGAACGCGGCGGGGCCTATGTGCTCGCCAATATCCGTGGCGGCGGCGAGTTCGGCCCGGCGTGGCACGAGGCGGGCCTCAAGACCAAGCGCCAGATCATCTACGACGATTTCGCCGCCGTTGGCGAAGACCTGATCGCCCGCAAGCTGACCAGCCCGCGCCGCCTCGGCATTACCGGTGGGTCGAACGGCGGCTTGCTGATGGGGGTCGAGATGATCCAGCGGCCCGATCTGTGGCGCGCGGTCAACATCAACGTGCCGCTGCTCGACATGCTGCGGATGGAACAGATCGCCGCCGGTGCGTCATGGGTCGGCGAATATGGCAGCGTCACGGTCCCCGCCGAACGCGCCTTCTGGGAGAAGACCTCGCCGTACAACACGCTGCGCGCCGGGGCGAAATACCCGGTGCCGTACATCTTCACCACGACCAAGGACGACCGCGTCGGCCCGGTCCACGCCCGCAAGTTCGCGGCGCGAATGAAGGAGTTCGGCCTGCCCTATTATTATTACGAAAACACCGAGGGCGGGCATGGATCGGGGGCCAACCTCAAGCAGATCGCGCGGACCAATGCGCTGGCCTACACCTATTTCACCCGGATGCTGGTGGGGGACGACGCGGCAGGGAAGTAGTTGGACTGCGCCTTCCCTCTCCCGCGTGCGGGAGAGGCGAGACGCGCGCCAGCGCGCCGGGTGAGGGTGTGCCTATCGTGCCAACACAAAGAACACCCTCACCCGGGCCGCGCGTAAGGACGCGCGTCTCTCGCCTCTCCCGCAAGCGGGAGAGGGGCGCTTGGCCGATGCCGTCGTTCGTATCAACGCGTCATGCACGACAACCGCCTCTCCCGCTTGCGGGAGAAGCGCGACGCGCGCCAGCGCGGCGGGTGAGGGTGTCCCCCCGCGTCGAAACACGAACACCCTCACCCGGGCCGCGACAAGTGGCGCGTCTCTCGCCTCTCCCGCACGCGGGAGAGAGGGTTTACCGAACCTAATCGATCACCCGCTCCCCCGTTGCCCACAGCGCCCATGTCACCGCGCCGATCCCCGCCACCGCCGCCGCCAACACAAAGGTCGCGGTGTAGGTGCCGGTCAGGTCGAGCAGCCAGCCGGTGATGGCGACGCCGACGATGCCGGGGATCGTCGCGAAGGTGTTGGTTACGCCGTAAAGGGCCGCAGCATAGCGCGGCGCGATATCGAGGTGGTTGCAGGCAAAGCCACTGCTGCTGAAGGCATAGAAGGCCATCGTGCCGCACAGTACGGCAAGCGCGGTGTTGGCGTCATGGACCTGCGAGGCGAGCAGGAACCCCGCCCCCATGCCGGTCATCGCGACGCATTGCATGGTCTTGCGGACCGTGGTGAGGTTGCCGCCGCGCGCCACCCAGCGGTCGGCGACCATGCCGACGACCGGCCCGACGAGCATCGCCGTCGCCCATGGCGCTGCCGAAAACAGCCCCGATTTGGCGATGGCGAGGTGCTGAACATCGCGGAAATACGACGGCAACCACGTCAGCATCAGGTACAGCGCCCATGTCGTCGAGGTGTGGTTGATGATCAACGCCCATACCGGCTTCATCCGCAGCAGCTTGCCCCATGGCACCGGCGGCAGATCTTCGTGTTCAGCAGCAATGCCTGCCAGCGCCGCGCGTTCGGCGGGCGCAATCGTCGGATGCACATCGGGCGAGCCATGGACCAGCCAGAACCACACGACGGCGTAGCCTAGCCCGATGACGCCGAAGGCATAGAACGCCGCCTGCCAGCCATAATCGGCAACGAGAAACCCCGACGCCGTCAGCCCGATAATGGTGCCGGCCGGAATGCCGGCGAACATGAAGCTGATGCCGCGCGTTCGCTCGCGCGTCGGCAGCCAGCGGGCATAGAGCGCGACGATGGCCGGAAAGGTCACCGCCTCACCGACCCCCATCAGGATGCGCGCGGCGATCAGCGCGGCGAACGACAGCGCGGCGGCAAGCGGGGTCAGCAGGGTGAACAGCGACCATAGCGCCAGCGCCGCCCCCATGACGACCCGCCCACCATAGCGGTTCGCCAGCCAGCCGCCGGGCGTCATCATCAGCAGATAGCCGATGAAGAACGACGACAGCACCTCGCCCTTGGTGGTGTTCGACCAATGGAACTGCTCGGCCATCGGGATGATCGCCACCGAGATATTGACGCGGTCGATGTAGCACAGCGCCGTGGCCAAGAAGCAGAGGAGGACGAGGATCCCGCGTTTGGGGATGCTACCGTGGTCGATCGTGTCGGTCATGTGCGTGCCCCCCGCGCTGGACCTTAGCGGCGGCGGACGGTCAGCACCAACCCCCCGTTGCGGACGGGCGGGATGATGCGCCGGACGCTGCTGTTGGGATGGGGGAGGATGTTCCGAACCCCACTGTTGAAATGAGGGAGGATGGTGCGCCGAACCTCGCTGTTGGAATGGGGAGGATGTACCGAACATCCCTGTCATCCCGGGCTTGACCCGGGACCCAGCTTGCTGCGGACGTTACCAGTAGAAAACTGGGTCCCGGGTCGAGCCCGGGATGACAGTTGACGGAAGGGACGGCGCTGCGACGGCCCCCTGCCCCCTGCCCCCTAACCCCCACCAGCGCCTGCCAAACCGCGACCACGCCCACCACCCCCGTCATCCCGGGCTTGACCCGGGACCCAGTTTTCTTCCGGAATCGCGCGCAGGAAACTGGGTCCCGGGTCAAGCCTGGGATGACGGATTGAAAATGGGCGGCATCGCGACCGCCCCCTATCCCACCAGCGCCTGCCACACCGCCACTGCCGCAACCGCCGCCGTATCCGCCCGCAGGATGCGCGGGCCGAGCGTGACGGCGAGCGCGGCTGGCACCGCGCGGATGGCGGCGCGCTCGTCGGGGGTGAAGCCGCCTTCGGGTCCGATGAGGATGGCCGCGGGGGCGGGCGCGGCTCGGATCGCTTCGGCAAGCGGGGCGCCGCCGGTTTCATCGGCGAAGATCAGGCGGCGCGCCGGGTCCCAGTCGCGCAGCAGCACCGCCAGCGTCACCGGATCGGCGATGGCGGGCACGGCGGTGCGCCCGCATTGTTCGGCGGCCTCGACCATATGGGCGCGCAGGCGATCGAGGTTGAGCTTGTCGACCACCGTCCGCCGCGTCAGCACCGGCACCAGCCGCGCGACCCCGAGTTCGCAAGCCTTTTCGGCCACCCAGTCGATCCGCCCACGCTTCAATGGCGCGACGCACAGCCACAGGTCGGGCACCGCCTCCAGCGGCTGAGTCGCGCGTTCGATGGCGACCGCCACCGCCTTTCGCCCCGCCTCGGTAATCCGCGCCAGCCACTCGCCGCTGCGCCCGTCGAACAGCAGCACCGCATCGCCGGGGCCGCGCCGCATCACCTGCGCGAGATAGTGCGACTGCGGCGCAGGCAGCGTGAATGTCGCGCCCGGAGCCAGCGCCGCGTCGACGTACAGCCGTGGCAGGGTTGACACATCGGGGGCGCGTTCGCTCATGGCGGCATGGTTAGAGCAGCTTGCGCCGGAGAAGAAGTGTCGCCCTTTCCACCCCCTCAAAAGGGAAGGCGCGAGACGTCGCGCATACGGCGGCCCCAAACTGCTCCCCTCCCTCTTCAGGGAGGGGTTGGGAGAGGGTGCGAGCGCCAGCGCGCTCGTGCTCGGAAGCCGGCATTTGCATCGAAGCACCCTCCCCCAACCCCTCCCTTGAAGAAGGGAGGGGAGCGGACAGCGCCATGACCGACACCGCCACCCCCGATGCCGTGCCCACAAGCTGGATCGACCGCCTCCCCGAAGCGGCGCGCCCCTACGCCCGCCTCGCGCGGCTCGACCGCCCGGCAGGCAGCTGGCTGCTGTTCTGGCCGTGTGCATGGGGCGTCGCGCTGGCGAGCGGGCTGGTGACCGATTGGGCGCTGATCGCATGGTTCGCGCTTGGCAGCGTCGCGATGCGCGCGGCGGGGTGCGTGTGGAACGACATCGTCGATCGCGATCTCGATGCCCAGGTCGCGCGCACTCGCGACCGGCCCGTGGCGAGCGGGCGGATCGGCGTGCGCGCCGCCATTGTCTTTGCCATCGCGCTGTCGTTGGTCGGCCTTGTCGTGCTGTTGCAACTCCGCCCGCTGGCGCAGGGTGTGGCGCTCGCCAGCCTCGGCCTGGTCGCGGCGTACCCGTTCATGAAGCGCATCATCTGGTGGCCGCAGGCGTGGCTGGGGCTGACCTTCAACTGGGGGGCGCTGGTCGGGTTTGTCGCGGTGCGCGATCCGTCATGGGCGATGGCGCTGCTGTACGCCGGGGGCATCGCGTGGACGCTGGGGTACGATACGATCTACGCACTGCAGGATATCGAGGACGACGCGATGGCGGGCATCAAATCGTCGGCGCGGGCGCTCGGAAGCCGCGCGCGCGCCGGAGTCGCCGGGTTCTATGCGCTGACGCTGCTGACCATCGGCGCGGCGATCTGGCGGGTTCAGCCGCTGGCGCTGTTCGGACTGCTGCCGGCCGCGATGCATCTCGGCATTCAGGTCGCGAGCCTTGGCGATACCTCGCCGACGAATGCACTGCGGCTGTTCCGGTCGAACCGCACGGCGGGACTGCTGCTGTTCGGTGCAATCGCCGTCGCCGGAACCCGCCTACAATTTATGTAGCAGTCGCTACATTTTGCTGCTACCACTGCTCCCACACTTTGGGAGGGCAACACTATGACTTCATTCTGGCGGACGTGGCTGACACTCTGGTGCTGGGGTGTCGGGCTGTTCGGCCTGGTGCTGGTCGGTGCCGGATTCGCTGCGACCGACGGTCCGACCCGTGCGCTGACCAACATCCTCCACCCGAGCGGGCCGCTGACCTTCGACGCGCCGTTGCGCTTTGGCCTCGGCCTTCAGGGGGCGCTGTCGCTGGCGATTGCCATGCTCACCTATGCCGCAATCGGTGCTGCCGAAGCGCTTGGCGACCGCGGCTGGCCGGTTTGGCGACAGGTCGCGGCGGCGCTCGGGCTATGGTATTTTGTCGATAGTGCGATTTCGTGTGCCAATGGCTTCGCCCTCAACGCCGTATCGAACACTTTGCTGCTGGCCGGACTGCTGATCCCGATGCTCGCGACGGGCGTGTTGAAGGCGCGCTGACCCGCGCGGACGCCGACCGTCACAAAACCGACGCGCGAAGGCGATAGCGGCAGGCGCACATCTTCACCGCAAGGCCAGTCATGCCGTCCGCCACCATCGCCGCGCTCGAATCCGAAAAGCCCGAACGCCTCGGCATCGCGTGGCGGTACCGGCTGAGCCGCCTGTATCGCTATCGCTATCTGCCGCAGTATTTCTGGTACCACAAACGCCGCTTCGGCATCGACAATACCAAATTCGATATCAGCTATTGCGTCTTCCTCGAAAGCTTCCTCGGCGACCAATATGGCATCCGGGCTTTCCTCGATACCGTGCCGCAGGCGCGTGAAATCAGCTTCATCGATGCCGGTCGCAATCATGGCCTCGTGTTTTATTACACCATGTATCACATCATGACGCGCGGTTTGCCGGTCAAGACGGTGCATTATTACGGCATTGACCCGTCACCGCTGAAATTCGTCTATTTCAATTTCCACGATTATCTGCGCCGCAACGGCATCACCGTGCACTATCACATCATCGATCGCGCCGTGGTGTTCGATGGCGAGCCGCATGTCACCCTGCGCTATGGCGAGAATAATTTCGGCAATTTCCACGTCGCCGGGTCGAATTATGCCCAGAAGAAGGCGATCCAGCAGGTGCGGCTGGAATATGTCGATATCACCGTCGAGACGATGCAGTTTTCGGAACTGCAGGCGTTGATCGCCGCCAATGCCGACAAGGACGCGCTGATCGTCAAGATCGACTGCAAGAACCGCACCGACCAGATTTTTGCCGATTCGCTGGCCAAGCTGTCGGCGCACGGCGGCAATTTCCTGCTCGCCGCCGAAGCCGATGGCAGCAGCGGACAGGACCTGTCGCGCTATCGCCGTGCCGGTGGCGACGTCCTGATGGCGTCGCACCCGGCGGTTACGTCGCCAGCCTGAGCAGCGTCTCGATCCGGTCGGCCTCGGCCGCCGGCTTGTCGGTCCGGATGCGCGATATGCGCGGAAAACGCATGGCGAGCCCCGATTTGTGGCGCTTCGAAGCGTGGATCGAATCGAACGCCACTTCGAGCACCAATGTCTTTTCAACCTCGCGCACCGGCCCGAACTTGGCGACGGTGTTCGCCCGCACGAACTTGTCGAGCATCGCCAGTTCTTGGTCGGTGAAGCCCGAATACGCCTTGCCAACCGGCAGCAGCTCACCGCCTTCCGTCCAGCATCCGAAGGTATAGTCGCTATAAAAGCTCGAGCGTTTGCCGTGGCCGCGCTGGGCGTACATCATCACGCAATCGGCGGTCAGCGGATCGCGTTTCCATTTGTACCACAGCCCGACGCGGCGTCCGCCGACATAGGCGCTGTCGCGGCGCTTGAGCATCAGCCCTTCGATGGCGGCATCGCGCGCGCCTTCGCGAATTTCGAACAGATGGTCGAAATCGCGCGCTTCGACGATCGCCGACAAATCGAAGCGTGCGGGATCTAGCACCGGCATCAGCGCCTCGAGCCGGGCGCGGCGGGCGGTCCACGGCAGGGCGCGCAGATCCTCGCCGCCGACGCTGAGCGCATCGTACAACCGGACGAACGCCGGATAGTCGGCTTGCATCTTCGCCGACACCGCCTTGCGCCCGAGCCGCTGCTGCAAGGCGTTGAAGCTCGCCGCCTCGCCCTTTTGCGCGTCGCCCTTCACCAGCAACTCGCCGTCGAGCACCGCATCGGTCAGGAACGCCGCCGCGACATCGGGGAAGCTGCCGGTGATGTCGTCGCCCGTCCGGCTGAACAGCCGCGTCTGCCCCGCCACCCGCACCACCTGCACCCGGATGCCATCCCATTTCCATTCGGCGACATAGTCGGCGAGATCGAGCGTCAATTCCTCGAGCGGATGCGCCAGCATGAACGGGCGGAACACCGGCACATCGGCCTGGGTCGGCTGAATCCCGCGCCCCTCGGCCCAATCGAACAGTTCGGCATAAGGCGGTTGCAGCCCGTGCCAGACCTCCTCGACCGCCTCGACGTCGATACCAAAGCCTTGCGCCAGCGCCGTTTTGGCCAGCCGCGCCGACACGCCGATACGCATCGCGCCGGTCGCCAGCTTGAGCAGCGCATAGCGCCCCGACGGATCGAGCCGGTCGAGCAACCCGGTGAAGACCAGCGCCGCATCGGCCCGCGCCAGCCCGCGCAAGGTCGTCACGACTTCGTCGAGCGTCGGCGGCGCGCCACGCGCGGTTCCCGGCCACAACAGCGACACCGTCTCCGCCAGATCGCCGACATAATCGTAACTCATCGCAAACAGCACCGCATCGACCCGGTCGGCCATCAGTTCGCGGATCAGCTTGGGCTGGACACTTTTCAGGTCGAGCCCACCGGTCAATGCCGCCAACGCCCAACCGCGGTCAGGATCGGGCGTCACCCGCAGATACTCACCGATCAACCGCAACTTGGCATTGCGCGAGCGAGTGTAGACGAGCGCATCGAGGAGGGCGGCGAAGGCTTGCATGGGGTGAAGATAGGGCGTGCGCGCCGGGTCACCAACCCCGTGGCAAGTCGTAGAACTAGTGCTTTTAGGGGGTTCTAGCGATTTCCGGTAGAACTGGTTAAAACCCCTAGTCATGGACCCACGGAGCAATCCTTATGCCCCCGGAGCAGGCAGTCGCCCGCCCGAACTGGCAGGCCGCAGCGCCGTGCTCGATCGCGCTGGATCGCATCCGCGCCGAACGCCGTCGCCGCGCTCGACGCAAGTTTCTTCCGGGTACGTTTCGACCGATTGACGCCCGCTGAAAAGCGCTATTTGCGTGCCATGGCATCGATGGGTCATGGTCTCCGTACAGCGCCGCGCCGGTAGTCGCAAAGCTCGGCAAGCAGGCGCAATCCTTTGGACCGGTGCGATCGTCGCTGATCGCCAAAGGCATGATCTACGTTCCCTGATACGCCCTGACCAAGTTTACCTTGCCGCTATTCGACGATTTCATGCGGCGGGCCATGCCGATAGACCAATTTTATACACCGCCAAAATACATAAAAAGATAAAGAAACAGTATGATGGTTGCTATAGTTAGAATCTTAAATGATACGGTTCGCTTTTTGGATACAAGTCGTTCAAATATGGCGCTGGTCAATATTAACATAGAGACGGACGCCGGAATGATAATGTAGTACACATCTTGCCCGAACGAAGGTACGCCCGAAATATGCTTTTCTAATTGTGTTTCATGTATTGACAGACCGAGAAGTGTTAAGCTGCTCCAAATCCCTAATATAGCGATTGCATAAGAATACCTAAACATCATGCCGCTTGGCGGCGTCGTAGGTGTCACCCGTCACATACACTTCTTGCACCGCGAAATCGGCAAGGCGGCGCAAGCCGATATTGGGCACCCGCTCGTCATAGTCGGGGGCTTCACGCCGCGCTGCGGTAACAATGATCTCCTCCGCACCGGCCTGCACGCCAGCAGGCACCGCAAGCCAAAATGTCAGGGCCGCCAACAGGACCACGCGCATAACAGTCACCCCCGCAGTTTCCCGAAGTGTCGGCGCGCGATCAAGCTGCGTCAATCCAAGCCGATGACCGGCCATCAGATCGCGATCTGCCTTGGCCATATAGGGTGCGGGCAATGGGTTGCCCGACCGACACGTCGAACTATGCTGATTGGTACTAGACTGTTTAGGCTGACTGTATTATAAAGTACGCGTGGTACGACGTATCGAGTATGGGAAGGACGCTGCCCGCACCTTGATGCGGATCGACCGACCAACAGCCCAACGCATTCGCAGCAAGATTGCATTGCTTGCGATCGAACCCGAAGCGCTGAGCAACAATGTGCGATCTCTGCGGGGTGGTGAAGGACTGATGCGTTTGCGGGTGGGCGACTGGCGCGTGATCTACACGGTTGATTTGATAATTTTGTCCGTCGTGCGCATCGCGCCACGCGGATCGGCCTATGATTGAGGAGGTGGCGATGACATATCAACCGCAGCGGTTCAACGCGCCGGACGGGACTGAATTGGTCGTTCTCCCGGCTGCCGACTATGACCGCTTGCTCGATCTGGCCGAAGATGGCGGCGATATCGCGCAGGGTCGCGCACAGCTTGCCAGAATTGCCGACGGCGAGGGCACGATGCCCGACGAGGTGCTGGGTGCGATTCTCGACGGCGAAACGCCGCTGGCTGCCTGGCGTCGCTACTGCGGCATCAGTCAGGCCGAACTCGCCCGCCGCGCCGGTTTGAGCCAAGCGTGGGTGGGACGGATCGAGGCTGGCAACGGTCACGGAACGCCGTCGACGCGCGCAAGGCTTGCAGTTGCGCTGGACGCACCGGCTTGGGCATTGGAACAGCAGACCGGGGAAACGGACATGCAACCGCGTCACAGTTCCGGGAAGGGCGCGAAATATGCGCCTCTGCTGGCCCATCTTTCCGCCGATGGACGCAGCACGGTCACGATGCGCTACGATGACATTGCGCGGCTTGTTGGCGGGCTGCCGAAGTCGGCCAGTCTCCATCGCGCCTGGTGGGGCAATCATGAGGGCAACAGCCAGGCCCATGGCTGGATGCCGGCCAAATATCTCGCGGAACCTGATATGGCGCGTCGAACCGTCGTGTTCCGCAAGTTCACGCACTGATACAGCGCGTTCGCGTATCCCCACTCCACATTAACTGCCATAATCCTGTCGCACTCAACCGGAGTCCGGCCACATCCATGCGCATGCGCGATCTTGAAAAGGCCAGTGGGGTCGGGCGGGAGACGATCCGCTTCTACATTCGCGAGGGGCTGCTGCCCGAACCCGACCGCGCCAGCCGCAATTCGGCGTCGTATGGCGAGACGCATGTCGCGCGGTTGAAGGCGATCAAGCGGTTGCAGGAGGAGCGCTTCCTGCCGCTCGCGGTCATCCGCACTCTGCTCGACGATGATGACGGCGCGCGCTGGCTCGAACCCCAGGCGTTTCCGATGCTCGATGCGCTGCTCGCCGCGCGGCTTGGCGAGAACGGCGAGCGGGTGGCAGTTGCGACCTTGCTCGACCAGATCGACGAGAACGTCGACGCCATCGCCGAACAGACCGCCATCGGCATGATCTCCGTCGCCGCCGACGGCACGATGACGGCGCGCGACGCGGCGATCATGCGGGCGCTGACCGAGTTGCGCGACATCGGCTTCACCCGCGAACTCGGCTTTGCCGGCGACGGGATGCGCTTTTATCTCGATTTCATCGAATGGGTGACGACGCAGGAAATGCGGCTGTTCTTCGAACATACCGCCGGCCAGGTCGGCGAGGACAAGGCGCTGCTGATGGCCGAACGCGGTATCGCGGTGATCAACGACCTGCTCTCGCTGCTCCGCACCCGGGCGATCCTGCGCAAGCTGGGCGAACGGCGGCGGGTGGCGAACGACAATATATAGCGCCGTCCGCGCACCTGCGGTTCAGTCCCCGTCGGTCGGCCCGTGCCCGGTCGCCGCATGCCCGCCCGACGCCCCCGCCCCGGTGGCTTCCCACCAATACGGCAGCCGCTTCGCCGTTCCGGTCACCGTTTCGTTCATCGTCGCCGAATCGTACAGCCGACCGCCGAGCATGACCTTGGCGACCTTTTCGCTGTTGCGGATATCGGCCGATGGATCGGCGTCGAGCACCACCAGATCGGCGAGCTTGCCGACTTCCAAGCTGCCGATGTCGGCGGCCATGCCGAGCGATTTCGCCGGGACGATCGTCCCCGCCCGCAGCGCCTCGGTCGGCGTCATGCCGCCGCGTACGAACGACCACAGCTCCCAGTGCGGCCCGATCCCGGCCTGCTGGCCGTGCGCGCCGATCGACACCAGCACGCCGCGTTTGGCGAGCTTGTTCGCCTCGCGCGCGTTCGCACCATCGACATAATCGGCCTCAGGGGCCTTGGTCCGCCGCACGGTACGCGCCGCCAGTTGCGCCGGGGGTGTATGTGCCTTGAGCAGCGGCTGGGCGAAGACGTCGGTCGCCTGCCGCCAATACGGATCGCCCGCCGGACCGCCATAGGTGACGACGAGCGTCGGCGTATAGTTGGTCTTCGACTGCGAAACGAACTGCAGCACATCTTCGTAAAAGACGTTGAGCGGGATATTATGTTCGAGCGTCGAATTGCCGTCGGCGATAAGCGTCATGTCCATCCCGAACAGCGACCCACCTTCGGCGACCACCTGCATCCCCTCGCGGCGCGACGCCTCGACGACCTGCTGGCGCTGCTCGCGGCGCGGTTGGTTGTAGTTCTTGATGCTGCGCCCGCCTTCGGCCTTGATGCGGCGGATATGGCTCAGCGCATCGTCGAGGCTGTCGATCTGCGCATAGACGTCGGCGGCCTTGGCGCCATAGACGATCTCGCCGGTCGAGAAGATGCGCGGCCCGAGCAGCAGCCCGGCGCGCTGGCGTTCGCTGGCGACGAAAATCTCCGACGCCCGCGCCGACGGATCGTGGATCGTCGTCGTGCCGAGCGCGAGGTTCTGCAGCAGCGACCAGTTCTGCTGCGGTACCAGTTCGTCCTCGCCCTGCGCGCCGTGCGCATGCGCATCGACGAGGCCGGGCATGATCGTCTTGCCTGCGGCGTCGAATAGCTTCGCCCCGGCCGGTACCGGCGTCGATGCGCGCGGCCCGATGGCGACAATGCGGTCGCCGGTGATGACAATCACCCCGTCGTCGATGGCCCCGGCCCCGTCGCCCGCCATCGTCAGCAACCGCGCGCCGGTAATGGCGATGGTGCCGCTCGGCTTGGCGGCGGCGACATCCATCGACAGCGACACGCCGGTAACCGGTGCCACGAACTTGGACGCACCCTCAGGCGGCGGTGCCGAAGCAAACAGCGCGGCGCGGTCGGCCGTATAGACCGTCGGCCCAAGGCTCCAGTGCAGCTTCGCGCCGTCGTTCGACCAATGGATATAATCGGCCCCGTCGCCACTGACGCGGGTCACCGGCAGCGCCTTGGTATCGGGCGACACATCGACCGCCTGCCCGCCGGGCATCAGCGGCATGACAAAGGCTTCGTAATTCTGGCGGAAGGCGACGAAATCACCGCCGGGGGCGACGCTGAAGTCGCTGACCAGTTCGCCCTGTGCATGGACGCGCTTCACCTCGCCGTTCAAATCGGTCGAGATCAGCTGACGCTTGCCGCCGTCCTCGGTGATCATGAACACCCGCTCGTTGCTCGCCCCGAATTGCGGTTCGACCATATCCTTGGCGATGCGCACCGGCGCGCCGCCGGCGGCCGCGACGCGGTACGCCCCGGCATCCTGCGACCAGCGCGGCGCGGTCAGGCCTTCGGTATCATGGCTTTCGAAGACGATCGTCCTGCCATCGGGCGAGAAGCGCGGGCGGGCGTAATGGCCGGGGCGGGTGGTGACAGTGCGCGCCTTGCCGCCGCCCGCGCCGACGACCTTGATCTGCCCAAGTCCGGCATCGGTCCAGCCGACATAGACGACGCTTTTGCCGTCGCGCGACCAGCTCGGCCATTGTTCGAGCTCGCTCGTCACGCCGGTCAATCGCCGCGCCGCGCCATCGCCCATCGGCTTCGTCCACAGCTGCCCAAGGCTTTCAAACACCACGGTGCGGCCATCGGGCGACACGCTGGCAAAGCGCGGCATTTTGGTCGCGAACCGCGCCGGGGCGACATCGATTTTCGGGTGCGGCGCGTCGATGACGATGCGCGTGTCGTTTACCCGGAACGGGATGACGGCGGCGTTGCCCCCATCGGCATCGACGCGGCGGATCTTGCCGCCTGCCCAGAACACCACGCTTTTGCCGTCGGGCGTCCACGCCATGTTGGGGTAAACGCCGGTGACCGCCCAGGTTTCCTGCACGTCCTGATCGAGTGCGTCATAGATCTTGCGTTCGTCGCCCGAGGCGAGATCGCGGACGTACAGTTTCGATTTGGTGCGTTCGCGGCGGACAAAGGCGATCTTCGTGCCATCGGGCGACGGTGTCGGACGCACCGAACCACCGAAACCCGCGACCGCCGTCGAGACTTCGCCGGTATCGAGATCATAGCGTTCGATGTGGAACAGATCGGTGTTCGAATCCTGCGCGTACTGGAAAATCGGCCCCGGTGTGACATCGCGGGTATAGAAGATGCTCTTGCCATCGGCGGCATAGACCGGCTCGCCAAGTTCCTTCTGCAGCTTCTCGTTGGCACGCTTGACGAGTTGCACCCCGCCGCCGCCCGATACGGCGTACAGCCAGATTTCGCCGGTGCCGAGCGAGCGCCCGGTGGTGAAATGCTTCTTGGCGGCGATGAAGCGCCCGTCCTTCGACCAGCTCGGCTGGTTCAACAGGCGGAAATCCTCTTTCGTCACTTGGCGCTTGTCGCTGCCGTCGCGGTTCATCACCCAGATATTGTCGCCGCCGCCGCGATCCGAAGTGAAAGCGATGCGGCTGCCATCGGGCGAAAAGCGCGGCTGGACTTCCCACGCCAGCCCCTCGGCGACCCGCGTCGGCGTTCCGCCGCCAATCGGCATGGTGTAGATATCGCCAAGCAGCGCGAAAGCGATCGACTTGCCATCGGGGCTGACGTCGAGATCGATCCAGCTGCCTTCATCGACGTCGAGCGGGATGGCCCGGGTCACCGCCCCCGGCGGTGCGTTGACATCCCATTTCGCCGGTTTCGCCGGAGCAGCTGGTGCCGCCGCCGGGGCCACAGGTTGCGCCGACGCCCCCGCCAATGCCCAGATCATGGTCAGAACGGTGACGGTGGCGTTGCGCATGACGATCCCCATAGACAGTGCGGTGCGGGTTTACCGCTAGCCGAAGGCTGCATAAGGCGCAGCCAAGGGCTAGGCGATGAACCGCCACTGCCGAATGTTCAAGGGGTGCAACGCGATTGGGCAACCGGACGACAGCGGCATTGCCGCTGCCGTCCGATTCCGGACGAGCCTATTTGACGTCGACGCAGCGCGGCAGCTTGGCGGTCGGGGTCGGATATTTGTCGGTCCCGGTGCCGAAATAGCTCGCCGGAACATCGAGGCAAAAGCCCGATGCCGTCTTGGCCGGCAGGCTCTTGACGCCATCCGTCCACGACGTTTTCACCGGTTCGGCAGACGCCGCTGCAGCGGCTGCCGAACCCGCGGTCACCGGCAGCGCGCTGCTGGTGAAAGCGCGAAATTCCGACGTCGTCGGGACCGAGGCGCTGCGACCGGTAACAAATGCGGCGAACACGCCGACGGCGACAACCGCGCCGACAGTGGCACCCGTATTGCCCTGGCCCTCGATCCGGTAATGCCCGGTCGTCGGGATCGTCCGACCGTTCAGTTCGACACTGACGATTTCGAACTCCATCTTGCCCGACTTGCCGAACGCGCCCTTGCCCGTACGCATCGAAATCTGGCCCGTACCGCGCGTGCCGCGCGGAATGACGATATAGTTGCCGAGCAGCACA
>JBBROI010000018.1:0-35634 GCA_038229555.1 Sphingomonadales bacterium
CGCCTCGCGCAGCAACCGAACATCGGTGGAAGCTGATACGCAACGATATGCTGAACGGGCCGATATCAAGTGCTTCTCGGCGGTCATTCTAGGCAACGCAATAACGACAGTGATTTTAACCGTTATAAACCCCATTGCAAGAGGCCGAAAGTTTTGGGTAAGTATCCCTCTGCGGACCGTGGGGTTGCGATTGGTTTGCTGTTGCAGTGCGCGTTAGGCTTTGGATTGTTTCGAGACGTTGCAAACAGGGTGGGGCAGGCCGCATGGAGCACAGGAAAACATGGCTCGGAGTCGGCGCGGCCCTCGCGCTGGCAAGTCAGGTTGGCGTTGCAACGGCGCAGGTGCCAGCGGCCGCACCCACAGTAGCCGAATCGCCGTGCTTGCAGGCGCTGAAGGCCGAGATTGCCAATCCCACACCGAAAAAGAAGAAGAATAACGTCGGCAAGATTCTCGGCGCTGTGTTCGGCGGTGCGCTCGGCGCGGTCGTAGGATCGCAGATTTGCGGGCGCGACGGCAATGGCAACCGCGACATCGGATGCATCGCCAAGTATAGCCTTATCGGCGGCACCGCCGGGACACTTCTGGGCAAATCGCTTGATGACAAGGCAAAGAAGAAAATCGCCGAAGCAAGCTACACCGCAGCTTTTAGTGGCCAGCCTTCTTCGCTGAATTTCGACAACAAATGCGCTTTTGTCGAACAATCAGTGCCGGTCCAGTACGAGCAGCGCGATATCGAGTTGGCGGTCGCTGAAGGCGTCACGGTTCCCACCGCTCTGCGCTCCATCGGTGCGCTGCAAGTTGCGGCTTTGCCGGTCAAATTGCAAACCGCCCCCAAGCTGGCGAAAAAGCCGGTGCAGACGCTGCCGGCCAATCAGCCGAACCTCGTGATGGGATCGGTCGACGGCGGCAAATGGCTGCTCATCGGTCAGGGCAGCGCCGACACCGGCTTTGCCGCCACCGGTTATGCCGATGCCAAGGGTTGGACGCCCAAGGCCGATCTTGTGCCGGCCGCAGCGACAATACCCGGCAAAGTCCAGAACGCCTCGGTTCGCGCCGAATTGCCCTGTTCCACCGTGAAATTGACCGTTCGCGTCGAAGGCAAGGGCGCCCAACAGGAATCGTCAGACGCGCGCTACTGCAAGCTCCCCGACGGGACCACCATGCAGCCCGACGTCTGAAGCCATGGCCAACGATGCCCTGCCGGCCGAAGCAGGCGCTCGTTCAACTTGGTCGCTTCGTATTGCCACCTGGTTGACTGATCGACGCTGGCTGGTCCTTGCGGTCGGCCTCGCCTTTGGCGCCCTTTCCATCGCAGGGCTGATGCGGCTCGATATCAAGCATGATTATCGGTTGTTCATCGCGACCGATGACCCCGAACTGGCGCTGCACGATCGACTGGCGGCGCGCACTGCTGGCGGACGCGAGCGCCTAGCGCTGATCTATCGACCGGCATCAGGGACGTTGTTCGAATCGACCTCTATGCTGCAATTGGCCAAGCTGGCCGATCACGCCACGCGCTTCCCGCACACCGCGACGCCTGAATCGCTGGTCACGGCGCGCAAGCTGGTGCGGCTGACCGATGCGCCGCCTGCCGCGGGCCCGCGCGAAAAGTGGCGCGTTGTGCCTTTCATCCACCCCGATGGCCTGTTCGATGATGCCGGCTTGGCGCGGATGCGCGCGGATGCCGCTGCCTTGCCCACCATCGGCGGCCGGCTCGTGGCGCGCGACGGCAGTTCGGCGCTGGTTCTCTTGGCGATCGACCTTGGCAAGGACGCGCATGCGCGCCAGCAACGCCTCGTGGCGTTGAAGGCGGCGGTGGCCGAGGCACGTGCCGATATTCAGGGCTTGCGTGCGGGCGACGAGGTGACCCTCGTTGGAGCGCCGCTGTTCGATTCGGCGCTGGCCGATATCCTCCTCGATGATGTTCGGCGCCTCGGCCCGACTGCGCTTATCATCTATTTCGCGCTGTTGCTGCTTTTGTTCCGCAGTGTCGGTAAGGCGTTAATCGTGCTGGCGGTCGTGGTGCTGTCGGCGGCGGCGGCGCTAGGCAGCATGGGATGGCTCGGCGTGACGACGACGATCTTGGCGTTTTCGGGGTTGCTGCTCGTGGCGACACTGGCGGTTGCCGAAGCGCTGCACGTGATCACCGGTCAGGCGATCGCCGTGGCCGATGGCGCCGATCCCATAGCTGCAACACGCTACAGCCTTGACGCCAACCTTTGGCCGATCATCACCACCTCGAGCACGACGATTGTCGGCGAAACCGTTTTGCTGTTCAATTCCTCTCCCGCAGTGCGCGAAATGGGCATCGTCATGATCATCGGCGCCGTGTTTGCACTGTTCTTCACACTGACATTGGTGCCGGCGCTGCTGCCGCGCACCGCCACCCGTTCGAAAGGGCTGGCGACGCTGGCGCGCAATCCATTTGAACGGCTGGCGGACTTCAGTGGCCGCAATCCCCGCCGCATTCTTATCGCCGGGATGGTGGTATGTGCCATTATCCTGCCGGGCATCGCGATTACGCGCCTGCACGATACCATGGCGGGCTGGTTCGCGCCGAAAACAGAATTTCGCGCCGGGCTGGAACTGCTCGATGCTAACTATACGGCGGTGGACAGCTTTTCGGTGTCATCCCCCGTCTCGGCCGGGCTGCGCAATTCGGCTGCCGCCTGGCCTGCCGGTGATGCCGGGCTGGCTAGGGCCGCTGACCTCGATACTAGATTGGCAAGGGTCGGCGGCGTTCGCACTGTCATCGGGCCCAACGTGGCACGGCAGGCGCTTGAAGTCCGAATCGCTGCCGGGCCGGCGGCAACAAGCCTGCAACTGCCGACGCAGGTCGCGCTCGAGGCCCCCGCCGCTGCGCCGCCATCGCCGGCGATGCTCGAAGCGACGGGGCTCGCAACGCCCTCCGAAGCTGGCAAGACGAGTTATCTTATCCGCACGATCGACGCCGGCACCCCTTCCAATGCCGAACTTCTGCAAACCGTGGCGGGTGTCCGCGATATCCTCGCGCAAGCGTCACCGGGCAGCGAGGCCGGCGGCCTACCGGTGGTCTTTGCTAATCTGGGGGAAAGCAACATTCGATCGACGGCCATCGGAACGGCGCTGACGGCGCTTTCGATCACGCTATGCATGGCGGTGGCGTTTCGCAGTTTTCGGCTGGCGCTGCTCAGCCTTATCCCCAACTTGGTGCCGGTATTCCTAGTCTACGGCGCCTGGGGCTGGCTCGTGGGTGAGATCAACCTGGCGGCAACGACCGTTCTCGCCGTTGCGCTCGGCATTGTCGTCGATGATACCACCCATATCTTCATGAAGCACGACCGGCTTGTTCGCACCGGGTTGAGCGGGGCAGCCGCCAGCCAGCGCACCATCGTCGAAGTCGGCCCGGCCATTCTCGTAACGAGTGTCGTTCTGGCGACCGGCTTTCTGTTACTAGGCCAATCGGACTTCGCGTTGACGGCGCAGCAGGCCAACATGATCGGCGTCACCATCCTGGTGGCAGTGGTCTTCGATCTCACCGTTACCCCGGCGCTGCTGGCGCTGCTCGATCGACGGCCCGCGCAGGCCGTGTCGGCGCCGATCGCAATGGAGGCCTATCAATGAATGGTTCGCGTTGGCGTGCAGCAATGGCGGGGCTGATTCTGCTCTCTGGAACCCCTGCAAGGGCACAATTCCCTTTTCCGCTGCCGCCGCTGCCCTTTCCGTTACCGGGCGCCGGTGCTGCAACCGGCCGGGCGCCGTTCAACCTGCCGTTCATCGCGCCACCGCTGGCGGAAGTGCCAGAGAATAGCCGCAGCCGGACCGCCATCACCGAAAGCCATGGCGGCGCTCTCGATGCACCCCAGGCTGCGTTGGTGAGTAGTGCGATGGCCAAGGTTTCGATCGCAACTCGCCCGGTTGCGCCACCATCGGGCTTCCGCGTCACCTTTCTCAACAGCCCAGTTGTCAACGCGATGGCGATCGGTGATGGCAACATTTTCGTTACCCGGCAGATGTTGGCACTGACGAGCAGCGAAGATGAACTGATCGGCATTCTGGGGCACGAGGCCGGCCATGTTATGGCGCGGCATTCATCGATTGGCGCGCTTCCCGAGCAGGTGAAAAGCGGCGGTACTTCACTACTGGGGCTGGTCTCCCCCGATCTTGCCGCAGTCGTAGGCCTTGGCGGCACGCTGGCGGTGCGCTTCTTTGATCGCGCCAAGGAGCACCAGTCCGATGTCATCGGCACAAAGGTGCTTGCCGACATGGGGCTCGATCCCATGGCGATGCACCGGGCGATCGCGCTGCTCGAGGCTGATGACAGAGTTGATCGGCTGGTCCATGGTCGGCCTAAAGTCGGCGTCCTCGACGACTTTCTGCGTACTCACCCGGTCAGCACGCAGCGCCTGCAATTGATCGCCACCGCCGCCGCCATGGCACCGCGCGCCGCCCCGCAGCCTAACGCAATAATGGCGAAGGCCGATTATGTGCGGGCGCTTGATGGGCTGATGTTCGACGACGGCCCGAACGAAGGCGTCGTTGATGGCGCGCGTTTCGAGCATGGGCCAATGGGCTTGGCGTTGGAAGCACCGTCCGGGTTCGAACTGCGCAACACCCCCAATGCATTGATCATCAACGGCCCGAAAGACGCCAATGCCGTGTTGGCCGCCAAGCCTGATGCGAAAGATCTGCCCGCTACCTTCAGGGCTATCTGGACCGAAGAGATCGGCAAGCTGGCACCAGCGCCGAGCCCTGCCACACGGACGATTGCCGGGCTTTCAGCGCTCGAAGGGCATGCGCAGGTTAAGGGCAAGAGCGGCTCGGTCGATGTCGTGCTGACACTGGTTGACTGGCCAGATGCGGGGATGCTTACCATCCTCAGCGTCGATCCGGCCGGCGCCGCGGCACCGGCACTGGCACAGCTGCGCTCGAGCATACGCCGGCTTTCGGCTGCTGATTCCGCTGCAGTGCCGGTCCGGCGAGTCAAGGTGGTAGAGGCATCGGCGAAGAGCAGCATCGCCGGCCTGGGTGCCCGAATGGCCTATCGTGACCATGGCGAAGCGCGTTTCCGGGCATTGAACGGCCTGCCCTCCACGGGCGGCAAGCTCGGCAGCGGGCCCGTGAAAATCATCGTTTGGAGCAACGGGCGCGGGCTGTTCTAGGTGTCGGATTGACCTTAGAAGCCTGAATCTGGCTGCTGGTGCGCCTTTCGATGCTGGCGCCCGATATCGTCGCAGCGATCCGTGACGGTCGTCAGCCCCCGGCGCTCAATCGTCAGCGCCTCGCCCGCATCACCAATCTGCCGATAGAATTGTCGGCGCAGCGGGCGGCGCTAGGGTTCAGCTGAACGCACTCTAGGCCCACGCCGCTGGGACCAGCATCGCATCGATTCTGCATCGCATCTCCCGACCGCCTAAACAGGCGCCTGAGAAACCGAGCTCCAGACATCTAGCCGAACCACGCGAAATTGTCTCGGTGGATGGCGCCCGACGCTGGTACCGCTGCCAAGCCTCGGTAAAGTCGCGCAATCCGCAATGACTTTGTGAGCGGCGCGCCCCAGCAAGTACCGGTTGACAGCGTGGTGCCCGGGGGCGGATTTGAACCACCGACACGGGGATTTTCAATCCCCTGCTCTACCCCTGAGCTACCCGGGCGCATCGGTCATCCGGCGCGAAGTGGCGCGTCTAAACTGTCGTCATCCCCTTTGTCCAGCGCTTGTGCGTCATCGGCATCGACGGGAACCGAATAACCTTCCCCCAGCCATTGCAGTAAATCACGGTCACGGCAGCCCTGCGAGCAAAAGGGCGCGTGTTCGGGGGCGCGCGCTGCCTTGCCGCAATAGGCGCAGCGTTTGTCAGGAGGGGACGACATCACCCGCCGATATGGCCAGCGTGGCGTCGGCGCGCAAGGTGACTGCTCCACCTGCCGCGCGGGCCAGCGTCTCGGTTAGCTGCGGACGCGCCGTCAGCCAGACGATGACCGACGGGTGCGCCACCAAAGTGCGCGAACCCGGCGCACCGCGCCCCGCCCGACGCAGCAGTTCGAGTGCCGCAAAGCCGGGAGCGCGAACCGATTCGATGAACGACGACCGTGCCCTCGGGCGAACGATCTGCACAAAGCCGAAACCGTTGATCGCGGTGCGTTCGAACGGCGGCGGCAATTCTGCGTCGAGCAGATCGCCAAGCTGGACCCGGCTGGCTTTGCCGACGACGGTGGGCAGATCGATGCCGATCGACCCTTGCAAATCGAACCGCCGCACAGCACGCGCCGCGCCAATCGCTGCAGCTTCGGCCAGCGCCACGACATCGCCGGGGCCATCGACATCGATGACGGTCATCGCCGGGGTTGGGCTGATCGTCAGCAGCCCGCCCGCGAAAGGCACATGGCCGGTACGCGCCTGATCGATGGCTTCGCTCCATCCCGCCGCTTCAAGCCGATCGGGTCCCGGTCCGCCGCAATCGGTTATCGTGCCGAATTCCGCCAACAGGCGCGCGCGCAGGGCGTCGCCGGCGCTGACTTCGCCTTCGCGTTCGGCGCGACCGGCGAGCGGCACGGCCTTGGGCAACCGCGGCCGTCCGGCTTCGGCAATGGCTTCACGGACAAGGTGCACCCGCAGCAACCCGCCTTCGACCGCGAGCGGTGGCAGCGGCTCGATGAGCGCTTCGACACTGCCGATCCGCACCATGCCACGGCGGCCGGGGACGAGAATCGCGGTCAGCCGCGCGACATGTTCGGCCCCCGCGCGCGGCCCGCCGTCGTCGCGTTCGAACCGCGCCGCGATGACCGTGCCGTTCGCGTCGAGCACCAACGCGCGCGATGCGCCGACCCCGGCCTCGAACAGAACCTCAGTTGCCATGGCCACTCGCCGCCAGCAGCAGGCGTGTTTCGGCGAGCGGTAGCCCGACGACCCCCGACCAGCTTCCCGACAGCGCCCGCACATAGGCCTCCGCGCGGCCCTGAATGGCATAGCCGCCGGCCTTGCCGCGCCAGTCGCCCGCCGCAATCAGATCGGCGAGGGCGACGGCATCGAGGCGGTGGAAGGTCACCACGGTTTCGCTGGTGCGCATCCGCAGGCGACCGTCGGCGGCGACGATGGCAACCGCCGTTGTCACCCGGTGGCGACGACCCGACAACAGCGTCAGGCAGGCCCGTGCCGTCGCTTCGTCCTCGGCCTTGGGCAGAATACGCCGCCCGACGCCGACAACGGTATCGGCGGCGAGCACGATTGCGCCCGCGTGCCGCGCCGCGACGGCCAGCGCCTTGGCGTGCGCCAGTCGCTCGGCATGGGCGCGCGGCGTTTCGGCAGGGAGCGGCGTCTCGTCGAGATCGGCGGGGTCGATGCGGTCGGCGACGATCCCGAGCCGCGCCAGCAGTTCGACCCGGCGCGGACTCGCCGACGCGAGGACCAGTGTCAAACCAACCACTCGACGAATGTGCCATGGGGATGGGCGCGGGCAAGCAGCACCTCGTGCGGTGTGCCGCCGCGCCATAGTGTGAGCCGCAGTGTGGGTAGCGTCGGAACCGACGGATCGTCCATTTCAAGACGCAACCACGCCAGTGGCGCGTCGGCGCTCGCCGCAGCACCACGCGCGGCGAGCGTTGCAGCGATCCGCTGGCGCGCGTCTGGCGGGAAATATTGGAAGGCGATCGAATGGAAGACGACCGCGACCGATCCGGCTTCGGTATGGACACGCGCATCGACCCAGTCGGCGGCATCGGCGCGGTCGAGCGGTGGCGGATTGGCGGCGGCAAAGGCGATGGCCGCTTGGGCACGGGCAACGCGCGGCGGCTGATCGGGCCAGACAAAGGCCAGCAAGCGCTCGCGGGTGGCAGTGTCGGTGACATCGAGCGGGGCAATATCGACGCCGCGCCGGGTAATGACGTCGACGCGCACGGCTGAAGGCGGTCCGCCGGTCCAGCGCGGCGTGAGCATCAACGGCGCATCGGCGGGTGTCAGTACAAGGCCGCCGAGATCATAGGCCCATTTGTCGAGCCAGAGGTTCAATCCCGCGCTCGCGCCGAGTTCGAACAGTCGCAGCGGCAGGCCGGTTTCATCCGCGACGGTCATCAGTCCGGGCATCAGCGCACCCGAACGCATGACCTCGTTGGTCTGCGGCGGACCGTCGAGCCATGGCCGCAGCGCCGCATCGATCGCGGGATCGGCGAGCACCGCTGCCAACGCTGCGGCCACAGCGTCCGCAGCAGGCAGCGCCGCCAGCGGATACAGCGCACCCAATCCGCCCAATGCGCCCTTGCGTGCCAGGGCGTTGAGCCCGCCGGTCATCCGCATCGGTAACGCATCGCGCATCGGCTCGCCCGACCAGCCGAGCAATGCGCGCCCCGTCGCACTGCTGTCGTCGGCAACGTCGGCCACGGCGTCGCATAACATGGCGGTAAACGGCGCATCGAAATGGCGGCAGAAGACCGCCTGTTGGCGGAACGCGGCGCGGATGCCCTCCGCCGCCACATTCAATCTTCGGGAGCGATGGTGACGCGCAGGCCGTCGAGCGCCGGGGTGAAGGGGATCTGGCACGACAGCCGCGACGCCGCGGTCTTGTGATCCGAACTGTCGAGCAAATCGTTTTCGTCGGCCCCGGCGGTCCCCGTCAACGCGGTGAATTCGGTATCGACATAAACATGGCACGTCGCGCATGAGCAGCAGCCACCGCATAGCGCCAGCAATTCATCGACGCCGCCGTCGCGGATGATTTCCATCACCGAATGCCCGGCGGTGGCCTTCAACGCCAGTTCCTTGCCTTCGCGGGTCGTGACGATAATTTCGGCCATGTCGGTGCTGCGCCTCCAAACGGTTTGGCGAGCCTTAGCGGCAGGCAGGCCGCTCTGCCAAGCACCTGCGTCGCTTCGTGGACAGTACCGAAGTGCGGCAAACTGGCTGTTGGCTCGACAATCGGAGCAAAAGGCTATGCAGCCGAATCGACCTGGTGATCCCTACGGGAATCGAACCCGTGTTTTCGCCGTGAAAGGGCGACGTCCTAGACCGCTAGACGAAGGGACCGGCCAGGGAGCGGGTGAGCTATAGCCCCATGCCGCCGTCGTCAAGCGTCCAGTGCGCCGCAGGCGAGAAGGCAGTGCGCTGCATGGCAGAAGACGCGCGCCTAAGGATCAACAATAGTTGCGCCGTTCCAAGCCGCACTCAATTGCGCCGCCGTCACGGCCTCGCTACAGCGCGGGCATGAGCAATCTCCAGACGGCAAGCGGCGACGACGCCATAATCGAAGGCCGCGACCAGATGATCGCGACGTTTGAAAGGGGGTCGAAACCGGCGGAGGACTGGCGCATCGGCACCGAACACGAGAAGTTCGTCTATCGCACCGCCGACCATGCCGCGCCGTCGTACGACGAACCCGGCGGCATTCGCGATTTGCTCAAGGGTATGGAGGCATTTGGCTGGGAACCGGTCATCGAGGGCGGGAACGTCATCGCGCTCAAAGGTTCGGATGGGGCGATCAGCCTTGAGCCCGCCGGTCAGTTCGAGCTGTCGGGCGCACCGCTCGAAAGCATTCATGAAACCTGCGCCGAATCGAACCGGCACCTTGCGCAGTGCCGCGAGGTCGGCGACCGGTTGGGGATCGGTTTTCTCGGTCTTGGCTTCTGGCCCGACAAGGCGCGCGCCGAACTGCCGGTGATGCCGAAGGGGCGGTACGGCATCATGCGGGCGCACATGCCACGCGTCGGTGGGCTGGGGCTCGATATGATGCTGCGCACCTGCACCATCCAGACCAATCTCGATTACGCCAGCGAAGCCGATATGGTGATGAAGTTCCGCGTCAGCATGGCATTGCAGCCGCTGGCGACGGCGCTGTTCGCCAATTCGCCGTTCACCGAAGGCAAGCCCAACGGCTTCAAATCCTTCCGCAGCCATATCTGGACCGATACCGATCCGGCGCGCACCGGAACGTTGCCGTTCGTCTTCGAAGATGGCTTCGGGTTCGAACGCTATGCCGACTACGCGCTCGATGTGCCGATGTACTTCGTTTATCGCGACGGCAAGTACATCGACGCGGCCGGGCTGAGCTTTCGCGATTTCCTCGCCGGGAAATTGTCGGTGCTGCCGGGGCAGAAGCCCAAAGTCAGCGACTGGGTCGACCACCTGTCGACGGCGTTCCCCGAAGTCCGGATGAAGTCGTACCTTGAAATGCGCGGCGCCGACGGCGGTCGCTGGGACCGCATCTGCGCGCTGCCAGCGTTCTGGGTCGGGTTACTGTACGATAGCGTGGCGCTCGACGCGGCATGGCAGGTCGTCAAGGGCTGGAGCCATGCCGACCACGACCGGCTGCGCGCCGAGGTGCCTAAGCTTGCGCTTGCCGCCGCCAGCCCGAATGGCGGCACGCTGCAGGATCTCGCGAAGCAGGTGCTCGACATCGCCGATGCCGGCCTTGCAAGGCGCGCCCGGCTCAACCGCATGGGCGACAGCGAGCAGGGCTTCCTCAACCCGCTGCGCGAGATCGCGGCGTCGGGCATGACCAACGCCGACCGTATGCTGGCGGCATACGCCGGACCTTGGGCGGGCGACGTTGCGCGCGTCTATGACGGCGAAAGCTATTAGGCTATATTTGCGGCCATGAACGAGACGGTCGCCCTGAAATTTCCCGGTACGGGGTACGATACCGATTTCTACGCCTGGTCACTGCAACAGGCCGAACTGCTGCGGGCCGGACGGTTCGATCTGCTCGATATCGCGAATATGTCCGAGGAGATCGAGGCTTTGGGCAGACGTGATCGTGCGGCGATCAAGAGCCATATAGCCGTATTGATCGAACATCTGCTGAAATTGACGGTTTCGCAGGCAGTCGACCCCCGGCGCGGATGGAAGATCAGCGTCCGCAATGCCCGTCGGGAGATCGAATTTTTGGTGGACGATAGCCCGAGCCTGCGGCGCGAACTGCCCGCGCTCTACTCTCTGGTCTGGCGGCACGGCGTGCAGGCAGCACGTGAGGCGCTTGCCGATGCAGGCGACGATGGTGCCGCTGCGCTGATTGGTCTTGCCGACAGCGACGCCGCATCGCTTGTCGATTTTGAACATCTACTCGACGATAGTTTCTATCCCGGCAACTGACCTATAGCACTCGCCGGATTTGCACCGTGCAGCGTTCTTACGGCATGGATAAACGCCCCCTGCCGACAGGATTGCCGATGCCCGCGCCCCTTACTACCGAACGGACCTTTGACCGGCGCATCTTCCGCGGGACGTTGATCATCCTTGCCATCGCGACCGCAGCGTATCTGACATGGAAGCTTGTCGACCTGCTGCTGTTGTTGTTCGCCTGCATTCTAACGGCGCTGATCCTGCTGACGATCACCGACTTCATCCGCAAACGCGTGCCGATGCCGTTCGGCGTCGCGCTGACCCTGACTGTCGTGCTGTTATTCGGCGTCGTTGGAGGGGCGTTCTGGTTCTTTGGCGCGACGATGACCGAGCAGTTCGCCGAACTGGCGCAACGGTTGCCGGCGGCATGGGCAGCGGTGCAGGCGCAGCTTGAGCAATCGAGCCTTGGGTTGCAGGCGCTTGAACGAGCCCGGCGATTCGCGCCGAGCGGACAATCGATCGTGCAGCTCATCACCGGCGGCCTGACCATCGCCGGTGGCATCATCTCGGCGCTCGCCGTGGTTATCGTCGGTGGGCTCTATCTTGCGGCGCAGCCGGGGCTGTACGGCGGCGGATTGCTGCGGATGATTCCCGAACGCGCCCGGCCGGCATCGCAAGCAACGTTCGACGCCATCGCCGAATCGCTGCGCGGCTGGTTGAAGGGGCAGGCGCTCGGCATGGTGTTCGTCGGCATCGGTTCGGCGATCGGACTGGCGCTCGTCGGCGTTCCGGCGGCGCTGGCCATCGGGCTGGTTGCCGGGCTCGCCGAGTTCGTGCCGTATCTCGGCACGTTCGTCGCGGTAATCCCGGCGGCGATCCTGGGTTTCGGGCAGGGGACGGATACCGGGCTGTGGACGGTTGGCGTCCTACTGCTGGTGCAGCAGTTGCAGGGCAATATCGTCATGCCGCTGCTGCAGAATCGTATGGTCGATCTGCCGCCCGCGATCACCATCTTCGGCATCATCGCCGCCGGTATCCTGCTCGGGCCCGCAGGCGTGCTGCTGGCGACACCGCTGACGATTGTGGTGCTGGTCCTGGTCCGGCGGCTTTACCTCGGCGAAGACGAGGACACTGTGCTGGACAGCGGCGAGAAGGGCGATTGAGTCAGCCGCTTTCAGCGCCGCAGGCGATCTGGTAGGATAACCTGATGGCCGACCGCGATCCTCACCCGCTTACCGCCGATCCGGCGGGGTACACGACCGATATTTATGCGTGGACCAAAGCGCAGGCCAACCTGCTCCGCGACCGCCGGTTCGAGGCAATCGACCTCGCCAATGTCATTGAGGAAATCGAAAGTTTGGGCAACGAACAGGCGCATGCGATCGAAAGCCATTTGATCGTGCTCGGCGAGCATCTTTTGAAGCTGATGGTCTCGCGTGACCGCGACCCGCGCCGGGGGTGGCGTCTGTCGGTTGTCAACGCACGCAACCGGATCGGGGTT
The DNA here is from genome assembly GCA_038229555.1 of Sphingomonadales bacterium. Classification (GTDB taxonomy): domain Bacteria; phylum Pseudomonadota; class Alphaproteobacteria; order Sphingomonadales; family Sphingomonadaceae; genus Sandarakinorhabdus. The sequence continues at coordinate 12,528 of JBBROI010000018.1, forward strand.
CGGCTTCGCAAAAATCCCAGTCTTCGGCGCGAATTGCCTGACTTGTTTGCAGACGGATGGAGTTCGATGCGCGATGCAGCGATCGGTGGCCTAAACGAGGCCGAAGAAAGCCTCGTGCCCGTCGATCCTCCGTTCGCCGTCGAAGAGGCGCTCGCCCCCGATTTTTTCCCGGGAGATTGAAACTGCGCGATGGTATCGATGACGCACGGACGGCAGGCGCAGCATTCGGTGCCTTTGACCCATAAGACTAAATTTTCCTTGGCTTCCGATATTGAACCAACAAAAGTGGGATCGGGTCATCGACCGTGCCCGCCGGAGTCCTTTGTCTATCACGGACAGTTCATCACTTGACCGATTTGACATGATCTCGCCGCGCCGCTGCATACAGCGCGATGGCAGCAGCGTTCGAAACATTCAGGCTTTCCATCGCGGCGCTGATCGGCAGCCGCGCCAGTTGGTCGCAGCGTTCGACGGTGAGCGCCCGCATGCCTTCGCCCTCGGCCCCGAGCACCAGCGCCGGCATCGTCTTGCCGAGCGCGGCGTCGAGCGTGGTTTCGGCGGTACCGTCGAGACCGATGCGCCAGAATCCGGCCTCGCCGATCTCGTCAAGGGCGCGCGCCAGATTGACCACCCGGCACCATGGCAGAATTTCGAGCGCGCCCGATGCCGAGCGCGCCAGCACGCCGGTTTCGGGTGGGGCGTGGCGATCCTGCGTGACCAGCGCGCGGGCGTTGAATGCGGCGGCCGAGCGCATGATTGCGCCGACATTGTGCGGGTCGGTGACCTGATCGAGCACGATGATCGGACGGTTCTCGCCATCTTCGATCGCGCTGGCGAGGATGTCGCCGAGCCAGACGCTCTCGAGCGGTTCGACCTCGAGCACCATGCCCTGGTGCGGCGCGTCGCTCGGCACCAGTCGCCCAAGGTCGTGATCGTCGCCATATTGGACGACGAGGCCCTTGGGCAGCTCGAGCTCCTTGATCGCGCTGTGGGTGACGTGGAGCTTACGATACACCCGCTCCGGATTGGTCAGCGCGGCGAACACCGCGTGCCGCCCATACAGGCGGGGGTAGGTGGTCTTTGGCCCGTGGCTACGTGATACTGGTCTGCGTCCCATTGAAGCGACTTAGCCGGTGTCTGTGTCGCTGTCATCCGGTGGGCGGTGTCAATCCGATCAGTCGCAGCACGATGACCTGTACCAGCATGATGACCAGCCAGTGGCCGCAGTCGATGACGATCGCTCGCGAGGTCGCGCGCTGGCGCAGGCCGGTGACGATCATCACCGGCACGGCAAAGCCGATCCAGATGACGACAGCGCTGCCGATGGTCATCGGCCAGACCCCTGCTTTGGGTGGTGCGAGGATCAGGGCGCCGGCAAGAATCGCCGCCAGCCACGCTTGGGCAACGAAAGCGACCGAGATGGCGGCGCGGCCGGGGGGCGGCACGGGCCGCGCGTTACAGGCAAACAAGTAGAGCCAGCCAGCGACCAACCCAGCGACGGCGGCTGCGAGAATGGGGACGGCGTTGATGAGAATGTAGATCATAGCCGTGGGACGTTTAACGCGCTGGCGGGATGGAAGGCCATGCGGCGCGTTGAGCGGTCGGAGAGCAAAGTCCTGTCGTCACCCCCCGCGAAAGCAGGGTCCATCACCGCGACGATCCGGCGATGGGCCCCCCTTTCGCGGGGGTGACGAAAAACAGAACCTAGAACCGCCCGCTCAGCTGGACGCCGATGATGCGCGGTTCGTTGATCATGCCGGTCAGATTGTTGAAGTCGATCGCGCTGACGATACGGATCTGATTGGTTATGTTGCGCGCGAAGACCGCTGCCTCAAGGCCTTTACCGGTCTTGTAGCCGACGCGCAGGCCGCCTTCGAAGCTCGATTTGCCGCGGAATTCCTTCGCGGCATAGAGGAAGTAGTTAACCTCGCTGCGGAACGCCCAATCGGTGAAGGCGAATATTTCGCCGCTGCCGATGGGGATGGCATAGCGTGCCGTCCAGTTGATGATCGCTTCCGGGGCTTGCGGCAGCGGGTTGCCGTTGATGACCGCTAACCCTGCGCCGTTCAACGGGTTGGTGACGGTGCACTGGCCCGAACCGCAGGCACCGACCGCAACCGTCGGGTCCTGGATTTCGGTGTGATTCCAGCTGCCGCTTGCCGTGAAGTCGAGATGTTCGACCGGCCGCCAGCTGAGTTCGGCCTCGACGCCGTAGCCGACAGCCTTGCGGGCATTGAGCAACCGCGCCGAGTTCGACGTGCCGCCGACGGCCGTCAGCTGGATATTCTTGGTGCGGTTCCAATAGCCGGTGAGGTCGAAGCGCAGTGTCTTGTCGCTGCTTTCGGTCTTGATGCCCGCTTCGCCCGACAGGGTCGTCTGCGACTGTGCCGTCGACGGCCGGCTGCCGAACAGCACGCGGTCCTGGATCGCCGGCCCGAGATAGCCGGTGGCAAAACGTGCGTAGACGTTGACCTGTGGGGTCACGACATAGGTCGCGCTGGCATCCCACGAGACATTATCGCCGCTGACGCGGGTGGTGATCGGCAGCACGAGGCCCGACGTCAGCGCAAAGCCGGCCGTAGTGCCCGAAACCGTGTCGCGCTTGGTGTCCTTCGAATAGCGCAGTCCGCCACGCAAGGTGAGGGCGTCGCTCGCCTTATATTCAGCCGAGGCGAAGATGCCGAAATTCTCGTTGGTGTTGGCGTGGACGATGTTCTGGTACGACGTCGGCGACAGGTTGAAAAATGCCGTTTCGGTATAGTCGAGATCCTGGTGGAAATAATACGCGCCGAACTGGCCGCGGAAGCCGCCGAAATCCTCGCTCTGGAAACGCAGTTCCTGGCTGAATTCCTTGGGCTTGGTCCGGCCACCGGTGTTGACGTCGAACAGCGCGACGTTCAGCCCGAGTGGCGGGAAGCGATAGATGTTGCCGCCGTCGATATCGCCCGTCGATTCGACATTGGCCTTTTCATACGCCGTGATCGAATACAGCGTTCCTGCGCCCTTGAAGTGATAATCGAGCTTGAGGCTGGTGCCGAACGACGTCAGCGACTGGCTGGTCAGGCCGTCGAGCGCGATCTTCGACTTGTCGAACCCGGGGGTGAAATCGTTGCTGCCCTGTTTGATGATGCCGGCGCGGAAGAGGCGCGGGGTGCCATCGAGATCGCGGGCATGCACATTGAGCGAGGCGTTGAAATCTTCCGAATTATAGGCGAGCTGCAAACGCCCGGCGAGGTCGCGATAACCCTCGAGCTTCTTGTTGCCGAGCGTCGGCGTTGCCGTGTTGGTCACCCAATTGTCGCGGCGTTGCAGGATGCCCGATGCGCGGGCGCTGAAGCCGCCACCCAACGGACCGCCGATTGCGGCTTCGGCATTGACGGTGTTGTAGGTTCCCCATGACACATTGCCATAACCGTTGAGGCGGTCGCCGGGCTTGGCCGAATCGAGCTTGACGACACCTGCTGGCGTGTTGCGACCGAACAGCGTGCCCTGCGGCCCGCGCAGCACCTGGACATTGGCGAGATCGAAGACCGGAAACGACTTGAGCATCGGGCTTTCGAGCGCGACGTCGTCGTACACCACCGACACCGGCTGCGCGGCATTGGGATCGAAATCGGTATTGCCGAGGCCGCGAATGTAGAAGCGCGGGAAGGTGCGCCCGAACGACGATTCGATGTTGAGGCTGGGAACGCGCGCCGACAGGAAGCGAATATCGAGGCCGCTCGAATTGATCACTTCGAGCTTTTCGCCGCTGATCACCGAAACCGCGACCGGCACGTCGCGCGCCGCTTCGGCGCGGCGCGAGGCCGTAACAATGACGTCGGCAGTATCGTCAGCCGCGTCGGCGGCAATGGCGACATCGGTCCAGCCGATGGCGAGCAGCGAGACGGCAGCGAACAGCAAATGGTTCTTGCGACGCAAGCGATCGGACATGAAAATTCCCCCTAAACGGCTGACAGCCCACCCCAAGGCGTTCGCGCTGTGCCGCACGAATCGAGGCGCTTGGTAACATAGGTGTCATGGGTCGCAACCGGGTGGTGCGGGTTTCTGTTTCGGGTGTTGCAAAAATGCGTCGCGGCGTTCGGGCGCGCAGAGCGACATACCAACCATCGCACTGCCGTCGCGTGAGTGCGTGATGCGGTGTCTCGAATATCCGAAACCGACCGTCGCACCGAACTCATGCCGAAAAACAAATCGTCTTACATCAACGTGTTATTGGCAATAACGCGACTAACGCAAGGCCTAGACGAGGTTTCGGCGCACTGTCCAAAGGCGACGACAGCGCGAACGAACCCGGTTTGCCGCGCGGTGGGGAGGGCCGCCGAATGATCATCGCGTTTATAGCCAGATAGGTGCAAAAATGCAAGTGGCTGCGCCAGATGGCTGCCCCGATACCGACCCGTTACCGAAAATCAGCGCTGCCAATGTGAAGGCGTGGTGGAGGGGGTTGGATTTGAACCAACGTAGGGCGAACCCGGCAGATTTACAGTCTGCTGCCATTGACCGCTCGGCCACCCCTCCACGGAGCGCCCCGCGTGAACGGGACTGCGGCAAGGCCGGGGCTAGTGGCGAATGGGAGGCGTGGTGTCAACGCTGCATCGCATCCCAATCGCATCCCCGTCTCATCCCCGGTCCGGGATGACCCGGTCGCGGCCCATGCGTTTAGCGGTGTAAAGCGCGCGGTCGGCGCGGGCGATCAGGCTGTCGACGGTGTCGCTTGGCTGATCGGCGGCAATGCCGGCGGAAAAGGTAACCCGGCCAAGGCTGGTGCCGTCGGCGGCATTGCGGATAATTTGTCCGGCGAGTTCGGCGCGCGTCCGGTCGATTGCTGCTGCGCCGAGTGCGGCATCGGACCCCGGCAGCATCGCAATGAACTCCTCGCCGCCCATGCGCCCAACGGTCGTACCGTGCGGCAGGCGGTCGGCGAGATGTCCGGCCACGAAGCGCAGCACCTCATCGCCAAGCGCATGGCCGAAACGGTCGTTGACGCGCTTAAAGTGATCGATATCGACCATGGCGACTGCGAGCGGTTCGCCCGCCGCACGCGCCTTTTCCTGCGCGCGCTCGAGCGCTTCGATCGTACCGCGCCGGTTGAGCACGCCGGTCAGCGGGTCGGTGACCGCCTTGCGTTCGGCCGCCAACAGCTTGCCGGTCAGCGACCGAGCCTCGACGGCGGCAGCGGCAAGTTCGGTTTCCAGCCGGGTGTTTGCGACTTGCATCGTCGCCGTCGCGGCCCCCAACCGTTCGAGCAGTGCCGCGAGGGCCGCTGCGTCGAGTGCCGTGTCGAGCGCTGCGCCGCCATCGGCAATCGCCCGGCCATAATCGGCGAGGTCGAGCCGTCCGGCCTCGATACTGTGCGTTAGCGCTTCGGCCTGACCGTGTGCGGCGGCAACGAGTGCTGCAACTTCGGTCGGCGCGACATCGCCGCAATGCGCGCGGCGCAGTGCCGCGATGGCCGCCATGTCGAGCCGCCCGCTCGCCAGCGCCGCATCGATGCCGAGCGACAAAGCATGGTCCTCGTCGCGGACATAGCGCCACAGCAGATCGTACACCGGCGGTTCGGGCGGCAAGGCTGTCGCAGCAAGGACCGCGCGGATCTGGTCGAAGTACGCAAGGTCGGCGGCCGCGATTCCGACAACCGAAGCCTCACCGATGGCCACCAATTGCCCGCTCTGGATCGTCATTCACCCCTCCCTTGTTCCGCAAAGGGCAACGGCGGCAACCGGCGACGATTAAGGGGCTGGAGCGGGTAGAGGGAATCGAACCCTCGTATGAAGCTTGGAAGGCTACTGCTCTACCATTGAGCTATACCCGCGCCGGACGGCGTCTTTAGGCGAGTGATGGCGTCCACTCAACCTCAATCGGCATAGCCGTAGCGTTCGACCCATGGCGCGAGGATCGGCAAGATCGGCGCGAGTTGTTCGGCGAACGGTCGCCATTGGCCCGAACCGTCATACAGCCCCTGCCGCACCTGCCCGACGCTTGCGGTGCTGACACCGCGTCGCGCAGCGGTGCGGTCGAAGCTGCGCAACGCCGGGGTCCATTCGGCGCCGACGAAATCGCACAGCGCGCGGGTCGTCGCATCGAAATCGGCAACAAGTGCTTCGTAGCGGACGATCTCGACCGTCAGCGGCAGGGTGGCGAGGCACAGCGCGGTCAACCGCATGACGGCGTCGTAATGGCGTGCGGCGCGTTCGAGATCGCTGAATTCGAACGTCGCGGCATTGGGGGCAAAGCCGGTGTGGAAGCAACTCCACACGACATCGCGCGGGTCGCGGCGTAGCAATACGACCCGCGCCGCCGGGAACAGCCGGGCGATCAGTGGCAGCTGGACACTTTTCAGCGGGTCCATGTCGATCAGCAGCGCGGGCGACGGGCCCACGCCGCACGCTGCGACCTTGCGCCAATAGGCTGTGCGCAACGCCTGAGCTTCGCTGGCCCCGATCGCCGTCAATCGCGCGATGCCGTCGGGGGTCAGCCACGCGTCGGCGTCGGGGATTGTCGGGCGCTCCTCGATCGCTTCGGCACCCGGCAGGCTGGCGAGGATGTTTTCGGCAAGCGTGTTGCCGGACCGCGGATAGCCGCAAAGGAAGATGTGCGTCGCCGCTGCGCCCGCGACCGGGGGCAGGGCGAGCGGTGGCGATGGCGGCGTGTTGGCGACGGCGGCAATGATCGCCTCGACCTGATCGCGGTGGCTGGCGGCTCCCGGCGGCATCAGGCGGGCGTGCTGCGCCGCCCATGCCCGGTTGGCGGCGTCATAGGCCGCAAAGGCTGCGGCGGGCTGGCCGAGTTTCGCCAGCGCATCGCCGCGTAACCCCTCGACCAGCAGCCGCTGTCCCGCTGGCAGGGGGACCTCGGCAAAGCGCTGCAATCGCGTGATTGCGGCTGCGGCGTCGCCGCTTTCGATCGCGGCGCGGGCGAGGGCTGCAGCCGCCGATACATTGCCGGGTTCGATGGCGAGCGCGCGCTCACCAAAGGTACGCACTGCCTCGCGGTCGCCGGTTCGCGCTGCGACGGTGGCTACCCCCGCCAGCGCCGGGGCCATGCCGGGATCGAGGTGTGCGGCGCGCGCATAGCTGTCACGTGCGGCGGCGAGCGAGTTGCCCGCCTCGAGAATGAACCCGCGTTCGAGCCAGACCGCCGCATTGTCGGGCTGGGCACGCGCGGCGGTATCGGCAGCGCGGATCGCTTCCGCCAGACGACCCTGTTTGCGCAGATTGGCCGCCATCGCGACGAGGATGAGCGGATCTCCGGGTACCAGCGCCAGCGCGCGGTCGAGCAAGGCGGCCGCACCATCGAAATCCTCGGCCTCCTCGCGCGCCCAAGCCGCAAGGTTGAGCAGCAATGGATCGACCTCGCCCGCCGCCAGCGCGGTTTCGGCGAACGCGGCGGCGCGCACGATGTCACCGTGGTCGAGTGCCTGTTCGATACGGTGTTGGGTGGCGGCGGCAATCATCGCGCCTTCCATGCACCAGAGCAGCGGCGGGCTCAAACCTTGCCGAGCGACGGTGCCGGGTGCAAAGTCGGCCTTGGCCGGGACCGCCCGGCGCAGGGGGACGTCGTATGACATTGCAGGTTATCGGGGCCGGACTCGGCCGCACGGGCACCATGACGCTGAAGACCGCGCTCGAACAGCTCGGGCTGGCACCCTGCCACCACATGGTCGATGTGTTCCAGAACCCGGCGCAGGTGCCATTTTGGACGCGTGCCGCATTGGGGGAGCCGGTCGATTGGGACGAGATGTTCGCGCCCTATCGCGCCAGCGTCGATTGGCCGAGCGCGCATTTCTACAAGGAACTCGCGGCGCGCTACCCCGATGCCAAGGTCATCCTGTCGCGCCGTGACCCGCAGCGGTGGTTCGAAAGCATGAGCGAGACGATCCTCAAAGCGCAGACGCTGCAGGGCGGCGCCGAAGAGCATCCGATGCGCTTTGCCCATATCATCGTCGCGCAAAACACCTTCGGCGGCGATTTCAGTGCGGCCAATGTGATCGCCGCTTTCGAACGCCACAATGCCGAAGTCATCGCGTCGATTGCACCCGAGCGCCTGTTGGTGTTCGAAGCGGCGCAGGGCTGGGAACCGCTCTGCGGCTTTCTCGGCGTTCCCGAACCGACGACACCGTTTCCCCGCACCAATTCGCGCGAGGACTTCTGGCAGAACATCATGAAGCGCTAGGGTCGGCTGCGCACTATCCCCTTGCACCATCCCCTTGCACCGTCTCCGCGCCATCGTTATACGCCGCATCCCGGACCGGAGGAGTGTAGCTCAGCTGGTAGAGCATCGGTCTCCAAAACCGAGGGCCGGGGGTTCGAACCCCTCCACTCCTGCCAATCGGCTTGGTCGTCAGACCGGGGCGGTTGGAAAGGGTTCGGAAAAAGACTATCTCGCACCGGCTGTGAGCCCCGGAAAATCGGGCAACAGTCGGATTTTGGTGTTTGTTTCGTAAGGTCAAGTGATTCGCATGGCGACCGAGCTCAAGGCTGCAGCCGCAAAGGCGCCCCCCGCGAAACCCCGCGTTTCGCTGGGTGAGTTCGTGCGTCAGGTGCGCGCCGAAACCGCCAAGGTGACGTGGCCGTCGCGCCGCGAGACGATCACCACCACGATCATGGTGCTGATCATGACGACGATTTTGTCGATCTTCTTTCTGGGTATCGATCAGGTGCTTGGCCGTCTGGTCAAGGCGCTGCTCAGCCTCGCAGGCCAAGGGTAAACATGTCGCGCTGGTACATCATCCACGCCTATTCGGGCTTCGAGAACAAGGTTCGCGAGGCGATCCTGACCGAAGCGACCCGCATGGGGCTCGACGCGTTCATTGATGAAGTCTCGGTGCCGACCGAAAGCGTCAACGAGGTCTTCAAGGGCAAGAAGCGCGCCGTCGAGAAGAAAATCTTCCCGGGCTATGTGCTCGCCAAGCTGCAAATGACCGACGACGTGTACCACCTTGTCAAGAACACACCCAAGGTGACGGGCTTCCTCGGCCAGCAGAACAAACCCCAGCCGATCAGCGAAGCCGAAGCGTCGCGCATCCTCAATACCAAGGTCGAGGATACGCCCACCGCCAAGGTCAAGATGAAGGCGAATTTCGAAATCGGCGATCAGGTGCGCGTCTTGGACGGCCCGTTCGCCAGCTTCAACGGCCTAGTCGAGGAGATCGACTACGATCACGGCCGGGTCAAGGTTTCGGTGTCGATCTTCGGGCGCGCAACGCCCGTCGAACTCGGCTTCGATCAGGTCGCGAAGCAGTCGTAGCGTCGCCGTCAGGCGGAGCGACAGCGACAGCTTTTCGACCATACACCCGTGGGAGGCCGTAACCCGGCCGTCTGCACCACAACAGGAGAGCCCCAGTGGCAAAGAAGATTACCGGTTATATCAAGCTGCAGGTGAAAGCCGGCAGCGCCAATCCGTCGCCCCCCATCGGGCCGGCACTTGGTCAGCGCGGCGTCAACATCATGGAATTCTGCAAGGCGTTCAACGCCAAGACCGAAGCCATGGTGAAGGGCACGCCGATCCCCACCGTCATCACCGTTTATGCCGACCGTTCGTTCAGCTTCGTCACCAAGACGCCGCCGGCGAGCTTCCTGATCAAGGAAGCGGCGGGCCTCAAGGCCGGTGGTACGACACCGGGCAAGGGTGCTCCGGCAGGCAAGATCACCATGTCGCAGATCAAGGCGATCGCTGAAGCGAAGAAGGCCGATCTGAATTCGAACACGGTCGAAATGGCGATGCGGACCATCGAGGGCAGTGCCCGTTCGATGGGTCTCGAAGTGGTGGAAGGTTAAGGTCATGGCACAGTCAAAGAAAGCCAAGGCGCTCGGTGCTGCTGTCGACCGCGAAAAGCTGTACGGCCTCGACGAGGCGCTCGGCATGGTCAAGGCCAACGCCACGGCGAAGTTCGACGAGACAATCGAAGTCGCGCTCAACCTCAACGTCGATCCGCGCCATGCCGATCAGATGGTCCGCGGCGTCGTCACCCTGCCCAAGGGTACCGGCAAGACCGTCCGCGTCGGCGTTTTTGCGCGCGGTGCCAAGGCCGATGAAGCCCGCGAAGCCGGTGCCGATGTCGTCGGTGCCGAAGACCTGCTCGAAACCGTTCAGGGCGGCACCATCGATTTCGATCGCTGCATCGCCACCCCCGACATGATGGGTCTGGTCGGACGTCTCGGCAAGATCCTCGGGCCAAAGGGCATGATGCCGAACCCGAAGCTCGGCACGGTAACGATGAACGTTGGTGAAGCCGTCAAGGCGGCCAAGGGCGGCCAAGTCGAATACCGCGTCGAAAAGGCCGGAATCATCCACGGCATGCTCGGCAAGGCGAGTTTCCCCCAGGCCGATCTGCGCGCCAATTTCGACGCGCTGGTCGATGCGGTCATCCGCGCCAAGCCATCGGGCGCCAAGGGCAAGTATCTACAGAAGGTCGCACTGACCTCGACGATGGGTGCCGGCGTCAAGGTCGATCCGGCAACGGTCGACGGGGCGATCTAGGCTTTCCCTGTCATCCCGGCGTAGGCCGGGATCCAACTGTCTCTATTGCCATCGCGCAAGGAAAAACTGGATCCCGGCCTGCGCCGGGATGACAGGTTGAAATTTTCGTGTATTAGCCGCTATTCGATTCGCCGGTTCGCCGACGATGACTACCGTCCGAGATTGCAGGTACGCGCAAGCGCCTAAGCCCCACAGGGCCTGCATGAGACGGGGAGAGTTCTACCGGTTGCATCGTGCGATGCTGCGCCGGGTCTGTGTGGCGGGCTGCAAGCCCGTGCGTCAGGCGACGATCCCTCGGACGGGCCACCGGCCCGGACCCTCCGGGCCTTGGCTCAACCGGCTGCCGCTTCGGCGACAGCCACAGTACCAAGGAGAGAGCATGGATCGCGCTCAAAAATCCGAGCAGATCTCCGGCCTCGCCAAGACTTTGTCCGAAACGTCGGTCGTCGTCGTCGCCCGTAACCACGGTTTGACGGTGTCGCAGGTGACCGACCTTCGGAACAAGATGCGGGCGGCCGGGGCAAGCTTCAAGGTGACGAAGAACCGCCTCGCGCGCATTGCGCTCGAGGGCACGCCCTATCAGCCGATCGGCGATTTGCTGACCGGCCCGACCGGCTTTGCGACGTCGACCGATCCGGTCGCTGCCGCCAAGGTCGCGATCGACTTCGCCAAGACGACCGACAAGTTCGAAATCGTCGGCGGGGCGATGGGCGCGCATATGCTCGACGCGAATGGCATCAAGGCTTTGGCCGAACTGCCGTCGCTCGACGAACTGCGGGCAAAGATTGTCGGCCTTATCCAGGCACCGGCAACCAAGCTTGCCCAGCTGGCCAATGCGCCGGCGGCCAAGCTCGCCCGCGTTTTCGGAGCTTACGCCACCAAGGACGCCGAGGCGGCATAATCCGCCGCCTGACCACCAACCATCACAGACCCATTAGGAGATTTAATCATGGCTGACCTGAACAGCATCGTCGAACAGCTTTCGGCGCTCACCGTCCTCGAGGCCGCTGACCTCGCCAAGATGCTTGAAGAAAAGTGGGGCGTGTCCGCCGCCGCTGCCGTCGCCGCTGGCCCGGCCGCTGCTGCTGCACCTGCCGCTGCCGTCGAAGAGAAGACCGAATTCGACGTCATCCTGACCGGCGACGGTGGCAAGAAGATCAACGTCATCAAGGAAGTCCGTGCCATCACCGGCCTCGGCCTGACCGAAGCCAAGACGCTGGTCGAATCGGCTCCCAAGGCCGTCAAGGAAGGCATCTCGAAGGCCGACGCCGAAAAGATGAAGGCCCAGCTCGAAGCCGCCGGCGCGACCGTCGAACTGAAGTAAGTCCAACAGCGGCGGGTGCGCTCGGATCTCCGAGCGCACCCGTCCGACGACAGCCGGGGCTTTGCCACGGCGCTCCGAAGGAAAGGGCGGTCCCGCATGGGGCCGCCTTTTGCTATTCAAAGTTCGCGAGCAAGGCGGACAGATCTCGTGCCCCATTGACGATCCTGACGATTTCGACGCTATCGCCGTGAACTCGGTAAAAGACGATGTAGCGTTTATGGGTCATTTTGCGGAGATCGCTCCGGGATTGCTCGGTGGCGACGGGAAACCGCCGCGGATGTTCGGACAGCGTTGTGCAACGTTGGCGCAATTCCTGTACGAAAGTGAATGCGCGCGACGGGTTGTCGGTCGCAATCCAGTCGGCAATACCCTCAAGATCAGCCGACGCCTGCCGCGAGAGCCGAACTTTCACGCCGCGGCTTTTGCCGCCAAGTCTGCATATTTCTGTTCGAGCCGGTCGAAAACGATCTCGGCATCGTCGAAGCGGCCGGAATCGAGATCGTCGAGCCCGGTGGCAAGAATTGCGTCAAGTGCCTGGCCGCGCTGCATCATGCGCACCGCTTCCCGGATAACGTCTTCGCGCGACGCAAAATGCCCTGCAACAACAAAAGCATCTAGGGCCTCGCGCAATGCGCCGTCTATGTGAACTACATCGCCCACGGATTATTCTCCATCGCGTCGGCTCAAAGCCTAGCAAATCCATGACCCAAATGGAAATGACTTGCCACCGAAAGCGACGGCGGTGCGCGGCCACGACTAGGCCTGAAAGAGACCCCTTTCCCAAATCCTACACCCGCCCTATATAGCCCATTCGATTTGATTCTCCGGCCACCGGCGCGTCGCGCGCCACGGCCATCCTTCCCTCCCTCGGGACACGGTCTGCGGTTGGCGCAGTGGACCGCGACGTATAGGGGGCCGGGTCAGGTTTACTCCGCGCACCGCCCGTACAGCTCGCTCGAGCTGTGCGGTTTTTTCGTTTGTTGCCGGGGACTTATCGGCAACGGGACAGATTTGAAGCGAGGCATCAGGCTCCATGGCGACCCAGGCGAAGCTCCCCCAGATTTTCAATGCGCGCCGCCGCATTCGCAAGACCTTCGGCAAGATCGGCGAAGTCGTCCAGATGCCGAACCTCATCGAGGTGCAGCGCGAAAGCTACGAACATTTCCTGCGCTCGCGTCCCGCCGATAATTATGTCTCGGGCCTTGAGAAGACCCTGCGTTCGGTGTTTCCGATCAAGGACTTCGCCGGCACCGCCGAGCTCGATTTCGTCCATTACGAGTTGGAAGATCCCAAGTACGACACCGACGAGTGCCGCCAGCGCGGGATGACCTATGCCGCGCCGATGCGCGTGACGCTCCGCCTGATCGTCTTCGAAGTCGACGCCGATACCGAAACCCGGTCGGTGCTCGATATCAAGGAGCAGGACGTTTACATGGGCGACATGCCGCTCATGACGCACAACGGCACCTTCATCATCAACGGCACCGAGCGCGTTATCGTGTCGCAGATGCACCGTTCGCCGGGTGTCTTCTTCGATCACGATCGCGGCAAGACGCATGCATCGGGCAAGTTCCTGTTCGCCGCCCGCGTCATCCCGTATCGCGGTTCGTGGCTCGATTTCGAATTCGATGCCAAGGACATCGTCAACGTCCGCATCGACCGCAAGCGCAAGCTGCCGGTCACCACGTTGCTGTACGCGCTCAACTGGAACTCGGAAGAGATTCTCAACCTGTTCTACAATCGCGTCACCTGGGTGCGCGGTCACGGCTCCAAGGGCGAGGCCGGCTGGGTCGTGCCGTTCGTCGAGGCCAACTGGCGCGGCCAGAAGCCATCGTTCGACGTGGTCAACGGCGAAACCGGTGAAGTCATCTTCCCATTGGGTACCAAGGTTACCCCGCGCATCGCGCGCAAGGCAGCCGCCGATGGCCTGACGACGCTGCTGATCCCGACCGAGGAAATCTTCGGTCGCTACAGCGCTTATGACCTCATCAACGAGGCGACCGGCGAAATCTACATCGAAGCCGGTGACGAGCTGACTGCCGAAAACCTCGACAAGATCGACAAGTCGGGTCAGTCGTCGATCGAACTGCTTGATATCGATCACGTGTCGGTCGGCCCGTGGATCCGCAACACACTGATGGCCGACAAGGTCGAAGAGCGCGACCATGCGTTGAGCGAAATCTACCGCGTCATGCGCCCCGGCGAGCCGCCGACGCGCGAGACGGCGGAATCGATGTTCTATGGGCTGTTCTTCGACGCCGACCGCTACGACCTTTCGGCAGTCGGTCGCGTCAAGATGAACATGCGGCTCGATCTCGATGTCGCCGACGATATGACCGTATTGCGCCGCGAGGACATCTTCGAGGTCATCAAGACACTGGTGAATTTGAAGGACGGCAAGGGCGACATCGACGACATCGATAACCTCGGAAATCGTCGTGTCAGGTCGGTCGGCGAACTGCTCGAAAACCAGTACCGCGTCGGGCTGCTGCGCATGGAGCGTGCGGTAAAGGAGCGCATGTCGTCGGTCGATATCGACACCGTCATGCCCAACGACCTGATCAACGCCAAGCCGGCGGTCGCTGCGGTCCGCGAATTCTTCGGCTCGTCGCAGCTGTCGCAGTTCATGGATCAGACCAATCCGCTGTCCGAAGTCACCCACAAGCGTCGCGTGTCGGCGCTCGGGCCAGGCGGTCTGACGCGTGAACGTGCCGGCTTCGAAGTCCGCGACGTTCACCCGACGCACTATGGCCGCATCTGCCCGATCGAAACGCCCGAAGGCCCGAACATCGGTCTGATTAACAGCCTTGCGACCTTCAGCCGGGTCAACAAATACGGCTTCATCGAAACGCCGTACCGCAAGGTCATCGATCACAAGCTGACCGACGAAGTCGTCTATCTGTCGGCGATGGAAGAGGTGAAGCACACCATTGCCCAGGCCAATGCCGACACCGAGGCCGACGGATCGTTCACCGAGGACCTGATTTCGTCGCGCGAAGCCGGCGAATTCCTGATGGCGCCAAAGAACCAGATCACTCTGATGGACGTCAGCCCCAAGCAGCTGGTGTCGGTCGCGGCGTCGCTGATCCCCTTCCTCGAGAACGATGACGCCAACCGCGCGCTCATGGGTTCGAACATGCAGCGTCAGGCGGTGCCACTGGTCAAGGCCGAGGCGCCGTTTGTCGGGACTGGCATGGAAGGCACGGTCGCGCGCGATTCGGGCGCCGCAATCGGCGCGCGCCGGTCGGGCATCATCGATCAGGTCGATGCGACGCGTATCGTCATCCGCGCCACCGACGAAGTCGAGCCGGGCAAGTCGGGCGTCGACATCTACACGCTGATGAAGTTCCAGCGGTCGAACCAGAACACCTGCATCAACCAGCGCCCGCTGGTGAAGGTCGGCGATCTGGTGTCGAAGGGCGACATCATTGCCGATGGCCCGTCGACCGAAGACGGCGAACTGGCGCTGGGTCGTAACGCGCTTGTCGCCTTCATGCCGTGGAATGGCTACAATTACGAAGATTCGATCCTGATCAACGAGAAGATCGTCAAGGAAGACGTCTTCACCTCGATCCACATCGAAGAATTCGAAGTGATGGCGCGCGACACCAAGCTCGGGCCGGAGGATATCACCCGCGATATCCCCAACGTCGGCGAGGAAGCGCTGCGCAACCTCGACGAAGCCGGGATCGTCTATATCGGTGCCGAGGTCGAACCGGGCGACATCCTGTGCGGCAAGATCACGCCGAAGGGCGAAAGCCCGATGACGCCGGAAGAAAAGCTGCTCCGCGCCATCTTCGGTGAAAAGGCGTCGGACGTCCGCGATACCTCGCTCAAGCTGCCGCCGGGCGTTGCCGGGACGGTCGTCGAAGTGCGCGTGTTCAACCGCCACGGCATCGACAAGGACGAGCGCGCGCTGCAGATCGAACGCGAGGAAATCGAACGGCTCGAGAAGGACGCGACCGACGAACGCGCCATTCTCGATCGTGCGACCTTCGCCCGCGTTCGCGATGTGCTGCTCGGCCAGACGGTCGCTGCCGGTCCGAAGGGCGTCAAGAAGGCCGCCGTCATCGACGATGCGCTGCTCGACGAGTTCCCGCGCCGCGAATGGTGGAAGTTCGGCGTCGCCGACGATGCGCGCCAGGCCGATCTCGAAGCGTTGAAGCAGCAGTGGGACGACGCCCAGGCGTCGATCACGGCGCGCCTCGACGACAAGAAGGGCAAGCTGCAATCGGGCGACGAACTGCCGCCGGGCGTGCTCAAGATGGTCAAGGTCTTCGTCGCGGTGAAGCGCAAGCTGCAACCGGGCGACAAGATGGCCGGACGTCACGGCAACAAGGGTGTCATCAGCCGCATCCTGCCGGCCGAGGACATGCCGTTCCTCGCCGACGGGACGCCGGTCGATATCGTGCTCAATCCGTTGGGCGTGCCGAGCCGCATGAACGTCGGGCAGATCTTCGAAACCCATCTCGGCTGGGCCGCGCGCGGTCTCGGCAAGCAGATCGGCCAGATGCTCGAGGACATTCATGCCCGCGGCAAGGATCTGGCGTCGAGCGATGTTGGCGAAGTGCGTGCCAAGCTGAAGGCGATCTATGGCCATCAGTATGACAGCGACGTCGAGACGATGACCAACGAGCAGGTCCATGAGCTTGCGTCGAACCTCGCGGGCGGCGTGCCAATGGCGACGCCGGTGTTCGACGGGGCGAAGGAAGCCGATGTCAGCCACATGCTCGAACTGGCAGGGCTCGATACGTCGGGGCAGGTCGAGCTGTTCGACGGGCGGACGGGCGATCAGTTCGATCGCAAGGTCACCGTCGGCTATATCTACATGCTCAAGCTGCACCATCTGGTCGACGACAAGATCCACGCGCGGTCGATCGGGCCGTATTCGCTCGTCACCCAGCAGCCGCTGGGCGGCAAGGCGCAGTTCGGCGGGCAGCGCTTCGGCGAAATGGAGGTCTGGGCCTTGCAGGCGTACGGCGCCGCCTACACGTTGCAGGAAATGCTGACGGTGAAGTCCGATGACGTCGTCGGCCGCACCAAGGTCTATGAGGCGATCGTCAAGGGTGACGACACCTTCGAGGCCGGCATTCCGGAGAGCTTCAACGTGCTAGTCAAGGAAATGCGGTCCTTGGGTCTGAACGTCGAACTGCAGAGCCACGAGAAGGCGGATTAGCACTTCTACCCTCCCCCCTTGCGGGGGAGGGACAGCCGCGAAGCGGCAGGGAGAGGGGGAGTTCGTGCAATCGGCACTTCCCCCTCACCCTCCCACCGCCTGAAGAAGGCGGCGGGCCCCTCCCTCTCCCTCAAGGGGAGAGGGGCAGAATTGAAAGGAACGGTATGAACACCGAACTGATGAACTTCTTCTCTCCCGCCGCCAAGCCGGAGACCTTCGACCAGATCCAGATCAGTCTGGCGTCGCCGGACCGTATCCGCAGCTGGTCGTTCGGCGAGATCAAGAAGCCCGAAACCATCAACTACCGGACGTTCAAGCCCGAGCGCGACGGCCTGTTCTGTGCGCGCATCTTCGGTCCGATCAAGGATTACGAATGCCTGTGCGGCAAGTACAAGCGCATGAAGTACAAGGGCATCGTCTGCGAAAAGTGCGGCGTCGAGGTCACCGTCTCCAAGGTGCGGCGCGAGCGCATGGGCCACATCGAGCTCGCTGCCCCGGTCGCGCACATCTGGTTCCTGAAGTCGCTGCCGTCGCGCATCGGCATGCTGCTCGATATGCAGCTGAAGAACCTCGAGCGCGTGCTGTATTTCGAACAGTACGTCGTCCTCGAACCCGGCCTGACGCCGATGAAGAAGTTCGACCTGCTGACCGAAGAAGAGCTGCTGACCGCGCAGGACGAGCATGGTGAGGACGGTTTCCGCGCCGGCATCGGTGCCGAAGCGATCCGCGAACTGCTGCAGGACATGGATCTCGAAGGCGAGATGGAAGTGCTGCGCGAGGAACTGCGCACCACCAAGTCCGAACTGAAGCCCAAGAAGATCATCAAGCGGATGAAGGTCGTCGAGAGCTTCATCGAATCGGGTAACAAGCCCGAATGGATGATCATGACCGTCGTTCCGGTCATCCCGCCCGAACTGCGCCCGCTAGTCCCGCTGGACGGTGGCCGCTTCGCGACGTCGGATTTGAACGATCTGTATCGCCGCGTCATCAACCGCAACAACCGCCTGAAGCGGCTGATCGAACTGCGCGCGCCGGATATCATCGTCCGCAACGAAAAGCGCATGCTGCAGGAAGCCGTCGATGCGCTGTTCGACAACGGCCGTCGCGGCCGCACGATCACCGGGGCCAACAAGCGCCCGCTGAAGTCGCTTTCCGACATGCTCAAGGGCAAGCAGGGCCGTTTCCGCCAGAATTTGCTCGGCAAGCGCGTCGACTATTCGGGGCGTTCGGTCATCGTCACCGGTCCGGAGCTCAAGCTCCACCAGTGCGGCCTGCCGAAGAAGATGGCGCTCGAACTGTTCAAGCCGTTCATCTATTCGCGCCTCGACGCCAAGGGTCTGTCGATGACCCTCAAACAGGCGAAGAAGTGGGTCGAAAAGGAACGCAAGGAAGTCTGGGACATCCTCGACGAGGTGATCCGCGAGCATCCCGTTCTGCTGAACCGCGCGCCGACGCTCCACCGTTTGGGCATCCAGGCGTTCGAACCGGTGCTGATCGAGGGCAAGGCGATCCAGCTGCATCCGCTGGTCTGCTCGGCATTCAATGCCGACTTCGATGGCGACCAAATGGCCGTCCACGTTCCGCTGTCGCTCGAAGCGCAGTTGGAAGCGCGCGTCCTGATGATGTCGACCAACAACATCCTGTCGCCTGCCAACGGCAAGCCGATCATCGTGCCGTCGCAGGACATGATCCTCGGGCTGTATTACTTGTCGATGGAAGCCAATGGCGAGCCGGGCGAAGGCATGGCGTTTGCCAACATGGCCGAAGTCCATCAGGCGCTCCACGCCAAGGTTGTGACGCTCCACGCCAAGATCCGCGCGCGGGTCGAAACCACCGACGAAGCCGGCAAGATGGTGCTGCGCCGCGTCGAAACGACGCCGGGCCGCATGCTGCTCGGCGAGACGCTGCCGAAGTCGCACAAGGTGCCGTTCGAAACGATCAACCGCCTTCTCACCAAGAAGGAAATCGCCGACGTCATCGATACCGTCTATCGCCACACCGGCCAGAAGGAGACCGTGCTGTTCGCCGATGCGATCATGACGCTCGGCTTCCGCCACGCCTTCCAGGCCGGTATTTCGTTCGGCAAGGACGACATGGTCATCCCGGCGGCCAAGGTGAAGCTGGTCGGCGAAACCAAGGGTGCGGTGAAGGACTTCGAACAACAGTACCAGGATGGCCTGATCACCCAAGGCGAAAAGTACAACAAGGTCGTCGATGCCTGGGCGCGTTGCGGCGATCAGGTCGCCAATGAAATGATGAAGGAAATCAGCGCCAAGAAGGTCGATGCCAACGGTCGCGACATGCAGATCAACTCGATCTACATGATGGCGCATTCGGGCGCGCGTGGTTCGCAGGCGCAGATGAAGCAGCTTGCCGGTATGCGCGGGCTGATGGCCAAGCCGTCGGGCGAGATCATCGAAACGCCGATCATCTCGAACTTCAAGGAAGGCCTGACCGTCCTTGAATACTTCAACTCGACCCACGGTGCCCGTAAGGGTCTCGCCGATACCGCGCTGAAGACCGCCAACTCGGGCTATCTGACGCGGCGTCTGGTCGACGTGTCGCAGGACTGTGTCGTCATCGAAAACGATTGCGGTACCGAACGCGGCATGACGATGAAGGCGATCGTTGAAGGCGGCAACACCATCGTGTCGCTGTCGGAGCGGATCCTTGGCCGGACGGTGTTGAACGACATTGTCGATGCCAAGACCGGCGAAGTGCTGGCGCCTGCCGGCATGCTGCTCAGCGAAGTCGATGTCGCGGCGATCGAAAAGGCTGCCGTTGCCGAGGTCAAGATCCGCTCGCCGCTGCTCTGCGAAACCAAGGGCGGCGTTTGCGGAACGTGCTACGGACGCGATCTCGCGCGCGGGACACCGGTCAACATCGGCGAAGCTGTCGGCGTCATCGCGGCGCAGTCGATCGGCGAGCCGGGGACTCAGCTCACCATGCGCACCTTCCACATCGGTGGTGCGGCGCAGGTGTCCGAGC
The DNA here is from genome assembly GCA_038229555.1 of Sphingomonadales bacterium. Lineage (GTDB taxonomy): Bacteria > Pseudomonadota > Alphaproteobacteria > Sphingomonadales > Sphingomonadaceae > Sandarakinorhabdus. The sequence continues at coordinate 32,498 of JBBROI010000018.1, forward strand.
AGTCGACCCTCGACTCACCGGTCGACGGCACGCTCGAATTCCGCGCGCTGTCGACGATTCAGGACAGCCGTGGCCGCAACATCTCGATGGCGCGTAACGGTGAACTCGTGCTGCGCGACAGCGACGGCCGCGAGCGCTCGATCCACCGTATCCCATACGGGGCGATTCTCACCCATCTCGAGGGTGCCATCGTGTCGAAGGGCGATCGGTTGGCCGAATGGGATCCGTACACCCTGCCGGTCATCACCGAGAAGTCGGGCAAGGTGAAGTATCAGGATCTGATCGAAGGCGTCTCGCTCAGCGAAAACGTCGACGAAGCCACCGGCATCGCCAACAAGGTCGTGCAGGACTGGCGCTCGATCAACAAGAAGGACGATCTCAAGCCGCGCATCACGCTGCTCGACGAAGCCTCGGGTGAGAGCGCGCGCTATCTGCTCGCCGTCGATGCCATTCTGTCGGTCAACGATGGGCAGGATGTCTTCGCCGGTGACGTGGTCGCCCGAATCCCCAAGGAAGCCGCCAAGACGCGCGACATCACCGGCGGTCTGCCGCGGGTCGCCGAGCTGTTCGAGGCACGCATCCCGAAGGACAATGCGATCATCGCGCGCATCAACGGCCGCGTCGAATTCGGCAAGGACTACAAGACCAAGCGCCGCATTTCGATCCGTCCCGAAGACGGCGGCGAGGTTGCCGAATATCTGGTGCCCAAGGGCAAGCATGTCTCGGTGCAGGAGGGCGATTATGTCCGCCGCGGCGATTATCTGATCGACGGCAACCCGAACCCGCACGACATTCTCGAAGTGCTCGGCGTCGAGCCGCTGGCCGAATATCTCTGCTCGGAAATCCAGGAGGTTTATCGTCTCCAGGGTGTGCGCATCAACGACAAGCACATCGAAACGATCGTCCGCCAGATGCTGCAGAAGGTCGAGATCACCAAGTCGGGTGATACGACGCTGCTCGTCGGCGAACAGGTCGATCGCGAGGAAATGGACGAAACCAACGCCAAGGTCGACAAGAAGGGTGAGTGGGCCGAAGGCAAGCCCGTCCTGCTCGGCATCACCAAGGCGTCGTTGCAGACCAAGTCGTTCATCTCGGCTGCATCGTTCCAGGAGACAACGCGCGTGCTCACCGAAGCGGCAGTGCAGGGCAAGATCGATACTCTGCAGGGCCTCAAGGAGAACGTCATTGTCGGGCGTCTGATCCCGGCGGGAACGGGTGCGGCGATGGCGCGGATGCGGGTCACGGCGAACAGCCGCGATGCGGCATTGCGCGCTGCGCAAGCCGCGAAGGTGCCGGTGGCGGCGCCCGTCGAGCTCCCGGCTCCGGTGGCCGAGGTCGTTGCTGGCGAATAACCGGCTGCAGCCAATCAAGCGTTTTATGGGGGCGCGGGTGAAAGCCCGCGCCCCTTTTATCATCTCGAAGAACGACGTTAGTGTCGGAAATCTTTACACTTCGTCAATGATGCTATCATGCTTCGCGTGTTAATCTGTTGATAAAATGCATATTTATTATGGATACGCATCTGGCATAATTCTTGCTTGAAGATGAATAGCCGGCCGCGAACTGTGACCGGTATGGATGGGAGTTTTCATGCAAATGCTTAATCTGACCGCCTCGCGCAGTCTCACGCTGGCAGCGGCCACCGTGCTCGCCTTTGCCGTCGCTGCGCCTGCCGCAGCTGCGGGTGTCAAGACACTGGTACTCGGACACGAAAACGACGTTTCGTTGGACGCAGCTGTGCTCGCCGATCTAACGGGTTCCGACGCACGCTTCGACCATGTAAACAGCAGCGCCTACGATGCGACGGCAGCAGGTCTGCCGACACTGGCGTATCTGTCGCAATTCGATTCGGTTCTGGTTTCGACCAACCTCGGCCCGAATGGCACGGCATTGTCGAACCTCCTCGGGAGTTACGTGAATGGTGGCGGCCGCGTCGTCATCAGCACCTTCTTTGGCCAGGAAGCCGGAACCGCAGGCGGGCTGCTCAACAGCAGCGGTTACAACCCGCTGATCAATCCAACTTTCGATGCATATAATTCGCAGACACTGGGGGCATTTGACGCAAGCAGCCCGCTGTTTGCGAATGTCTTCGCACTCAGCTCGATCCTTTATAATGCCGACTATTTGGCGGGTCTCGACACCGGTGCCACGCTGGTTGGTTCATGGGCCAGTGGTCGGCCGCTCGAAGCGATCAACGCGGCGGGCAATGTCATTGCCATCACATTATATCCAAACGTTGTGCAATATGGCCATGCGACCGGTGATTATCGCGCCCTGTTCGCCAATGCTCTCGCTTTTGGCGGTGGCGGTGCCGTTCCCGAAGCGTCGACTTGGGCGATGCTGATCGCGGGTTTCGGCCTCGTTGGCGCATCGATGCGCCGCCGCAAGGCTGTCGCTGCTTAACCGGCAGTGTGAACAAGCACCGCAGGAATGCGGGCGACGCAGGTCATGGCCGGCGATTAAGCCGCATTGACCGGTCGGTTGCCTAACGGGGCGCGGGTGAAAGCCCGCGCCCCATTTTCGTTTGCGCACCGTTGAAGTGTCGGTGGATTTTACAACTCGCGATCGGCCCCTTGATGTGGCAATGCGGCATCCCTTTGATAACACTTACGTCATTCATATAACCGTCACGTGGCACGTTTATTGCATCGCGCCAATTGATCGAGCAAGCATGCTCGGGGAAACTAGTGGGGAGATCTTCAATGAAACTACTGAAATTGGCCGCTTCGGCGGTTCTGGCACTCACTGCTACCGCGTCGACTGCTGCCAGCTACCTGCCATTTGGGCCGCAGAATAATGTGGCAATTGCGACTGTCACCGGTGGCGGCTGGACCCAGTGCTTTTCCGAAACCTATGGCACCAGTGGCAGCTCGATCGCTGGCATCCTCAGCGCGTGTGACGGTTCGCGCCTGATGCTCGCCGGTCGCGTCACCGGCAGCGACACGTTGCTCCTGCTCGCCCAGGCAGCACGGGCCGACGTGATTTTCGAGACCGGTACTGGTTCAAACAGCACCCACAACGCCAATGGCAGCGACTGGTATTTCAACGACAGCTATTCATGGGGCTTCGCTCCCGAAGGCGTGGGCGTCCTCCGCACCAGCTGTGATGCTTCGGGTATCTTCGATGGCAATATCGCG
>JBBROI010000019.1:0-31692 GCA_038229555.1 Sphingomonadales bacterium
CCGTACCTAAGGGCAGATTCCCACGCGTTACGCACCCGTGCGCCACTAGACCCGAAGGTCTCGTTCGACTTGCATGTGTTAGGCATGCCGCCAGCGTTCGTTCTGAGCCAGGATCAAACTCTCAAGTTCATGATCGAATAATCGTCACTGCGCGCCTCTCGGCAACGCCTCAACGAAAACCCGTTTTAGGAGCTTATCTGTCTGCACAACGTTTCAACTTGGCATATTTGGCCCCAGATTGCTCTGGAGCGATGTGCTTTGTGGTAACGTATAAAGACACATAAGCGGAGGTTTAGCCACGCTACCCGGACCCTAAATTGCCCGGGGCGTGGACCGCCGCCCACATGTCCCTTCATTCAACCTACAATGAGAAAGAGCGACACTGGCCATTCCCCCGTTTGTGGCGGGTTCGGACCAGTGTGTGTTTTTCGAGGTCGGCTCCGAGTCCCGAAGGAAGCTCGTCGTCGGCGACGGGGGCGGCTTATGGGCCGTTCGAAATTCCCCGTCAACAGCTTTTTTTCAATGCCTTGGCGAGATCGCCGCAGCCCGAAATTCCCGGCACCGGCAACATGCTGTCCAACCCCTTGTTACTGGGGCTATATCGCCGTCGCTGCTGAAGTGGCTGGCGAAGCACCGAAGTGCTCGTCGGCCGGGAGTGGTCATCTACGAGCGGGTGCCGGGTCGCGCAACCCCTAATTTCACTCAAACGGTAGGAATTGTCGTTTTTTTGTCATTTTGGGGCGCTGCCGCCGGGTGCGCCGTCGGCGATCATGCGCTTGGATGGCGGATTCGAGCGTTTGAATGGACATCCCTGCCGGTTGAAGGACCCGCAGCGGCGAAACCGGGCCGAGTTCGTCGGCCGCGTCGCCACACACACCGCCGCCCTACGACGCTATATACTGCTTCAGCGCACTCGCCTCGGCGACCGTGTCGTCGATTCGACGCTTCACCAGATCGCCGATCGACACCAAGCCGAGCGTCTTGCCGTCCTCAACCACCGGCAAATGGCGGAAGCGCCGGTCGGTCATCGTCGCCAGCGCCGATTCGATCGACATGCCAGGATCGGCGGTAATTACCGGCGACGACATGATCGCGTGCGCCAGCGTGTCGAGAATCGCCGCGCCGTGCGAATGCAGCCCGGCGCAAATGTCGCGTTCGCTGACCAGCCCGACGATAGCTCCCGATTCGCAGACCAGCACCGCGCCAATGCGATTCTGATGCAGCAATGCGGCGATCTCACGGACCGGCGTATCGGGCGCAACCGACACCAGCGGCTTCTTGCCTGTCAGGATCGAACCGATCATGACGCGTCTCCCCGGGTTATGCGTCGGGTTCGAGCCCGAACGCGTTGCAGGCATCATCGCGCGATTCGTCACTGAAGGTAAAGCCATGACCGATATTGTCCGCTCGCAGCGCCAACCGCCGGACCATTGGCGCCGCTTCCGACGCCTGATGGCATTGATGGTCGGCGTTGCGTTGTTGGTTGCGGGTGGCGCCGTCTGGTCGATGCTCGCCGACGGAGTTCCCTTCCACCTGCACTTCATCATTGCGATGGGCGGCGGTATCTTCGTCGCCTTGCTGCTCGCCGGCGCGCTGATGGGGCTTGCGTTCGTCTCCAACCGCTCGGGGCATGACGAACAGGCCGGGACGCATGGCGACGCCGACTGAACACACAAAGGGCGGCCCCTTGCGGGACCGCCCTGCACGCTTGTCTTGAGCGTTCGTTAGAAATCGACCGTCGCGCGGATCAGGCCGATGTCCGAGCTATAATGGCGATCGTAGATCGGACGGGTGTCGAGCGGCTTGACCACACCAGCGCGTGCGCCCCCCTGAATATCGGCATGGCTGTACTGGAAGGTGAAGCGGACATAGTCGATCGGCCACCAGTTGAGCGACGCGAGATAGCCCAGCTGCTTGCCGCCGTTCAAAATGCCATCGACGACCTGGGTGCCGTTGTTCGGCCCGCCGACCCTATCGCGCAGATCGACATAGGTGAGGCGACCATTGATCTGGAACCCGCCCCAACCACCCTTGTCGAAGCCGTTGAGGATCTTGGTCCGGTCGATCTTGCCGTTCTTATAGCCGCGGGTTTCCCCGGTGAGCCAATACCCGGCCTCGACATAACCGCCCCAGAAGGTCGGGTTCGACGCCAACAGGCTGCCGCTGAACGCCTGACCGCTCGGTGCGACATCGCCGGGGCGATAGCCGTTGACCTTCACCACCTGCGCTTCGCCCGCCACGTGGAGCGGACCGAAGATGCCTAGGAATTCACCGCCGAAGATCGCATCCGACTTTCCAGCGATACCGGCGGTATCGATGAAGCGGATGTCGGTCGTCTGGACAAAGGGTCGGGCGCGGTATTGCTGCCCGAGCGCCGACGTCTTGAAGTGGCGATACTGGCCGTTGACACCGAAATGCAGCTGCCCGCCGAACGCCTGCGGCGTGTAGAGCAGGCGGCCAGCGATTTCATAATCGTTGTTGTCGGAATTGGTGTTGTTGATGGCGTTGGCGAACACGCCGCCGCTGGCGCGGAAATTGCCTTCGAAATAGTTGAGCGCGACGCCGAGGCGGCGGCCCTCCCCGAAGGCATCGACGATCTGGTCACGCTCGGCGAACGAGATAAACCGATTCGACGTCATGTTTTCGAGTGTGTTGAACGGATATTGGTAGCCGATGATGACGCTATAGGGCTTACCGGCGGGCTCATACGACAGGACGACATCCTCGTAATCGATGACCGACTGGGCAAAGTTGAACTGGAACGAATATTTGAAGCCGCCCGGCAGATCGCCCGAGGCACCGAGCAGCAGGCGACGCGCACGGTTGTTGAACCCGAGGCTAGTCGTCGCGATGCGGTTATCGGGGTTGCCGACATAACCGGCGTCGTACTGGATTTCGCCCGACGGCTTGAACGAAAAGCCGTTGCTGCTTTTGAACGCGGCGGTCGCACCGAAGGTCGGCGCGTTGGCAGCGGTTTGCTTCTTGACGTCTTCGAGCTGCGCCTGAAGCGCATCGACCTGCGCCTTCAGAAATTCGGAATTGGCCGCAGCCTCTTCGTCGACGACCGCCACGACAGGTGCGGGCGGCGCTGTTTGCGCGGCCTGAATCGCGGCAATCTGCGCGGTCAACGTTTCGATCTGGCGCTGCTGATCGGCGACGATCTTGGCGAGCGATGGGGACGTCGACGTCGTGGTCACCGTCTTGACGGTGTGCCGATGCTTGCGGACGGCGGCATCGGCTGGGGCGGTGGCAAGAACGGACAGTGCAGTCGCTGCCAGCAGCGCCGCAGACACTCGAGTACGCATAAATTACTTCCTCACACAAAGCGCGCGGGGCGCTGACCCTGCGGCGGTTAGGCAGGTCTCATGACAGGACTGCGTCTTTTATGTTTCATTTTAGTGACAGACAAACGGCTTGAGACCGGGTGTTGCTGAATAGCCACGAGGTGCGGCAGGGTCGAACGGAAGGCCGCGTCGCCCCCGATCTGCGTCTGACGGCGGCGCGCTATCGCACAATGACGCGTGCCCGATCGACCACCGCATTGGCGCTGCTGACCAGTGTAAACACATGCGAACCCGGCACCGGAGCCCAAAGGCCCTGCGGCAGCGGCCGACCATCGACCCGCACTGTGCCCGCACCACTGGCGCGAACGGCGACGCGCTGACGCGGCAGCGGAATGTCGGGATCGATGGCGATGACGCTGCCATCGGCGGGACTGAGCAGGCGCGGCGACGCATCGCGCGCGGCGGTGACTGCAACGCGCGTCAGGGCGGTGCCGGGCAGGAACAGTTCGTCGCGCGGTGGTTCGATGGCTGGGATGAAAACGACCCGGCTGCGCGTCGTTGTCGGCGGCGTCGCGAAAGCTTTGCCCGGTCGCCCCTGATGCAATGCCAGCATGATGGCCCGCCACGCCGGGGCGGCGCCCGTCGTCCCCGAAACGTTGCGCATCGGATCGCCTTCGAAATTGCCGACCCATACGGCGACGGTGAAGCGATCCGAAAAGCCGATGCACCAATTGTCGCGCATGGCCTTCGATGTGCCGGTCTTGACTGCTGCCGGGAATGGCAAGGTCAGGCCATTGTCCTCCCCGAAGGTCGCAGTACGCGCCGCCGAGTCGCTGAGGATGTCGGTGACGATCGCTGCCGCACCCGGGTCGACCAGCCGACGGTCCGCCGCCACCGCGCCGGGCACCACGCGCAATGCCGACCAGCGCCCGCCGCGTGCCAGCGCCCGGAAGGCCGCCGCCTGTTCGACCAAGGTCACCTCGGCCGAACCTAATGCCAACGAGAATCCGTAATAGTCGCCGTCGCGGCTGATCCCGCGATACCCGATGTCGTACAACCGGTCGCGGAAGCTATCGACGCCGACAAGCAGCAAGGCGCGGACGGCGGGCACGTTGAGCGAATTGCCCAGCGCCGAGCGCACCGTCACCGGGCCGCGATAGCTGTTGTCGTAGTTCTTCGGAATATACAGCCCCGACGCGGTGTCGAGATCGACCGGTGTATCGTCGAGGACCGAGGCTGCGGTCAGCAGGCGGCGTTCGATGGCCAGCGCATAAAGCTGCGGCTTGAGCGTCGATCCGGCCTGGCGCGGCGCCGTTGCCCCATCGACTGCCGCTGCGGTCGACGCTGGCCCCGCCGATCCGACCCAGGCGAGGATATCGCCGGTCGCATTGTCGACAACCAGCGCCGCGCCGTCGCGGGCGTTGCGCGGGCTGAGTGCGGCCAATTGCCGGGTCAGCGCGTCGCGCGCCAGCCGCTGGATATCGGCATCGATGGTGGTGCGCACGACGCCCTTGGTTCCCACCGGCAGCAGGCGATCGGCAAGCTGCGGCGCAAGATCGCCACGCGCAACCGGCGCGCGCGCGCCGAGCATGGCGGCGGCGGCAAGGTCTACCGCGCCGCACGGCACATCGGGCCCGGCCGCACAGGCTCGCGCCAGCACCTTGGCCGGACTTGCCGCCGGAGCGCGCGCCAGCGCCGTCAGCACCAGCGCTTCGGGTGCCCCCAGCGCCGCCGGACTCCGCCCGGCCAAGCCGCGCGCGGCGGCATCGATGCCGACAAGATCGCCACGAAACGGCAGCAGGTTGAGCCATGCTTCGAGGATCTGGTCCTTGCTCCAGCGCCGTTCGATCGCCAGCGCGGCGCGGCCTTGCATCACCTTTTGCCGCCATGATCGGTGACCGGCGGTGCCGAGCGCGGGATCGATCAGCGCCGCCAGCTGCATGGTGATCGTACTCGCCCCGCGATTGGCCTGACCGTGCAGCCGGTCGCGGACCACCCCGCCCACCGCGCGCCAGTCGACCCCGTCATGGTCGCGAAAGCGTCGATCTTCGGCGGCGGTGATCCGGCTGACCAGTGCCGGGCTGATCGCGGCCAGCGGCACCCAATCGAGCCGCCGCACCGCCGCGTCGGTGCGCCGTCGCGCCAGTTCGCGACCCTGACGGTCGACGAGCACCGCCTCGCTCGAGCCGATGTTGGTGCGCACATTGGCAAAATCGGGCGGCGTCGCGGGCGTGGTGACGACAGCCAGCAGCGCGGCAGCGATGGCGACACCGACAACCGCATGACGCTTCATCGCGGCGCGACGACCACCGGCGCATTGGGGGTCATCGCCATCGTTTCGGGCGAATACAGCGCCTCGACGCGGGTCGGCGGCATGGCGAAGGTACCCGCCGAGCCCAACCGTACGCTATAGTCATAGGTGACCTGCCCACGGTCGATGCTCGCATAGTGCGCATGGACCGCATCGGTGCGGCGTTCGACGAAGGTCGGTTGCAGGCCTGCCGTCCCTTCCCCGCCCGCGAGGATTTCGGAGCGCCCGCCCAATGGGCCACCCAGAATCGTCGCGCCAGCGGGAACCGGATCGTTGATCACCACCCATTCGACCGGCGCGCGCGCCGTAAAGCTGATCCGCACCCGCATGACATCGCCGCGCGACCATTGCCCCGGCACCGCTTGGCTCACGGCACTTACGGTCCGATTCAGTGCGAAGCCGCTGGCAAACGCCTGTCGCAGCGGCACGGCGGCGCGGCTGGTCACGGTGATCCACGGTGCACCGCTGCCGCTATGGGTGACGGCCAACATAGTTTTGGCGACCGGCCACGGCAGAGTGGCGGGTGCCGGAACACCGCCCCAGACGAAGCTGCGGCTGACGGCACCCACGCTGACGCTCGTCGATCCGGTGACGGGTGCGGTTTCGAACACCCGCGCGAAATCGCGCATCGCCAGCGTGCCGAGGGCATTGGCGGGGGTGGTATCCCAATGTCCCCGCTGCTGCCGCAGCATCAGCGCGCGGGCGATCAACCCGGCATCGCCCTTCCACGACGCCCGCGCCACCACCGCCGTCAGCAGGCGCGCCGCCGTCGCATCGGGCGAGGCCAGCAGTTGCCACGGATCATCGGCGCGGGTGATCCGCAACGTCGTGCCCTGCAGGTCAAGCCGGGTGCGGATGGCATTGTCGGCACGGACCAGCAGTGCGGCGCGGTCGGGCGCGGTCGGCAGCATCGTCAGCACATCGAGCCAGTCGATGATGCTAACCGTCGGCCAGGTATCGGGGGCAATGCTCAGCGGTTCGAGCATCGCCGGCGTTGCCGCGCCCTGCGACGCCAGTGCCGCGACGGCGGCAAGCAGGCGCGGCGGGCCATCGCCACCAAGGTTGGCAAGGGTGGCGCGACCGCTGCCCTTTTCGACGACCAACACCAGCGCATGGCTGCGCTCGAGCTTGCCGGTGGCAAAGCGCGTCAGGCCGTCGATCATCTTGCCGCGCGCCGGTTCGGGAATCGCCCAGCCGCTCGCTGCCGAAAGCCGCAGGATATATGCGGTCAGGCTGTCGTCGCCGAAGATCCAGTCGGCGGGGAAATAGCGCACAAGGCCGTCGGCATCGAGATATCCCGGCAATGCCCCCACCGCTGCGTCCCACATCGCCCGGTCGCCGAGCGCCACCGCGCGGCTCAGCCGCTGCTCGATACAGTCATAGGGATAGGCCGCCATATAGGCGCGCACCCCCGGCAGCGCGCCGCCGAGCGAGCGGCTGACACTGACATCGATGCCGCCACGACCGGGCAGCGCGCCTGCCGGCAGGCCGACCGGGAACGGTGCGCCGGGTTGGAACAGCGTCGCCTGCCAGACCTGATCGGGCACGGCCGGGGCAACGGTCTGCACGACCTGCACCCGGTCGCGCTGGCCCGACGCAGCACGCGCATCGATCGTCCACGTCGCAATACCGGGATTGGCGGGGGCGCGCACCCGCCACGCCAGCGGCGTCGCACCGCCCGCCGGTACGGTGGCGGCCAATGGCGGCAGGTCGACGGTGCCGACCCGCGCATTGACCGTCACGACAAGCGGTGCCGTCGTCGTGTTACGCAGCAGGGTTGTCGCGACATAGGCATCGCCGTCGCGCACCAGCGGCGGAATCCCTGCGAGCAATTGCAGGTCCTGCGTTGTCCGAATCGTCGCCGCGCCCGTCCCGAACAGGTCGCTACCCGCCGTCGCCACCGCCACCAGCCGGAACCCGCTGAGCGAATCGTTCAACGGCACGGTCAGCACCGCCTGCCCCTGCGCGTTCAATGGCACCCGGCCCCGCCAGAGCAGCAGCGGATTGAAATCGCGCCGCGTCATGCCGTTCATCTCGCCGCCGCCGCCGCCCGCCGCGACCGCCTTGCGGCCATAATGGCGCTTGCCGACGACCTGCGTCTGCGCGGTCGCTGTCACCACGGCGATCGGCCGTTCGGCCATCATCGCATCGAGCAGTTTCCAGCTGTCGTTCGGCGCAAGCTGCAGCAGCGCCTCATCGACCGCCGCAAAAGCAATCTCGGCATCCTTGGGCAACGCCCTGCCCTTCGGCGCGGTCACCGTCACCTGCGCCGTCGCCGTCTGCTTGACGGCATAACTCGGCCGGTCGGTCTTGACTGCGACAGCAAGGCGATGATCGTCCCAGCCGACTTTCAGCTGCGCGATGCCGACGCGGTAGCTTGGCTTGGCGAGATCGACGAGTGCGGTCGGCGATGCGGCGTCGCGGCTGAACCACGGCAAGTTCCAGCGACGGGCAAGATCCGACAGCCACAGCCGCCAGCCCGCCACCCGCCCGCGTACCGCCAGCACCTCGACATAGACATTGGGCGCATAACCCCGCGCCATCGGCACTTCGACGACAGGATCCTTGCCCGACAGGGTGGTCACGAAACTCGACAACACGCCGTCGCGGAGCACCGATACCAGCGCCGTCGCCTCGCGGAACGGCATGCGGACCTGCAGCCGCGCCGTGCCCCCGGCAGCGACCTCGATCGCTTCGGGCACGACATCCATGCGGTCGCCATTGTCGCCGCCGAACCACCAATCGTCATCGCCTGCCAGCCAGATGCTCGTCGTCGCCCGCGCCGTGCGTCCGGCACTGTCCTTAACCACGGCCAGCGCCACCACTTCGCCCGAAACGCCGGGATCGAGTTGGCAGAGGACGCGGCCCTGGTTGTCGCTGGTGCCGCTGCATTTTGCCGAAAGCTGCTTGGTTTCGCGACTGTTGTCATAGGCATAAAAGCCGCCGATCAGTCGCTTGCGATAGCTGTAGGTCGCGCGACTGAACAACGTCACCGCGACAGGCGCGCCCTTGACCGGCGCGTTGTCGAGATCGAGCACCACGAGCTTGAGCCGCAAATCACTGGCCTTGACCAGCCAGCCGTCGGTCTTGATTCCGACCCGCACCGCGGCAGGATCGAGGTCGATCTTGGTTCCCGTCGTCGCGACTTCGCCATTGGCATCGTCATAGTCCATTTCGGCGACCAGCGTGGACGGCACCGTGACCGGGGTCAGCTTGTCGACGACCACCCGAGCCACGCCATTGGCCCCAAGCGCTACCGGCTCGACCCGCGCCCGTGTCGGCTTGGCGGCGTCGCCCATATCGTCCTCGCTTGCATCGACCGGGACGATGCCCGCCACCAGCGGTTCGCCGTCGAAGCTCCAGCCGTCGTAGTTCGGCACGGTGACGGTGCGCGGCTGCACCAGCGTCCGCAGCTTGACCGGGACCTTGCCGACGGCACCGCCCGACAGATAGGTGAGCGTCAGATCGAGCGGCACCGCGACCGGCGCAACCTGCTTGGCTTTCGGCCCGCTGACCCGGGCGCGGGTTGTCGGCAGGCGATATTCATCGACCCGGAATTGCCCCGCCGTCAGCCGCTCGCCGCTGCCGCGTTCGCCAAGTTCGACCTGATAATCCCCCAGCGCCGCGCTCGCCGGGATCGGCCAGCGCAGTTCGCCGGTGCCGCCGCCATCGAGCCTGAGCGGCAGTTCGACGGTGGCATCCGAGCCTAGATGCCGGATGATGACGGTCGGGTCGGTATATCCGGCGGCGCGGCTGAACCCGGCATCGCTGCGGGCGCGCAGCAGCAGCTTCATCGACACCGTATCGCCCGCCTTGAGCAGCGTCCGGTCGAAGATCGCATGCGCCGCAACGCGCCCGAAGCCATAGCCCTGATTGAGGCTGAAATCCCCCGGCTGGATGCCGTTGCCCCAGTTGCTCAGGGTGAAGCTATAATCGTCACCAGCGCGCGCGCTGACCATCAGCGGATGGTCGGTGCTGCTATCGCGGCAGCTGGCATAACTGCTCGGCACCGGCAGCGTGTCGCCCACCATTGCACGGCCGTCGCGCCCGGTGGTGCCGCTCCACAATAGCGCCCCCGAGCAGCTGTCGGTGATGGCGATCCGCGCGCCGGCCACCGACGTCGCATCGGCAAGGCGGGTGACCCAGACGAGACTGGTGCCGCGTCCCCACAGAAAGTGCACGCTCATATCGGTGACCAGCGCACCGGCGGCGACATAGCGGGTCTTGCCGGGGCCAAGCAGCGCCGCGCCTAACGCTGGCGAGGCGATCTCGACGACATGGAAGCCCTTAGTTGTCAGAGGTATGCCGACGACTTCCATGGCGCGGGCGTCGGTCCGGTCTAGCCGGAACGCCTTGACCGGCGCATTGGCGCGCAGCAGCGGGGTTTGCCGCGTCGTCACCACCGTCCTTGTGTCGCGCGATCCGGCAATCGGCTCTTCGATGCTGGTCGCTTCCTCGACCGCATCGAGCCGCCGCAGCCACTCCGCCACCTGTCCGTCGGTCGGTACAACCATGGCGCGACCGGTCAACGGCACGGTCTTTGCCCCTTCGAGCCGGGTTTCGACGGCGCGCAGGGTGACTGGCAGAACGCCGCCCTCCCTCGCTTCCAGAATGCCGAAATGCCCGGCGAATTTGACCAGCGGCGGGAAGTCTCCGGTCGCGACTTCGAGCGGAAAGCGCTCGCCGTTGCTCAACCGCCGTCCCGACTGGTCGGTAAGCCCGGCCGGCATCTGCACGGTATAGCGGGCGCGCTCGACGAACGGCCCGGCGAAACTCACCTCGCCAACAGTCGCCGTCTTGCGGTCGGGCGTCTTGGGCGTCAGCGCCGTGCCATCGGGCGCCACCAGCCGCACCGCCAGCGCCTGCGCCAGCGGCACCTCGTCGCTGAAAGTCACCCGCATCGCCTGCAGCGGCGAACAGGCGGCGGCGGCATTGACCCGCGAACATTCGAAGCGCGCCGCAAAGGCCGGACGCACCTTGAAATCATAGCGGACGGTGTCGCCTGCAACCTGCCCGCTGGCATCGGCGACGCCTGCGCCCCAGCGGATGCTGACCTTGCCACCCGGCGGCAGCGCGCGACGGCAGTGGACGCCGAGGACGGTGGCCAGTGGCGGCCTTGGTCCATCGCCAATTTCCGACCATTGCAGTCCCGCTGCCACCAGCAGTTGCCGGACCCGCCAATCGACCCGGTTGCCCTTCAGCAACGGTGCGATCGCCGCCGCCGGGAGGACGTCGAGCGGCACCGCCTCGCCGACGCCGTCGATCAGGCAGGCAGCATGGACCGCCAGCGATGCCGGGGTTGGCGCACTGTTGAGCGCGAGCAGGAATACCTGATCTTCGTCGATGCTGCCGCCGTCGGCCGAAGGCGCAATGGCGCGAACCGATGGTCCGCCGGTGCTGAAACCGAATTGCCGCTGCCCGCCGATCGCCGCACCGCTGGCATCCTTCAATCCGGCGGTGAGCGTATAGGCGCAGCGCCGACCGCCCGCGAGCGGCGTCGGAAAGTCGATGGCGTAGCTTTGCGCGTCGGTCCAGCGCCCGGTGGCTCCGGCCGAACAATTGCCAGTGACCGGTGCCGCCAGACGCGGATCGCCGAAAGCCACCATCGGCGTGGCAAAACGGATTTTGATCTGCTCGATACGCGGCGACGGTCCGGTCGGTGAAAATAGTTCAACCCGTGGCGACGGACCTCCGATGACGCTCGAAACCGCCAGCACGGACGCCGCGAGGCATGCCCCCGTTGCAATGGCGATCCCGATTCGTGTCACCGTGCCTCACGCTTTTACACCCGGCGCGAGTGTGGCGGATGTCGCTGGGGCAAACAAGTTCATCGGCGCGAAACGGTTAGCCGAACGCGACGATCAGCCGTTCGGCAAAGGCCCCGCGCTTGCTCAACCTGCCGCTGCGGCCGGAAGCGCGGCGCAGGTTCGGCTTTGCCAGCAGGGGCTTCAACATCCGATGCAAGGTCGCACCGTTGATATGGCGGCCAAAGCATTCGTGGAGCCCATGGCCGAAATGCAGATATTCATGCGGCAACCGGTCGGGATCGAAGACACCCGGATCGGGCAGCCGCCGCGGGTCCATCATCGCCGACGCAAACGCCGCCAGCAGGGTCGATCCGGCCTTGACCGGTTTGGCGCGCGGCGTCCCGGCGGCAATCGTCCAGTTCTGCGTAATCTGGCGCGGCAGGCCGGGGGCCAGCGGATCGAACCGCATGGCCTCGAGAACGATGGCGGCAAGGCGGGCATCGTCGCCGCTGCGTGCGGCCGCCGTCGCCATCGCCAGCGCTGCGGGCCGCCGCAACAATTGTTCCATCGCCTGCGGTACGACCATCGGCGGCTGCGGCGGACCGCCGACCAGGACGCACAGCAGCGCAGTGCGGATTTCGTCGTCGCCAAAGCCCGGCGCAAGGGCCGCTTGCAGCGTCAGGCAGCGCCCGAGCACATCGTCGCCGGTCACTCCGGCAGCCTGTCGCCGCGCAATCTCCGTCTGGATCAAGCTGCGAAAAGCGGGAGCGATCACATCGACTTCGGTTCGCAACGCCGGATCATTGCCGCTATCGGCGAACTGAAACTCGAAAAGGCGGGTTGCCCAGACTTCGATGTCGCCGTTGGTCGGCCTGGGGACGCCGAGATAGTCGCGCATCACGTCGAAGCTGGTCGTGCGCACCATCGCGACCACATCAATGGCGCCATCCGACGCTGCTACCAGTTCGGCCGCCCGCGCTTCGGACCGATCGCCAAGCCCGGCGAGGTCTTCGGGTTTGATGACGCGACGCAGCGCCGCCGTGCTCGATCGATAGGCATCCGTGTCGCGCATACCGAGGAAAAATGGCTGTCCACCGGTAATGACGTCGAGCTTGTCATGGTAAGGAACGGCGAATGCCTGATCGGTGTTGAATACCTCGACCACGTCGTCATAGCGCGTCACGATCACCAGCGACCCAACCGTGGCGATCGGCCAGACCCGGCGCAATACCGACAGCCCGAACGGAATCAGCCGCATGACCAGCGCAGTCACCAAGGCTTTGAGCCCGCCAGCGTCCGACCGCAGCACGTTGCGCGCCGCAAGCGTGTCGACCGGGCTCACAGTCGCGCCAGATAATCGATCGCCGGCAGGCTGGGCAGGAAGAAATACTCGCCGCCCACCATTTTGATAAAGGTTGCGACATCGACGATGCGCCGCAGTGGCATCTCGCGGATCGTCATCGGACCCTTGGGGCCAAGCAGCGGGTCGGTCTCGTCGTACAGCGTATGGAAATTGGCGTTGAGCAACCAGGTATGCTGAACGAACTCGAACTGGCGTTCGATATCGGTGTTGAGGCACATGAACAAAAGGCCGCGATCTTCATCGCCATCGGCTGCCGCTTCGACGAATTTCGATCCATATTTGCGGCCACGGCGCAGGATGCGGTGGTTGTTGGCAGCAGCCAGCAGCGTGGGCCCCATCGTTGGGTCGGGGGCGAGACTATCGCGCGGGTTGGCGCGGCGGACGTGACTGCCGAGCGGGCAGCCCGCACCATGCGGATCGCTGCCCCGGAACAGAAAATCATTGGCGGGCATGCCATCCGGGCCAATGCCAAGCGTGCCCTTCTGACACAGGAGGTGCCCGTCGACACTCCGGCCAATGACGCGTTCGGCGAGCCAATCGGCAGTGACATGGGTTGCTGTGGGGTCCCCGGCCCGGACCTTGTCGGCGCTGGCCTGCATCGAATCCCAGAACGCCGCCACGTCCTGCCGCAGTTGGCGGACCACCATGTAGCTGCCGTTGCGACCGAAATCGGCGAAGCCTTCGGCGCGGTCGTGCGGCACCAACCCGGCGGTCTTGGTTTCCGCGCCTAGCGGGACGATCGGCCCGGGGGCCTTTTCGTGATGGCCGTTATTGTAACCGATGACGAACTCGCCGAGGGGCACGCCGTGGACGCCGTCCGGGACCACGATGCTGCCGTCCTTCAGGATCACCGCGCCCTGATCGTCGAACGGAATCGGCTGCGACAGGCCATCGGCGAAACCGAAATGCTCACGACTGATATTCTTGGCTTTGTCGGCCTCCTCGACGGCGAGGAACAGCGGCAATCGGTGGACGACCGTGACCTTGTGCTCGCCAAGCGCCGCCTCGACCGTGGCCGCCCAGCCATCGGCTGCCGCTTCGGTCTTTTCGTACAGCAACACCAACGCATGCACGGTGAGCGGCGTCAGAATCAGTTTTTCCGGTTTTTCCGCCGCGGCGATCCGCAACGAGTTTCCCGTCGGCAGCGGCGCGGTGGGATCGGCAACGCGCGTGTTGCCGCTCCAGATCGGGCCGTCGGCAATAACTGTCTCGAGCCATGGCGACTGATCGACCGGATCGGTTGCCGATATCCGCCGGTCGCCAAGGCGACGCAGCCGGTCCTCCTGAAACATGCCCTCGCGGAAGGGACGCGAAAACGATGCCAGCGCTTCGTCGGTCAGTCCCATGCGCGCCAAGCCGGTGTAGCTGAAGGCGAGTGCCACCGATCGGTCCTGGCCGCCCGAAGCATTGGTCACCGGGGCAAGCCGGAGCAATTCGGCCAGCCATGGCGGCGGTGACGTTCCCGGTTGCCAGCCGAATTCGAGAAACAGCGCGCGCCCGGTCGGCCAGTCGCCAAAGCCGCTGACAATCAGCCCCTGCGCCTCGGACGCTGGATCGGGTGCCAGTCGCCAACCGGACGACGGCAGCGCTGCCGGGTCTATAGGTCGAGCAGCCATGCCTGCGCCTCCTCCCGCTGCATCGACGGCCGCCGCAGCCCGCAGGCGATGCGCCAGTTGCGTTCGATTTGATCGACGGTCAGGTCCCGATAGGCCGAATACCAGAAGCGGCTGACGGTCCGCGACGCCAGCGCCCAGTTCTTGAACATCCGGCCATGGGTGGCCCCGTCGAGAACGAGGAACCGCGCCGGCGGAAAGCCGATGCCGCTACCCCACGCCAATGTCAGCCCAATCGAGGCCTTTTCGATGAAATCGTCGAGGTAACTGCCCCAGCTTTGATCGAAATTGCTGAGAAAGATCAGACGGCTGTTGTTGTTCAGAAACGCCCAATGGGCGAAATGCACCGTCCGCATCGATCCCAGATAACCGCCGGGATCGGTGCGCTTGTACAAGACGAGGCCGCGGTGCCCAAGGCGGATGATGAGACTGCGCAAAACGCCGGGCTTGATCAGCACAAGCGAGCCCATGTGGTTTTGGGCGATCCAATCTTCGCGCCGCACGATATTGCGCAACATGCGTTCGCTTTGCGGCGGATCGTCCTGCCAGCTCTCACGCTGTTCGACAAAGCGGATTGCGAGGATCAGCAGCGCCGCGAGAGTCAGGGCGACGAGAACGGCAACGGCGGCGGGTCGCAGCGCCTCGCGATACGCCGGAACCGCCACATCGCCAACATGTCCGGCGAGCCAAGGACTATATGCGATCAGCAAGTGGCTGCCGAAATAGACCGCGATGATGGCAAACGGCAGCACGGCGGTCAGCAGTGCCGCGCCCGCCAAAACGGCCGCAAGGAGCTTGATTGCCGTCGACGACGTGAGTGTTGCGGGGATGTCCATTCCCGGCAGCGCCCGACGCAGCAGCCAGACCCACACCCCTATTCCGGCAATGATGAACGGCGGCAACAACACGGTGAGTCCCGACGAGGTGAGCGACGCGATCACCAGACCAGGCAAGAGCAGCGTCCCGACTATAGCTGCGACGAACAGGAGAAGGCGCACCCAATCGAGCGCCGTTTCCCACCGGCTGACCCGCACCGGTGCTGCTTCGGCGAGCCACGCAAAGCGGGGCAGCATCGCGGCGCGAAGCCGGGCGTGAATCTGTTCGGGGTGCAAGGCACGATAGGTTTGGGCAGGGTCGGTTTCGCGGCTGGCAAGCTCCGCGCGAACCGCGAGGAAGACGTCGCGGTCGCCGATTATGCATTCGCGGCTCAAGCCGCGATTGCCATGGTGAAAGGCGCTCGGCCTTTGCACGCGACGTTCGAAATACGGGATGACCGCTGCCCGTGAGCCAACCGCTGTGACCGCATCGAACAGGAGCCCGTCGCCGTCGAGCGGTTTCTTGCAGCAGCGCAGCATGTCGCGCAGCGCCTCCCCGAACGCGGCCTCCATCTGGCCCCAGAAGACCCCGTCGTCGCCATCGAAATTGGCTTCGAGGATGAAAATGGGATCATAGTCGTGACCCGGAAACACGCTGATCGACATGAAATGCAGCGCCGGTACAAGCGCGGTGATGCGTTCGTACCGGTCGGGCTGGTCACTGCCCGGCTGTTTTGGATCGTGGCGAATTTCGTCGATCAGCCGCGCCAGAGTGGCATAGCTGTCGGGCTTGACGTCCAACGGTACCGACAAAGATGTCTGCCGCATCGAGCACCCCCCACGGATGTTGGCAAAGTACCACAGTATCGAAGGACCGAAAAGCGAGGTTAGCGCTCGTTCGTTCGTCCTCCCTCGACGTGGTGGGGCAATGCAACCTTCCTCCGCCGTTGATCGATACGACGGGAGTCAATAGGCGGGACCCCATATGCGATTAGACTAGGGGCCTCCGGTCATGCTCGGCGTTTGCTATTATCCCGAACATTGGCCCGAAGCGTGGTGGGCCGATGACGCGCGGCGGATGCGGACGCTCGGGCTTACGTATGTTCGCATTGCCGAATTCGCGTGGAGCCGGATCGAGCCCGACCCAGGTCGCTTCGACTGGGGTTGGCTCGACCGGGCGGTGGCGACGCTCGGCGACGCGGGGCTGCGTGTGGTGATGTGCACGCCCACCGCGACGCCGCCGAAATGGCTGATCGACCTGTATCCCGAAATCTTGCCGGTCGATCCGGCGACGGGCCGCACGCGGGGGTTCGGATCGCGGCGGCACACCGATTTCTCCAGCAGTGTCTGGCACCGCGAGGCGATGCGGATCAGCACCGCCATCGCCGAACGCTATGGCGCAAACCCCCATGTCGTCGGCTGGCAGACCGACAATGAACTGTGCTGCCACGATACGGCACTCAGCGCGTCGTCGGCGGCGCGTGACGGGTTCAGGGTTTGGTGCCGCGACCAGTACGGCAGCATCGCCGCGCTCAATAGCGCCTGGGGCAATGTCTTCTGGTCGATGGAATATCGCGATTTCGACGAAATCGAACTGCCCGTCGGCGCGGTCACCGAAACCAGTCCAGCGCACCGCATGGCGTGGCGGCGTTATGCGTCGGATGCGGTCGTGGCCTTCCACACCGACATGGTGGCGATCATCCGGGCGCACGCGCCGGGACGCTGGGTGACGCACAATTTCATCCCGATGGCAGAAACCGGGGTCGACAATCATGCGCTCGCCGCGCCGCTCGATTTTGCCAGTTACGACAATTACCCGCTTGGTCGCGCCGATCTGGAGCTCGCCAAGGCTCCGGCGGCCGCGTTCGCGCCGATCATGCGTACCGGCCATCCCGATTTTCAGGCGACCCTGTTCGATCAGACGCGCGGCCTGACCGGCAAGCCATTCTGGATTATGGAGCAGCAACCCGGCCCGGTGAACTGGGCGCGCCACAATCCGCGACCGGCTCCCGGCATGGTGCGGCTATGGAGTTGGGAGGCCTTTGCCCATGGCGCGGCGTGCGTCAGTTTCTTCCGCTGGCGGCAGGTGCCGTTCGCGCAGGAGCAGATGCACGCCGGATTGCTGCGCCCCGATTCGACCGAAGCCGAGGCTTGGCCCGAAATCGCCCAACTGGCAGCCGAACTCGGCAGCATCGATCTGCCGCCACCCGACCGCGCGCCGGTCGCCATCGCTATCGATCATGAGAGCGACTGGCTCGCCGGGATCGAGCGGCAGGGGCGTGGCTACGATTATCAGGGCGTCGTCGCGCAATATTATGGCGCGGCGCGGCGCTTGGGGCTCGATGTCGATTTCGTAGCGCCTGAGGGGGATTTGACGGGTTATGCACTCATACTCGTGCCGGCGCTGGCGTTGCCGACCGATGCTGCCGTCGCCCGGTTGGCGGAATGCGACGGGCTGGTGCTGATTGGTCCGCGTTCGGGCGCCAAAACCCGCGACGTGACGATTCCCGACGGCCTTGCGCCGGGGCTGCTGCGGGGTCTGGTGCCGATCCGGGTGCTGGCGGTCGAAACGCTGCGGCCCGATTGCCCCGGCGCGATCAAATTGGGCGACGCGCAATATGCCAGCCTTAGCTGGCGCGAGAGCATCGACCCCGGCCCGTGCACCGTCGTTGCGTACTACGAAGACGGCGGTCCGGCGCTCGTCCGCCACGCGCGGGTGCATTATCTGGCGACGCTGACCGATGATGCGTTCCTGACGGCACTGCTGATTCAGCTGACCGCCCAAGCCGCCATCCCGATTACCCCGGTTAGCGGCGGTCTGCGGCTGCGGCGGCGCGGGGCGCTGACCTTTGCCATCAACTATGGTGCCGAACCGGTGGCCGCCCCGGCCCCCGCCGACGCCGTCTTCATCCTTGGCGGCCGCAGCGTCGGCGGGCACGATCTGTCGATCTGGCGCAGGGGCGACTAGGCGACCGGTATCTCCACCGCAGTGTCATCCCGGCCTTCGCCGGGATGACAGGGGTCTGTGGTGGTACGCCCCCCAACACCTCACCCGAACGCCTGTATCCCCGTCTGCGCGCGGCCCAAGATCAGCGCATGGACGTCGTGCGTCCCCTCATACGTGTTCACCGCTTCCAAATTCATCACATGGCGGATGACGTGATATTCGTCCGAAATGCCGTTGCCGCCGTGCATGTCGCGCGCCTCCCGCGCGATCGCCAGCGCCTTGCCGCAATTGTTGCGCTTGAGCAGCGAGATCGCTTCTGGGGCGAGCTGATGTGCGTCCATCAGCCGTCCGGCGGTGAGCGCCAGATTGAGCCCCAGCGTGATTTCGGTCTGCATGTCGGCGAGCTTTTTCTGCACCAACTGCGTCGCCGCCAGCGGTCGCCCGAACTGCTGGCGGTCGAGCGTGTACTGCCGCGCCGCGTGCCAGCAGAACTCCGCCGCCCCCATCGCGCCCCAGCCGATGCCGTAGCGCGCGTTGTTGAGGCAGCCGAACGGCCCCTTTAGCCCCTCGACATCGGGCAGCAACCGGTCGGCGGGCAGATGCACATCGGCAAGCACGATCTCGCCCGTCACCCCGGCGCGTAACGAGAATTTGCCTTCGATTTTGGGTGTCGTCAGCCCGACGTCGCCGCGCTCGACGACGAAACCGCGAATCCGCCCGTCGTCGCACTTGGCCCAGACCACCAGCACATCGGCGAGCGGCGCGTTGGTGATCCACATCTTGGCCCCGTTGAGCACATAGCCGCCGGGAACTTCCTTCGCCCGGGTTTTCATGCCGCCGGGGTCCGAACCGGCGTCGGGTTCGGTCAGGCCGAACGCGCCGATCAACTCGCCCGACGCCAGACCCGGCAGATATTTCCGCCGCTGCGCCTCGGTGCCATAGGCCCAGATCGGGTACATGACGAGGCTCGACTGAACCGACATCGCCGAGCGATACGCCGAATCGACGCGTTCGACTTCGCGGGCGATCAACCCATAGGCGACATATGACGCCCCGGCGCAGCCATAGCCGTGGATCGTCGGCCCGAGCAGGCCATTGCGCCCGAACTTCTTCATCAGTTCGGGGTCGTGGCGTTCGTGGCGGTTGGCCTCCTTGACCGCCGGCATCAGCGCGTCGTCGCAAAACCCGCGCGCCGCATCGCGGATCAACCGCTCTTCGTCGCTCAGTTGCGCATCGAGCAGCAGCGGGTCCTGCCAGTCGAAACTCGGCCAAGCAGGGACATGGTGTTCGGGATGGACAGCCAGCGATGCGGTCATGGGAAGGGCCTTTTCGGAACGCGTTACCGTCCGCTCATGCCGGAAACCGGAGACGACGGAAAGATGCGACGCCGTTGCACAGGCCCGCGCATCGGTGCTAGCCGCGCCGTCATGGCTGTCACCCCCGAAACCGTCCGCAAGATCGCACGCCTCGCGCGCATCGGCATTGCCGATAGCGATGTCGAACCGCTGGCGCAGGAACTCTCGTCGATCCTCGGCTGGATCGAACAATTGGGCGAGGTCGATACGACCGGGATCGCGCCGATGACGGCGGTCATCCCGGCGCATTTGAAATGGCGCGCCGATGCGGTGACCGATGGCGGTATCCAGGCGAAGGTGCTCGCCAACGCGCCGATATCCGAAAGCGGCTTTTTCGCCGTTCCAAAGGTGATCGAATAATGACCGCGCTGACCGACATGACGATTGCCGGGATGCGGCGCGGGCTGGCAGCGCGCGATTTTTCGGCGACCGAACTCGCGCAGGCGCATGTCAGCGCCATCGAAGCCGCGCGCCACTTGAACGCCTTTGTCGTCGAAACGCCCGAAATTGCCATGAAGGCCGCCGCCGCGGCCGATGCGGCGCTGGCGGCGGGCACGGCCAAACCGCTCGCCGGTATCCCGCTCGGCATCAAGGACTTGTTCTGCACCGAGGGTGTCCAGACGACGGCGGGTTCGAAAATCCTCGAGGGCTTCATTCCGCAGTATGAATCGACCGTTTCGGGCAAGCTGTTGGCCGACGGCGCGGTCATGCTCGGCAAGCTCAATATGGACGAATTCGCCATGGGCTCGTCGAACGAAACCAGCGCCTATGGCAAGGTCATCTCGCCGTGGACGGCGCGCAATTCGAACCGCGAACTGGTTCCGGGCGGCAGCAGCGGCGGATCGGCGGCGGCGGTGGCGGCGCGACTGTGCGCCGGAGCGACCGGCACCGATACCGGCGGCTCGATCCGCCAGCCGGCGGCGTTCGTCGGCATTTCGGGCATCAAACCGACTTACGGGCGTTGTTCGCGCTGGGGCGTCGTCGCCTTCGCCTCGTCGCTCGATCAGGCGGGACCGATGGCGCGCAGCGTCGAGGATTGCGCCATCCTGCTGCAGTCGATGAGCGGTTACGACCCCAAGGATTCGACCTCGCTCGATGTGCCGGTCCCCGATTGGGCGGCGGGCCTAACCGGCGATCTGCGCGGCAAGCGCATCGGCGTCCCGCGCGAATATCGCCTTGACGGCATGGACGCGACAATTGCCGCGCTTTGGGATCAGGGGCTGGCGTGGCTCAAAGCCGCCGGTGCGACCATCGTCGATGTCTCGCTGCCGCACACCAAATACGCCCTGCCGGCATATTATATCGTCGCGCCCGCCGAAGCGTCGTCGAACCTCGCGCGGTACGACGGGGTCCGTTACGGGCTTCGCGTAACGCCGAAGGACGGCAATCTGGCCGACATGTACGCCGCCACGCGCGCCGCGGGGTTCGGGGCGGAGGTCAAGCGCCGCATCATGATCGGCACCTATGTGCTGTCGGCGGGTTTTTACGACGCCTATTATACGCAGGCACAGAAAGTCCGCGCGCTGATCGCCCGCGATTTCGAACAGGCATGGGACACCTGCGACCTGCTTTTGACGCCGACCGCACCCAGCGCCGCCTTTGCGTTCGGCGACAAGGCCGATCCGCTGGCGATGTATCTCAATGACGTGTTCACCGTGCCGTCTTCGCTCGCCGGTCTGCCGGCGATGTCGGTTCCCGCCGGATTGTCGCTCGACGGTCTGCCGCTGGGACTGCAGATCATCGGCAAGCCGCTGGACGAAGCCGGGGTTCTCGACGCGGGTTTGGCCATCGAACGCGCCGCAAGGTTCACTGCGCGGCCCTGAGTTCGAAGCGTTCGTTAACCCTGCGGCTGTACTATTCACGCTGGTGCCGTAAGGTATCGGTTCGATAGCGCGGACGCGGGGCAAATTGAGGCAGCAGGCAATGCGGAGGGAGGCGCAGGTGGCGAGTGCCATTGCGCCGGTGGCCGTTGGCTTGCCGGTGACCCCGCGCTATGCTGCTCTCGACGCTTTGCGCGGCGTTTGCGCACTGTGCGTCTGCCTGTTCCATTTCAAGGTAAACAGCCCGATTGCCTCGTGGAGTTTCATCCACGGAAGCTGGCTGTTCGTCGATTTCTTCTTTGTCCTGTCGGGTTTCGTCATCGCGTTGAACTACCGCGACCGGCTGGCAGCGGGCATGCCGGTGGGTAACTTCGCGATCCTCCGGCTCGGTCGGGTCTATCCACTGCATATCGTCATGCTCGCAGCGTTCGTCGCGATGGAAGTGGCCGGACTGTATCTCGCTGGCAAGGGCATGATGCTGCGGCAGCCGTTCGACGCGCACCATTCGATCGTGGCGATCTTTACCAATCTGACGCTGTTCCAATCATTCGGCATCCATGACGTGCTGACCTGGAACCATCCAAGCTGGAGTATCGCCACCGAATTCTGGACCTATCTGCTGTTCGCGCTGGCGTGTCGCTGGGCAGGGGCGGCACTCGATCGCTGGCTGGCGGCGGCGGCGCTGGCAGCGGCGCTGTTCCTGTTCCTGCACGGCGAAAATGGCATCAACGTCACATATGACTGGGGCATGGTGCGCTGCATTTATGGCTTTGCCGTTGGTGTCATGCTGGCGCGTTGGCGGCCGCTGCCCGCCCCGTCGGCAACCGGCAGCGGGCTGGCCACGCTCGGCGAGGTCGCCACCGCTGCATTGGTCATCGCTTTTGTCGCATTGCTCGGGCACAGCAGGATAAACGTCACGGCACCGCTGGTCTTTGCGGCGGCGGTATTGGTGTTCGCGCGTCAGGCCGGAGCCATCTCCCGCCTGTTATTGACGTGGCCGCTGCAGTCGCTCGGGCTATGGTCCTATTCGATCTACATGGTCCATGTGTTCGTGCAATCTCGGTTCGACGATGTGTTGAAGATTGCCGGCAGGTTCGGCCATGTGCGGCTCGTAACACCTGCGCGCGGGCCGACCGGTGCACCGTTCGATCTCGTCGGTGCTACCCCCTGCAGGGAGCGCTGTTCACCGGGCTGATGCTCATTCTTGTTCTGGTGACGGCGGCCGCGACGTGGCGCTGGATTGAACGGCCCGGCCAGAATTGGGCACGGCGCATCGTGGAACGCCGCGCGAATCGCCAATAATTCAACAATCGGTTTCTTCGCACTGCAACAATTTGCCCGCTGATACATTGGTACAGCGCGTGCTGCGACGCAACATTTCGCATCCGGTATAATTATCTGAGGTGCCTTGCATGTTCGCGTCGACAGGTTCGAACGCCATTCAGGCGACCACCGGTGCGGACCGGGACGGCCTAACCGTCGCCAGCCGCATGGAAAGCTTCGGCGGCACCGGGCCGGGATTCGATTGGGTGCGGATCGGCCTGTCGCTGATGGTCATCACGCTCCACAGTTTCCACACCGCTTACGGCTTTCGTCCCGGCCATTCGCTGGCGTCGACACCGGCCGGCCCGCTGTTCGCGGCGATCCTGCCGATGTTCTTTGGCCT
Source organism: Sphingomonadales bacterium (assembly GCA_038229555.1). GTDB lineage: Bacteria > Pseudomonadota > Alphaproteobacteria > Sphingomonadales > Sphingomonadaceae > Sandarakinorhabdus. Next base: position 22,922 of record JBBROI010000019.1, read on the forward strand.
GTCGGGGTTTCTGGTCGCCGGTAGCGCGCTTCGAACGCGCAACCTCAAGGTTTTCCTGACCTTTCGTATTCTGCGGATCATTCCGGCGCTGGTCACCGAAGTGACCCTGTCGGCGGTCGTGCTCGGCACCGCGATGACGGTGTTGCCACTCGCCGACTATTTCTCCGACACCAGGTTTCTGCGTTATTTCGGCAATATCGTCGGGTGGATCCATTTCGAACTGCCCGGCGTATTCCTGTCGAATCCGCGCGCGGGCATGATCAACCAGAATTTGTGGACACTGCATCCCGAGCTACTGTCCTATGCGCTGATGGCGGGCCTGATGGTGACGACGGCGGTATACGACCGCGTCCGCCTGACGATTGTGTGGGCGGTCATCACGATCGCCTGCCTCGTCCTCAATACCCAGACCGGGGTGTTCGAACCCAACGGCACTTTCCCCGGCAAGGCGCTGATCTACTATTTCCTGTCCGGCGTCGTTGCCTACCATTGGCGGCACCTGATTCCGGTCGATGGCCGTCTGGCGGTGCTTTCGGCGTTGGCGGCCTATGGCCTTTACTGGATTCCGCAGACGGTGTTCCTCATCCAGTTCCCGCTGCTGTATCTGATGCTGTGGCTGGGAATGCAGAACTTCCCGCGGATCGAATGGCTGCAGCGCGGCGATTATAGCTACGGTCTCTATCTCTATGCCTATCCGGTGCAGCAGACATTAATGGCGCTGTTGCCGGGGGCGCGTGAATGGTATTTCAACCTCGCCCTGACGTTGCCGATCACCCTCGGCATCGCGATGCTGTCATGGCATGGCATCGAAAAGCCCGCGCTCAAGCTGAAAAAGCTGGTCGCAGGGCGGCCGAAAGCGATCGCATCGGTGACCGAACCGGCTTGACCGGGAGTGGTCGCGGTATTACTTTTTCACGGTAATACTTGAGGCGCGCGATGCAGACGACGATGACGGTAAAGGGCCAAGTGACCGTACCCAAGGCCATGCGCGAACTCGCCGGCATCCGCCCCGGAATGCGGGTGGAGGTCAGCGCCACCGATACGTCGGTGACGCTGCGCGCCTTGCCCCAGGCTGCAATGACCGATGCGGAGCAGGCGGCGCGAGTGGCCGAGATCATGACGGCGATGGATGCCGACGCCGTTGATTTCCGTGACGGCCTAACGACGGACGACTATATGGCGTCGATCCGTGAACCGCTTGAACCGTTCGAGATCGAGGCGTGGGAAACGCAGCGGCCGCTGGTGTGAAATTTGCCGACACCAACGTTCTGATCGATGTGCGCGATTTGGCCAGTCCGTGGCGCGCATGGAGCAGCGAGCAAGTCGCCCGTGCCGTCGCCGCCGAAGGGCTTTGCACCAATCTGATTGTTTGCGCCGAATTGGCGGTACGGTTCGAAGCATTTGCGGACCTGTCGCTGTGGCTTGAACGTCGCGGCATGGACATCGTGCCGATTGACTTGGCGACTGCGTATCGCGCTGGGCGCGCCTTTGCCCAATACCGCATCAGAGGTGGTCCGCGCACATCGATCATTCCCGATTTCCTGATCGGTGCGCACGCTGCCGTCCTCGGCATACCGCTGATAACCCGTGACCCGCGCCGCTTTGCGAGCTATTTCCCCGACCTCGCCATCATCAGTCCCGAGACCCATCCATGACCTACACCGACAACGGCGCGCGCAGCGACTATCGCATCAAGGGAGCCACCGGCGATTTCGAGATTGTCGTCGGGCTGGAGGTCCATGCCCAGGTGACGGCGCAGTCGAAGCTGTTTTCGGGGGCCGCGACGACCTTCGGGGCCGAACCCAACAGCCAGGTCAGCCTCGTCGACGCGGCGATGCCCGGAATGCTGCCGGTGCTGAACGGCGAATGCGTCCGGCAGGCGGTACGCACCGGCCTTGCGCTCGGCGCGCAGATCAATCGCTGGTCGCGGTTCGATCGCAAGAATTATTTCTACGCCGATCTGCCGCAGGGCTACCAGATCAGTCAGCTGTACCATCCGATCGTCGGCGAGGGGTCGCTGGCAATCGAAACCGACGACGGCGCAAAAACCACCGTCGGCATCGAACGCATCCACCTTGAACAGGATGCCGGCAAGTCGGTCCACGATCTCCACCCGTCGATGAGCTACGTCGATCTCAACCGCTCGGGCTGTGCGCTGATGGAGATCGTCTCGAAGCCCGACATTCGCTCGCCTGCCGAAGCGGGGGCGTATGTGGCCGCGCTCCGCCAGCTGTTGCGCTATATCGGCAGCTGCGACGGCAACATGGACGAAGGCTCGATGCGCGCCGACGTCAACGTCAGCGTCCGCCGCCCCGGTGCGGCGTTCGGCACCCGCACCGAAACCAAGAACGTCAACAGCGTGCGCTTCATCATGCAGGCAGTCGAAGTTGAAGCGAAGCGCCAGGTAGCGTTGATCGAAGACGGCGGCACCGTGGTGCAGGAAACCCGGCTGTTCGACCCCGGCACCGGCACGACGCGGGCGATGCGGTCGAAGGAAGACGCTCACGATTACCGCTATTTCCCCGATCCCGACCTGTTGCCGGTCGAATTCGATGCGGCTTTCGTGGCGGACTGTGCGGTCAGTTTGCCCGAACTGCCGGTGGCCAAGCGGGCGCGGTACGAAGCCGCCTTCGGTCTATCGCCGTACCTCGCTGCCGTGCTGACCGCAGAGGCCGAGACGGCGGCATATTTCGAGGCGCTGCTGGCCGCGTCGGCCAAGCTGCAGGGCAAGGGCGAGGCCGACGTCGCCAAGGCGGCGGCGAACTGGCTGTCGAGCGATTTGTTCGGCGCGTTGAAGCGGCTGGGCACGGACATCGCTGCGTCGCCGATCACTCCCGATGCAGGTGCCGAATTGCTGGCGCTCGCCGCCGACGGCACGCTGTCGGGGCCACTGGCGAAGCAAGTGTTCGAAATCATGCTCGAAACCGGCGAGCGCGCCGGGGCCATTGTCGAATCGCGCGGCTTGAAACAAGTCAGCGACACCGGTGCCATCGACACCGCCATCGCCGCAATCTTGGCCGCCAACGCCGACAAGGTCGAACAGTATAAAGGCGGCAAGGAAGCGCTGTTCGGCTTCTTCGTCGGCCAGACGATGAAGGCGATGGGGGGCAAGGCGGCACCAGCGGTGGTCAATGCGCGGTTGAAGGCGATGCTGGCCTAACTCCCTCCCCTAATCCACATCCTCCACATCGACACTTTCGCCCGTTACCTTCTGTGACAGCGCCGCTGCCATGAACGGGTCGAGCGCGCCGTCAAGCACATCGCCGGGCGCGGTCGATGTCACCCCGGTGCGCAGGTCCTTCACCAGCTGATACGGCTGCAGCACATACGACCGAATTTGGTGGCCCCAGCCGATGTCGGTCTTGCCCGCTTCCACATCCGCCGCTGCCGCTTCACGGATGGCAAGCTCGCGTTCGTACAGCCGCGCCTTCAACATCTTCATCGCCGTCGCGCGGTTCTTGTGCTGCGAGCGCTCGTTCTGGCAGGCGACGATGACGTTGGTCGGCACATGGGTGATGCGCACGGCCGAATCGGTGGTGTTGACGTGCTGGCCGCCCGCGCCTGAAGCGCGATAGGTGTCGATCTTCAGGTCGCTTTCCTTGATGTCGATGTCGATATCGTCGTCGATCTGCGGATAGACCCAGACGCTGGCGAAGCTGGTGTGCCGCCGTGCCGCGCTGTCATACGGGCTGATGCGCACCAGCCGGTGGACGCCGCTTTCGGTCTTCGCCCAGCCGTACGCCTGCGCGCCCTTGATCAGCATCGTGGCGTTCTTGATGCCCGCCGTTTCGCCGCTGTTATAGTCGATCAGCTCGACCTTATAGCCATGGCGTTCGGCCCAGCGCTGGTACATGCGTTGCAGCATCTGCGCCCAATCCTGGCTTTCGGTGCCCCCTGCGCCCGAGTTGATTTCGATGTAGCTGTCGTTGTTGTCGGCCTCACCCGACAACAGCGCGCCGACCTTGTCGCGTTCGGCGCGTTCGGCGAGCGCCTTGAGCACGGCATTGCCTTCCGCCGCCATTTCCTCATCGCCCTCGGCCTCGGCCATCTCGATGAGTTCCGACGTATCGGCGAGTTCGGATTCGATGGCGCGCGTCGCCGAGACCGCCTCGTCGAGACGGCGACGTTCGAGCATGACCGCCTGCGCCGCCTTGGGATTATCCCACAGTTTGGGGTCTTCGACCCGGGCGTTCAGTTCGTGGAGACGGCGAAGCGCGCGATCCCAGTCAAAGAAACCTCCTCAGCAGGTCGAGCGCCTGCTGAATCTGGAGGGCATAGGCTTCGGCTTCGGCGCGCATCGGCGTCCTCTATTATTGCATTGGCTCAGGGTTAGCGGGGAACGGATTCGAGCGCTTCAACGCGCTCCCTAACGTCGCCGACGGTGCGTTCGATGAACGTTTCGATATGCGCGGTGCGGCCCATATTTTCGCTGCGGATCATCAATTCAAGATCATCACGCAGGCTTCGCATCTGGCTTTCCATATCACTGCGGAGGCGCTTTCCTTGCTCCTCTATCTCGTCGCGCAAGCGTTTGCTCTGTTCGGCCATATCGTCGCGCAGGCGACGGCCATTGTCTTCGACTTCATCGCGAAGCCGTCGCCCCTGCTCGACGCTATCAAGCACGACAATGCGGATTTCGCGGGTTTCCTTACGGATTTCGCGCATCCCGTCATTCAGCCGCTCAAGCGATCGTCCGATAAATTCGAGGGAAACGTCGTCCACCATCCAGTCAATATAGTCCAAGGCGGGGCGGCATGCCAATCCGTCAGTAAATCCCACCCGCGTTGCGCAAGAACTCTGCGTCCGACCGGACGCGGCGGCGGAAGTCGACCGTCGCCGGCCCCGCCTTGCCCGTCCGTCGTGGTTCGCTTTCGGGCTTGAAGGCTTCCCAGATCACCTGCGCCTTGGTTTCGGTCGATGGGGTGCCGCCGAACACCCGCTTCCCCGAGCGCCGGTCGATGCGGACCATGCGGATGCCAGGGGGAATGACGAAGGGCAGCTTGGGCGCGTCCTTGAGCACCGTTTCGCCGAACTGCCGCCACACCGGCAGTGCGATGGTGCTGCCCTGCGCATAGCCGCCGAGCGAGCGCGGCTTGTCATAGCCAAGGTACAGCCCCGCGACGAGATCCTGGGTCCCGCCGACAAACCAGACGTTGGTCGGGCCGCTGGTCGTCCCGGTCTTGCCCGCCAGCGGACGGTTCAACGGCAGCAGGCCGACGGCAGTACCGCGCTGGACGACGCCTTCCATCAGGTGGATCGCCTGATAAGCAGTGCGCGCATCGATCACCTGTTTCGGCGAGCCGCCGGGACGCGGCATCGATTCGCCGTTCCATTCGGCGGCGGCGCAACCATCGCAGCTGCGGTTGTCGCGCCGCCAGATGACCTTGCCATTGCGATCCTGCACCATGTCGATCAGCGATGGTTCGAGCGCCCGCCCGGCGTTGAACAGCTGCGCATAGGCGTTGACCATCTTCATCACCGTCGTGTCGCCCGCCCCAAGCGCAATCGCCAGCACCGGCTGATAATTGCCGATGCCGAGCGCTTTCGCCTGCGCCACCACCTTGTCCATGCCAGTGTTATAGGCGATGCGCACCGTCATCAGGTTGCGTGACTGTTCGAGGCCCCAGCGCATCGTCTGCGGCCCTGCCCCGCGCATATTGCCGAAATTCTTGAAGCATTTCTGGCCGAGCGACCGACTTTGAAAGACACAATATGGCCCGTCGACGATGATCGACGACGGGGTAAAGCCATTGTCCATCGCCGTGGCATAGACGATCGGCTTGAAGGTCGACCCCGGCTGGCGCAGCGCCTGTGTCGCGCGGTTGAAGCTTTGTGCCCGCGCGTCGAAGCCGCCGACCATCGCCAACACCTGGCCCGTATGCGGGTTCTGCACCACCATGCCGCCGGAAATCTCGGGCGTCTGGCGCAGTGCCCAATTGCCGCTGCTTTTCGTCACCGGGATGACATCGCCGGGTTTGAGCACTGCGAACGCCGGGGTCGGCGTGCCTTTGAACGCCATCGCGGCGTTGGATGCGGGCAGCGATCCCGTCGTACCGTCGGTGAAGCCGATTTGCGCTGCATTGCCATCCTTCGACAGGACGACCGCCTTGAACCAGCTGTCATACCCAGTCGCCACCTTGGCACCGCGCAGCCGGTCGCTCCAGCCGTCGCCGATGTCGATATGCGCAGGCGGGCCGCGCCATGCCCGCCCATGTTCATACCGCACCAGCCCGTCGCGTAGCGCCTTTTCGGCCGCCACCTGCATGACCGGATCGATCGAGGTGCGCACCCACAGCCCGCCGCCATAGACGCTGTTGGGACCGTCCTGATCGGTCTCACCGAACTTCGCCAGCAAGGTACGGCGAACGTCCTCAAGGAAATAATCGCCTTCGCGCGATTGCGCCTGAACAACGTTGCGGATGGCCACCAATGGTTCCGCCGACGCGGCGGCGCGTTCGGCCTCGCTGATGAAGCCATTGGCCTTCATTTGCCCCAGTACATAATCGCGCCGCGCCACCGATCGGGCGTTCTGGCTGATCGGCGAATAAGTCGACGGCGCTTTCGGCAGAATGGCGAGATAGGCCATCTGCGCCAGATCGAGCTGGTTCACCGATTTACCGAAATACGCCTGCGCGGCGGCTTCGATGCCATAGCTGTTCCGCCCAAGGAAGATCTGGTTGAGGTACAGTTCGAGGATCTGCTTTTTGGTGAACGCCGCCTCGATACGCCGCGCGAGGATCGCTTCGCGCAATTTACGGCTCAACGTCACCTCGTTGCCGAGCATCGACTTTGCCACCTGCTGGGTAATCGTCGAGGCACCGACCGGGCGCTTGTCGCTGCCGGCGCTGGCGATATTGGTGCCGATGGCGCGCACGATACCAAGATAATCGATCCCGCCGTGTTCGAAGAAGCCTTTGTCTTCGGCAGAGATATAGGCCTCGACAAGGCGTGGCGGGATTTCGGCATAGGGCAGGAAAACGCGGCGTTCGCGGGTAAAGCTGGTGACGATGGCCCCGTCGATGCCGCGCACCGTCGATGGCAGCGCCGGGGTGAACTTGGCCAGCACCGCCTCATCGGGCAGGTCGCGCGTCACCGACCAGACCAGCGTACCGACGGCAAGCAGCAGCAGCGCCACCCCGCTCGCACCCCAGATCACCCAACGCCGCATCGCAACTCCACTTGTCTATTCCTCGCGATCTTCATGGCGAGGAATTTGGGCTACCCCTACCGGCTCGCCGCCGCAGCGCCAAGCAAATGCCGCTCGACAGCGCGCGCGATGCCCTCGCCGATGCGTTTGCGACCGTCGGCGGAAAACAGGATCGCTGCGTCGTCGGCGTTGGTGACATAGCCGGTTTCGAGCAGCACCGACGGCACATCGGGAGCCTTGAGCACATAGAATCCGGCGAAATGGTGGAACTCGCCGCGAAAGCCCATGCGGCTGGTCAGTTCGTCCTGCAGCGTTTCGGCGAATGCCACCGAGACATTGTTGGTGGCGCGGCGCGACAGGTCGATCAGGATGTTGCCGATCTCGGGGCTTTCGACGCCAAGGTTGAGCCCGCCGATGATGTCGGCCTTGTTTTCGCGCGCCGCCAGCCGCGCCGCCACTGCATCGGATGCAGTTTCCGACAGGGTATAGACGCTGGCCCCGCGCGCTTCGGGGTTGGGCGCACTGTCGGCATGGACCGAAACGAACAGGTCGGCCCGCGCGCCACGGGCAATCGCCACCCGGCCGCCCAATGGAATGAACCGGTCGTCGCCCCGCGTCAGCTTGACCCGCACCCGCCCCGAAGCTTCGAGCGCCTTTGCCGCCGCCCGGGCGATCGCCAGCGTCACGTCCTTTTCGTACCCGCCATCGACGCTGATCGCGCCGACGTCCTTCCCACCGTGCCCGGCATCGATGACGACCAGCGGCAATTTTCCCGAGCGCGGCTTGGTCGGCGCGCGCGCCGGGCGGGCCGGCGGCGGTGCATCGGGGGTGACCGGCAGCGCCGCGCCAAGATCGGGGGCCGGAGTCTGCGTCATCGGCTCGGGGCGCGACAGCGGCGGCGGTACAGCGCGTGGCCGCGCCGGGAACAGGTCGGTCGGCAGGTCAAAGCTGTCGGATCCAGGGTCGGCACCCGCCACCGGCACCGGTTGCCGCCCACGTTTGACCAGCGCTGCGAACGTCGCCGCATCGATCCGCTTTAATCGCACTACCACACCGCCCATGCGGTTTTCGATGCCGCCGACCGCCAACGGTGCGACAAGATCGATGACCAGCCGCGCCTGCCCCGGCGCGAACATCGCCAGCCGTAAGCGAGCGACGCTACCCACCCCGTCGAGCGCCAGAGGATCGGTGGCAGCGCCCGGCAGATCGACCACGAGCCGGAACGGCGTCGCCAAGGCAAACACGCTCGCCGTGCGCGCGGGGCCATCGGTTGCCACGGTGACTTCACCGGGTTTTATCGCGAGGCCAGTCAGCCGGAACGCAGCCGCAGGTGCAGCGACGAACGCGGCAACACCAACCAGAAGGAGCAACGGATTCCGCACCGCACGCAGCGTTACCGGGCGCAAATCGGCACGGCAACACACGATCTGACGCGCGCGGCCATCGGTCGACAATGCAAGTTTTGGGATTCGACTGCCGGGTGGCCCTCCCCTAATCCCGGCAGCGCGAAACGATAATCGACACGACGGCCTGACCTCCGCGAATCGATGTACTCTAATGATTTACGGAGGCCCGATACGCAAGACCTTTGTACGCGTTTGATGCAAATTTACACTGTATTTAC
>JBBROI010000020.1:0-11360 GCA_038229555.1 Sphingomonadales bacterium
GGCCCGACAGCTTGACCTTGATGTTGCCGAAATCATGTTCGATCTTGGCCTGCACCTGGATTTCGTCGGTGAAGTACGTCGGGTTGAAATCGGTGTTGATCGTCCGCGGATCGGCTGGGTTTACCGCACTGGCATAGGCGTAGGGGCCATAAAGGCTGCCGAGGCCAAGCGCGCTGAGCGCCGCACCGAGTGCTGCGCCGCCCTGAATGCGCAGCAGTTCCTGCGAACTCAGTGTCCCGACAAAAGTCGAATTGGCGTTGGTCGTGCCATTCTCAAGCCGACCGGGAAGGCAGCCGAGGACGCCCGACGGGTCGCGCTGGCACAGCTGCTTCTGGGCGCGGAGGCGATCGTCCTTTTCGTGGAAATAATACCCCATCAGATCGATCGTCGTGTTGTTGGTAGGCTCCCACCGCAGCGAACCGCGGATGGCATATTGGTCGCGACCGTCGATCTTCGAATTGTCGAACAGATTGGTGGTATAACCGTCGCGGCGCAGATAGCTGCCGGCGAGACGGGCAGCGAGGCGGTCGCTCAGCGGCACATTGATCATGCCCTTCACGCGGACCGAGTTGTAATTGCCATATTCGGCTTCGGCGGCGGCACCGAACTTCTTCAGGTCGGGCTTGGCGGTGATGAAGTTGACCACGCCGGCGGTGGCGTTGCGCCCGAACAGCGTGCCCTGCGGCCCGCGCAGCACTTCGACGCGTTCCAGATCGAAGAAATCGGTTTCGAACAAGCGCGTACCGAACAGAGGCAAGTCGTTCAGGTGGATGGCGGTGGCGCTGTCGCAGGTCGTGCCGACGCAAAGATCGCCGACCCCGCGAATGGTGAAGCTCGCACCGGTGAAGTTGCCCTTGGTGAAGGTGATGTTGGGGAGCGTCAGCTGAAGATCGGACGAATTGTTGATCTGCTGCTTTTCGAGCGCCTGGGCGGTGAAGGCCGAAACCGCGACCGGCACATCCTGCAGGCTCTGCGCCGTGCGCTGGGCGGTGACGACGATTTCCTCGATGCCCCCGGCGTCGGTGGTGGCAGCGGCGGCGGCAGTCTTGGTCTGGGCGAAGGCCGGCGCGGCAGCGAGCCCGAGCAGCGAGACGCCGGCAATGAGCCCGGCACGGATTCCGATCGATGAACGCATGGTGATCCTCCCCAGTAAATCTGCCGCCGCCGTCCTGTTACCGGACATTCGAAGGCCACACCGCCACTTCCGGCGCTGTGTTCGACGCTACTGTGGCAAGGGCCATGCGGCTTTGTCCAGCCGCCATGGCGTTTTGCCGCTGACGCGGACGTTAACCGAGGCGGCGTGTCTTTCGCGCAACACTGATATTACGCATGATTATGTCCGTAACCGACGCTTTGAAACGGTCTTAGCGGCGGAAGCGGCGGACCGGGATAATGCTGGCAATCGGGCATTCGCCGCCCGACCGCGCACCGATGGCGTCGCGTCCGGCGCAAAGCTGTCCGTTGCTGCCGCGTCGGTAATAAAAGCCTTGGTAAAAGCTCAGCGCCGGACAGTCGCGGCCAAGGAACATGCGGAACTTGCGACCGTCCTTCATCGTCAGTTCGATGCCCCGGTCGCCGAACATCTCGGCGCCGGCGACGGTGTTGATGCCGATGCAGCGGTCGCGGCCGGCCCGTGGCGGCGCGGGGCGGGCGGTGACGGGCTGCCCCGGCTTGACCTGCAACTTGCCCAAGTCGTCGCGCGCCGCGCCCGACACGCGGGAGGCTTCCGGCGGCGCGGGGTGCTGTGCGGCGGCAAGCGGCAGCGCGCGCAGCGCCAGCGCAAACACCCACGACGCGAAGGCAACCGCCTTCACCGTATCGGGGTTCCGGCGGCTGAAAGGGAAAACAAAGCCGTCATCATGCCACTGGCGCTGGCCGAACAAGGTTGAACACCGGCTGAATTAAAACGCTTGGGCGGCGTCGGTCAATCACGCCGCGCTGGTCCGGCAACGGTAAGGCAGTTAGGGATGGGTCATGCTCGCTCGCCCCACTGCCGACGCACTCGCCGCGCTGAAACACGCCGCCGGTCCCGACTGGACCGAAGATGCCGATAGTATTGCGCCCAAACTGACCGACTGGCGGGGCAAGTTTCATGGCGCGACACCATTGCTGCTGCTGCCGCGCACCACCGCTGCGGTCGCCGCGATTGTCCGCGCGGCGGCGCTGCACCGGATTGCCTTGGTCCCGCAAGGCGGCAACACCGGGCTTGTCGGCGGCGGAATTCCGGCAGCCGACGGCGGCTCGGTACTGCTCAGTCTGTCGCGCATGAATGCCATCCGCGCCGTCGATGCCGCCGGACTGACTCTGGTTGTCGAAGCCGGGGCGATCCTTGAAAATGTCCACGGCGCGGCATTGGCGCAGGGGTGCGTCTTTCCCTTGTCGCTCGGCGCAAAAGGCAGCGCGACGATTGGCGGACTGATCTCGACCAACGCCGGCGGGGTGCAGGTACTACGCCACGGCACGATGCGGGCGCTGGTCGCCGGAATCGAGGCGGTGCTCCCCGACGGCTCGGTGCTCAACCAGCTGACCGGGCTCGCCAAGGACAATAGCGGGTACGACATCAAGCAACTGCTGATCGGGGCGGAGGGCACGCTGGGCATCGTCACGGCGGCGGCGCTGCGGCTGGTTCCCGCGCCGCGCCACCGCGCCGTAGCCTGGGCGGGGGTTCCTGATCCGCACGCCGCGCTGGCGCTGCTGGCTCGGCTGCGGGGCTTGACCGGCGGTCAGGTCGAAAGTTTCGAGCTGGTTCCGGCGAGCGGCCTCGCGCTGGTGCTCGCCGAACTGCCCGCCAACCGCGCGCCGCTGGTCGGCGCGCACCCATGGCATGTGCTGATCGAGCTTGCCGGACCGGAAAGCCTCGAGGCGCTGTTGATCGAAGGCCTTGGCGAGGCCGCTGCGGCGGGCGAGGTCGCGGATGCGACGGTCGCGGCATCTGCGGCGCAAGCAGCAGCACTATGGCGCATCCGCGAGGAATTGCCCGAAGCCGAACGCCGCGAGGGTCCGGCGCTGCATCATGACATCTCGGTCGCAGTTTCGGCGATGCCCGGCTTTACCGTGTCGGCAGCGGCAAGCATCGAATCGGGGTTCCCCGGCGCGCGGGTGCTGGCGTTCGGCCATCTCGGCGACGGCAATCTGCACTTCAACGTCCGACCACCCGCCGGGCCACAGGCGGCAAGCTGGCTTGCAGCACATGGTGCAGCGGTGACCGCCGAAATCTACCGGCTGGTGACGGCGGCGGGCGGATCGATCTCGGCCGAACACGGTATCGGCGTGCTCAAGCGTGAAGAACTGGCGCACTATGGTGACCCGGCCAAACTTGCCGCGATGCGCGCAATCAAGGCCGCGCTCGATCCGCTTGGCATCATGAACCCCGGTAAGGTAATTTGATCTGCGGCAATCTTGCGCGGGACCGTTTCGGTCACTAGACAGCGGCGCTTCAATAGCACTTCCGAAAAGAAAGACGTTTAAATGGCCAGCACGCCCATGACCGATCCCGCACAGCAGCTGCCGCTGTTTTATGGCTCGCTGGTCCCGCTCTCGTCGCAGTTCCACCCGCATCATGGCCTGACGGTGCGCGACAACCTCAATTACACCCGCGTCACCCACGCCATTCCGATCACCGTCGATGAATTCGCCATTGCGCAGCGTCATTATCCGATCGTCTTCGGTCTGGGCGAAAACCCGGCCCCGCTGGCGCTGATCGGCCTGCAGGAAGGCGATAACCTGTTCGTCGGCGACGATGGTCAGTGGCAGGCGGGTGCCTATATTCCGGCGTTCGTGCGCCGCTACCCATTCATGCTCGCCCGCGTCAATCAGGCGACCGATGAACTGTCGCTGTGCTTCGACGATACGTCGGGCCTCGTCACCGCCGAAGCCGAGGACAAGCTGTTCGCTGGCGGTGAAGCGACCGAAACCACCAAGAATATCCTCGCGTTCTGCGAGCAGTTCGAACAGGCGATCTTCCGCACGCGCGCCTTCATGGACGAAATCGCCAAGCTCGAACTGCTGATCGACGGTGAAGTGACGATCCAGCAGCCGAACATGCCCGAACCCGCCGTGTATCGCGGTTTCCAGATGATCGCCGAAGACAAGTTGCAGAACCTGCGCGGCGATCAGGCGCGCAAGATGGTGCAGTCGGGCCTGATGGGCCTGTTGTATGCGCACCTTTTCTCGCTGTCGCAGATTTCGGGACTGTTCGAAAAACAGGTCGCCGCGCGCGCCGTATAGCAGCGACGCTAAAGCCGGGCTTCGGCCCGGCAAAGCACGGTTCGTCTTTGCAGCACGCGGTCGGTGCGCTAGGAACGGCTTCAGTCCAATCTGGAGATCCGCCGATGCGTCCGATCCTGCTTGCCGCTTTGCTTTTCGCGTCGTCGTCGGCGCTCGCTGCCCCGGCGCTCGATGTGCCGCCGGGGAGCTATGCGCTCGATCCGACGCACACCAGCGTCACCTTCAAGATCAGCCACTTCGGCCTGTCGAACTATACCGCACGCTTCGCCAAGGTTAGCGGCGAAGCGGTGGTCGATGCCGCCAATCCGGCCAAGTCGTCGGTCAGCGTCAAGATCGACGCCAATTCGGTCAAGACCGACTATCCCTTCCCAGACAAGGAAGATTTCGACAAGAAGATCGGCAACAGCGAAGCGTTCCTCAATGGCGCCAAGTTCCCCGATATCACCTTCGTATCGAAGTCGATCACCGTCACCGGCCCCAAGACCGCCAAGATCAGCGGCGACCTGACGCTGCGCGGCGTTACCAAGCCGGTGGTGCTCGATACGGTGCTTAACGGCGCGTTGAACCCGCATCCGTATATGAAGGTGCCGGTTTTCGGCATTTCGGCGACGGCCAAGATCAAGCGCACCGATTTCGGCCTGAACTTCCCGCCGGTGCTTGGCGACGAGGTGACGATCATCATCGAAGCCGAACTGGACAAGGCGAAGTAATGGACGGACGCAGCCGCTATTCGACAGTCGCCATCGGCTTCCACTGGCTCATCGCGCTGATGATCATCGGCAACCTCATCGGCGGGTTGACGATGGACTATTGGCTCGACAACCCCGACCCGGCGATGAAGCAGATCGGCTTCCAGATCATTCAGATCCATAAGTCGATCGGGCTGACGGTGCTGGCGTTGAGCCTGCTGCGTCTCGGCTGGCGACTGGCGCATCCGGTACCGGCCATGCCGTCGCACATGACCGGCACCGAACGCCTGCTGGCGCGCGTCACCCATTGGGGCTTTTACGCGCTGATGCTGCTGCTGCCGCTCAGCGGCTGGGCGATGGCATCGACCGGCAAGTTGATCTTCCCGATCCTGTATTTCGGGACGTTCGAGGTGCCGCATCTGCCGCTCGATAAATCGCTCGGCGGGCTGTTCCGAGAAAGTCACGAAATTCTCGGTTATGTGGCGATTGCAACGATCGTGCTGCACGTCGCCGCCGCGATGAAGCACCATTATCTCGACCGCGACGACGTGCTGGCGCGGATGCTGCCGCTGGTAAAGCCGCGCCAATGATGCGCGCGGCGCTTGCGGCGGCGGTGATCCTGCTCGCCGCTTCGGCTGCGACGGCGGCACCATGGACGGTCGATCCGGCGCAGAGCCGGATTGGGTTCACCGCGACTTGGCTCGGCAAACCCGTCGAAGGCAGTTTCAAACGCTGGACGGCGGCGATTGATTTCGATCCGGCGAAGCCCGCAGCCGCCAAGATCGCGGTCGATATCGATCTGCGTGCTGCCGCGACCGGCGACCGTACCGTCGACGGCGCGTTGCCCGGCGATGACTGGTTCGACACTGCCAAGCTGGCGACCGCGCGCTTTGTGGCGACAACGGTGAGCCAGACCGGACCGGGTGCATACATGGCACGCGGCACGCTGACGGTGAAGGGCAAGGCGGTTCCCGTGACGCTGCCGTTCACCTTCAAAGCCGCCGGCAAAGTCGCGACAGTGGCCGGTTCGGTGACGCTTGATCGCCGCAGCTTCGGTCTCGGGCTGGGGTCCGACGCCACTGCCGAATACGTCGCATTTGCAGTGCCGGTGAAGCTCGTCGTCGTCGCGCGGCAGCGCTAGAGTCACCGGCAAGGCTGCGTTCAGCTACAGTTGCTATGGGCCTTGCAACGGTAGCTTTGCGCGCTAATCCGAGTAGTGAAGCCTGCCGATGCCCTTCCCCCGGAGCCCCCGATACATGCGATTTCCCGTCGCGCTGCTCGCTGGCGCGCTCGCCTTCCCAATCACCGTGCAGGCTGCCGACGCCGTCGATGCCGCGTCCGCCGATACGTCGTCGGAAATCGTCATCACCGCGACCAAGCTCAACGCCAAGCGCGCCGAGATTCAGCCCGAGATCGGCGCATCGCTGTACAGCTTCAATGCCGCCGCCATCGAGGCGCTGCCGGGCGGGCGCAATGTCGAACTCAATCAGGTGCTGCTGCGCGCGCCGGGAGTCGTCCAGGATTCGTTCGGGCAAATCCATGTGCGCGGCGACCATAACGATCTGCAATACCGCATCAACGGCGTCATCCTGCCCGAAGGCCTGGCGGTGTTCGGCCAGTCGATCAGCCCGCGTTTTGCCGACAAGATCTCGTTGATCACCGGCGCGCTGCCGGCGCAGTACGGCCTGCGCACCGGCGGCATCGTCAATATCGCGACGCGCGGCACCGGCTTCGACAAGGGCGGTTCGGTTTCGGTCTATGGTGGCACCCACGGCCAGATCCAGCCGAGTTTCGAGCTGAGCAATGGCGGCGAACGCACCAGTTATTTCGTCTCGGGCAGCTACCTCCACAGCGGCCTCGGCATCGAATCGCCCGACGGCAGCAGCAACCCGCTCCACGACGATACCGACCAATACACCGGCTTCGGCTATGTCGATCACATCCTCAACGACAGCAGCAAATTGTCGCTGATCGTCGGATCGTCGGTCGAGTATTTCCAGATTCCCAACGCGCGCGGCCGGCAGCCCGGTCTCGGCCTGACGGTGAACGGCGTCAGCGGCTTTCCGTCGGCACGGATCGACGACCGCCAGCATGAGATCACCCATTACGCCATCGGCAGCTACCTTTACACCGCCGATCGCTTCACTGGGCAGTTGTCGCTGTTCGGGCGCTATTCGTCGCTGACCTATACGCCGGGGCCACCGCAAGCCGATCTGCTGTTCGGCGGCATTTCGCAGAACGCCTATAAGCGCGACGTCGCGGTCGGCCTCCAGGCCGAAGGCAAGTATGACCTGACCGAAGGGCACACGCTGCGCGGCGGCATCATCGTGCAGTACGACCGCTCGGCGAGCGAAACGCGGTCGCAGGTGCTGCCGGTGTCGGGCGGCGTCCAGACCAGCGATGTGCCGCTGACCATCAGCGATTCGAGCCGGTCCACGGCGCGCACCTATTCGGCCTATGTCCAGGACGAATGGAAGCCGTTCGATGTGTTGATCGTCAACTTCGGCCTGCGTTTCGACCGGTTCGAGGGCTATCGCGACGAACAGGCGCTGTCGCCGCGGATCAATGCGGTGCTGACGCCCGGGGGCGGGACGACGCTGCATATCGGCTATTCGCGCTACTTCACCCCGCCGCCGTTCGAACTCGTCGCCAACGACACGGTGGCGCGGTTTGTCGGCACCAGCGCCGAATTCCCCAACGGCACCATCAGCGACAGCGCGCGCGCCGAACGCAGCGACTATTTCGACATCGGCGTCACGCAAAGCCTCGGCCATCTGACGCTTGGCATCGACGGCTATTACAAGCTGTCGCGCAACCTGCTCGACGAAGGCCAGTTCGGCGCGCCGATTATCCTGACGCCGTTCAACTATGCACGCGCCCGGGTGCGGGGCATCGAATTCAGCGCCAATTACCAAAAGGGCCCATGGACGGCCTATGCCAATCTTGCACTGTCGAAGGCACAAGGCACCCGCATCACCACATCGCAGGCGAGTTTCGACCCCGGCGACCTCGCCTATATTGCCAATAATTTCATCCATCTCGATCATGATCAGGGCGTCTCGGCATCGGGCGGCATTGCCTGGGCCAAGGACGGGACCAAGATCGCCATCGACGGCATCTACGGATCGGGCCTGCGCGCCGATGGTGCAGTGCCCAATGGCCGCCAACTGCCCGGCTATGCCGTCATCAACCTCGCCACCAGCCATGTCTTTGCCTTTCCATGGGCGGGCGACGTCGAGGCACGCTTCGATATCGTCAATCTGTTCGACCGTGAGTATGCGATTCGCGATGGCAGCGGGGTTGGCGTCGGCGCGCCGCAATTCGGCGCGCGGCGCGGCTTTTTCGTCGGTCTGACCAAGGGGTTTTAAGGCGGCTTTTCGACGTCGAAGCGAATCCTATTGCCGAAAATTAAATTCAACACTTTCAGGGCGCTATTGGCAATAACGCGAATAACGCGAGGCTAAGGCGGGCTTTCATCGGTCCCCTGAATTCAGCCAACGTCGCCGCCACACACTATAACCAAATAGGCCCTATTTGGCAAGAGAAGCTTGGGGCACATCGCCCTCGCACTGCAACAAAACGACCACTTGTCGTGGCGCGGGTGCGTACATATCTTGGGGTCGTTGCGCTGCTGTTTCCCCCCTTTGCGGCGGCGCGATGTTGACCGGGTGGCGCTTGGCGCCGGGCTCGGTCTTCTTCTCCCTGAACCCTCGCCGCCCCGTATGTTTCATGCGGGGCGGTTTTTTATTCGGCCGCCTCGCGGTGCGGCGGGGCGAGCGCCAGCCCCGGCGCACCATCGGTCAGCCGCGCGGCGAGCCCGGTCATGGCGCGCGTCACGGCTTCGAAGCCGCCGTGGCGCTGCATCCGGCCCGCGTCCATGTACAGCGCGCGATCGATTTCGATCTGGATGGCATGGGTTCCGGCGGCCGGCGCGCCGTGCCATTCGGTAATATGGCCGCCGGCATAGGGGTCGTTGCGCGCCACCCGCCAGCCTTCGGCCGCGAAATGCGCGGCAACAAGATCGACAAGGCGGCCATCGGCGCTGGTGCCGTGGCGGTCGCCGATGACGATCTGCGGCGGCTGCGGCCCGGTGGGCGTCGGCATCGAATGGCAATCGAGCAGGATGGCATAGCCGTGGCGCGCCCGTGCCCGCGCCAGCAGTTCGGCCAACCGCGCATGCCACGGGCGATGCACCTGCACCAGCCGCGCCCGTGCATCGGCGGTGCCGATCCGCCGCCGGTAGATTTCGAGGCCGTGCGCCGCCAGTCGTGGCATGACCCCCAGTCCCGCCGCCACGCGTTCGGTCTGGCGCGGCGGCACCGGCGCACCGCCCAGATCGAACATCGCCGGATCGAGTTCGTCTTCGGCACGGTTGAGGTCGAGCCACGCGCGGCCAAAGCGCGCCCGCATCACCGGCACGTCGCCGACGCCGTCCAATAGCGCATCGACGAACGGATCTTCGGCGCGGCGCAACTGCCCCAGCGTCAGCGGGGTCGCCGCGAGAAAGGCCGGCGGATAATCGCGACCCGAATGCGGCGAGGTCATCACCAACGGCAGCCGCCCGCTGGTGTCGCCCGTCATGGTGAAGCCCTGCACGAACGAATCGTCCATAGATGGTTCCTAGGGGCAGTCGGGGCGCGCCGCCAGCGACTTCAGCCCTTGCGCCCGCCGCGCTTGCCGATTAGAGGCTCCCCCAGCGTGGGCGCGTAGCTCAGTGGTAGAGCACTGTGTTGACATCGCAGGGGTCGCAAGTTCAATCCTTGCCGCGCCCACCATTTTCTATTTTAATGTGGTCCCCGAAACTTAATTTCGACCGTTTGACCGCTATGCGTTCCGCAACAGTTGCGGCGCTACATCGAGTATCGCATCAGACCAAAATCAGAGTGGGTAGAACACGCCTTTGATGCACGCAGGATTGCGCACCGCAATTTGAACATGGCTTTTGCGGTACAGACCGCTTCCGGGATATGCTCTACCGCCTTCAACGAACATCCCCCTGATTGTGTCGAATGCCGCTATCTCGTTGTCGGTTTTGGCGAGGCCATCAATGATCTGATGCAGATGGCGAAAAACGGCGCAATCGAGAAAACGTAGCGCTCTATCGCTATCCGTTGCTCCCTTGGGACTGCGATTTTCTGGTACGACCAAACCAGCCCTAACCTGCACCTTGACGAACGATTTATAGGCTGCACGCAGCAGTTCGATGTCGTCACGGGAAACGAGGTCAAGGCAGTTTCTCAAGTCGATAACGGCACCGACTATTGCAGCTTGCGAATAGTGGCCAATTTGAACCTTCCAACGCGCCCATTCCAAGGCGCGCGACGGGTCCGATTCCCAAAAATAAGCGCCTGGTCCGAGCCAATCATAAGCGCGGTCGCTCTGCAGAATGGCGGCTCCTTCCAGGACCGCTTTCTGCGCGACCACCTTATCGCACCCGTGATAACCGAGTACAAATGATGTGGCTAAGCGGCTCAAGCCGCGACGGACGCCTTCTTCGACGGGCCACCAAACTCGGCACGAAGAGTGCCCTTTGCGGTGTATATGCCCTCGTCGATAAGCGTCTTGCGCGCCTCCTTCTTCGAGGCAGTGGCACGCTCGGTCACAGCATCGATGGCGGCCAGGATTTTTTGGTTGCGCTGTGCGTGCGTCATAAACAGGCCCCCTTCTGTGGTGCACATCGAGAACGCCTGAAGACGTCCTAGGCTACCCTGGTAATGAATGATGCACATTCGTGATATTGGCAATACGGTTCACAACGCCGAAGTTCTGATGAGTTTCGCGTTTCGACGGCGCTCCGCTCACGTCAATGCGGTAAGCGTCGTCCGCTCGGTCGCCTTTTGCATCCCACCCCTTGAACATTGGGCGGCGGCGGCGGTTCATCGCCTTGCCCTTGGCTGTTCATTATTCAGGTTTGGGCTATCGAGAGGTAAATCATCGCCGCCCCGCCTTTGGCGCTGTAATTCCCTGACATTAATTGCCGAAGCGCGATTGACTTGGCCGTCTTCAACGGGCAAATTTCGCTCAGTCTTTTGGGGGAAATCGTAACATGATGAATTCGTTCAAAGCGGCCGCATTGGCCGCTGTCGCTTCGTATGCATTGAGCGTGCAGGCGCAAACACCGGCCGCACCTGTCGTCGCCCAGCCGATTGTGGACACACCGGTTATGGCAACGCCGCGCCCGAACGCCGACGGTGCCAATCCGATGCTTCCGGCCAATACCGAAATCTGGCTCAGCCCGAATGCCGAGGTCAACACCAAGACCGTCAAGGTTGGCGACAAGTTTGCGATGAGCACGACGCGTGATGTGCTGCTCGGCAACTATATCGTCATTCCGCGCGGCACGCGCGGTACGGGCCAGATTTCGATGCGTACGGGCAAGGGCGCGTTCGGCAAGTCGGGCAAGATGGAGTTCGAAATCGTCAGTGTCGAACTGAACGGTCGGAC
>JBBROI010000021.1:0-9746 GCA_038229555.1 Sphingomonadales bacterium
GCTGTGCTTTGACGGCACTCAAGTTGCCCGATGGAGGGGGCGTATTTATGCACTCTCTCGACTTAGCAAGAACAGAATGGGAACGTTAGCTTGGTTGGGAGGAGTCAAGACTTAGATTTGGCGTGCCGATTCACACAAATATGCATGTTAAGGCACCATATTTCATTTACGCTTTGTTCTCGCGCTTGACAGTTCGACGGTTGTCAATTCAGTGGGATGCGGCAGTTGCGCTGCACTTTTGGCCCTCCAACCCTTTCGTCCAAGCACGGGACGATGGGCGTCTTGGAGACCGGGCTCTTTCCCGGTTGCTGAAAGGATCGGGAATATGCGGGTATTTGTACGCTCGTATGACCGTCGACGCTTCGGCAGGTACGAGCGTGTCACCGCTCATACCCGCCGATGGCCTCGACAGTTGAAGTTTGGGTTCTGACCGTTCCCATTTAACTGGCAGCGCAACCGCCACCTCGTCGCGTTGTTGATAATCCGACCTCAGCGGTTCCGTCAAAGCGAACTTCACAGAAGGTGATACTCATTTGCGACAGGCCTAATAATTATTCGGCCTTTAGCGGCCGTGCCAGCAACGTCCCAATCGTCTCCCCCACCGGCGCACCCGCCAATATCCTCGCCACCGCCGCCGTGATCGGCATGTCAACGCTTGCCGCTTGCGCCGCCGACAGCAGCACGGGGGCGGTCGCCGCCCCCTCGGCGATGCTGCGTTTGCCCGATAGCAGTTCGGCGGCGACCCCGCCGCGCCCCAGCCCGACGCCGAGCGTGAAGTTGCGACTTTGCTCCGACGAGCAGGTGAGGACGAGGTCGCCGAGGCCCGACAGGCCTGCCAGCGTTTCGGCGCGTGCACCGCGTGCCAGTCCGAACCGCGTCATTTCGGCGAAGCCGCGCGCGATCAGCGCAGCGCGCGCATTGGCGCCAAGTCCGGCTCCCTCGACGATGCCGCAGGCGATGGCGAGCACATTCTTCACCGCGCCGCCGATTTCGGCCCCCACCACATCGTCGCTCCAATAAGGCCGGAACGCCGGACGGGCGAGGCGTGCGACGAGGCGTTGCCCGAGGTCCGCATCGGCGATCGCCAGTGTCACTGCCGTCGGCAGGCCGCGCGCGACTTCGGCGGCAAAGGTCGGTCCGGACAGCACGCCGATGGGGCAGCCGGGGGCGACTTCGGCGGCGACTTCGGCCATCAGTTTCAGCGTCCGGGCTTCGATGCCCTTGGCGCAAAGCAGCAGCGTCGGGCGACTGGCGACCGGGCATTCGGCGAGGACCGTGCGCAGATGCTGCGCCGGAGCGACGACCAGCCAGACGTCGGCGGTGGCGAGGTCGCCAGTCATGCCGGTGGCGCGGATCGCAGGCGACAGGGCGACCCCCGGAAGGAAATCGGGGTTGGTGTGCGTTGCGTTGATGGTGGCAACGACCTCGGGTTCGCGCGCCCACAGCACGACATCTTCGCCACTGGCGACGACCTGCGCGAGCGCCGTTCCCCATGCGCCGCCGCCGATGACACCAATTGTCACGCCCGCACCCCCGCGCCCCGCACCGCCTCGGCCGTTGGATCGAGCGGCCAGCGCGCGCGGGCCGGGGCGTCGAGGCCATCGATCAGGCCAAGTGCGAAGCGTTCGGCGCCGGCCCAAGCGATCATCGCGCCATTATCGGTACATAGCCATGGCGGCGGAGCGACAAAGGGCAGGCCGTGTTTGGCGGCGAGTACCGAAAGCGCGGCGCGGATGGTGGCATTCGACGCAACGCCGCCCGCGACCACCAATGCGGTGGCTTGGGGGTAGGCGGCGAGCGCGCGGGCGGTGCGGTCGGTCAGGCAATCGGTGGCGGCGGCCTGGAATGCGGCGGCGAGGTCGGCGCGATCCTGCTCCGTCCCCGCTTGCGGGAGGGGTTGAAGTCCCGAGGCGGGGAGACTCTGCCACTGCCGCAACACCGCGCTCTTCAACCCGGCAAACGAAAATTGCGGGTCGTTCGTGCCGACCAGCGGCCTCGGCAGAGCGAAGCGGTTCGGATCGCCCGACAACGCTGCGCGCTCGACCGCCGGGCCGCCGGGGAAGCCCAGCCCGAGCACCTTGGCGGTCTTGTCGAACGCTTCGCCGACGGCATCATCGATCGTCGTCGCCAGCCGCCGGTAGCGCCCGACGGCTTCGACGCCGAGCAACTGGCAATGGCCGCCCGACACCAGCAGCAGCAAATACGGAAATTGTAGCGCCGGGTCGATCAGTCGCGGGCTGAGCGCATGACCTTCGAGATGGTTGACCGCAATCAACGGCTTGCCCGACGCCAGGCTCAGCGCCTTGGCGGTCACCAGCCCGATCATCACGCCGCCGATCAGCCCCGGCCCCGCCGTCGCGGCGATGGCATCGAGATCGCCCAAGCCGACACCCGCTTCTTCCAGCACCACCGCGATCATCGGCGTCAGCCGCTCGGAGTGTGCGCGCGCGGCAAGTTCGGGAACCACCCCGCCGAAGGGCCGATGTTCGGCGTCCTGGCTGGCGATGCGTTGCGCCACGATCTGTCGGTCGCGCGTCACCAGCGCCACAGCGGTTTCGTCGCACGACGATTCGATGCCAAGGATCAGCGTCACAAGGCCACCCGCGCCGCGTCGATCACCCGGAAGCGCTCGCACCACAGCAGCATATCGGGCGCAAAACCGCCGTTACGTTCAAAATAGGCACGGTGCACGCTTTGCCAATGCGCGAGGCTCAAATCGCCCTCGCCCTCGGCGCGCGCCCATTCCGCGTCGATGTCGTCGAAGCGCCGCTGCGTCAGTTCGGTCGTCTCGGTCACCGCGCGCGGCACCCCCGCACCATTGAGCACAGTCCAGCGCTTGCCGACGGCCACGTCCTTGTCGCCCTCGGCTACCGACCAGCACGTTGCGGTCTTCTTCCCCGCCAGCACCAGCGCCAGCAACATGTCGGCAAGCGCCGGGCCGTCGCCGAAAGCAAAGCTGGGATAAGGCGGGTGACTTGTCATCGCGCCCCGCACCTAGCACAAGCGGCGGCAATGGGGACCCATCCACCTGCTGCGCCTGTTTGGCCGCAAAATCGCTACTGGCGACGTGACCCGGCGCGCGTTTTCTGCGACCGCGCGGGCTTGGATGCGGCAGTCGCGCTGGGTTCAGCGACGTAACGTGTGACTTTGTGAGTGCAATGACCGTGCAATTACGACTTGGAACGCGCGGTTCGCCGCTGGCGCTGGCGCAGGCGCGGATGACGGCGATGGCGCTTGCTGCCGCGCATGGCTGGGGCCTCGACGATGTCGAGATCGTCGTCGTGTCGACCACCGGTGACCGGGTGCAGGATCGTCCGCTCGCTGACATCGGCGGCAAGGCGCTGTGGACCAAGGAACTCGACGCGGCGTTGCTGGATGGCCGCATCGATATCGGCGTTCATTCGATGAAGGATGTCGAAACATGGCTGGCGGATGGCGTGGCGCTGGCGGCGATGCTGCCGCGCGCCGATCCGCGCGAGCGGCTGATCGGGGCCGACAGCATCGACGCGCTGCCGCACGGTGCACGCATCGGCACATCGAGCCCGCGCCGGGCGGCGCAATTGAAGGCGATGCGGCCCGACCTGCGCACCGAAATCCTGCGCGGCAATGTCGCGACGCGGATGGCGAAGGTCGCCGATGGCAGCATCGATGCGACGTTGCTGGCGGCGGCCGGACTCGATCGGTTGGGTGTCGAAGCGGGCGCGACAATTCCGATGGAGACGATGCTGCCGGCAAGCGCGCAAGGGGCCGTCGGCATCACCGCACGCGCCGACGACGCAGCGACGCTGGCGCTGCTCGCTGCCATCGACGATGCGCCGACACATGCGGCGGTGCTGCTCGAGCGCGGGTTCCTCGCGGCACTTGGCGGCAATTGCCACAGTGCAGTCGCGGCGCATGCGGCGTTTGCGGGCGAAGACATCGTCTTCCGCGCCGAAATCCTCGCCGAAGATGGCAGCGAGGTGCGACGCGGCGGCTTTACTGCGCCAGCGGGCGGCGCGGCGGAGCGGGTGCGCGCACTGGCAGCGGAACTCCTCGCCGAAGCGTCGCCGGGCTTGCGCGCGCTGTTCACGCCGGGCTGACCGGTGCGGGTATTGCTGACCCGCCCCGAACCCGGTGCCAGCGCGACGGCGTCGCGGCTGACGGCGCTGGGGCATTGGGTGACGGTCGCGCCGCTGCTGGCGTTCGCGGCGTGCGATTGGACATTGCCCGAAGACCGCCCCGATGCTGTCGTCATGACCAGCGCCAGCGCCGCGCGGTTTGGCGGACTGGGGCTGGCAGCGCTCGCCGACCTGCCGCTCTTTGCCGTCGGTGCGGCGACGGCGGCGGCGGCGCGCGCGGCGGGGTTCACCACCGTTATCGCCGGGGCGGCTGGCATCGCCGATCTGGCGGGCGTGGTCGCCGCGCATGGCGCGACGCGGTTGCTGCATCTGGCCGGCGAAGACCGGATGGCTTTCGACTGGCCCGCCGGAGTGTCGGTTGAAACGCGAACCGTTTATGCCGCGCACTTGGTCGATGACCTGCCCGCAGCGGATCTACGCGACGACGCGATCGATATCGTTCTGCTGTATTCGCCGCGCACGGCCGCGCACTTTGCCGACCTTTATGATCGTGCCGCGATAGACCGCGCTAACGTTGCTATCGCTGCGATCAGTCCGGCGGTGCTCGTCGCTGCCGGCCCGGGGTGGCGGAGGGCGTTCGCAGCGGCGCAGCCGAATGAAGCCGCGCTGTTTGCAGCGGCAGGGCTGACATCTTCCGCCGATGATGTAGGGAAGGCGCATGGATCAACCGATTGATCGCGGCGAAGTCGACCGGTCGAGCCTCGAGGCGACCGAGCGCCTGCGTGCGCGCCTTGTCGGGCAGCCGGTCGCGACTGCACGGCGCAGCCGCCCGGTGTTGCCGTGGCTGATTGCCGCTGCAGTCCTGACCTTCGCGCTCGGCTTGATCGCCAACCCATGGTTCGAACAAACGGTACGGTCGCAACTGCCCTTCGCCCGGCCCGCTGCCGTTGCCGACACCGCGCGGCTTGCCGCACTCGATGCCCGGATTGCCCAGGTCGAGGCCGGGGCCGGTCGCACTGCTGCGATGCCGGTCGAACGGCTCGCCGCCACCGAGGCGCGGATGTCCTCGACGACCGGCCAGATCGCCCGCGATGCCGAACGGATCGACGCGCTGACTCGCGATGTGGCGACGCTGTCGGCGAAGGTCGAAACCAACGGCGCGCGCATTGCCAGCCTGGCGGAGGCGACAACGGTGGCCGCCGACCGGGCGCAGGCGGTGTTGGTGGTGCAATTGGTGCGCCGCGCCGTCGATTCCGGTCGCCCGATCGGGCCGCTCGACGCACCGCTGCGCCAGTCGTTCGAGGCGCGCTATCCGGCGGCGGTGCAGGCCGTCAGCGCGCTCGGTGCGACGCCGGTAACGCTCGTCTCATTGCGCCGCGACCTCGAAAGCGTGCGCGCCCGCGTCAATGGGGGTCCGGCTCCGTCCGGCACAGCGGTGGGCAAGGGCTGGTTTGAAATCTTCACCGACACTATCGGCGGGGCGTTTTCGTCGGCCCCCGCCCAGCCAGCAGTCGCGACGACCGACCCAGTTGCCGCCGCCGCACAGGCGCTGGCGCGCAACGATGCCGGAGCCGCCGCCGTCCAGCTTCGCCGCCTGCCCGATCGTACCCGTGGCTTCGCCGCCGCTTGGCTCGCCGCTGCCGACCGCTTTCGCGCGGGTACCGAGGGGCTGGCGACGCTGGAGACGGCAACCGCGTTGTTGCCGCCGACACTGCCGTCGAAACCGGCGGGTTGAGCAAGCGTCGTCGCTCGGTGAGCGAGGGCGAACCCCAGCTTTGGCGCGGACAATGCGCGCTTTCCGGTCCTGACCCTAGCGACGCACCCACCGCGCGCCTACCTCCGACGCAACACTCCGTCGCGAGGAACCCGCCATGATCCAGCTCCGCAAATCCACCGATCGCGGCCCCACGCGCACAGGCTGGCTCGACAGCAAGCACAGTTTTTCGTTCGGCGAGTATCATGATCCGGCGCACATGGGCTTTGGCGATCTGCGCGTCATCAACGAAGATCGGGTGACGCCGGGGGCCGGGTTCGGGACCCACGGCCATGCCGATATGGAAATCATCTCCTATGTCGTCGGCGGCGCGCTGGCGCACAAGGATTCGATCGGTACCGGATCGACCATCCACCCCGGCGATATTCAGCGCATGTCGGCGGGCAGCGGCATCCGCCATTCGGAATTCAATGCATCGGCTGCCGACCCGGTGCATTTTCTGCAGGTCTGGATCGAACCCGGCACGCGCGGCCTGCCGCCATCGTATGAGCAAAAGGCGATGGCACCGCTGGGTGCGGCCGCGCAGCTCGATCTGATCGGCGGCCCCGACGGCGGCGATGCGGCAGTGACGATCCATCAGGACGTCGCACTGTACCGGGCGCATCTGCCGGGGACGCAGGCGCTGTCACTCAATCTCGCCCCCGGGCGCCGTGCCTGGGTGCAGGCGGTGCGCGGGGCGGCGTCGGTCAACGGAGTCGCGCTCGCCGCCGGCGACGGTGCGGCGATCACCGGCGAGACAGCGCTGCGCTTCGAAGGCAGCGGCGGCGGGGCGGCGGCGGAACTGTTGGTCTTCGATCTGCGCTGACCTCAGGCGTCGGCGAATTCCTCGGTATCGATGCTGCGCTGCATGGCGGCGGGGTAACGCGGGCCGGCGACGGTTTCGCGGTTGATCAGCCGATCGACCGCCGCGACGGTTGCTGCATCGGGCCGCCAGTCGGCACGGGCGATATTCTCTTCGAGATGCGCGACCGACGCGGTTCCGGGGATCGCGACGATATGGTCGCCGCGCCCCAGCACCCAACCGAGCGCCAGTTGCGCCGGGGTCACGTCGGCCGCACAGGCGATCCTGGCAAAGGCATCAATCAGCGCGAGGTTCTTGGTCCAATTGTCGCCGGTGAAGCGCGGCCAGGTTTTGCGCAAATCGCCATCGGGCAGGCCGGCGGGATCGCGCAGCGTCCCGCACAGCGACCCGCGCCCCACCGGCGAAAACGCCACAAAGGTCGTGGCCGTTTCGCGGCAGGCTTCAAGCACGGCGATCTCGGGATTGCGCGTCTGCGGCGAATATTCGGTCTGCATCGCAGCAATCGGGTGGACGGCGCACGCTTTGCGCAGCGTGTCGGCCGACATCTCCGACAGGCCGATGCTGCCGATTTTGCCCGCCGCGACAGCGCGTGCCAGTTCGCCGAT
This sequence comes from Sphingomonadales bacterium, assembly GCA_038229555.1. Taxonomy (GTDB): domain Bacteria; phylum Pseudomonadota; class Alphaproteobacteria; order Sphingomonadales; family Sphingomonadaceae; genus Sandarakinorhabdus. The sequence continues at coordinate 7,240 of JBBROI010000021.1, forward strand.
CGACTCCTCGATTGGCGTCGCGAAGTCGCGGCGGTGGAGGTAATAGAGATCGATGTGATCGGTCTGGAGCAGGCGCAGACTCTCTTCGAGTGCGCCACGGATCGTCTCCGGACGACAATCGATGCGGCGCTTGTCGCCATCGACGATGATGCCGGTTTTCGACGCCAGGAAGAATTCACCCCGCCGCCCTTTCAGCGTTTCGCCGATCAGCGTTTCGTTCTTGCCAAGGCCATAGATGCGCGCGGTATCGAGATGGTTATAGCCAAGGTCGAGCGCCCGATGCAGCAGCCGCGCCCCGTCTTCGGGCGATGGCGGCACACCATAGGCCCAACTGAGCGACATGCAGCCAAGGCCGATTGGATTGACGGCGTGTCCGTTAATGGTGCGCTTCATGTGTCGGCCTTATGGATTTGCGCCAGAACGCGGTTCGGACCAACATACCGACACCGATTGAAATCCGCGCGCGAAAATTTCTCGGCAAACGGGCAATTTCGGGGACGATATCGCGCTCCAAGGAACGCAGCGCGCTGCGCTATATCCAACAGAAGACTTGAAGAAATGGTGCCGCTTAGGTGACTCGAACACCTGACCCCATCATTACGAATGACAGGTTCGCAGTTTTATGGAGTCACTGCGGTTATCCAAGTTCGCAGAAATTCGCCATTCTTGAAAACAACGGGTTTCTGCGGTTATGGTGCGATATTAGGCATTTTCGACGTTGCGCGTGGGAACTTGGTGGGACGATAATTCGAGTGCTTTCTTGCTGTCTCTCGTCTATATCCCACCAAACACCCCACCACTCTAAGCCTGTCAAGAGGTGCCCCATGCCTGACATTCGCCGCCCCGCTGGTCGCCCCGGTCGATACAAGGATTTCGAGGAATTAGAGGCCGGGTTGCCCGAAGTGATGACCAACCGCCCCCGCTACAAACACGGTATCGGCTTGTTCCGCGGCGCCCGTGATTACACAGCTTGGGTCAAAATCCGTTGCCCGCATGGTGCAGTCTCGGGCGGTAAGCATATTGCTCCCGGCAAAGCCACAGAGATCAAGCTAGGTAATCGTGTGTCGTTCGATTGGGCGGAAATGATCGCCGAGCGGGATAGGCTGCAAGCCTTGGCCGATAAGGGATTGCCGTTGGAGGAAGCCCCCGTCCCAACTTTTGCGGCCTACGCAGAGGACTGGTTGGCGCGGAAAGAAACAACGCACCGCGCAATCGCAACAACGAGGGCAAATGTTCGGTCGGCGCTCATTCCAGCATTCGGCCAGACGCCCCTTAACGCGATCACGGTTGGCGACATCAATCAGTGGATCGGAAAGCAAAGCGCAAAGGTGAAGCCAGCGACCGTGATGCGCCATTTCGCAGTTTTCAAAGCCATAATGAATGATGCCGTTCGCAACGAAAAGATCGAGCGCAACCCGGCGGCGAACGCTGACAAGATTAGAGGAATTGAGCCGCGCCAGCGGTTTGTTACGGAGGCGGACCTGAAAACCATTCTCGCTACGGCCGACAAAATCGAAGCGGAACAAGAGGCAAAAAAGGAAAAGGCCCCTCGACAAAAACGCGGTTGGTTGAAGCACTTCGTTGTTTGGGCGTTCAACTCGGGAATGCGTCGGTCCGAAATCTTGGCGCTGAAATGGTCCAACGTGAGGCCAGCCGAGGGCAAGCCAACACGGATCGAGGTAATTCACACCAAGACGGCCAAGCCGCGTCATGTGACTTGCACCGCCGAAATGGAGGCCATCCTTGGTCAGTTGGCGAAGTTGGAACGCGAACCGGGTGACGACAGATTGTTTCCTGTGTCGCCGATGACCTTGAGGCGATCACTTTCTCGGCTGTGGGAGGAAACCGGGCTATCTGATTTGCGGTTGCATGACCTGCGGCGAACCCATGCCACCATTTTGATGGAACAGAATATCGACTCAAAGGCGATTGCCGGTCGGCTGGGCCATTCCAGTATCAGCATGATTGACCGGCACTACGCGGTCTATCGGGGCGATGCTCAAGCGGCCAAGAGTTTCGGGGAACGTGGCACGGCTGGAACACCGTCATCTGCGGCCTGTCCTGATCCCGACAAGGCACTGGACGACGCATTAAAGCTCGCGGCGGCAACAGACTATTGAATGCGTGGTTCCCCGCCCGATTGCAGGCGTCTAGCCAAAGTCTAGCAGGGTCTATCCACTCTGTGGCCCCTAGCGGCAAATTCCGTGCCAATCCGCCGGTTATGTCAGTTTTCGCTTGACAAAACGAGACAAATAGGTTACCATTGGAATATAGGACGGGGAATGTCTCCTTTCTATATTTCACTAGACCAAGAGCCAACGCTCCGTTCGAGGCACCCGCCCCGCACGGGGCTTTCGCTCGTCCAAAGAGGATGAATGAGAATGCAAATCGAACCTGATTTCCTGAACGACAAAGACATTGCCCGAAAGCTGAACCTCTCGACTTCATGGGTCCGGGGTCAACGGCACCGGCGGAAAAAGGGCTTGCCGCACTTTCTGACCATTGAC
>JBBROI010000022.1:0-8377 GCA_038229555.1 Sphingomonadales bacterium
AACAGGGTCGGCCGTGCCAACTGGCGCATATCTGGCAGGTTTGTCGCCTCAATCCTATTCCGCCGGCTGCCGTTTAGGCGATATCTGGCGGCGGTTTTCGGCTTTCAGCGGCGGCGTCTCTTGTGGTCACCGGAACAGGGCAGTTTGGCGATAACAGGGAATTTTGCAGAGATTCGCCGGCAAAACAGGGCAAAATGGCCAGCAAGACGCCGTCTCTACGATAAGATTGACGCGATTACAGCGGCTTACACGCAGCAAAATCCACTTTCCTGTTAATCGCGATAACAGGCCATTTAATTGGCGATAACAGGCTATTTAACGTGCAGAACAGGGCCTGTTCGTCGCATTAACAGGTGATCGGCGCACTCACGGATTTTCGGCAAATGCCTCGATCTGATGCCGCCAGAGCAGAGGCGGCGGCGTGTCGATCAACCTGTCGACGGTCAGCTCGCCCGGCTGGCGCCCGGCGAGGATCGCCGCCTGCAGCTCGGGCGCGAGGAATGCCAGGCGAACCAGGCGGCGACCATGCGCGGTCGGCGGCGACGCTTCAACGAAAGGCTTGCCGTCGCGGCTGTCGGTCAGCGCATGCGCGGCCCGCAGCGCCCGGATCAGGGTCTTGTCGTGGACTGCCGATCGCGCCGGTGCGGCGCCCTCGATCGCGGTGCGGCCACCGCGCAGGCAGATGCGGCCCGGCAGTTCGAGCCGCAGTTGTGTCGGGTCGGCGGGATCGGGCATGACTGTCTCGCCGGAGCCAAGGCGGCAGCAAATCCCCGACAGCTGGGTGATCGGCAGCAGGACGTGCAGGCTGGCCGGGTAGACTTCGACACGCAGGATGCTGGCCAGCGGATCGGCAGCACGGGGAAGCAGCCGCCGCATCGTGTCGGCGAGCCGCGCCTCGAGGGCGACGGCGGGCACGCGCCGGACTGCGACGCTCGCCATGGCGCCGCCGATCGAGGCGCGGGTCCGGTCGGGCCGCTGCCCCTGCTGCAATGGTGCCGAGACATAGTAACGGTAGACCTGCCCCCGCGCACCGTGGCTGAACGTCGGGCTCATCGGGTAACCATCGGCATCGAATACCCGGCCGACCAGCGGCGCGGTGGCGACGCGGTTCGGGCGTGCACCATGGCGTCGCGCCGCGCCGTCGAGGTTCGTCTGCACGGCCGCAAACAGTTCGGCAGCGACGATCGCGAGATGGGCACCGGGATGGATGGCGGTCTTATGGACGATCATGCCGAGGTATAATCGGTTGCGCAGCAGGTGGAACAGCGCGCCGCGGCTGAACGGGAGATCACCGGTGACGCGACCGGCGGCGGTGGTGCGCGCCTTGGAGCGGATGTCACGGTCGGCGAGCCAGCGTTGCAGGACATGAACCGATCCGAGGTCGAGGTAGGTCGCAAAGATCAGCCGGACGGTCTCCGCCTCGGGCGCATTGACAACCAGCGCCCTCGTTGCAGGGTCGGTTGGCGGATCATAACCGAGCGGCGGCTGTCCGCCCATCCACATGCCCTTGGCCTTGGATGCAGCGATCTTGTCGCGGATGCGCTCGCCGGTGACCTCGCGTTCGAACTGGGCGAACGACAGCAGGACATTGAGGGTCAGCCGTCCCATGCTGGTCGTGGTGTTGAATGCCTGGGTCACCGAGACGAAGCTGACCTTGTGGGTGTCGAACAGCTCGACCATGCGGGCGAAATCGGCGAGGCTGCGGGTCAGCCGGTCGATCTTGTAGACGACAACGACATCAATGCGCCCGGCAGCGATGTCGGCGAGGAGCTGCTTCAACGCCGGCCGCTCCATCGAGCCGCCCGAGAACCCGCCGTCGTCATAGGGTGTTGCAATGGCGCGCCAGCCTTCGCCGGCCTGGCTGAGGACATAGGCCTCGCAGGCCTCGCGCTGGGCATGCAGGCTGTTGAACGCCTGGTCGAGACCCTCTTCCGAGCTTTTGCGGGTGTAGAGCGCGCAGCGCAGCCGGGCGGGTGCGCTGGATGTGCTGGCGTTGCCGGCCTTCCCGGACCTGCCAGTCGTCGCGGCCGTCCCGGTCTTCGTCGCCGCAGTCATGGGCGGGCCTCGCGCAGCCCAAAGAACCGGGGCCCGTTCCACCGCGTGCCGGCAATGGCGGTCGCCGCCGCCGACAGGCTGGCATAAACTTTGCCGTCGCACAGGAACCCGGCCTTGGTGACCTCGACCTCGACCAGACGCCCCTGCCACTCGCGGCGGATGCGGGCACCGATGCCAAGATCAAGACCCTCGGCCTCCAGCCTGCCGCACCGCTTCAGTTGGCGACGGACGCCTGGATCGAGTCCGCCGAGCACTGCCGCCTGCATCCGCCATGCCAGCATCAACCGCAGCAGCTCGACCGAGCGGAGAGCTGGCGGCGGCCCGTAGCGCTGTCGCCACAGGCTGCGCAGACCTTCGAGGTCGAGGCGGGTGAGCGCCTCGACCTCGGCTTCCATGACCGCGATGCCGCTCATGCGGCGGCACCAGCACGATAGATGCGAACGCCATCGACCTTGGCGGAGCTGATGGTCAGTCCGCGCTTTTTGAGGGCGCCCGCCATGGCCCCGCGTACCGAATGGGCCTGCCAGCCGGTGGCGGCCATCATCGTAGCGATACTTGCACCGGCGGGATCGCTCAGGACGGAGGTGAGTTGGTCGAGCTTGCTGGTCGTTACATGTGTCGGGCCAGTATCCGGGATGCGGTCGAGATGATCCGTGGCACCTGTATTGGCCGGCGGCGTGGCGGCGGCTGCGGTCTTGGCCGTGGCTTTGGCGGTTGCATTAGCCCGCTTCGAACGGGGTGTCGCGATTGCGAGATCGGTAGTCATACTGCTCTCCTCGTGGCGGAGCGGCGTCATTGCCGCCCACTACCGAGAAGAGCCCGGGACCGCCGGGCACGAGCACCAATGCTCGGTTCCAAAGCGAAGTCCAGCGTCGACACCGGGCCGGTTGACATGACGCGGCACAGTCCGCGCTTCGGCACGATGGATCGAGCTGCAGACCATGGCTTCCGCGACAACCGGTAAGCTGCCAGCGACCGACGACGATATCCCGCGCGGGGTCGATTGCGACCAGCTCGTTGGTCGACTGCTCGGCGCTGTAGATCAGGCCATCACTGCGGTCGTACTGCGTATTGCCGACGTCGCCGCCGATCGGGATCTTCGTCACCAGCCTGTGCTCGGCGGCATCGATGACGCCGAAGGTCTGGCCATGCTCCTCCGAGACGTATAGCTTCGCCGCCTTCGATGCCCGTACAAAAAGCGCCTCCGGGAAGGGGTGATCCCGGAGACGCTTCGTGTCCGCCCCTTCGAGCGGTAAGGCCCGCGCGTCAGCGCGACGATGCGAGGCCGTTGCCAGTCTCCGCCGAAGCCTGCCGAAGCCGGGCCTCGGCTACGGCGAGCGCAACCCGGGGAACGGCATCGCCGATAGCCTTGGTGCGACAGTGCTCCATATCCATTACATCCAGGCGGTCGAAGATATCGGCACTCCCGCAGACCTGCTTGGCGGCGTGGACGATCCGCTTTTCCAAGATCGCGACGCCGGACGGGGTCGCAAGGTTCAGGTCGGCATAGCTGACCTTGGTCGAGCGTGTTTCGGCCGCTGCGGAAACTCCGACAAACGCCAGCACGGCGAGCGGGAGCAGGATGGTGGCAGTCTTAGACACGATATTCATTGCATTGATCCTTCCTGGTTGACGGCTCCGGCGGAAGTGCCGTGGGCCGCGTCCGGTGAGGCATAACGCCTTGTCCGGATGGCCACTTCTCGCACCGGCACCGTCAACCGATCCGCCAAACGGGGATGAAAGAGTCGTGAAAAGATCGTCAATTGCGCGGCCCGCGCGCGCCCAAGCGAGCGGCGGGCGGGCCTTCGCGACAACATTGTTCTCGGCTGGCTGAATCCGTGGCATACCCATTTGGAAGGTTCGATGTTCGACTATGAGGCCGATCTCCGCGCACCCGTCGGCGGCGCGCCAATGATGGACTGTTCATGGACGCCGCTCTCTCGCCATCGCCGCAGCAACCGTCACTGTCGGTGCGCCTGTTCGGGGAGTTCCGGCTGTCGGCCGGCGGCGCCGATGTGACGCCGCGCGGGCGCAAGGCGCGCGGCCTGATCGCGTTTCTGGCGGTCGCCGTCGGTCAGTCGGCGAGCCGCGAGCGTCTTGCCGATCTGCTGTGGAGCGACCGCGGCGAGGACCAGGCGCGCGCCAGCATGCGCCAAGCGCTCGCCGAACTGCGCTCCGGCGCGCCCGGCGTTTTGGGCGCACTGGAAATCTCGCGCGAGACGGTCCGGCTCGCCCCCGGCAGCGTCGCCACCGACGCCGCCGGTATTGTCGAGGCGGCGCGGGAAGGCGATCTCGCCATGCTAGCGGCGCGGCTCGACGCCACCAAGGGCATGTTCCTCGACGATCTTCAGGGCTTGTCGCCGGGGTTCGACGACTGGCTAACAGGTGAACGCGTGCGCCAGCAGGAGCGGCTGGTGGCCGGAGCGCTCGGCGCGGCGGCGGCAGCGCAGGCGCAAGGCGACGCCGCCTCTTTTCACATCATCCTCGGCGCGCTCGAACGTCTCGATCCGGGCAGTGAGCAGGCGGCGCGGCTCGGCCTCCGGGCCGATCACGCCGCAGGCGACACCGCCGCTATGCACCGCCGATACCGGCGGCTGACGGAACAGCTCCAGCGCGAATTCGCCATCAGGCCTTCGGAGGAGACGCGGCGGCTGTTCGAGACGCTGAAAACTTCAGCGCCTGAGACGGCGGCAGCCGCGTCGAAAGGTTTCGTCCCAACACCCGCCGCACAGCCGCGAAGCATCCACGATGCGCCGCCGCTGCTCCATGTCGCCCCCTTCGTCGATGGCGGCGACGCGCCGCCGCATCTCGCAACGGCACTGCGGGATGAAATCCTTTCCGGCCTGTCGCGGTTTCGCGATCTGCGCCTTGCGGCATCCGACGACGGCGGAAGCGCCGGTGACTACACGATAGTCGGCAGTCTGCGCGCCTCAAATTCAGGCTTTGCGATCAATCCGCAGCTCCGTCACAGCGGCGACGGCAAGTTGGTCTGGGCCGAGCGTTTCGATCTACCTCGCGACGGGCTGCAGGCCGCCATTGACCGCATAGTCGGACGCATCGTCGCCGCAGTGTTGCCGGCGGTGACGGCCGACGTTTTCGCGACGATCCTGCCGCGCCCCGCGGCCGGGCTCTACAGCCGCTATCTCCTCGCCCGCCAGGCCTCCCGCCGCCCACGTGATTTTGAAACTGCGGGTGCGGCAGCCGCCGAATTGGAAGCGATTATTGCGGCCGAGCCGACGTTCGCTCCGCCCATGCTGGCGCTGGCCCGCATCTACAACACCGATTTCATTTACACTCGGGCGGGCAGCAGCGGCGCAGCAGATCGCGCCCGCGCGTTCGATCTGGCACGCGCCGCGCTGGCGCTCGACCATGACGATGTGGGTGCCTGGACGGCGGTTGGCTGGAGCCATCTTTGGCACGGCAACTGGGGGGCGGCGGCGCAGCATTTCGACGGCGCGCTAACGCTCAACCCGTTCAACGTTACACGACTTCTTGAGGTTGTTTTCGGACGGATTGCGCTCGGAGATCTCGATGGGGCTGCTCAACTGCTCGAGCGCTGCCTCGAAATCGATCCCCGCCCGGGGGATCCATTTCACGGTGATCGTGGTCTTTTGCGGTTGGTTAGTGGCGATCATGTCGCGGCGGCGGCGGACTTCGACATGATCGCCAATCCCGATCTGTTTATGCTGATCTACGCCGCCGCCAACGCGGCGCTCACCGGCCAGCCATCGCCGGAACTGCGGGCCAAGGCCGAGGCCGGCTTTGGCACCATCCACGCTAGCGGGGCAATGTGTGGCCTTAACGAGTTTGCCGACTGGGTCGACAGCGCCCATCCGTTCCGCAACGACGATCACCGGCGCATGCTGCGTGGAGGTGTAGAAATGGCCTTTCGCTAGAGCCGGACTTTCGCCCAGATTGCCAACGTATCGAGGAAACAGGTGTGCGGGGGCTCCGTGGCGGGGTGCGGCGGGCGCGGCGCAAGACACTGCGCGCGCACGAGCGCTTGGCGCGCATCGGCGGTCTTGAGATTGACCGCGCCGGCCGGCAACCAGCCAGTGAAATGGTCAAGGTCGAGACCGTAGAAACGCCCCACGGCGATAACGGCGCTCCAGTTCCGGTCCCGATAGAAGATGTTGGCACTCAGCGCCCGCAGCCTCCGGGCAGCCTGTCCGTCGATGACCCGCGTCCGCACCGCCGCCGCCAGCGTTGCCCGGACATCGACTTGGGCGAGGCTGAGCGGTACTGCACCCAATTCGTATGGGGCATGGACGACGGCGACCTCATCGTCGGCGGTGATCCGGCCGGCCGCGTAGGCGCGGAAGATCGCGCCTACGCCAATCATCCCGAAGCTGTGAAGCTCGGCGGCGCGCAGGGCACCCATGCTCGCAGCGCCAATCACTCGGAAACCGCGCGCCATCAGCACCAGCACCTCCTTGTGCCAGACCGCTGGGCGCGCATCGAAAACGCCGTCGATAAGGACAATGGTGCAGGGCGGCCCGGCGAGCAGGCGCAGCATGTCGCCAGCGGCGGCCGGAGGCAGCCGCTCAAATGGCGCAGCTAGCGTCTCGCCGGAGAGGCTCGGGCCGGCAAAGACCGGAATGACGGCGGCAGTGTAAGCGCTCATGACGCTGCCGCTCGGCGCGTTCGCCGCAGCGCGCCAAGGCCCGGCGCGAACATCTTGACGGTAGTGACCGGGCAGCCGGACGGCGACAACAGTGCCCGCGCCACTATCGGGTAACCCGCCGCCGCTAACGACGCGATCGCCGCATCGAAGGCCTGCAGCGGCGTCGCGCTCGCCACCGCCGGGAACAGCGCCGCGAAGCCATGCGCCGCAACGTTCAGCGGCGGGGCAAGCGCCAGCCCCAATGTCGGCGGCCGCGCCTCCGGAGCGCCGAGTTTGATGTCCTCACGCGCCCCGGCGATGCCCGTCAACCGCGCCTGAATCGCCTCGATCAACGCTCCCTTGAGCGCCGCTTCGGCGTCGGCGTGGGCGCAGGTTCCGGCGGTATGCGGGTGACCAGCGGCCTCGCCGGCGAACTCGCGCAATTCGACGGCGACCACCGGCATGTCGATCACCGCCGGGACGCGATAGGCGCGGACCGCAATGCCGAGCCCCGCCAGCCGCCCTGCGAGCGTTATGAACCAGTCGAACCCAATAGAGCCGCAGTCGATGGCGTCGAAGACGCGGCTAACGACTGTTTTGCACTGCCAAGCGGCGACCGCGTCGCGCTCAATCAGTTCGCACAGTCCCTTGAAGCTGGCGAAGCTGAGATCGAAGCCCGCTCCCTGCCCGTTGCTGCCGCGTTCGACGCCTGCGGGACCGGCAACTGTCAGGTCGAGCGAGACGACAGCGACGGGAACCCAAAGGTGTCCGCCGCCAATTCGTTCGAGCAAGGTCCAGGCGAGAGAGACGTCGTTCTTACAGCCGTTGCGGACATCCGCGAAGTCGCCGGCGCAGGCCGCCCGCTCGGCGGCGGGCAGATCGTCGAAGCGGGCGGTGATGCTGGCGCCGGTCCAGGCTTCGGCATGGCCGCACTCGATCGCCTCCATGCACGCACCCAGTCGAGCGTCGTCCGCGTCCAGTCCCTTGCCCTGATGCAACGACAGCGACCGCCCCCACGGCCGCACCGCCTGCCACACCGGAATGCCAATGCGGTCCAGCCCAGTAATATCGGCGAGCCTGGTTACGCCGATGTCGCGCGCAACGGCCAAAGCCAAAGCGAGATTTACCGGCGGTTGTCCCGCGCTATCTCTCCGCAATGTTCGCGATCACTATGTCGACCATATGCGGGCCCGGAACCGGATTGCCGGGGCGGGTAGGGTAAATCTGCTGCGCAGCCACATCGATTGCCGTAGGCCGAATTGGTGCCACAGATTCGTGGCCAAGGATGTGCAACAAGTTTTCGACCGTATGAAGGTGTTCGGTTGACCCCTCATGAGGGTCATACACCCACGCGCCCAAGGTCACAAAAATCTTGCCATCATAACGGATGACAAAACTTTGCTCCGTCTGGTTGCCTGAATAGTGTGGACGTTCGCTCATGGCTTGTTTCGCTCCACAAAGGGTTCGAGGGCAGTTGACTTGAGTCGCCATTTACCAGAGCCGTAACAGAATGTCGATATAAGCGTCCACACCAAAGCAACCAGTTAGCCGTGGGACTGTGCAGCAAGAAGACGCCAGAGAGGTGGCCCCGGAATTTTGCACAGAGGGTTAAGTGTATTGTCGGTCTAATGCAGCTAGGATGGCTGCAACATAGGAGGCAATGATGAGCAAGCGACCCCGCCGGAACCATAGTCCGGCGTTCAAGGCGAAGGTGGCATT
>JBBROI010000023.1:0-7852 GCA_038229555.1 Sphingomonadales bacterium
GGACGAATTCGCTGCACGCTGGGATGCATTCGCATTTAATGTGAATCCATCCCGCTTAAGTGGGACAGTATCGCGCAGAGACGGGATAGTGATAGCTGCTGGCGAATCAAAAGACAGATGACACTTGCCCCTTCTAAAGCTCGGACGAAGCGCCCATACATACACTGTGGATGTCCACAGACTTATTACCAAAATTCGTGATGCGGGCTATTGCATCGGGTGCCAATATGTTCTTGTTAGATGAGCGACGCAGACGCCAAGGATAGCTTATGGCCGCCCAGCGCATTGAACTTCAGAGCCCGGCACAGTTGCGTCCGTATCCGCGCAATGCGCGCCCATACGAAGAAGCAGGTCCGTCAAATCGCCTCGTTGTACCGGGAGCCTCGGCCTATTATCTTGGCGGCGGCGCGATCTACACTCCGCGTGCCCGGCACCGGCTGCTCGATTTGAAGCGCGAGGACGTGCGCGGCCTGAAGTCGGCGAGCGAACCCTATGCGACCTTGCTTGCCGAAACCGTGCGCCAGCGCTTCGGCGCGACGTGGGGCATCTCGGAAACCGGCGCATCAGGCCCGACCGGAAACCCCTATGGCGATGCCGCGGGACACTGCTGCTATGCCGTCGCCGGTGCGACAACCGTCGCCAAGACGCTGGAAACCCGCAGCAGCGACCGGCTCGAAAACATGATCGCATTTACGGCGTCCGTGCTGGCCTTGCTCGAGCAGCAGATCGCAGCGCGCTGATCCAACAAGCGGTCGTCGCTGCCACCAGCCGCGCCGGACCGCGTCGCCCCGTCACCAAGGCGGTGCCGACGTCATGGCGCGCATCCGACCTTAGGCTCCCTTAACGCCGCCAGCCGTTAATTCACCGCGCGGCCTAACGGCCATCGCTCGCATAGGGTTCAGCAACTCATCAAGGGCTGCCCCATGTCGATAGACCTCCTGCTCGGCGCGTTCGTTGCCGCCATTGTCCTCGTCTACCTGCTCGCCGTGCTGGCGCGGCCCGAGCGGTATTGAGGGCGACTGCCATGACATTTGCTGGCTGGGCGATGATCCTTGTGTTTACCGCGCTCTTTTTAGGACTGGCTAAACCGGCGGGCGATTGGATGTATGCGCTGTATGCGCGGCAGGTCCTGCCGTTCGGCGGCGTCGAGCGCGGCCTCTACCGGCTGGCGGGCATCGATCCGCAGGCTGAACAAAGCTGGATCGGCTATGCGGTTTCGATGCTGGTGTTCAACATTGCTGGCATCGCCTTGCTGTTTGCCATCCTGAAACTTCAGGGCGCGCTACCGCTCAATCCGCAAGGGTTCGGCGGCGTTGAAACACTGCTGGCCTTCAACACCGCAGTCAGCTTTGTGACCAATACCAACTGGCAGAATTATGGCGGTGAATCGACGCTGTCGCACCTGTCGCAGATGCTCGGGCTGACCGTTCAGAACTTCCTTTCGGCCGCCACCGGCATCGCCATCGCCTTTGCCTTTATTCGCGGCTTTGCGCGGCGGCAGGTCGCCGGGATCGGCAATTTCTGGGTCGATGTGACCCGCGCCACGCTGTATCTGCTGCTGCCGGCCAGCATTGTTCTGGCGCTGATCTACGTCGCGCTCGGCGTGCCGCAGACCTTCGCCGCGTCGGCGACTGCAACGACGGTCGAAGGCGCCAAGCAGGTCATCGCGCTCGGGCCGGTGGCCTCGCAACTGGCGATCAAGATGCTCGGCACCAATGGCGGCGGCTTCTTCAATGCGAACTCGGCGCATCCGTTCGAAAACCCGTCGGCATTGGTCAACATGATCCAGATGCTGTCGATTTTCGTCCTCGGCGTCGGGCTGACGCTGACCTTCGGCAAGGCGGTCGGCAATGTCCGGCAAGGCTGGGCGCTGCTGGGGGCGATGGTCGTCATTTTCCTCACCGGCGTCGCAATTGTCTATGGGGCCGAAGCGGCGGGCAATCCGCTGCACCATGCGCTGGGGCTCGCAGGCGGCAATATGGAGGGCAAGGAGGTACGTTTCGGCATCGCCGCGACGGCACTGTTTGCAGTTATCACCACGGCGACGTCATGCGGCGCAGTGATCGGTATGCACGACAGCTTCATGCCGCTGGGTGGCCTGATCCCGATGTTCAACATGCAGTTGGGCGAACTGGTCATCGGCGGGGTCGGCTCGGGGCTTTATGCGATGCTGGTTTATGCCATCCTCGCGGTGTTCATCGCCGGGCTGATGGTCGGGCGCACGCCGGAATATGTGGGCAAGAAGATCGAGGCGCGCGAGATGAAGCTGGCGGTGATCGCCATCGCCATCCCGCCGCTGATGATTCTCGGACTTGCCGCGATCGCCTCTGTCACAGCGGCAGGCCTTGCCGGGCCGCTCGCCAAGGGGCCGCATGGCTTCAGCGAAATCCTCTACGCCTTCTCCAGCGCGGTCGGCAACAACGGCTCGGCGTTCGGCGGGCTGACGGGCAACACGCCATTCTACAACCTGCTGCTGGCGCTTGGTATGGTCGTCGGTCGCTTCGGGGTGATCCTGCCCGTGCTGGCGATTGCCGGTGGGCTGGCGGCCAAGCGCCATGTGCCGTCGAGCAGCGGATCGTTCCCGACGACGGGGGCGCTGTGGATCGGGCTGCTCATCGCCGTCATCGTTATCGTCGGCGGGCTGACCTTCCTGCCCAGTCTCGCGCTTGGGCCGATCGCCGACCAGACGGCGGTTGCCGCCGGCACAGTTTACTAGGACGCATCCCATGGCAACGCAGACTTCGCTCTTCACCGGGCCACTGATGGCCGCCGCTACGCGCGATGCAATCGTCAAGCTCGATCCGCGCACCCTGATCCGCAACCCGGTGATGTTCGTCACCGCGATTGTCGCTGCACTGTCGACGGTCTTGTTCATCAAGGGGATCGTGACCGGCACCGGGAACCCGGCCTTCGAAGGCCAGCTGGTCTTCTGGCTCTGGCTGACGGTGATCTTCGGCAATTTCGCCGAGGCAATCGCCGAAGGACGCGGCAAGGCACAAGCCGCCAGCCTGCGCGCCACCAAGGCCGATCTTCAGGCCAAACGCTTGTTAGGGGTCGGCGACACGTACGAAACGATCGCCGCAAGCCTGCTTGGCGTCGGCGATGACGTGCTCGTCGAAACCGGCGACCTCATCCCCGCCGATGGCGAAGTCGTCGCGGGGGTCGCATCGGTCAACGAAGCCGCGATCACCGGTGAAAGCGCGCCGGTCATCCGCGAAGCCGGTGGTGACCGTTCGGCGGTCACGGCGGGGACGCGGGTGATTTCGGACAGCATCCGGGTGCGCGTGACGGCGGCCGCCGGCCAGGGCTTTCTCGATCGCATGATCGCACTCGTCGAGGGCGCGAGCCGCCAGAAGACCCCGAACGAAATCGCCCTGACCATCCTGCTCGCGGGCCTCACGCTGATTTTCCTGATTGCCGTCGGCACTTTGCCTGCCTTCGCGGCGTATGCCGGCGGCAGCCTTGCCGTACCCGTGCTGGTCGCGCTGTTCGTCACACTCATCCCGACGACGATTTCGGCGCTGCTGTCGGCCATCGGCATCGCCGGGATGGACCGGCTGGTGCGGTTCAATGTTCTCGCCAAATCGGGTCGCGCCGTCGAAGCGGCGGGCGATATCGACACGCTGCTGCTCGACAAGACCGGCACGATCACCATCGGCGACCGTCAGGCAACGGCGTTCGTCGCCGTCCCCGGCGTTGCGACCGAAACGCTGATCGCGGCGGCGCGATTGGCGAGCCTTGCCGACGAAACCCCCGAAGGCCGGTCGATCGTCGTGCTGGCGGGCGCAGGCGAAGCGATGCCGACCGGTGCCGAACCAATTGCTTTCACGTCGCAAACGCGCGTCAGCGGGATCCGCATCGGCGACCGCAGCATCATCAAGGGGGCGGTCGATGCGGTCATCAAGCTGTTGGGCAACAGCGTCGATCCGGCGGCGGCCAAGGCGTTGTCGGCCATCGCCGATGACATTGCACGGTCGGGAGCGACCCCGCTGGCGGTCGCCGATGGCGCACGCCTGCTCGGCGTTGTCCACCTCAAGGATATCGTCAAGGCCGGCATCCGCGAGCGTTTTGGCGAACTGCGCCGCATGGGCATCCGCACCGTCATGATCACCGGCGACAATCCGCTGACCGCCGCCAGCATCGCCGCCGAAAGCGGTGTCGACGATTTCCTCGCCGAAGCAACGCCCGAAGACAAGCTGGCGCTGATCCGCAAGGAGCAGGAAGGCGGCAAGCTCGTCGCGATGTGCGGCGACGGCACCAACGATGCGCCCGCGCTGGCACAATCGGATGTCGGTGTGGCAATGAACACCGGCACGCAAGCCGCGCGCGAGGCGGGCAACATGGTCGATCTCGACAGCGACCCGACGAAGCTCATCGAGATCGTCGGCCTTGGCAAGCAGCTGCTGATGACGCGCGGCGCATTGACGACGTTTTCGATCTCGAACGACGTGGCGAAGTATTTCGCCATTCTGCCGGCGATCTTCGTTGTGCTTTATCCGGGGCTTGGGGTGCTCAACGTCATGGCGCTCGGCAGCCCCGAAAGTGCGGTGTTGTCGGCGATCATCTTCAACGCGCTGATCATCCCGGCGCTGGTGCCGCTGGCATTGAAGGGCGTCAAATACCGACCGGCCCCGGCAGGCGATCTGCTGGCGCGCAACCTTGCCGTGTACGGTCTGGGCGGACTGATCGCGCCGTTCATCGGCATCAAGCTCATCGATATGGCCGTCACCGGCCTCCACCTCGCCTGAGGACCGACCCATGTTCACCGAAATCACCAAGTCGCTCCGCCCGGCACTCGTCCTGCTGCTGCTGCTGGCGGTCATCACCGGCCTCGCCTTCCCGGCGCTGATCACCGGCATTGCGCAGGTCGCCATGCCGACGCAGGCCAATGGCAGCCTGATCGTCGACGGCGACCGCATCGTCGGGTCCGAACTGATCGCACAGGGCTTTGCCGCGCCGCGCTATTTCCATCCGCGTCCGTCGGCGGCGGGTAAGGGCTATGACGCATCGTCGTCGGCGGCGACCAATTTGGCGCCGGGATCGAAGGATCTGCGCGACGCCATCGCCGAACGCGTGAAACAAGCCCGCGCCGACGGGTTGCGCGGTCAGGTTCCGGCTGCTCTGGTCACCACATCGGCGTCGGGCCTCGATCCCGATCTCAGTCCCGAGGCGGCGCTGGCCCAAGCGGCTCGGGTCGCTACCGCGCGGGGCCTGCCCGAAGCCAAGGTGCGTGACATGATCGCTGCCAACACCGCCTATCCGCTATTCGGCATCATCGGCGACCCCCACGTTAATGTGCTGCTGCTCAATCGACAGCTCGACCGCATTGCGCTTAACAGCACACGGTGAATGACGCCGGTCGCCCCTCCCCCGAAGCGCTGCTGAAGGCGGCACGGCGCGAGGCGCGCGGGCGGTTGAAGATTTTTCTCGGCGCGGCACCCGGCGTCGGCAAGACCTTCGAGATGCTGCGCGAGGGGGCCGAGTTGCTGCGCTCCGGTCACGATGTCGTCGCTGGCATTGTCGAAACCCATGGCCGCGCCGAAACCGAGGCGCTGGTCACGCCGTTCGAGGTCCTGCCGCGCCGCATCATCGCGCACGGGGCGCACACGCTCAACGAATTCGATATCGACGCGATGCTGACGCGTCACCCCGCCGTCGCGCTGATCGACGAATTCGCCCACAGCAACGCGCCCGGCAGCCGCCACCCCAAGCGCTGGCAGGATATCGAGGAGCTGCGCGACGCCGGGATCGACGTGTTGACGACGCTCAACATTCAGCACGTCGAAAGTTTGAACGATGTCGTCGCCGGCTTCACCCGCGTCCGCGTCCGCGAGACGGTGCCCGACGCCAGCCTCGACGACGCCGATATCGAGGTCGTCGATCTACCGCCCGATGAACTGATCGAGCGATTGAAGGCCGGGAAGGTCTATATTCCGCAGGAAGCGACCCGCGCTCTTGGGCATTTCTTTTCGAAATCGAACCTGTCGGCACTACGCGAACTGGCGCTGCGCCGCGCCGCACAAACCGTCGATCGCCACCTCCTCGATCATGTCGCGAGTATCGGCGAACGCGGCACTTGGGCGGCAGGCGAGCGGCTCGTCGTCGCCGTTGGCGATCAGCCGGGCGGCGAGGCGCTGATCCGTGCCGCCAAGCGACTCGCCGACGCGCTGCACGCGCCATGGACGGCGGTCAGCATCGAAACGCCGCGCGGTGCGACGCTGTCGGCGGCGGCGCGTGGGCGGATGGCCGATGCTTTGAAACTGGCGACGGGCCTCGGCGCGACGATTGCCACGGTTCCGGCGCGGTCGGTGTTCGACGGCCTGTGCGCCCATATCCTCGAAACCCGCGCCACCGCAGTCGTCATCGGCAAGTCGCGGCGCAGCTGGTGGTTCGAACTGCGCCATGGGTCGGTGGTCGACCGGCTGGTCCGGGCGTTGGACGGCGTCGCCGTACACGTTGTGCCGGTGACCGGCCCTGACACCCCCGACCCCGAACCGCCAATTGCACGCGCGCCGGTCTGGCGTGGCATCGCATCGGCACTCGGCTTGGTTGCAGCGACCACCGCCATCGCCGTTGTGGTTCAACCCTTTGTCGGTACCAACTCGATCGACCTGCTCTACCTGCTGCCGGTCATCGCCAGTGCGACACTGTTCGGCCTGCGACCGTCGCTCGCCGCCAGCCTTACGGCGGCGCTGGCCTATAATTTCTTCTTCCTGCCGCCGCTTTACACTTTCACTATCAGCGATCCGCAGAATGCCGTGACCTTTCTGGTACTGATGATTGTCGGCACCGCAGCCAGCCAGCTCACCGGACGTCTCAAGCGCGAAGCCACCATCGGCGCGCGCACCGCGATTGAAAACGCCGCGCTGGCCGCGTTCGGTCAGCGGCTTGCGGCGGTTTCCGACGAAGCCGGTACGGCAAGCGCAGTGTGCGAGGAGGTCGCGCAGCTGCTCGATGTCGCCACCGTGCTGTTTGGGCGCGACGAGTCCGGCCTGGTGATCATCGGCGCCAGTCCGCCCGACCCGCCGATCTGTCCGATCGATACCGCTGCTGCCGAATGGGCGTTCGACCGGGGCGAGGTGGCGGGCCGCGACAGCACGACCCTGACCGCCAGCGACTGGCAGTTCCACCCGCTCGAAACGGCGCTTGGCGTCCTTGGTGTTCTCGGCATCGCCCGGCAAGGCAGCGGCGACCCCGTCCGTGCCGACCAGCGGGTGCTGTTCACGACGCTGATCGGGCAGGCAGCGCTGGCGCACGAACGGCTGAAACTGGAAGCCAGCGCGCGCGAAGTCGGGGCGCTCAAACAACGCGACGATTTGCGCGCCACACTGTTGTCGTCGATCGGCCATGACCTGAAGACGCCGCTGACCGCCGTCGTTGCCGCCGCCGACGCGCTTGCTGCCGAACATGGCATGTCGCCGACAACGACCGTGCTCAAGGGTGAGGCGCGGCGGTTGCGCCGGGTGTTCGACGATCTGGTCGAAATGACCCGGATCGAAGCCGGGGCCCTTGTCGTCCGGCGTGAAGCGACCGACCTGACCGACGCAGTGGCGGCGGCGGCGCAGGACCTGCGTGCCGAACTGGCGCGCCACCGGCTGGTGCTCGACGTGCCGCCGACCCTGCCGCTGGTCGAGGCCGATCCACGCATGCTGCATCACATCCTCATCAACCTGCTTGGCAACGCCGCCAAGTTCGCGCCATCCGACACGCCGATCACGATCCAGGCACGACGGACACCCGATGGCTTGACGGTCGCGGTACTCGATGAAGGTCCGGGCCTGCCACCGGGCGGCGAAATGGCGCTGTTCGATCGCTTCGCCCGCGTCGATGGCGACGATATGAGCGGCGGCAC
>JBBROI010000024.1:0-7239 GCA_038229555.1 Sphingomonadales bacterium
TATGGTAACTGGGGCGCGGGTATCAACCGCGCGGTCAACAAGTCGCTGTCGTTCTACTTCAACGACGAACTCAAGATCGGCGAGAAGCTTCACATCGATTTCGGTGTCCGCCACGAAAGCCTGAAGGCGACGCGGCTCAGCGGCAATACCGCCGCCGTCAACCAGCCGGTCCCGCCTGGCACCGCAGGGCTCAGCCAGACGGTCGGCTCCACCTTCGACGGCACGTTTACGGTCACCAACAAAACACAGAACAGGACCGCATGGACGGTCGGTGCCAACTATCTGATTATCCCCGAACTGTCGGTTTACGGGCGCTATGCCAAGGGCTTCCAGACCCGTGGCGTCGATGATCCGGTCGACGTCGTGTTGTACGAGGCCGGCGTGCGCTATCAGGGGCATGGGCTGACGGCGTCCGGCACGATCTTCCGCACGAATTTCGACAACCAGGGCTATAACTTCATCGATCCAAACAATGCGACGCTGCGCCCGGCGTTCCAGGCCGATCTGCGGACCAACGGCTTCGAGATCGATATCAGCTACAAGCCGGTGTCGTTCTTCATGATCGACTTCTCCGGCGTGTTCCAGAAGCCCAAGCTGACCAACGCCAAGATCCGGTCGGACGAAACCCAGCCGTTCGTGCGCGTCCCGCAGTACGACAGCAACGTGCCCGAACGCACACCGAAGACACTGTATACGATCAGCCCGACGTTCCTGCTGCCCAACGGGCTCGGCGAGGTCTATGGCCGGTACAAATATGTCGGCAAGATCTTCGCCGACGCCGGCAACGGGCTGGCACTGCCAAGCTATGGCGTGACCAGCGCCGGGATCAGCATCAACGTGTCGCGCCAGCTGACCGTTGCCGCCAGCGTCGACAACATTTTCGGCGTGACCGGGCTGACCGAAGGCAACCCGCGAGATGGCCAGACCCAGAGCACGTCGGTCGCCAGCCTGTTCTATGCCCGCGGCATCGTCGGGACGACGGCGGCGTTCAGCGCCACGCTGAAGTTCTGACGACCTGACCGCATCGGCAATCGGACACACCGGCGGCAGACCCATTCCGGTTCTGCCGCCGGACGTGTATCAAGGGGCGTGCCCAAAGTGACGAAGCAATACGGCGCTGCCCTGCTGTCCCTGTTGCTGGGCGCGAGCATGCCGCTGCCCGCCGCGACGAGGCCCGCCGAACCCGCATTGAGCTATCGCCTCACCGAGGGGCAGAACATCAATGCCTTTGTCCGTGACGGCAAGGTCGCGGCACATCTGCTGCTGCGGTCGGGCCGCGATCCCCGCATCCTCATCGCCTTTCCGGCGGGCAACAGCGGCGTCGGGCTGTGGTTCGCGCCAGTCGACGGGGGCGCGCAATGGCGGCTTGATAGCGGGCCGCAACCGGTGACTTTGCGCGATGCGAAGAGCCGCCCATTGTACGGCATCCGAGTGGTCGCGACCATCGCTGTCCGCCACCTGACCGTGAAGCAGGCAGTGCTGTCGAACGTGCGTATCCTGCGCGACTATCAGGCGATCGGGAAAATGCCTGCCGAAGTTGCCGCCCCGGCGCAGGCGATTGGCCGGACCCTTGATTTCCACCGCGACCGGCTCGACGGCGCGCCGGGCTATCGGCTGACCCTGCGCGTCCTTTCCGGCAGTCTCGGCGCGTCGGGCATCAATGCCGCGCCCGACGGTCGCATCCGCCTCGAGATCGTCGCAGCGAGCGGCGATCCGCCGCTGACACCGCTGTTTGGCGCCGCGCTGCTTAAGCCGACCGCCGCCGCCGATCCCGCCGCCCGCCACGCGCTCGAGTTCCTCAGCTACCGCGAGAAATTCCTCGCCGGATCGTGGCGCTTCAACACCTATTTCGGCCGCGACACGTTGATGGCGGTCCGGCTGCTAATGCCGGCGCTGCAACCGCCTGCGGTCGAGGCGGGGCTGAGCTCGGTGCTCGCCCGCCTCTCGCCCGGCGGCGAGGTCGCGCATGAGGAAGGGATCGGCGAGTTCGCCGTGCTCGAACACAAGGCGAACGACGGCAGCATCGGCGACACCGCGTCGCTCGACTACAAGATGGTCGACGATGATTTCATGCTCGCCCCGGTCATGGCGCATTATGTCCTCGACACGACCGACGGACGCGCCCGCGCCGCGCGCTATCTCGCGCAACCGGCGGGCGGCGGCCGGCGGCAGAGCGTCGGCGCGGCGCTCGTCGGCAATTTGCGCTTCGTCTTCGCCAGCGCCACCGCTTTCGCCGCCGATCCACGCCCGGCGGCGCTGGTCTCGATCAAGCCCGGCTTCATGGCAGGCCAGTGGCGCGACAGCGACGAAGGTCTCGGGCGCGGACGCTACGCCTATGACGTCAACGCGGTCTTCGTTCCCGCCGCACTGGCGGCGATCGACCGGCTGGCCAAGGCGGGACTGCTCGATCGCTATCTGACCCCCGCCGACCGAACGGCGTTCGCGCAGGCGGGGCGGATGGCTGCGGTCTGGCACGGCAAGGCCCCGCCGCTGTTCGCGACAAGCGTTCCGGCAGCTGCGGCGCGGCAGGCGATCACCAGCTATGCCGCATCGGCAGGCGTCGCGGCGGGTCCGGCGCTGGCGGCGCTCGACGGCGCGGCGTTGACCTTTCACGCACTGTCGCTAGGCGCCGCCGGCAAACCCGTTCCGGTGATCAATTCGGATGAAGGCTTCGCGCTGCTGTTCGGCGATCCGCCGCCGGCCGATCTCGACACCTATGTGACCGCGATAATGCGGCCGTTCCCGGCGGGGCTGATGACCGATGTTGGCCTGCTGGTGGCCAATCCGGTGCTCGCCGGACCCGACGCACAGGCACGACTCGGCAAGAACGCCTATCACGGGGCCGTCGTCTGGTCATGGCAGCAGGCGCTGCTCGCGGCGGGGCTGGAGCGGCAACTGGCGCGCCGTGACCTTCCACCGCCGGTGCGCATCGGGCTGGTGGCGGCGCAGGCAAGGCTGTGGTGGGCGATCACCGCGACGCGCGCGGTGCAAAGCTCCGAACTATGGTCGTGGAGCTACGCCGACGGCCGCTACACCGTCGCCCCCTTCGGCTCGAGCGGGGCCGACGCCGACGAATCGAACGCCGCGCAGTTGTGGAGCACGGTCTATCTCGCGGTCCAGCCGCCACGGTGAGGGGCAGCGGCGGGGTGCGGCTTCGACCCAGTTGCGGCTATAGTCGCAAGCTGTCCGTCCGGCACCTCCCCCCGAACCAATCGTTCCGTCGCCTCATTTTACCGCCAGGAAACTCGCCACCGTCAGCCGTCCCCGCAACGGGTCAGGCGACAGGGTGCAGCGCGCCGGGATGACCCCGCTGTGGAGCAGCGCGCTGCGGTAGATCAGCACCCGGTTGAAACGCGAGGCGAAGGCGGCGGTGCGTTCGAAGTCGGGGGTGTCACCGTCGATATAGGCGGGCGGCGGCGCGCCGCTCCTGGCCAAGACCCGGCGGCAATCGGCGAGGTAGGGCCCGACCCGGGCGGCGTCGATCGTCTCAAACCCGGTGGCGCGGTGGCGATAGAAGGCGGTGCCGCCCTGATCGTCGTCGCTGAGATAGTGCAGCATGGCGATGCGGCCGGGTTCGATGGCGTCGAAATGCGGGATGCGCTGGACGGGCGACAGTGCGGCGGGCGGAGTAGTGACGAGCTGGTACCACGCCCCGATCAGGTCGGCGCCGCCGCTATAGCCGAACGCCGCCATGCAGGCGTCGGCGATCTGGTCGTGGACGCCGTCGAAATAGGCGCGCGTGACGGCCGCCTTGATACCGGGATAGTCGAGATCGTCGGCGGCGAAGTGCAGGCGCGCGGCGATGGCGCGCAGGCCGTTGGGATCGGAGGCGAAGTCGTCGATGACGACAACCGGCTCGGCCTCGCGTCCGATATGTACGATGTGCAACGCCGGCAGCGCCATGTCCGGCGTCAGGCGGCGACGCGCGCCGGCGTGCCGCCGATCAGCGCGGCGATCGCCGCCTCATGGGTCGGCAGCGTCGGCACGCTGCGCACAATCACATCGCGGATCTGGCGTAGCTGGGCGAGGTTGATGGCGGGGTCGAGCATGTCGGCGGCGGGGCTGTAGTCGCCCGCGTCGATCCCCTGGCCGCGCAGCACCGCCAGCCAGCTTGCCTCGCGGAACAGGTCGTCGGTGTCGAGCACCAAGCGCCCCGAGCGGCGGAAATGCGCTTCCTTGGCGAGCAGCGTGTCGGGCAGCGGCATGTGGCGACAATGCTCCCACAACGGCTCGGGCTTGTCCGCCGTGGCGTGGTAGTGAAGGATCAGGAAGTCCTTGATATTGTCCATGTCGTCGGCGAACAGCCGGTTGAAGCGCGCAGCGAGGTTGGGGTCGCAATCGCGATCGGGAAACAACGACAGCAGCTTGGCGATGCCGCTCTGGATGAGGTGAATGCTTGTCGATTCCAGCGGCTCAAGGAAGCCACTGGCGAGGCCGATGGCAACGACATTCTTGTCCCAGATCTTGCGTCGCCGCCCTGTGGTGAAGCGCAGGAAGCGTGGATCGGCGAGCGCTTCGCCGTCGAGATTGGCGAGCAAAGTCGCCGCCGCCGCGTCGTCGTCGAGGAACTGGCTGCTGTATACATAGCCGTTGCCGGTGCGGTGCTGGAGGGGGATGCGCCATTGCCAGCCGGCGGCGCGCGCCGTCGATCGGGTGAACGGCGTCAACGCCGCAACGCTCGCGCACGGCACGGCCACGGCACGGTCGCACGGCAGCCAGTGCGACCAGTCGTCGTAACCGGCGTGGAGCGTCTCCTCGATCAGCAGGGCGCGGAAGCCCGAGCAATCGATGAACATATCCCCCGCGACGCGGTCGCCGCGATCCGTGGTCAGCGCGGTGATGAATCCTGTGTCCGGGTCCTGCTCGATCCGGATCACCTTGCCCTCATGGCGCATGGCTCCCGCCGCTTCGGCGAGGCCCCGCAGGTGGCGCGCGTACAGCCCGGCGTCGAAATGATAGGCGTAACCGAGCGTCGACAGGATCGAGCGCGGATCGCCGACGGGACGCGCGAAACGCCCGGCGGCGGCGACCTGAGTGGTCAGCGAAAACGCCGGCAGGTCTTCCGCCAGCCCCTCGTGGCGGGCCTTCAACCAGCGATGATGGAAGCCGACACCGGGCAGCGCCGCGCCAAATTGGCCGAACGGATGGAAATACCGATGGCCGGGCCGCGCCCAGTCGACGAACTCGATGCCGAGCTTGAAACTTGCCTTGGTGGCGCGGACGAATTCCGCCTCGTCGAGGCCGATCAGTTCGTTGAACCAGTGGATCGTCGGGATGGTCGCCTCGCCGACGCCGACGATGCCGATCTCGTCGGATTCGATGAGGTCGATGGCGACGCGACTGCCGAACGATTTGACCAGCGCCATCGCGGTCATCCAGCCGGCGGTGCCACCGCCGAGAATGACGACCCTGGAGATGCGGCGGCTGTCCATTGACTCCATGCCCTTCAGTGCACTGCGCGGACTGCGCCGTCGACCCGCCCGGCAAGACGGGCGCGCGCCGCCAGCAGGGCAAAGCCGCACAGCATCACATAGCAGACCATCGGAACGATGAACGACGTCGTGTAGCCGGCCAGATCGGCGATCGTCCCGGCAAGCAACGGTATGACCGCGCCGCCAACGATGGCGAAGCACAGGAAGCCCGAGGTTGCCTCGTCACCTGCGGTCGAACGTTCGAGCGTCAGCGTGAAGATCGTCGGGAACATGATCGAGTTGAACAGTCCGATGGCGAGCGCCGCATAGCCCGCGGTCACTCCGCCGACCGAAAACACGTAAAGGCAAAGCATCGCTGCCATCGCCGTCGCGCCGGCGAGCAATCGATACGCAGGCACGACAGTTAGCAATGCCGACCCGGCGAACCGGCCGACCATCGCGCCGGCCCAATAAAGGCTGACGAAATAACCGGCGTCCTGCAACGCGATGTTCCAGACATCGGCATGATTGAGAAACAGCGCCATCTGGGTTCCGATCGACACCTCGGCACCGACGTACAGGAAGATCGCGCAGCCACCGAGCACCGCCCATTTCGATGCGACCGCCTTGGCTAGCGTGCTTCTGATGCTTTCGACGTGCACAGCAGCAGCGGGCGCGGCCGCCTCGATGCGGTGGCGCTGCAGCCAGATGAAAACTGCCAGGACGGCGATAAGCGCGGCGATGACTAGGAAGCTGGTGTCGATCGCCCGTAGAGCCTGCGTACGTGCCGCCGCGGTCAGCGTTCCACCCGGCTTGACCTCGATGCCTTTCAGCAGCAGGCGCGCGCCCAGCAGCGGCCCAAGGACTGTGCCGAGCGAATTGAAAGCCTGGCTGAGCGTAAGGCGGAAATGGCTGCGCTCTGGCGACCCCAACGCCGCCGCCAGCGGATTGGCGGCGACCTGCAGGATCGTGATGCCACTTGCCAGCACGAACAGACCAGCCAGCACGCCGGGATAGCTGGCGACGCTGCTCGCGCCGATCATGACGAGGCACGCCGCGATCATCATACCGAGAGCGACGAGGATCGACGGCACCGCGCGAAGCCGCGCGACGACCACCGCAGAAGGAATCGACACCAGGCCATACGCGATGAAGAACGCGAAAGTGCTCAGCTGCGCCTCGACGTTCGACAGCCGGAAGATCGCCTTCACCGCCGCCACCAGCGGATCGATCAGCGCGGTGACGAATCCCCACGAAAGGAACAGCGTCGTCACCGACGCAAAGGCTGCAGTCGCTGCCCGGGACGTTGGCATTGCCCAACTTTCTTTTCACCACAGGCGCGCGGTGCCGCAGCAGGGTCTACTAAATTGCAATCGGTTGCAATAGGGACGGTTTGGCGTTTGCGACGCATCCACGCCGCCGGCCAATCGACGAGGGACCGCCAAGCGTGGAAGACCGATGGTCACCCTGACGCTCGGTATGGTACCGAAGGCGCAAGCGTGCGAGGACCAAGGATGAAACCAGAGCGGCCCATGATTAGGACGGTCACTGATCTCGCCCGCCTCGCCGGGGTTTCTACCTCGACCGTCTCGCGCGCACTTGCCGACAACCCCGTTATTAAACAGGCGACGCGCGACCGCGTGGCGCAGTTGGCAAGCGAACATGGTTTTCAGCTCAACCAGTTGGCGCAAAACCTGCGGTTGAAGCGTACCCGTTCGATCGCCGTCGTCCTGCCCCTCGGACATGAAACCGGCCAGCATGTGTCGGATCCGTTTTTCGTTACGATGCTGGGCTATCTCGCCGATGCCCTGACCGAGCGCGGTTACGA
>JBBROI010000025.1:0-6043 GCA_038229555.1 Sphingomonadales bacterium
CAAACGGAGCCTCAGGCGGAAGTGGATTAGGGATCACCGCGATCACCCCGGCCGACGCGGCGGGATCGGGGTCGCCGCTTGGGAACAGCGACGCGACATGACCATCGTCACCAACGCCCAACCAGACAAGGTCGAAGCGCGGCACCGGCATACTGGCGGAAAGCGGGTTGATCGTGGCGCCGGTCGCACCGAACGCTTTACGCAGCGCACCAACATTGCTCGCCGGATGATCGTGCGGGACATCGCGCTCATCGCCCGGCACGATTGTCACCTTATTCCACGGCAGATGCAGCGCGGCGAGTGCGGCGAACATCGGTTGCGGCGTGCTCCCGCCGGGCAGGCAAAGGGTGATAGGCCCAGGTCGATTAACTGCCGCAGCAACGCGGGCAATGACCGCCGCGTCGCTTCCGTCCGCCGCCCAACGAACGTCAATCATACCAGCTGACCCCGTCGCGCTCGGTCAGCGCGATCGCCGCGCTTGGCCCCCAAGTGCCCGCACCATAGGTCTTTGGCGTCATGCCCGTCGCCTTCCACCCGGCGCGGATGCCGTCGATGTAGGCCCACTGCGCCTCAACCTCATCGCGCCGGACAAATAGTGTCGGGTCACTGCTGAGAAGGTCGAGGAGTAGGCGTTCGTACGCGATCCGCCGACGGACATCGGCAAACGCATTGGCAAGGCCAATGTCGAGCGGCACTTCACGCAGCCGCAGACCATCCCGGTCCAGGCCCGGCTCCTTCGCCATAATCGAAAGCCGGATATTTTCATGCGGCTGGAGGCGGATAACAAGCCGATTTGGTCGCAGTGGACCGCCCTTCGTGCCGAAGATCGAATGCGGCACGCCCTTGAACTGAATTGTGATTTCGGAATGGCGCTCGGGCAGCCGCTTTCCGGTGCGCAGGTAGAATGGCACCCCCTGCCAGCGCCAGTTGTCGACATGCAGCTTGAGGGCAACAAACGTCTCGGTCGCTG
Source organism: Sphingomonadales bacterium (assembly GCA_038229555.1). Taxonomy (GTDB): domain Bacteria; phylum Pseudomonadota; class Alphaproteobacteria; order Sphingomonadales; family Sphingomonadaceae; genus Sandarakinorhabdus. The sequence goes on from JBBROI010000025.1 coordinate 971, forward strand.
AAGCACGAGCGAGTTCGGTCACGTACGCAGGCACCGGCTGGCCGCCGCTCGCGCCGTCGCCGTATTGGCCGATGACGCTGCACGCCTCGACAGTTCCGGCGTCGATCGGGCGGAGCGAGCGCAGCACTTTGACCTTCTCGTCACGGACACTGGTTGCATCGAACCGTGCTGGCGGCTCCATTGCAACGAGCGCAACGAGCTGGAGCATATGGTTTTGCACCATGTCGCGCAGTGCGCCCATGCCATCGTAATAGTCGCCACGCTCTTCGAGCCCGACCGTTTCCGACACAGTGATCTGGACATGATCGATTCCACCGGTGTGCCACAGCGGCTCGAACAGCGCGTTCCCGAAGCGTAAGGCGAGAAGATTTTGGACCGTTTCCTTGCCGAGGTAATGGTCGATGCGAAATGTCCGCGCTTCAGGGAAAACCGCCGCGGCCTGGTCATTAATCGCGCGGCTCGAGCCTAGGTCGGACCCAAGCGGCTTCTCGAGCGCGAGCCGCACCCCGTCGCCTGCCAGCCCCGCCGCGTGGAGACCGGCAATCGTCGGTCCGAACAATGACGGCGCGGTGGACAGGAAAATCGACAGGTTTGCTGGATCGCCCACCTCGAGGGCGAGCGCGGCAAAGGCGGCCGTCTTGGTAGCATCGAGCGAAACATAGCTTATCCGCGCTATAAACGTGGCGATGCGCTCCAGCTCAAGGCGTTCGGGATCGATATGCTCGGCGAGCGCGGCGCGGGCGATCTCAGCGTAGCCTGCTGTGTCTAGACCGCTTCGTGCGGTCGCGACGATCCGCAGGTCGGTCGGCAGCAGCCCGTCGGCGTCAAGGCCGAACAACGACGGCAGCAACATCCGCCGGGCAAGATCGCCGGTCGCGCCGAACAGGAGCAATACCGCTGTCATAAAACCGCCGGGGCGAGAGGGAGTGATCTGCCCATATCGACCGCCGGGCATATACACCATATGCCGCGATCAATGCGTAGCGTGGCGCAGGGGCCACGATCGCAACGGAAAGTGCCTCACCGCACATCATCGTCTTCCGTTGAAACTCCGAGAAACGGCGAGATTTCAAACAGCATCGATCTAAACATTTGGCGATTGCGTATTTTACAAACCCAATTGTGTTAAGCGTAAATTAGAACCCGTCAGAAAAGCGTTCCAGCAGCGGCAAAAAAATGATCGCTGCGATGATGAGAACAGCTATTGCGTGGGAAGTCACTCTCGCTTCTACGGCAACGGCTTTTGCTTCACCGACTTCTTCATCCGCTCGTCAAAGCGCGCCTCGTCGTCGTCCGTTTCTAGATCGCGCGCGGCTTCCTTGAATTTGCCGAGCTGGGTGGCCTTGTCAGGCACGTCAGGCAGCTCCCTGATTAAACAGCTTTCACCATCTACCATGCTTGGTTTGCAAGCCACTTAAATGTTTGCTGTTCGGCCCGGCAGCCTCTATCGATTAAGCGACGTGTCGCGACCTCTCCGCTTGGCCAGTTTCGTCGTCATCGCGGCAGCGGGGGTTATGCTGGCGATCTGGCTATTGCGGCGCCCGCTTTCTGAGGCAGTCGTGGCTCGCTGGTTCGCCTCGCAGGGCATTCCGGCGCGGTACAGGATCACCGCGCTATCGCCCGATGCCGTGACGCTCACCGATGTTACGCTCGGAGCCGCCACCGCACCTGATTTTTCGGCACGCCGCGTCGATATTCGGCTCGGCTGGTCACCGTTTCGGGCACAAATCGACCGGATCACGGTAACCCGCCCGACGCTCCGCGCGGTGCTGGGCCCGCATGGTATTACCCTTGGTAGCCTCGACCGGCTCCTGCCTGCTCCCGGCGCGCCTGCGACGCCGCTGCCCGATATCGACCTCCGGTTGGTCGACGCCCGCATGACGGTGAGCACGCGCGCCGGAACGATTGTGCTCACTGGCGGCGGCGCCGGGAGGCTGCGGAGCGGCTTTGTCGGCCGCTTCGTGATGGGCGAAACACGGCTCGTTGGGTTCGGCTGCGCCAGTCGACTGCCCGGTGCGAGAATCGACGTCGCGACGACGCACTACGCAGTACGCGTCATTGGCAACGGAGCTGCGGCCGGGTTCGCCTGCGCCGACCGTACCGAACTTGCGGGAATTGGCTGGCGCGCTGACGTCCGCCTGACGCCGACCCTCGATCGCTATGCCATTAAGCTTCTCGCACATACCGGCGGCGCGCGCAGCGAAGGGATCGCCGCCTCCGCACTCGACGTCGTTGCCGATGGTGCAGCGGCGACGCTGGCCGGCCCTATCACGGGGATGGTCAAGCTCGACGCCCGTGACTTCACCGGACCGTCGCTGCGGACCGAGCGGGCGTCGGCGAGCGGCACGTACCGCGTTGACCCGGCCACCGGTGATGCCAGCCTGACGGCGGCAATCGACGCGCGGCGAGCGAGCATGGTGCTCCCGCTGGTGCCATTGCGGAATCTGGCGGCACGCGGCGCGGGCACGCTGGCTCGCCCGTTGACCGAGGCGCTGGCAGCACGCCTTGCCGCCGCCGCGCACAGATTCGATGCGGGGGGCACCGTGACGGTAGCGCGACAACGCGGGCGCACAACCGCCGCGCTCGAAAGTGTCACGCTCAATGCAGCGACCGGCGCGTTACTGGTTCAGACCGGCCGGATCGGATTTATGAACGCCGGTGCAGCCCTAGACGGCGGCATCACACTCGTCGGCGGCGGCTTGCCGCAAGCGACGTTTACCGGCAGCGGCCGGTGGCGGCGTGGTGCCGTGTCCGGCAACGGAAGGTTCGCGATCGCCCGCTGGGCCGTCCCCGGTGCGGCGATCGAAGCGTTGCGCTTCGATCTGGCGGCGACGCCCGGGGGCATCGATGTCGTGGGCAATCTGCGGGTCTCCGGCGCACTCGGCAGCGGCATCGTCGCTAACGGCATCGGTCTGCCGGTCGACGCGAGCATCGCTCGAGACGGCGGCTTCGTTGTGGGTCGACGCTGCCTGCCGATAGCCTGGACGAGCATCACGCGCGGCGATATTCGGCTGGCGCCGGGGCACTTCGTCGCCTGCCCTGGCACCCGCCCGATACTGATGCTCGCCGGGGAGCGGCTTGTCGGCGGTGCCACGATCGGCGCGACGGCGCTGCGTGGATCGATCGCCGCAACCAGCTTTGCCGTGACCGCAACGCCGCTTCAGCTTGTCGTCGCAGGCTCTGCTGCGCGACCCCGTATCGCGGTGGCGGCGGTCGCGCTGGCCGGGCAGTTTGGCACCCGGCGCGGCCGCGCCACCATCGACGGCAGCTTCGATATCGCCGCAGGGCGGGGACAGGGCCGGGTGCGCGCGGCGGCGCTCGACGATCCCGGGAGTCCGGTGTTGATCGAAAACGCTGCTGCGGCATGGCACCTGGCGGGGGCGCGGCTCGAGTTTGCGAGCGCGTCGGCACGAATCGTCGACCGCACCGCGCCCGCGCGCTTCCAGCCCCTCCGTGTTACTGGCGGCGTCGCGACGATCGCAAACGGCGAATTGCGCGCGCGGGGAGCCGTCAGTCTGGCGGCAACGGGTGCGGCACTGGGCCGGGCCGAAGCGCGCCACGACATCGCTCGCGGCAGTGGCCGCGCGCGGTTCGATACCGGCACCCTCGTTTTTGGCGCGGCACTGCAACCCGACGAAATCACCGAGAGTTTACGCGGCATCGTCGCCAACGTCCGCGGACCCGTGGTCGGGTCCGGGCAGGTCGAATGGACCAGCAGCGGCCTCGCCAGCCGCGGCACACTGCGCGTCGACAAGCTGGCGCTGGCCACCGAGGCTTTGGGCCCGATCGATGGCATTGCTGGAACGATCGTCTTCAACGACTTGCTGACGCTCACGACGCCGCCCGGACAGACGCTGACGGTGGCGCGAATCAACCCCGGCGTGCCGGTCGACGACGGCGTTGTGGTGTTCCGCATGCTGGCACCCGACGCGGCAGCAATCGCGAGTATCCGCTGGCCCTACGCTGGCGGCACGCTGACGCTCGCCCCGGTTACGATCCGCGCCGGCGATGTCCGCCGCGAATTCGTGATCACTGTCGACGGCCTCGACGCACAATTATTCTTGCAGCGGTTCGACATCAAGAATCTCAACGTCACCGGACGCTTCGACGGACGCTTGCCGCTGGTTTTTGCCGATGGCCACGGGCACATCGCGGCCGGGCGGCTCGTCGCGCGCGCGGGTGGCGGGCTGATTCAATATGTGGGAAACCTTGGCAGCGAGCAGGCCGGCGCGGCAGCGCGTCTCGCCTTCGATGCGCTGCGCCGCCTGCGCTATGACAACCTGACCCTCGACCTCGACGGCGATCTCGACGGCGAACTGGTGACGCAGGTCCGGTTTGCCGGCAGCAACGAGGCGGCGGCGACGCTGGCAGGCGGACCTGTCCCGCTAAAGGTGAGCAACTTGCCCTTCCGTTTTGGCATCACCGTCCATGCGCCCTTCCAGGCGCTGTTGGGCACCGCTTCGTCGTTCAGCGATGTGCGGCCATTGCTGCGCCGCCCGGTGCCGTTCATTCAGCCGAAGTAAACCGATGAAGTTTTATGAAAGAAGTGCTAGTGAGGATTGTATGACCAAGACCGCCCGAAGTCTCCCGCTCGCCGCCATCGTCGCAACGTTGGTGCTGGGAGGCTGCATTCAGCTGCGCGCACCCGATAAGCCGATCGAAATCAACCTGAACGTCAACATCAAGCAGGAGGTCGTCGTCCGCCTCGAAAAGGACGTCGCTGATCTGATCAAGAAAAACCCTGCGGTTTTCTAGGAATACTCCACGATGTCCAATTTCCGTACCCTTGCTGCCACGCTGATGTTGCTAGCGGCCGCACCGTCGCTGGCACAGGCCGCCGATGCCATCGTCGAGGCGGCCCGCGCGGGCGGCTATGCTGGCGAGCAGGCCGATGGCTACCTCGGCGTCATCAAGCCGGGTGGCCCATCCGACCTGAAGGCACGCGTCGATGCGATCAACATCCAGCGCCGCGCCATTTTTACCGACACCGCCAGCGTCAAGCCCGGCGTCACCGTCGCCGATGTCGGCGCGGCGGCAGCTTGTCAGCAGTTCCGCAATCGGGTCGCGGTCGGG
>JBBROI010000026.1:0-2981 GCA_038229555.1 Sphingomonadales bacterium
CCGATGCCGACGGTCGCCCCTTGAGCTTCTTCATGACCGCTGGCCAGGTCAGCGACTACACCGGCGCTGCAGCGCTGCTCGACGATCTGCCCAAGGCGCAATGGCTGCTGGGCGACCGCGGCTACGACGCCGACTGGTACAGGGACGCCCTTCAGGCGAAGGGTATCACCCCATGCATCCCCGGCCGAAAGTCGCGCCTCGCCCCCGTCAAATACGACAAGCGCCGCTACAAAAGCCGCAGCCGTATCGAGATCATGTTCGGCCGCCTGAAGGACTGGCGTCGTGTCGCCACCCGCTACGACCGCTGCCCGACCGTCTTCTTCTCCGCCATCGCCCTCGCCGCCACCGTCATCTTCTGGCTATGATCAACGAGTCCTGACCCTAAAAGTGTCGGAATATTTTACACTTGTGAAAACAGGTCGAAGGCCGGAATTTCGTAAAGACTTGATTCATTGATTGTTTTGTTATGGGTACGTAGTTGGCACGATGTTTGCAGGTCGAGGGGTGGGTCTACAACAACCTAAGGGCAAAATCGATGAAGGCACTTCTCGCACTGACCGCCGCCGCGCTGATCGCGTCGCCGGCACTCGCCGTCAACAACGGCTTCGAAACCGGTGACACCAGCGGCTGGACCGGCACCAGCAACACTTTTGCCGCCGGCGGCTATGGTGTGTTCACGCCGACTGAAGGCAGCTTCCTGGGCGTTGCGACCGGGGGTAACGGTCGAGGCGCCTATGCCACGCTGTCGCAGTCGTTCTACCTGTACACGGGCGGCACCATCAGCGGTAATTTCGGTTTCCAGGCCAATGACTATCTGCCGTTCGACGATGACGGCTTTGTCGCCGTCAATGGCAACAACCTGCTGTCCTACAGCGTCGGTACGGTCGGCAGTTTCGGCAACAGCGGCTGGCAGGCGTTCAGCTACACGGCAACCAGCGCCGGCACCTATACGCTGTCGTTCGGTGCCCGTAACAACGTCGACAACTCCTTCAGCAGCGGCGCAGTCCTCGACAATGTCAGCGTCGCTCCCGGCGTCCCGGAAGCCGCGACCTGGGCGATGATGATCGCCGGTTTCGGCCTCGTCGGTGCCGCAATGCGCCGCCGTTCGGCTGCCATCGCCTGATCACGGCGAAATGAATTGGGGCTCGCGCCGTCGGCGCGAGCCCTTTTTCATGGGCGTGGCACAAGTGCCGCCAAGTCGCCAAGCCAAGGTTCGTAGCGCCGCCAACGCGCCACCGACGCGGTATTGACCGGTTGCCGCGCCTGCCATTTGCTCGCGGTGCGGACGATGCGCCGGTTGTCCTGCGGCGCGATACACGCCGGGTCCCAGTCGACCCCGGCGAAGTCGAGCATCCGGCGCACCACCGGCTCAGGGTCCGCCGTCAGCGCTTCATAGTCGATCTCCAGGAAACGGTCGGGCCGCAGCACCCGCCGCCAATGCGCCATCAGCCGCTCGTATGCCGCGACATAGTGGAGAATATCAGCGGGCATGGCCGGAAACGTCGCCTGCCGCCCGAAGAAGGTCGCCATGATCGAAAGCGCCGTATCGATCGCCGTCCGGCGGCAATGGATGATGCGGGCATTGGGATAAAGCTGATCGATCAGGCCGAGCCACAGGTAATTCTGCGGCAGCTTGTCGGTAACGCGCCGAATGCCTGGCCCTGCCAGTTCGCCAAGCGCCGCCAGCCATTCGGCATTGAGCTGAGCACCCAACGCCGCCAGCGCCAAGGGATCGGGCCGCACCGGGCGACGCTCGCACAGCCGCGGCCAGTCCGAACGTTCGCCACCGCCGACGATCTCGGGGTGGCCGGACAGGACCTGTTCGGTCAACGTCGTGCCCGATCGCGGCAGGCCGACGATCAAGATCGGCAGGTCGCTCTGACTGGCGGGCGGGGCGCGCGGCGTGCCAGCCGGAAATGCCGCAATTGTCGCGTCGGTCTGCCGGTCGACGACATCGCGGGCATACGGCAGTGCCGCCTCGCCGATCCGCGCGGCCTCCAGCCATTCGGCCAGCGCCGCATCTGGGTCGTCAAGGTCGTCAAGAAGCTTGCCGCGCGCCAGATGCACCGCAACGCGCGGACGCGACCCCAGCGCCGGGTCGGCAAGCACCTTGGCCATGCGGGCAAGCATCGGACGATCGGCCTCCGTCAGCCGCCGCGCCCGTACCAGATCGTACCAGAGCGCCGCGAAACTGCCGCCATGCGTCACCGCGCGCTCGAGCCATGTCCGCGATTCATCGAAGCGTCCCAAGTCGGCGAACAGGATGCCGAGGAGCGCGAGCGCGTGCGGGTTGCGTGGAAACCGCGTCAGCGTCTGACGCAACGACCGTTCGGCCGCCGCCAGATCATCCTCCTCGATGAAGGCCCGTGCCGCCGAAAGCCGTCCGTTCTCGCTGCCGGGCGCGAGTGCGGCGGCGGCGCGGTAGCTTTCGGCTGCCGCCCGCCGGTTGCCGATGCCGCGATAGATCGTTGCCCGCGCCGCCGGAACAGCGGGCAGACGGGGATCGAGGATCGCTGCCGTTTCGAGCACTGCCAGCGCTGCATCGCTCTGACCGGCGGCGGCGAGTCCGCGCGCTTGCTCCACCAACCGTTCGGCGGAGGACAGCGCAGCCGGGCCCGTCGAGTTTCCGCGCGCTCCCAGTTTCCCCGCCATGCACGCCCCCAAACCGGTCACCGTTTCGCTGCGCAACTGTGGCGCAAGTTGCACTGGTGCATCTATCGCCGCATCGCGCGACTTTTTCCATCACATGTTTGTAACTTATGCGTATAGGTGCTCCTTCGGCACCGTCAGGTTAAGCCCTGTGGCTTTGCGGTGCCGGATCGGAGGGCTATTGCGGATGTATGACCACACCCCGAGATCCGATTTACGCGGGCTACCGCTATCCTCCGGAAATCATCTGCTACGCGGTGTGGCTGTATTTCCGGTTTCCATTGAGCCTGCGGATGGTCGAGGAACTGTTGGCTGCGCGCGGTATCGAGGTC
>JBBROI010000027.1:0-1598 GCA_038229555.1 Sphingomonadales bacterium
CGGCATAGGTCGCCGGAACGTCGCCTGGCGGCATCGGTAACAGGTCGCGGACGGCGGTGCGTCCGGTTGCCGCCTCGATCAGCGCGACGACGCGTAGCAGATCCTCGGCGCGGTGATTGCCGAGGTTGTAGACGACGTGGCTATCCGGTGGCCGGTCGAGCGCGGCGATGACCCCTGCGACGATATCGTCAATAAAGGTGAAGTCGCGCCGCATCGCGCCACCATTGTATAGCTGGATAGGTGCTCCGCGCAGGATCCGGTCGGTAAATTTCCACATCGCCATGTCGGGACGCCCCCACGGGCCGTAAACGGTGAAGAAGCGCAGCCCGGTCGCTGGAATGCCGAACAGATGGGCATAGCTGGCAGTCATCAGTTCATTGGCGCGTTTGGTGGCGGCGTAGAACGAGACCGGATGGTCGGCGCGGTCGGCCACTGCAAAGGGCAGGGCGGCATTCGCGCCATAGACCGACGACGATGAGGCGTAGACGAAGTGGCGTAATCCAGTGATCGCGCGGGCGACCTCGAGCAGATTGAGGTGCCCGGCAAGGTTTGAACGGACATAGCTGTGCGGATCGACAAGCGAGTGGCCCACCCCCGCCTGAGCCCCAAGATGGACGATCCGGTCGAAGCGGTGCCCGGTGAGCGCACGCCCGAGCGCGCCGGCGTCGCTGAAATCGACCTCGGCAAAGACGAAGTCGCCGCCAAGCCGCGCTAGCCGATCGCGCTTCAATTGCGGCGAATAATAGGGGTTGAGGTCGTCGATACCGACCACCGCCTCGCCGCGCACGAGCAGGGCGGCGGCGACGGCGGCCCCGATGAAGCCGGCGACACCGGTGATAAGGATGGTCATGCCGCGACCTGCAACGCGCTGAGTTGAGCGGCAATCCGGCCGCCAGCATGTCCGTCACCATAAGGCAGCAAGGCGCGCGACATCCGGGCATGGGCGAGATCGTCGTCGATCAACTCGCGGACAGCGGCAACGATGATCGCCGGGTTGGTCCCGACGAGACGTGCTGCACCGGCGGCGATCCCTTCGCTGCGTTCGGTGACATCGCGCAGGATCAGGACAGGGCAGCCAAAGGCGGGCGCCTCCTCCTGCACCCCTCCCGAATCGGTCAGCACCAACCGCGCCCGGCGGAGCAAGGCGACGAATGCCGGATAGTCGAGCGGCGGCGATAGTGTAACACCGGGCAGGCCACGAAGCCGACGCGCGAGCACCGGCCCTGATTCCGGATGCGGGTGGAGTGCGACAACGATGTCGAGATCGCCGGGCTTGGCCAACGTGGCGAGGGCTTCGGCAATCGCCACCATCGGCGCGCCGTGATTTTCGCGGCGGTGGGCGGTAACGAGGACAAGTGGCCGCGCCGTCGGCGCATCGGCTCCGGCCAGCCCAGCGGCTGTGGCACGCAGCGCGTCGATGACGGGGTTGCCGGTAATGTGGATCGCTGCACCCAACACGCCCTCGCGGCGTAGCGCAGCAGCGGCGGTGGCGGTCGGCGCGAAATGAATTGTCGCCATCTGGCCGATCATGCGGCGCTGCAGCTCCTCGGGAAAGGGGTCGCTAACACCGCTGCGTAACCCCGCCTCGACATGCGCCA